>JBEBIB010000053.1:0-14072 GCA_040080605.1 Burkholderiaceae bacterium
CCGGTCAGCCGACCGGCGCACCGACCCCTTTGCCGGAAATCTCAGCGCATCGCCAGCGCCGACTTGCGCCGCGGCGAAGGAAAGAGGCGGTCGATCTCCATGACGTCGTCGGGCGTCAACACCCGCTCGCAGGCCGCGAAGTTCTCGCGCAGGTGCGCTTCACGCACCGCCTTGGGAATCACCATCACCCCGGGTTCGGCCATCAGCCGCGCGAGCGCGAGCTGCGAGGCGGTGGCGCCGACGCGTTCGCCGAGTCGCGCCAGGCCCCGGTCGTGTGACAGCACGCCCTGGTCGACCGGGCTGTAGGCCATCAAGGGCATCGCGCGTTCGCGCTGCCACGGCAGCAGGTCGAACTCGGGGCCACGCTCGCTCAGCGAGTAGTACACCTGATTGCTCGCGCAGCGCTCTCCGCCTGGCGTGGCAACCAGCGATTGCATCGCCTCGATATCGAAGTTGCTGACACCCCAATGCCGGATGCGCCCGCCCGCCTGCAAGGCCTCGAACCCCTCGACGGTCTCGCTCAGCGCGAACGTGCCGGGCCAATGCAGGAGGTACAGATCGATGGTGTCGAGCCCCAGCCGCTTCAGGCTGCGCTCGCAGGCCGCCACGGTGCCGGCGCGGCTCGCGTTGTGCGGATAGACCTTGCTGACGATGAACAGCTCTTCGCGGCGCACGGCCTGCGCGCGCAATGCGTCGTCGAGCGCCTCGCCGAGCAGTTGCTCGGCGCGCCCTTCGCCGTACATCTCGGCGGTGTCGAAGACGCGGTAGCCGATCTCGACCGCGAGGCGGATCGCCGCCACTTCGGCGCGCCGGCTACCGGCGGCCTCGCCCATGCGCCAGGTGCCCAGGCCGATCGAAGGCAGTGTTTCCCCTTGGGGCAGGCGGATGGTGTTCATGGGTGCCAGTCCAAACGTGATACTTCATCGTAGGCCAAACCGACCCTGGAGCGAAGTGATGAGCAAGCGTTTTGTCGTAGCCCGGACCAACCTGCACGCGGCACGCTGGGTGAACAGCCCCGCGCCCGAGCTCGCCGAAGGCGAGGTGCGTTTGCACGTCGACTCGTTCGCGCTGACCTCGAACAACATCACCTATGCAGCGTTTGGCGATGCGATGAACTACTGGGGCTTCTACCCGACCGGCGAGCCGACCACCGGCTGCATCCCGGTCTGGGGCTTCGCCACCGTGGCCGAGTCGCGCTGCGCGGGCGTCGCGCCCGGCGAGCGCTTTTACGGCTACTGGCCGATCGGTGACGAAGCGGTGCTGCAGCCGGTGCGCGTGAACGAGGGCGGTTTCTCCGACGGCGCGCCGCACCGGCGCGAACTGCACCCGGTCTACAACCAGTATCTGCGCTGCAGCGCCGACCCGGCCTACGTGGCCGGGCGCGAGGCCGAGCAAGCCTTGCTGCGCCCGCTCTTCATGACCTCGTTCCTGATCGACGACTTCCTTGCCGACAACCAGTTCTTCGGCGCGCGCAGTGTGGTGCTTTCGAGCGCGTCGAGCAAAACGGCCTACGGCACGGCGTTCTGTCTCGCGCAGCGGCGCGGCGCGGCCGATGCTGTGAAGGTCGTCGGTCTCACGTCGACGGCCAACCTCGGCTTCACGCAGTCGCTCGGCTGTTACGACGAGGTGCTGAGTTACGAGGCGGTGCAGACCGGTCTGGCGCAGGAGCCCAGTGTCTACGTCGACTTCAGCGGCAGCGTGGCGGTGCGCGCCGGCGTGCATGCGCACCTCGGCGATCAGCTGACCTACAGCTGCTCGGTCGGTGGCACACACTGGGAAGCGCTCGGCAGCGGCAAGGGGCTGCCCGGCCCGCGGCCGGTGCTGTTCTTCGCACCGGCGCAGATCAAGAAGCGCGTGGCCGACTGGGGCGGCCCCGGTCTGCAGCAGCGGATGGCGGCGGCCTGGGCGGCGTTCATGAAACCGGTGACCGATCCACGCCAGCCGTGGCTGGTGGTGGTGCGCGGCCAGGGCGAAGCGGCCGTCGAAGCCTGCTACGCCACGCTGCTGGGCGGGCAGGTCAAACCGCAGGAAGGTCACATCCTGTCGCTGTAGCGGCACAGCCGACTCAAGCCGAGCCACGCAGCAGCCGATAAGCAGGAACGATCGCCCGATTCCTCGCCACCATGTCCAGCGCCCCGCCCTTGCCGAGCTCCGCCCTGACGCAGCCACTGCGTGACCTGGCGGCGTGGACGGCGCACTTCCGCGCGGCCGAGATTCCGGTGCTGGCCCACACCTCCGAAGCGCTCGAAGCCTTGCGCATCAACGAAGACGACGTCGACGCCAACAGCATCGGCGAAATGATCTCGAACGACCCGCTGATGACGCTGAAGGTGCTGGCCTACTCGTCGGCGCACCGCGGCAGCCGCGTCGTGACCGACACCGAAACCGTGACCGCCGCGCTGGTGATGATGGGCATCTCGCCGTTCTTCGGCAGCTTCGGCGTGCAACCCACGGTGGAAGACCGCCTGCGTGACGAACCCGAGGCGCTGGCCGGCCTGAACCGGACGCTGCAGCGTGCCCACCGCAGCGCCAACTTCGCGCTCGGCTTCGCGGTGCACCGCATGGACCACGACTCGGCCGTGATCCACGCCGCCGCCCTGCTGCACGACTTCGCCGAAATGCTGCTGTGGTGCCACGCCCCGGCGCTGGCCCTGCGCATCCGGACCATGCAACGCGCCGACCCGGCCTTGCGTTCCAGCGCGGCGCAGCTCGCCGTGCTCAACATCGACCTGATGGACCTGCAGCAGTCGCTGATGAAAGCCTGGCGCCTGCCCGAACTGCTGATCCGGATCAGCGACGACCGCCATGCCGAGCACCCGAGCGTGCGCAGCGTGGCGCTGGCGGTGCGCCTGGCACGCCACACCGCGAACGGCTGGGACAACGCCGCCCTGCCCGACGACGTGAAAGACATCGCCCAGCTGCTGAACCTGTCGCAGGCCGCCACGCTGCAATTCGTGCGCGAGATTTGAGGCGCATCAAGGTTTGAGCGGGCGCCCAGCGCCGGAGCGAGTCGGCGGGCTCAGCATGGGCTTACTGCACACCGGTTGCCGGCCGACGCTCTCACCAACATGGACTTCGCCCACGCCCCGCACGTCGTGCAGCTGCAATCGCAGCTGCGCCGTTTCATCGACGACCTGGTCTTGCCTGCCCACGCACAGTGGCAGCGTTATGCCGCCGCGGGCGTGTACCCGCTCGACGTGGTCGAGCCGCTGAAACACCAGGCGCGCGCGCTCGGCCTGTGGAACCTGTTCCTGCCGGGGCTGCGCGCCGACGAGCCGGGCACACGCCTCTCGAATCTCGACTACGCGCCGCTGGCCGAGATCATGGGCCGCGTGCCGTGGGCCAGCGAGGTCTTCAACTGCAATGCACCCGACACCGGCAACATCGAGTTGCTGCACCGCTTCGCCACGCCCGACCAGGCCGGGCGCTGGCTGCGGCCGCTGCTGGCCGGCGAGATGCGTTCGTGCTTCGCGATGAGCGAGCCCGACGTGGCCTCGAGCGACCCGACGAACATCGCGACCAGCATCCGGCGCGACGGCGACCACTACGTGCTCAACGGCCGCAAGTGGTTCATCACCGGCGCCGCGCACCCGAACTGTCGCCTAGCGGTGGTGATGGGCCGCAGCAGCGATGGGGCCGACGCACCGGCACACGCGCGCCACACGCTGCTGCTGGTGCCGATGGACACGCCGGGCCTGAGCATCGTGCGCAACGTGCCGGTGATGCAGCAGCAGGCCATCGACGGCCAGTGCGAGCTCGCGCTCGAACTGATGAGCGCCCGCGCGACCGAGCGCCGCGCTTTCGGTCGCACGCTCGGCGACTTCGCGAACGTGCAGGACTGGATCGGCCACAGCCGCGTCGAGATCGACCAGGCCCGCCTGCTGGTGCTGCACGCGGCTTGGCGCATGGACACACAAGGCAACGCCGCGGCGCGCGTCGACGTGGCCGCAATCAAGCTCGTCGCCGCACAGTTGCAGACGCGTGTGCTCGATCGCGCGATGCAGGTCTTCGGCGCGATGGGGCTCACGCCCGACACGCCACTGGCGGCGCTGTGGAGCTGGGGCCGCGCGATGCGCTTCCTCGACGGGCCCGACGAAGTGCACCTGCGCACCGTGGCCCGCGCCGAACTGACGCGGGCGCGGGCCACGGCGGGTTCGACCGCGGCTTACCTGCAACGCTGGATGCCGCCACACCCCGAAGACCTGATGAATTGACGACGGGCGGCGTGCCCATTGCCCGCCCATTGCCCGCTGCTTGACCCGCGTCAAAACCACGCCGGCGGCGGGCCGCTACCTTGCGCGGGTGGCCAGCTTGGCGACGCGCTCGGCCTTGGCCGCGACCCCGATGAACCGACCCGAACAACACCACTCGATCGCCAGCGAACTGCAAACGCTGCTGCAGGCCAGCGGCCTGAAACCATTGCGCCTGGGCGGGCGCACGCTTCTGCCGATCGTGCAGGGCGGCATGGGTGTCGGCGTGTCGGCGCACCGCCTGGCCGGCAGCGTGGCCGCGCTCGGCGCGATGGGCACGATCTCGTCGGTCGATCTGCGCCGCCACCACCCCGACCTGATGGAACAGACTCGCGATCTGCCGCCCGGCGCGGCCGCGACGCAGGCCGCGAAGGAAGCCATCAACCTCGCCAACCTCGAGGCGCTGGAACGCGAGATTCGTGCGGCACGCGCGCTCGCCGGTGGGCGGGGCCTGCTCGCCATCAACGTGATGCGCGCGGTGAGCGAGTACGGCCCGTCGGTGACGCGCGCGCTCGAGTGCGGCATCGACGCGGTGGTGGTCGGCGCCGGCCTGCCGCTCGACCTGCCGGATCTCGCACGAGACCACCCGAATGCGCTGCTCGTGCCGATCCTCTCGGACGCGCGCGGCGTGCAGTTGCTGGTGCGCAAGTGGGAGCGCAAGAAGCGCGTGCCCGACGCGATCGTCATCGAACACCCACGCCTGGCCGGTGGCCACCTCGGCGCCGCGAAGATCGCCGATCTGAACGACCCGCGCTTCGAGTTCGAGAACGTGATCCCGCAGACGCTAGCGTTCCTGCGCACGGCGGGGCTCGAGATTCCGCTGATCGCCGCCGGCGGCATCCGTTCGTTCGAAGACATCGCCCGCGTGCAGGCGCTCGGTGCGTCGGCGGTGCAGTTGGGCACGCCGTTCGCCGTCACGCAGGAATGCGACGCCAACGCCGAGTTCAAGCGCGTGCTGGCGCAGGCGACCGATGCCGACATGGTCGAGTTCATCAGCGTCGCCGGCCTGCCGGCTCGCGCGGTGGCAACGCCGTGGCTGAAGAACTACCTGAAGGCCGAGCCCAAGTTGCAGAAGGCAGTGCACGTGAAGCCGCGCTGCACGCTCGCGTTCGACTGCCTGGCCCAGTGCGGCCTGCGCGACGGCCTGCCCGGCTGGGGCCAGTTCTGCATCGACACCCAGCTGGCCGCCGCGTTGCGCGGCGACCTGAAGAAGGGCCTGTACTTTCGCGGCGTCGGGGCGCTGCCCTTCGGCGACCAGATCCGCAGCGTGCGCGACCTGATGCAGTGCTTGCTGACGCCACGCGCTGCGCTCGCTGCGTGACGCAAGGGTCTTGCGTCGGATCAAGCAACATGCATCAACCCCAACCGGCTCGGGGTGGCTGATCCAGATCAACCCCACGACCTGTGTACAAGCCTATCTTGCGCGTTCGAGGTCACCGGGGGAACACGATGCAACACACCGACAAGCAGGCAGCGCACACGCTGCAGAACCTGCCCGCTCAGGACATCAGCGCCGAGGTGCTGCTCGAGAAGTACGCGAAGGGCGACGAGTGCAGCATCGACGCGGTCAACCAGCGCGTCGCAAGAGCACTGGCGCAGGCCGAGCCGGCCGCGCAACGCGCGTACTGGGAACAGCGATTCGCCGACGCGCTGCGCGCCGGCTTCGTGCCGGCCGGGCGCATCCAGTCGGCCGCCGGCACCGGCCTGGCGGCCACGCTCATCAACTGTTTCGTGCAGCCGGTGGGCGACTCGATCGCCCACGCCGAAGACGGCCACCCCGGCATCTACACCGCGCTGACCGAAGCCGCCGAGACAATGCGGCGCGGCGGTGGCGTGGGCTACGACTTCTCGCGCATCCGCCCGCGCGGCGCGTGGGTCGGCAGCACGCAGAGCAGCGCCTCGGGCCCGGTGAGCTACATGCGGGTGTTCGACCGCTCGTGCGAGACCGTCGAGTCGGCCGGCGCACGCCGCGGCGCGCAGATGGGCGTCTTGCGCTGCGACCACCCCGACATCGAGGAGTTCATCCACGCCAAGGACGCCGGCGACCTGAAGAACTTCAACCTCTCTGTGGGCGTGACCGATGCCTTCATGGAAGCGGTGCAGGCCGACACCGAGGTCGAGCTCGTGCACCGCGCCGAGCCCGGCGCCGCGCAGAAAGCAGCCGGTGCGTACCAGCACGTGCAGCCGGGTGGCGGCGGCCTGTGGGTTTACCGCAAGCGCCGGGCGCGCGAGCTGTGGGACCAGATCATGCGGTCGACCTACGACCACGCCGAACCGGGCGTGCTGTTCCTCGACCACATCAACGACGACAACAACCTGTCGTATTGCGAGAGCATCGCCGCCACCAACCCGTGCGCAGAACAACCACTGCCGCCCTACGGCTGCTGCTGCCTCGGCTCGATCGACCTGACGCGCTTCGTGCAGCGCCCGTTCGAGGCCGACGCCCGTTTCGACGATGCCGGCTTCGCTGCTGTAGCGCAGGTCGCCACGCGCATGCTCGACAACGTGCTCGACGTGACCGTGTGGCCGCTGCCGCAGCAACGGGAAGAAGCACGCAGCAAGCGCCGCGTCGGTCTGGGCTTCACCGGCCTGGGTGATGCGCTCGTGATGCTGAACCTGCGCTACGACAGCGCCGACGCGCGCGCGATGGCGCGCCGCATCTCCGAGCTGATGCGCGACGCGGCCTACGAAGCATCGGTCGAGCTCGCGCGCGAACGGGGCGCCTTTCCGCTCTTCAACGCCGACCTGTACCTCACCGGCACCACCTTCGCCTCGCGCCTGCCGCAGGCGCTGCGCGAGCGCATCCGCACGCACGGGCTGCGCAATTCGCACCTGCTGTCGATCGCGCCCACCGGCACGATCAGCCTGGCCTTCGCCGACAACGCGAGCAACGGCATCGAGCCGGCCTTCAGCTGGAGCTACACGCGCAAGAAACGCATGCCCGACGGCAGCTTCAAGGAGTACGCGGTCGAAGACCATGCCTGGCGCCTGTACCGGCACCTGAAAGGCGAGAGCGCGCCGCTCACGCCGGCCTTCGTGACGGCGCTCGAGATGAGTGCGCAGGCCCACGAGGCGATGGTCGCCGCCGTGGCGCCGTGCATCGACACTGCGATCTCGAAGACCGTGAACGTGCCGGCCGACTACCCGTATGCCGACTTCCAGCACCTGTACCTCGAAGCCTGGCAATCGGGACTGAAGGGCCTCGCGACCTACCGGCCCAACAGCGTGCTCGGCTCGGTGCTGAGCGTGGGGCCGGCGAGCTCGTCGCCCCCGGCCGCGCCGCTGCAGATCGACGGTGCGAACCGCCGGCTCGCGCTCGAGCGCTTGCCGGCGCCGGTGCTGTCGTCGTTGCGCTGGCCGGGGCGGCCCGAGTTGCCGTCGGGCAACCCGGCGTGGACCTTCATGGTGCAGCACCCGTTCGGCGACTTCGCGCTCTTCGTCGGTGAACTCGCGCCAGCCGATGGCGGCCCGGCGCAGCCCTTCGAGGTGTGGGTCAACGGCGCCGAACAACCGCGCGGGCTGGGTGCGCTGGCCAAGACACTCTCGATGGACCTGCGCGCGAACGACCCGGCGTGGCTGCAGCTCAAGCTCGACGCGCTGGCCACGGTGGCCGAAGAGCGCGCGTTCGAGATGCCGTTCCCGCCGCACGGCGAACGCCGGCTGTTCCCCGGCGTGGTGGCAGCGACCGCGGCGGTGATCCGCTGGCGCTGCGAGCAGTTGAAGGCCCTGCCGCGGCTGGGGCGCAGCGCGCCGACGCCGGTGATGGACGCGATGTTCAGCGTGGACGAGCCGCACACCGGGCCGTCGGGCACGCTGGCCTGGGCCGTCGACATCGACAACCCGGCCAGCGGCGAAGCTTTCACGCTGACGCTGAAGGAAGTGACGCTGCCCGGGCCCGACCGCAGCACCGTCACGCGCCCGTGCGCGGTCGGCTTTTCAGGCAACTACCCGCGTGCGCTCGACGGTCTGGCGCGCCTGCTGTCGCTCGACATGCGCGTGATCGACCCGGCCTGGATCGGCATGAAGCTGCGCAAGCTGCTGAACTACGCCGAGCCGCTCGGCCACTTCATGGCCTTCGTGCCGGGGCTGCCGCACGGCGAGCGGCGCCAGCAGACCTGGCCGTCGACGGTCGCCTACCTGGCGAGGCTGATCATCCACCGCTACGCGATGCTCGGCGTGCTGAACGAAGAGGGTTACCCGCTGCGCGACATGGGTGTGCTGGAACCGTCGGGCGACAAGGGCGAGCGGGGCCGCGTACTCGCCGGACGGGTGTGTCTCGAGTGTGGCAACGCGACGGTGATCCACAAGGACGGTTGCGACTTCTGCACCGCCTGCGGCGACGTGGGGCAGTGCGGATGACGGCACGCACGCTGCCGGGATTCGACGCACCCGCGGTCGGCTTCGAGCAGCCCTTCGAGATGCTCGAGGCCTGCCACGAACGGGTGCGGCGCAGCCTCGCGCTGCTGGAGCGGCTGGTCGGGCACGTCGAGGCGCACGGGCACGATGCGCAGTCGCGTTCGGCCGCCGCCGACGTGCTGCGCTACTTCGAACTGGCCGCTCCGCTGCACCATGATGACGAGGAGCGTCACGTCTTCCCGCTGCTCGAACAGTGCGGCGATGGTGCGCTGGAAGCCGCGACCGTCGGCCTGCGCAGCGACCATGCGCGCATGGAGGCACTGTGGGCGCTGCTGCGCGTGGCGCTGGGTTCATGGGCGGCGCTGAACACACCCCAGGCTGCCGCGGCGCCGACAAGGCAGCAGGCGCAAGCGTTCGGCAGCTTGTACGCCGGGCACCTTCGCGTCGAAGAGACGCTGGTGTTCCCCGCCGCCCGCTCGCGCATCGGCCCGACGCAGATGGCACACATGTCGGCCGACATGCAACGCCGGCGGCAGCCGGGCGCGCTCTCGTAGCGCGCGCGTCACGGCGGCCAGCGGTGCTTGGGCATCGCCGCGCCGGCCAGCGCTTCGAGCGCCGAGCCGATGCTGGTCGAGCCCGGCAGCAGACGCAGGATCTTCCGGAACAGCGGGCGGTAGGGTTCGTCGGCTTCGTGGCCGGCGAGCGGGTCTCGGTTTGCCAGGAACGCGGCGTCGAGCTCGGCCCAGTCGGCGGCGCCGAACGCACGTTCGGCGAGCGGCAGCACGACGGTCTCTTCGAGATGCATGTGCGCCAGGTAGAAAGCGACGTACTTTTGCACCGCAGCCTCGAAGACCTCGCGGCGCGCCTCGCGCTGGCCGGTCTCGGCCATCATCTCGAACGCGATCAGCGCGTGTTCGAGCTCGCGCACGGCGTGCTCACCGCAGGCATGGTCGTGGTCAAGCCGGTCGAGCACGCTGTCGACGTGTGCATCGCGGCCCCGCAGCTTGGGAAACAGCAGCCGCGTTTCCTTTGGGTGATGCAGCTTCTCGGGAAATTCGTCGACGTAGAACAGCATGGCGCGCAGCGCGTCGAAGTCGGGCACGGTGCCTCGCCTGCGGTGCTCGCCGAGCAACAGGGTGATGGAACGCAGCATCGCCGACAAGGCGCGGTGCTCTTGGCGAATGATGCTGAGGCTGGCGTGTGTCATCGAGCGCTCTCCTGCAGCAAGCAGTGCCACGAGCGTCCTCCTTTTGCAGGCGTGGCGGCTTGATTCCGGTCAAGCCGCGACGCGAGCGCAACCCACCCTGCGCATGTGGTGTTTGCGCGCCAAACCTGTGAACATGTCACCTCGGCCCGGCTGAGGCGATGACACCTTCGCGCGCCGATGTCACAGTGCGCCGGCCCGACGCGGGCCCAGAAACCAACAAAACAACCTTGAGGGGATTTCAAATGAAGGCATACGCTGCAGAGTGCTTCGGTACGTTCTGGCTCGTTCTCGGAGGGTGTGGAAGCGCGGTGCTCGCCGCCGCGTTTCCGGGGGTGGGCATCGGACTGACGGGCGTGTCGCTCGCGTTCGGCCTGACCGTCGTGACCATGGCCTACGCGATCGGTCACGTCTCGGGTTGCCATCTGAACCCGGCCGTGTCGATCGGGCTGTGGGCCGGCGGCCGCTTCGAGGCGGGCAAGCTGCTGCCGTACATCGTGGCGCAGGTGCTGGGTGCGGTGATTGCGGGCGGCGTGCTTTACCTGATTGCCAGCGGCAAGGCCGGTTTCGACGTGACGGCCGGTTTCGCGTCGAACGGCTACGGCGAGCACTCGCCGGGCAAGTATTCGTTGTTCGCGGCGGTGCTGACCGAAGTGGTGATGACGATGATGTTCCTGATCATCATCATGGGCTCGACCGACAAGCGCGCACCGCAAGGTTTTGCGCCACTGGCGATCGGGCTGGGGCTGACGTTGATCCACCTGATCAGCATTCCGGTGACCAACACCTCGGTGAACCCGGCGCGCAGCACGGGCGTGGCGGTGTTCGTCGGCGACTGGGCGCTTGCACAACTGTGGGCGTTCTGGGTCCCGCCGATCGTGGGCGCCGTGCTGGGTGCGTTCGCCTACCGCGCCTTTGGCGAACCGGAGAGCTGAAGCGCGGCTGGGGTCGATCGCGACCCGGCCAGTTTCGCGTGGTCGTGGCGCTTCAGCGCCCGGCCACGCCGTATCGAACCCCCTTCGGGGTGATTGTGCGGGCTGTGCGCGGCGAACAGACTTCGCGCCGTGAAACCGACTCTCCATGACCGCAGCACGCTGCGGCCCGTCACCCCATGATCGAGCAGCTCGGCAGGCGCTGCGCGCTGGTGATGCTGGCATCGATGACGCTCGCAGTCACGATGGGCCTGATGGCCTGGGGCCCGGTCGAACTGACGGCCAGTGCGCACCGGTATGCCGACGAGCGCGTCTGGCTCGGCATGGCCGGCGCTGCGAACGTCTGGGTCAATGCTGCCATGTTCGCAGCGGGCGCCTGGGGTTGGCGGGCGACCCGCGCCAGCCACTGGCCGTTGCATCTGCGCACGCCGTGGCAACTGTTTCAGGCGTGCGCCATGGTCTCCGCCGGTGCCGCGGCGCTGTACCACGCGCGCCCGCAAGACAACCTGTTCGTACTCACGCATGTGGCCACCGCGAGCGGCTTCATGATGCTGACGCTGGGCTTGCTCGCGGAGCGTGTGCACTCGGGTTTCGGCTCGCACCGGGTTTGTTTTGCGGTGCTGTGCGGTATCGCCGTGACCGGCGCTGCGATGCTGCTCGCCCAGGCACAGGCGGGGCACGTCGACATGCGCCCGCTCCTGCTGCTGGAGATCATCCCGGTGCTCGTGATTCCGGCCGGCGCGTTGAGCTTGCCCGGCCGATCGACGCAAGTGTTCGACTGGGTCGTGGTGCTGACGCTCTACGCACTTGCGAAGGTGCTTGAAACCGGCGATGCGCTCGTGCTGGAAGGCTCGGGCTGGATCAGTGGCCACACGCTGATGCACCTGGCGCTGACCGCAGCCGTGGGATGGATGGCCTATTGCGCCGTGCGGGCCTGCGCGGCCACGGACTCTGGCGGAAAAAGATCTGGCGAAGTGAGCCACCGCGACACTTCGTTGAACACCGGCGCCTGAAACGCCATGTGAACGTGTGCGGTGGCGGCAATGTGTCGATTGTCGGCACCCGGCAGTGTTCCGGTCGACGCCGGAAAGACGATGTTGTCGCAGTTGCCGTAAAAGCAGGTGAAGAGTGAGTGCCGTCGGCTGGAGCTTTGCGCTGCCAGTCCGAGCAACCAGGGACTCTTCAACGCCATCTCTCGACTGTTCACGGTGCGCCCGTACCGTGCGAGCCAAGTGCCGCCATGCGGCGTGGCGACTGTGATGACGCGGTGTACCCGCAGATCGGCGTCGAACTTGTCGAGCCAGGCACGAACCGCCAAGCCGCCCATGCTGTGCGCGACGACGACCGGTGGCCGGCCTGTGGCGGCTTGCACGCGGCTGACCGCCGCGTCGATCGTGTCGGCATAGCGGCTGATCGAGTCGAACAATGGCTCCAAATTCACCGCGACGAAGGGAACACCCGATGCACGCATGCGCTTCAACCAGGGGTTCCAGAACCCGCGGTTGCAGACGAATCCGTGAACGAAGACCACACCGCGGCGGCCAGCCGCGCGCGCGTCAAGGTGGTCCGGCTCGGCAGCAGAACGAAACGGCTGGCGCCAGCAAAACACTTGCGGGGCGGTGAGCACTTCGCCCCACCACGCCTTCAGTAGGTTGGCCGCTTTAGGCCGAGGCGCCGGGCCGGTTTCCTGAACCCACGCAAGCAGCAGAAACTCGACGCCGAGAAACAACGCGTAACCCGCGAGAATCAGAAAGGCTCCGACGCATCCCCATGCCGGGCGGCCGGATTGCAGAAAATACACAGCCCACAACGTTGCGCCACAGACGAGCGCGACGGTGATGAACTGCTGAAGGCGCGCGAGCATGCTGGAATCGTATCAGCGTGGTTCGTGGATCAGCAGCGACTTCGACACTTCAGGTTCACCATGCCCGCTGCCGAACTGATCCAGGATCGATTGCGCGCCGTTGAGGCGGAACGTGCGAGACGTGCCGACGAAGAAGGGCTGAACGCGAAAGTCTGCGCGATCAAGGGATATCAGCAACAGCGGTTTCGTCACACCTACGCCGACTTGCTGCGCAGCGAGCGACACGGTGCGGCTTGTCGCTTTTTTCTCGACGAGCTGTACGGGCCGAACGACTTCAGTCAGCGTGATGCGCAGTTTGCGAGGGTCGTCCCGGCACTGGTCAAGCTCTTTCCGATAGAGATCGTCGACACCGTGGCCTCGCTTGCCGAACTGCATGCCTTGTCCGAACAACTCGACACCGAGATGGGTCGGCAGCTTGCACAGCCAGGTGTCGACGCGGCCAGCTACATCGAAGCCTGGCAGGCAACGGGGCAACAAGCCCGGCGCAGTGCACAGATCGAGTTGACTCTCGACGTTGCGCGGTCCCTGGACTCGTTGACCCGAAAGCCTCTTCTCAGAAACGGGCTGCGATTGATGCGCCCGGCGGCACGCGCGGCGGGGCTGGGCGAGCTGCAGCGGTTCCTCGAACGCGGCTTCGACACGTTCCGAGCGATGAACGGTGCCCGCGAGTTCGTTGAAATCGTTGAACGCCGTGAGCGGGCGCTGGCCGCTGCGCTCTTCGATGCCACCTTGATTCTGCGCGTGAGGGACCGCGGGGCCAGCCAGGCGTTCGCGCTGCTTCCTTCCATGGATTAGCGTCACGCGAAAACATCAAAAGTGCTGGGTCGATATCTCGACAGGAATCGATTCAAAACTCAAACTTGAAAAGCGAAAAGGCCTCCGTCTTTCGACGGAGGCCTTCTCAAATAGTAGCCTGACAATGTCCTACTTTCACACGGGAACCCGCACTATCATCGGCGCTGAGGCGTTTCACTGTCCTGTTCGGGATGGGAAGGAGTGGGACCACCTCGCTATGGTCATCAGGCTTAACCGGTCACCATCTTGTGTGATCACACACAAGACAGCCAATTCGCAGAGTCGATCATGTGATAGTTAATCATATGACTATCAGATTTTTGATTGCTCACCAAACACGTTTGAAGTACGTCATAACGTTTTTTACCCAACAAGACAGTCAAGTCAAAGTTATAGGGTCAAGCCTCACGGGCAATTAGTACTGGTTAGCTTAACGCATTACTGCGCTTCCACACCCAGCCTATCAACGTCCTGGTCTCGAACGACCCTTCAGGGGGCTCAAGGCCCCGGCAAGACTCATCTTGAGACGAGTTTCCCGCTTAGATGCTTTCAGCGGTTATCTCTTCCGCACTTAGCTACTCGGCAATGCCACTGGCGTGACAACCGATACACCAGAGGTGCGTCCACTCCGGTCCTCTCGTACTAGGAGCAGGCTCTCTCAATCTTGCAGC
>JBEBIB010000033.1:0-57216 GCA_040080605.1 Burkholderiaceae bacterium
GCCGCGCCCAAGCCCCCGCCGCGCCTGCCACGCATCGGCCTGGCGCTTGGTGGCGGGGCGGCGCGCGGCTTCGCCCACATCGGCGTGATCCAGGTGCTGGAAGAAAGCGGCATCAAGCCCGACCTGGTGGTGGGCACCTCGGCCGGCAGCCTGGTCGCAGCGCTCTACGCCTCGGGCAAGAGCGGGGCGGAGCTGGCCCTGCTGGCCGATTCGATGGACGAATCGGCCTTCACCGACTGGTCTTTCCCGGGCCGCGGCCTGATCCGCGGGGAGGCGCTGGCCAAATACGTGCGCGACAACACCGGCGCGCGTTCGATCGAGCAGATGCGCACGCCGCTGGGCATCGTCGCGACCGACCTCGACAGCGGCCAGCCGATCCTGTTCCAGCGCGGTGACCCCGGCGTGGCGGTGCGGGCTTCGAGCGCGGTGCCGGCGGTGTTTCAGCCGGTGCGCATCGGCACGCACGAATACGTGGACGGCGGCCTGGTCTCGCCCGTGCCGGTGCGCTTCGCGCGCCAGATGGGCGCCGAGATCGTGATCGCCGTCGACATCTCGGCCGCGCCCGACGGCAATGCCACCGGCGATCCGATGCGCATGCTGCTGCAGACCTTCGCGATCATGGGCCGCAGCATCAACAGCTTCGAGCTGCGCGATGCCGACGTGGTGCTGCGCCCGAAACTGCCGGGTGTGTCGGGGGCCGACTTCACCTCGCGCAAGAAGTCGATCCAGGCCGGCCGTGAGGCCACGCTGGCCCAACTGGCCGCGCTGCGCGAGAAGATCGCTCAGAAGATGCTCTGAGCACGAGCCGTACAAAACAAAACGGCCCGGTGCGAACACCGGGCCGAAAGGTACCTTGAAGGGAGGAATCAGGGTACCGAGGAGACAACCTTCAGGAAAACCACAGGCCGCAGCCCATGGTCCACATCAGATGGCCACTCCCCGGCAAAGTTCAAGCGGGCAACAAATGTTTACCCGGCTCGAACCCCTGAAGCTTCGCTTCAGAAAGCTCAGGCAGCGCGCTTGACCTTGGTGCCCTTGGCAGCGGTGGCGCTCAGCGACTGGAAGTTGGCTTCTGCTGCGTCGGTCGCTTGCTTGACGGCCTTCTGCACGCCTTCGAAAGCGTTGTTGGCAGCTGCGACAGCCGACTTCACCAGGGCGACGGCGTTCTCGCTGCCGGCCGGTGCGTTCTTGACGGCGGAATCGACCACCGACAGGAACTTGGCCTGGCCTTCGGCCGTGGTGGCTTCGACAGCCTTCGACACTTCGGCGCCGGTGGCGGCAGCGATGTCATACAGGTGGCGGCTGTAAGCAGCGGCCTTTTCGGCAGCCGGTTGCAGCAGGCCGGCTTGCAGGGCCAGCAGCTCTTGCGCGTCCTTGACCGACAGGGCGGCCTTGGTGGTTTCGGCGGCTTCGCCCATCGCGGCCTTGGCCACTTGCAGGTTCAGCTCGACGAGCTTTTCAACGCCTTCGAAAGCCTTGGTGGTCAGGCCGAAAAGGGTTTCGACGTTGGACTTGTAGGCGGCGGCGACTTGTTCGGCGGTCATGAAGGACATGAGGATCTCCAGTGGTTGAAAGTGATTCAGGGAGTGCTTTGCGGCTGAATGCTGCACTGCAACATGGACTGAAGTATATCGACGCTCGCCGCCATTGCAAGGTGTTTTTGCTGCAATGCAGCATTCTAGGGATCCGGTTCTAACCGGGCGCCGTCGGCACAATCGGCACGACCGCTCCAGAGCCCCTCTCCGATGCAAGCGTTTTATGCCGATCAGTTCGTCTTGCCGCTGCCGGCCGGCCACCGTTTCCCCATGCCCAAATACCGGATGCTGCGCGAGCGCCTGGACGGCATGCCCGACATCCGCATGGGCCAGGCGCTCGAAGCCTCCGACGGTGAACTGGCGCTGGCCCACACCCCGGCCTACCTGAGCTCGGTGATAGAGGGCACGCTGAGCCCGGCCCAGCAGCGCGAGATCGGCTTCCCCTGGAGCGAAGCGATGGTGGCGCGCGCCCGGCGCTCGGTCGGCGCCACTATCCTGGCCGCACGTGCCGCGCTGGCGACCGGCGTGGCTGCCAACCTGGCCGGCGGCACCCACCACGCCACGGCCGACAAGGGCGGCGGCTTCTGCGTCTTCAACGACGTGGCCGTGGCTGCGCGGCTGATGCAGGCCGAGTGGCACCGCGCGCGCCGCCAATTGCTGCGCGTGGCCGTGATCGACCTCGACGTGCACCAGGGCAACGGCACGGCATCGATCTTTCGCGACGACCCGACCGTGTTCACGCTGTCGATGCACTGCGCCAAGAACTTTCCGTTCCGCAAGGAAAGCAGCGATCTCGATGTCGACTTGCCCGACGGCTGCGGCGACACGGACTATCTGCGTGCGCTCGACGAAGCGCTCGCACAACTCTGGTCGCGTCACGAGGCCACCCCGCCGCAGCTGATCTTCTACCTGGCCGGTGCCGACCCGCACGAAGGCGACCGCCTCGGCCGCCTGAAGCTCACGACCGCAGGCCTGGCCGAACGCGACCGGCGCGTGCTCGCCGCGGCGCGCGAGCGCCGCATTCCGATCGCGCTGTCGATGGCGGGTGGCTACGGTCGCGTCATCGAAGACACGGTGCAGGTCCAGTTCAATACCCTGGCCGAAGCGCTGCGCAGCTGGCAGCAATGGAACAATGCAGCTCCATGAACGAGCCCACGACGCCGAACACCCGCCCCGTACCGCGGCCGCGCGCCGACTACCGCCACTTCACGAGCATCACCACGCGCTGGGCCGACAACGACGCCTACGGCCACGTCAACAACGTCGTCTACTACAGCTACTTCGACACGGTGGTGAACCAGTACCTGATCGGCGCGGGCGCACTCGACATCGAGCGTAGCCCGGTGATCGGGCTGGTGGTCGAAACCCACTGCAACTACTTCGCGCCGCTCTCGTTCCCTCACCCGGTCGATGCCGGTCTGCGGGTCGCGCGCATCGGCTCCACGAGCGTGCACTACGAGATCGGCCTGTTCGCCGCCGGGCAGCCGCTGACCGCGGCGCACGGCCACTTCGTTCATGTGTACGTCGACCGGGCCACACGCCGCTCGACGCCGCTTCCCGCCCCGCTCGTTCAAACCCTGCAAGGACTGCTGTGACCCCGACCCCCGAACAGACCGCCGCGGTCGACGCCGCCATCACCACCCGCCGCTCGCTGCGCGCCTTCCTGCCCACGCCAGTGCCACGCGCCAGCATCGAGGCGATCCTGTCGGTCGCGGCACGTTCGCCCTCGGGCACCAACACGCAGCCGTGGAAGGTCTACGTGCTGACCGGCGAAGCCAAGACCGCCCTGTCACGCAAGATCCAGGCGGCGTTCAACGACCCGGCCGAACGCGAACAGCACACCGAGGAATACGCCTACTACCCGACCGAATGGAAGTCGCCGTTCATCGACCGGCGCCGCAAGGTCGGCTGGGACCTGTACGGCCTGCTCGACATCGCCAAGACCGACAAGGCGCGCATGCACGCGCAGCACGGCCGCAACTACGACTTCTTCGACGCGCCGGTCGGTCTGATGTTCACCATCGACCGCGTGATGCGCCAGGGCAGCTGGCTCGACTACGGCATGTTCCTGCAGAGCATCATGGTCGCGGCGCGCGGGCGGGGGCTGGACACCTGCCCGCAGGCCGCCTTCATGCAGTTCCACCGCATCATCAGCGCGCACATCGGCGCGCCGGAGAACGAACAGGTCGTGTGTGGCATGTCGCTCGGTTTTGCCGACCCGAACGCGGTCGAGAACACGCTCGTGACCGAGCGCGAACCGGTGAGCGCCTTCGCGCGCTTTCTGGAATGAGCATCGACGCCGGTCAGCTCTCGGCGTGGTGGGGCCTGCCGTTCGCGGGCATGCTGCTGTCGATCGCGTTGATGCCGTTGCTCGCGCTGAAGATCTGGCACCACCATGTCGGCAAGATCGTCGTCGGCTGGTCGCTGGCCTTCCTCGTGCCGTTCGCGTTTCTGTTCGGCGCCGGTGAGGCCGGCCACGCCCTGGTGCACACGCTGCTGGGCGAGTACCTGCCATTCATCATCCTGCTGACGGCGCTGTTCACCGTGGCCGGCGGCATCTACGTGCGTGGCAACCTGCACGGCAGCCCCGGCCTGAACACCGGGCTGATGTTGATCGGCGCGGTCCTGGCGAGTTTCATGGGCACGACCGGCGCGGCCATGCTGATGATCCGCCCGCTGATCCGCGCCAACGACAACCGCCGCCACGTCGCCCACGTGATGGTGTTCTTCATCTTCATCGTGGCGAACGCCGCCGGCTCGCTGACGCCGCTCGGCGACCCGCCGCTGTTCCTCGGGTTCCTGAACGGTGTGGATTTCTTCTGGACCGCGGCGCACATCTTTCCGGAAACGCTGTTCCTGATCGGCGCGCTGCTGGCGATCTTCTATCTCGTCGATCGCCACTGGTACCTGAAAGAAGGCGTGGTGCGTGTCGACCCCACCCCCGACAGCCCGACGATCGGCATCGACGGCGCGATCAACCTGCTGCCGCTGCTGGCCGTCATCGCGCTGGTGCTGATGAGCGGCCTGTGGAAGCCGGCCACGAGCTTCCTGGTCTTCGGCACCGAGGTCGGCCTGGCGCAGCTGGTGCGCGACGGCGGGCTGGTGCTGGTCACCTTGCTGTCGCTCGCGATCACGCCGGCCGGTGTGCGCGAAGCCAACGAATACTCCTGGGCGCCGATGAAAGAAGTAGCGGTGCTGTTCATCGGCATCTTCCTGACGATGATCCCGGTGCTCGCGATGTTGAAGGTCGGCGAAGCGGGCGCCTTCGCCGGCGTGGTGCGCGCGGTGATCGGCCCCGACGGCCAGCCGCTGCCCTGGGCCTACTTCTGGTTCAGCGGGCTGCTCAGCTCCTTCCTGGACAACGCGCCGACCTACCTCGTCTTCTTCAACCTCGCCGGCGGCGACGCACCGACGCTGATGACGACGCTGGCCACCACGCTCGCCGCCATTTCCGCCGGTTCGGTTTTCATGGGCGCCAACACCTACATCGGCAACGCACCCAACTTCATGGTCAAGGCCATCGCCGAAGACCGTGGCATCCGCATGCCGAGCTTTTTCGGCTACATGCTTTGGTCCGGCGCGGTGCTGATCCCGCTGTTCGTATTGATCACCCTGATCTGGTTTCGCTGAGGAGTTTTTTCATGAGTCGCCCTGCCATCCTGATGTCCCGCGCCGTCTTCCCCGACGTGGTCGAGCGCCTGCGCGAGTATTTCGACGTCGAGACCAACGACACCGACGAGGTCTGGCCGCAGCCCGAGTTCACCCGGCGCCTGCAAGGCAAGGCCGGTGTTTTCATGACCGGCACCGGCAGCATCGACGCGGCGCTGCTGGCCGCCTGCCCCGAGCTGCGCGCGGTGTGCAGCATGGCGGTCGGCTACAACAACATCGACGTGCCGGCCTGCACCGCACGCAAGGTGCTGGTGAGCAACTCGCCCGACGTGCTGACCGAAACCACCGCCGACTTCGGCTTCGCGCTGATGATGGCCACGGCCCGTCGCATCACCGAGAGCGAACATTTCCTGCGCCGCGGCGAGTGGAAACAGTGGAGCGTCGACATGTTCGCCGGTGCCGACGTGCATGGCGCCACACTCGGTGTGTTCGGCATGGGCCGCATCGGCCAGGCGATCGCCAAACGTGGCGCGCTCGGTTTCGGCATGAAGGTGATCTACCACAACCGCTCGCGCCTCGACGCCGCCACCGAGGCCGTGCTCGGCGCACGTTACGTGAGCAAGGAAGAGCTGCTGCGAGAAGCCGATCACCTTGTGATCGTCGTGCCCTACAGCGCCGCGTCGCACCACCTGATCGGTGCGGTCGAATTGACGCAGATGAAACGCACGGCCACGCTGACCAACATCGCGCGCGGCGGCATCGTCGACGACGCGGCGCTGGCGCAGGCGCTGCGTGAGAAACGCATCGCCGCTGCGGGGCTCGACGTGTTCGAAGGCGAGCCGAGCGTTCACCCCGACCTGCTGACCGTGCCCAACGTGGTGCTCACGCCGCACATCGCGAGCTCGAGCCTGCCGACGCGGCGTGCGATGGCGAACCTGGCGGCCGACAACCTCATCGCCGCGCTCGGCTTCGGGCCGAACAAGGGCCGGCCGCCGACCGCATTGAACCCCGGCGTACTGGCTTGAACGGCAGCGGCTGTAGGAACATACCCACAGCCGAAGCCTCTGCGGACCGATGGCGGGGCGCTGCCTGGCGTGCGAGCATCGTTGGATGATCTCAGGCACCTTCCGAAAATTCCGCTGGCGCCTGACCGCGGCCGCAACGCTGGCCGCACTGCTGATCGGCTTCGGCGTGGGCGAGTCGCTCGGCTGGCCGTTTCTCGCGGCGCCGATGCAAGGCTGGATCGGCCAGACCATCGACCGCCACGTCAGCTTCAGTGCCGACCCCGGCGCCAAGCCGATGGTGCGGATCCACCTGCTCGGTGGCGTGAAGGTCGATGCGGCGTACATCGAGATCGGTGCGCCCGCCTGGAGCCAGGCACCGCACATGGTGCTGGCGCGTGACGCGCAATTGACGCTGGCTTATGGCGACCTGATCCAGGCCGGCTTCGGCGCACCTTTGCACATCCGGGCCTTGCGGGCTGCCGAACTCGACCTTCAGGTCGAACGCCAGGCCGATGGCCGGGCTTCGTGGCAGTTCGGCAAGAAGACCGACACGCCCGACGCGGAACAACCTCCGGCGCGCCTGCCGACCTTCGGCCGCCTGATGGTCGATGCCGGTACTGTGATCGTGCGTGATGCGTTGATCGACATGGCGCTCGACGGCAAGTTTTCTCTCACCGACAGCTCGCTCGCCGCCACCCGCGGCGTCGTGAACGGCATGCAGTTCAGCGCCAAGGGTGTGTACCGCAAGCAGCCGATGAACGTCGAAATGCGGACCAACGGCGTGCTCGCGGTCGTGGCCGACGACGCCGAAAGCGTGGCGCTGCCGGTCACGCTGAACGCGAACTCCGGTGCCGCCAGCCTGTCGTTCAAAGGCACCGCGACCGACGCCTTGAAGCTCACCGCACTGAAGGGCCGCTTCGTCGTGCAGGGGCCGTCGCTGGCTGCCGTCGGCGACCCGTTGCGCGTGACCTTGCCGACGACCGGGCCGTTCCGCGCCGAAGGCCTGATCGCGAAGGACGGGCAGGTCTGGAACGCCTTGTTCAATCAGGTCAGCATCGGTTCGAGCCGCCTCGCCGGCGCCTTCAAGTTCGACCCGCGCCCGCGCTTGCCCGTGCTCTCGGGTCGCCTGACCGGCACGAACCTGGCGCTCGCCGATCTCGGCCCGGCCGTCGGTGCGCCGGTGCGCAAGGGCGCCACGCCGGTGGCGGTGGCGGCCTCGGCGCCGCCGCCTACGAACAAGCGAACCGGACACGTGCTGCCGAACCGCGAGTTCGACCTGCCGGCCTTGCGCGCGATGGATGCCAACGTGCTGATCGCGATCGACAAGCTCGATCTCGGCAGCGGTTTGCTGCAGCCGCTTGAGCCGCTGCGCACCCACCTCGTGCTGACCGACGGCGTGCTCACGCTGCGCGAGCTCGAAGCGCGCACCGGGCAGGGCCGGCTGATCGGCACGGTGCAGCTCGACGGCCGCGACGCGCAGGCGCTGTGGACGGCCGACCTGCGTTGGGACGGCGTGCGCCTGGAAAGCTGGATCCAGCAGGAGCGCAAGGACAAGAGCTCGCCGCCCTACGTCACCGGCAGCCTGAACGGCCGTGCGCGCGTGGCCGGGCAGGGCAAGTCGACCGCGGCGATCCTGGGCAGCCTGCGCGGTGAAGCGCGCATGCAGCTGGTGGACGGCACGATCTCGCACCTGGCGGTCGAGGCCGCCGGCCTGGACATCGCCGAAGGCCTGGGCATGCTGATCAAGGGCGACGACGTGTTGCCGATTCAGTGCACGGTCGTCGATCTGGTGGCCGAGCAAGGCCTGTTCCGGCCGCGCGTGATGGTGCTCGACACAGCCGACTCGACGCTGTGGGTCGACGGGTCGCTGTCGCTCGCCACCGAGGTGCTCGAACTGCGCGTGGTGACGACACCGAAGGACTTCAGCCCGCTCGCATTGCGCACCCCCTTGCATGTGCGCGGCACCTTCGCCGACCCGAGCATTTCGGTCGACAAGGGCCGGCTCGGCACGCGCCTGGGCGCGTCGGCATTGCTGGCGCTGCTGAACCCGCTGGCAGCGGTGATTCCGCTGATCGACTTCGGCAGCAGCGACGACGCCAAACGGGGTGGCGATGCGTGTCGCGCGCTCTCGCAACGCATCAAGACCCGACCGGCGCTGTCGGCGCCGGGACCGGCACCGGCCGCCAAACGCGCCGGGTAGGAGAAGAACTACGCGCCGCGGCGGCGCTGTCCGCTGGTGGCCGGAGCGCGCGGTTTCGATACTTCGAGCACTGTGTTTTTCATTCACCGTATCGAAAAGGAAGCCCCACCATGATCACCCTTCAACACTGCAAGACCGGTATCGCCACCGCCGCCCTGGCCCTGTTCGCCACCACCGGCGCGTTCGCGGCCGGCACGATGAGCAAGGCCGACATGAGCGCTGCCAAGGACCGCATCGCCGCCGACTACAAGACTGAAAAGTCGATGTGCGCGAAGTTCAGCAGTAATGAAAAAGACGTCTGCATGGAGCAGGCCAAGGGCAAGGAAAAGGTCGCCCGCGCTGAACTGACCTACAAGGACACCGGCCTGGCCAAGGACGCCAACAAGCTCGCCGTGGCCAAGGCCGACGCGACTTACGGCGTGGCCAAGGAAATGTGCGACGACAAGGCCGGCAACGTGAAAGACGTGTGCGTGACCGAAGCGAAGGCGACCCACACCAAGGCCCTGGCCGAAGCGAAGCTCGACAAGAAGATCGGCGCTGCGGTGAAGGACTCGGCCGAAGACAAGCGCGACGCCGACTACAAGGTCGCCGCCGAGAAGTGCGACAGCTTGGCCGGCGAGGCCAAGGCCTCGTGCGTCAGCGCGGCCAAGGCCCGTTTCAACAAGACCTGAACCCGGTTCGGGTGATGGAAAGGCCGGCGACAGCCGGCTTTTTTCATTGTCGTGACCTTGCTCGGGTCTCGGGAACGGCCTTCACTCCATGTCGGCGCCGCGCAGCACCGTGAAGAACCAGTCGAGTGCCTTGTCTTCGGCCGGTCCGGGGGGGGTGTCGAACGCTTCGAGTTCGTGCGCGTCGCAGTAGCCGCAAACCCAGCGCAGGGTGCTCGGCCCGCTCGGCAGCCGGCCCGTGAACAGCAGCTTCACATCGATGTGGCGCGGGTCGCGCGAGATGTTGTCCATCAGCGCGCGCACGGCAGGCTCTTCGCCCTCGATCAGCTGGCAGAAACGCTCTCCGTCGAAGAGCAGCGCCCCGGTGATGCCGTGCGCCGGGTTGTTGCGTCGCGCGGCGTCGGCAATTTCTTTCATGATTTCCCAGGTGCGCCCGGGGGCGAGCCGGCTCACGTAGAGAAGCTGGAATGGGTTTTCAATACGAACCATGGATGACGGGCCACAAGGGCCCCACTGTTTGTACAAGCGCGCTGAATGTAGTGGGCAGAGCAGCGAATCGTTGTGTCGAATGACACAGCGTGTACGCTCTGCCACGCGCACCCGCCGGGCCCCGCGCTGACCCATTCGTCTGGAAGCACCGCCGTGAACATTGTTTCCTGCCAGGCCTGCCCGCTGCGCACGCTGCCCCTGTTCACCGGCCATTCCGACACCGAGCTGGCGCTGATCGAATCGCTCAAACGCGAGCAGATCTTGCTCCCGGCCGATCACAGCGTGATTGACGAGGGTCAAGTCGATTCACCCCTTTACACCTTGCTGAGCGGGTGGGCCTTTCGTTTCAAGACCCTGAGTGACGGCCGCCGCCAGATCCTCAACTTCCTGCTGCCCGGCGACTTCATCGGCGTGCAGCAGAAGATGGGCGACTCCGCGGCCCACGGCGTGCAGACCCTGACCGAGGTGATGCTGTGCGTGTTCCGGCGCGACGCGCTCTGGGAACTGCACCGCTCGGCACCGTCGCTCGGTTTCAACGTCACCTGGCTCACCGCGCACGAAGAGTCGCTGGTCGACGACACGCTGCTGTCGGTCGGCCGGCGCAGTGCCGAAGAGCGCATCGCCACGCTGCTGGTGCTGCTGTTCAAGCGAATGGCCGCGCTGCTGCCCGACGGCGGCGAGAAAGGCGTGCCGTTTCCGCTGACGCAGCAACACATCGCCGACGGCCTGGGCCTCTCGCTGGTGCACACCAACAAGACACTGCGCAAGCTCGAGAAGCGCGGCCTGCACCACATCGAAGACGGCCGCCTGTGGCTGCGTGACGTGAAAGCGCTGGCGCGCATCGCCGACCTGTACGGCGACGGCAAGCCTGCGGCCCGGCCGCTGATCTGATCGCGTCGTCCTACGCGGGTATCGGTGCCGTCCGATGGCTGGCGCTGTGCGCGCTGCCTATGCTGGCTGCATGAACAAGCACGACGCAAAAGCCCCGGCACGCAAGCGCGCCGACCCGCCGACACCGGCTCCGTCGGAGCCGGCGCTGCCGCACGAGCGCGATGAAGGCGCCAGCATGACCGGCGGTTTGCCGAGCCAGGTGGTGCAGCAGGGCGCACGTGATCTGAAGCGCGGCCTGGAAGACACGAGCCGCGCGCTGGAAGCCGA
Organism: Burkholderiaceae bacterium; assembly: GCA_040080605.1. GTDB lineage: Bacteria > Pseudomonadota > Gammaproteobacteria > Burkholderiales > Burkholderiaceae_C > LMDS01. The sequence goes on from JBEBIB010000033.1 coordinate 10,664, forward strand.
CCGGGCCTACAAGAAGCTCAAGAAGTAGCGGCCGGCGCGGGGGGTCTCGGCGGCCCGGCGTGGCCGAGTTCCACCGACAGCGCCGCCCCCAGCAGGAAGATCTGGCTCGACCAGTACACCCACACCAGCAGGGCCGCGAACGAGCCTGCTGCGCCCAGCGCGGATTGCGTTGCGGTGGTCGCGATGTACAGGCTGATGGCGTAGCGCCCGACCATGAACAGGCCCGCCGCCACGGCCGCGCCGCCGAGCGCGTGGCGCATCGGCAGGCGGCCGTCGGGCAGCCAGCGGATCAGCAGCGCGAACAGCAGCGTGATCACGCCCCACGACCACACGTTCTCGGCCGCCACCAGCAGCGGCGCCAGTAGGGGCCACGACAGCGCGACCCAACGCAAGGCGAGCAGCGACAGGCCCTGCGCCAGCATCGCGACCGACAGCAGGAAGCCGCATCCCAGCACCACGCCGATCGCGAGCAGGCGCACGCGAACGAGGCGCCACCAGCTGAACGGGCCGTCGGCCTCGCCCAGCATCGCCTGCAGCGCCGCGCGCAACTCGACGAACACGCCGGTCGCGCCGACCAGCGTGACGCCGAGCGCCACCCAGGAACCGAAGATCGCCGGCTCGGCGTCTGCGCTGGCGATCGAGCGCTGCGCGAGCAGGTCGGCGAGCGTCTGTGTTTCGCGTGCGCCGATCATGCGCGACACGGCGTCCAGCACCGCGGCCTGCGCCGCGTCGCTGCCGAGCAGCCAGACCATCACGCCGGTGACGACCACGAGCAGCGGCGCGATCGAGAACGCGGCGTAGAACGCGACCGCCGCGCCCTGGCGCATGCCGCCGGCATCGATGTAGCGGTTGAGCGCGGCCCAGAGCAAACGGGCCGCGCGGGCGGGCTGGCGGCTCGAGGTCATCAACAGGTCGACGAGCGTTGCCACGCCGTCGCGGGCCCGGCTCAGAAAGGCGGGCACGGTGCTCAGCCCTGCATCAACTGCGACAGTCGCCGTCCCGGCCGGGTGTGCTCGGCCACCACCTTGAGCAGCACCACGAGCGCCGGGCCGAGCAGCAAACCCCACACGCCCCACAGCGCACCCCAGAACACCACACCGATGAACACGGCCGCCGCGTTCATCTTCGCGGCCCGGCCCTGCAGCCAGGCGGTGACGACGGTGCCGATCAGCGTCGACATCAAGACGATGAACGCGGCCATGCCGAGCGCGGCACCGACCGAGCCGTGCGCGAGAAACGCCTCGGCCGCGCCGAGCCCGGTGAGCAGCGCCATGCCGAGATACGGCACCACGTGCAGCACCGCGGCGGTCAGGCCCCAGCCGCCGGCGTCGGGCAGCCCGGCCAGCGCGAACGCGGCCCACACGACGAGGCCGACCACGGTGTTGGTGACCAGCAGCACGCCGCCGTAGATGTGGATCTGGCGCACGCACTCGTGGGCCGCGTGTTCGGCGCGCAGCTGGAGGCCCGGGCGTTCGCTCCAGAGTCCGAGAAAACGGTCACCCAGCGGCTTGCCGCCGGCGAGCACGAAGAAGGCGATGAAGAAGATGATGGTGAGGTCACCCGCGAACTTGAGCAGGGCGCCGGAGCCGCTGACGGCGCTGTCGCGCAACACCACGGTGGCGGTCTGCGAAATGCTGACCGGCTGCTGGGCGGCGGCCGCGGCATTGCTGGCCGCGATCTCAGCCTGCTTCGCGGCCGCGGCCTTGGCGCGCGCCGTCTGGATCAGCGGCCGGGCTCCGGAAAGGCGCTCGGCCGCACGGTCGAGCTCGCGGAACGCGACCCGCGCGCGCTGCAGCACCGAGTCGGCGCCCGGCTCGCTGTCGGACACTTGCTGGGCGACCAGGCTGATCATCTCGGGCACCCGCCCGGCCACACGCCCGAGCTGGTCGCCGAAGGCCGCGGCGGCCAGGCCGAGCACGCCCATCACGAGCATCAGCGTGAGCAGGGTGGCGACGATGCGGCTGCGCAGCCAGCGCTCGAGCCGGCTCGTGAGCGGCATCACCAGCAGCGCGAGCATCAGGCCGGCTGTGAGCGGGATCAGGAAGCTGCGGCCCCACCACAGCGCCACGACAACGGCGAGTGTGGCGAGCACCGTCACGGCCACGCCGGAGCCGGGGGTGTCGTGATCGTGCCGGTCGCTGTGGTGGTTGGCGGGGTCCATGGGTTCCTGCGAAATCGGGCCGGGGAAAGAGGGCAAAACAATGCCCCGCGGTTCGGTGAAGAACCCGGGGCGCGAAAGACGCGAGCCGGTGCTGCCAGCCTGCGTCTTCAGTCGCAGTGCAGTTTACGGCCGCACGACGATCGCGTTCTTGACGCTCTTGACACCGTTGGTCTTCATCGCGATGTCTTCCGCGGTGGTGCGCTCTGCCTGGTTCTTGGCGAAGCCCGACAGCATCACGGTGCCGTTCAACGTTTCGACGCTGATGGCGGTGGCGTCGACTTCCTTGTTGCCGACGTAACGTGCCTTCACCGCGGTGGTGATGGCGGTGTCGTCGACGTAGGCGCCGGTGGTTTCCTGGCCGCGCGTCACGGCGCAGCCCGACAGGGCGACGAGGGCGAGAACGGTGAGGGCCGAAGCGATTTTGGTGCGAATTTGCATGGTGGATCTCCTGAGGGTTGCTGAGAGTTGTGACTTGACCGGGTGGCGCTTGGCCCCACCACCCATGGGCTGGTATCTGTTGTTGCTGCTGTGGTGGGCGACGCCGTTCAGGCCGTCATCCAGTCGCTGAGTTCGTCGGCATGCTCCTGCTCCTGGCTCAGGATCTGCTCGAGCATGCGGCGCGTGGTCGAGTCCTTGTCGCCGATCAGCGCGATCATCTGGCTGTAGGCCTCGATGGCCACACGCTCGGCGATCAGGTTGGCCTTGATCATGGTCTTCAGGTCGCTCGAGTCATCGTACTCGGCGTGGCTGCGTTCGAGCAGCGTGGCCGGCGAAAAGTCGGGCTCGCCGCCGAGTTGCACGATGCGTTCGGCAATGCTGTCGGCGTGCGCGGTTTCTTCCAGCGCATGCACCATGAATTCTTCGGCGATCTTCGGCGACGCCAGGCCCTTCGCGGTGTAGTGGTGGCGCTTGTAGCGCATCACGCACACCAGCTCGGTGGCGAGCGAATCGTTCAGCAGCTTGATGATGTCTTCGCGCCACGGGCCGTAGCTCGGGGTCACGGCGCCCTGGTCGAGCGAGCGCTTCGCGGCCTCGAGAGCTTCGTCGTTCAGCACCAGGCGTTCGTTCTTGCCCACGGGCAGTTGGGTGATGCTGGCGGTTTCTTTCTTCTGGCTCATCGCGGGCTCCTGTTTGGCAGTGAATGAACTGTAGTGAGACGGCCGTTCACAGCCCATCGGATTGCTGCGCTTGCCGCTGTAGGACAGCACCGCGCTGCTGCGGCCGGAGTTCAATGCACCGCGCTGAACACCGCTGGCGGCTCTGGCACGGCGGCTTCGATTGCCGGCAAACGCACGAGGCAAACGCTCCGCGCCGCGAGCGTGTTCCAGCGCAGGCTCTGGCCGCTGCGCAGTTCGACGGCCCCGGCGCGCACGGCCACATCGATCGTGGCCGCCGCGCCCGGCCTGCACAAGAGCACGCGCAGCACGCGGCCGTCGCGGCGCAGTGTCAGTTCGGCTTCGTTCCAGTGCGACGGCAGGCACGGCACGAACGACACCTGCTCGCCGCGCTGGCGCAAGCCGAACAGGTGTTCGATCGCCGCGCGGTGCATCCAGGCGGCCGAACCGGTGTACCAGCTCCAGCCGCCGCGGCCGGCATAGGGCGCTTCGGTGTACACGTCACCCGCCATCACATACGGCTCGATCGCGTAAGCCGCGCCCCACTCGGCGCTGGCGGCGCGGTGGGCCGGGCTCAGGTAGGTGAAGTAGCGGTAAGCCGTGTCGGCGTTGCCACTCTGCGCCTGCGCGATCACGGCCCACACGCCGGCGTGCGAATACTGGCCGCCGTTCTCGCGCACGCCGGGCGGGTAGGCCTGGATGTACCCCGCGCTCGGTTGTTTGTGCTGCAGCGGCGGCGTCAGCAGCTTGACCAGGCCGTGCTTGCGGTCGATCAACTGGCGCTCGACCGCTTCGAGCGCCATGCGCTGGAACGCTGGCGGCGCGGCGTCGGAAATCACGCTCCAGGCTTGCGCGATCAGGTCGATGCGGCACTCGTTGCCGGCCTGCGTGCCGAGCGGAGTGCCGTCGTCGAAGAAGGCGCGCTTGTACCACTGGCCGTCCCAGGCATCGCCTTGCAGCGCGGTGCGCCAGCCGCGCGCCGCTTCTTCCCAGCGCTGCGCGCGTGCGGTGTCGCCGCGGCTGCGGGCGATCGGTGCGAAGTCTTCGACCAGCGCGCAGAGAAACCAGGCCAGCCACACCGATTCGCCACGGCCTTCGATACCGACGCGGTTCATGCCGTCGTTCCAGTCGCCGCTGCCCATCAGCGGCAGGCCGTGCGCGCCGACGCGCAGGCTGCGGTCGATGGTGCGGGCACCGTGTTCGTACACGCTGGCATGCGCGTCGCTTGGGCGTGGCGCGTAGTAGGCGTCTTCGGCGCCTTCGGGGATCGGTGCCCCTTCGATGAAGGGCACGATCTCGTCGAGCAAGCTCGTGTCGCCGGTGCACTGCAGGTAGTGCACGCAGGCGTGCGGCAACCACAGCAGGTCGTCGGAAAAATGCGTGCGCACGCCGGCGCCGGTGGGCGCGTGCCACCAGTGCTGCACGTCGCCCTCGGGGAACTGGCGCGAGGCGTTCAGCACGATCTGCCGGCGCAGCATCTCGGGCGCGGCCCAGGCCAGCGCCATCGCGTCCTGCAACTGGTCGCGGAAGCCGAAGGCGCCGCCGGCCTGGTAGAAACCGGCCTTGGCCCACAGCCGGCAGGCCAGGGTCTGGTACAGCAGCCAGCGGTTGACCATCGCGTCGAACAACGGGTCGGGTGTTTTCACACGGGTGGCACCGAGCAGCTTGTCCCAGCTGGCACGCACCTGGTCCTGACGGTGCGTCGAGGGCACGATGGCCGCAGCGGTGGCGAGCTGGCGTGCTTCGGTCGGGTTCGCGCCGAAGCCGATCAGGAACACGCACTCGGCCGATTCGCCCGCGCCGAGCGTGATCAGCGTGGTGATGGCGGCGCACGGGTCGAGCCCGGCGCCGCTGCGCTGGCCGTACAGGTCGGGCACGGCGAGGCGGCCGCGTGCATCGAAACACTCGCGCCGGTCGCAGGTCCAGTCGGGCGCTTCGTCGGCATCGGTCGAGACCGCGAGAAAAGCCGTGCCGTCGCCGAAGCCGGCCGAGCGGTCGCGCTGCGTGCAGGTCAGCGCGGTGAGCTTGCGCACGAGCTTGCCGCCACGTGCCTCGGCTTGCGACACGTCGGGCAGGCGCTGCGTGAACGAAGCGGTGTCGGTGCTGGCGCGGTCGCTGCGGCCGGCGCCCATCACCCACTCGGCGATGCCGATGGCGCGCAGGCGCTGCGTGCGCTGGCCGCGGTTGATGATGCGCAGGCGTACCTGCTTCACCGCCGTGGCGGCGTCGACACACCAGGCCGCGCTGACGTCGAGATCGCCGCGGCGGTGGTTCACCACGCTGTAACCCTGGCCATGCGCGACGCGGTAGGTGGCGCTCGGGTCGGCCCAGGCCGACGGCGACACGCTCCACAGGCTTCGGCTCTTCATGTCCTGCAGCAGGAACCACTCACCGGGCGGGTCACCGACCGGGTCGTTCGACCACGGCGTGAGCTGGTTCAGCCGGCTGTTCAGCGCCCAGGTGTAGCCGCCGCCGGCTTCCGAGATGTGCGCTCCGAAAGCCGGGTTCGCGAGCACATTGACCCAGGGCCGGGCCGGGCGCTGGAACACGCTCACATCGAAGCGGAACTCGCCGCCCTCGGGCATGAACTGCCCCTTCGACACGCGTGCATCGGCGTTCGCGCCGGCCGCGATCGGCAGGGCCGACACCGAGGTAGCGAGGCGGTCTTCGAGCGCTTCTTCGTGCTGTTCGCTCCACTCCTGCATGTGGTGCGTGAGCGGCCGGCCGTCGGCGTTGAAGTGCACCCGTGCCAGTGCGCGCAGCGTGCTGCGCTCGTCGGCCGAGAGTTCGTCGGCGCGCAGCACGTAAAAGCCGATCTGGCCGGCGCCGGGCTGGCCGCCGTTCTGCGCGTTGAAGTGTTCGCGCAAGGCGGCGACCTCACGCTGCAGGGCCATCAGGTAGGACGTGGGCTCGGCGTTCACCACCACCAGGTCGCAGGCCACACCGGCCCACGACCACAGACGCAGCGCCTTCACGAGCGTGCGCAGCAGGCCCATGCCCTGGGCCGTGCCGGCCGACACGAGCACCAGCGGCCGGTCGCCCGAGATGCCGAAGCGCCACAGCAGCCGGCGGTCGCACACGTCGGTGCTGTCGCTGCGCTCCGGTGCGGCCGGCAGCGCGGCGGTGGCCCGTGTCACGTTCATCACCACCGCGGAGGTGAGGGTCTGGATCGCGGCGAAGCTCTCGGCGTTCACACCCAGCTCGCGCAGGCGGATGCCGGCCAGCGTGGCCGACATCAGCGAGGCGCGCTCCACCGGGTTGTGCTGGCGGTACTTGTCGATCACCGCGTCGAGCGTGACGCGATTGTCGGAAGCCGCGGTGCAGAAGGTCAGGCGGATCTTGCCGTGCGGCGGCAGCTGCAGCCGCACCGACAACGCACACACCGGGTCGAGGCCGGTGTCCAGCGGATGCTCGGTGGTCGGCTCGGTGTAGACGTCGAAGGCCGGCGTGAACGAGGCCAGCGGCTGGCTGCTGTCGTGGTTGCGGCCGAGCCAGCCGAGACGGTCGGTCTGTACCCGCAGCGTGCTCACGGCCGGGTCGTTCTCGACCAGAAAGTGCGCGGCGAGCAGGCCTTGTTCGGTCGGCAGGCGCGGCTTGCGTTCGAACACCAGCGCCTGCTGGCCCGGGCGCCAGCCGGCGCGCAGGAACAGGTTCGAGAAGGCCGGGTGCGCTTCGTCGGCGCGGTGATCGGCGAGCGTGATCTCGAACACCGACATCAGCTCGAGATCGAGCACCCGGTCGCTCAGGTTGCGCAATTCGACCTGGCGGAACTCGATGTCGTCTTCGGGGCTGACCCAGACGGTCGTGTGCGCGTCGATCTCGGGCCAGGTGGCGTCGAAACACACGCGGTCTGCGTGGTAGGTGCTCTGGTAGTGCGCCGACGGGTCGGGTGCCGGGTGCTGCGTGAGCGACACGGCTTGCGGCTGGCGGTCCCAGCGCAGGTGGAAGAAGCTGCCGTGCACGTCGCGCAGCGCGTCGTCGCGCCAGCGCGTGATGCCCACGTTGCCCCAGCGGCTCCAGCCGGCGCCGTTGGCACGCAGCGACACGCTGTAGCGGCCGTTCGCAAGCAGGTGGGTCGGTGCGAGCGCGGTCATGCCCGGCAGCACTTCGCGCAACAGGCCCGGCGCGCGGCGCGCCTGTGTATCGGGCGAGGGGCCGGGGGGCGGTGCCAGCAACACCGAAACCTCGCGCGGCGCGCGTTCGTGCAGCAGCGAGGCCACCGCTTCGATGTGGGCGTTGCCCATACCCCAGCGGCGCGGTGCGCCGTTCAGGAGCACGTTGGCGATCGCCACCAGGCTCATGCCCTGGTGGTGCGCCATGAAGGTGTTGACGCGGGTGAAGCCGACCGCTGCGGCCTGGCGCGCTTCGCTGAAGTCGAGCGCTTCGATGAAACCGTAGCGGGCGCGCGTCGCCAGTGTTTCGAGCACCGCAAAATTCTCGACCGCCAAGTGCGGCGCGACCTGCACCGCGAGCGCGGTGGCGTAAGGCGCGATCACCAGTTCATCGGGCGGCGTGCGGCGCAAGGCCAGGCGCGGCACACCCTGCGGCGCGTACTGGTAGGCCAGCGTGTGGTCGCTGGCGGCGTAGGCCGATTCCGAGATGCCCCAGGGCACCTTGTGTTCGCGCGCAAAGTTGATCTGCTCGTGCAGTGCGGCCAGGCAGGCGCCATGCAGCACGCTGCCCTGCGGTTCGTCGAGCACCAGCGAGGGCATCAGGTACTCGAACATCGAGCCCGACCAGGAACGCAGCCCGGCATGGGCGCCGACCGCATAGAAGGGCCGGCCGAGCGCGGCCCAGTGGCTCACGGGCACGTCGCCCTTGGCGATGGCGAGCAGGCTCGTCAGGCGCGACTCCGACGCAAGCAGGTCGTAGTAACTCGCGTCGAGCTGCTGTTCGGCGACCCGAAACCCGATGTGGAACAGGCGCCGCTTGCGGTGGTAGAGGAAGCTGTAGTCGGCTTCCCAGGCGAGCTGTTCGCAGCGGCTGGCCACCGTGCGCAGGCGCTGCACCGTGGCGCTCTGGGCCGGCGGCGCGACCGCGGCGTCGAGCAGCAGGCTGCGCAGTGTCGCGATGTGGTCGGCCACGCGCCACGCGAACTGGTGCAGGGTGCTCGGTGCGAGTGCCGCGTCGTCGCCGGGCAGCAGCGGCGCCAGCTCTTCGGCGGCACTGCGCAGCAGACCTTCGAGGTGCTCGGGCGCGTCGCGTGCTTCGTTCAGCGGCTCGGGCAGCGCGAGCAGGCGCGCCAGGGCGCCGTCGGGCAGGGCGACGCTGGCGGCGTTGCGCAAGGGCCCGATGCGCGCCAGCGACGCCGCCAGCGCCCGGGCCGCGGCCGTCGTGTCGAAGGGTGCGCGGGCCAGCTCGGTGCAGGCCTGCGCCACCGCGAGCAGGTGGCCGCTGAGGTTGCCGCTGTCGACTGTGGACACGTACATCGGCAGCAGCGCCGCCCTGCTCTGCGTGTCGTACCAGTTCAGGAAGTGGCCGCGGTGGCGCGGCAGCTCGGCCAGCGTCTGCAACGTGGCTTCGAGCCGCGCCAGCAGGTCCTGCGTGCCGACCCAGCCGAACTGCCGCGCGCAGGCCGTGCTCAGCAGGTACAGGCCGATGTTGGTCGGCGAGGTGCGGTGCGCGACCATGGTCTGCGGCGTGAGCTGCAGGTTGTCGGGTGGCAGGTGGTTGTCGTCGGCGCCGACGCATCGTTCGAACAGGCGCCAGGTGTCGCGCGCCGCGTCTTCCAGGTAGGCCTGGTCGGCGGCGGGCAGGGCGGCGTCGCGCTTCGGCGGGCGCGGCCGGCTGACCCACCAGGTCCACAAAGGCGATGCCGCCCAGGCGGCACAGAGCAGGCTGCCGAGCACGAGCGAATGGGCGTTCGTCGCGACCAGGCCGATCCAGATCAGCAAGGCCACCAGCGGCACGGCCGAGTGCTTGCGGAACGCTGCCGCGAGTCGGGTGGATGCAGAGGCCTGTGCGGCCGCGGCGGTGGTCCATTCGAGCAGGTGGCGCCGGCTGACAGTCATGCGCCACAGCGCGCGCAGCACCGCGTCGCCCGACATCAGGGCCTGCTGCAGCAACTGGCCCATCAGCCACAGGCCGCTGCAGACGGCGCGCCACAGGTCGGTCAGCGCCTGGCGGTAGAAGTGGCGCTTGGCGATATCGTCGTGGCTCGGCGCGAGGCCGGCCACCGCGCCCATCAGCGGGCCCGCGATCAGCGCGGCGAACACCAGCGCGAGCGCGGCGGCGGGCGAGACCGTGTCGCTGCCGATGGCCAGCACCAGCAGCGCGAGCGACATCGGCGCGACCAGCGAACGGCGCAGGTTGTCGATCATCTTCCAGCGGTTGATCGCCCGCATGGGATACGCCTGCGGCTTGAACAGGAAGGGCAGCAGTTGCCAGTCGCCGCGGGTCCAGCGGTGCACACGCGAGGCGGCCACGTCGGCGTGGAAAGGTGCGTCTTCGATCACGGTCACGTCGGTCACGGCGGCGCAACGTGAAAGGGCCCCTTCGAGCAGGTCGTGGCTGAGCACCTGGCCTTCGGGCAGGCGCTTGCCCAGCAGCGCATGCAGCGCGCCGACGTGCAGCAGGCCCTTGCCGGTGAAGGTGCCTTCGCGGAACACGTCCTGGTAAACCTCGGACGACGCGGCGCTGTACGGGTCGATGCCGCACTGGCCGGCGAACAGCCAGTGGTAGAGCGTGAAGTCTTTCGGTGCCGGCAAGGGCGTGACCACCCGCGGCTGCAGGATCGCGTAGCCGCGCGTCACGCAGCGCGTGGCCGGGTCGACCTGCGGCTGGTTGTGCGGATGCGCGGCCACGCCGACGAGTTCGCGCAGGCGGCCCGGCGGCAACTGGGTGTCGCCGTCGAGGGTGACCACGTAGCGGGTGCCGGGTTCGACGCGCGAGGTTTTGCCGAGGTCGATGAACGGCGCGCTGCCTTGCGAAACGGTATCGGTCGTCGCCAGCAGCTCGATCAGCTGTTCGAGCTTGCCACGCTTGCGCTCCCAGCCGATCCACTTCTGTTCGGTCTCGCTGAACACACGGTCGCGGTGCAGCACGATGAAACGTGGCGCGCCCGCCGCGTCGCCGGGGTAGCGCCGGTTGAGCGCGTCGATCGCGTCGGTGGCCAGCGCGAGCAGCGGCTTGTCGGTGTCGCGTTCGCGCTGCGGCGCGTCGGCCCAGTCGGTCAACAGCGCGAACTGGGTGTTCTGCTCGGGGTTGGCGAGGTGGTGCAACTCCAGCCGGTGGGCCAGCTCTTCGGTGGCGGCCGGGCTCGTCAGCATGCCTGGAATGACGACCATCACACGGTGTTCGGGCGGAATGCCCTGCAACAGCGCCAGGCGCGGCAGGCGGCTCGGCCGTGCCGATTCGCTGATCAGCCGGTTGATGACCGCGACCACCGCTTCCGAGGCCGGGAACAACATCAGCGCGCCGATGGCCAGGCTCAGCCCGAGCTGGTTGCCCGCGTTCGGCAACGCGCTGTGGCGCATCAGCATCCACGCGACGACGGCCAGCGTGCCACCTGCCAGCGTGGCCAGGTACGCCGGCAGCGCAGCGCGCCGCTGCACCGCGCGCCACAGCGCCGCCACCCGCTCGTTCAGGTCGAGCCGGCGCATCAGCTCCGGCCGGCCGGCGCCGTGCAGCCAGTGGCTGGCGGCGGTGCTCGCGCCGCGGGCGCCGAGGCCCCCTTCGCGTTGCATCAGCTCGAGCAGGGTGTGCGCCACCTCGGTCTCGCTGCGGCGGCTCTTGCGCGCCAGCACCTCGATCTGGTGCAGGGTGTCGTCGCGGGTGTCGTCGCGCTCTGCTTCGAACGCCGGCGAGCCGAGCAGCAACTGCATGGTCGCGCTGGTGTGGCAGATGATCTCGGGCCAGTCGGCGTTGCCGATCAGGCGCAGCGAGCCGATCGCATTGCTGACGCTCAGGTTGTCGGCAGCCTGGTCGGCCGGTTGTTGGGCCTGCGCGGCCGCCAGGTCGGGCAGGGCGCGGTGCAGCCAGTCGTGGTGGCCCGACGCGTTCTGCGCCGACAGGTTGGGCGTACGATGGTCCTGCAGGCGCTGCGCCATCTGCACGAGGAAGGTCCGGCCGACACCACGCTGTTCGAGCAGCGCGACCAGTTCGTCGAGTTCGGTGACGCCGTAGTGTTCAATGCGGTCGCACACCAGGTTGGCGAGTTCGCGCGCGGCCTTGTTGGTGGCCAGGCGTTCGGCCAGGCGCCGAAGGTTCTCGACCAGCACCACGCGCAGCGTCGTCGGCAGGGCCCAGAGTTCGCCGAGCGTGAGCTCGCGCCGCTTCTGGTAGGCGCCCAGAAACACCGAGAGCAGGTCTTCGTCGAACGCGCTGTCGGTGTGGGCCACGAAGGCCCAGGCGACGCTGTAGATGCGGGGCAGGCCGGCCAGCGGTTCGTCGATCAGGACCGGCAGGTCGCGAAAATAGCGCCGCGGCAGACCTTCGTGGATCGCCTTCAGCTGGCTTTCGATCAGGTGGAAGTTGTCGAGCAGCCATTCGGCGGCGGGGCTCACCTGGTAGCCGCTGTGCGCCTGCGTCGCGATGTACAGCTCGGACTCGCGCAACACGCGGATGTTGTCCTGCAGCCGCGGAAAGAACGCGGCGGAGCGGCCCGACGCGGTGTGCGCGCGGTGCGTCTCAGCGAGGCTCAGCCCGTGCTGGGCGAAACGTTCGGGGCCGAAGATCTCGGAGCGGTTGGGTGGCTCGACGCTACCGCGCGAGCCGGCGAGGATGTCACGCAGCGCTTGCGGTGAGTCGGGGACCAACCGCAGCAGGCTGGCTTGAGTCATGCCTCTGGCTCATACATCACAGCGCGAGCGCTGCGAGACCCGTCACCACGCAAGCCACCAGCAAGGTGGTGACGAAGCGTGGCGCGACGAAGTCGTGCACCGCATCGGCCGCGCAACGCAGCGCGAACCAGCGGCCGCGGCAACCGTTGCAGCGGTCGATGTGGGCACCCAGCTCCGACAGCTCCATCGGCGAGGTGTCGGTCGCGTCGGGAATCGACGCGGTGTTCCAGCGCGGCGAGCGAAAGGCGTGTGTGGTCATGGCGAAGTCCGTTGGGGTTCGGTGGTTGGGCGGGCGGCGGGGCCTACGGAGCCGAAAGCGGCGAGCCACGATTCGAGCGGCAGGTGCGCGACGACGCGCGACACCAGCTGGGGCAGCAGCCCGGCGAACAGCGCCGGCTTGAGCGCCCAGCGCCACGGGCGGCTCCAGGCGAAGACGACGCCCAGCAGGCCGGCCGCCGCGACCAGCGCGACCGGGTTGTGTTGTGCGATCGGGCGGGCCACGGCATTCGTGGCCTCGCTCGCCACATGCACCAGCGGGCGCATCGGGTGGCGGAGCCACCAGCTCTGCAGGGCATCGACGATCACGGCGATGCTCGGCTGGTGCTTCAGCCGCTCCAGCCAGGCCAGCAAGCCGGTGTCGGATGCGCGGGCCTCGAGGGCAGGCGGCGGCATCATGGCGTTGCGCAAGCGTGCCCGCGACGCCTCGATGCGTGCGACCGCGTTCATGCTGCGCTCACTTCGCGCAGCATCACCAGATCGGTGGCGATCTGTTGTTTCAGTTCCTTGAAGACATCGTCGGTCTCACGCTGGCCTTCGTAGCCGCACCACAAGGCTGCGAGCGCGGGCAGGGCAGGCGCGGCGATCAGCGCCCACGGTGCGTGGATACTGGTCGCGGGCAGGGCAGCCCAAAGCATCATCGCCACGCCGCCCAGCACCGCCGACACGCCAACGAGGCACAGCGCGGTCGCGCTCAGCAGCACGCGTCGCTTCCACACCGTGGTGGTCTTGCCGAGTTCTTCACCGACGAGATCGGCGTAGGACTCGGCATGGTCCGCCAGCAGCTGCGGCTGGGTGGCGATCAGGCGCAACAACGGGTGGATCATGGCGGTGCGGTGTCGTGCGTGGGTGTGAATCAGTCAGCGCGGCGCGAGCGGCTCAGCAGGCCGATGAGCGCCATCAGCGCGGCACCGGTGGCAGCGGCGATCAGCATCGCCTTGACCGGCTCGTCCTTGATGTACGAAACAGTGGTGTCGCTGGCCTTGAGCGCCTTCTCGCGCACCTGGGCCGATGCGTCGCGCACGGCGTCGGCACCGCGGTGGGCGACGTTTTCGGCCTGGCTGGTGAGGCGGTTGATCAGCGGCACGGCATGTTCGCGGGCCGATTCGATCTTGTCGCTCAGGCGGTCGAAGGCCTGGTTGGCCACCCCCTGGGTCGAGCGCACGGCGTTGTTCACGCTGTCGGCGGCCTGGTCGGCCACGTTCGATGCTTCGTTGGCGACTTGTTTGATGCTGGTGTTCATGATGATTCCTTGGTGTGCGATGAAAGAGGGTGAAGGCGACGCGGCGCGAACGCCGCTCAGCCCTTCTTGATCAGGCCGAACAGGAAGCTGGCGACGGCCAGGACCGCGAAGACCACGAACAGGATCTTGGCGATGCCGACGGCGCTGGCGGCGATGCCACCAAAGCCGAACACGGCAGCGATCAAGGCGATCACGAAGAAAACGACGGCGTAGTGCAGCATGGCGAGCTCCTGGGTCATGGAGCGCGTGGCGCCCCGGTGGAAGGGTTTCGCAGCGGGTTCGTTGCGATGGAAGAAGTGTGTTCTTCCGCCCTTCTAAACAGGATCGGTCGCTTTGCCGCGGCCCTGTCGGGGGAACGACCCCGTGGCTGTAGGACGGCGCCGACGCGCGGCGGGTGGGCGCGACTCAGGTGCTTTCGGGCAGGCGTGCCTCGATCACCGTGCCCTGGCCTGCCGACGACGTCAGCAGCATCGTGCCGCCCTCGGTTTCGAGCCGGTAACGCATGCCCAGCAGGCCGTGCGCGCTGACCTGCGGCGCCTCGACGTCGAAGCCGATGCCGTTGTCACGCACCGTCACCAGCACCTGGCCCTCGTCGGCCGAAAGCCGCACCTGCACAACGCTGGCCTTGGCGTACTTGCTGATGTTGGTCAGGGCCTCTTGCACGAGCCGGTACACGGTGAGCTCGGCCGAAGGCCGCAACTGCAACGGCTGGAAGTCGCTGTCGACCGCGATTTCGCTGCGCTCGCCCCATTCGCGCACCAGGATCTCGAGTGCGGCGACGAGCCCGAGGTTGCTCAGCGACGACGGCCGCAGGTCTTCGATGATGCGGCGTTTCAGCGCGATGCCGCTGTTCAGGCCGTCGGTCAGGTGCTGGATGCGCTCGGCCACTTCCGGCGTCAGCGCGCCCAGGCGCGACTTGAGGCGCGCCACGTCGAGCTTGGCCGCGGTGAGCAGCGCGCCGAGCTCGTCGTGCAGCTCGCGCGCCAGGTGGTTGCGCTCGTCTTCGCGAACGGTCTGGAGGTGACGCGCGAGTTCGGTCAGCTGGGCGGTGCGGCGCACCACCTCGCGCTCGAACTGGTCACGCTCTTGCTGGGCGACGCGGCGCTGCTCTTCGCGCAGGCGCACCAGCGCGGTCGTCTGGCGCAGGTACATGAACAAGGCCAGCAGGCTCAGCGCGGCCATCGCCGTGACGCCGATGCGGTTGATCATCAAGGTCTGCAGCACGCTCTTGCGGCCTTCGTTGACCTTGACGGTCTCGTGCGTGAGCAGCTTTGCGCTGTAACTGCGCACCGCGTCCATCTGCTCGGCGCCGATGTTGCTGAGCACCAGGTCGCGCCAGGCCTCTTCCTTGCCCTCGTCGTGCAGCCGGTTGGTTTCGGCCAGCTCGGCGAGCTTGTTGTCGGCCGCTTTCTGCACCTCGTTCATCAGCGCCTGGGTTTCAGGCTCGGCGCTGTAGTAGGCGTTGAGCCAGGCCAGCGATTTGGCGACCTGCACTTTCGCGTTTTCGTAGGGCTTCAGGTATTCCTTGCGGCTGGTGAGCAGGTAACCGCGTTGGCCGGTTTCGGCATCGGTCAGGCTGCGCCAGAGGGTCTGGATCGTGATCCGCGCCATGCCTTGCGTGCCCAGTTCCTCGAAGCGCGTCGAGGCCTGCTGGTACGAACTCTCGCTGATGACGAACATGGCGAGCGCCGCGAGCGACGCCAGCGGAAAGGTGAACCGGCCGCCGCGCAGCAGCGGAAGCAACTTCAGTGGTGTCGGCATGGCTTGGCCTTTAGACTCGGCGAATTGGAAACCTTATTCGGGAACTGCGAACCATGATTCGAGTTGCGATCATCGATGACCACGCCATCGTGCGTGCCGGCCTGCGCCAGTATTTCTCCGAGCAGGTCGACCTGACCGTCGTCGCCGAAGCCTCCAGTGGCCGCGAGGCGATCGACATCGTCCGCAAGGGCGAGGTCGACGTGATCGTGATGGACCTGTCGATGCCCGACCAGAGTGGCGTCGACGCGCTGGCGGCCATCAAGGCGCGTGCACCCGACCTGCCGGTGCTGATTCTGTCGGGCTTCCCGGAAGAGCACTACGCGACCACGCTGCTGCGCCAGGGCGCGAGCGGCTACCTGAACAAGGAATGCGACCCGGAAGAGATCGTCAAGGCGATCCGCACCGTGTTCCGCGGCCGCAAGTACATCACCGCCGGCGTGGCCGAGCTGCTCGCCGACGGCCTGGGGGGTGGCGGCGACAAGCCGGCCCACGAGCAGCTCTCGGAGCGCGAGTTTCAGGTGTTCCTGCGCCTGGCCAAGGGCGAGACCATCGGCCACATGGCCGAGAGCATGTCGCTGAGCGTGAAGACGGTGAGCACCTACCGCACGCGGGTGATGGAAAAGATGAGCCTGGCGTCGAACAGCGACCTGACCTACTACGCGCTGAAGAACGGGTTGATCCAGTAGCGCGGCCATCTCAGGCCGACGCGAGCGGAACGTTCCCGGTGTCGCCTTCGGCGAGGCGCGCGCAGTACAGGATCAGCGCATCGATCTCGTTCGACTTGTCGAACACGCGACTCGCGCCCAGTTCGAGGCATTTGCGGCGCATGTCGGGCGTGGCGTAGTTGCTCAGCACGACCAGGCTCATCGGCCTGTGCAGTTCGCTGGCGGCGCGCAACACGCCGAGGCCGGAACCGCGCTTCAGGAAGATGTCGATGATCACCAGATCGCAGGCGCGGTCGCCACCGAGCCAGCTCACGGCTGTCGGCTCGTCTTCGGCGGTGCCGACCACTTTCACCGGGGCGAGTTCTTCGAGTGCAGCAATCAGGTTTTCCCGGATCACCGGGCTGTCTTCGACGATAAAGGCGTTCAGGGCGGGCATGTGCGGCTGAGCTTCGGAGGCGCGTGTGAATCGTTCGGGTGGCACCGGTTTGCAATGTCCTTCGGGGCCACACCTCCCCCAGCGGTCACTTGAGCAGGCCCTTCATTGTTTCGCAGTTCACGGCGCGGTTCAAACCGGCAACACCGCGGCACGCTGTAAGACGTTTCCTACACCAGCGGCTCGCGCGCCGCGGCGCCTGCCAGAATCGGGCGATGCGCAAGACCCTGCTTTTGAGTGTCGCCCTCGCCCTGTGGACGGCCCTGCCCGCCGGCGCACAGACGGTCATGGTGGGGTCGAAACGTTTCACCGAGTCGTACATCCTCGGAGAGATCGTGCGCCAGACGCTGCAGGCCCAGGGCATCGCAGCCGAACACAAGCAGGGGTTGGGCAACACCGGCATCCTCGAGCAGGCGCTGGCCAGCGGCGCGGTCGACGTGTACCCGGAATACACCGGCACCATCGTGCGCGAGTTGCTCAAGCGGCCGCAGACCACGGGCAACCCGTCGCTGGCACAACTCAACGAATGGCTGGCGCCGCGCGGCCTGAAGGTGGCGGTGCCGCTCGGCTTCAACAACACCTATGCGCTGGCGATGCTGGAGTCGCGCGCGGCCGAGTTGGGCCTGGTGCGCATCTCCGATCTGCTCAAGCCCGCGGCGCAGGCGCTGCGGCTCGGGCTGTCGCACGAATTCCTCGAGCGCGGCGACGGCTGGCCGGCGCTGAAGGCGGCCTACAAGCTGCCGCTGGCCACGGCGTCGGGGCTCGACCACGGCCTGGCCTACGACGCGATCAGCGCCGGCAAGGTCGACCTGATCGACATCTACTCGACCGACGCCAAGGTCGGACGCTACAAGCTGCGCGTGCTGCAGGACGACCTCGGCTTCTTTCCGAAGTACGACGCGGTGCTGCTGATGCGTGCGGCGGTCGACGTGCGGCCGCTCGCGAAGCTGGAAGGGCGCATCGACGCCGCCGCGATGATCGCGATGAACGCGCAGGTCGAGCTCGACGGGCAGAGTTTTGCCGAGGTGGCCAAGGGCTTTCTGGCCAGCAGTGCGCCGTCGGCCGTGGCGCAGCGCCAGAGTTTCCTGCAGCGTCTCTTCGCGCCCGATTTCACCCGGCTCGCGCTGCAGCACCTGATGCTGGTGTTCGGCTCGCTGCTGATCGCCATCGCCGTCGGCGTGCCGCTCGGCATCGCCGCGTGGCGCTGGCCGCGCAGCGCCGGCTGGCTGCTCGGGGCGGTGGCGGTGCTGCAGACGATCCCGTCGCTGGCGCTGCTCGCCTTCCTGATCGCCTTGCTCGGCAGCATCGGCCTCGTGCCGGCGCTCGTGGCCTTGTTCCTGTACGCCTTGCTGCCGATCGTGCGCAACACGCATGCGGGCCTGCGTGGCGTGCCCGAGGGTCTGGGCCAGGCCGCCTTGTCGCTGGGTCTGACGCCGCGGCAGACCTTGCGCCAGGTGCAGTTGCCGCTGGCTTTGCCGACCCTGTTGGCCGGCGTGAAGACGGCGGCCGTCATCAACGTCGGCACCGCGACCGTGGCGGCGTTCATCGGTGCCGGCGGTTTCGGCGAACGCATCGTCGCGGGGCTGGCGGTGAACGACAACGCGGCGATGCTGGCGGGGGCCTTGCCGGCGGCCGTGCTGGCGCTCCTGGTGCAAGCGCTGTTCGACGCGGTTGAACGCCGGCTGGTGCGCGGGGCGGGCACGTCGGAACGCGGCTGAAGGCTGCTGCGACAATGGCGTCATGCCTGTCGACTGGATCCCGCTCGCGCTTCTGGCGCTCCTTGTCATTCTGCTGCTGTTGACCCTCTGGCTCGCATTGCGGCGCGCCGATCCGGCCCCGCTGCAGCGCTTGCGCGAAGAACTGCAGGCCAGCCTGCGAGGCGATGTGCAGCTGCTCGAACGGGCCCTGCGCGACGAAGTGGCCCGCAGCGCCACCGGCACCCGGACCGAGCTCGCACAGACTTTGGCGAGCCTGCAGCAGACCTTGTTGGCGCAGCAAGGTGACGTGGCCCGCACGCAGAACGAGCAGATCGACAGTTTTCGCACGCAGCTCGCCGCCACGCAGGCGAACCTGGCCGACACGCTGGGCCGATCTGGCGAGCAGCAGGCGCTGTCGCTGAAGCGGTTTTCCGAGACACTGATTGAACAGTTGCGCGCGCTGTCGCAGTCGAACGACCAGCGCATGGCCGAGGTGCGCGCCACGGTCGAACAACGGCTCACCGCGATCCAGCTCGACAACGAGAAGAAGCTGGAGCAGATGCGCGCCACCGTCGACGAAAAGCTGCATGCCACGCTGGAGCAGCGACTGGGCGAAAGTTTCAAGCAGGTCGCCGACCGGCTCGACCAGGTGCACCGCGGCCTGGGCGAGATGCAGGTGCTGGCGAAAGACGTGGGCTCGCTCAGCCGTGTGATGAACAACGTCAAGACCCGCGGCAACTTCGGCGAAATGCAGCTCGCGTCGCTGCTCGAGGAAGTGTTCACGCCGGAGCAGTTCGGTCGCAACGTCGAGACCGTGCCGGGCAGCAACGCGCGTGTCGACTTCGCGATCAAGCTGCCGGGCCGGCGCGACGACGGGCTGCCGCTCTGGTTGCCGATCGATGCCAAGTTTCCGCGCGAAGACTACGAACGCCTGCTCGAAGCCCAGGAGCGCGCCGATCCGGCCGCCGTCGAAATCGCGGGCAAGGCGATCGAGATGCGGCTGCGCGCCGAGGCCCGCACGATCCGCGAGAAGTACATCGCACCGCCGCACACCGCCGATTTCGGCATCCTGTTCGTGCCCACCGAGGGCCTGTATGCCGAAGCCCTGCGCCGGCCCGGCCTGGCCGAGGCCCTGCAGCGCGAGCACAAGATCATGCTGGCGGGGCCGACCACCTTGCTCGCCACGCTCAACAGCCTGCAGATGGGCTTTCGCACGCTCGCGCTCGAGAAGCGTTCGGCCGAGGTCTGGGAGGTGCTGGGCGCGGTCAAGACCGAGTTCGGCAAGTTCGGCGAGGTGCTGGCCAAGGCGCGCAAGAAGCTCGACGAGGCCAGCAGCACCATAGACATGGCCGAGCGCCGCACCCGTGTGATGACGCGCGAGTTGAAGTCGGTTGAAGCGCTGTCCGACACACGCACCCAGGTGCTGCTGCCCGGCGCCGAAGCCGACCCGGGCGACGACGACAGTGCCTGAGCGTCCAGCGCCCTCCGAAGCCGCCGCGGGCGACCACGCGGGCACGCTGATCGCGCTGATCGCCGGCCAGATCTGCCTGCATTCCTGCATGGCCGGAGTTCGCCTGGCAGCACCGCTGCAGGCGCTGCGCCAGGGGCATTCGGCCTGGGCGGTCGGCATATTGCTCGGGCTGTTCGCGGTGGCGCCGGTGCTGCTGGCGCTGCCGGCCGGGCGGCTCGCCGATCGCCACGGTTACCACTTCCCGTTGCGGGTGGCGGTCGCACTCACCGCGGGCGGTGGCTTGCTGGCCTTGCTCTCGACCTGGCTGCCGTCGGGTATCGACTTCATGCTGCTGTGCGTCGCAGCGATGTTGACCGGTGCCGGCTCGAACGTCGGCCTGATCACGATCCAGCGCACCGCCGGGCGCACGGCGCGCGACGCGACCGGTTTGCGGCGCGTGTTCAGCTGGCTCGGCGTGGCACCGGCCTTGTCGAATGTGGTCGGCCCGGTGCTCGCCGGCGTGCTGATCGACCTGGGTGGTTTTGCCGCCGCCTTCGCCGCGATGACCCTGCTGCCACTGGCGAGCCTGTGGTGGGCGCGGCGTGTGCCGCAGGAAACGCCGCCGCCGCGCACGGCCGAACAACAACAGCGCAGCTCCTGGGAACTGCTGCACACGCCCGGGCTGCGCCGCCTGCTGCTGGTGAACTGGCTGCTGTCGGCGAGCTGGGACGTGCACACCTTCGTCGTGCCCATCCTCGGCCACGAGCGCGGTTTCAGCGCTTCGGCGATCGGCACGGTGCTGGGTGTGTTCGCCGCCGCCGTCGCGCTGATCCGCCTGCTGATCCCGCTGCTCGCGCGGCACTTGCGCGAAGCGCAGGTGCTGGTCGCGGCGATGCTCGCCACCGGCCTCGTGTTCGCTGCCTACCCGTTCGTGCAGTCGGCCTGGATGATGGGTGTGTGCGCCGTGCTGCTCGGTCTGGCGCTGGGCTCGGTGCAGCCGATGATCATGACCACGCTGCACCAGATCACGCCACACGACCGGCATGGCGAAGCGATCGCGCTGCGCTCGATGACGATCAATTTTTCCAGCGCGGTGATGCCGCTGATGTTCGGCCTGGCCGGCGCGGCACTGGGCGCGGCCTCGCTGTTCTGGGTGATGGGCGCGCTGGTGGCGGCCGGCAGCCTGCAGGCCCGGCGCATCAGCGCCGAGCCGCCGCCCGTCAGAACTTGATGCCGGCCGGGTTGGCGGTGCGTGCCGCGGCCGGCGTTTCAGCGGCGGTCTGCTCCGGCGCCCGCGGCGGCGGGGTGCGTGCCACCACCGGCGCGGCGGCCGGGTACTGGTAGTTCGCCGGCAACTGCGATTCGCGCGGGTAACCGGCGGCGTCGAGGTAGGAGCCCCAGATCTCCGGCGACAGCCCGCGCAGCACTTGCGAGCCGATGCTCAGCGTGGGCGCGTCGCGACCGCCCGACAGGCGTTCGAGCGCGTCGTTGTCTTCGGGCGTCTGCACCTGGCGTTCGCTGAACGGAATGCCACGCTGGCGCAGCAGGGTGCGCCCGGCATCGCAGGGCTCGCAGCCGGCACCGGCCACGAACAGCGTGACCGGGTAACGCGAGACGGCGCGCCGCAGGTCGAGCGGCAGCGAAACTTCCGAAGCGCCGCTGCGCGCATTGATCGACGTGACCTTGCTGTCGGTGCTGATCGGCGGCCGGTCGGTGTAGGTGACCTTGCCGTCCGGCCCGGTGACCTTGTACTGCGCGTGGCTGGAAAGGGCCACCAGCAACAACGGTGCGCAGTGCAGCAACTTGAGCATCGTCTTCATCGTCTCTCCGGGCAAAACAGGGGATGGGCGAATCTAACCCACGCAGCAGCACGCTTCAAGCCGTGCGGGCCGCGCAGTCTGCGCAAGGTTGCCGGTTCTGGCGCACCCGAACGTGCTTCGTCAGGCCAGGCCCTGGTGGCGCAGCAGCGCGTCGATGCGCGGCTCGCGCCCGCGGAACGCCTTGAAGCTCTCCATCGTGCTGCGGCTGCCGCCGGTCTCGAGCACGTTCTGGCGGTAACGACGCCCGGTCTCGACATTGAGCACGCCGCCGTCGGCCGCGGCAGATTCTTCGAACGCGCTCCAGGCGTCGGCCGACAACACCTCGGCCCACATGTAGCTGTAGTAGCCGGCGGCGTAGCCCCCGTCGAAGATGTGAGAAAACGTGTGCATCGACCGTGCGAACGCCGGTGGCTGAACCACGCAGACTTCGTCACGCACCGCGGCCAGCAACTCGGTGATGCGCTCGGCCGCGCCGGGCTCGGTATGCAGGCGCATGTCGATCAGCGAGAACTCGACCTGGCGCAGCGTCTGCAGGCCGCTGTGGAAGTTCTTCGCCGCCAGCATGCGGTCGAACAGCGCACGTGGCATCGGCTCACCGGTGTCGACGTGGGCGGTGAGGTGCTTGAGCACGTCCCATTCCCAGCAGAAGTTTTCCATGAACTGGCTCGGCAGTTCGACCGCGTCCCACTCGACGCCCGAGATGCCCGAGACGGCCAAGTCGTCGACCTGCGTCAGCATGTGCTGCAGGCCGTGGCCGAATTCGTGGAACAGCGTGGTCAGCTCGTCGTGCGTGAGCAGGGCGGGGCGTTGCTGGCCGTCGACCACGGCCGGCGGCGTGAAGTTGCAGACGAGGTGTGCGACCGGCGTCTGCAGCGCGCCGTCGGGCCGGGCCCAGCGGCCGTGCACGGCGTCCATCCACGCGCCGGGTTGTTTGCCGGGGCGGGCGTGCAGGTCGAGGTAGAACTGGCCGATGAGCCGCGGCGCGGCATCGCCCGAGCCCGGGCGTTCGATGCGGAAGAAGCGCACGCTCGGGTGCCAGACCGGCGCGGTGTCGGGCCGGATGCGCACTTCGAACACGGTCTCGATGATGTGGAACAGGCCTTCGAGCACCTTGGCTTCGGTGAAGTACTGTTTGACCTCCTGCTCGCTGAAGGCGTAGCGCTTTTCCTTCAGGCGCTCGCTGACGAACGGCCGGTCCCAGGCCTGCAGCTCGGGCAGGCCGAGTTCGGTGCGCGCGAATTCGTTCAGCTCGGCCAGGTCACGCTCGGCGCCGGGCCGGGCGCGGCGGGCCAGGTCGCTCAGGAAGTTCACCACTTCGGCGGGCGAGCCGGCCATCTTCGGCACCAGCGACACTTCGGCCGCGTTGGCGTAGCCGAGCAGTTCGGCTTCTTCCTGGCGCAGCCGCAGCAGCTCGCGCATCAGCGGGCTGTTGTCGAGCTCGGCGGGGCCGAGCTCGCTCGCGCGGGTGACGTAGGCGGTGTAGATCTTCTCGCGCAGCGCGCGGTTCTCGGCGTATTGCATCACCGGGCCGAAGCTCGGTGCGTGCAGGGTGAACTTGTAGCCCGGCTGGCCGGCAGCCTGGGCGGCGGCGCGTGCCGCTTGTTTCACGTCGTCGGGCAGGCCCGCCACGTCGTCGTCGCCAGCGAAACAGGCGTAGGCGTCGGTCGCGTCGAGCACGTGTTCGGAATACTTCTGGCCGAGCTCGGCCTGCCGGTCCTGCAGTTCGGCGAAGCGCGCCTTGGCGGCGCCCTGCAGCTCGGCGCCCGAGAGCTTGAAGTCGCGCACCGCGTCGCCCACGGCCTTGCGGCGCGGGGCCGAAAGGCGGGCCGAACGCGCGTTGTCGAGCACGGCCTTGTACTTGGCGAACAAGGCTTCGTCGGCCCCCACGCGGGTCTGGTAGTCGACGACCTTGGGCATGTTCTCGTTGTAGGCCGCACGCAGTTCGGGCGTGTCGGCCACCGAGTTCAGATGACCGACGGCGCCCCAGGCGCGCGACAGGCGCTCGTTGGCCACGTCGAACACGACGGAGAGCGCGTCGTAGTCGGCCGGCACGGCGTCGCTGGTGGCGGTGGCCAGCGCACTGTCGGCGTCCTTCAACAACGCATCGACGGCCGGCGTGATGTGCTCCGGCCGGATCTCGGCAAAGCGTGGCAGGCCGGTGGTGTCGAGCAGCGGGTTTGTTGCGGTGTCGGTTTGCTTCATCGTCTTCGTCCTTCAGCCGGCGCTGCGCTCGGCGGCCTCGATCGTGTTGACCAGCAGCATCGTGATCGTCATCGGGCCGACCCCACCGGGCACCGGTGTGATGTGGCCGGCGACTGCGGAAACGCCCGCGAAATCGACATCGCCGCACAGCTTGCCTTCGTCGTTGCGATTCATGCCCACATCGATCACCACCGCGCCGGGTTTGACCATGTCGGCACGCAGCACGTTTCGGCGCCCGACGGCCACGACGACCACATCGGCCTGGCGCGTGTGGTGGCCGATGTCGCTCGTGGCACTGTGGCAGATGGTGACGGTCGCGTTCGCCTGCAAGAGCAGCAGCGCCATCGGTTTGCCGACGGTGTTGCTGCGGCCGATGACGACCGCGTGTTTGCCACGCAGCTCGATGCCGGTGCTCGCGATCAGCTTCATGCAGCCGTAGGGCGTGCACGGCCGAAAGCCGGGCAGGCCGGTCATCAGCTCGCCGGCCGAGAGCACCGAATAACCGTCGACGTCTTTGTGGGTCGCGATCGCTTCGATCACCTTGTGCGGGTTGATGTGGGAGGGGAGCGGCATCTGCACCAGGATGCCGTGGATGCGCGGGTCGGCGTTGAGCGCGGCCACGCGTGCGAGCAGTTCGGCCTCGGTGAGGGCGGCGTCGTACTTCTCGAACACCGAGTGCACGCCGGCGTCGAGACAGGCCTTGACCTTGTTGCGCACGTAGACCTGGCTCGCAGGGTCGTCGCCGACCAGGACGACCGCCAAGCCGGGCTGGTGCCCGCGGGCAGCGAGCGCGGCAGCGCGTTGGGCGACTTCGGCGCGGATCCTGGACGAGAGCGCGGTGCCGTCGATGAGTTGTGCGGTCATGAATCGGGTCCGTCAACGAGAAGGGCCGCTGATCAGGCGGCCCTTGTGAGATGCGAGAAGTGTCAGGCCTTGGCTTGTGCGCCGAGTGCGATCTTGAGCAGATCGGCCACGGTGTTGGCGTTGAGCTTTTCCATGATGTTGGCGCGGTGCGCCTCGACCGTCTTGATGCTGATGCCCAGGTCGTCGGCGATCTGCTTGTTCAGCCGGCCGGCGACGATGCGCTCGAGCACCTGCGCTTCACGCGTGGTCAGGCGTGACAGCAAGGCGTCGCGGCTGGCAGCTTCCTGGTGCTTGGAGAAGTCGACACGTGCGCGGTCGAGCATTTTCTCGACGAGGGCGACGAGTTCGTCTTCCTTGAAAGGCTTTTCGATGAAGTCTTCGGCGCCCTTTTTCATCGTGGTCACGGCCATCGGCACGTCGCCGTGGCCGGTGATGAAGGTGACGGGCAAAGGCGAGCGGCGTTCGAGCAGGCGGTCCTGCAGCTCCAGGCCACTCATGCCGTCCATGCGGATGTCGGCGATCAGGCAGGCCACTTCGCGGGGGTCGAAACGCGAGAGGAAACTCTCGGCCGAGTCGAAGCACTTGACGCGGTAGTCCTTGCCTTCGAGCAGCCACTGCAATGAGTCGCGCACGGCCTCGTCGTCATCGACAACGTAGACCGTGCCTTTCTTCGGAATCAAGCTCATGAAGTGACGACCGGGTTGGTGGTGATGGGGCGCTCCGCGAGGGAGCCTTGAACCGGCAGCGTGAAGGAAAAACGGCAGCCGACTGCGGTCTCGCCATTGTAGAGGTTCTGGGCCTTGATCCGGCCCCGGTGGCTCTCGATGATGGTGCGGCACAAACTGAGGCCGATGCCCAGGCCGTCGACCTTGGTCGAGAAGAAGGCTTCGTACAAACGGTTGATCACTTCTTCTTTCAGACCCGGGCCCATGTCGGTCACGCTGAACTCGATCACGTCGCCTTCTTCGGCGTTGTGCACCGGCACCACGCGCAGTTCGATGTTGCGGCGCTCGGGTGGCAGGCGCGCGTTGTCGATGGCCTCGGCCGAGTTCTTCAGCAGGTTGAGCACCACCTGTTCGATCAGGATCGGATCGACCAGCACCACCGGAAGGCGCTGCGCCACGTAGGTGCGGATCGACACGTTGCGCCGGCGCAGCTCGATGCCGGCCAGATCGACCGCATCTTCGACGATGCTGTGCGCGTAGGCCGGCTGGCGCTGCGGCTCGCTGCGTTTCACAAAGGCGCGGATGCGGTGGATGATCTGCCCGGCGCGTTGCGCCTGGCGCGAGGTCTTCTGCAGCGCCGCGATCAGGTCGTCCTTCTCGATCGCGTTGTTCTTCACGCGCGTGACCATGCCGTTGCAGTAGTTGGTGATCGCGGTCAGCGGCTGGTTCAGCTCGTGCGCGACCGACGAGGCCATCTCGCCCATCGTGACGAGCCGGCTCGTGACCTGCGCTTTGTCGGCCTGGCTCGCGGCCAGGGTTTCGGCGGTGCGGCGCGCGGTGATGTCGGTGGCAATCAGCATCTGCGCCAGGCGCCCGTCGGTCCACTGCAGGTAACGCGCGCGCACGTCGAACCACTTCTGCAGCGACTCGATGTAGACCTCGCGCGAATCGGAGCCGGCTTCGGTCAATTCCTGCGTCGGCAGGCCGCCGAAGTTGTCGACCGAGTCGTCGACTTCGGCGAGGAAGGGAATGCCCTCTTCGGCGCCGGCCAGCAAGGCGTGGCCTTGCGAATCGGCGCCGAACCACAGCCGGAACGAGCGGTTCGCGAACAGCAGCTCGCCCTGTTGCACCGAGAGCACCGAGACCGCGGCGTCCAGCCCTTCGAGCACGGTCGTGAAACGTTCGTGCGAGGCAGAGAGCTGGTCGCGGATGCGCTTGGCTTCGGTGATGTTTGTCATCGAGGTCATCCAGCCGGTCTGCTGGCCCTTCGGGTCGATCAGCGGCGATACGTACATGCGCGCATCGAACACCGAACCGTCCTTGCGCATCACCTTCACCTCGATGCCGCCGGCCGGGCTGCGGCCCTGCAATTCCTGCTGCAGCAGGCGAGCGTTTTCTTCGAGGCGGTCGGGTGGCCAGTAAGGCAGCGGCGGCTTGCGGCCGACGAGGTCGGCTTCGGAAAAGCCGGTCATCGCGCCGAAGGCCGGGTTCACGTAGGTGATGCGGCCTTCCATGTCCATCGCGCGCATGCCGGTCAGCATGGAGTTTTCCATCGCGCGGCGAAAGTTGGTTTCGGTGACCAGCGCGCTCTGCATCTGCTGTCGCCGGCCCATGTGGCGCCAGGTGCCGAGCAGCATCCAGACTGTCAGCACCGAAAGTGCCGCGACCATCCAGAACAGCGTGTTGCTGATGAGGCCAATGGAGGTGCGGTAACCGTGGCCGCGCAACAACAGGCCGTTGCCGGCCGGCGCCAGCGGCAGGTCGTGCACGATCGACGGCCGGGGCGCGGCGGCCCCCGGCATCGAGGTGACCGTGCTCGCGAGCACGCGACCATCGGCGTCGAGCAGGCTGATGGCGTGGCGTACCGAGATGTCCTTCGGCACGTTGCGCCGCATCAGGCTTTCGATCGAGTACTCGGCGATCAGCGCGCCCGAGAACGCGCTGCGCTCGATCAGCGGCACATGCACCTGGAAGACGGGGTTGCCGAAGGTGTCGGCAAAGGCCCGCGAGTAGACGGGCTGGCGCTGGCTCCGAGCCGCGACGAAGGCGGCTTCGGGCGCGTTGTCGCTGCCCTCCACCGGGAACGAGGCGGGCGTGTCGTCGCCGGTGATCGCGGTTTCGGAAGGGAAACTGGTCGAGGAATAACTCGCCTTCACGCTGCGCGCGCCGGTGACCCAGATCAGGTTGGTGATCTCCGGGTGTTCCCGCGTGAAGCTGCCACCCTGCGTCAGGAACTGATCGCGGTCGATGGCGCGCGTGACGATCTCGCGCGCGATGCGCACCAGCTGTTCCTGGTTCTCGATCAGGCGCAGGCGGATCTGCTGTTGCGTGATCTCGGTGTCGCGCTTGACCGACTCCTGCTGGCGCTCGAATTCCTCATTGCGCAGATACCAAAACGCCAAGATGATCGCAGCGAGGAAGAGCATCACCGAGACCAGCGGGCCGAGTGTCGCGAAGTGGTCTTGCCGGGTCGCCGACTGGCGCCGCCACCAGCGGCCGAAGAGGCGTTCGGGCCAGGTTCGGGGAGGGCGGGGAAGCGGCGTGGCCTTGATGGCGGATGTCATCGACGGATTATCAAGGGTGGCCGGATCGGCCGGCGGAAGCGGGGGTACAGGAGCAGGGTTTGCCCCTCTTTAAATTCATAATATGAAATCAACTCGCGCCATTTGGAAAGTTTTGGGAGTTGTGAGAAACTCCCGCCGACCCAAAAAATTCAACTCTGGAGACGAGCATGTCAGCAATGCCTGAGTCATTTGGTGCCGCCGCGAACGACGCCGACACCCAAGAAACCCGCGAGTGGCTGGACGCGCTTTCCGCGGTCATCGGCGCCGAAGGCGGCGACCGCGCGCACTTCCTGCTCGAACAGCTGATCGACCACGCGCGCCAGGCCGGCGTCGACGTGCCGTTCTCGGCCAACACGGCCTACGTGAACACGATTCCGACCGACCAGGAAGAGCGCACGCCGGGCAACATCGAACTCGAAGAGCGCCTGCGCACCTACATGCGCTGGAACGCGATGGCGATGGTGGTGAAAGCCAACCGGCTGCACCCGGTCGACGGCGGCGACCTCGGCGGCCACATCTCCAGCTTCGCGTCGCTGGCGACCATGTTCGGCACCGGCTTCAACCACTTCTGGCACGCCGAGAGCGAAGGCCACGGCGGCGACCTGCTGTACATCCAGGGCCACTCTTCGCCCGGCGTCTACGCGCGCGCTTTCATGGAAGGGCGGCTGACCGAAGAGCAACTGCTGAACTTCCGCCAGGAAGTCGACGGCAAGGGCATCTCGAGCTATCCGCACCCGAAGCTGATGCCCGAGTTCTGGCAGTTCCCCACCGTCTCGATGGGCCTGGGCCCGCTGATGGCGATCTACCAGGCGCGTTTCCTGAAGTACCTGCACGCGCGTGGCATCGCCGATACCGCGAACCGCAAGGTCTGGGTCTTCTGCGGCGACGGCGAGATGGACGAGCCCGAATCGCTCGGCGCGATCGGCCTGGCCGCACGCGAGAAGCTCGACAACCTGATCTTCGTCATCAACTGCAACCTGCAGCGGCTCGATGGCCCGGTGCGTGGCAACGGCAAGATCATCCAGGAGCTCGAGAGCGAATTCCGTGGCTCGGGCTGGAACGTGATCAAGCTGCTCTGGGGCAGCTACTGGGACCCGCTGCTCGCGCGCGACAAGGAAGGCATCCTGCGCAAGGTGATGATGGAAACCGTCGACGGCGACTACCAGGCGATGAAGGCCAACGACGGTGCCTTCGTGCGCAAGAACTTCTTCGGCCGCCACCCGAAGCTGCTGGAAATGGTCGCGAAGATGAGCGACGAAGACATCTGGCGCCTGAACCGCGGCGGCCATGATCCGCAAAAGGTCTATGCCGCTTTTCACAAAGCCTCGACGACGGTCGGCCAGCCGACGGTGCTGCTGATCAAGACCGTCAAGGGCTACGGCATGGGCAAGAGCGGCGAAGGCAAGAACACCGCGCACCAGACCAAGAAGCTGATCGACGAAGACGTGAAAGCCTTCCGCGACCGCTTCAACATCCCGATCGCCGACGACAAGCTGCACGACATTCCGTTCCTCAAACCGGCCGACGACACGCCGGAAATGAAGTACCTGCACGAGAAGCGCAAGGCGCTCGGCGGTTACCTGCCGCACCGCCGCACCAAGGCGGATGAGAAGTTGACCGTGCCGCCGCTCGACACCTTCAAGTCCGTGCTGGACGCGACCGCCGAAGGCCGCGAGATCTCGACCACGCAGGCCTTCGTGCGTTTCCTGACGCAGCTGCTGCGTGACAAGGAACTGGGCCCGCGCGCGGTGCCGATCCTCGTCGACGAGGCCCGCACCTTCGGCATGGAAGGCCTGTTCCGCCAGATCGGCATCTACAACCCCGCAGGGCAGAACTACACGCCGGTCGACAAGGACCAGGTGATGTACTACCGCGAAGACAAGGCCGGGCAGGTGCTGCAGGAAGGCATCAACGAGCCGGGCGGCATGAGCAGCTGGATCGCCGCGGCCACGAGCTACTCGACGAACAACCGGATCATGATTCCGTTCTTCGTCTACTACTCGATGTTCGGCTTCCAGCGTGTCGGTGACCTCGCCTGGGCCGCTGGCGACATGCAGGCGCGGGGCTTCCTTCTGGGCGGCACTTCGGGCCGCACCACGCTGAACGGCGAAGGCCTGCAGCACGAAGACGGCCACAGCCACATCTTGGCGAGCACGATCCCCAACTGCATCAGCTACGACCCCACGTTTGCGCACGAGGTCGGCGTGATCCTGCACCATGGCCTGAAGCGAATGGTCGAGAAACAGGAGAACGTCTACTTCTACCTGACGCTGCTGAACGAGAACTACCCGATGCCGGGCCTCAAGGCCGGCACCGAAGCGCAGATCATCAAGGGCATGTATTTGCTCGAAGAGGGTGCGAAGAAAACCCCGCGCGTGAACCTGCTGGGCAGCGGCACGATCCTGCTCGAGAGCGTGGCCGCGAAGGCCTTGCTCGAGAAAGACTGGGGCGTGGCCGCCAACGTGTGGAGCTGCCCGAGCTTCAACGAACTGGCGCGTGACGGCCAGGATGTGGAACGCTGGAACCTGCTGCACCCCACCGACAAGAAGCAGCGCGTCGCCTACGTCACCGAGCAACTCGACAAACACGCCGGCCCGGTGATCGCGTCGACCGACTACATGAAGAACTACGCCGAGCAGATCCGCGCCTTCATGCCGAAGGGCCGCACCTACAAGGTGCTGGGCACCGACGGTTTCGGCCGCAGCGACTTCCGCAGCAAGCTGCGCGAGCACTTCGAGGTGAACCGCCACTACGTCGTGGTCGCTGCGCTGAAGGCACTGGCCGACGAAGGCACGGTGCCGATGGCCAAGGTGGCCGAAGCGATCAAGAAGTACGGCATCAATGTCGACAAGATCAACCCGCTGTACGCATAACAAGAGCGACGGAGACAATAAAAATGGCAACGGTTGAAGTCAAGGTCCCCGACATCGGCGACTTCGCGGAGGTGGAAATCATCGAGCTGATGGTCAAGCCCGGTGACACGGTGAAGGCCGAGCAGTCGCTCATCACGGTGGAGAGCGACAAGGCCTCGATGGAGATCCCGTCGTCGCATGCTGGCGTGGTGAAGGAGTTGAAGGTCAAGGTCGGCGACAAGGTCAAGGAGGGGTCGCTGGTGCTGGTGCTCGAAGTGGCGGGCGAAGCGCCCGCTGCTGCGCCCGCTGCTGCGCCTGCAGCTGCAGCTCCTGCGCCGGTTGCGGCTCCCGCCGCTGCGCCGGCGGCCGCGCCTGCTGGCGCCGGCCCGGTCGACGTGGTTGTGCCCGACATCGGCGACTTCGATGAAGTCACGGTGATCGAAGTGATGGTCGCGGCGGGTGACTCGATCAAGGTCGAGCAGAGCCTGATCACGGTCGAGAGCGACAAGGCCGCGATGGAGATTCCGTCGTCGCATGCCGGCGTCGTGAAGGAGATCAAGGTCAAGGTTGGCGACAAGGTGGCCAAGGGCAGCCTGGTCGCGGTGGTTCAGGCCGCGGGGGGTGCCGCCCCGGCGCCAGCCGCTGCGGCGCCCGCGCCGGCCGCTGCTGTGGCCCCGGTGGCCGCGCCTGCTGCGGCAGCAGCGGAAAAATCGGTTCCCACGGCGGCGCTGCCGGCCCACGAGCCGACCGCCGCGAAGGGTGCGTTGCCCCATGCCTCGCCGACGATCCGCAAGCTCGCTCGCGAACTCGGCGTGCCGCTAGCCGAAGTGAAGGGCAGCGGCCCGAAAGGCCGCATCACGCAGGACGACGTTCAGGGCTTCGTCAAGGGTGTGATGGCCGGCAATGTGCAGACGCAGGCGCAAGCGGCGAAAGCCCCGGCCGCCGCTGCTGCAGCCGGTGGCCTCGCCGGCCTGCTTCCGTGGCCGAAGGTCGACTTCACGAAGTTCGGCCCGGTCGAGCGCAAGGACCTGTCACGCATCAAGAAGATCAGCGGCGCTAACCTGCACCGCAACTGGGTGATGATCCCGCACGTCACCAACAACGACGAGGTCGACATCACCGAGCTCGAGGCGTTCCGGGTCTCGACCAACAAGGAAAACGAGAAGTCGGGCGTGAAGGTCACGATGCTCGCGTTCGTGATCAAGGCCGTGGTCTCGGCGCTGAAGAAGTTCCCCGACTTCAACGCCAGCCTCGACGGCGATACGCTCGTCTACAAGCAGTACTTCCACGTCGGTTTCGCGGCCGACACGCCGAACGGGCTGGTCGTGCCGGTGCTGAAAGATGCTGACAAGAAGGGCGTCTTGCAGATCAGCACCGAGATGGGCGATCTGGCGAAGAAGGCGCGCGACGGCAAGCTCGGCCCGGTCGACATGACCGGCGGCTGTTTCTCGATCAGCTCGCTGGGGGGCATCGGCGGCACGCACTTCACGCCGATCATCAACGCGCCGGAAGTGGCGATCCTCGGCCTGTCGAAGAGTGCGATGAAACCGGTGTGGGACGGCAAGGCGTTCGTGCCGCGCCTCACGCTGCCGCTGTCGCTCTCTTACGACCACCGCGTGATCGACGGCGCATCGGCGGCGCGCTTCAATGCCTACCTCGGCCAGATCCTCGGCGACTTCCGCCGCGTGTTGCTGTGACGCCGAGCTGCCGATGACAACTGTCGTGGTGGTCCGCAAGGGCGGCACCGTGGCCATCGCTGCCGACACGCTGGTCACCTTCGGTGACACGCGGCTGGCGCATGGTTACGAGGCCAACGAAAAACTGTTCAAGGTGGGCGATTCGTGGATCGGTATGGCGGGCACGACGGCGCACTTCCCGGTGTTGCGTCGGGCGCTCGCTGCATTGCCGCCTGACGAGCTGAAACTGCACTCGCGCGACCAGGTGTTCGACACTTTCCTCAAGCTGCACCCGAAGCTGAAGGAGAACTTCTTCCTCAACACCAAGGAAGAAGATTCCGACCCGTACGAGAGCTCGCAGTTCACCGCGGTGATCGCGAACCACGCCGGCATCTTCGGCGTGTACTCGTACCGCGAGGTGTTCGAGTTCGACCGCTTCTGGGGCATCGGCACCGGCCGCGCGTTCGCGCTCGGCGCGATGTACGCGGCCTTCGACAAGGCGAAAACGGCGCGCGAACTGGCCGAGCTCGGCGCCCGCGCCGGCTGTGAATTCGACAAGAACTCGAGTGGGCCGGTGCACGCCCACACGATCAAACTCAAAACGACATCAACGAAAGGCTGACCATGGCCCTCATCGACATCAAGGTGCCGGACATCGGCGATTTCAAGGACGTGGCGGTCATCGAACTGCTGGTCAAGCCGGGCGACACGGTCAAGGCCGAGCAGAGTTTGCTGACGGTCGAGAGCGACAAGGCCTCGATGGAGATTCCGTCGTCGCACGCCGGCGTTGTGAAGAGCGTGGCGGTCAAGGTCGGTGACGTGGTCAACCAAGGCTCGGTGATCCTGTCGCTCGACGCGGAAGGTGCTGCTGCGGCTGCTCCGGCCGCTGCGCCCAGTGCGCCGGCTGCGGCCCCCGCACCGGCCAAGGCGGCCGCACCGGCTGCGCCCGCGCCAGCCGCATCCAGCTACGCCGGTGGCGCCGACACCGAATGTGACCTCGTCGTGCTCGGCGCCGGCCCGGGCGGCTACTCGGCCGCGTTCCGCGCTGCCGACCTCGGCATGAAGGTCGTGTTGATCGAACGTTTCGCCACGCTCGGCGGCGTCTGCCTGAACGTCGGCTGCATTCCGTCGAAAGCGCTGCTGCACGTGGCGGCCGTGATGGACGAAGTCAAACACTTCGACACGATGGGCGTGACCTTCGCACCGCCGACGCTCGACCTCGCCAAGCTGCGCACGCACAAGGAAAAGGTGATCGGAAAGCTCACCGGCGGCCTGGCGGCGATGGCGAAGATGCGCAAGGTCACGGTGCTGCAGGGCACGGGCGAGTTCCTCGACCCGTTTCACATCACCGTGGCGCTGGCCAAGGGCGGCACCCAGACCATCAAGTTCAAGCAGGCCATCATCGCCGCCGGCTCCGAAGCGGTGAAGCTGCCCTTCCTGCCGAAGGACGACCCGCGCATCGTCACGTCCACCGGCGCGCTCGAATTGCGCCAGAACCCGAAGCGCATGCTGATCATCGGCGGCGGCATCATCGGCCTCGAGATGGGCACGGTCTACTCGACGCTCGGCGCGCGGCTCGACGTGGTCGAGATGCTCGACAGTCTGATGCAGGGCGCCGACCGCGACCTCGTGAAGGTGTGGCAGAAGATGAACGCGCCGCGCTTCGACAACATCATGCTGAAGACCAAGACCGTCGGTGCCGAAGCGACCAAGGACGGCATCCTCGTCAAGTTCGAAGGCGAGGGCAAACTGAAAGAGCAGCTCTACGACCTGGTACTGCAAGCGGTGGGCCGCGTGCCGAACGGCAAGCGCATCGGCGCCGAGAAGGCCGGTGTGATCGTCGGCGAGCGGGGTTTCATTCCGGTCGACATCCAGATGCGCACCAACGTGCCGCACATCTTCGCGATCGGCGACATCGTCGGCCAGCCGATGCTGGCGCACAAGGCGGTGCACGAAGCGCACGTGGCCGCCGAAGTGGCTGCTGGTGACACCAAGGCCGCGTTCGACGCGCGCGTGATCCCGAGCGTCGCCTATACCGACCCGGAGGTGGCTTGGGTCGGCGTGACCGAAGACGAAGCCAAGGCCAAGGGCATGAAGGTCAGGAAGGGCTTGTTCCCGTGGAACGCGTCGGGCCGCGCGATCGCCAACGGCCGTGACGAAGGTTTTACGAAGCTGCTGTTCGATGAAGAGAGCCACGCCATCGTCGGCGGTGGCATCGTCGGCACGCATGCCGGCGACATGATCGGCGAGGTGGCCCTGGCGATCGAGATGGGCGCCGACGCGGTCGACATCGGCAAGACCATCCACCCGCATCCGACGTTGGGCGAAAGCATTGGTCTCGCGGCCGAGGCTTTCGAAGGCGCGTGTACCGACCTGCCCCCGGTGAAGAAGTGAGCTGACGGCGCGGTGTGCCGCGCCGCCGCCGTTCAGGGCCTGCGGGTGGGTGCCGATGCGGCCGGCACCGGAGCGGGTGCCACCACCGGCGCAGTGGCCGCCAGGCGCTGTGCGCGTGCGTCGAGCTCGCCACGATCGGTGGCCACCACTTCGGCGATCACCACCGGGCAGCGTGTCGGTGCGTCTTCGCCCTGGGTCCAACCCGTGGCTTCGTTCGCCACCGTCAGCGTGCGGCTCACGCCGAGCTGCGTGCCGAGCTGGCTCATTGCCGCGTGCGTGCGGGCGTAAGCCAGCCCGAGGTCGTACTCGGCGTTCGCATAGGCGCGGCGCGCGGTGTAGAGCTCGTTCTCCGAGTTGAGCAGGTCGAGCAGGCTGCGCTGGCCGATGTCGAACTGCTGGCGGTAGGCATCACGTGCCTTCTGGATCGCCAGCGTGTTGCGGTCGAGGTAGGCGAGCTGCTCGGTCAGCTTCTTGGTGTCGTTGTAGGCGATGGCCGCGGTCTGGCGTGTGTCGCGGCAGGTCTTGTCGCGCAGGTCGGTGGCCTGGCTCACGATGTTGACCTGCTGGCGGATGCGCGCCTGGTCGGCACCACCGCTGTACAGGTTCCAGTTCAGCACGATCTCGGCGGTGCTGTTGCGGCTCTGGTCCTGCAGGCCGTCGACGTTGCGGCCGGCGTCGGCGCGCACGCGTGCCTGCACCGTGGGTTGGTAGGCCGAGCGCCGGGCATCGATCACCGAACGCGCACCGCGCACGCCTTCGATGCTGGCACTGACCGCGGCGCTCTGGCGCACCGCGGTATTCATGGCTTCGGTGGCGGTGGCCGGCACGCCGTCGCGCAGCATGCTGATGCCGCCGAGTTCTTTCGCCGGTGCGCTGCCGACCAGGCGCTGGTACCGCGTGTTCACGTCGTGCAGGTTGGCGAGTTCGGTGGTCAGGTTCGACTCGGCCAGCGCGACGCGCGCGCCCGCCTGCTCCAGGTCGACACCGCGGCCCACGCCGGCCTTGAAGCGCGACTGGATCTGCAGGAAGGCGTAGCGGTGCTGCACATAGTTGTCTTCGGCCAGCGTGACCATGCGGCGATAACGCTGCACGTCGTAGTGCGCCTTGGCCGCTTCGATGGCGGTCTGCTCGGTCACGTCGAGCAGCTCGAAGTAACGTGCCAGCTGCTCGTGGCCCGCACGGGCCACGTCGTTCTGCGTGCCCAGGCCGTCCCACAGCAATTGCGTCAGGCTCACACCGCCCTGGCGGCGGCTCAGCGTGCGCGATGTGCCGTTGATGCGGTCACGCTCCTGGCCGACGCTCGCGTTCAGATCGACGCGCGGCAGGTAGGCACCGCGTGCGGCATCGACCGCATCGACGGCGGCGCGGTAGGCGTTGAAGCGCGCAGAGACTTCCGGGTTGGTGTTGACGGCCTGTTCGATCGTCGTCTTGAGCGGGT
Source organism: Burkholderiaceae bacterium (assembly GCA_040080605.1). Classification (GTDB taxonomy): domain Bacteria; phylum Pseudomonadota; class Gammaproteobacteria; order Burkholderiales; family Burkholderiaceae_C; genus LMDS01. The sequence goes on from JBEBIB010000033.1 coordinate 46,720, forward strand.
CGGCGGTCTGGGCAATGGCGCCGCCGGCTGCCATCAGCAACACGAGCGCGCAACGAGCGAATCTTTTCGAATCCATGAGAGTCCTGAGCATCGAGCGGTGATTTCCAGTGTGATCGAGGTGGCGCAGGTGTCTTCAGCCGCCCATCGATTTCGCCGCGAAGTCTAGTTTGGCGCATGCCCCGCCACGCCCCCCTTTACCGAGGGGCGGCGGGGGAGTATTTCACGCCTTTGTGCGCTGAGGTCTCGTTATGGCAACAGCCTCTGGCAAGGCCTGGGAACGTGGTTGTTTCGAAATGTGAGCAACTTCACGGCGCAGCTTGCGCGCATCCTCCGGCGCTCAAGTCGGCCCCCGGCATGTCGAAGACGAAACGTTGGGTTGTTACCCTGTCCGCCTGTGATCCTCACGCCCTCCGTTGTTTGCTCGTTCGCGCGTGATGCTCCAGGGCGGACACGCCGCGCACCCGTGCGCGTGGCTTCGGCAACGCTCTGCCGGGCCGGGCGGTGGCTGCTGTGCTTGCTGCTCGTGCTCACGGTGTTCGCGCCGCGGGCCTGGGATCCGGAGACGATGCTGCGCTCGGCGCAGCCCCTGGGGGCGGCCGCCGTGAGCGGTGTGCGCGCGTTGCAGCCTTTGTTCGCTGCATCCGTCGGCCAGGACGACCTGCAGCGGCTCGCCTCCTTCAACGACTTCTTCAACCGCCGCGTCGTGTTCACCGCCGACAGCGAGGCCTGGGGCCAGACCGACTACTGGGCCAGCCCGCTCGAAACCCTGGGCAAGGGCCGTGGCGACTGCGAAGACTACGTGATCGCCAAGTACTTCAGCCTGATGGCCGCCGGCGTGCCGCAGGCGAAACTGCGGCTCGTGTACGTGCGCGCGATGATCGGCGGGCCGGGCGGTGCGGTACAAGCCCACATGGTGCTCGCGTACTACGCACAAGCCGGCGCCGAGCCGCTGATTCTCGACAACCTGATCGGCGAGATCCGCCCCGCTTCGCGCCGGCCCGATCTGGAGCCGGTGTTCAGTTTCAACGGCGAAGGTCTGTGGCAGGGCACCGGTGCGCAGAGCGCCGGCGACCCGGTCGCCAGGCTGTCGCGCTGGCGCGAGGTGCTTGCTAAGGCGCGCGCCGAAGGGTTCCAATGAAGAACATCGTGAGGCAAGCATGTCGCTGATCCGTCAAATCTGGTTGTTGCTGCTGGCCACGCTGCTGCTGGCCTTCGCCGCCAGCGTGAGCGTGAACGTGAGCACGGCGCGTGACACGCTGCAGACCCAGCTGCGCCTGAAGAACAGCGACAACGCGGTTGCGCTCGCGCTGGTGCTGTCGCAGCAGAAAGGGCAGACCGAGCTGATGGAGCTCGCGCTCGCGGCGCAGTTCGACACCGGCTTCTACCGCCGCATCCGTTTCACCGGCGTCGACGGCAAGCCGCTGCTGCTGCGCGAAGCACCGGCCACGCCGCTGAAGGCGCCGGCCTGGTTCGCGGCCCTCGTGCCGATCGACTCCGAGCCCGGCGTGGCGCAGGTGTCGGACGGCTGGCGCGCGCTCGGCTCGCTCGAAGTGGTGAGCCAGTCGTCGTATGCCGTCGACGAACTGTGGGCCAGCAGCCTCGGCTCGGCCGGCGCCTTGGCGGTGGTGGGCCTGCTCGCGGGCCTGCTGGCGTCGCTCGCGGTCGGGCGCATCCGCCGCCCGCTCGACGACACCGTGGCGCAGGCCACGTCGCTGGAACGTGGCGAGTACCTGACCGTGGCCGAGCCCAACGTGCCCGAACTCAAGCGCCTGACGCGTGCGATGAACTCGATGGTCGGGCGCTTGCGCATCGTGTTCGAAGGCCAGGCCTCGCAGGTCGAGAGCCTTCGCCGCCAGGCCAGCTGCGACCCGCTCACCGGCCTGTCGAACCGCATGCACTTCATGGCGCAGCTGCGGGCTGCTCTTCAGCGCGAAGACGGCCATGCCGCCGGCGGGCTGGTCCTGTTGCGGGTACTGAAGCTGACCGAGGTCAACCGCACGCTCGGGCGCGAAAGCACCGACGCGTTGATCGGCGCGATCGCACAGACGCTGCAAACCTACACGCAGCGTGTCGACGGCTCGTTCGTCGGCCGGCTCAACGGTTCCGACTTCGCGCTCGGCCTGCCGGCCGGCGGCGTGGCGCGTGAAACCGCGCAGGCCGTGATCGACCTGTTGCGCGCCGCGCTGCCGGCGCTGGCCGCGCATGTGGCGGTGGCGGCAGGTGCGGTCGAGATGCGTCATGGCGCCGAACTCGGCGAGTTGATGGGCAGCGCCGACCTGGCGCTGGCACGCGCGGAGAGCAACGGCGCCTTCTCGGTCGAGTCGGCCGGTGAGGGCGGCAGCGCGTGGGCCGGGCTGGGCGAGCGGCGCTGGCGCGAGCGGGTCAGCGACGCGCTGGCCGAGGGCCGGGTGCAGCTCGGCAGTTTCCCGGTCGTGAACCCGAACCAGGGGCTGATCCATCTCGAATGCCCGCTGCGCCTGCAGCTCGATCCGAATGGCCCTTTCGAAGTGGCGGCGCACTGGCTGCCGCTGGCCGTCCGCAGCAGGCTGACCAGCGCGGTCGACGAACACGCGTTGATGCTGGCGTTGCGGGCGATCGCGAGCGACGGGCAACCGCGCTGCGTGAACCTGTCGCCGGCCTCGCTCGGTGACAGCGGCTTCGCGTCACGCCTGCGCGCCAGCCTGCTGGCACAGCCGCGTGCTGCACGCGGGGTGTGGCTCGAAGTGAGCGAAGAGGCCGCCGTCGACCAGTTCGATCTGGTCCGCGAACTCGGCCGCCAACTGCGCCCGACCGGCGCACGCCTGGGCCTGGAACACGCGGGCGAGCGCATCAGCCGCATCGAGCGCCTGTTCGAGGCCGGGCTCGACTACGTGAAGCTCGACGCCGCCGTGACCCACGGCGTGGCGCTCGATGCCGGCCGCGCCGGATTCGTGCGAGGCCTGGTCACGATGCTGCACAGCCTGTCGCTCGAGGTCTACGCCGAAGGCGTGGGCGACGCGGCCGACGCGCAGGCCTTGTGGGCTTGCAGCGTCGATGGCCTGACCGGGCCCTGGGTCACCTCGACCTTGTACAAGCCGGCGGCGTGACGGCGAAACGCCGCCGCCGGGGCCGCGCCGCGATCAGCTGCCGTCGGTCACCAGCTTGCCACGCTGCAGCAAGTCGTTGAGCACCTGGTTGTCGGTGGTGAAGCTGCCGATCAGGTTGACGCCGTTGAGCGTGATGACCTGATCGACCGCGCCCGCTGCGTAACCGCCCGAGAAGCCGCCGGTGGAGCTGACCTCGACCACGGTGTTGCCCCCGACCAGCGAGAAGTGCAGGTAGTTGCCGAGGTTGCCGGTGTCGCCCGTGATCGTGATCGCGTTGTTGGTGCCGATCGCGCCCGGCAGGCTCACCGCGTTCGCCGCGTGGGTTTCGCCGACCAGCAGGTCGCGCAGGTCGAGCACGTCGCCGGAATAGCTGGCGTTGTCGAAGTCGCTGATGACGTCGCGCGCCGGCGTGCCGGCGGTGCCACGGTCGGCCAGCTGCCAGCGGAACACGTCGTGGCCCAGTCCGCCGGTGAGCGCGTCGTTGCCGGCGCCGCCGATCAGGATGTCGTCACCGGCGCCGCCGTTGAGCGTGTCGTTGCCGGCGCCGCCGATCAGCTTGTCGGTGCCGGCTGCGCCGGTGATGGTGTCGTTGCCCACACCCCCGTCCAGCGTCGAGCCGGTCTGGATCACGTAGGTGCCGGCGGTGCTGCCGGCGACGATGTCTTGCGTGTCGGTGAGCGTCGGCGCGCTGGCGTCGGCGTACAGCGGCATCGAATCGCTGGAGAGCAGCTTGTAGGTGGTGTCGGCCGTGCCGCTGAGCTTGAACTCGACCCGCAACTGCGCGTTGCCGCCTTGTTCCCAGTAGAGCAGCTCGAGCGCCGTCATGCCCCCGACCACCGGCACGCCGGTGTAGACGCGTGTCGTCGGCGACTGGATGTCGTCGAGGATCGCGACCGTCTGCCCGCCGAGGCGGAGGCGGAAGCCGTCGTCCGCGGTGATGCGGATGTCGTACAGGCCGCTGTCGAAGTACGCCTGGCCGGCCAGGCGGATGGCCGCGTCGGTGGTGGTGCCCAGGCCGCTGGTCGGGCCCGAGCCGCGGTTGTCGTTGTCGGCCGTGCCGGTCGAGACGGTCAGCGTGCCGGCATCGCTGCCAGTCGTGCGGTTGAGGAACTTGTAGAGCTGGCTGTTGGTGTTCGTCAGCCCGGCGGTCGAACCGCCGGCGGCCACGTTGACGTTCGTGCCCAGCGAAGCGCTCACGCCGGGCGAGGAGCCGTAGTCGATGGTCCGGGCCAGGAAGTGGGCGTCGGCGGCATTGGTCGCGCCCGCGGTCGAGGTGCCGAGGATGTTGTTGCTGCCACCCGCGGTGGCATTGCGGGTGTTGATGATCGTGTTGAAGTCGCTGACGTGGTCGAGGTTGCCCAGCGTGCCGTCGTCGCTGTGGCGGCGGTAGGTGCTGAGGCTGCTGTTGCTCGGGTTCGAGTCGTTGTAGCCGTAGTAGTCGCCAGCCAGGCCGAGCGTGTTCGTGAGCGCGGTCGTGGTCGGCGTGGGCGCGACCAGCGTGTCGGCCTGCCCGGCCACCACCACGGTGATCGTGGCGTTCGCGGTGCCACCCTGACCGTCGGAAACACGGTAGGTGAAGACGTCGGTCACACCGGTACCGGTGGCCACGGCGTCGGCCCGGTTGGCCACGTAGGTGTAGCTGCCGTCGGCGCGCAGCAGCAGGTCGCCGTAGGTTCCGGCGAAGGTCGTGCCGCCGGCCGTGACGGCCGTTGCCGGCGTGCCGGTGCCGACGACGGCCTGGACCACCGTCAGCGTGCCGCCGTCGGCGTCAGTGTCGCGCCCGGCCGCGTTGCCGCCCGACAGGATCACGCCGTTGGCGGCCGTCTGGGTCAGCGTGGCGCCAGCGATCACGGCGCCGGTGTCGTTGCCGGCGACCGGGTCTTCGTTGGTGCCGAGAATGTTGACACGCACAGTCGTCGTCGTGCCGTCGGCCGAGCTCACGTTGAAGGTGTCGGTGTAGGTGGTGCCGGCCACGAACTCGTTGTGCGCGGTGCTGGCGGTGTAGGTCCAGGCGCCCGCGGCGTTGACGGTGAAGCTGCCGTAGGTACCGACCGTGCCGGTTTGGGCGACGAAGGTGGCCGGGCTGTCGACGTCGGTGATCGTCAGCGTGCCGTTGGTGGAGAGCACGGCGTTGGTCTCGACCAGGTTGACCGTGGCCGAGCTGAGCACGGCCGCATCGTTGGTGCCCACGATGTTGATGCGCACTGTGGTCGTCGTGCCGTCGGCCGACGCGACCGTGAAGGTCTCCGGGTAGACCGTGCCGCCCACGAATTCGTTGTGTGCGGTGCTGGCGGTGTAGGTCCAGGCGCCGGCGGCGTTGATCGAGAAGCTGCCGTAAGCGCCGACGACACCGGTCTGCGCGACGAAGGTGGCAGGGCTGTCGATGTCGCTGATCGTCAGCGTGCCATTGGTGGTGAGGACCGCGTTCGTTTCGGTAAGGTTCGTCGTGGCGCTGCTGAGAACTGCTGCGTCGTTCGTGCCGAGGATGTTGACCGTGACCGTCGATGTGGTTCCGTCAGCCGAGGCGACCGTGAACGTCTCGCTGTAGGTCGTGCCGGCGGCGAACTCGTTGTGAGGCGAGTTGGCGGTGTAGATCCAGGCACCGGCGGCGTTGATGGCGAAGCTGCCATAAGTGCCGACCGTGCCGGTCTGTGCGATGAAAGTGGCCGGGCTGTCGATGTCGCTGACAGTCAGCGTGCCACCGGCAGTGAGCACCGCATTGGTTTCGGTCAGGTTGACGGTGGCGCTGCTGAGCACGGCGGCGTCGTTCGTACCGAGGATGTTGACCGTGACGGTCGACGTGGTGCCGTCCGCCGAAGCGACGACGAAGATTTCGCTGTAGGTCGTTCCTGCAGCGAACTCGTTGTGCGCCGAACTTGCCGTGTAGGTCCAGGCGCCGGCGGCGTCGATCGCAAACACGCCGTAAGTGCCGACAGTACCGGTTTGCGCGACGAAGGTGGCCGGGCTGTCGACATCGGTGACCGTCAGCGTGCCATTGGTGGTGAGGACTGCGTTCGTTTCGGTCAGGTTGGTCGTGGCGCTGCTCAGCACGGCGGCATCGTTGGTGCCGAGGATGTTGACGGTGACCGTGCTGATCGTGCTGTCGGCGGATGCGACAGTGAAGGTCTCGCTGTAGGTCGTGCTCGCTGCAAATTCGTTGTGAGCCGAACTGGCCGTGTACGTCCACGCGCCTGCGGCGTTGATGGCGAACGTGCCGTAGGTGCCGACGGTGCCGGTCTGCGCAACGAACGTGGCGGGGCTATCGACGTCGGTGACGGTCAGCGTGCCGCCGGTGGAGAGGACTGCATCGGTTTCGGTCAGGTTGACAGTGGCCGTGCTGATCACCGCCGCGTCGTTGGTGCCGAGGATGTTGACGGTGACGCTGCTTGTGGTTCCGTCCGCAGAAGCGACAGTGAACGTCTCGCTGTAAGTCGTGCCGGCGACGAACTCGTTGTGAGCCGAACTGGCCGTGTACGTCCAGGCACCTGCGGAATTGATGGCAAACGTGCCGTAGGTGCCGACCGTGCCGGTCTGCGCGACGAACGTGGTGGGGCTGTCGACATCGCTGATGGTCAGCGTGCCATTGGTTGTGAGCACCGCATCGGTCTCGGTCAGGTTGACGGTGGCGCTGCTGAGCACGGCGCCATCGTTGGTGCCGAGGATGTTGACCGTGACGCTGCTGGTCGTGCCGTCAGCCGAAGCGACGGTGAAAGTCTCGGAGTAAGTCGTGCCGGCGACGAACTCGTTGTGAGCCGAGTTGGTGGTGTAGGTCCAGGCACCTGCGGCATTGATGGCGAACGTGCCGTAGGTGCCGGCCGTGCCGGTCTGCGCCACGAAAGTCGCGGGGCTGTCGGCATCGCTGACGGTCAGCGAGCCACCGGCCGTGAGAACAGCGTTGGTTTCCGTGAGATTGACGGTGGCAGTGCTCAGCACGGCCGCGTCGTTGGTGCCGAGGATGTTGATGGTGACGGTCGACGTGGTGCCATCGGCCGAGGCAACGGTGAAGATCTCTGAGTACGTCGTACCGGCAGCGAACTCGTTGTGCGCCGAACTGGCGGTGTAGGCCCATGCGCCGGCTGCATTGATCGTGAAGGTTCCGTAAGAGCCGACCGTCCCCGCCTGCGCTACGAAAGTCGCGGGGCTGTCGACGTCGGTCACGGTCAACGTGCCGCCGGTCGTGAGCACTGCATTGGTTTCGGTCAGGTTGGCTGTGGCGGTGCTCAGCACCGCAGCGTCGTTGGTGCCGAGGATGTTGACCGTGACCGTGCTGGTCGTTCCATCGGCCGACGCGACAGCGAAGGTCTCGCTGTAGGTTGTGCCCGCGGCGAACTCGTTGTGAGCCGAGCTGGCCGTGTACGTCCAGGCGCCAGCGGCGTTGATCGCAAACGTGCCGTAAGTGCCGACCGTACCGGTCTGGGCAACGAAGGTGGCCGGGCTGTCGACATCGGTCACGGTCAGCGTGCCGCCAGCGGTCAGCACCGCATTGGTCTCGGTCAGATTGACGGTGGCGGTGCTGAGCACGGCGGCATCGTTGGTGCCGAGGATGTTGACGGTGACACTGCTCGTGGTGCCGTCGGTCGAAGCGACCGTGAAGGTCTCGGAATACGTCGTGCCGGCCGCGAACTCGTTGTGGGCGGAACTGGCGGTGTAAGTCCAGGTGCCGGCCGCATTGATGGTGAAGGTGCCATAGGTGCCGACCGTGCCGGGCTGCGCCACGAACGTGGCGGGGCTGTCCAGGTCGGCCACTGTCAGCGTGCCGTTCGCCGTGAGCACCGCATTGGTTTCGGTCAGGTTGACCGTGGCCGAGCTGAGCACGGCCGCATCGTTCGTGCCAAGGATGTTGACGGTGACGGACGAGGTCGTGCCGTCGGCAGAAGCGACCGTGAACGTCTCGCTGTAGGTCGTGCCAGCGGCGAACTCGTTGTGCGCGGAACTGGCGGTGTAGGTCCAGGTGCCAGCGGCATTGATGGCAAACGTGCCGTAGGTACCGACTGTCCCGGTTTGTGCGACGAACGTGGCAGGGCTGTCGACGTCAGTGACGGTCAGCGTGCCACCGGTCGTGAGCACCGCGTTGGTCTCGGTCAGGTTGACCGTGGCCGAACTGAGCACCGCCGCATCGTTGGTGCCGAGGATGTTGACCGTGACCGTGCTGGTCGATCCATCGGCCGAAGCGACGGTGAAAGTCTCGCTGTAGGTCGTGCCAGCGGCGAACTCGTTGTGTGCCGAACTGGCGGTGTAGGCCCACGCGCCTGCGGCGTTGATCGCAAAGGTGCCGTAGGTGCCGACCGTGCCGGTCTGCGCGACGAACGTGGCGGGGCTGTCGACGTCGGTGACGGTCAGCGTACCGTTGGTGGAAAGTACAGCATTGGTTTCGGTCAGGTTGACCGTGGCCGAACTGAGCACCGCTGCGTCATTGGTGCCGAGGATGTTGACGGTGACGGTGCTCGTCGTTCCGTCCGCAGAAGCGACAGTGAAGGTCTCGCTGTAGGTCGTGCCTGCGGCGAACTCGTTGTGGGCCGAGTTGGCCGTGTAAGTCCACGCGCCGGCGGCGTTGATGGCGAAGCTGCCATAGGTACCGATCGTGCCGGTCTGAGCCACGAAGGTGGCGGGGCTGTCGACGTCGGTCACGGTCAGCGTGCCGTTGGCCGTGAGCACAGCGTTGGTTTCGGTGAGGTTGACGGTGGCGGTGCTCAGCACCGCCGCGTCGTTGGTGCCGAGGATGTTGACGGTGACGGTCGAGCTCGTGCCGTCGGCCGAGTCCACGGTGAAGATCTCGGAGTAGGTCGTTCCTGCTGCGAATTCGTTGTGCGCCGAACTGGCCGTGTAGGTCCAGGCGCCGGCGGCGTCGATGGTGAAAGTGCCGTAGGTGCCGACCGTGCCGCCCTGTGCCACGAACGTTGCCGGGCTGTCCACATCGGAGATCGTCAGCGTTCCATTGGTCGACAGAACCGCATTGGTCTCGGTCAGATTGACGATTGCGGTGCTGAGCACGGCCGCGTCGTTCGTGCCGAGGATGTTGACCGTGACGGTCGACGTCGTGCCGTCGGCCGAAGCCACGGTGAAGGTTTCGGTGTAAGTCGTGCCCGCCACGAATTCGTTGTGAGCCGAGCTGGCTGTGTAGGTCCACGCACCCGCTGAATTGATGGTGAACGTGCCATACGCGCCAGCGGTACCCGCTTGTGCCACGAATGTCGCCGGGCTGTCGACGTCGGTGATGGTCAGCGTGCCGCTGGTCGACAAGACCGCATTCGTTTCCGTCAGGTTGACGGCGGCGGTGCTCAGCACGGCGGCATCGTTGGTGCCGAGGATGTTGACTGTGACCGTGCTCGTGGTGCCGTCGGCAGAAGCGACTGTGAACGTCTCGCTGTAGGTGGTGCCCGCTGCGAACTCGTTGTGCGCGGTGCTGGCGGTGTAGGTCCAGGCGCCGGCGGCGTTGATCGAGAAGCTGCCGTAAGCGCCGACGACACCGGTCTGGGCGACGAAGGTGGCAGGGCTGTCGATGTCGCTGATCGTCAGCGTGCCATTGGTGGTGAGGACCGCGTTCGTTTCGGTCAGGTTCGTCGTTGCGCTGCTGAGAACCGCTGCGTCGTTCGTGCCGAGGATGTTGACCGTGACCGTCGATGTGGTTCCGTCAGCCGAGGCGACCGTGAACGTCTCGCTGTAGGTCGTGCCGGCGGCGAACTCGTTGTGAGGCGAGTTGGCGGTGTAGATCCAGGCACCGGCGGCGTTGATGGCGAAGCTGCCATAAGTGCCGACCGTGCCGGTCTGTGCGATGAAAGTGGCCGGGCTGTCGATGTCGCTGACAGTCAGCGTGCCATTGGTGGTGAGGACTGCGTTCGTTTCGGTCAGGTTGGTCGTGGCGCTGCTCAGCACGGCGGCATCGTTGGTGCCGAGGATGTTGACGGTGACCGTGCTGATCGTGCTGTCGGCGGATGCGACAGTGAAGGTCTCGCTGTAGGTCATGCCGGCGGCGAACTCGTTGTGCGCCGAACTGGCCGTGTACGTCCACACGCCAGTGGCGTTGATGGCAAACGTGCCGTAGGTGCCGACCGTGCCGGTCTGTGCGACGAACGTGGCGGGGCTGTCGATGTCGGTGACGGTCAGCGTACCGCCCACCGTCAGTACAGCATTGGTTTCGGTCAGGTTGACGGTGGCCGAGCTGAGCACGGCCGCGTCGTTGGTGCCGAGGATGTTGACGGTGACGCTACTTGTGGTTCCATCCGCAGAAGCGACAGTGAACGTCTCGCTGTAGGTCGTGCCGGCGGCGAACTCGTTGTGTGCCGAACTGGCCGTGTACGTCCAGGCGCCTGCCGCGTTGATGGCAAACGTGCCGTAGGTGCCGACCGTGCCGGTCTGTGCGACGAACGTGGCGGGGCTGTCGATGTCGGTGATGGTCAGCGTACCGCCCACC
>JBEBIB010000007.1:0-197384 GCA_040080605.1 Burkholderiaceae bacterium
CGGCGCCACGGGGTGCGCCGATAACGCAAACGACGCCAAGCCGTCTGCGTTGCCTCCATCAAACTGGCATCAAGGCGTCTGCCGCCCAGACTCCTAGCGGCCCGAGAGCTGGCGTGCCATGCGCAGCGCAGCGCGCAGGCTCGATGGGTCGGCCCGCCCGGTGCCAGCGATGTCGAACGCGGTGCCGTGGTCGGGGCTGGTGCGCACGAAGGGCAGGCCCAGCGTGACGTTCACCCCTTGTTCGACGCCAAGGTACTTCACCGGGATCAGGCCATGGTCGTGGGTCATCGCGACCACGACGTCGAATTCGCCGGCGTGGCCCGGCGCGTTGCGCGCGCGCATGAACACCGTGTCGGGCGCGAACGGGCCGGTGGCGTCGATCCCTTCGGCACGCGCCGCCGCGACGGCCGGGGCGATGACCGTGCGCTCTTCGTCGCCGAACAGACCGCCCTCGCCGGCGTGCGGGTTCAGGCCCGCCACCGCGATGCGCGGGCGCGGCTGGCCCCAGCGCGCGGCGCTCTGGTGCGCGATGCGCAAGGTCTGCAGCACCGCATCGAACGTGACCGCGTCGATCGCGTTGCGCAGCGACAGGTGGATCGTGACGAGCACGGTGCGCAGCTCGTCGTTGGCCAGCATCATGCGCACCGGCGCCGGCTCGGCGCCGTTCGCGGCGAGCGCCTGCAGCATCTCGGTGTGGCCGGGGTAAGTCACACCCGCCGCCGCCAGCGCTTCCTTGTGGATCGGCGCGGTGACGATGCCACGCACCTCGCCCGCCATCGCCAACTGCACAGCGCGCGTGATGCACGCCGCCGCGGCCGCGCCGGCGCGTGCGTCGACCTGCCCGAGCGGTGCCTCGATCAACCCCGCCGGCAGGCCCGCGACCTGCAGCACCGGCACGCAGTTCGGCGGCACCCGGGCTGCGTCGCCCGCGTGTTCGATGTGCGCGACCGCGAGCAGGCTGCCGGTGAGCTGCGCAGCCCGCCGCATCACGGCCACGTCGCCGACGACGAGGCAGCCGGCGGCATCGTCACCCCGGAACACCTGCGCGATGATTTCCGGGCCGATGCCGCAGGCATCGCCCATCGTCAGTGCCAACGGGAGGTTCGGTGCAGTCGCCATGCGCCTATTGTCGGCCAGCAGCCCTCGTGCCGAAGTTCTCGATCAGCGCCGCCACCCGCGCCGGCTCGGTGATGAGGGGCACGTGCCCCAGGCCCGGCATCACCAGCAGTTCGGCGCGTGCCAGCCGGGCCGCGAGATCGCGTGAACTCTGAACCGGCACGATGCGGTCGTCGTCACCGTGCAGCAGCAAGACCGGCAAGTCGATGCACCGAACCTGCTCTTCGAGTGGAAGCGACGCGCGGCACGCGATCAGTTCCACGGCATCGTCGACGCTGGCGCGGCTCAGGATCTGCACCCCCCAGCGCCGCAGCTCGACGCTGTCGGTCTCGGGCAGGCAGGCGTCGACGAAGCCGCGCAACGTGGCCAGGTAGTCGTGTCGCAGGCTGGCGATGAAAGCGACTTTTGCGCCGGGCACCGGCTGCTGCCACGAGGCGCCGACCAGCACCAGCCCGGCGAAGAGCTGAGGCGCGCGCAGCACCGCCAGCAAGGCCGCGGCAGCGCCAGCCGACTCGGCCGCCAGCACGCAGGTGCCGACCCGCATGGCGTCGGCCACCGCGATCAGGTCGTCGGCCATCGCTTCCACCGTGATCGAGCCGGTGTGGCTGCTCGCGCCGGTGCCACGGTGGTCGACGCTGATGCAGCGCCAGTCCGGCAGGTGGCCGAACAGGTCGTGCCAGACCTCACCGCTGCCGACCCAGCCGCCGGTGGCCAGCAAAGTGATCGGGCCCTGGCCGAAGCTCAGGGTGTGAAGGCGGGCATCGGGGCGTTGAATGAACATGCGGGTCTTTCGGAGTGGCGATGACGGCATTGCAGCGCGCCAGCGTCTCCATGACCACGGGACAGGCGTCCCGCCCCGCCCCGGTCTACAGGCCCATGTCCCGGGCCTTGACGACCGCCATCGCGCGCCCTTCCACGCCGAGCTTGGTGTACAGCAGCGAGAGCATGTTGCGCACCGTTTTCTCGGCCAGGCCGAGCCGGGCGGCGAGTTGCAGGTTGTCCAGGCCTTGTGCCACCAGCGCGGCCAGTTCGCGCTCGCGCGGCGTGAGCACAGGCCCGAGCGCGGGTTCGCAGACGAAGGCGGTCACGGCCTCGCAAAAGCGCTCGAAGGCCGGCTCCGGCGCCATCGGAACGTGGTTGCGCGAGCGCAGCGCTTCGAAACGCGCGCCGGGGATGCTGGCGGCGAGCTCGTGCCCCATCTCGATCGGCACGACCAGGTCGCCCTCGCTGTGCAACACCAGCGTCGGCACGCGCAGCTGCGGGGCGAGCGTGCGGATGTCGAGCCCGGCGCGGGTGCGCACGATCGCCGCGGCGCGCCGGCCGTCGCAGCTCAGCCGCTGCTGCTCGTTCAGCGCGGCGATCTGCGCGGCGCTGCCGTCGGGCATGTAGCGGCTGGTGAAGAGCTGCTGAACGCCGGGGTCCTTGCGGCCCCAGCCGAGTTCGATCAGGCGCAGCTGGGCCTCGTGAAAAGCCAAGGCGTCGGCCGACGGACCGCGGTGCAGCAGACCATGCGAGAAACCGCCCAGCAACACGAGGTGCGACACACGTTCGGGGTGCCGCGCCGCGTAGGCAATAGCTGGTGCCGCGGCGCCCGAAGCGCCGAACAGCGCGAGCTTCGGGGCGCCGCAGGCCTGCACGACCGCGGCCAGTTCTTCGGTCGACGCTTCCAGGCCCAGCGCCACATCGTCGCCGGTGGACAGGCCGCAGCCGCGTTCGTCGTAGCGCAGCACCTCGAGGCGGCAGCCGAGCTGCTCGATCAGCGGTTGCCAGAGCGGCGAGCACAGGTCGTGGTCGACATGCGTCATCCAGTGCGCCACGCGCACCAGCACCGGCGCGCCGACGCGGCCGCTGCGCGCCCAGGCGATGCGCGCGCCCGAAGCGACCTGCGTGAAGCGCAGTTCGTGGGTCAGCGGGTGGGCAGCCAGGGCCATGCGGTGATGTTACGCGCGGCCCCGGGCCTGCAGGTGCGAAGGCACGCGCAGCCCTCATCTCGCGCCGCGGGCAGTCGATAATCGGGCCTTCATTCGTCGAGGCTTCATGCGCAAAACCTGGCTCATCTTTTCGCAGGCCGTCACGGTCGCCGTGGCGGTGCTGTTCGTCGTGGCCACGCTCAAGCCCGAATGGGTGCAGCGCCGGGCCGGTGTGGTGGCGCCAAACATCGTGTCGCTGCCAGCCCCGCAGGCACTGCCGGCCGTGTTGCCCAGCGGTGGTGCCGCGGTCAGCTACAGCGCGGCGGCCAAACGGGCTTCTCCGGCCGTCGTCAGCATCACCGCCAGCAAGGCGCCGACGCGCAATCCGCGCAGCGACGACCCGTTCTTCCAGTTTTTCTTCGGCGACCGTTCGCGCCAGTCGCAGCAGGAACCGCAGGTCGGGCTGGGCTCGGGCGTGATCGTCTCCAGCGAAGGCTATCTGCTCACCAACAACCACGTGATCGAAGGCGCCGACGACATCGAGGTGATGCTCGCTGACGGCCGCCAGGCGCGCGCCAAGATCGTCGGCACCGACCCGGAGTCCGACGTGGCGGTGCTCAAGATCGAACTCGACCGCCTGCCCGCCATCGGCTTCGGCGACGTCGACCAGTTGCAGGTGGGCGACGTGGTGCTGGCCATCGGCAACCCGTTCGGCGTGGGCCAGACCGTGACCTCGGGCATCGTCAGCGCCATGGGGCGCAACCAGCTCGGCATCAACACCTTCGAGAACTTCATCCAGACCGACGCCGCCATCAACCCGGGCAACTCGGGCGGTGCGCTGGTCGACGCGGCCGGCAACCTGCTCGGCATCAACACCGCGATCTATTCGCGCACCGGCGGCAGCCTGGGCATCGGTTTCGCCATTCCGGTGAGCACCGCGCGCCAGGTGCTCGAAGGCCTGATCAAGGACGGCCGTGTCACCCGCGGCTGGATCGGCGTGGAGCCGCGCGACCTCACGCCCGAGATCGCACAGACGCTCAACCTGCCGATCAAGCAGGGTGTGCTGATCACCGGCGTGTTGCAAAGTGGCCCGGCTGCGGCCGGCGGTCTGCGCCCGGGCGACGTGGTGGTGTCGATCGCCGGCAAGCCGGTCGTGAACACACCTCAGCTGCTGAACGCGGTGGCGGCGCTGAAGCCGCAGGCGGTGGCCACCATCGGTGTGCAGCGCGGGGAAACGGCGCTCGACGTCAACGTGACGGTGGCGCAGCGGCCGCCGCGGCCTGCGCCGCAGCGCTGATCCCGCCGGTCAGCTGACCGGCGGTTCGTCGGCCGGCGCCTGGGTGTGCTTGATGAAGATCTTCGCGGCCCAGATGCCCACTTCGTAGAGCAGCACCATCGGGATCGCCAGCGCCAGTTGCGAGACCACGTCGGGCGGTGTCAGCACCGCGGCGATGATGAAGGCCAGCACAATGAAGTAGCTGCGAAAGGCCTTCAACTTCTCGATGCTCACGAGGCCCATGCGTGCCAGCACCACCACCACCACCGGCACCTCGAACGACGCGCCGAAGGCGATGAACATGGTCAGCACGAAGCTCAGGTAGGCCTCGATGTCAGGCGCGGCAGTGATGCTCTTGGGCGCAAACCCCTGAATGAACTTGAACACCTGGCCGAAGACGAAGAAATAGCAGAACGCCACGCCCAGGAAAAACAGCAGCGTGCTGGAGATCACCAGTGGCATCACCAGCTTCTTCTCGTGCGTGTAGAGGCCGGGCGCGACGAAGGCCCAGACCTGGTAGAGCACGACCGGCAGCGCCAGCAGGAAAGCCGCCATCAGCGTGATCTTGATCGGCACCATGAAGGGCGAGATCACGCTGGTGGCGATCAGGGTCGAACCCTTGGGCAAATGGGCCACGAGCGGCGCAGCGAGCAGGTCGTACAGACCGGCCGGGCCGGGCCACAGCGCCAGCACGCCGAAACAGACACCGACCGCGATGGCCGCGCGCACGAGCCGGTCGCGCAACTCGACCAAATGCGAGACAAAGGGTTGCTCGGTGCCCGCCATTTCGTCAGGCTTTCCGTCGTTGGCGCTCATATGCGATCAGCCGAGACGGCGGGGTCTGAAGCGCGCCACGCGCGCGGCGCCCGACTGCGCATGGCCGCGCACACCGGCACGCTGTTTGTACCACTGCGGGGTGGCGCCGCGCTTCAGGCGCCAGTTCTTCTTCGGATGTTTGTATTCCGGCGGCGCCGGCGACCAGCCTTCGTGCTGGCCGCTGTTCGGCGGCAGCATCGTGTCGGGCGCGGTCCAGGCGTTTTCCAGCCCGCTTGTGGTCTGGTGGATCTCGTTGGAGACGGTCTGTTCGACGTTGCGCGCAGCGTCCTCGAACTCGGTCTTCATCTTCTTCAGCTCTTCGAGCTCGATCGAGCGGTTGACCTCGGCTTTCACGTCGGCCACGTAACGCTGTGCCTTGCCGACGAAATGACCGACCGTGCGCGCCACGCGCGGCAGTTTTTCCGGCCCGATGACGATGAGCGCCACCGCGCCGATCAGCGCAATCTTGTCGAAGCCGAAATCAATCACGCGAGACGGTTCACGACTTGGTCTTGGCTTCCACGTCCACCGTGTTGGTGTCGTTGACCTTGTTGGCGCCGACCTGCTGCGGCGCAGCCGTGGCCGATGCATCGGCGGTCGTGGCGCCACCGTCCTTCACGCCGTCCTTGAAGCCCTTGACGGCACCGCCCAGGTCGGAGCCGATGTTCTTCAATTTTTTGGTGCCGAACACGAGCACCACGATCAGCAAAACGATCAGCCAGTGCCAGACGCTGAATGAGCCCATGATATTTCTCCAGACAACAGTGTTTGAATTCTAGGCGAGTGCCCGAATCACCCTTTGAGCCACGGCCTCGGCCCGCCCATGACGTGCATGTGGACATGCTGCACTTCCTGCCGGCCGTCTTCGCCTGTGTTGATCAGGGTGCGAAAACCGTTGGTCACGCCCAGATCCCGCATCAGCTTCGGCGCCAGCGACAGCATGCGGCCGAGCATCGGCGCATGCCGGTCTTCGAGCTCGACCATCGTCGCGACGTGCTCCTTCGGGATCACCAGCACATGCACGGGCGCCCAGGGCGCGATGTCGTGAAACACCAGCAGTTCGTCGTCTTCGAAGACCTTGCGGCTGGGAATCTGGCCGGCAACGATCTTGCAGAAGATGCAGTTCGGATCAACGCTCATGCCGGCATCGCCTTGTTGTCGCTGAGCGCCATCCAGCCGCGCACCACGCGGTACAGGAACCACAGCGAGATCAGGCCCCAGGCGATCCAGCCAGGTGCGATCAGCAGCAGCCACAGCCAGCTCGTCACCAGATAAAGCCCGCCGGCCCACAGCACGCTGCGGATGCGCCAGCTGAAGTGCGATTCCTGCCAGGTGCCCTGCGCGTCACCACGCTTGACCAGGTCGATGATGAAGGCGACTACCAGCAGGAACACGCCCGGCTGGAAGCCCGGCACCACCGCGCCCACCGCCACGATGGCATGCAGCAGGTAGCTGATGTTGCCGAACAGGCGCAGCGAACTTTCACGCTCCTTGTCTTGCGCAGGGGTCACGTTTTCGATGATGTCGTTGTTCATGAGCCGTCCTTGTCACGTTGCAGCGCCTTGCGCAGTGCGAATTCTTCCAGACCCGACTGGCCTTCGCGGCGCTCCAGCTCGGCCAGCACATCGGCCGGCTTGAGGCCGTACGCATCGAGCGCCAGCATCGTGTGGAACCAAAGGTCGGCGACTTCCCCGACGATCTTCTCGGGCACGCCGTCCTTGCAGGCCATCACGACTTCGGTCGCTTCTTCGCCGATCTTCTTCAGGATCGCGTCGTTGCCCTTTTGAAACAGGCGGGCGACGTAACTCTTGTCGGCGTCGCCGGCCTTGCGGCTGGCTATCACCGCGGCGAGCCGGGCCAATGTGTCGTTGCTGCTCGGTGCCGTCATTTGTAGATGTGCTCCGGGTCTTTCAAGACCGGCTCGACGGTTTTCCACTCGCCATCTTTCAGCAGTTGGAAAAAACACGCGTGGCGCCCGGTGTGGCAGGCGATGCCGGGCACGTGGCCAAGCTGCTCGACCTTGAGCAGCACCACGTCGTTGTCGCAGTCCAGGCGCAATTCGTGCACCTTCTGGATGTGGCCGCTTTCTTCGCCCTTGTGCCACAGGCGCTGGCGCGAGCGGCTGAAGTACACGGCCTCACCCAGCTCGGCGGTCTGCGCCAAGGCCTCGCGGTTCATGAAAGCGAACATCAATACGTCGTTGCTGCCCACTTCCTGTGCAATCGCGGGCACGAGGCCGTTCGCATCCCACTTCACTTGATCGAGCCAATTCATGGCCGGCAGTGTAGCGGCGGCTTCATGACACCGAGTGCGTGGCCCCTTCGAACCCGCGCTCTTCGGCGAACCAGGCCAGCACCGGCAAGGTGCCTGGCAAGACCGGCGCCACCGACACGGGCAGCGTCTGCCAGGCCATCGTCTGGCGCTCGCGCATCTCGAAAGCGCCCTGCCACTCGTAGACCTTGCAGAAGTGCAGGCGCACGCGGGCGTGCGGGTAGTCCATCAGCTCGACTTTCCACCGGTGCACCGCGCCGATGTCGATGCCGATCTCTTCGTGCAGTTCGCGCTTGAGCGCCTGCTCGACCGTCTCGCCCGCTTCGAGCTTGCCGCCCGGGAACTCCCAGTAGCCGGCAAAGACCTTGCCGGCCGGGCGCGAGGTGAGCAGAAATCGGCCTTCGGCGTCGATCAGCACGCCGACCGCGACGTCGACCGGCGTGCGCTCTTCGGGGGCGCTCAAGCGTGGTGCCTTCCGGAATAGTCCTTCGCGAACTGGAATGCCACGCGACCGCTGCGCGAGCCGCGCTCCAGCGCCCAGACCAGGCTTTCCTGCCGCGCCGACGCGATGGCGGTTTCATCGACACCGAAACCACGCAGCCACTGCGCCACGATCGCCAGGTATTCGTCCTGGCTGAACGGGTAGAAGCTGACCCACAGGCCGAAGCGCTCCGAGAGCGAAATCTTCTCTTCGATCACCTCGCCCGGGTGCACTTCGCCGTTGTCGAGGTGCTTGTACGTGAGGTTGTCCTTCATGTACTCGGGCAGCAGGTGGCGGCGGTTGCTGGTGGCGTAGATCAGCACGTTGTCAGACGCCTGCGAGACCGAACCGTCGAGGATCGACTTGAGCGCCTTGTAACCGGGCTCGCCTTCGTCGAAGCTCAGGTCGTCGCAGAAGATGATGAAACGTTCGGGCCGCTCGGCCACGAGGTCGACGATGTCGGGCAGGTCCACCAGATCGGTCTTGTCGACCTCGATCAGCCGCAGCCCGCGCGCGCTGAACTCGTTCAGGCAGGCCTTGATCAGCGAGCTCTTGCCGGTGCCGCGCGCGCCGGTCAGCAGCACGTTGTTGGCGCCGAAACCGGCCACGAACTGCTCGGTGTTGCGCAGCAGCCGTTCTTTCTGCGGGCCGACCTCGACCAGCGCGTCGAGCCGGATCGGCGCCACGTGGCGCACCGGCTCGATCAGGCCCGAACCACCGCGCTTGCGGTAGCGGAAGGCGATCGATGCGGCCCAGTCGGGTGCGGTCAGCGCGTGTGGCAACACGGCTTCGAGCCGCGCCAGCAGCGCTTCGGCGCGGTCGACGAGTCTCGTCAGGGAATCGGTGGGCGTGGACATGAAGCGCGCGGGGCAGGGAGAAGACGCGGCAGTGTAGCGGCGGTGCGCCTCATCGCCGGGCCGCGCCGAGCTCGATCACCCGAGCGTCGGTGGCCGCGAAGACCCGGTCGTCGGGCGCGGCCCGGATCGTGTGCAGGCCGGTGAAGGCACCGAAGGCCGGCAGCACGCCCACCTGTTGCCCGAACCAGAAACAGGGCAGCCGCAGGTGGTCGTTGGCACGGCCACCCAAGCTCACGCCGGGGTGCAGATGGCCGGCCAGTACGTAGGCTGGCGGTCGCGCGACCGGGTGGTGGCACAGCGCGAGGCCACCGTGCACCAAAGGCTCGTCGACGGCGTGTATGCCCAGGTGCGCTGGCGGGTCGCCGGCGTGGTCGTCGTGGTTGCCACGCACCAGCGTGAGCTCAAGCGCCGCGTGGGTCTCGCGCCAGCGCGCAACCGTGTCCATCGTGGTCGGCCCGTGCGCTCGCGCCGAGTGCAGGAAGTCACCGAGAAACACGATGCGTTTCGCACGCAGCCGATCGACCAGCGCGCTCAACACGCCGAGCGTCGCCGCCGTGGTGCCGTGTGGTACCGGCACGCCGAGTTTGCGAAAGCTTAAGCCCTTGCCGATGTGCGCATCGGCGATCAGCAACGTCGATGTTTCCGGAAGGAATGCAGCTTTTTCCGGTAGCAGCCACAAAGGCTGGCCGCCGACGTCGATCGTCGTGGAGTCGTTTGGATTCAAGGCGCCGCCCGGCGCGGACTCAGCCGACGATCAGGCGCAGCGCCACGTCGAGGTGCTCGGTCGGACTGCGCTTGAAGCCGGAGCGGGCGAAACGCTGCAGCCGCCCGACCGCGAACGCGGTGAGGATCGAGGCTTGCGCGTTGGAGTCGACCGTGGGCGTGGCCGAACCGGCCGCCTCGGCCGCACTGCGCAAACTCTGGCGCAACTGCGATTCGACGCGGTCGAAGAACTGGTTCATGCGCGTGAGCAGGCGGTCGTTCTCGAACACCAGCGCATCGCCGACCATCACGCGCGTCATGCCCGGGTTCTTCTCGCCGAACTGCAGCAGCAGCGTGACGATCTTGTGCACCTGCACGGTGGCATTTGTCTCGCGGTCGTTGATCTGGTTGACGAGGCTGAAGACACTCTGCTCGATGAACTCGATCAGGCCTTCGAACATCTGCGCCTTGCTGGCGAAATGGCGGTAGAGCGCCGCTTCCGAAACATCGAGCTTCGCAGCGAGTGCCGCCGTGGTCACCCGTTCGGCGCCGGGTTGTTCGAGCATGCTGGCCAGCGTGTGCAGGATCTGCACGCGGCGCTCGCCGGGTTTGGGGCGCTTGCGCACCGGCGCGGCGGCGCTGGCAACGGGCGGCACGATCGCATCGGCCGGAGCCGCAGCGTCGTCGAAAGCATCCGGGTCAGCAGCGGTCGGGTCGGTGGTGTGGGTCATGTGCAGCGTGCATGCTCGGCTTGCAGTCAAAGCGTGCGCAACTTCTGTATCGACTTGATTTTCGCACACACGTATGCGGGGCTTCGGCAAGGGTGAACACCAACTTCGCGCTGTTTAGTGCCGCTGTTCACGGACTTCGCAGCGCTGTTGTTGCCACGCACCGAACCCGGCTTGCCGCGGTAGCGGCCTTCGAGGTAGCGCTGCATCCATGCGGTTTGCATGCCGAGGCCGAACGCGACCTTCTGGTTCTCGAGCACGTCTTCGACCAGGACGCAGTCGCTCAGGCGCGCCTTGATGCGGGCCGCCACCCTTCGGAACATGCGCGCGTCGGGCTTCGGGCGCAGGTTGCCGAACATGTGCATGTCTTCGATGCTGATGACGCCGTCGAAACAGTCGGCCAGGCGCAGGGTGTTCAGCACGCGCAGCGCGTAGACACGCGGTGCATTGGTCAGGATGAACTTGCGGCCATGCAACTGCTTGATGGCCGCACGGTCGTGCGCGCTGGTGCGCAGGCGCGCCTCGAGACCCGGCAGACGGTGGGTTTCTTCGAGAAAGTGACTGGCCTTCACGCCATGGTGGCGCACCAGGCCCAGCAAGGTGGCGCCGTAGTGGTGCCAGTAGTGCTGGCGCAACTCGGCCGCGCCGGCCTGCGTCAAACCGAGGTGGGTGACGATGTACTCGTTCATCGCCGCGTTCGTGGGCCCGAACGCGGCGTGGCTGGCGTCGTGCAGCGTGTTGTCGAGGTCGAAGAGCCAGACGCGGCGCGGTGGAGCCCCCCGACCGACGGGTACGTCGGCCGACCCCCCGGGGGGGTGCGGGCCGGCTTGGGAGCGGCCCGGCGCCCGGCCCGCAGGATCGTGGCGCTTCAATGCGAGCGAATCATCGTGCCGTAGGCCTGGTCGGTCAGCACCTCGAGCAGCATCGCGTGCGGCACCCGCCCGTCGATGATGTGCACGGTGTTGACGCCATTCTTCGCGGCCTGCAGGGCAGAGTCGATCTTCGGCAGCATGCCGCCGCTGATCGTGCCGTCGGCGAACAGCTCGTCGATCTCGCGTGCGCTCAGGTTGGTGAGCAGCTTGCCGGCCTTGTCGAGCACGCCGGGAATGTTGGTCAGCATGATCAGCTTCTCGGCCTTCAGCACCTCGGCCAGCTTGCCGGCGACCACGTCGGCGTTGATGTTGTAGTTTTCGTTGTCGGCGCCGAAACCGAGCGGCGAGATGACCGGGATGAACTGGTCGTCCTGCAAAGCCTTCACGACGCTCGGGTCGATCGACTCGATCTCGCCGACGTTGCCCACGTCGTGCACCTTGTCGGGGTCTTTCAGGTCGACCAGCTTCAGCTTGCGCGCGCGGATCAGCCCGCCGTCGCGCCCGGTCAGCCCCACCGCCTTGCCGCCGGCCACGTTGATCAGGCCGACGATGTCTTGCTGAACCTGGCCGGCCAGCACCCACTCGACCACTTCCATGGTCTCGTCGTCGGTCACGCGCATGCCCTGGATGAAGCTGCCCTTCTTGCCGATCTTGGCCAGCGCTTCTTCGATCTGCGGCCCGCCGCCGTGCACCACCACCGGATTCAGGCCGACGAGCTTGAGCAGCACCACGTCTTCGGCAAAGTCTTGCTGCAGGGCCGGGTCGGTCATGGCGTTGCCGCCGTACTTGATGACGATGGTCTTGCCGTGGAACTTGCGGATGTAAGGCAGCGCCTGCGCCAGGATCTCGGCCTTGTCGCGCGGTGTGATTTGGGCCAGGTCGGGCGTGCCGGAAGCGGCCGCGGGAACGTCTTTGGTCATGGTCGGCCCGAAGGTTGATCGTGTTTAAAACCATTGTAGGGGCGCTCGATTCGGCACAATGGCCCTCACACCCATGCCACTTGCCGCCCTCATCCCGGTTCGCCCCATCACCTTTTTCGGTCAGGTGCTGCTCTCGGTCGCGGCCGGGGCTGCCGGCCGCTGGCACTTCCGGCTGAAGGACCTGGGGCGCATCACGGCCGACTGCAGCGCCCGTGCCGTTCCCATCGTCACCGTCGTCAACGTGCTGGTCGGCGCGATCCTGGCCTTCGTCGGCGCGGTGCAGCTCGTCAAGTTCGGCGCAGGCATCTACGTGGCCGATCTGGTGGGCATCGCCGTCGCCCGCGAAATGGCCGCGATCATCACCGCCGTGGTGATGGCCGGGCGCACCGGCGCGGCCTTCGCCGCCGAGCTCGCCACGATGCAAACCAACGAAGAGGTCGATGCGCTCGAAGTGCTGGGCCTGAGCCCGGTCGACTTTCTGGTGCTGCCGCGCGTGCTCGCGTTGCTGTTGATGATGCCGCTGCTCTACGTCTACGGCTGCATCACCGGCCTGATCGGCGGCATGGTGGTGGCGGCCGGCATGCTCGACATCTCGCCCGCGGCGTACATCGCGCGCAGCTTCGTCGCGCTGAGCTGGGAACACCTGGTGATCGGCGTCGCCAAGTCCTTCGTGTTCGGCGCGTTGATCGGCCTGATCGGTTGTTATTGCGGGCTCTACGCCCAGCGCAACGCGGCCGGCGTGGGCGTGGCCACGACCAACGCGGTGGTCACGAGCATCGTTGCCATCATCGTGCTCGACGCGGTGTTCGCGGTCTGCGCGAACGCGCTGGGCATCTAGATGACCTTGCTCGCCGTCGATGGCCTGGAGATGCGGTTTGGCGACCGGCTGATCCAGAAGGAGGTGTCGTTCCAGGTCGAGAAGGGCACGATCTTCGCGATCATGGGCGGCAGCGGCTGCGGCAAGAGCACGCTGCTCAAGCACCTGGTCGGCCTGTTGCCTCCGGCCGCGGGGCACGTGGCCTACAACGGCACCGACTACTGGGCTGCGACCGAAGCCGAGCGCGCCAAGCTGCGCGCCGGTTTCGGCATGCTGTTCCAGAGTGCCGCGCTGTGGTCGTCGATGACGATTCTGGAGAACGTCTGCCTGCCGATGCAACAGCACACCGGTCTCGACGCGGCCCAGCGCGAGGCCCGTGCCCGCGAGATGCTGGAGTGGGTCGACCTGAAGGACTTCGCCGACTACTACCCCGCCGACCTGAGCGGCGGCATGAAAAAACGTGCCGGCCTGGCGCGTGCGATCGCGGCCGAACCGCCTTTGCTGTTTCTCGACGAACCTTCGGCCGGCCTGGACCCGATCAGCTCGAAGCGGCTCGACGACCTGGTGCTCGACGTGCGCAAACGCACCGGTGCGGCCATCGTGTTCGTCAGCCACGAGCTGCCGAGCCTGTTCGCGATCGCCGACGATGGCATCTTTCTCGACGCCGACAGCAAGGCGCCGATCGCGCATGGCGCACCGCGCGATCTGCGTGAAAGCAGCAAGCACCCGACCGTGCGCGCCTTCCTGCGGCGCGAAGAACCGAAGAGCAGCGCAGAATCAGCGCCTTCCAACACCGCGCCCACCACCACCCCTGCATGAAACGCAACGCCCTGCTCATCGGAAGTTTCGTGCTCGTCGGGCTGGCGCTGATCGTCGCTTCGGTGCTCTGGCTGAGCGGCAACAGCCTGTTCAAGCGCCACCTCGACGTGATGATTTATTACCAGGGCAACGTCTCCGGCCTGTACGTCGGCGCCCCGGTCAACTTCCGTGGCGTGGCGGTCGGGCAGGTCGAGGAGATCGGCATCCAGGTCGACCGCGATTCGCTCAAGGCCCTGGTGCCGGTGCGCGTCCAGCTCGTCCCCGACGCGCTGCGTTTCACCGGCTCGAAAGACACGCCGCTCGACCTGCAGACGCTGGTGCAGCGCGGGCTGCGCGCGCGGCTCGCGTCGCAGAGTTTTGTCACCGGGCAGAAGGCGATCGAACTCGACTTCGTGCCGAACACCCCTTCCACGCTGGTCGGCGACGGCATCAAGCCCGAGATTCCGGCGGTTGCCGACCGCTTCGGCAACCTGATCGACCAGGTGGCCGAACTGCCGCTGCGCGACACGGTGCAGGACATCCGCGACACCGTGAAGGAGCTGCGCGGCACGCTGGTCTCGGTGCAGCACGCGCTCGACGGCGCGCAGACCGTGCTCGCCAGCACCGCGAAAGAACTGGCGCAAACCGGCGCCGAGTCGCGCCTGACGCTCAAAGTAGCCGCCGATGCAATCCGCCAGGTGCAGAGCAACTCGGCGGCGACGCTCGCTTCCATCACGCAGTTGTCGGAGACCGCGCGCAACACCGTGCTGGGCGCCCAACCGGACCTGCAGCGCACGCTCGCCGGCACGCGTGAAGCGGCCGAATCGGCGCGCCTGGCGATGAACCGCGTGGCCGAGATGACGGCGCCGAACGCCTCGCTGCGGGCCGACCTCGACGCCGCCGTGCGTGATCTGTCTCAGGCCGCGCGCGGCCTGCGCGACTGGAGCGAGCTGCTGGAAGAAAAGCCGAACGCGATCATCTTCGGGAACAAACGCGAATGAATGTCTTGAAGCTGTCGCTGACCGCCATGCTGGCCACCGGCCTGATGGGCGGGTGCGCATCACCCTCGCCCGCCCCGGTGCTGCTGACGCTGCCACCGGTTGCCGCGCCGCTCGCGAGCACCGCACCAGGCACGCCTGCCTCGGCACCGCTGCTCGCGGTGCGCCGCGTCAACATTCCCGAGTACCTGGTCGCGCGCCGCGTGCGCTACCGCGCGGACGCCAGCACCCTGGCCGAATGGCCGAACACCTTCTGGGCCGAGCGCATCGAGATCGGCGTGTCGCGCGAATTCGTCTCGGCCTTGCGGCAGCAGCTCCCCGGCTGGGCTTTGTGCGACACCAACTGCGGCGACGCGGTGCCCGCGCTCTCGCTGCAGGTCGATCTGGTGCCGATGGACTACGTGCGCAGCGACGGGCGCCTGCAGGCCCGCGCGCGCATCGTGCTGAGCAGCGGCAGCGTGCCGCACCGCGAGTTGAAGACGCTGGAAACAAGCTACGACCTGCCGGCCGGCGGCGATACAGCGCAAGCGCATGCCAAGGCGATCAGCGAATTGATCCGGCAAGTGGCACAGGCCGCCGCGCCGATGATCGACAGCGCGCCACGCTGACGCGGGAACGGCTGCGGTCAGACCCCCGAGTTGCATGGCTTTCCACGCCCCTGCATACTGACTGCCATGCCCAGCCGCTTCTGGATCGTCTGCCTGATGCTCGCCCTGCTGCCCTTGCGCGGCTGGGCCGCGGCATCGATGCCGATGGCGTCGATGGCTGCCGCCAGCGCGGCGAGCGCCGTAGCGCAAGCACCCGTTCCGCCTTGCCACAAGCAGGCCGCCGACGCGTCGGTCACGGTGTGCCAGGCCTGCGACCTGTGCACCTTGTGCCACGGCGTGCTGGCACAAACCGCTGTCCCCGCGCTGCCCGCGCTGGGCAGCCCGAGCACCGCACCGGCGGCGCTCGCCACGCACGATACTGGCCGGCGCCTGATCGGCGGGCTCGACCGACCTCCGCGATTTCTCCTCGCCTGAACGAGCACCCGCTGTGAGCGGGTGAGGGTCGGCAGCACGCCCACCCGCCACGTTTCATTCGGCCCTCTGCGGGCCGGCACGCCAGGAGTTTTCATGTTTCCCGATTCACCGGTTTTTTTCCGGCAGCGCCAGCGTGCGCGCCGCCGAAAAGCGATTCGAAGGACGTCGGCATGCGTCACTTTCAGCCTGTTCGCGGCCGCCGCTCACGCGGCACCGATGGGCTTCAAGGGCAGCACGATGGCGATGGTCGACCTCGCCCCGAACTGGCGCGAAGCCTGGGCGAACTACGCGCTCACGCCGCGTGACGCAGTGGGCGCCGGCGTGTTTTACATGCGCTCGGACGACAGGGCTCGCAAACGCGATTTGGTCGAGCTGAACTACACGCGTCTCGTGCAGCGCTGGAACCTGCCCGACGCGCAGGCCAACGTGTGGTTCTTCGGTGGCATCGGCCAACTGCGGGGCAACGACTTCCAGAGCAGCCGCACCGCCATCGCGCCGGGCCTGCAGCTCGACTACGAAACACGCCGCATCTACATGGCCGCCACCGCCCGCCTGTACCGCGCCAGCGGCATCAACCACGACTACGGGTCGGTACGCGCCGGCTGGTCGTTCTACGCGACCGAATACGACGAGACCCAGCCGTGGATCGTGCTCGAAGCGCGGCGCATGCGCGGCTTGTCCGATGAACTCGAACTCACGCCGATGCTGCGCTTCATCAACAAGCAGTTTTTCGCCGAGGTCGGAGTCAACCAGCACCGCCAAGGCCGATTCAACCTGATGTACATCTTCTGAAGGAAAACACCATGAACAAGCTCCTGATCTCGCTCGCCTTGGCCGCTGCGTCGACCCCCGCGTTCGCCGCCGAAACCGCCAAGCTCAGCGTCAACGGCATGGTCTGCGCGTTTTGCGCGCAGGGCATCGAAAAGCGCCTGTCGGCCTTGCCGGCCACGCGCGTGCTGTACGTCAACCTCGACCAGAAGCTCGTCGCCGTGGAAGCGAAGGAAGGGCAGAGCCTCGACCTCGCGAAGATCACGGCCGAGATCACCGACGCGGGTTACGCCGTCGTCAAGACCGAGAAAGTGACCCAGACGGTCGCGCAAATTCGCGCCGAGATGAAGGCCGGGAAGTGATGTCGGCGGGCCTGCAGGACGACGGCAGCGGCCAGCGCCGCAGCAGTTTCGCCGCGGCGCTGGCCGCGCTCTTCGCGAGCTCGGGCACGCTGGTGTGCTGCGCGCTGCCGGCGTTGCTGGTGGCACTCGGCGCGGGTGCCACGCTGTCGTCGCTGGTCAGCGCCGTGCCGCAACTGGTGTGGTTGAGCGAACACAAGGGCCCGGTGTTCACGTTTGCCGCGTTGATGCTGGCCGCGGCCGGCGCGCTGCAATGGCACAACCGCTCGGCGCCCTGCCCCACCGACGCGGCGCTGCGCGATGCCTGCCTCCGCACACGCCGGGTGTCGGCCTGGGTGTACTTCTTGGCGCTGGCGCTGTTCGGCATCGGTGCCTGGTTCGCGTTCGCGGCGCCGTGGCTGGCCGGGTGAAGCCGGGCCCGCCATCACCTCTTCAACGGCCGTGCACGCCGCTGCGCGCCCGGCCGCCCGGCGGCGGCGAATCGTTGGACAAGGCCAGCACGATGCCGCAGGTCGCGTGCGGGCGCGCCTGCCCGCAGGCCCGGCGCAAGGTCGCGAGCTGGCGCTCTAGAAGCTGCAGCGCGGCCAGCCGTTCGCGCACGTGCAGAAGGTGTTCATCGACCACCGCGTCGACCGGCGAACAGTCGCTTGCCGGGTGGTCGATGAACGCGAGCAGCACGCGCACTTCGTCCAGGCTCATGTCGAGGGCGCGGCAGTTGCGGATGAAACGCAGGCGCTGCGCGTCGGCCTCGGCGTAGTGCCGGTAGTTGTTTTCCTGCCGCGCGGGGGCACCGAGCAGATCGGCCTTTTCGTAGTGGCGGATCGTGTCCACCGGCACGCCGGTCGCGACCGACAGTTCCTTGATGCGCATGGGGCTTGACCTTGGTTCGACTCCAGGGTTTTTAATGTGCCACGTCGAAGCTCAGGAACCCGCCATGTCCGCCCATTGCTGCTCGCACGAGCCCACGCCGTCACAAGCCACGTCACCGCGCTACCGGCGGGTGCTGTGGATCGCCCTCGCCTTGAACGCCGTGATGTTCGCGCTCGAACTCGGCGCCGGCGTGCGCGCCGATTCGGCAGCGTTGATGGCCGATGCGGCCGACTTCTTCGGCGATTCGGTGAACTACGGCCTGAGCCTGGGCGCGCTGGCACTCGCCGCCGTCTGGCGCTCGCGAGTCGCCGCGTTCAAGGGTGCGACCATGCTCGTCTACGGTTTCGGCGTGCTCGGTTTGGCGGCCTGGAACGCATGGCACGGCGCGACGCCGCAGCCGCTGACGATGGGGCTGGTGGGCACGCTGGCGCTGATCGTCAACGCCGGTGTCGCCGCCCTGCTGTACACCTGGCGCGACGGTGACGCGAACATGCGCTCGGTGTGGCTGTGCAGCCGCAACGACGCGATCGGCAACGTGGCGGTGCTGCTGGCTGCGATCGGGGTGTTCGGTACTGGCACGCTCTGGCCCGACCTGATCGTCGCCACGCTGATGGCAGCGTTGGGCGTCAGCGGCGGCATCACGGTGTGGCGCGCGGCGCAAAGTGAGTTGGCCGCCGCCCCGTCGCGACGACCCGGGCTTAAAGTCCGGGTCGAGGAAGCCGGCCATGACCACCCCGACCGCAACAGCACGATCCCGAACCACTGAGTCTGCGGGATGAAGATCGAATCGCGTCAGGGCATCGTCTCTGCGCTCGGTGCGGCCGTGCTCTTCGGTGCTGGGACACCGTTCGCCAAACTGCTGCTCGCGCACACCGGCCCTTGGCTGCTCGCCGCGCTGCTCTACCTCGGTTCGGGCCTCGGGCTGTGGGCCTGGCGCCGGCTCCGCGGCGCAGCCGCCGTGCGGGCAAGCCGCAGCGAGTGGGGCTGGCTCGGTGCAGCGACGCTCTGTGGTGGCGTGATCGGTCCCGTGCTGTTGATGAGTGGCCTGGCAGGCATGCCGGCAACCAGCGCGTCACTGCTGCTGAATGCCGAAGCGGTGCTCACGGCGCTGCTGGCATGGTTCGTGTTCAAGGAAAACTTCGACCGCCGCATCGCGCTCGGCATGGTCGCGATCGTGGCCGGTGCGCTCGTGCTGAGCTGGCCCGGCGATGCCGCGCTGGCGGCCGGCTGGCCGGCGCTGGCGGTGCTCGGTGCCTGCCTGGCCTGGGCCATCGACAACAACCTGACCCGCAAGGTCTCGCTCACCGATGCGTCGTTCATCGCGATGCTCAAGGGGCTGGCTGCGGGTGCCACCAACCTGGCACTGGCGTTGTCGCTGGGTGCCGCATGGCCTTCGCCCGGCACCGTGCCGGCGGCCGCGCTGCTGGGCTTCCTGAGTTATGGGGCGAGCCTGGTGCTTTTCGTCATCGCCTTGCGCCACCTCGGCACGGCGCGCACCGGCGCCTATTTTTCAGTGGCACCGTTCTTCGGCGCGTTGCTGGCCATCGTGCTTCTGGGCGAACCGGTCACGGCGCCGCTGCTGGCCGCCGGCGCACTGATGGCGCTCGGCGTGTGGCTGCATCTGACCGAACAGCATGCCCACGACCATGAGCACACTGCGCTGGAACATGCGCACGAACATCGGCATGACGAACACCATCAGCACGCCCACGAACCCGAATGCGCCATCGACCGGAGCACGCGCCACAGCCATGCCCACCGTCATCTGCCGATGAAACACAGCCACGGGCATTTCCCCGACGGCCACCATCGCCACGAGCACTGACTGGCGCCGGCGCCGAGTCACATCGGCCGCTGCGCCATCAGGCGCCAGGCGCTGGCGCAGTCGAGAAACATCAGCAGGCCGATCGACACCACGGCGTCGTAGCAGCCGTGCCACTCGAAGGCCTCGGCGTCAGCGCACACCGGCTTCAGGCACAGCTGCGCGTCGCGCGCCAACTGTGCCAAGTGCTCGATGGCGGCCGGGCTGGCGTCGATCGCGTCGACACACAGGCCGGTGCGCGCCGCACGCACGGCCTGGTTGCCCGGGCCACAACCGAAGTCGAGCACGCGGCCGCGGCAGTGCGCGAGCGCGACACGCTCGAACGGGTTGAGTTCCAAGTCCTGCTTGCAGAGCTGCTCGCGAAACTGTCGATCGAAAAAACCGACCGAGTGCTTCATGTTCGGCATCGACGGTCCGTCAAAAGTGAATGCCGCGCATCATCTCCGCCATTGCCATCGCTTCCGGAGACAAGGTGGCCTTGCCACCCTTCTCTCCCTTGGCCGCGGCACTGTCGGGGAACATGCGGAAGGTGGTGTTCATCAGGATCTGGGTGATGCGTGGCACCACCGCATGCAGGATCTCGACCGAGGTACCCAGGCGCGTGGCCACGCGCACCGGCTTGTCGACACAGGCCTGCACGATCAGGTCCGACGCTTCGTCGGTCGAGAGCAGCGGCATGTTGTCGTAGATCTTGGTCGGCGCCGTCATCGGCGTGCGCACGAGTGGCATGTTGACGGTCGTGAAGGTGATGCCCTGGTCGGCGAACTCGCTGGCAGCGCAGCTGGTCCAGGCGTCGAGCGCGGCCTTGCTCGCCACGTAGGCCGAGAAACGCGGTGCGTTCACGAGCACGCTGATCGAGCTGATGTTGACGATGTGGCCCTTGCGTTTGGTGACCATGCCCGGCAGCAGGCCCATCGTGATGCGCAGCGAACCGAAGTAGTTCAGCTGCATCGTGCGCTCGTAGTCGTGGAAGCGGTCATAGCTGGCTTCGATGGCGCGGCGGATCGAGCGGCCGGCGTTGTTGATCAGGTAATCCACACCGCCGTGGTCGGCCGTGAGCTGCTCGACGAAGGCCTTGCAGCTCTCTTCGTTCGCGATGTCGGCCGAGTAGGTGACGACGATCGCGTCCTTGCCCGCTTCGGCCAGGATCTCCTTCTTCGCTTCGGCGAGCTTGGCTTCGTCACGCGCGCAGATCACGGTCACGGCACCGGCTTTGGCGAACTTCACCGCGGCCGCCAGGCCGATACCCGACGAACCACCCGTCACCAGCACCACCTTGCCGGCGACCGTGCCGCGCAGCGACTTGTCGATTAGCAGGGCAGGGTCGAGGTGGCGCTCCCAGTAGTCCCACAGACGCCAGGCGTAGTCGCGCAACTCGGGGCAGGCGATGTTCGAGCCCTTCAGCGCGGCAGTTGTCTCGCGGCAGTCGTAGCGCGTCGGGAAGTTGATGAAGGTGAACATGTCGTCCGGCAGGCCGAGGTCTTTCATGACCGCGGCGCGCACGCGGCGCACCGGTGCCAGCGCCATCATTCCCTTCTTCACGCTCTTCGGAATGAAGCCGAGCAGCGCGGCGTTGATGAACAGGTTCATCTTCGGCGCGTGCGCGGCCTTGCTGAAGATGTCGAGCACGTCGCCGACGCGGTAGCCGTTCGGGTCGACCAGGTGGTAGCACTTCTTGTGCTGGTCGGTCTTCAGGTGGCTGATGTGGTCGAGCGCGGCGACCACGAAGTCGACCGGCACGATGTTGATGCGCCCGCCTTCCAGGCCCACGCTCGGCATCCACGGCGGCAGGATCTGGCGCATGCGCTGGATCAACTTGAAGAAGTAGTACGGGCCGTCGATCTTGTCCATCTCGCCGGTCGTCGAATCGCCGACGACGAGCGCGGGGCGGTAGACCGTCCACGGCACCTTCGACTCCTTGCGTACGATCTTCTCGCTCTCGTGCTTGGTCATGAAGTAGGGGTGGTCCAGGCCCTCGGCTTCTTCGAACATGTCTTCGCGGAACACGCCTTCGTACAGGCCGGCGGCGGCGATCGAGCTGACGTGGTGCAGGTGGCCGGCGTCGATCGCCTTGGCGAACTCGACCGCGCTGCGCGTGCCTTCGATGTTGACCTTGACCTGCGAGGCTTCGTCGGCCTTCAGGTCGTACACGGCGGCCAGGTGGTACAGGTGGTCGATCTTGCCCTTGAGTTTTTTCACGTCGTCGGCCGAGACGCCGAGCTTCTTCGCGGTGAGGTCGCCGAAGACGGGAACGGCGCGCGCCTTGCTGACACCCCAGTACTCCAGCAGCCCCGCGACCTTGCCTTCACTCTCGGGGCGCAGCAGGAAATGGACGGTCGCGCCGCGCCGTGCCAGCAGGGTCTTGACGAGGCGTTTGCCGATGAAGCCGGTCGCGCCGGTGACGAAATAGTGCATGTTTTTCGCTCCGAGAAGGCAAAGATCAACGCG
The DNA here is from genome assembly GCA_040080605.1 of Burkholderiaceae bacterium. Classification (GTDB taxonomy): domain Bacteria; phylum Pseudomonadota; class Gammaproteobacteria; order Burkholderiales; family Burkholderiaceae_C; genus LMDS01. The sequence goes on from JBEBIB010000007.1 coordinate 21,852, forward strand.
CATTCTTGACCAAAGCCCTGCGCCCCGCGCTGCCCATTTACCCGCAGCGGCATAGGGTGGCCTCACTAGGAAATTAGGATGCCCTCCCCACGGGGCGCTTCTATAGTTGTCACTTCTGGCCGCTCTGCGTGAGCGCCACCCGAGACAACCACCCGAGGACACACACCATGGTCAAGAAACTCAAGCAGATGGCTGACAAACAATCCACCTCCAGCGCGCGCGTGTTCGACAGCGCCATCGCCGGCCAGGTGAAGGACTCGGCCCAGCAGATCTGGCTCGCCGGCATGGGCGCCTTCTCGCGCGCCCAGGCCGAAGGCACGAAAGTGTTCGAAGCGCTGGTGAAGGAAGGCGCTTCGCTGCAGAAGAAGACGCAGTCGGCCGCCGAAGACAAGATCAGCGAAGTCACCAGCAAGATGAGCAGCATGGCCGGCGACGTGCAGGCCAAGGCCGGCCAGCACTGGGACAAGCTGGAAACGATCTTCGAAGACCGTACCGCCAAGGCGCTGAACAAGCTGGGCGTGCCTTCCGCGAAAGACGTGGACGCGCTGATGGCCCGCATCGACGAGCTGAGCGCCAAGGTCGCCAAGCTGTCGAAGGCCGCACCGGTGAAGGCTGCCGCCAAGAAAACCACCGCCACCAAGAGCGCATCGGCCAAGAGCAACGGCGCGACCAAGCCCGCTGCGAAGCGCGCGACGGCTCGCCGCGCTGCGGCCTGAGCTTCTTCGCGTGAACAAAAAGGGCGCCTCGGCGCCCTTTTTTTCATTCAGCCCAGGTAACGCGCTTCGAGGTGGCGCCTGAAGTGCAGCGGGTTCAGCGTTTCACCACTGGCGCGGGTGGCCAGCTCGGCCGTTTCCCAGCGGCTCGCCTGCGTCCAGATGTTGTCGCGCAGCCAGTCGAACACCGGTGCGAGATCGCCTTGTGCGATGCGTGCATCGAGGTCGGGCACGCCACGGCGGATCGTGGCGAACCACTGCGCGGCGTACATCGCGCCCAGGGTGTAGCAGGGGAAGTAACCGAACGCGCCGCCGCTCCAGTGCACGTCCTGCATGCAGCCGTTCTGGTAGTTGCCGCGCGTGTCGACGCCGAGCAGCGACATCATCGATTCGTCCCACAGCGCGGGGATGTCTTCAGCCTCGATGCTGCCTTCGATCAAGGCGCGTTCGATGCGGTAGCGCAGGATCACGTGGGCCGGGTAGGTGAGCTCGTCGGCATCGACGCGGATGAAGCTCGGCTCCACGCGCGTCATCAGCCGGTGCAGGTTGCCGGGTTCGAACGCGGCCTGTTCGCCGAACTGCGTGCGCAGCAAGGGTGCGAGCAACTTGGCGAATGCCGGGCTGCGGCCGAGCTGCATCTCGAAGCTCAGGCTCTGGCTTTCGTGGATCGCCATCGAACGCGCCAGCGCGACCGGCTGGCCGAGCAAGGCGCGCGGCAGGTTCTGCTCGTAGCGTGCATGGCCGGTTTCGTGGATCGTACCCATCAGGCTCTGCATCAGGTCGTCTTCGCGGTAGCGGGTGGTCAGGCGCGTGTCTTCGGGCACGCCACCGCTGAACGGGTGGGCACTTTCGTCGAGCCGGCCGCCGTCGCAGTCGAAGCCCAGCAGCTTCATCACGTCGTGGCTCATCTGCTTCTGCGCGGCCTTCGGAAACGGGCCGACGGGAAGCGTGACCGGCGAGTGTGATTGCCGCGCCTGCGCCTGCTTCACGAGGCCCGGCAGCCACTGCTGCAGGTCACCGAAAACGCGGTCGACTTCCGCGCATTTCATGCCGGGCTCGAACTGGTCCATCAGCGCGTCGTACAGGCCGAGGCCGGTGTCGTCGGCGAGCCGCTTCGCGCTCTCGCGGCCGAGCTTCAGCACCTCGCGGAAGTTCTCCAGAAAGCCGATCCAGTCGTTGGCCGGGCGCTGTGTACGCCACACGTGTTCGCAGCGGGCAGAGGCCAGCGACGAAGCTTCGACCAACGCCTGCGGCAGGGCGTTCGACGCCCGCCACTGGCGGCGGATCTCGCGCAGGTTCGCGCGCTTTGGCCCGTCAAGGTTCTCGTCTTCGGCGCGCTTCAGCAGATCGGCCAGGCGCGGGTCGGTGCGCATCTGGTGCATCAGTCCGTCCATCTCGGCCATGGCCGCGGCGCGCGCGTCGTTGCCTTTGGGCGGCATCATCGCGGCGCGGTCCCAGCCGGCGATCGACTGCAGGTGGCCGAAGTGGTGCAGCCGGGTCCAGGTGCGTTGCAGTTCGTCGTAGGCAGCCGTCATGTTGAACTCCGCATCAGTGGGTGAACTGCCCGGGCATGGCCCACAGCAGGAAGATCGTCATCGTGAAATAGCGCAGGAACTTACCAATGGCCATGTAAAGCACACACGGCCAGAACGGCAGCTTGAGCCAGCCGGCCACCGCACACAGCGGGTCGCCAACGACGGGCAGCCACGACAGCAGGCAGCCCTTCGCGCCGAACTTCGTGAGCCAGCGCAGCGCGCGCGGGTCGGGCGGCTTTTTGTGGCGAACCTTTTCGTAGGCACGCTCGGCACCGAAACCCATCCACCAGGTGAGCGCCCCACCCGCGGTGTTGCCGGCGGTGGCCACGAGAATCGCCGGCCAGAACATCGCCGGGTTCAGCTTGACCAAGCCGAACACCACGGGCTCCGAGCCGAGCGGCAGCAGCGTGGCCGACACGAACGACACGATCGCGACCGTGCTCAGGCCGAACTTGGGCAGGGCCAGCAACGCCAGAATCGAGTCGAACCAGGCTTCCATTGCGGCTGATTATCAGCAGCGCGCGGGTCGCCACGGATGCGCTTCGGCGCTGCGGGTCGGCCGCTATACTCCTGCCTCCTTTTTCAGCAGCACCCCTCCCCCCGTTTCCATGTCGGCCCTCACGCCACCTTCACCGCCGGCTGCGCTGCACATCGGCCACATCGCGCTCGCGAACCGCCTTTTCGCGGCACCGATGGCGGGCGTGACCGACCGGCCGTTCCGCCAGCTCTGCAAGCGGCTCGGTGCGGGTTATGCGGTCAGCGAGATGGTGACCTCGCGCAAGGACTTGTGGAACAGCCTGAAAACGAGCCGGCGCGCGAACCACGACGGCGAGGTGGCGCCGATCTCGGTGCAGATCGCCGGCACCGACGCGGCCATGATGGCCGAGGCCGCGGCCTACAACATCGAGCGCGGCGCGCAGATCATCGACATCAACATGGGTTGCCCGGCCAAGAAGGTGTGCAACAAGTGGGCCGGTTCGGCGCTGATGCAGGACGAGCCTTTGGCGCTGGCCATCATCGAAGCGGTGGTCGCCGCGTGTGCGCCGCACAAGGTGCCGGTGACCTTGAAGATGCGCACCGGCTGGTGTGACGCCGAACGCAACGCGGTGCGCATTGCGCGCGCGGCGGAAAACGCCGGCGTGGCGATGGTGGCTGTGCACGGCCGCACCCGCGAGCAAGGCTACAAGGGCCAGGCCGAGTACGCGACCGTCGCGGCAGTAAAAGCCGCGCTGCGCATCCCGGTCGTCGCCAACGGCGACATCGACTCGCCGCAGAAAGCGCGCGACGTGCTCGCAGCGACCGGCGCCGACGCGATCATGATCGGCCGCGCGGCGCAGGGCCGGCCGTGGATCTTCCGCGAGATCGCGCACTTCCTCGCCACCGGCGAGTTGCTCGCGGCGCCGAGCACGCAGCAGGCCAAACGCTGGTTGCTAGAACACCTCGACGACCACTACGGCCTGTACGGCGAATACGCCGGCGTGCGCACCGCGCGCAAGCACATCGGCTGGGCCGTGCGTGCGCTGCCAGGTGGCGAAGATTTCCGCGCGCAGATGAATCTGCTGGAGAGTTGCGAAACCCAGGTGCAGGCGGTGACCGACTGGTTCGACCGCCTGGCCGAGCGCCACCTGCTGCTACCCGCAGCGACCGTGGCAGCCAACGACATGTTCATCGAACAACAAGCATGAGCGCAAAACCGAAACACATCGAAGAGTGCGTGCGCGACAACCTCGAGGCCTACTTCAAGGACTTGCGCGGCGTGGAGCCGGCGGCGATGTACGAGATGATCCTCGGCGTCGTCGAGAAGCCGCTGCTCGACGTGGTGATGAAGCACGCCGAAGGCAACCAGAGCCGCGCAGCCGAATGGCTGGGCATCAACCGCAACACGCTGCGCCGCAAACTGCTCGACCACAAGCTGATCAAATGACCCACGCCCTCACCGCCCTGCTCTCGGTTTCCGACAAGACCGGCGTCCTCGAATTCGCCCGAGCGTTGAACGCGCTCGGCGTGCGCCTGCTCTCCACCGGCGGCACCGCCAAGCTGCTGGCCGACGCCGGCCTGCCCGTCACCGAAGTGGCCGAGCACACCGGCTTCCCGGAGATGCTCGACGGCCGCGTGAAAACGCTGCACCCGAAGATCCACGGCGGCCTGCTGGCGCGGCGTGACGTGCCCGATCACATGGCGGCCTTGAAGACCCACGCGATCGACACGATCGACCTGCTGGTCGTGAACCTCTACCCCTTCGAAGCGACCGTGGCCAAACCAGGCTGCACGCTCGAAGACGCGATCGAGAACATCGACATCGGCGGCCCGGCGATGGTGCGCTCGGCAGCGAAGAACTGGAACGACGTGGCGGTGTTGACCGACGCGTCGCAGTACGCGCAGGTGCTGGCCGAGCTGAAGGCGAACGGCGCCGTGGCCCGCGAAACGAAGTTCGCGCTCGCGGTGGCTGCGTTCAACCGCATCTCGAACTACGACGCGGCGATCAGCAACCACTTGTCGAGCCTGCTCGCCGACGGCACCCGCGCCGAATTCCCCGGCCAGTCGAACGGCCGCTTCGTCAAGCTGCAGGACCTGCGCTACGGCGAGAACCCGCACCAGAACGCCGCCTACTACCGTGACCTGCATCCGGCGCCTGGCTCGCTCGTTACCGCGACGCAGTTGCAGGGCAAGGAGCTCTCGTACAACAACATCGCCGATGCCGACGCGGCCTGGGAGTGCGTGAAGTCCTTCGACAAGTCAGAAGCGCCAGCCGCGTGCGTGATCGTCAAGCACGCCAACCCCTGCGGTGTGGCGATGGGTGCGAACGCGGCCGAGGCCTATGCCAAGGCGCTGAAGACCGACCCGACCTCGGCCTTCGGCGGCATCATCGCCTTCAACGGCCCGCTCGACGGCGAAGCGGCTGCGCTGGTCGCGAAGCAGTTCGTCGAAGTGCTGATCGCCACAAGCTTCAGCGCCGAGGCGCTGGCGCTGTTCAAGAGCAAGCCCAACACCCGTTTGCTGCAGATCGCGCTGCCTGCCGGTGGCGCGACCGATTGGGAGCGTGGCCGCAACGCGCACGACATCAAGCGTGTCGGCTCGGGCCTGCTGATCCAGAGCGCCGACAACCGCGAAACCACACTCGCCGAACTGAAGGTCGTGACCTCACTGCAGCCCACGCCTGCGCAAATGAACGACCTGCTGTTCGCGTGGAAGGTGGCGAAGTACGTGAAGAGCAACGCCATCGTGTTCTGCGGCGGCGGCATGACGCTCGGTGTCGGCGCCGGCCAGATGAGCCGCATCGACTCGGCGCGCATCGCCAGCATCAAGGCGCAGAACGCCGGGCTGACGCTGCAGGGTTCGGCGGTCGCGAGCGACGCCTTCTTCCCGTTCCGCGACGGGCTCGACGTGGTGATCGACGCGGGCGCCACCTGTGTGATCCAGCCCGGCGGTTCGGTTCGCGACGACGAAGTGATCGCCGCCGCCAACGAGCGCGGCGTGGTGATGGTGCTGACCGGCGTGAGGCACTTCCGACACTGAGGTGTCGATGACCGCCGCATGAAACTGCCCGAGGCCGCCGGCCTCCTCCTCGCCACGGTCGCGCGCCTCATCACCGGCGCGCAGGGCCACTGGCACGGGTCGCCACCGAAGGCCGAGCAGCGCATCTACTTCGCCAACCACCAGAGCCACTTCGACTGGGTGTTGATCTGGGCCGCGTTGCCACGCGACCTGCGTTTGACGACCCGCCCGATCGCGGCGCGCGACTACTGGACCTCGACGCCGCTCAAGCACTGGATCACGCGCGAGATCTTCAACGCGGTCTACGTGAGCCGGCAACGCACCGACGACGAAGACCCGCTCGAGCCGCTGATGGAAGCGCTGCGCAACGGCGATTCGCTGGTGATCTTTCCCGAAGGCACACGCGGCAACAAGGGCGACCCCGCGCCGTTCAAGGCGGGCCTGTACCACCTGGCCGAAGCCTTCCCCGAAGTGCAGCTGATCCCGGCCTGGATCGACAACGTGCAGCGCGTGATGCCCAAGGGCGAAGTGGTGCCGGTGCCGATCCTGTGTTCGGTCACCTTCGGCGCGCCGCTGTTGCTGGAACCGGGTGAGGACAAACGTGTGTTCCTCGACCGCGCCCGCGACGCGGTGATCGACTTGAAGTCGGTGAACTGATGGGCGCGCTCCGCAACCTCACGGTGTCGCAGCAGATCGGCCTGCTGTTCGTGGCGCTGTTCGGCATGCTGGCCATCGTCACGATCATCGCGTTCAGCCGCACGCTGCGCGAGCGCACCGACGCCCAACTGGCCGAACACGAACAGTTCAAACGCGACCTGCGCGCAGTCTGGGTCGGCTCGCTGCTGTTCTGGGTGGCGTGGGTGTCGGGGGCAGTCGGCTCGACGCTGCTGTTCGGCGTGATCTCGTTCCTGGCGCTGCGCGAGTTCGTGACGCTCACGCACACCCGCCGCGGCGACCACCGCAGCCTGCTGCTGGCATTCTTCATCGTGCTGCCGATGCAGTACGTGATCGTGGCGACGCAGAAGTTCGACCTGTTCACGGTGTTCATTCCGGTCTATGTGTTCCTGGCCATCCCAGTGGTCAGTGCGTTCGGCAACGACCCGCAGCGTTTTCTGGAGCGCACCGCGAAGATCCAGTGGGGAATCATGGTGTGCGTCTACGGCATGAGCCACGCACCGGCGCTGCTGCTGCTCGACCTGCCGAAGTACGAAGGGCGCGGTGCGTTCCTGGTGCTGTACCTTGTGCTCGTCGTGGCGATCGCGCAGATCGCACAGGAGGTGGCGAGCCGGCGGCTGCGCCGGCGCCCGGCGGCGCGCGCGATCAGCCGCTCGTTTTCGTGGCGCGCGTGGGGCATCGGCGCGCTGGTCGCCGGAGTCGTCGGCGCGTCGCTGTACTGGGCCACGCCGTTCAAGCCGATCCCGGCCCTGCTGATGGGTTTCGTGGCCGGTGGCAGCGGCACGCTCGGCGAGTTCGTGATGAAGGCGCTGAAGCGCGACGCCGGCGTGCGCAGCTGGGGTGGCAAGGCCTCGGTCACCGGCGCGGTCGGCCTGCTGGACCGCGTAGCGCCGCTGTGTTTCGCCGCGCCCGTGTTCTTCCATTCCGTGCGCTGGTACTTCGGGCTTTAGCATGGCCACGCTGCGCATCCTCGGCATCGACCCCGGCCTGCGGACCACCGGTTTCGGCGTGATCGAAGCCGAGGGCTCGAAGCTGCGCTACGTGGCCAGCGGCACGATCAAGACCGATGCCATCGCGAGCGGCCAGTTGCCGGCGCGGCTGAAGATCATCTTCGACGGCGTGCGCGAAGTGACGGCGCGTTACCAGCCCACGTGTGCGTCGGTCGAGATCGTGTTCGTCAACGTGAACCCGCAGTCGACGCTGCTGCTGGGTCAGGCGCGCGGCGCGGCGCTGACGGCACTCGTGACCGGCGACCTCGACGTCGCCGAGTACACCGCGCTGCAGATGAAAAAGGCCATCGTCGGCCACGGCCAGGCGCGCAAGGAACAGGTGCAGGAAATGGTGATGCGCCTGCTGGCGCTGCCCGGCCTGCCGGGCAAGGACGCAGCCGATGCGCTGGGGCTGGCGATCTGCCACGCGCACGCGGCGGGCTCGTTCGCAGCGATCTCGCGCAGTGCGGCGCTGGCGCCGCGATCGCACGCGCAGTTCAAGCGCGGGCGCAGTTACTGAAAGACGGCGCCGCTCACGCGTGCAATTCCTTCAGTTCGGGCGCACACCACTGCTGTTCGTCGTCGGGCACCTGCGCGAACAAGGCAAGCGCACGCTCACGCGAGGTGGAAAACCCGGCTTGGTCGCCCATGCTGCGCTGGGCAATGGCCAGCACAGCCTCGCCGAAGAAGCGCTCGAACGGCGGTGCGTCGTTGGCGGCGCAAACCGCGAGGCACCGGCGCGCGTGTTCGATCGCCGCACCCGCTTGCCCCGCTTGCAGCAGGCTGCGCGTCAGCCGGTATTCAGCGCGCTCGACTTCGAGCCAAGTGCCGGCCTGCGCCCAGTAGGTCAGTGCGGCTTCGGCGGCGCGCAGCATGCCTTCGGTTTCCGAGGCGCTGCGGTCGGCCTTCTCTTCCAGGCTCGACGCTAGGTTGTTGCCCGCCACCGCGAGCGATCGCTGCGCGCGTGCTTCGGGCCGGTGTTTGAGCGCCAGCCGCAAGGCCTGGTCGTACGCGGAAATCGCGCGCCCGAAGTCGCTCTGGCCGAGGATCGCACCCGACGCGTTGGCCAGCACCGAGATGCGGTCCTGCGGTGCCAGCACGTCGAGCGCGCGCTCTTCACCACTGGCATACCGCAGCGCAGCGACGCTGCGCGACACGATGCCGAGTGCCTCGGCCTGGCCTTGGCAAGCGGGCAGGCGCCGCATCGACTCGAGCAGTTCCACACCGTCGTCGTAACGCGCCAGATGCTCACCGAACACGTGGGTGACGATGCCGGCGAACGGCGCCACGTGGGCAGGCTGCTCGACCCGGTCGAGCGACAGCGCGAGCCGCTCGGCCACGTCGTCGGGCTGGTCGGCGTGCTCGGCCCAGGCGGTGCGGATGAACTCTTCGAATTCCATGGTGGGCGGGCCGGATCGGCCGCGGTCGTTGCAGCAGGCGAGGCTAGCCAAAGCCGCTCCACGGTGCAAGCCGGGTGATGCCCGTTTCTGCAACAGGCGGGCTTTCAGTTCAAGCGACAATCATGCCCCTATGTACGCCCTCTTCGAAGACGCCGGGAAGTTCCTCGCCGGCCGCGTGATGACGGAGACCGACGCCTCGTTGCAGATCGAGCTCGACTCCGGCAAGCGCGTGAAAGTGAAAGCCGCCAATGTGCTGCTGAAGTTCGACACGCCCCAGCCGGGCGAATTGATCCCGGCCGCGCAGGCGCTGGCCAAGGAAATCGACCTCGACCTGGCCTGGGAATTCGCGCCCAACAGCGAGTTCGGATTCGCCGATCTGGCACGCGAGTATTTCGAGGCCAGCGCCGGCATCGAAAAACAGGCGGCGGCCCTGTTCCGCCTGTTCGAAGCGCCGCACTACTTCCGCCGTCTCGGCAAGGGCAACTTCAAGAAGGCGCCCGAAGAGATCGTCAAGGCCGCCTTGCTAGGCATCGAGCGCAAGAAACTCGTCGCCGCGCAGATCGACACCTGGGCCGGCGAGTTGGTCGCCGGGCAGTGCCCACCCGCCGTGCAGGAGCAGCTCTACAAGCTGCTCTTCAAACCCGACAAGAACGCCCCGGAATACAAGGCCGTCGTCGAAGCAGCGCAGCGCTCGCAGCGGGCGCCGCTGGAGCTGCTGAAAAGTGCCGGCGCGATCCATTCGCCTTACCAGTTCCACTGGCGTCGTTTCCTGTTCGAGAGCTTTCCGAAAGGCACGGCCTTCCCGGCCCTGCAGGCACCGACGATCAAGGAAAACCTGCCGCTGGCCGCGGTGCGCGCCTTCTCGATCGACGACTCCGCCACGACCGAGATCGACGACGCGCTCTCGGTGCAGGGAATCGGCAGCGGCACGATCGTGTTCGGCGTGCACATCGCCGCGCCGGGCCTGGCCTTCGCGCCCGACACGCCGCTCGACAAGGTGGCGCGCGAGCGCTTGTCCACCGTCTACATGCCGGGCTACAAGCTGACGATGCTGCCCGACGAGGTGGTGCAGGCCTACACGCTGATCGCAGGGCGCGACTGCCCGGCCGTGTCGTTGTACGTCACGATGGACGAGACGACGTTCGAGGTCAAAGGCAGCGAAACACGGCTCGAACGTGTGCCGATCGCCGCGAACCTGCGTCACGACCAGCTCGACAGCGTCATCACCGAAGCCTCGCTGACGGGCGAAGCGCCCGCCGGCTACGAATTCGCGGCCGAACTGGCACTGGCCTTCCGCCTGGCACGCCACCTCAAAGCGCGGCGCGAAGTCGCACGCGGCAAGCCCGAGAACTTCACCCGGCCCGATTACAACTTCCGCCTCGAAGGCAACCACGGCGGCGAACCGCAAGGCAACGAGCAGGTGCTCATCAGCACACGGCAGCGCGGCTCGCCGCTCGACCTGATCGTGGCCGAAGCGATGATCCTGGCCAACAGCACCTGGGGCGGCTGGCTCAACGAGTGCGGCGTGCCCGGCATCTACCGCAGCCAGGCCAGCATGGCGCCGGGCGTGAAGGTGCGCATGGGCACCAAGCCGGCACCGCATGCCGGCATGGGTGTCGCGCAGTACACCTGGGCCACCTCGCCGCTGCGGCGTTATGTCGATCTGGTGAACCAGTGGCAACTGATCGCCTGCGCGCGCCACGGCCGCACGGCGGCATTGGCTGCGCCCTTCAAGCCGAAGGACGTGCAGCTGTTCTCCATCATCTCGGCCTTCGACGCGGCCTATGCCGAGTACAACGGTTTCCAGTCGGGCATCGAGCGTTACTGGACGCTGCAGTACCTGGCGCAGAACGGCGTCACCGAGCTGAATGCCGTGGTGATGAAAGACGGTCTGGTGCGCGCCGACGACCTGCCGCTCGTGTTCCGCGTGCCCGGCACCGAGAGCCTGCCGCGCGGCGCGCACGTGCGCGTGGGCTTAAGCGGGTCGGACCTGCTGACGCTCGACATCCACGCCAGCCTGGTCGCGCGGCTCGACGACACGGCCGCGGCTGCTGCGAGCCCGGCAGCCGATGCGGAAGCCGACGCCGACGACGCGGCCGATAACGCCGGGCCGCTGTCGCTCGCGATCGACATCGCCAGCGATGACGCCGAGCCCGCCGCCGCCTCGGCGGCAGATGTGGTCACCGCCAGCTGAAACGCCATGCGCCTGCCGAAAAAATTCTCGACGCTGCAGATCGCGCTGATCGTTTCTTTCGGCCTGCACGCGGTGCTGCTCACGGTTCGCTTCGTCGACCCCGAAGGCTTCAACCGTGTGTTCCAGGACACGCCGCTCGAAGTGATCCTCGTCAACTCCCGCTCTGGCGAGCCGCCCGAAAAGGCGCAGGCCATTGCCCAGGCAAGTCTGGCCGGTGGTGGCGACGCCGACGCGGGCCGCGCCACGTCGCCGTTGCCACCTTCGGCGCTGGTCGAGCTCGGCGAATCCAACGAAGACGCGCGCAAGCAGATCGAACAGCTGCAGGAGGCGCAGCAGCAGCTGCTGGCGCAGATCCGCCGCGAGCTGGCGCTGCTGCCGGCGCCCGACCCGCAGCGTGACCAGGGCACGCCGGAAGAGCGCTCGCAGGAAGAGCACCGGCGCCAGTTGATCCAGCTGCTGGCCGAGATCGAAAAGCGCATCAACGAAGAAAACGCGCGCCCCAAGAAGCGCTACATCAGCCCGGCCACGCGCGAAGAGGTCTACGCGATGTACTACGACCAGTTGCGCCGCAAGATCGAAGACCGCGGCACGCGCAACTTCCCCGAGAACGGCGGCCGCAAGCTCTACGGCGAGCTGACGATGAACGTGACGGTCGATTCCGAAGGCCGGGTCATCGAAACCGAGGTGGTGCGCCCGTCGAGCTCGTCGTTGCTCGACCGGCGCGCGATCGCCATCGTGAAGGCCGCAGCACCTTTCGGGCCGTTCACGCCGGCGATGCGGCGCAAGGCCGACCAGCTCGTGATCACGTCGCGCTTTCGTTTCACGCGCGACGAAGCGCTCGAAACGACCTTGAGCGCCACCCCCGGAAACTGATGGCCATGGACCGTTACGTCGTGGCCGGCAACCCGGTCGAACACAGCCAGTCGCCGTTCATCCACGCCGAGTTCGCGCGCCAGACCGGGCAGGTGATGGACTACGGCCGGCTGCTCTGGCCGCTGGAAGGATTCGAGCGTTCACTGCGTGCGCTGGTCGACAGCGGCGCCAAGGGCTGCAACATCACGGTGCCGTTCAAGTTCGAGGCCGCGCGCGTCGCGACCCGCCTGAGCCAGCGAGCGGCGCTGGCGCAAGCCGCCAATGTGCTCAGCTTCGACACCGAGGGCTGGCGCGGCGACAACACCGATGGCGTGGGCCTGGTGCGCGACATCGAACACAACGCCGGTGTCGTGTTGCGCGACCGGCGTGTGTTGCTGATCGGCTCGGGCGGCGCGGCCGCTGGCGTGCTCGGGCCGTTGCTGCAGGCGCGACCGGCCGAGCTGGTGGTGGCAAACCGCACGCTGCACAAGGCGCAGGCTTTGGTCGAGCGCCACCGGGCGGCAGCGGCGGGCGCGCTGCTGCGTGCGTGCACGCTGGCGGAGTGCGGCGAAGGCTTCGACATGGTTGTCAACGCCACTGCCAGCAGCTTGCAGGGCGGCGCGATTCCCGTCTCTCACCACGTGTTGCGGCCCGGCGCGCTGGCGCTGGACATGATGTACGGCCCGGCCGCTCAGGGCTTTCTGGATTGGGCGACCGAACACGGAGCGACCGGCCGCGACGGCCTGGGCATGCTGGTCGAACAGGCCGGCGCGGCGTTCGAGCTGTGGCGCGGCGCGCGGCCCGAGACGGCGCCGGTGCTGGCCGCGCTGCGCGCGCGCATGACACAGGCCCGTCGATGAAAGCGGCGTGGGGTCACCTGCTGCGGGCGCTGGTGCTGGTGGTGCTGGCGGCGGTCGCCCTGCAGCTGTACTTTCTGGCGCGTGTCGCGCTGATGGCGGTCGTCGACCCGCAATCGAGCACCTTCCAGCGCTCCGAAGCCTGGCGGCTGCTGACCGAAAAGCACCAGATCCTGTGGAGCCAGCAGTGGGTGGACGACGCGCGCATCTCGGCGAACCTGAAACGCGCGGTGATCGCGTCCGAAGACGCCGGCTTCGCCGACCACAGCGGCGTCGAATGGGACGCGCTCGAGAAGGCCTGGGAGCGCAATCAGAAGGCCGAAGCGCGAGTCGAGAAAATCAACGAGCAGATCGACAAGCGGGTTCAGAAGGCGGTCGCCGCGGGCAAGCCCGTGGCCGCCGTCAAAGCGCCGGTGCACGCCCAGCCGAAAGTGGTGGGCGGGTCGACCATCACCCAGCAATTGGCGAAGAACCTGTTCCTCGGCAGCGAGCGCAGTCTGCTGCGAAAAGGACAAGAGTTTGTGATCACTTTCATGCTCGAGGCCGTGCTGTCGAAACAGCGGATCCTGGAGATCTACCTCAACAGCGTGGAGTGGGGCGAAGGCGTGTTCGGTGCCGAGGCGGCCGCGCGCCACTACTTCCGGGTCGGCGCGAGCGGCCTGGGGGTGATGCAGGCGGCGCAGCTCGCGGTGATGCTGCCGGCACCGAAACGTTTCGAGAAGCGGCCCGGCTCGGCCTACGTGGTCGGACGAGCCGGCACGGTCGCTGCGCGCATGGGCGGCGTCGAGCTGCCCTGACGGCCATGTCATCGACGCTCACCGAGGAGATCGCCGCCACCGCCGCCCGGCTGGTGGTCGAAGAAGGCATGGAGTACGGCCCGGCCAAGCGCCGCGCCGCGCGCCAGCTGGGGCGGCACAGCACACGCGCTTCCGAACTGCCATCGAACGACGCGGTTGAAGACGAGGTGCGAACCTACCTGTCGATCTTCTGTGCCGACACTCAACCGGCCGAACTGGCCGCACTGCGCGCCGTGGCGCGGGTCTGGATGGAGCGCCTGGCCGAATTCCGCCCCCACCTGACGGGCGCGGTCTGGCGCGGCACGGCGACAAGGCTGAACAACGTGCATCTTCAGCTCTTCTGCGACGACTCGAAAGCAGCCGAGCTGGCCCTGATCGACCGCGGCATGTCCTATGAGGTGGGCAGCACGACGAGCCTGCGCGGCGCCGAGGTCGACGTCCTGAGCGTGAGCAGCCCCAGCGCCGAACTGGGCGAGCACGTCACGGTGCTGCTGAGCGTGCTGGACCACGATGACCTGCGCGGCGCGCTCAAGCCCGACGCCAGCGGCCGCTCGCAGCGCGGCGACCTGGCGGCACTGCGCAAGCTCATGGAGCCGGCATGAAACGGCGTCCGCTGGTGGTGGCCGCCACCGCCGCCGTGGCCGGCGCGGCGGGCGTGGGCGGCGCACTCTGGCGCCAGCGCTCGCAGGCACGGGCCGAGCTGCAAAGCCTGCTCTGGGCCAAGTCCTTCGCCAGACCCGGCGGCGGCGAACTGCGCCTGGCGGCCTTTCTCGGCAAGCCGGTGCTCCTGAATTTCTGGGCAACCTGGTGCGGGCCCTGCGTCACCGAGTTGCCCCTGCTCGACCGTTTTCACCGGGACCAGCAGGCGCGCGGCTGGCAAGTGATCGGTCTTGCCGTGGACAACGATGCCCCGGTGCAGGCGTTCCTGGCGAAGCGCCCGGTGAGTTTCCCGGTCGGCTTGGCCGGCTTCGAAGGCGTGAGCCTCTCGCGCGCGCTCGGCAATACCGGTGGCGGCTTGCCGTTCAGTGTGGTGTTCGATTCCACGGGTGCCGAGCAGCACCGGAAACTGGGGGCGATCGCCCCGGAAGACTTGGCACGCTGGGCCGATTCGACCCGCTGACGGGCGCTCGACCGCGGATTTGTGCTGGCGGATTAAATTCTTGTCAACAGAGGTCAATTGAACTCAAAGCGCGTAAAGTGCGCGGCTTCTTGAGTGCAAAACACTCGGAGCTTTGACGCCCGGCAGAGGCAGACCTGATCGGCAACACACGCCGACACGCACACGTTGGAGAGAACATGGACCTTCGCAAACTGAAGACGCTGATCGACCTGGTGTCTGATTCGAACATTTCCGAGCTGGAGATTACAGAAGCCGACGGAAAGGTGCGGATTGTCAAATCCGAGCCGGCCGCGGCGGCACCGATCGCTTACGCACCCCAGCCAATCATGGCAGCAGCGCCCGCCGCGGCGCCGGCCGCCAGCGCCGCGCCTGCCGAGCCCGCGGCCGTGCCGGTGGACCCGGGCCATGCGGTGAAGTCGCCGATGGTCGGTACCTTCTACCTGTCGGCCAGCCCGGGCTCGAAGCCTTTTGTCGAGGTCGGGGCCCAGATCAAGGAAGGCGAGCCGATCTGCATCATCGAGGCGATGAAGATCATGAACGAGATCGAGGCCGACAAGTCGGGCACGGTCAAGCGCATCTTGTGTGAAAACGGCCAGGCGGTGGAGTTCGGACAGCCCTTGTTCATCATCGAATAAGGCCGCCATGTTCAAGAAAATCCTGATTGCGAACCGCGGTGAGATCGCACTGCGAATCCAGCGTGCGTGCCGGGAACTCGGCATCAAGTCGGTCGTGGTGTATTCCGAAGCCGACCGTGACGCCAAGTACGTGAAGCTCGCCGACGAGGCCGTGTGCATCGGCCCGGCGGCCTCGGCGCAGAGTTACCTCAACATGCCGGCGATCATCTCGACCGCCGAGGTGACCGATGCCGAAGCCATCCACCCTGGCTACGGCTTCCTGTCGGAAAACGCCGACTTCGCCGAACGGGTGGAGCGCAGCGGTTTCGTGTTCATCGGGCCAACGCCGGCCTCGATCCGCGTGATGGGCGACAAGGTCTCGGCCAAGCAGGCGATGATCAAGTCGGGCGTGCCCTGCGTGCCGGGCTCCGAAGGTGCGCTGCCCGACGACCCGAAAGAGATCATCCGCGCGGCGCGGGCGGTCGGTTATCCGGTGATCATCAAGGCCTCGGGCGGCGGCGGCGGGCGCGGCATGCGGGTCGTTCATACCGAAGCGGCGCTGATCCACGCGGTGCAGACAACACGCGCCGAAGCCGGCGCGGCGTTCGGCAACCCGGCCGTGTACATGGAGAAGTTTCTCGAGAACCCGCGCCACATCGAGATCCAGATCCTCGCCGACGAGCACAAGAACGCGGTCTGGCTGGGCGAGCGCGACTGCTCGATGCAGCGCCGGCACCAGAAGATCATCGAAGAAGCACCGGCGCCGGGCATTCCGCGGCGCGTGATCGAGCGCATCGGCGAGCGCTGCGCGGCGGCGTGCAAGAAGATCGGCTACCGCGGCGCGGGGACGTTCGAATTCCTGTTCGAGAACGGCGAGTTCTTCTTCATCGAGATGAACACGCGCGTCCAGGTGGAACACCCGGTGACGGAACTGGTGACGGGCATCGACATCGTGCAGATGCAGATCCGCATCGCCGCCGGCGAGAAGCTGCCGTTCACGCAGCGCAACATCCAGATGCGCGGGCATTCGATCGAGTGCCGCATCAACGCGGAAGACCCGTACAAGTTCACGCCCTCGCCGGGCCGCATCACGATGTGGCACCCGCCCGGTGGCCCGGGGGTGCGGGTCGATTCGCATGCCTACACGAACTACTTCGTGCCGCCGAACTACGACTCGATGATCGGCAAGATCATCGTCTACGGCGACACCCGCGACCAGGCCCTCGCGCGCATGCGGATCGCGCTGTCGGAGACGGTGATCGAGGGCATACAGACCAACATCCCGCTGCACCGCGAGCTGATGGTCGATGCCAAGTTCATCGAAGGTGGCACCAGCATCCACTACCTCGAAGGCTGGCTGGGTCAGCACAAGCGCTGAGGCGGAGCGGTTGATGGTCGAGTTGCAATTGCTGGCGCCCGAAGCGTCCGTGGAGATGGCGTCGGACGCGCTGATGGACGAGCTCGACGCCTTGTCGGTGTCGGTCGAAGACGCGGATGCGAACACGAGCGCCGAATCGGCACTGTTCGGCGAGCCGGGCATGCCGCCGCCGCGAAGTGGCTGGCAGCGATCGACCGTGAAGGCGCTCTTCGCCGACGAAGCGCAAGCCACGTCCGCGGCCGCCTTGTTGATGGCGCAGGACTGGGCGGAAGGCATCGAGCTGCAAGCGATCCAGACCGTGCCCGAGCAGGACTGGGTGCGGCTGACGCAGTCGCAGTTCGCACCGGTGCCGGTGACATCCGACTTCTGGATCGTGCCGAGCTGGCACGAACCGCCCGCGCAAGCACGGCGCGTGATCCGGCTCGACCCCGGCCTGGCCTTCGGCACCGGAACCCACCCGACGACCCGCATGTGCCTGCGCTGGACGGCGCTGCAGGCACCCGCCAAGTCTGCGGGCTGGACCCGGGTGCTCGACTACGGCTGCGGCTCGGGGATTCTGGCGATCGGCGCGGCGCTGCACGGTGCCAGCGGCCTCGACGCCGTCGACATCGACCCCGCTGCCGTCGAGTCGACCACCGCCAACGCACGCCACAACGGCGTGACCCTTCGCGCCGGTTTGCCCGAGGCCGCGAGCGGCGTGTACCCGCTCGTCTTCGCCAACATCCTGGCCACGCCGCTGAAGCTGCTGGCGCCGCTCTTGTGTGCGCATGTCGCACCGGGTGGCGACCTGGTGCTGGCCGGCATCCTGGAGCGGCAAGCCGATGAACTCAAGGCCGCTTACGCCGGCTGGCTGACGCTGCAGGTGAGCGACACCGAAGACGGCTGGATCCTGATGACCGCGAGCCGGTAGGCCTGAACGTGCATGGCATGATTCGTCCATGAGTCTGGCCACACGATGCACCTCTTGCGGTACCGTCTTTCGCGTCGTGCAAGACCAGCTCAAGGTGTCGGAAGGCTGGGTGCGTTGCGGGCGATGCAATGAGGTGTTCAACGCCCTCGAAGGCCTGTTCGACCTGGAACGTGACGCACCGCCAGAAGGCGCGTCGGTGTTCGGGGCGGAAGCCGCCGCAGCGCGCGCTGGCGCCCTCGCCGACACCCCGTGGAACAGCGATGCCTTCGCTGCGGCCGCCGACCCTGATCTGGTCGACAAGCTCGACACGCGTTTGTTCGGCTCGCGCCGCGCGGACTCGGGGTCGACGCCATCGAAGCAGGTGCGAGCGCGCGACCGTCACGAGTTCTCGGACGCGCAATTCAACCCCGAGTGGGTGGCCGACGAGGAAGTCACCTCGCAGGTCGGTGCGCTTTTTTCGCCCGAAACGGCCGTCGAAGAGCTCGCCGATGACAGCGGCCCGACACCCGAGTTCGTGCGCCGGGCACAGCGCGAGGCGCGCTGGCATAGCTCGGCTGCGCGCATAGCACTCTTCGGCATCAGCGTGGTGCTGCTCGGATGCCTGGCGCTGCAGGTGGCGCACCATTTCCGCGACCTGGTCGCGGCCCGCTGGCCGAGCCTGCGGCCCGCATTGACGGCATGGTGCGACACGGTCGGCTGCCGCATCGAAGCACCGCACCGCATCGAGGACATTTCGGTCGAAAGCACGGCCCTGGCCCGCGTCGGTACGAGCGACGCTTTTCGCCTTTCAGTGACCTTGCGCAACCGCAGCACCATCGGCCTGGCGCTGCCCTCGATCGAGTTGAGCCTGACCGACGCATCGGGTCTGCTGATCGCGCGACGCGCCTTGGCGCCACGCGACTTTCGAGTCGCTTCCACCATGTTGCCGGCCGCAGGCGAGTCTCCGTTGCAGCTGACTCTTTCGGCGGGTGGCCCGCGCGTCAGCGGCTACACGGTCGAGATTTTTTATCCTTGATTCCACTCTTCCGCTTCGTTCCTGGCGGCCCCGTTTTCTGATTCCTGATTTCTGGAGAAGCCATGTCGGCACTCATTTGCGGTTCACTGGCGTTTGACACGATCACCACGTTCCCCGGGCGCTTCGCGCAGCAGATCCTGCCGGAGCAGTTGCACATTCTCAACGTGTCGTTCCTGGTCCCGACCTTGCGTCGTGAGTTCGGCGGATGTGCGGGCAACATCGCCTACACGCTCAGCCTGCTGGGTGGTGAGCCGCTCGTGATGGCGGCCTGCGGCTCCGACGGGCAGGACTATCTGGAGCGCATTCGCTCCTGGGGCGCGAGCACGGAGTTCGTCCGCGAAGTCGCAGACCACCACACGGCCCAGGCGATCATCATCACCGACACCGACAACAACCAGATCACGGCCTTTCACCCCGGCGCGATGCAGTCGGCCCATTTGACGTCGGTGCCGACAGACCGTGGTATCGGCGTGGCGATCATCGCGCCCGATGGACGGGACGCGATGCTGGCTCATGCGGGGCAGTTGTCGAGCGCAGGCATTCCGTTCGTCTTCGATCCGGGCCAAGGTCTGCCGATGTTCGATGGCGCGGAGCTCAAGCGCTTCGTCGAACAAGCCACCTGGGTCGCGCTCAACGATTATGAAGCGCGGATGCTGTGCGACCGCACCGGGCAGACGCTGGAGACGCTGTCACGGTCGCACTTGCGCGGTGTCATCGTCACGCTGGGGGCACAAGGTTGTGATCTCTGGCAGCAAGGTGTTCGCAGCCACGTCCCAGGCGTGGCGGCGACACGCGTGCTCGACCCGACCGGTTGCGGCGATGCTTTCCGCGGCGCGCTGCTGTACGGTCTCGAACGCGGCTGGTCTCTCGAACGTTGCGTCGATCTGGGCAATCGTGTGGGAGCGATCAAGATCGCCTGCCTGGGCGGCCAAAATCATCAACTGGATCGCGCGGTTCTCGGCATGTGAGGTCTACCGCGTGGGACGGGAAGCCGTGGAGCGGGAACGGTTCGTGAATCTGCCTTGCCTGCGAGGAAGAATTGCACCCCGAAATGAATCGGCCGCGAGGTGCGGATCGGGCGGCATCTCTGCAGAGGGGGGTATGCGGAAGGGTGAGAGCTCCAGCACTCCAGGCACTGACAACTGAGCACAAAAAACCCGGCCGAAGCCGGGTTTGGTCACGTCGTCAGCGTAGCCCTCAGGGCTTGCTGCCCGTGGGGAAGGGCCAAGCGGCCTGCGGGCTGAGCGCGGTCTTTGCGGGAACAACAGGCGTTGCAGCAACTGCCGCGGCCTTCTTCGCAGCAGGCTTCTTCGCGGCTTTCTTCGCAGCAGGCTTCTTAGCCGCGGCTTTCTTCGCCGGAGCCTTCTTGGCAGCAGCCTTCTTCGCCGGAGCCTTCTTGGCAGCGGCCTTCTTCGCCGGAGCCTTCTTGGCAGCGGCCTTCTTCGCCGGAGCCTTCTTGGCAGCGGCCTTCTTCGCCGGGGCCTTCTTCACAGCGGCCTTCTTCGCCGGGGCCTTCTTCACAGCGGCCTTCTTCGCCGGGGCCTTCTTCACAGCGGCCTTCTTCGCCGGGGCCTTCTTCACAGCGGCCTTCTTGGCCGGAGCCTTCTTCGCAGCAGCTTTCTTTGCCGGAGCTTTCTTTGCAGTTGCCATTTCGTTTTCTCCTTGATCAAGTTGAAAAAAACCGTCACTCATTGGCATGAAGCCACTGCCTGACAGCTATTCATCGCCCCAAGTCTGCCCAGGAGGGGCGCTTCGGTACGATGAATCGGGAAGCAAACCGGGTAAGCCGCTTCTGCGTCGGCTCAGCACGGTTTGCGGATCTTGATCTCTTGCACACGACCTGCATGCGCGAGGCACACGTCAATCCCACGAGAGTGCGCCACCGCTTTGATACTCGATGACGCGGGTCTCGAAGAAATTGCGTTCCTTCTTCAGGTCGATCATTTCGCTCATCCACGGGAACGGGTTTTCCTCGTTCGGGAAAAGCTCTTCCAAACCGATCTGCGTTGCACGCCGATTCGCGATGTAGCGCAGATAACCTTTGAACATCGATGCGTTCATGCCGAGCACACCGCGTGGCATCGTGTCTTCGGCGTAGCGATACTCCAGCTCGACCGCCTTGTGAAACAGCGCCTTGATCTCACCCTTGAACTCCGACGTCCAGAGCTGCGGGTTCTCGAGCTTGATCTGGTTGATCAGGTCGATACCGAAATTGCAGTGCATCGACTCGTCACGCAGGATGTACTGGTATTGCTCCGCCGCACCGGTCATCTTGTTCTGGCGACCCAGCGCCAGAATCTGCGTGAAGCCCACATAGAAGAACAAGCCTTCCATCAGACAGGCAAAGACGATCAGCGACTTCAGCAGCTTCTGATCGTTCTCGGCCGTGCCGGTGTGGAAGTTCGGATCCATGATCTCGCCGATGAACGGCAGCAGGAATTCGTCCTTGTCACGGATCGACTTGACTTCGTTGTAGGCGTTGAAGATCTCGCTTTCGTCCAGGCCGAGCGACTCGACGATGTACTGGTACGCGTGCGTATGGATCGCTTCTTCGAACGCCTGGCGCAACAGGAACTGCCGGCACTCGGGCGCTGTGATGTGGCGGTAGGTGCCCAGCACGATGTTGTTGGCCGCGAGCGAATCGGCAGTCACGAAGAAGCCGAGGTTGCGCTTGACGATGCGGCGCTCGTCTTCGGTAAGGCCGTTCGGATCTTTCCAGGTCGCGATGTCTCGCGACATGTTGACCTCTTGCGGCATCCAGTGATTCGCACACGAGGCCAGGTACTTTTCCCAAGCCCACTTGTACTTGAACGGGACCAGCTGGTTGACATCGGTCTGGCCGTTGATGATGCGCTTATCGGCAGCCTTGACGCGCCGTGCCACCGCTGGCACTTCGGCGAGCGCGGCGATCGGCGCGGCTTCTGGAAACATCGACGCTTCAGCGTCCGCGAACGCCGGCGTCGCGTGGTTCTGCGACAGGTTCGCTGTGTGAATTGTCGAGGGCTTAACTTCTTCTTCCCAAACCAACATAGTGAGTTTTCCAGTGCTTTCTAATTATGAGAGTGTTGCGCAAGAACCCCAAGCACTTATTGACTTTCGAGCCCATTGCTTGTTGCGATATTGCATCGGCTCGACATGGCTCAATGCCATCGCACGGTGGTTTTGCACAGGTCGATTCGCATCACAACCCATCAACAGCGCCGCGCGCGATCGCCTCATTGGCAGGCTTCGCAATCGGGCGTGTCGATCGCACAGAACTTGATGTCCGTCGCCGGCTCGACATGCGCAAGACTCAGCGCGGCATCAACGCTCGCAGGCGCACTCTTCGCGCCCATCGTCGATGAGCCACCACCACTCGACACCGAGTTCATCTGACCCGCCTTCACTGTGGATTTCTCCGCGTGCGTGGCGCCGACGGTGCGCAGGTAGTAGGTGGTCTTCAGACCACGCAACCAGGCGAGCTTGTAGGTCTCGTCGAGCTTCTTGCCCGACGCACCGGCCATGTAGATGTTCAGCGACTGGCCCTGATCGATCCACTTCTGGCGTCGCGCGGCGGCTTCGACCAGCCACTGCGTTTCGATCTCGAAGGCCGTCGCGTACAGCGCCTTCAGGTCTTCGGGCACGCGGTCGATGCGGCGCAGTGAACCATCGAAGTGCTTGAGGTCCATCACCATCACGTCGTCCCAGAGGCCGAGCTTCTTCAGGTCGCGCACCAGGTACTCGTTGACGATCGTGAACTCACCCGAGAGGTTCGACTTGACCGACAGGTTGCCGAACGAGGGCTCGATCGATGCGCTCACGCCGATG
This sequence comes from Burkholderiaceae bacterium, assembly GCA_040080605.1. Taxonomy (GTDB): domain Bacteria; phylum Pseudomonadota; class Gammaproteobacteria; order Burkholderiales; family Burkholderiaceae_C; genus LMDS01. The sequence goes on from JBEBIB010000007.1 coordinate 44,203, forward strand.
ATGTTCGAGATGGTCGCGGTCGGCGCGATCGCCACGCAGTTGGAGTTGCGCATGCCGAATTCGCTGATGCGGCTGCGCAGCGCGTTCCAGTCGAGCGTGGTGCTGCGGTCGACTTCCACGTACCCGCCGCGTTGCTCTTCGAGCAGGTCGAGGGAGTCGATCGGCAGAATGCCACGGTCCCACAGCGAGCCGCGGTAGCTGGCGTAGCGACCGCGCTCAGCGGCCAACTCGGTCGAAGCCCAGTAGGCCTGATAACAGACCGCTTCCATCGACTGGTCGGCGAAGGCGACGGCCGCGTCTGACGCGTAAGGCAAACCCAGTTCGTACAACGAATCCTGGAAGCCCATGATGCCCAAGCCCACAGGGCGGTGCTTCAGGTTCGAGTCACGGGCTTTTTTCACCGCGTAGTAGTTGATGTCGATCACGTTGTCGAGCATGCGCATCGCGGTTGAGACCGTCTTCTTCAGCTTGTCGTGGTCAATCTGCACGACGTCGTTCTCGCGCTTCAAGTGATGCACCAGGTTCACCGACCCCAGGTTGCAGACCGCGATCTCGGTCTCGCTGGTGTTGAGCGTGATCTCGGTGCACAGGTTGCTGGAGTGCACGACGCCCACGTGCTGCTGCGGCGAGCGCACGTTGCAGGCGTCCTTGAACGTGATCCAGGGGTGGCCAGTTTCGAACAGCATCGAGAGCATCTTGCGCCACAGGTCGCGGGCCGGTGTCTTCTTGAAGAGCTTGATCTCGCCACGCTCGCACTTGGCTTCGTAAGCCGTGTAGGCCACTTCGAAGGCCTTGCCGAACTTGTCGTGCAGGTCGGGGCAGGTGCTCGGCGAGAACAGCGTCCAGTCGGTGCCGTCCATCACACGCTTCATGAACAGGTCGGGGATCCAGTTCGCGGTGTTCATGTCGTGCGTGCGGCGGCGGTCGTCGCCGGTGTTCTTGCGCAGCTCCAGGAATTCTTCGATGTCGAGGTGCCAGCTTTCCAGGTAGGCGCAGACAGCGCCTTTGCGCTTGCCACCCTGGTTGACGGCCACGGCCGTGTCGTTCACGACCTTGAGGAAGGGCACCACGCCCTGGCTCTTGCCGTTCGTGCCCTTGATGTGGCTGCCGAGCGCGCGCACGTTGGTCCAGTCGTTGCCCAGGCCACCGGCGAATTTGCTCAGCAGCGCGTTTTCCTTCAGCGCTTCGTAGATGCCGTCGAGATCGTCGGCCACCGTCGTGAGGTAGCAGCTCGACAGCTGCGAGCGCCGCGTACCGGCATTGAACAAGGTCGGCGTGCTGCTCATGAAGTCGAAGCTCGACAGCACTTCGTAGAACTCGATCGCACGCGCTTCGCGGTCGATCTCATTGAGCGCCAGGCCCATCGCCACACGCATGTAGAAGGCTTGCGGCAACTCGATGCGCGCTTCTTCGATGTGCAGGAAGTAGCGGTCGTACAGCGTTTGCAGGCCCAGGTAGTCGAACTGCAGGTCGCGGTCGGCCTTCAATGCCGCACCCAATCGAACCAGGTCGAACTGCAGCAGCTTTTCGTCCAGCAGCTCGGCGCGCACACCCTTCTGGATGTAGCCGGGAAAGTACTCCGCATAACGTGCATGCATCTCGGCGTGCAGCACTTCTTCGCCGAGGATCTCGCGGCGGATCGTGTGCAGCAGCAGGCGTGCGGTAGCGCGCGTGTAGCCCGGATCCTTTTCGATCAGCGTGCGCGCCGCCAGGATCGAGGCCTTGTGCACTTCGTCGATCGGAACACCGTCGTACAGGTTGCGCCGAGTTTCCGCCAGGATCGGATCGGGTTTCACGTCGGCACCGAGGCCGGCGCAGGCCGAGTCGATCAGTGTCTTCAGATGCGCCAGGTCCAGCGGCACACGCTGACCACGGTCGAGCACGGTCAGCGAAGGTTCGACCGGCGCAGCGGGCTGCCCCTGACGCAAACGTTCCTGTGAACGGCGCTCGCGGTACAGCACGTAGGCGCGCGCCACTTCGTGGTGGCCACCGCGCATCAGGCCGAGTTCGACATGGTCTTGCACGTCTTCGATGTGGAAGGTGCCGCCGCCCGGGCGCGAACGCAGCAGCGCACGCACCACCGATTCGGTCAGCCCGTCGACCGTCTCGCGCACGCTGGCCGAGGCCGCGCCCTGCGTGCCATGGACGGCCAGGAAGGCCTTCATCAACGCCACCGCGATCTTGTTCGGCTCGAACGACACCACCGCACCATTGCGCCGGATGATCTGGTAACCCTGGTAGACCGAAGGCACGGGGTTCGCAGCGGCCATCGGGCGAAGCGCAGAGGCAGTGGACGAGATCGCGGTAGAAACAGTTTGCATGGGTTCCCTCTTGGGTTTTGATTCGCCGCCGGAGCGGGCTTGACTTGTTCTTTTCTCGCGCCGTATTTACGGGCGAAATGCGGTGAAACACCGGCCAGTGAAACGACGCTCCCGCAGTCGACTCCGCAGGCCGCACCGAGCGCCGCCTCGCGCGGCGAGGCAGCTTGTGTCGGGCAGTCCGGGTGAGCTCATGGAATGGGCTTTTGGCACAGCGTTTGACGAGCTGAAGGATAACACGATCACACACTATATCTGGGGTCTGACAGCTCAACAAGCACTAGCTGTAGCGTATCAACCCTGATGCGAAGCGCACCACAATCCGTGCGGAAATGGTCGTTTGCGGTGCCGCCAAACGCTCAACCGGCCGCATGCGGGCCGTCCGGAAAACGGCCTCCCGGCCAGCCCAGCGCAGCCTTCAGGCGGGGCCAGTCGAAGCCCGGCCCGGGGTCTTGTTTTCGCCCCGGCGCGACGTGTTCGTGCCCGGCGAGCGCCGTGATCGGATACTGCTTCGCCAGCGCCCTCACAAGCGGTGCCAGGGCCTCGTATTGCGGCGCTTCGAAGAGGCCGCCCTCCAGCCCTTCGAGCTCGATACCGATCGAAAAATCGTTGCAATCGTCGCGCCCGCGCCAGCTCGATGCACCAGCATGCCAGGCCCGCTCGTCACATGAAACGAACTGCAACAGTTCGCCGTCGCGACGCACCAGAAAGTGGGACGACACCTGCATGCCACGAATCTGCGCGTAATAGGGATGAGCGTTCCAGTCGAGCCGGTTCGTGAACAGGCGCTCGATCGCATCGCCGCCGAATTCACCCGGGGGCAGGCTGATCGAATGGAGCACCACCAGATCGACCGCCACACCCGCCGGGCGGGCGCCGAAGTTCGGTGACTCGCAGCGGCGCGCCTTGCGCCACCAGCCCGCCTGCCAACCCATGACACTCACTCGCGTTCGGGGCCGCCGGCGTCGCCGCCCACGTTGACGTTCAGGCGCGCCATGCGGTAACGCATCTGGCGAAGCGACAAGCCCAGGCCCGCGCCCGCGGCCGTGCGATTGAAGCGGTGCTGCTCGAGCGCACGAACGAGGATGTCACGCTCGACATCGTCGAGGTAGGCCGCCAGGTCGCGTGGCAAGGGCTCTTCGATCGGCACCATCGGCGCCAGGCCGCGCGTGGCCTGCAGCACCTCGGCATCGGTCTGGCCCATGATCCGCTCGAGCTCGATCGCCGCAGTGTCGGTGAACACCGTCTCGGGCAGCCCCAGGTCGTAGACGTCGATCACCTCGCCGCCCGACAGCGCCACCGCGCGGTGCAACAGGTTTTCCAGCTCACGCACATTGCCCGGGAACGAATAACGCTCCAGGTGCACCATCGCCTCGCGGGTCAGGCGCGCCGGGCTCGACACGCCGGCGTCCCTGGCGATGCGCTCGAGCACGCGTTCGCTGATCGAGGCCAGGTCTTCGAGGCGCTCGCGCAGCGGCGGCACGCGAATCTGGATCACGTTCAGGCGGTAAAAAAGATCCTGGCGAAACTGCCCGGACAGCACTTCGGCCCCCAGATCCTTGTGGGTCGCGCTGAGCAGGCGCACGTTGACTGGCACTTCACTCACGGCCCCCACCGGCCGCACCGAGCGCTCCTGGATGGCGCGCAGCAGCTTCGACTGCATCGGCAAGGGCAGGTCACCGATCTCGTCGAGGAACAGCGTGCCGCCGTTGGCCGCCTGAAAGAACCCGGCGCGGTCTTCCATCGCGCCGGTGAACGCGCCCTTGCGGTAGCCGAAGAACTCGGCCTCGAGCAGTTGCTCGGGGATCGCGCTGCAGTTCACGGCAATGAACGGCTGGCCGTTGCGCACACTCACCTCGTGGATCGAGCGTGCCACCAGTTCCTTGCCGGTGCCCGATTCGCCGGTCACAAGTACCGGCGCCATGCTGCGTGCCACCTTGTCGACGAGCGACCGCACCTGCTCCATGGCCGTCGACTGGCCAGCCATGCGCTGCAAGGCCGGGCTGCCTGAAGCCACCGCCGGCGCCGCCACCACCGGCCGAGGCACACGCGGCGCCACGACGCCACCCTGCTCCGAAGGCAAGGTCGTGGGGTCCATGGTCGGCACCACGACGCTGCCGCGGCCGAGCGCCGACGCCACCACCGCGCGAAACTGTTTCAGGTCGACCGGCTTGGTCAGGTAATCGTAGGCACCGGCCTTCAGCGCCTCGACCGCGTTCTCGGCCGAGCCGTAGGCGGTGATGACGATGGCCTTCTCGCGCCGACCGCTCTCTTCGAGCCAGCGCAGCACGTCGAGGCCGGTGCCGTCGGGCAGGCGCATGTCGGTGATGACGGCGCTGTAGGTGCGGTCTTTCAGGTGCAGCAAGGCGTCCTGCACCGTACCGGCGGTCTCGATGTCGTAGCCCTCGCGCAAGAGCGTCAGCTCATAGAGCGTGCGAAGGTCGGGCTCGTCGTCAACGACCAGCAAACTGAAATGCGAAGCAGTGGTCATGAAGTGAGGTGTTGGCGGGCTTCGGCGGGGTTGAGCGCCCGGCGCCGCATCTCGACGAAGAACTCGTTGCGCTGCGCTTCGCCGACGGGGCGCAGCCGGTAGTCGAGGCTGGCGCCGTAACGCTCGCACAGCTCCCGGCAAATATACAGGCCCAGCCCCGTGCCGCGGCTGCGGGTCGAGAAAAACGGCTCGAACAGATAGGGCTCCACGTCGGGCGGAATGGGCGCACCGTCGCTGGCGATGCTGAGAAAGGCCTGCGCCGCGTGCCGCGAGTCCAGCCGCAGGTGGATCGCGCCCGGCGTCTGGCTCGCATAGCGGCGCGCGTTGTCGAGCAGGTTGACGAGCACGCGCCGCAAGTGCTCGGCGTCGAACACCACCCCGAGCGGCTCGCCCGGCACCTCGACGCGCAGCACGCTGCCCTCGCCCAGGCTGAGCCCGGCCGCGCGGGCCCACTCTGCGCAGACGGCCGTGACCTGCGCCGTGGCGTCGATCGCGCCGACCTCCTGCACCGCCCCCGGCGCCACTTCCATCACATCGTCGACGATCCGCTTGAGGCGCTCGACGTTGTCGCTCACCATGCTCATCAGGCGGCGCTGAGCCGGGTCGGCCACGTCTTCGAGCAGCAGCGCATTGGCCTGCGAGATCGCGGCCAGCGGGTTGCGGATCTCGTGCGCGATGCCGGCCGACATGCGGCCCATCGCGGCGAGTTTTTCCTGCCGGCTGCGGGCCTGCATGTTGCGCACGTCTTCGAGGAACAGCACACAGAATTCTTCGGTCGCCTGCGGCTCGCGCTTGCGCGTGAAACGGATGCGCGCGCGCAGCGTGCGCTGCAACCCGGCTTCGAACCGCAGCACCACGTCGCGCCCGGCTTCGGGCCACGAGGCTTCGACGAACGCCCGCTCCACGGTGCCGACGAGCGAGCCCCAGGCCTGCACGCCACGCAATTGAAACGGCGCCGGCCGGCTCATGCCGCTGGGCGCAAGCAGCGCACGGGCCGCCGGGTTGGCGGCGCGCACACGGCCGCGCCGGTCGACCACCAGCACGCCCTCTTCCATCTCTTCGATCACGAGCCGGTTCAGCTGCGCCTGCTGGCGCGCCATTTCCATGCTGCCGCGGGCCGTCAGTTCTTCGCGCGCCAGGCGCCCGGCAAGCTCGCCGGCCAGCACCGTGATCACGAAGAAGCCGCTCCCCGCCAGGCCGGCCTGCGTGATCTGCAGCGCGCTGTCTCCGCCCGAGTAACGCGCCAGCCAGGCCGTCACCAGCAAGGCGAGCGTGACCGCCGCCGTGGTGGCCAGCGCCAGGATGCGCGGCGTCAGCACGCCGGCCATCAAAACCGGCATCACCAGCAGCGCCAGGTAGTTGAGGCTCGCCACCGGCGCCAGCACGTGCAGCGCCATGAAACACACCAGGTCGACCCCGATCGTCACGAGCCACTGCGGGCTGCGCAAGCGCACCAGCGCACGCGGCGCCGCGGCCGGGCGGTAGCGCGGCAGCAGCCACAGGCTGATCGCCAGCGCCGCGTAGGCGATGCTGGTGACGACCACCGGGAAAGTGGGCGGCGATCCGAACAGGCCCGCCGCCGCCAACGTGACCACCAGCGCCACACCCAGCGCAGCGCGCGCGGCGATGAAGGTGCGGTAGATGCGCTCGAAGGCGCTCGTGCCCGACTTGACCGCGCGCGCCGCCTGGCGCGACAGGAAGCGTGAATCCTTGGGCGCCGATGCCGCCTGATGCAGGCCGTTCGTGAAGTGGGACTCGTCGTCGGCCGCACCTTCGTCATGGAGTTCCGTGTCGGAGCCGAAAGCACCAAACCACGACTCCTCCGCAACCACCGGCTTGCGACTGCCGGGCCGCTCTGAAAAGCGCCGGTCGCCCGTACTCATGAGTCGGGGTGGGCGCGCTCGAACGCGGTGCGGTGCGCGTCGCCACAGAACACGCCGCCTTTGCCGGGCAGCGCTTCGTCGCGCGGCAAGTGCACGCCGCAATGGGCGCACGCCAGCATCTGCTGCGGCTCGGCGGACGGGTTCGCTGGCCGCGCGCCGGGCGGTGGCGCACGGCGGCTGCCTTGCCCGCGTCGCAACAACCACAGCAGAACGAACGCAGCGACCAGGAACAAGAAGATCTTCATCTCAGCCCTCGGTCATGCCGCCGGCCCGCGGTGCAGCAGCACCTCGAGCACGAAGCGCGAGCCGACGTAGGCCAGCAACAGCAGCGCCGCACCCGCATAAACCCAGCGGGTGGCCGCAGGGCCACGCCAACCAAAGGCCCGGCGCCCGGCCAGCAGGCTTGCAAAGACGACCCAGCCCAACACCGAGAACACCGTCTTGTGGTCCCAGCGCCAAGGGTTCGCAAACCAGGCGCCGAGCAGCAGCGCGGCCGACAGCACCACGAAACCCGCGGCCACGAAACGAAAGGTCAACCGCTCCAGCCGCAGCAAGGGCATGCCCTTCATCGTACCGGCCACGGCGCCTGCCGCCGGCCGCATCTGGCGCTCGGCGCGGGCCAGCATCGCGGCATGCAGCACGGCCGCGCCGAACAGGCCATAAGACGCGATGCCGAGCACCCAGTGCAAAGGCGCCCAGCGTGAAGCCACCAGCGGCCGCACCTCGCCGGGAAAAGTCCATGCGAGCACGACGACGACGATGCCGAGCAAGGCCAGCACGCGCCGCGCCCCGGGCAACGGAACAAGACGGCTTTCGACGACGTAGACGGCGAGCACCAGCCACAGCGTCATCGACAGGGCCGGCGCAAAGCCGAACCGGGCCACGACGACGTCGCTGCCCAGCCCGGCGATGTCGACCACGATCGCGATCGCGTGGGCGACCCAACCGACCAGCAAGGCGGCGCGCAGGGCGCCGCTGAATCGTTCATTGAGCCCGACCGCCATGGCGTAGGCCAACGCCGCGAGCAGGCTGGGCAGGCCCAACGCCAGCGCGGCCGCGCCCGCAGCAGGGGTACCGAACGATAGAATCATGCTGACAGTGTACTTTCGTGCCTGCACGTTCAAGGCTTGATCACCACCGAATGGCTTCCACCCTAACCGACCGCCTGAGTCGGCTCGTCAAGACGATGCGCGGCCAGGCCCGCATCACCGAAGACAACGTGCAGGACATGCTGCGCGAAGTGCGCATGGCACTCCTTGAAGCCGACGTGGCCCTGCCGGTCGTGCGCGACTTCATCGCGCGGGTGAAAGACAAGGCGCTCGGCGCCGAAGTCGTCGGCTCGCTCTCGCCCGGCCAGGCGCTGGTCGGCATCGTCAACCGCGAACTCGCGGCCACGATGGGCGAAGGTGTCTCCGACATCAACCTCGCTGCGCAGCCGCCGGCCGTGATCCTGATGGCCGGCCTGCAAGGCGCGGGCAAGACCACGACGACCGCCAAGCTCGCCAAGCACCTGATCGAAAAGCGCAAGAAAAAGGTGCTCACGGTCTCGGCCGACGTGTACCGACCGGCCGCCATAGAGCAGCTGAAGATGGTGACCAAACAGGCCGGCGCCGAGTGGTTCGCTTCCACCGCTGAAGACAAGCCGCTCGCCATCGCGCTGGCCGCGCTCGACTACGCCCGCAAGCACTACTTCGACGTGCTGCTCGTCGACACCGCCGGCCGCCTGGCCATCGACGCGGCGCTGATGCAGGAGATCACCGAACTGCACGCGGCCCTGAAGCCCGTCGAAACCCTGTTCGTGGTCGACGCCATGCAGGGTCAGGACGCGATCAACACCGCCAAGGCTTTCAAGGAAGCGCTGCCGCTGACCGGCATCGTGCTGACCAAGATGGACGGCGACTCGCGCGGCGGCGCGGCGCTCTCGGTGCGGCAGATCACCGGTGCGCCGATCAAGTTTGCCGGCGTCAGCGAGAAGATCGACGGCCTCGAGGTCTTCGACGCGCAACGCCACGCCGGCCGCGTGCTCGGCATGGGCGACATCGTCGGCCTCGTCGAAGAGGTACAAAAAGGCGTCGACATGGCGGCGGCGCAGAAGCTCGTCGACAAGGTCAAGTCCGGCGACGCCTTCGACCTGAACGACTTCCTGTCGCAGATCTCGCAGATGAAGAAGATGGGGGGTCTGTCGGGCCTGATGGACAAGCTGCCGAGCCAGATGACCGGCGGCAAGACGCCGGGCCAGGCCGACATGGACCGCGCCGAGCGCGACGTGCGCCGCATGGAGGGCATCATCTGCTCGATGACCCCGCTCGAACGCCGCAAGCCCGACCTCCTCAAGGCCACACGCAAGCGCCGCATCGCCGTCGGCGCCGGCGTGCAGGTTCAGGACGTGAACCGCCTGCTCAACCAGTACGAGCAGATGCGCGACATGATGAAGAAGATGAAGGGCGGCGGCATGATGAAGATGATGAAGCGCATGGGTGGCATGAAAGGCATGGGCGGCCCCGGCGGCATGCGCTGACCGGCGCACGGCAGCCAATGCTCCAAAAGGACAAGGAATGATGAAGATGGACTTCTGGCTGATCGGGCTTCTGGTCGTTCTGGCGGCGCTGGTGGGGGTGTGGTGGCTGCGTCGGCGCGAGTCCGGCGGCGTGCGCGAGGCCGAAGCGGAAGACCGCATCGACACACTCATCGGCTGGCCACCGCAAGCCACGCGCGTGATGACCACGCCCGAGCGCATCGCGTTCGGCACGCTGGTGCGGGCGCTGCCCGAGTACATGATCCTGGCCCAGGTGCCGCTCTCGCGCTTCCTGAGCGTACCCAAGCGCAACTCGTATTCCGACTGGCTGCGCCGCCTCGGTTACCAGAGTGTCGACTTCGTGGTCTGCGACATGACCTCGCAGGTCATCGGCGTGATCGAGATCCAGGCCGCCGACAGCCGCAACAGCGAGCGGGCGCGCAAGCGGCTCTCGCGCATCGGCCGCTCGCTCAAGGCCGCATCGATCCCGTTGCATGTGTGGACCGAAAACGTGCTGCCCTCGGCCGACGCCGCACGCGAGGCGCTGCTTCCCCGGCCCACGGCCACCGCCACCGAGGCGGCGCCGGTGCAGTCACCACTCAGCGGGCCGGCCTCGATGGCGCTGGGCAACAACGCCAACGACCTGTTCCTCGACACCGACCGCAACGCGGGCCGCGACGACATGATCGAAGCACCGCCGTCGACCTGGTTCGACGAGTTCGACTCCGGCCCCACGCCGCTGCAAAAGCGCTGAACTCAGGCCAGCAACGCCTGCGCGAATTCGCGCGCACTGAAGGTCTGAAGGTCTTCGAGTTTTTCGCCCACGCCGATGAAGTAGACCGGCAGCGGCCGGCCGCCGCCACGCACCCGCTCGCGCGACCACAGCGCCACCGCCGCGAGCACACCGCCCTTCGCGGTGCCGTCGAGTTTGGTGATGATGAGCCCGGTCAGCTGCAGCGCCTCGTCGAACACCTTCACCTGCGTCAGCGCGTTCTGGCCGGTGTTGCCGTCGACCACCAGCAACACCTCGTGCGGCGCACCGTCCTGCGCCTTGGCGATCACGCGGCGGATCTTCTTCAGCTCTTCCATCAGGTGCAGTTGCGTCGTGAGGCGCCCGGCGGTGTCGGCAATCACCACGTCGCAACCGCGCGCCTTGCCCGCGATGACCGCGTCGAAGGTCACGGCCGCCGGGTCGCCGCCTTCCTGGCTCACGATCTCGACCTGGTTGCGCCCGGCCCACACCGCCAGTTGCTCGCGCGCGGCGGCGCGAAAAGTGTCGGCAGCAGCGAGCAGCACCTTCTTGTTCGCGTCGGCCAGGTGGCGCGTCAGCTTGCCGATGCTGGTGGTCTTGCCGGCGCCGTTGACACCCACGACCATCATCACCGTCGGCCGGTGCTCGCCCACGCGCAGCGCCTGCTCCAGCGGCGCCAGCAGATCGGCGAGCGCGTCGGCCAGCAAGCCCTTCACGGCCTGCGGGTCGGTGGCCCTGGCCTCCTTGACGCGCCGCTTCAGGTCGGCCAGCAGGTATTCGGTCGCCTTGACGCCGGCGTCGGCCATCAGCAGCGCCGACTCCAGCTCTTCATACAGCGCGTCGTCGATCTGCGTGCCGGTGAACACCTGGGCGATGCTGGAGCCGGTCTTGCGCAGGCCACCGCGCAGCTTGTCGATCCAGGTGCGGCGCTCGGGTTCGGGCGCCGCCACGGCGGGCGGCGGCGCCTCGGCCGGCGGCGCCAGCGGTACGTCAGGCGGCGTGGCGGGCTTCTTCTTGAAAAAGCTGAACATTCGGGGCAGGCGTTGGCCGCGGAGGGCCTGAATTGTGAAAGGCAGAGCACGCTCGGGCAGGGCCCCAACGCAACCCGGCCCGCTGGGCGATATAATTGAGGGCTTAGGCGCTTTAGCTCAGTCGGTTAGAGCGACGGAATCATAATCCGCAGGTCCGGGGTTCGAATCCCTGAAGCGCCACCAAATAATTTCCCAGCTACAGCAAGCACTTAGCGGCTACCGCCCTAAGTGCTTTCTTTTTGCGCGCTGCGCGCTTTGAGCGAATTGTGCGCAGAGGCGAAGGGCCTAACCCGACGACGCGTTGCGGTAACCCGTCAAGTCTCGATACTCTGCCTGCGGCGAGAAGGCGAGCACCACCCTTCCCCGCAAGCTCGAAGACACGCGAACGGTTCTGACGTGCCCATGGGGCTTCCGCCAAAGAATGCCCTTGGACCCGATCCAGAAGCGCTCCGGCTGAATCGCGATGTCTTGCAGGCGCGAAGACACTCATGAAGCCGGAGCCGCTTCGGCACGCCGACGTTCACGTTGAAAGACCACGCTCGACGACGCGGTGGCGATGCCTCCAACGCGCGCCTCTCTGAAGCGCGTTCGACCGCTGCCCTCAAGCCCTGTGATCTGCCCGGCCGGACTGCATAGCCGCGTTTCGGCACCGCCTAGTACATCGAGCGGATGCATTTCCGCTGCGCCATGGAATGATGTGGTGCAGCGCGCCCTGCTGCCCCGGGCCGCTCCGCAATCGACCTTTCCCGGCCCCGGGCACCGGACTGAGGGGTTCCGAGCGCTGCGCACAACCCACACCATCGGTGGCGCCGCAGGCAGCCGTCGGTCGTGCGGTCCCGTCCAGCAGCAAGGAGCCAACACGTTAGCCGCTTCCATTTGCCAAGTATCGACAGCCGCCTCTGGTTCCCTTTGCTGTCAGCCGCGCTCATCGCCGGTTGCGGCGGTGGAGGCGGTAACGGCGGGTCCGACAAGCCCCCTTGCACCGCCGGCGTGAGCTCCGGTTTTTCGGGTTCGCTCGACTGGGTCGCCGGCGCTTCCGGGGTCGGCAACGGTGCCGATGGCCAGGGCGGCGTGGGTATCCGCCCTGCCGTCACGGCGACGCCACTGGTTGGTGCACTGGTGACGGTGCGCGGCGCCGACGGCACCGCCATCGGCAGCGCACCGACGGGGGCCGACGGACGTGTGACCTTGAAGGCCTGCACGGTTGCCGGGCCCTTCCTCATCGAGGTCGCGGGCACGTCCACGGCGGCTTACGTCGATCCGGCCAACGGTTCAACGGCAGCGTTCGGGCCCGGCGAGTCGATGCGCGCGCTGGTGGCCGCACTCACCGCCAACATCGGCGTGACGCCCTGGACCGAGGCGGTGGTGCGGCGCGTGATGGGCACTGCATCGGCGGCGTCTTCAGACAGAGCCGTGTCGCTGGCCGCGAAGGCGAAAGCCCTGCCCACTGGACCGGCCATCGACGTGGCGCACCAACAAGTGCTGGCGTCGGCTTTCACGGGCCTGTTCCCGCAGTCTCTTTCGATCGAGAGCCTGACGCTGATGCCTCGCACCGCCGACGGGGCGTCGCTGGCCGATCGGCCGGCCGACCGCTATGCGCTCGCGCTGGCGACGCTGGGCTACGGCGCCGCGGCGTTCAATCCGGGCCTGACGGCGCCTTCGCTGGCCGCCGCAAGGCAGTTTGCCCTTGATGCCGCTGACGGGAAACTCGACGGCCGCGATGCCGAAGGCTCGCCGGTGTCTGCCGTGATGCTGCTGGCCTACGACCCGGGACAGCTCCGCGCGGCGCTGGACGCAGCGCTTGCGGCGGCCGCGCGCGCCTTGGCGACCGCGGCGTTGCGCGACCGCACCTCCGCACCGCTCGCGATGGGCGCCTACGCCGTGCCGGGCAGCGGAGCGAAAGCCGTCGTCCGCCTCGAGCGCAATGGCTCGGTGCTTCGGCTCAATGCAGACGGCAGCACCGGCGCAACGATCGACACCGAGGTGGTCGCGCTCTTCTCGGCCTCGCAGCCGCCGGCGAGTGCGCTGTTCCTGAAGCGGCGCGACGGCTCGGTGGCAGCTGTCGGCAGCGGCGGTGCGGCCGGCGTGCTGGGGCTGGGTGCCAACGTCGACCGCGCGGCGCCCGCAGCGATCGGCAGCTTGGGCGGCGCGAGCATGATTTCGCTCGGTGCTTCGCATGCGCTGGCACGCATGGCGAACGGCACGGTGCTGGGCTGGGGCGATGGTTCGCACGGGCAGCTTGGCGAGGGCGTCGCCCTGTCGGCACAGCCCAGCGCCTTGGCGGGCCTGTCACAGGTGATGAGCGTGCTCGCACTGAAAGACCTGTCGCTCGCGCTGCAGCAGGACGGGCGTGTGCTCGCGTGGGGCACCGGCGCCGCTGCACTGGGCCAACCATCGCTCGACACGCGCACGCAGACGCTGCCCCAGCCAGTACAGATCGCTGGCGGCAGTCCACTTGACCAGGTCCTCGCGCTCGCAGGCTTCGCCGGCCCGGCAGACGCCACGTTCGCCGCGTTGCGCCGCGACGGCACGGTCTGGGCCTGGGGCGAGAACGTCGACGGCGGCCTGGGCGCCGCGGGCGCGTCTCGCGGTGTGGCGGGCTCGGTGGCGGGCCTGTCGAACATCGTCGGCATCGCGAGCACGGATCGTGGCTTCATCGCGATCGACACTGCCGGTGCGCTGTTCTTCTGGGGCTCGATTCCGCTCGACGCCGGGTCGGGTGCGCCCACCACCTATTCGGGGCCGTTCACGCCGCAGCGCCTCGACGGCCTGCCCGCAGCGCGGGTCGTGCAGCCGGCGTTCGCGGGTCTGTACCAGGCGCGCGTGCTGACGCAGGAAGGCGGCCGCTGGCAAACCGACGGCATCGGCGCGCGTGAGACCGCGCCGGCCGGCGAGCTCGACGTGCACGCCATCGGCACGGGCATCGTCACGATCGCCGTCGTGTCCGGCGACGACTTCGTCAACGCGGCGGAGCGCAGTGCGGGCGTCGTGGTTCGCGGCGTCGTCTCCGAAGCCGACCGTCCGGTCACGTTGCAGGTCGGCGGCAACAGCATCGCCGCGCAGGTCAGCGGCACGGCCTGGTCGGCGACCCTCCCGGAGAGCGCGCTGCCGATCAGCGGCCAGGTGGTCCTGCTCGCCTCGTTCCAGCGCGCAGCGGGTGGCACGGCGGTGCAGACCAGTCGCACGATCACGGTCGATGCCGTGGCGCCGGCTGCGACGATTTCGGACGATGTCCCCGGTACTGCCGGCGGCCCTGTCACGTTCACCTTCTCGTGGAGCGAGGCGCCGCTGGCCTTCGGTCCCGATGCGGTGACGGTGAGCAACGGCACCAAGGGCAGCTTCACCCAGGTGTCGGGCACCACGTTCACGCTGCAGGTGGCCCCGCCTCCAGACTCCGTCGGAGAGCTCACCGTCACGCTCGCGGCCGGCGCGGCCAGCGACGCGGCCGGCAACCCGAGCCTGGCATCAGCGACGGCACGGCAGGCGTTCCGCACCGACGTCACGCCGCCGGCGCTGACGCTCAGCCAGAACATCCCGGGGCTGGCGCTCGGCCCCGTGACCTTGACGCTGCAATGGAGCGAGCCCGTCCTCGGTTTCACCGCCGACAAGGTGGTGGTCAGCAACGCGCAGAAGGGGCCGCTGGTGGCGGTCGATGCGCGCACCTACTCGATGCTCCTCACGCCGCCGGCTTCGGACCGTGGAGAGATCTCTGTCTCGGTGGCGGCGGGCGCCGCCCGCGACGCGGCCGACAACGCATCGACCGCCGCTTCGCTCAGCTTCCAGTTCGACACGGCCCTGATCAACTTCGACTACACCGGCGGCGGTGTCGGTGGCGACAGCGGCGGCGAGTCCGGATCGGCCGGCGACGCCGGCACCCCCGGGATACTGCCGGATGCGTTCGTGGTGACGCCCGACACCTCGACCGGGAATCTGCTGCTCGTCTGGGACCGGCACCCCGCAACCGGCGGCGATGCGAACAGCAACATCGCGTACTACCTCGTGCTCGAGCGGGACAACGACCGATCTGCGCTGACACGCTTCGTCAACAAGATCCAGATCACCGCTTCCACGCCGGCGAATGCCCGCTTCGGCGTGCGTGTCGGCAACGGCACCTCGACCGCCAGCTACCGCATTCGCGCGTGCAACGGCGGGTCGGGCTCATCGGGCCTGCCTCAAGACAAGCCCGGTGAGAACTGGTGCCGGGATTCGAGTGAGTTCCGCGTCGATGGCACCGCCTATCCGCCGGAACACTTCTATCCAGACCAAGCGCAGGACATCGGCAATGTGCTGACCGTGACGATCAACTCGGGCGGCTCCGGCTGGAAGACCGGGCCATTCACCGTCAGCTTCAGCTGGAACACCGAGGTGGGCGAGTTCCGTGCCGACGACATCTCGGTCGACCGCGGCACGATCAGCAACTTCACGGGAAGCGGCCGAGAGTACAGCGCCCTCGTGACGCCGCCAGCGAACGCGTTCGGCACGCTCGCGGTGACGGTGCGCGCCGGCGCCGTGCGCAGCATGGCGCCGCTTCCCAACGGCCACCAGAGTGCCGAGACAACAGCGCAAGCCTCGTTCGGCACCCTGCAAACCACCAACACCAGCGGGCGGGCCGGCGAGCTGGCGGTGCTGGCGGGCTACCCGACCCTTTTCTCCGAGCGCGCACGCGTCGACGGCACGGGGCTCGATGCCCGCTTCCTGGAAGCGATGCAAATGACCCTCGACAGTGGCGGAACGCTGTACGTCTCGGACTATCCGACGATCCGGCGCATCAGCAGTGCCGGCGTTGTGACGACGCAATCGCTTGCGATCACATCGTCAACGGTCAATCCGGTGGACGGCACACTGTCGACTGCCACCATTCGCGCGGCCACGGCACTCACTGCGGGGGGAACCGGTGTCGTCTATTTCGCTGACAGCTTCAACGACGGTGTGCGCATCCGGCGCTTGAACGCGAGCGGCGTCACCACGCTCGTCGGCGCGCCGCAGGGCATGGGCACGGCCGACGGACTCGCCTATGACGCTCCCCGCAACCTGCTCTATGTGGCCGATCGCGTTCGACACGTGATCTGGCGGGTGGCACTGAGCCCGACACCGTCGGCCACCGTCTTCGCCGGCACCCTGAATGTGTCTGGCACGCAGAACGGCACCGGGACGGCAGCGCGCTTCTACCTGCCGGAAGACGTGGCCGTCGATGCAAGCGGCAACGTCTACGTCGCCGACAGCGGCAACAACGTCGTTCGCCGCATCGCGCCCTCCGGCACGGTCGGAGTCGTGTCCTTGTACGCCGGCGCGTTCGGGCCATTCGAGGGCTATGTCGATGCGCCGCTGTCCGTCAACGCACGGTTCGGCTCACCCAAGGCACTCGCCGTCGATGCCGCCAACAACGTCTACGTCGTCGAGCCGACCAACCACTCCGTGCGCCGCATCAGCTCGAGCGGTGCGGTGACCACCATCGTCGGCAACGGTTCCCCGGGCATGGCGCTCGGGCCGGTGCCGGGCGGCTTGTTCTCACCGCAGGATGTGGCGGTGATTGCCGGGCAGACGCTGGCGATCCTCGGCTTCGGTGTCGTCGACCCGGTCAACACGACGCGCGGCTTCGGCGGCATGGTGTTCGTCGCGCGGCCTGCGGCGACCCAATGGCCTTGAGACCCTGGCCAGCGTTCGTATTCGCCGCGCTGCTGGCGCTGGCCCCGGTGCAGGCCGCGACCTGGCTGCAAACGAACACCGCCGGGCATTCGGCACCGATCATGCGCGTGGCGGCCGATGCCGGCCGCGACGCCGTCGTCACGGTGTCCGACGACAAGACCGCGGGCCTCTGGAGCCTCGCCGACGGGCGTCTCATCGCGACGCTGCGACCGCCGATCGGCCCGGCGCGCGTCGGTCGCCTGTTCGCGGCGGCGCTGCATCCGCGTGAAGACCTCGTGGCGGTGGCGGGCACGGGCAGTGCCTCGGCGTCGCCCGGCCCGTCGATCTGGCTGTTCCGCATCTCCAACGGCGCGTTCGTCGGCCGCATCGACGCGCGCGGCGAGCACGTGCGTCGCTTGCGCTGGTCGAGCGATGGCCGCCTGATGCTGGCCTGTTATGCCGAGCCCGGCGCCTTCCGCGCTTTCGACGTGGAAAGCGGCAGGCTGGTGCACGAGGAAACGTTTGCCGGCGACTGCTTCGCCACCGCGGTGCGGGGCGATCGCGTCGCGGTCGGCAGCCGCGACGGCACCGTCGCCACCTTCCGCGCAGGACCGTCGTCGCTCACGCCGCTCGCACGTTTCAGCGCCGGTGGCGACGTGCTTTCGCTGGACTTGTCACCCGACCTGCGCCGCCTGGCCATCGGCTTCTACACGGCGGGGCTGGGTGCCGCGATCGTGTCGGCCGACTCGGGCGCGCTCGAGCGCAACCTGCGCTCGCCGTTCGACATCCCGCAGCCGGGGCCGGCACAGGCGGTGAGCACGACGCAGGCCGTGCTGTGGAGCCAGGACGGCCGCAGCATCATCACCGCGGGCTCGACCGACCGGCGCCCGCGCGTCGAAGGCCGCATCCACCGCTTCGATGCCACGAGCGGTGCGCTGCTGCACGGCCAGGCGGTGGCCGAGGACACGATCACCGATCTCGCGCTGGCCGCCGTGCCACCCGGCGCGGGCGATGCCGCGGAGGCGGGAGACACGGTCGTCTGGGGCAGTTTTGCCGGAACCTGGGGCGTGTTCGAGATTCCGGCGCGCGGCGAACCGCGCGCCGTGGTCCGCTCGACGCCGCAGATCGAGTTTCTGATCCGCCAGGGCGCACGCGAGCTGTGGATCTCGCCCGACGCGCGCACGGTGCGCTGGGCGCGCGGTGTCGAGCGCTCGCCGGTGTCCTTCCTCGTCACGGAGCGGCAGGTCGGGCCGGGGCGCACCGAGGGCCTGGTCGATCCGCGCACACGCCGGGGCGTCTTCGACGCCGCCCAGGACTTCGAGAACAACTTTCGGCCCCGCGTGCGCGGGGAGCTGGTTGCCTTGCGCGTCGGCGAGGTGTCGCGGGCCTTGAGTTATGTCGGCG
Source organism: Burkholderiaceae bacterium (assembly GCA_040080605.1). Classification (GTDB taxonomy): domain Bacteria; phylum Pseudomonadota; class Gammaproteobacteria; order Burkholderiales; family Burkholderiaceae_C; genus LMDS01. The sequence continues at coordinate 62,221 of JBEBIB010000007.1, forward strand.
ACGATGGCGACGTGGTGCTGGCGACGAGCGAGGGCCTGCGGCGGATGGATCGCACGCTGAAGACGGTCTGGGAAGTGCGCACCGCCACCGACGTGCGCGCCGTCAACGCCACGCCCGACGGGCGCCTGCTGGTCACGACCATGAGCGACGGCACGGTCCGCTGGTGGCGCGCGCGTGACGGCGAGCTGCTGTTGTCCGCGCTGGTCATGCCGGACGGCTGGGTGCTGTGGATGCCCACCGGCCACTTCGACGCCAGCCACGGCGTCGAGTCGCGCATCGGCTGGCTCGTCGACCGGGCCGGCAGCCCCGTGCCTGACTTCTTCACGGTCGGCCGTTTCCGTGACCGCTTTCAGCGCCCCGACGTCATCGACCGGGTGCTCGAGACCGCCGATGCGGCGCAGGCCCTGCAGCTCGCCGATGCGGCGCGCCCGGGTTCGGCCGCGGCCAGCAGCGTCACCCCCCTCCTGGCCAGCGCTTCGGTCGACCAGATCCTCGCACCCCCGGACCTGGCGACGCCCCCCGTGCTGGCACCGCTCGAGCCGCTGCGCCTGAGCGGACGCACGGGCCCGGTGACGCTGCCCTTCACCTTGCGTACCGATCGCCCCGCAAGCTCACTGCGGCTGGAGGCGCGTGTCGACGGCCTGCTCGTCGAGCCTCTCGCCCTGACCTTGCCCGCGAGCTTCGACGGCCAGCAAGCGGGTGCGCTGAGGCTCGACGTGGGCAGCCAGATGCACGTGGTGCAGCTCGTTGTGCGCACCGGAGAAGTTGCATCGGAGCCCGTGCGCTACCAGGTCGACCGCTCCGGGGCGAGGCCGCTCGAGCCGGCGACGCCGGGCGGCACGCTGTATGTGGTGGCGATCGGCATCGCCCGCTACGCCGAGAAGAGCATCCGGCTCGACCTGCCGGCCAAGGACGCCATGGATTTCGTCGACGTGCTGAAGCGCCAGCGCGGGCCCGTGTACGCGGAGGTCGAAGCCCGTTTGCTGCTCGACGAGCAGGCGACCCGGCCGGCGATCGAAGCCGCCATGCGCTGGCTCGAGGAGCGGGTCGGGCCCCAGGACATCGGCGCGCTCTTCATGGCGGGCCACGGCATCAACGATCTTGACGGCTCGTACCACTTCGTTCCCTACGAGTTCGAACTCGCCCGGCCTTCCGCCACGGCGGTGCCGGGGCGGGTCTTCTCCGGGCCCTTGTCGCGCTTGCGCGGTCGGTCGCTGTTGTTCCTCGACACCTGTTTCGCCGGTGCGGTCACGCAGGTCCTCGGCGGGGGCACGCAGACGGCACGGTTCGCCAACGTGTTGTCCGCGCCGGAAAACTCCGTCATCGTCTTCGCTTCGAGCACCGGCAAGCAGGAGTCGCTGGAGCGGCGGTCCTGGGGCAACGGCGCCTTCACGAAGGTGCTGGTGCAGGGCCTCGAGGGCGGCGCGCGGCTGCCGTCGGTGGCGGTGGTCACCACGCGCAGCCTGAGCCCGTTCGTGCAGCAGGGCGTGCTGAAACTGACAGGCGGGCTGCAAAGCCCGGTGGCCATCATTCCGGATACTGTTTCCGAGCGCATCCTGGCCGTGCCGATGCGCTCACCCTGAACAGACAACGGGGCAGCCGTGGACGCCGGCACTCCACCACCCTGCGCCTTGCCCTATCCTGCGCAGAACACAGATTCAGGAATCACCATGACCGCTCCCACCCGCTTCGAGCTCTATTCCTTCTGGCGCACCTCGGCCACCTACCGGGTGCGCGTGGCGTTCAACCTGAAAGGCGTGCAGCCGCACGAGCGCAACGTCAACCTCGACACCGGCGAGCAGCGCGGCGAGGCCTTCCTGAAAATCAACCCGCTCGGCGCGATCCCGGCCCTGCTCGACAACGACGCCGGCGCGTCGGCCGTGCCGATCACGCAGTCGCTCGCGATCCTCGAGTTCCTCGACGAAACCTACCCGAGCCCGGCGCTCCTGCCCACCGACCCGCACGGCCGCGCCCGCGTGCGCTCGCTGGCCTCGATGCTCGTGGCCGACACGCACCCGCTGATCACGCCACGCGTCAAGAAATACCTGACCACCGCCGGCGGTTTCGACGACGCGGCCTGGCGCGCCTGGCAAGTCCAGTGGTTCACGACCGGGTTGCAGGCCTTAGAACAACGCCTCTTCAGCGAGCCCGGCACCGGCACGTTTTGCCACGGCGAATCGGTCACGCTGGCCGACATCTGCCTGGCCAGCATCATCGTCGTGATGCGTGTGTTCAAGATCGAGGTGGCGAACATTCCGACCATCGACCGCATCATGGCGAGCTGCGAAAAGCTCGAAGCCTTCGCGAAGGCCGCGCCCGCGCGCCAGCAGGGCGCACCGCAGCCCTGAACGCTCCGATCAGCCCAGGCCCTTGTTCGGGTTGATCAGGAACTTCACGCCGGTCGCGCGCTGACCGTAGACCGCCATCATCCCGGGCTGCAGCACTTCGGCGAGCGACACTTCCTTCGCGTAGTGGCTTGCGAAGGTCGTCTTCAGTTCGGCCGCCACACGCTGCTTCAGCACCTGCGCGGCGGCCGGCCCGATCTTCTGCAGGAACGGGAACAGCAGCCAGCCGCCCATGCCCCACGTCATGCCGAAGTTGCGGTTGAACTCGGTCGGGCTCATGTCCAGGCCGCCGTAGATGTAGACCTGCTTGTGCGTCGTCGAGCCGTAGCGGCTGTATTCCTTGGCGGTTCGGTTCAGCGCAGCTTCCATGCAGCCGAGGATCTGCCCGGCGAGCTTGCCACCGCCGGTCGCGTCGAACGCGATCGTCGCGCCGGTGGCGACGAGCGCATCGGTCAGGTCCTGCAGAAAGGTGGGCGAGCCGGCGATGCACACGTGGGCGGCGCCCATCGCCTTCAGCAGGTCGGCCTGCTCGGGCTTGCGCACGATGTTGACGAGCGCCACGCCGTCGGCCTGGCAGATGCGGTTGAGCATCTGGCCCAGGTTCGACGCCGCCGCCGTGTGCACAAGGGCAGTGTGGCCTTCGCGCCGCATCGTCTCGCCCATGCCGAGCGCGGTCAGCGGGTTGACGAACGACGATGCGCCATCGGCCGGCGTGGCCCCGGCCGGCAGCACCAGGCACTGGTCGGCCGCGATGCAGCGGTATTGCGCGTACATCGCGCCGCCGAGCACGGCGACGGTCTTGCCCAGCAGCGCCTGCGCCGCTTCCGACGCCCCGGCCGCCACGACCACGCCCGCACCTTCGTTGCCGACCGGCATCGACGCGTCCAGACGCCCCGCCATCGCCTTCATGGCGCCATCCGGAATGCGGGCGGTGACGACAGGTTGTGCGGGCGAGCCCGTTGCCTTCACCGTATTCATGTCGGCGGCACCGAACAACAGTCCCAGGTCTGACGGGTTGATCGGCGACGCTTCGATGCGCACGAGCACCTCGTTCGCCGCAGGTTCCGGGACAGGAACGCTGGCGAGCGATACCTCCAGCTCACCACTCTGTTTGACGAGCGAGCGCAGCTGAAGCGCGCTGCGGGGGATGTTGTGGGTGCTCATGCGCGGTCTCCTGAAGTCGGCCGCGTCGAGTGTAGGCCGCAGGGCGTCGTCGCGCTTTCGGCAACGCGCTCAGCGGGGCGACGTCGCGCCATCACCGAGCATCACGACATGCCCCAGCAGCGGATCGGCACGGCCCGCGTACAGGTCGGCAATCAGGCCCTGCGCCGCCTCGAAGCCACTGTGTTCCGCCACACGCAGCCAGCCGGCATCGCCGACGTGTCGGATGAACCGCTGCTGCGCCTCACCGAAGCGCTGGTTGACGACGGCGGGGCCCCAGTCGGCGTTGCGCTTCTTGATCTGCACCGGCGCGAAATAGAAGGTCGGCGCGGGGCCGGGCAACGCGGTATCGCGCAGGAAGTTCGTGTTCTGCGCGGAGCCGGCGTAGCAGTCGTAGACCAGCGCGGCGCCGAAATGGTGGTGAACGCGCGCACGCAGCGCTTCGTCGCCCGAGAAGTCGACGTAAACCACCGGCGTGTCGGCGGACAGTTGTTCGAGATCGGCGTAGTTCGCGCTGCTTTTGTAGCAGCCCAGGCTGTCGACAAAGGCGCGGTTGCGCGGCGAGGTCAGCGCGATCATGTCGACACCGGGCAGGCAGAACGCGGTGCCGTAGGCGGTCTTGCTCGACGCGCTCGACACAACGAGGCGCTTCGCGCCGAAGAAGCCGTTGTCCTGCAGAAAGTCGGCCAGCATGAACGAGGTGATGAAGAGCGGGCGCAGCAGCATCTGCAGCGCTTCGTCGCTCTCGCGGTAGACCGGGTCGGCGCTGCAGCGGGTGTACTGGTTGTAGGCCGAGGTGAGGCTCTGGCGGTGCGCCGCGCCGTCGTAGAAACCCCGTTCGCTGACGCGCACCGGCTGCACGCGCAGGTGGCTGGCGATCGGAAAGTAGCCGTAGAAACGTTCGCCGACCTCGACGCCGTCGACCGTGGACGACACCACGTCGGCGAAACCCCACACCGGCATGTGGCCCCACTCGGCCTGGCCGGTGGGGAAGAAGTTCCAGTACTGCATCGCGTCACCGAAGGCGGCATAGGTGATGTTGTTGGTGGTCAGCGCCACGTGGCGGATCGCGAGCAAGGCCTCGCCGTCGGCACTCGGCGCAACCGGCAAGGTCTCGAGGCGGCTGTGCTGCAATGCGTTTTTCCGCGTGAGCAGACGGGTCAGGTTCATGCGCGCTTTCCAGTGATGCGGGGTGATTCAATGTACGAGCGCCAGCCGCGCGACGGGTTCGGTTCTCAGGCGCGGCCCAAACCGCTGAAACGCCCGGCGCAGGCGCGCGCGAAGTTCACCGTGCAGGCGATCTACGACGCCTTTGTTCGGATATGGCAGCGCGACGGCTGGACCGGCGTGACCACACGCGCGGTGGCGCTGGAAGCAGGCGTGTCGGTCGGCACGCTGTACGAGTACTTTCCGAACAAGCAGGCCTTGCTGTCGGGCTACGTGCGGCACGGCATCGAAGCGTTGATCACGGCGATGTGCGAGCGGCCGCTGACGCTGGGGCGCATCGTGCGGCTCGTGTGCGATCCGCGCGCTCAGGGACTGCCACCCTTCGACGCCCGGATGCTCGACCTGGAGCATGAGATCGCCGAGCCCAAACACCACCGTCGCGCCTACGACGAATTGCTGGCGGCGTGGTGCGATGCGGTCACGGCTGCCGGTCACAATGCCGATGCGGCGCTGGTCGAAAGCCTGTTCATTGCCGCCTGGGGCGGCCGCCGTTACCTGTTGCGCGTGCAACCACCGCTGCAAGCCGAAGCCTGGATCGTGCAGATGCAGCACATCTGCGCCGCCGCGCTGGCGCCTACTTCGACAACGCGAGCTTGATGCCGAAGCCGATCAGGAACACGCCCGCGAGTTTCTGCAGGACGCTCGAGACGACCGGGTTCGCGCGCATGCGCTCGGCCAGAAAGTGCGTGAGGGTGACGACGATCAGGCCGTAGGCGAGCGTCAGCAGTGCGATCGTGACCGCCATCGCACCGAAGGTCACCACCCCCTGGTGCCGCAGCGGGTCGACGAACAGCGGGAAGAAGGCCATGTAGAAGACGATTGCCTTCGGGTTCAGCAAGGTGATCAGCAGCGCCTGCCGGAAGTATTGCCGCGGCTGGATGTTGAGCACCGGCGCGTCGCCGGGTTTGGCCAGCAGCATCTTAGCGCCGAGCCACGCGAGGTAGGCCGCGCCCAGCCACTGCACCGCGCGAAACGCCGGCGGCCACGCGGTCAGCAGCGTGGCCACGCCGGCCACCGCCATCCACATCAGCACCTGGTCGCCGGCGATCACGCCGAGCGTGGCAGCCACGCCCCCGCGCACGCCACCCTTGCTGGTGGAGGTGATCAAGGCCAGGTTGCCGGGGCCGGGGATCGCCAGAAAGATGACGATCGCGGCCACGAACGCGGCGTAGTCGGCAATTCCAAACATGGGGCTGCTCCGGTCGGGCGAAAACACGATGCTACGCGAGGCACGCTGCGTTAAACTGCGGCGCCTTCGACCCCCCTCCACAGCCACTGGATGAACACCATGTACCGCTGTCTTTTCGTGGCCATTGCCACGGCCGCACTGGTGGCGCCTGCCGCCGCACAGATGCAACGCCACTTCCCTGCGACCGCGCTGCGCGGCGTGATCGTGGTCAGCAGCACCTCCGAGATCAAGCTCAACGGCCGCGCGGCCCAGTTCGCGCCGGGCGTGAAGGTCCGCGACCAGGACAACATGATGCAGCTGACCGGCGCGCTCGTCGGCCAGAAGCTGCGCGTGAACTACACCATCGACACCAGCGGCCTGGTGAAGGACGTGTGGATCCTGCGGCCCGAAGAAGAAGCGATGTGGCCCTGGCCGTCGACGCCCGAGCAGGCGCAAACCTGGTCGTTCGACCACGGCGCGCAGGTCTGGACCAAGCCGTGAGCGCGGTTATCGGGGCGAAGAAGGTCTTCATCAAGACCTTCGGCTGCCAGATGAACGAGTACGACTCCGACAAGATGGCCGACGTGCTGCACGCGGCGCAGGGTTACGAGCCGACCACGAACGTCGACGAAGCCGACCTGATCCTGTTCAACACCTGCTCGGTGCGCGAAAAGGCGCAGGAGAAGGTCTTCAGCGACCTTGGCCGCGTGAAACACCTGAAAGCCAAAGGTGTCTTGATCGGCGTGGGCGGTTGTGTCGCGAGCCAGGAAGGCGACGCGATCATCAAGCGCGCGCCGTATGTCGACGTGGTGTTCGGCCCACAGACGCTGCACCGCCTGCCCGAGTTGCTGAACCAGCGCGCGAAGCAGCAGCGCCCGCAGGTCGACATCAGCTTCCCCGAGATCGAGAAGTTCGACCACCTGCCGCCGGCGCGGGTCGACGGTGCGAGCGCCTTCGTCTCGATCATGGAAGGCTGCTCGAAGTACTGCAGCTATTGCGTCGTGCCCTACACCCGAGGCGAAGAAGTCTCGCGGCCGCTCGACGACGTGCTCGTCGAAGTGGCCGGTCTCGCCGCGCAGGGCGTGCGCGAAGTGACGCTGCTGGGCCAGAACGTGAACGCGTACCGCGGCGCGATGGGCCGCACGGCGGACATCGCAGACTTCGCGCTGCTGATCGAAGCCGTGGCCGCGATCCCCGGCATCGCCCGCATCCGCTACACCACGAGCCACCCGAACGAATTCACGCAGCGCCTGATCGACGTCTACGCGAAAGTGCCGCAGCTCGTGAACCACCTGCACCTGCCGGTGCAGCACGGCAGCGACCGCATCCTGATGGCGATGAAGCGCGGCTACACCGCGATGGAATACAAGAGCACGATCCGCAAGCTGCGCGCGGTGCGGCCCGACATCTGCCTCTCCAGCGACTTCATCGTCGGTTTCCCCGGCGAGACCGAGGCCGACTTCGGGCAGATGATGAAGTTGATCGACGACGTGGGCTTCGACTACAGCTTCAGCTTCGTCTTCAGCCCGCGGCCGGGCACGCCGGCAGCGAACCTGCGCGACGACACGCCGCAGATCTACAAGCTCAAGCGCCTGCACTACCTGCAGAAGGTGATCGACGACAGCGCGCGGCGCATCAGCGAATCGCGCCTGGGCACGGTGCAGCGGTTGCTGGTCGAAGGCCCGTCGCGCAAGGACCCGAATGAGCTGACCGGCCGCACCGAGTGCAACCGCATGGTCAACTTCCCCGGCGGGCCGAACGCGGCGCGGCTGGTCGGTCAGATGGTCGACGTGACAATCACCGACGTGAATTCACATTCGCTGCGAGCCGAGGTGCTGCAGCGCGCGCCGGCGCTGAAGGCGGGCTGAGCCTGCCTTCAGCGCCGGCGCGGCCCGAAACCGGCCCACCAGACGCTGAGCGCACAGGCGAGCACCATCGCGCCATAGGTCAGCATCTTGCCGTCGCGGCCGAAAACGACCAGGCCGGTCAGCAGCGCCAGCGCCGAACCGGCGACGGCCCAGACGCCGAGACGCTGCAGGCTCGCGCTCTTGAGGCTGCGGCGCCACAGCAGCTTGGCCATCAAGGCGGTCAGCAGGCCCACGCCGAAAGCGGGCGCGAAGAAGTTCAGCAGGTGCCACAAGGCATCGATCGGGCCCACGCAGAAGTTCCTTTGGCGAAGCTGAAGAAGGGCCACCCATGCAACGCCTTGATACCAATCAAGCCTGTTGCACGACTTTTGACAACTCCGATACCCCTGCGGAGCCCGTGAATTTTATAATCTGCGGATGAGTGTCTTTGCCCTGGGCCTGAACCACACGACCGCGCCGCTGGATCTGCGCGGCCGTTTTGCGTTCACGCCCGAGCAGCTTGCGCCCACGCTCCAAGGTTTTCGCGAGCGTTTGCAGCGGGTCAGCGAGGTCGCGATCGTCTCGACCTGCAACCGCACCGAGGTCTATGTGGGCGCGGCGCCGGCGCTCGTCACGCCGGCCGTCGACTGGCTCGCCGGGCTGGGCGGTGTGAGCCCGCAGACGCTGCGTGACCATTCCTACGTGCTCGAAGGCGGCGCCGCGGCACGCCACGCGTTCCGCGTCGCGAGCGGGCTCGACTCGATGGTGCTCGGCGAGCCGCAGATCCTCGGCCAATTCAAGCAGGCGGTGCGCGAAGCGGAAACCGCCGGCACGCTCGGCGGCAGCCTGCACCAGATGTTCCAGCGTTCGTTCGCGGTGGCGAAAGAAGTGCGCACCTCGACCGAGATCGGCGCGCACTCGATCAGCATGGCCGCTGCCGCCGCGCGCCTGGCTTCGCAATTGTTCGAAGACCTGAGCGAGACCAAGGTGCTGTTCGTGGGCGCAGGCGAGATGATCGAGCTCGTCGCCACCCACTTCGCGGCGCGCACGCCGCGTGCCATGGCCGTGGCCAACCGCACGCTCGAGCGTGGCGAGAAGCTGGCCTCGCGCTTCGGCGCCGAGGCGATGCGCATGGCCGACCTGCCCGCGCGGCTGGCCGAGTTCGACATCGTGATCTCGTGCACCGCGAGCACGCTGCCCATCATCGGTCTCGGTGCGGTCGAGCGCGCGCTGAAGCTGCGCAAGAAGCGCCCGATCTTCATGGTCGACCTGGCCGTGCCGCGCGACATCGAACCCGAGGTGGCGCAGCTGCGTGACGTGTACCTCTACACCGTCGATGACCTGTCAGGCCTGGTTCAATCGGCCGGCGAAAAACGCCAGGCCGCCGTCGAGCAGGCCGAAGCCATCATCGAAACCGGCGTGCAGAGTTTCGTGCACTGGCTCGACCAGCGCGGCTCCGTGCCGTTGATCCAGGCCCTGCACTCTCAGGCCGACGACTGGCGCAGCACCGAGATCGCCCGCGCGCGCAAGATGCTCGCCAAGGGCGAAAACGTCGACGCGGTGCTGGAAGCGCTGTCGCGCGGGCTGATGCAGAAGATGCTGCACGGCACGCTGGCCGAGCTGCATGCCGCCGACGGCGCGCACCGCGCCGAGCTGGCGCAGACCGTGTCGCGCCTGTTCCTGCGCCAGAACCCGCGCCCGCCGACCGACGACCAGCGTTAGCGGCCGCGCAGCACTCCGCCTTTCGCGGAGCGGTTGCGCGCTGACTGGCGCGTGGTGCTCCGTTCATCCGATTCCGAGCACCCCGATGAAAGCCTCTCTCCGCCAACAATTCGAGCGCCTCGCGTTGCGCCTGTCCGAGCTCGACGCGACGCTCGGCGACCCGGGCGTGGCCGGCGACATGAAACGCTACCGCGAACTGACGCGCGAACACGCCGAGGTGTCGGGGCTGGTCGAGCGCTTTCGCCGCTTCGAGCAGCGCGAGCGTGACCTCGCCAGTGCGCAGGAGATGCTGGCTGATCCGGAACTCGCCGAGATGGCGCAGCAGGAAATCAACGAGGCGCGCGCCGACACCGCACGCCTGCACTTCGAGCTGCAGGCCGCCCTGCTGCCGCGCGACCCTGACGACGCACGCAACGTCTTCCTCGAAATCCGTGCCGGCACCGGTGGCGACGAATCGGCGCTGTTCGCCGGTGACCTGGCGCGCATGTACCTGCGCCACTGCGAACGGCGCGGCTGGCGCAGCGAGGTCATGAGCGAGAGTGTCAGCGACCTCGGCGGCTACAAGGAAGTGGTGTTCCGCATCGAAGGCGACGACGTGTACGCGCGGCTCAAGTTCGAGTCGGGCGGCCACCGCGTGCAGCGCGTGCCGGTCACGGAAACGCAAGGCCGCATCCACACCAGCGCCTGCACCGTGGCCGTGCTGCCCGAGCCCGACGCGACCGAAGAGGTCACGCTCAACCCGGCCGAGCTGCGCATCGACACCTTCCGCGCCAGCGGTGCCGGTGGCCAGCACGTCAACAAGACCGACAGCGCGATCCGCATCACCCACCTGCCGACCGGCATCGTCGCCGAGTGCCAGGACGACCGCTCGCAGCACCGCAACAAGGCCAAGGCGATGGCCGTGCTGACAGCACGGCTGCGCGACAAGGACCGCAACGAACGCGCCGCGAAGGAAGCGGCTACCCGCAAGGGCCTGATCGGCAGCGGCGACCGCAGCGACCGTATCCGCACCTACAACTTCCCGCAAGGGCGCTTCACCGACCACCGCATCAATCTGACGCTCTACAAGCTGCAGTTCATTCTCGACGGCGACCTCGACGACGTGACCGCTGCGCTGCAAGCGGCCCAGGCGGCCGAACAGCTGGCGGCGCTGGAAAGCGGCGACGCATGACAGCAGGCCTGCTCAGCGTCGCGCAGGCTTTGCTCGAAGCGCGCGGGCTCGGCGTCGACCGGCTTGACACCTTGATGCTGCTGGCTGACACGCTGGCGTGCTCGCGCACCTGGCTGCTCGCGCACGACGACGCCCCCTTGAGCACCGAACAAGGTACTCACCTGCGCGCCCGCCTGGCCCGGCGCGCTGCCGGCGAACCGCTCGCTTACCTGCTCGGCGAGAAAGAATTCCACGGCCTGATGCTGCAGGTGGATGCGAACGTGCTCGTGCCCCGCCCCGACACCGAGGTGCTGGTCGACTGGGCACTCGAACTGCTGGCCAGCGCGCCGGATCGAAACGTCGTCGACCTCGGCACCGGCAGTGGCGCGATCGCACTGGCGGTGAAACATGCGCAACCGACTGCCACCTTGGTCGCGACCGACGTGAGCCCGGCCGCGCTGGGTGTCGCCCGGGCCAACGCGAACCGGCTGGCGCTGGACGTCGAATTCATCGAGGGATCATGGTGGCAGGCCGTGCCAACGCGCCGCTTTCACCTCGTGCTGAGCAACCCACCCTACATCGCAGGCGGCGACGAGCACCTCGCGGCCCTCGGCCACGAGCCGACCCTGGCGCTCACGCCCGGTGGCGACGGACTGGACGCCCTGCGTTGCATCGTCGGCGATGCCACCGCGCACCTTGACCCCGGTGGCTGGCTGCTGCTGGAGCACGGTTTCGACCAGGCCGACGCCGTGCAGGCGTTGCTGCGCGAACAGGGTTTTGCCGGCATCCAGACCCGCCGCGACCTCGCCGGCCAGCCACGCTGCAGCGGCGCTCACCGGCCGTAACACCTGCGCCCTGACCGGCGCCACGCCGCGGGCAGAGTCGTGCAAAACAGCGCGCCTCCTTCATCTGAGGGATGCTGTGTGGCGCCAGACGCAACACGCGCTGCAACCAACGGCGTAGCATGAATTTTCGTTGAGGCACGGATCCGAAGTCGGGTGATGTGCACTGCCCCGAAACCCTGCAAGGAGTCAATCATGCAAAAGCTGACATGGATGATTTTCGGGTTGTTCACCGCGGTGGCATCCGCGTCACAGGCGAGCGACGGTGCCGGCATCACGCCCAGCGCCGAACAGCTGCAGTGGGCACGCTGGCAGGGCCGCATGGCGATCGGCGCCGAGCCGGCCGGGCTCAAGCTCAACACCGTCAGCCTGATGGGCGACTACTACTTCACCGGCTCCTTGCTCGGCTCGCGCCGGGCCGGCGGCTTCCGTGCCACGAGCGGTTTGTTGCTGGGCCCGCGCACGCAGTCGTGGCTCGGCCAGCCCGGCCTGAACGCTGGCAGCAGCTTCAGCATCACCGCCCAGGTGTTCGGCCCGGCCGCCGCGCTGCCTGCGGCCGGCGAAACACCGAGCGACAACGCCACCCTGCCCTACCTGGGCCTGGGCTACACGGGCCTGTCGCTGCGCGGCGGCTGGAGCTTCAACGCCGACCTCGGCCTGGTGGCGCGCAGCCCCGGCAACGTGGTCAAGTTCGGCCGCAACCAGAGCCTGGACGATTCGGTGCGCGAGCTCCGGCTGTCGCCGCTGTTGCAGTTCGGGGTGTCGTACTCGTTCTGAGCCTGCGCCGGCCGCCTTTTCCGAGGGGTTTGCCCGCCCACGCAGGCGGGCAGGCGTCGGTTTGCCGTATAAACGGGCCTGTCTCAAATTCTCGCGGCGACACCATCATGAGCGACGTTCAAAAACGCATCGACGACCTCGTCAAGGGCAACCACGTGGTGCTCTTCATGAAGGGCACGGCCCAGTTCCCGCAGTGCGGCTTTTCTGGCCGCGCGATCCAGGTGCTGAAGGCCTGCGGGGCGAAAGACCTGACGACCGTCAACGTGCTCGAAGACGACGGCATCCGCCAGGGCATCAAGGAATACGCCAACTGGCCGACGATCCCGCAGCTCTACGTCAACGGTGAATTCGTCGGCGGCTCGGACATCATGATGGAGATGTACGAGGCTGGTGAGCTTCAGCCGTTGATCGGGGCCTGAACATCCCGCGCGTCGTTGTCGGCATCACCGGCGCCACCGGCGCGGTGTATGCCGTTCGCCTGCTGGCCCGGTTGAAGGCGGCCGGGCGCGAAACCCATCTGGTCGCCAGTCCGGCCGGTGTGCTCAACGTGCATCACGAGCTCGGGCTCGACCGCAAGTCGCTCGAAGCGCTGGCCGACGTGGCCTACAACCCGGCCGACGTGGGCGCGGCGATCGCCAGCGGCTCGTTCGCAGCCGACGCGATGGTCGTCGCACCGTGTTCGATGAAGACGCTGGCCTCGGTGGCGCACGGCTTGTCGGACAACCTGCTCACACGCGCCGCCGACGTGACGCTGAAAGAACGCCGCCGGCTGGTGTTGATGGTGCGCGAAACACCGTTCAACCTGGCCCATCTGCGCAACATGACGGCCGTGACCGAGATGGGCGGCATCATCTTCCCGCCCTTGCCGGCGTTCTATCACCGGCCGCAAAGCATCGACGAGATGGTCGACGACACGGTGGAACGCGTGCTCGCGCTGCTCGGCGTGGATGAAGCGGCACCGAAGGCCTGGCGCGGGCTGTGATTCAGGCGGGCGCTTTGTAAGCCCAGAGCCGCTGCGACGCGAACACCGCGTTCGGATATTCCGGTCGGCCCCGGCTGCCGTTGTAGCGGCCGAGCGCCATGTACATATCGCCTTTTTCGCGGTCGAGGTAGTGGCGCAGGATCACGCAGCCGAAGCGCAGGTTGGTCTGCGGGTGGAACAAGCGGCTCGCATCACCGTCGCCGATCAGACGCGCCCAGAACGGCATCACCTGCGTGTAGCCGCGCGCGCCGACGCTGCTGATCGCGTACTTGCGGAATCCGCTCTCGACCTGCACCAGGCCGAGCAGCAACGACGGCTCGATGCCGGCGCGTTTGCTCTCATACCAGAGCGTCTCGAGGAACTCGACCCGAACCGTGTGTTCGGCCTTGCGCTTCTTGAGCCGATTGCTCATCTCCCCGAGCCAGCGCAGGTAGACCAGGCGCGTTTCGATGTTCTCGAACACCGGCTTGGGCGGTGCGCTGTCGTTTACCGCGGCGGCGAGCGCCGAGCGCACCGAGTCGGCCAGCGGCTCTTCGACTTGGGCACCGGCTTGCGCGCGCTGCGGCAGGAGTGCAATGCAAGGGCTCAACAGCGCTGCCGCGCAGGCCCGGCGACGCGCTCTCCCGGAAGGGGAGAGGTCGGGGCTCATGCGTCGAGCTTGGCCTTCAGCAAGGCCATCACCTCGGCCAGCGGCAGTGCAGTGGCTTCTGCGTCACGCCGGCCTTGGTACTCGACCTTGCCTTCCTTGAGGCCACGGTCGGAGAGCACCACGCGGTGCGGCACGCCGACCAGTTCCCAGTCGGCGAACATCGCGCCGGGGCGCTCGCTCCGGTTGTCGAGCATCACGTCGGCGCCGCTGGCCTGCAGCTCGTCGTGGAGTTGGTCGGCCGCGGCCTGAACCTCGGGCGAGCGGTCATAGCCGATCGGGCAGATCACCACACTGAAAGGTGCAATCGCCTGCGGCCAGACGATGCCGCGCTCGTCGTGGTTCTGCTCGATCGCCGCGCCGAGGATGCGCGTGACGCCGATGCCGTAGCAGCCCATTTGCATCAGCTTCGGCTTGCCGGTCTCATCCAGGAATGTGGCCTTCATCGCCTCGCTGTACTTGGTGCCAAGGAAGAACACGTGACCGACCTCGATGCCACGCTGGATCGCCAGCACGCCCTTGCCGTCGGGCGACGGATCGCCGACGACGACGTTGCGGATGTCGGCCACCAGGTCGGGCTCGGGCAGGTCGCGGCCCCAGTTGATGCCGGTGAAGTGGAAGTCGGCTTCGTTGGCACCGCAGATGAAATCGCTCATCGCAGCCACGGTGCGGTCGGCGACGATCTTGGCCGGCTTCTTCAGGTTGATCGGCCCGAGGTAGCCCGGCTTGCAACCGAAGTGCGCGTCGATCTCGGCGCCGGTCGCGAAGCGGAAACCGTCCTTCAGGCCCGGCACCTTGTTGGCCTTGATCTCATTGAGCGAATGGTCACCACGCACCAGCAGCAGCCAGACGGTCGTCTTCAGCCCATCGCCGGCCTTGTTCTTCTCGTCGGTGGCGAGCACCAGCGACTTGACGGTGTTCGCGAGCGGCACACCGAGCAACGCCGCCACGTCTTCGCAGGTGCTCTTGCCGGGCGTCGGCGTCTTCACCATCGGCGTGGCAGCGGCGGCGCGTTGCGCGATCAGCGGCAAGGCTTCGGCCAGCTCGATGTTGGCCGCGTAGTCGGAAGTCGGGCAATAGACGATCGCGTCTTCGCCGGTGTCGGCGATGACCTGGAACTCGTGCGAACGGTCACCGCCGATCGCGCCGGTGTCGGCCGCCACGGCGCGGAAGGTCAGCCCCATGCGCTCGAAGATGCGCACGTAGGCGTTGAACATCTGCTCGTAGCTCTTGCCCGCGGCTTCGACGTCACGGTCGAAGGAATACGCGTCCTTCATCGTGAACTCGCGCCCGCGCATCACGCCGAAGCGCGGCCGGCGCTCGTCGCGGAACTTGGTCTGGATGTGATAAAAATTCTTCGGCAGCGCACGGTAGCTGCGCAGCTCCTGGCGGGCGATGTCGGTGATGACTTCTTCGCTGGTCGGCTGGATGATGAAGTCACGCTCGTGCCGGTCCTTGATGCGCATCAGCTCCGGCCCGTAGGCCTGGAAACGGCCCGACTCCTGCCACAGCTCGGCCGGCTGCACGACCGGCATCAAGAGCTCGACGGCACCGGCGCGGTTCATCTCTTCGCGAATGATGCCCTCGACCTTGCGGATCACGCGCAAGCCCATCGGCATGTAGCTGTAGATGCCGGCGCCGAGGCGTTTGATGAAGCCGGCCCGCATCATCAGCTTGTGGCTCACGACTTCGGCGTCGGAGGGTGCTTCTTTGAGTGTGGAGATGAAGAACTGGGTGGCTTTCATGCGGCGGGCAGTGCGGTGTGAAGCAAACGGGGTGGCGCGCCGCGAGCGGCTGGCGCATCGCCGGCAGAGCTTGTCGGGAAACCCAAGGGGTTGTTTCCCGTCATGCCGGTGTAATAATGAATTCAACGAATGAATTGGGGTTGATTATGCTCGACCGTGAAGGGTTCAGACCCAACGTCGGCATCGTCCTGCTCAACCAGAGGAACCAGGTTTTCTGGGGCAAACGCATCCGCACGCACTCCTGGCAGTTCCCGCAAGGGGGCATCAAATACGGCGAAACGCCCGAGCAGGCGATGTTCCGCGAGCTCCACGAAGAAGTGGGCCTCGTGCCCGACCACGTCCGCATCGTCGCGCGCACGCGCGATTGGCTGCGCTACGAGGTGCCCGACCATTTCATCCGGCGCGACGCGCGCGGCCACTACCGCGGGCAGAAGCAGATCTGGTTCCTGTTGCAGCTCGTCGGCCGCGACAGCGACATGAACCTGCGCGCCACCGACCACCCCGAATTCGACGCCTGGCGCTGGAACGAGTACTGGGTGCCGCTCGAACTCGTGATCGAATTCAAGCGCGACGTGTACCAGATGGCGCTGACCGAACTGGCGCGCTTTCTGCCGCGGGGCACGCACCACAACCGCTATTTGCGCTCGGGCATGCGGCCGCATCACCGTGACGATCTCGAGCCGCCCCAGGAGTTCGTGGCCGATCAACCGGTGATGACCGCACGCGCACCGCTGGAGCCGCCCGACGGCAAGAACGAAGGCTGAGCGTCAGGCCAGCACGAGGTTGTCGCGGTGGATCATCTCGGGCTCGGCCGTGTAGCCCAGCAGCTTTTCGAACTCGGCTGAGGGCTTGCGCGCGATCAGGCGCGCTTCGCTGCTGCCGTAGTTCGCGAGGCCCCGCGCCAGCTCGGCGCCCTGGAGGTTGCGTACCGCGATCACGTCGCCCCGGTGAAACTCGCCCTGCACTTCGGTGATGCCGATCGGCAGCAGGCTCTTGCCTTCGTCGCGCACCTTGCGCGCCGCGCCGTCGTCGATGACCACCGCGCCGCGCAGTTGCAGGTGGTCGACCATCCATTGTTTGCGCGCCGCGAGCTTCTGCGTCGGCGCGATCAGCGCCGTGCCGATCGACTCGCCAGCGGCCAGGCGCACCAGCACGTCGGGCTCGCGCCCGTAGGCGATCACGGTGCTCGTGCCGCTGCTGGCAGCGCGCTTGGCGGCGAGCACCTTGGTGAGCATGCCACCGCGCCCGATGCTGGAGCCGGCGCCACCGGCCATGGTCTCGAGCTCGGGGTCGCCCGCGCGTGCTTCGTCGATGAAACGCGCGTTCGTGTCCTTGCGCGGGTCGGCCGAGTACAGGCCGCGCTGGTCGGTGAGGATCACCAGCGCATCGGCATCGACGAGGTTGGCCACGAGCGCCCCGAGCGTATCGTTGTCACCGAACTTGATCTCGTCGTTGACGACCGTGTCGTTCTCGTTGATCACCGGGATGACACGGTGCGAGAGCAGCGTGAGCAGGGTCGAGCGTGCGTTCAGGTAGCGCTCGCGATCGGCCAGGTCGGCGTGCGTGAGCAGGACTTGCGCGCTGCCCATGCCGTGCTCGCGCAGCTTCGACTCGTAGATCTGCGCCAGGCCCATCTGCCCCACCGCCGCAGCCGCCTGCAACTCGTGGACTTCCTTGGGTCGCACCGCCCAGCCGAGGCGCTTCATGCCTTCGGCGATGGCGCCGCTGGACACCATCACGACTTCACGGCCCTGGCCAGCAAGGAGCGCCATCTGCCGGCACCAGTTGCCCACTGCGTCGGCGTCGACACCGCGGCCTTCGTTGGTCACGAGGCTGGAGCCCACCTTGACGACGATGCGCCGCGCGCGCAGCAGCGCTTCGCTCATGGGGTGGTGCTGGTGCCCGCCTCGTCGAAGCGGGGATCCGGGTCATCGGGGATCACGTTCTTCAGTGCCGACACGTGCTGGTAGATCGCGCGGATCAAAACGTCGCAGCCTTCGCGCGTGAGCGCGGAAATCTGGAACACCGGGCCCTTCCACTTGAAGCGCTTGACGAAGTCCTTGACGCGTTTTTCGCGCTCTTCGGCCGGCACCATGTCCATCTTGTTGAGCACGATCCAGCGCGGCTTGTCGAACAGCGCCTGGTCGTACTTCTTCAGTTCGCCGACGATGGCCTTGGCCTGCGCGACCGGGTCGACGCTGTCGTCGAAAGGTGCGAAGTCGATGAGGTGCAGCAGCAGGTGGGTGCGCTGCAGGTGGCGCAGGAACAGGTGGCCGAGGCCGGCGCCTTCGGAAGCACCTTCGATCAGGCCCGGAATATCGGCCACCACAAAACTCTGCTCCGGCGCGACGCGCACCACGCCGAGGTTGGGGTGCAGCGTCGTGAACGGGTAGTCGGCGATCTTCGGCCGCGCGTTCGAGATCGCGGTGATCAGCGACGACTTGCCGGCGTTGGGCATGCCCAGCAAACCCACGTCGGCGAGCACACGCAGTTCGAGCTTGAGCTTCTTGTGTTCGCCGGGCCAGCCGGGCGTTTTCTGGCGTGGCGCGCGGTTGGTGCTGGTCTTGAAGTGCAGGTTGCCGAAGCCGCCGTCGCCACCTTTGACGATCAACACCTTTTCGTCCGGGACCAGCAGTTCGGCGATGACCTGGTTGGTCTCGGTGTCGGTGATGACCGTGCCCATCGGCATGCGCATCACGATGTCTTCGGCCGCCGCGCCGTACTGGTCGGAGCCGCGGCCGTTCTCGCCGCGCCGGCCTTCGTGGCGGCGGGCGTAACGAAAGTCGATCAGCGTGTTCAGGTTGCGGTCGCCCACGGCGAACACACTCCCGCCCTTGCCGCCGTCGCCGCCGTTCGGGCCGCCGAAGGGCAGGAATTTTTCGCGGCGGAAGCTCATGCAACCGTTGCCACCATCACCGGCCACCACGTCGATGGTGGCCTCGTCAACGAACTTCATGGTTTTTTGTCAGTGCCCTGTGAAGGGTGCTTGTCGCCCGGCCGGCGGTCGATGATCGACCAGACACCCACAGCGATCAGGATCAGCGGCCACCATTGCCGCAGCCAGCCCCAGTCGAACACGCCGAAGTTGTGGGCCAGGAACAGGCAGCCCAGAACGATGAGGATGACGCCGCTCTTGCTCATGTGGTCTTGTCTCGCAGGCCGGGTTGAGATCGCATGGTAAATCAGCGCTCAAACGCAGAAGCCCCGGCAGGCCGGGGCTTCGGAATTTCTGGCCGCTCGCGCAGCCGGAAAATCACAGGCTCTTGACGAACACCGTCTGGCGATTGCGCGGGCCCTTGATGGCGTAGCTGACTTCGCCGTCGACCAGTGCAAACAGGGTGTGGTCCTTGCCGACGCCGACGTTCGTGCCGGCGTGGAACTTGGTACCGCGCTGGCGCACGATGATCGAACCGGCCGGAATCTTCTGGCCGCCGAACACCTTGACGCCGAGCATCTTCGGTTGTGAGTCGCGGCCGTTCCGTGTGGAACCGCCGCCTTTTTTCTGTGCCATGGTTGTAGCTCCTTGACTGGGGTTGTGGCCCGCTTACGCGTTCACCGCACCGATTTGAATTTCGGTGAAGTTCTGGCGATGACCTTGCCGCTTTTGATAGTGCTTGCGACGGCGCATCTTGAAGATGCGCACCTTGTCATGCCTGCCGTGAGCCACAACGGTGGCCACCACGCTTGCGCCCGTTACCAAGGGAGTCCCGACCTTCAGATCGGCGCCGGCACCAATGGCCAGCACCTGATCGATCGTGATCTCTTGGCCAACATCCGCAGCAATCTGTTCTATTTTGATCTTTTCGCCTGCAGCAACCTTGTATTGTTTGCCACCGGTTTTTATGACCGCGTACATATCAGCCCTTTCAATTGACTTCCCGCGCGGGCTGAAAGATCAACACGCGCAGTCCCTGCAAAACGCGCAGAGCCTGTGATTCTAGCATGCGCGCCTTCGCTGTGGGCTTGTGATCGCACGGCCGCCGGCAATGCTCATGCCCGTCAAGCCGGCACCGCGCCAAAGGTCGCCCGCTTTCTATAATCAGGCGGTCTACCCGAGCCCAGCGTGCAATCCACTTCCTCTCCTTCCCTCGCGGCGGCGCCAGCAACCGGCGTGGCGCCCGGCGCCGCGGCCGTGATGGCTGCCGACATGCAGCAAGTCGACGCCGTCATCCAGCGCCGGCTGGCGTCGGATGTCGCCATGATCAACCAGATCGCGACCTACATCATCAGCGCGGGCGGCAAGCGCATCCGCCCGAAACTGGTGCTGCTGTTTTCCAACGCGCTCGGCTTCGCTGGCAAGGAGCGCTTCGAACTCGCCGCCACCGTCGAATTCATTCACACCGCCACGTTGCTGCACGACGACGTGGTCGATGAATCGGCGTTGCGCCGTGGCCGGCAGACCGCAAACGCGCTGTTCGGCAACGCTGCCAGCGTGCTGGTCGGCGACTTCGTCTACTCACGCGCCTTCCAGATGATGGTGTCGGTGAACCGGATGCGCGTGCTCGAAGTGCTGGCCGACGCCACGAACGTGATCGCCGAGGGCGAGGTGCTGCAACTGATGAACATGCACAACCCCGACATCTCGGTCGACGACTACCTGCGTGTGATTCGTTTCAAGACGGCCAAGCTCTTCGAAGCCAGCGCCCGGCTTGGAGCCATCCTGGCCGACGCCGCCCCCGGTGTTGAAGAGTCGTGCGCCGCCTACGGTCGCGCGCTCGGCACCTCGTTCCAGCTGGTCGACGACCTGCTGGACTACGAAGGTGCCACCGAACAACTCGGCAAGAACGTCGGCGACGACCTGCGTGAAGGCAAGCCCACGTTGCCCCTTCTGCTCGCCATGGAACGAGGGTCGGCTTCCGAGCGTGAATTGATCCGCCACGCGATCGAACATGGCGAGGTCGCGCGCCTTCCCGACATCGTCGAAATCGTCCGCCACACCGGGGCGATTGCCGCGACGCGCGACGCCGCCCGGGCCGAGGCCGACAAGGCCGCGCAGTGTCTGGCGGTGCTCGCGCCGTCGATCTTCCAGGAAGCTCTGCTAGAATTCTGCGTTCGATCAGTCGAGCGCTCTTCTTGAGCCGCTCGGCGGTGGCCTCGCTTCAAGCAGCCAGAAAATCGGGGTGTAGCTTAGCCTGGTAGAGCGCTACGTTCGGGACGTAGAGGCCGGAGGTTCGAATCCTCTCACCCCGACCAGTTTCCACTTTTTCCGTTGCGCGCGGCTTCCGCCCGAAGCCCGGCCTTGGCACGCGCCGCCCAGCAGGCAGTGATGCAGTGCGCAGGAAAGCAGCGCTCGGTCAATCCGAATCTCGTTTCTCCGAAACGCGTGCTAAGCTGTTGATTCTTCTTGGTACTTGCTTCCCCCACAGCAATTCCTGACCGCCCTGGCCGCGTGGCTCGGGCAGTTCGTGCATCCGTCGTTCGGGTTCCGGCGAACAAGCATCGGTGTCCGGCGCAATTCCGGCCTTCCTCTCGCTGTTCAATCTGTTTCAATGGGGCAGGAACCGAGCGTGAATTGTTGGCGAGTGCTAACGCCGAACACGGTTACATTGCTCGATGAATCAGAGATGATCACTCGTTTTCTTGCGGCATGACTTGAATCAACGATCAGTGGATACATTGGCCGAAGCCCCACAGTCCGCGCTCTCCGGGGTAGCGCGCGTGCTCGTTCACGCGGGCAAATTGCAGGCCAAGATCGCCGAAGATCTTGTCCGCAGCGCCAAGGACAAGCGCAGCAGCTTCGTCGCCTCCGTCATCGCGGCGGGCGCGGTTTCACCGGCCGATCTGGCCCACACCCTGTCGACGGCGCTCGCGCTCCCGCTGCTCGACCTGTCTTCCATCGACCCCCAGCGGCTGCCGCGCAACGTCATCGACGGCAAACTCGCCGCGCAGTACCAGGTGGTGGTGCTCGGCAAACGCGGCAGCCGCCTGTTCATCGGCGGCGCCGACCCGACCGACCAAGAAGCGGTCGAACGCATCAAGTTCGCCACGCAGCTTTCTCCAGAATGGGTCATCGTCGAGCACGACAAGCTCGCCAAGATGCTGGAAAGCAGCGGCGCCAGCGCCAGCGAAACGCTGGAATCGATGTCGTCGGGCGACTTCGAGTTCGACGTCACCGACGACGTCACGACGCCGCAGGAATCGAACGAGCCGACCTCCGACGTCGAAGACGCGCCGGTCGTGCGTTTCCTGCAGAAGATGCTGATCGACGCGATCAACGCGCGCGCTTCCGACCTGCACTTCGAGCCCTACGAATACCACTACCGCGTGCGCTTTCGCATCGACGGCGAGCTGCGTGAGATCACCCAGCCGCCGATCGCCATCAAGGACAAGCTCTCGTCGCGCATCAAGGTGATCTCGCGGCTCGACATCGCCGAAAAGCGCGTGCCGCAAGACGGCCGCATGAAGCTCAAGTTCGGCTCGAAGGCGATCGACTTCCGGGTCAGCACACTCCCCACGCTGTTCGGCGAGAAGATCGTGATCCGGATTCTCGACCCGAGCAGCGCCAAGGTCGGCATCGAAGCGCTCGGCTACGAAAAGGTCGAGAAAGACCGCCTGCTCAAGCTCATTCAGCGGCCCTACGGCATGGTGCTCGTCACCGGCCCGACCGGCAGCGGCAAGACCGTGTCGCTCTACACCTGCCTGAACATCCTGAATCAGCCGGGGGTGAACATCTCGACCGTGGAAGACCCGGCTGAAATCAACCTGCCCGGCGTGAACCAGGTGAACGTGAACGACAAGGCCGGGCTGACGTTCTCCGCCGCCCTGAAGTCGTTCCTGCGCCAGGATCCGGACATCATCATGGTCGGTGAAATCCGCGACCTCGAAACCGCCGACATCGCGATCAAGGCCGCCCAGACCGGCCACATGGTGATGTCCACGCTGCACACCAACGACGCGCCGACCACGCTGACCCGCCTGCTCAACATGGGCGTGGCGCCGTTCAACATCGCTTCCAGCGTCTTGCTCATCACCGCGCAGCGGCTGGCCCGACGGCTCTGCGAAACCTGCAAGGCCCAGGCCGACTACCCGCGTGAAGCCATGCTCAAGGCCGGCTTCGCCGCAGCCGACCTCGACGGCACATGGCGACCTTACCGCGCCGTGGGCTGCTCGGCCTGCAACAACGGCTACAAGGGCCGTGTCGGTATCTACCAGGTGATGCCGATCACCGAGGCCATCCAGAAGATCATCCTAAACGAGGGCACGTCCATGGACATCGCAGCCCAGGCGCAGCGTGAGGGCGTGCGTGACCTGCGCCAGTCCGGGCTGGTGAAGGTGCGGGCGGGCGCGACCACGCTCGAAGAAGTGATCTCGGTGACGAACGAATAACCAAACACTATCGAAGGGACGGGGGAACAGCTTCCTCGTAGCGCACCATGGCGACTGCTACCGCGGTAAAGGGCATCAGGGAAATCGTCTTCGAGTGGGAAGGCAAGGACAAGAACGGCAAGACCGTTCGTGGCGAGATGCGCGCCGGCGGCGAAGCCCAAGTCGGTGCCAGCCTGCGCCGCCAGGGCATCCTCGTCAACAAGGTCAAGAAGCGCCGCCTGTCGGGTGGCAAGGCGATCAAGCAGAAAGACATCGCCGTCTTCACACGCCAGCTCTCGACGATGATGCGCGCCGGCGTGCCGCTGATCCAGTCGTTCGACATCGTCGCCCGCGGCAGCACCAATGCCAAGATGACACGCCTGCTGGTCGACATCCGCTCCGACGTCGAAACCGGCACCAGCTTGTCGTCGGCCTTTCGCAAGCACCCGCTGTATTTCGACGCGCTCTACTGCAACCTGGTCGAAGCCGGTGAAGCCGGCGGTATTCTCGAAACGCTGCTCGACCGCCTGGCGATCTACCAGGAAAAGACGATGGCGATCAAGAACAAGATCAAGTCGGCGCTGATCTACCCGGTGGCCGTGATGGTGGT
The DNA here is from genome assembly GCA_040080605.1 of Burkholderiaceae bacterium. GTDB lineage: Bacteria > Pseudomonadota > Gammaproteobacteria > Burkholderiales > Burkholderiaceae_C > LMDS01. Next base: position 85,748 of record JBEBIB010000007.1, read on the forward strand.
CGCCTTCGTGGTGCTGTCGGTCATCATGATCTTCGTGATCCCGGCATTCAAGGAAGTGTTCTCGTCCTTCGGTGCCGAGTTGCCTGCGCCCACCCTGGTGGTGATGGCGATCTCCGAGTTCTTCGTCAAATACTGGTACCTTATCTTCGGCGTTATCGGTGGTGGCGTGTACTTCTTCCTGCAGTCCTGGAAACGCTCGCTGAAGATGCAGAAGGCGATGGACCGCCTGCTGCTGCGCGTGCCGGTGTTCGGCGACCTGGTGAACAAGTCGGCCGTGGCGCGCTGGACGCGCACGCTCTCCACCATGTTCGCCGCCGGCGTGCCGCTGGTCGAAGCGCTCGACTCGGTCGGTGGCGCTTCGGGCAACGCGGTGTTCCTCGAGGCCACCGAGCAGATCCAGAAAGACGTGTCGACCGGCTCGGCGCTCACCACCTCGATGCAGACCACCGGCGTCTTCCCCACCATGGTGATCCAGATGTGCGCCATCGGCGAAGAGTCGGGCTCGCTCGACGCCATGCTGGGCAAGGCGGCCGAGTTCTATGAAGACGAAGTCGACGAGGCCGTCAAGGGCCTGTCGAGCCTGATGGAGCCGTTCATCATCGTGATCCTCGGTACCCTGATCGGCGGCATCGTGGTGTCGATGTACCTGCCCATTTTCAAGCTCGGCCAAGTCGTCTAAACGCGTCGATGTTCGCCGATCTCATCGACGAGCAGTTCGTCGAGCTGATGCTGTCTCCGTTCGTCCTGGCCTGGCTGGGTCTGATGATCGGCAGCTTCCTGAATGTCGTCATCCATCGCGTTCCCTTGATGATGGAACGCACCTGGAAGCTCGACAGTGCCGAAACGCTGGGCGTGCCGGTCGACGCACCGCCGCTCATCACGCTCTCGACACCACGCTCGCGCTGCCCGTCGTGCGGGCACGCGATCACCTGGCACGAAAACATCCCCGTGCTCAGCTACGCTTGGCTGCGCGGGCGCTGCTCGGCCTGCAAGACGCCGATCTCGGCGCGTTACCCGCTGATCGAGTTGTTCACCGGCGCCCTGTTCGCAGCCATCGGCTGGAAGCTCGGTGCGGTGCCCGCCGCGCTGCTGTGGTGCGGCTTCGCGGCCACCCTGGTGGCGCTGGCCGGCATCGACTGGGACACCACGTTGCTGCCCGACAGCCTGACCCTGCCGCTGCTCTGGGCCGGCCTCGTGGCCAGCGCGCTGGGCTGGACGATTCCGCTGCACAGCGCGCTCTGGGGTGCGGTGGTCGGCTACCTCTCTCTGTGGTCGGTCTACTGGCTGTTCAAGCTCACGACCGGCAAGGAAGGCATGGGCTTCGGTGACTTCAAGCTGCTGGCCGCGCTCGGCGCGTGGCTCGGCCTGAAGATGATCTTGCCGGTGGTGCTGGCGGCCTCGATCATCGGCGCCATCGTCGGCATCGGCATGAAGTTCGGCGGCCAGTTGCGCGAAGGCCGTTACGTGCCCTTCGGCCCCTTCCTCGCCGGCGCCGGCCTCGTGGTGATGCTGGCCGGCCAGGCGCGTGTGCTGCGCTGGCTCGGCTGGGCCTGAACGGGCGCGTGAGATGGTGCTGCGGATCGGCCTGACGGGCGGCATCGGCAGCGGCAAGAGCACGGTCGCGGCGCTGCTTGCAGGCTTGGGCGCCACCATCGTCGACACCGACGCGATCGCCCGCCAGATCGCGCTGCCCGGTGGCGCGGCGATGGGCAGCATTCGCGAGTCCTTCGGCGCCGAATTCATCGACGCGGCCGGCGGCCTCGATCGCGAACGCATGCGGGCCCTGGCGTTTTCCGACGACACGGCAAGGCGCCGGCTCGAGGCCATCCTGCACCCGCTGATCGGCGTCGAAACCGAACGCCTGGCGGCGGCCAGCAGCGCCCCGGTGATCGTGTTCGATGTGCCCTTGCTGGTCGAGTCGGGACGCTGGCGGGCGCGCGTGCACAAGGTGCTCGTGGTCGATTGCGCCGAGGCCACCCAGATCGCCCGCGTGGTCGCCCGCTCGGGCTGGGCGGCCGAGGCCGTGCAGGCCGTCATCGACCGACAAGCCTCGCGCGCACGCCGTCGCGCCTGCGCCGACGCGGTGATCTTCAACGAAGGCCTCTCGCCCGCCCGGCTCGGCGACGAGCTGCGCTCCCTGTGGCACGCATGGACAAAGCCCGCTACGGACCGGTCACCGTCGGCGTGAACGACGCTGTGGAACAATCGCGCCTCGGCGGGGTCTGCCCCGGCCCCACTCCCTGCGCCCCTTGCCGCGCACCAGGCACACCGTGATCCTCTACGAATACCCGTTCAACGAAAGCATCCGCACCATGCTGCGGCTCGAACACCTGTTCGACCGCCTCGGCCAGTTGATCGCCCGCGAGGCAGCGGTCGACCACCACTTCGCACTGGCCACCGTGTTCGAGATCATGGACGTGGCGGCGCGCGCCGACCTGAAGTCCGACCTGCTGAAAGAGCTGGAAAAGCACAAGCTGCAGTTCAACGGCTACCGCGGCAACCCGTCGATCTCGGAAGGTGCGCTCGACGAGGTGATCGCCAAGATCGACCACGCCTTCAACGGCCTGAACCAGCTGCCCGGCAAGGCCGGCGCCGCGCTCACGAACAACGACTGGCTGATGAGCATTCGCAGCCGCATCAGCATTCCCGGCGGCACCTGCGAGTTCGACCTGCCGTCGTACTACGCGTGGCAGAAGCTGGAGCCGGCGCGCCGGCGCGCCGACCTGCTGAACTGGGTCAGCTCGCTGATGCCGCTGGCCGAAGCGCTGCAGGTGCTGCTCGGCCTGCTGCGTGATTCGGGCGTGCCGCACAAGGTGGTGGCACCCGCCGGGCAGTACCAGCAGAGCCTGCCGCAGGGTCGGGTCTACCAGCTGATGCGGGTGCGGCTCACGCAGAGCGAACTCCTGGTGCCCGAGATCAGCGGCCACCGGCTGATGGTGTCGGTGCGGCTGATGCGGCAAGACGCCGAAGGCCGGCTCAAGCCGAGCCCGGCCGACACGAGCTTCGAACTGACCTTGTGTTCGTGACCATGGCGTCGTCCACCCCGCGTGTCATTCGCTGCCCTGGCTGCGGCGGCCCGAGCGTGTATGCGAGCACGAACGACTTCCGCCCTTTCTGCAGCGCCCGTTGCAAGAACAACGACTTCGGTGCGTGGGCGAGCGGGGCCTACGCCGTCGACGCCGACTGCACGCCGAAAGACCCGACCGCGGGCGATGAGCCCGACGAGAGCGCGCCCACCACCCACTGAGGACAGCGGCGCGCTCAGCGCGTCAGCCAGTGCTCGGTGAAGCCCGCCAGATCCTGGTGCACCGACTTCGCCAGCACCAGTTCGTTGCCCACGTTCGGGCTGCCGTTCGGTGCCCGCAGCACCAACGCCGTGTGGATGTCGCGCGGCACACCGCGCATGTAGGGCAGGTAGTCGTCGACGAAAGCGACCGGGCTCAGTTCGGTGATCGCATCGGCCTTCGGGCTGCGCTCGACCGCTTCGTTGCCGGTGGCGATCACCCGCTCGATGGGGAAACCGAGCTGCTTCAGGTTGCGCAGGCGCGCGGCTTCGAATTCAAGTTCCAGCGCCGAGACACACACCAGCTCGTAGCCCGCGTCATGCAGGCGGTGGCAGGCTTCGAGCGCACCTTCGATGGCGGGCACCGTGGCCCAGAACTGTTCGTCGAACGAGGCCCTGAACTTCACCCGCTTCTTTTCATCGAGCCGCTCGACCTTCCAGCGGTCCATCGGCCAGTAGGCCAGCGGGTCGCGCTCGGCCGGCGCCTTGCCGAAGGCACGCTCCCACGCACCGGCGTAGGCGAGGTGGAAGTCGAGCAACACGCCGTCGGCGTCGAGTGCGATCAGGGGTTTGGACATGCACCGACTTTAGCGGCAGTGCCGCGCGGGCGTTGTCACCTGCCCGACGCGAAACCCGGGGAATTCACGGGCCGCGCTGCTCGCCATCGGCAGGTTTGACCACCTTGCCCGGCTTCGCCACCTCGGCGCGAAACACCAGCGCCGACTCGAACGAGGCGCGCACGAACTTCAGCGCCGCCGCGAACTCGTCGTCGCTCAGCTGCCGCGCCGCGTCGCTCGATCGGTAGATGTTCGCGAACTCGCGCTCGCGCCCGGCCTGCACCGCGAGCTTGCCGACCCCCAGGCTTTCGAGCGTGGCCCACAACTTCGGGTTGTAGGTGCGCGTGAGTTTCATCGCCACCGGGATCGGGTCGTTGCGGCCGAGCACGCCGGCCAGCCGCAGGATGATCTCGAAGGGCAAGCCGACCTTGCCACCTTCCACCTGTTCCAGCAGCGTCACGTCTTTCAGGTTGATCGCGCCGCCCAGGTCCTGCAGCGTCAGGCCGGCGCTTTCGCGCAGGTCACGGAACACGCTGCCGGCCTTTTCGACGGCCGCCTTGTGCGACGGCTTCGTCAGCTTCGAGGCCGCGACGCGGAACGACAGGTCGGCCGCGTTGTTGGCGATGCCGAGCACGAAGTCGGTCCACGAGCGCAGGTCGCGCGCCAGGGTCATCAGGCCCTTGCTGGCGTCGAGCGGCGGCTTCGGCACCATGGCTTTCGAGGCCCGCGCCGGCACGGTGGTGATCGCCTTCTTTGCAGGGGCACGTTTGCGCGCGGTCGTTGCCATTCAGTCCCCCGGTCAGAGTGCGCGAGCCGCGTCGCCGTAGATCAGTCGACGCACACCGTCGCGGTGAAACGGCTGCCACTGCCCTTCGGGCTGCGCCAGCCGGTCGGCCACCGCGTACAGCACGGCCGGGTGTGCGCCCATGCCGACGTGGCTGGCCCGCACTTCGATGTTCTCGGTGCGCGCCGCGGGCTGCTGGATGCTGCACTGCCACGCCACCACCCCATCGGTTCGGCTGAAGATCGACGTCGTGGGCACGGCCGGCGCTTCGCTCAAGGGGCCGAAACCTTTCGGGTCGTCGGCCTTGCGCCCGCTCACCCATTCGTAGAAGCGCCAGGCGTTGCTGGCTTTCGGGTGGCCGGTGAACGGCGTGCCGAGCGTGATCGCACAGCGCACCGCGTCGGGCGCGCGCTTGGCCAGTTCGCGGGCGTAGACGCCGCCCAGGCTCCAGCCGATCACGCTGATCTTTCGCCCCGAGCTGCGGTGCAGTTCCTGCACCCGTTCGAGGCAGGCTTCGAACACGCCCGGCCGCGGCCCGAGGTTGCGGCCTTGATCCCAGCCGTGCGGCGTGTAACCGCGCTTCTTGAGGAAGCGGCGCAGCGGGCCTGTCGATGAATCGGACGCAGCCAACCCCGGCAACACGAGCACCGAATGCCCGTCACCGCGTGGCCCCTGCATCAACAAGGGCCAGAGCGCGGCGCTGCTGAAGGCCTCGAACGGCGCGCGCCATTCGAGCGCCATGAGGTGCGCACCAGGCGCCTTGATCTGAGCGTGTTGCATCGGGTTCCTTGTGGATCAGTGCGGCCGTGCGGTCGCGGCAGCTTTGGCGGTGCGTTTGCGCGGCACCGGCGTGGCGGGCGCTGCGCGTCGGCGCGCGGCTGTCGTCTTCGTCGCCTTGGCGGCGCGTGCGGGCGAGGTCTCTGCGGCTGCGGTCACCACGGCCGCCTTGGCCCGCGCCGGATTCTTCACCACCACCCCGGGCGCAGCCGCCGGCAGCGCGGCCGCCACCGGCTCGCGCGCATCGATCAACGCCTTCAGCTTGTGGTGTTCCTCGACCACGTAGTCGGCCAGGTCGGCCACGTCGGGCAGCGCGCGCCGGCAGGCCGTGAGGCCGAATTCGAGCGAGCCGTTGTAACTCTGCACCGTCATGTTCAAGGCGATGCCGTGGCCGGGGATCGAGACCGGGTAGAAGCTCGCCAGCTTCGCCCCCGCGAAGTACAGCGGGAACTGCGGCCCGGGCACGTTCGAGATCGCCACGTTCACGATCGGCGGCAGCTTGTTCGCCAGCCGCGAGCGACCGTACAACGAGACCAGCCCCGACATCAGCCAGGGCACGCCGAGCGAAGGAAAGTCGGTCGGCATCGCACCCTTCACGCTCAGCTGCAGCTTCTTGCCGACGTTGGCCGAGGCGTTGATCGCCATCAGCCGCTCCAGCGGGTCGTCAATCGTCGTGGCCAGGCTCACCATCATCATCGACACCTGGTTGTTCGGGTCGGTGTTGCCGGCTTCGCGCAAGGACACCGGTACGCCAGCGATCAGCGGCTTGCTCGGGTGGCAGTCGTAGTCGGCGAGATACCGTTTCAACGCGCCGGCGCAGATCGCCATCACCACGTCGTTCAGGCTCGCGCCGCTGTGCTTGGCCATCGACTTGACCTCGGCCAGCGGCAAGGAGCGCGCAGCGAATGAACGCTGGTTCGTGATAGCCACGTTCAGCGGTGTCTTCGGCCCGAGCGCAAAACCTTCGGGCAGGCTCAGGTGGCGCTTGCCGTCGGTCTCGGAGCGCGGGTAGATCACGCTCGCCACCGCACGGCCCACGACCGGCAAGGACTTGAACAGCTTCACGTACTGCGTCAGCGCGTTGCTGATCGCCGCCCCCGCGAGCTCGGCCACACCGAGCTGGTACTGGTTGGTGCGCGGCCGCGAGCGCGGCGGCTTGATCGGCGGCGGCTCGGCCGCAGGGCTGAGCAGCGCTTTCGCGATCGCCACACCGGCCTGGCCGTCGATCGCCGAGTGGTGCATCTTGTTGTAGATCGCCACCTGCCCGGTGTTCAGGCCCTCGATCACGTAGATTTCCCAGAGCGGGCGACTGCGGTCGAGCAGGCTCGAGTGCAGGCGCGCGACGTATTTTTCGAGCTGCTCCAGCGTGCCCGGGCGCGGCAGGATCACGTGGCGCACGTGGTAGTCGAGGTCGACGTCTTCGTCGTCGACCCACACCGGGTTGGCCAGATCGAAGGGCATCAGCGCGAGCTTGCGCTGGAACACCGAAGCCAGGTGCATGCGCGTGGCCATCCAGCGCTTCACGTCTTCGTAGTAGTCGCCGGCGTAGCCTTCGGGCAGGTCGGCGATCTGCAAGCTGCCCACGTGCATCGGCATCTCGGGGGTTTCGACGTGCAGGAACGAGGCGTCCATGCCGCTGAGGTGAATCATCACGGTCTCCTTCAGGCGTTGAGTGCAGCGCGCTTGCGCTCTTCTTCGTCGACCAGATCCTTCTTCGAGAGCTTGCCGACCGCCGTCTTGGGCAGCTCGGCGCGCAGTTCCATCGCCTGCACCATCTCGTGCTTGCCGATGCGGTCTTTAAGGAAGGCTTTCAGCTCGTCGAGCGTGAACACGGGTGCGTCCTTCTTCAGCTTGATGAAGGCCTTGGGCGACTGGCCGCGGTACTCGTCGGGAATGCCGATCACGCACACCTCTTCGACAGCCGCGTGTTCGTAGATCGCTTCCTCGATCACCCGCGGGTAGACGTTGAAGCCGCCGCACAGCAGCATGTCTTTCGTGCGGTCGACGATGAAGACGAAGCCGTCGGCGTCCATCTTCGCCACGTCGCCGCTGCGGAAGAAGCCGTCCTTCGTCATCGACTTGGCGGTGGCCGCTTCGTTCTTCCAGTAGCCCTTCATCACGTTCGGGCCGCGAATGCACAACTCGCCGGGTTCGCCCGGTGCGGCGTCCTTGTCGGGCTCGGTCAGGCTCTCGAATTTCAGCTCGATGCCCGGCAGCGGCATGCCGCAGGAGCCGGCCTTGCGCATGCCGTGCACAGGCGTGAATGTGCCGGTCGGCGAAGTCTCGGTCATGCCCCAGCCTTCGTTGAGCTTGCAACCGGTCAGCTCGACAAAACGCTGCCCCACTTCCATCGGCAGCGGCGCGCCGCCCGAGCCGCAGAACTGCAGTGAGCGCAGCGCCCCTTCCTTCACCTTCGGGTGGTTGATCATCGCGGTGTACATGGTCGGCACGCCGGCGAAGATGCTGATCTTCTTGTCGACCAGGTCCTTGATCACCGCATCCAGATCGAAGCGCGGATGCAGCACCATCAGCGCGCCCAGGCGCACGCCGAACAGCAGGTTCACCGTGAGCGCGTAGATGTGGAACAGCGGCAGCACGACGAGCATGCGCTCCTTGCCTTCGGTCAGCACACGCGGGTTGCCTTGCGAGGTGGCCATGTACTGCGCGCAGGCCGCGCTGAGGTTGGCGTGCGTCAGCATCGCGCCCTTGGGCAGGCCGGTCGTGCCGCCGGTGTATTGCAGCGCGACGATCGCCTGCGTCAGGTCGCCGAGCGCGTGCACCACGTAGTCGCCGTCGTTGGCGAGCAGGGTGTCGAAGGCGACGTGTTGGTCGTCGACCGCCACCGGTGCGAGTTGACCCGCAGCCTGCAGATGCGCACGCACGCCCGCCGGTTGCGCCGAGTAGTCGCCCATGCTGCCGACGATCAGGCGCTGAAGCCGCGACGAGCCGAGCAGCCGCGCCATCTGCGGGTACAGCACCGCGAGGTCGAGCGTGACGAGCAAATCGGTCTCGCTGTCTTCGATCTTGTGCGCGAGCACCCGCTCGGCGTCGAGCGGCGAGTAGTTCACCACCGTGCCGCCGGCCTTCAGCGCCGCGAAGAACGCGATCGGGCAATGCGGCGTGTTCGGCAGGTACAGGCCGACGTGCACACCCGGCCCGACGCCGAGTTGCTGCAAGCCCTTGGCGGCGCGGTTCACCAGGTGGCCGAACTCGCTGTAGCTGATCACCCGCCCCATGAATTCGAGCGCGGGGTGGTCGGGCCAGCGTTTCACCGCATCGTCGAGCAGCTGCTGCACCGGCATCAGCGGCAGTTCGGCGTCCCAGCGCACGCCGTCGGGGTAAGACTTGATCCAGGGATGCTCTGCTGCCACGGGTGTTCCTGAGGATGGGTTGTTGGGGCGTGCGGCGCTGGCGCGGCACTAACGAAATATCGCGTGGCGCCGCAGCCTGTCAGTTGGGGGTTTGCCCGGAGTCACCGACCAGTTGCCACGCCCGTTCGGCCACCGAACGCGCCTTGCGGCCGGCTTCGAGCGCATGCACGCTGCTGGCCGAGCCATCGAGCGCGCGGCGCAGGATGCCCTGCGAGATCGCGGCACCGCGGAACAGGTTGTAGACGACGTAGAAGTTCCAGTCGCCGGCCGACGGGGCCGCCGCACCGACACGCTCGCAGTAACGCGCCACGTACTCGGCCGCCGTGGGAATGCCGAGCGCGGCAAGATCCAGCCCCGCCAGGCCGCGCGTGGCACCGGGTTCGGCCTGCCAGGCGAGCGCGTGGTACGCGAAGTCGGCCATCGGGTGGCCGAGCGTGGAGAGTTCCCAGTCGAGCACGGCGACCACCCGCGGCTCGGTCGCGTGGAAGACGAGGTTGTCGAGCCGGAAGTCGCCGTGCACGAGCGCGGCCGCGTCGCCGGGCGGAATGTGCTGCGGCAGCCATTCGATCAACCGCTCCATCGCTTCGATGCGCTCGGTTTCCGAGGCGCGGTACTGCGCGCTCCAGCGGCCGATCTGGCGGGCGAAGAAGTTGCCGGGTTTGCCGTAGTCGGCCAGGCCGATCAGCAAAGGGTCGAGGCGGTGCAAGGCCGCGATCACACGGTTCATGTCGTCGAACAAGGCGCTGCGCTCGGCCACGCTGAAACCGGGCAGGCGCGGGTCCCAGAGAATGCGCCCCCGCACGTGCTCCATCACATAGAACGCACTGCCGATCACGGCCGTGTCGTCGCACAGGCAGTGCATCCGTGGCACCGGCACGCCTGAGCCGCGCAGCGCGCTCATCACGCGGTACTCGCGCTCGATGGCGTGGGCCGAGGGCAGCAGCTTGCCGGGCGGCTTGCGACGCAGCACGTAGCTCGTGGCCGGTGTTTTCAGCAGGTACGTGGGGTTCGACTGACCGCCTTTGAACTGCTCGACCTGCAATGGGCCTGCGAAGCCCGACATGTTCGCGGTGAGCCAGGCTTCGAGCCCGCCCACGTCGAAGCGGTGCCGCTCCTGCACGGGCATCGTGCCCACGAACTGCTCGCTCATGCTGTCTCCGTCCTTTGTGGCCCGGGTTCTACACCATCGCCGCAACGCGACTGTCAGGTGCGCGCCAACACACGCCGCGCTGCTGTGCAGCACAATCGATTGCACTGCCCCTGCACGGTACCCGAGATGAGCCCACGAACGCCCCTGAAACGCCGAACCGTGCTGGCCGCTGCGGCCATGCTGATGCCGTCGACGGCCTGGTTGAAGACCCGAGGAAACCCGATGAGCGCTATCAAGGTCGAAGAACGCAGCCTCTCGGAACTGCAGGTCGAACTCCGCACCGGTCGACTCACCGCACCGCAAGTCACCGCGGCCTACCTCGCGCGCATCGAGAGCATCGACCGCGCCGGTCCGCATCTGCGCAGCGTGATCGAAACCAACCCCGATGCGACGGCCATCGCCCGCTCGCTCGACCTCGGCCGGCGTGCGCGCGGCCCGCTGCACGGCCTGCCGATCCTGATCAAGGACAACGTCGACACGCACGACAAGATGCAGACGACGGCCGGATCGCTCGCGCTGGTCGGCTCGAAACCACCGACCGATGCCTTCGTCGTGCAACAGCTGCGCGCGGCCGGCGCGGTGATTTTGGGCAAGACCAACCTGAGCGAGTGGGCCAACATCCGCAGCAGCCAGAGCACGAGTGGCTGGAGCGCCCGCGGTGGCCTGACGCGCAACCCGCACGCGCTCGACCGCAACACCTCGGGTTCGAGCTCGGGTTCGGCTGCCGCGGTGGCGGCGAGCCTTTGCGCCGCGGCGGTGGGCAGCGAGACCGACGGATCGATCCTGAGCCCGTCTTCCATCTGCGGCATCGTCGGCCTGAAGCCCACGGTCGGCCTGATCAGCCGCAGCGGCGTCATCCCGATCGCGCACAGCCAGGACACGCTGGGCCCGATGGCGCGCAGCGTGCGCGACTGCGCGATCCTGCTCGGCGCGATGACCGGCTTCGACCCCGACGACGCGGCCATGCAGGGCAGCGCGCCGCACAGCCTGAGCGACTACACAGGCGCACTCAACGCCAACGCCCTGAAAGGCGCACGGCTCGGTGTGGCGCGCCAGTTTTTCGGATTCCACGACCAGACCGAGCAGGCTTACGCGCCCGTGCTCGAAGCCTTGAAGCGCGCCGGCGCGGTGCTCGTCGACCCGGTCACACTGCCTGCGATCGAGACCATCGGCGAAGCCGAGCTGACCGTGCTGCTCTACGAACTGAAGGCTGACCTTGCCGTCTACCTGAAGCGCCTCGGCCCGGACGCGCCGGTGAAGAGCCTGGCCGACGTGATCGCCTTCAACCAGAAGAATGCGTCGCGCGAAATGGCCTGGTTCGGGCAGGACCTGTTCGAAAAAGCGCAGACCAAAGGCCCGCTGACCGACACCGAGTACCTCGACGCTCGCGCGAAGTGCCTGCGCATCGCCCGCACCGAAGGCATCGAGGCGGTGATGCGCGAACAAAAGCTCGACGCGCTGATCGCACCCACCGGCGGCCCGGCCTGGCGCATCGACACCGTCATCGGCGACCACTTCGTCGGCAGCAGCACCACGCCCGCCGCGGTGGCCGGCACGCCGGCGATCACGGTGCCGGCTGCCATGCTGCGTGGTTTGCCGCTCGGCCTCACGTTCTTCGGCAACGCCTGGAGCGAAGCGAAGCTGCTCGGCCTGGCCTATGCGTTCGAGCAGGCGACCAAAGCGCGGCGCGCGCCGAGTTACGCCAAAAGCGTCGACGCCTGAAAACAACTCATTGCGGAGACAAGACAACATGACAACGAACATCGGTGTGATCGGCCTCGGCGCGATGGGCAAAGGCATGGCCTCGTCGCTGCGCCGGGCCGGCTACCACGTGCACGTCTGCGATGTGCGCCTCGAAGCAGCCACGGCCTTCGCGGCCGAAGGTGGCACGGCCTGCGCGAACCCGGCAGAGCTGGCGGCGAAGTGCGACGTGGTCGTCAGCGTCGTCGTCAACGCGGCACAGACCGAAGCGGTTCTGTTCGGCGAAAGCGGCGCGGCCGATGCGCTCGCGCCGGGCAGCGTGTTCGTGATGTGCTCGACCGTCGACCCGAACTGGTCGGTCGCGCTCGAAAAGCGCCTGGCCGAACGCGGCGTGTTTTACCTCGATGCGCCGATCTCCGGCGGCGCCGCAAAGGCCGCCAGCGGCCAAATGACGATGATGACCTCGGGCCGGCCCGAGGCCTACGCCAAGGTCGGTGCCGCGCTCGACGCGATGGCCGCCAAGGTCTACAAGCTCGGCGACGCGGCCGGCCCCGGCAGCAAGGTCAAGATCATCAACCAGCTGCTCGCCGGCGTGCACATCGCCGCCGCCGCCGAAGCGATGGCGCTCGGCCTGCGCGAAGGCGTGGCCGCAGACGCGCTGTACGAGGTCATCACCAACAGCGCCGGCAACAGCTGGATGTTCGAGAACCGCATGGCGCATGTGATCGCGGGCGACTACACGCCGCTGTCTGCCGTCGACATCTTCGTGAAGGACCTCGGGCTCGTGCTCGACACGGCACGTGCCACCAAGTTCCCGTTGCCGCTCTCGGCCACGGCCCACCAGATGTTCATGCAGGCGTCGAGCGCCGGCCATGGTCGCGAAGACGACTCCGCGGTGATCAAGATCTTCCCCGGCATCACGCTGCCGGAGAAGAAGTGACGCGCTGAAGCTTTACGCGTAGGCCGCGAGTTCCCGCTTCGCGATCGCGTTGCGGTGCACTTCGTCGGGGCCGTCGGCCACGCGCAGGTGGCGCTCGTAGGCGTAGTAGCCGGTCAAGACCGTGTCCTGGCTCAGGCCCATCGCACCGAAGGCCTGCATCGCCCAGTCGACCACCTTCACGCAGTTGTTCGGCGTCAGCACCTTGATCATCGCGATCTCGTTTGCGGCCACCTTGTTGCCAACCGTGTCCATGCGGTACGCGGCGTTGAGCACCATCCAGCGCGACTGCTCGATCAGCATGCGCGACTCGGCAATGCGCTCGCGCCACACGCCCTGGTCGGCGAGCTTCTTGTGGAAGGCGGTGCGTGACACTAGCCGCCGGCACATCAGCTCCAGCGCCGCTTCGGCCATGCCGATCGCGCGCATGCAGTGGTGGATGCGCCCGGGCCCGAGGCGACCCTGCGCGATCTCGAAACCACGGCCTTCGCCGAGCAGGATGTTGGAAACGGGCACGCGCACGTTCTCGAACACGATCTCGGGGTGGCCGAAGGGCGGGTCGTAGACACCGAGCAGCGCCATGTCGCGCACGATCGTCACGCCGGGTGTGTTCTTCGGCACCAGGATCATCGACTGCTGCCGGTGGCGGTCGGCGTGGTCGGGGTCGGTCTTGCCCATCAGGATGAAAACTTCGCAGCGTTCGTTCATCGCGCCGGTGATGTACCACTTGCGGCCGTTGATCACGTACTCGTCGCCTTCGCGGCGGATGCTGCACGCGATGTTGGTCGCGTCGCTCGAGGCCACGTCGGGCTCGGTCATCGCGAAGGCCGAGCGGATCTCGCCGGCCAGCAAGGGCGTGAGCCAGCGCTCCTGCTGCGCCTGCGTGCCGTAGCGCGCCAGCACTTCCATGTTGCCGGTGTCGGGCGCGGAGCAGTTGAAGATCTCCGAGCACCAGTAACGCCGGCCCATGATCTCGGCGAGCGGCGCGTACTCGAGGTTGGTCAGGCCGGTGGGCGCGTGCACTTCGCCCGAGCCTTTGTCACCCGGGTGCGGCGACAGGAACAGGTTCCACAAGCCCTGCTCGCGTGCTTTCGCTTTCAGCGCGGCCATCATCGGCAGCTCGGCATAAGCGCGGCCGGCCTTCGCGTTCGCTGCGAGCTCGGCTTCGTGGCGTGCCTCGTTCGGGTAGACGTGTTCGTCCATGAACTTCAGCAGTTGCTCGCGCAGCGCGAGCACCTTGGGGGAGAACTCGAATTCCATGCTCGTCCTTGGCTGTGTGTGGCCAGCAAGATAACGAAGCGTGGAGGCGCGCGCTGTCTTTCGCGCGACAGTCGCCGCCGCGACGCGGCCGGCCCTTGCGCCAGATCAAGCTGCGGTTTCGGGCCGCCCCAGCCCCCAGTTCCACGGGCGCACTTCGACGGTGGCGTAGACCTTCGCGAGCTGGTACGGGTCTTCGGCAACGAAGCGGCGCACGGCGTCGATGTCGTCCGCTTCGACGATGAGCAGGGAGCCGTTCATCGAGGATGCGCCTTCGTCCAGCGTCGGGCCGCCGAGCAGCACCTTTACCTTGTGTTCGCCGGGGTTGCGCAAGCGCGCGCGGTGCGCTTCGCGAACGCGTTCGCGGTCAAGCAAGGCGCCGATGCGGTCGGTGGCCCAGACGGCGTAGTACATGGCGGATCAATGCCCCGCGCCGGCCAGCACGAAGGTCTGGTTCAGCGTGTAGAACGGTCCGCTCATCGTGCTGCCGTCGGGTGCGACACCGCTTTCGTGCCGCACGAAGTCGCCGATCAGCGACGAGCGCACGCCGAACACGACATCGGAGTCGAGGTACTCGTCGCCCTCGCGGAAGATGTGCGTGGTCAGCGTCTCGAAACCCACGGCCTTGATCAGGAAGTGCACGTGCGCCGGCCGCCACGGGTGCCGGCTGGTGGCGAGCAGCATCCGCCCCACCGGCCCGTCGGTCGGCACCGGGTACGCCGTCGGCGCAATGCTGCGAAAGCGCACCCTCCCCTGTGCGTCGCTGCGCAGCACACCGCGCGCGCGGCGGGTGTCGCCGAGTTCGGGACGCTGCACGTCGTAGAGGCCGTCGTCGTCAGCCTGCCACACGTCCACCTCGGCGTTCGCGATGGGCACGCCGCTGGCCGACACCACACGCGCGTCGACGAAGAGTGGCGTGCCGGGCGCGCCGCCGCTGAGGTCGGCGCCTTGCTCCACGAGCGGTGCGTCGGCCACGTGGAACGGCCCGAACACAGTCGCTTCGGTCGCGCCGGCCGGCTTCGTGTTGTTCTGCGCCACGACCAGCATCGACAGGCCGAGCGTGTCGGACAGCAGGATGAACTCCTGGCGCTTCGCATCGCACATCTGGCCGGTGGCGGTGAGGAACTCGATGCCCTGCGTCCACTCGTCTTCGGTCAAGGCGACCTCGCGTGCGAAGCTGTGCAGGTGGGTCACGAGCGAATTCATGATCTGCTGCAGTCGCGGGTTGCCGCAGTTCGACAAACGCGCGAGGAAAGCGGGCGTGATGGTGTTCTGGTCGATGTTGCGCATGACGTGCCTCAGAGTTTCAGCGTGCGTTGGGTCGGGAACAGCGAGAGCCCGAAGCGCTGCTGCGCCCAGCCCCACAAGCCCTGCTTGAAGAAGATGGTGACGACGATGGCGAGCAAACCCAGGCCCAGCAGATACCAGGTGCCGTAGTCGCTGAAAAACTTGTTCAGCGCCCAGAAGATCAAGGCGCCGACGATCGGCCCTTCGATGCGGCCGATGCCGCCGATCACGACCATGAAGATCGCAAACGCCGTCCAGTTCACGCTGAAGGCCGCGTCGGGGCTGATGCGCAGGTTGCCAACGAAGTAGAGCGCGCCGGCCAGGCCCGCGCCGAAGGCCGCGACGACATAGACGGCGAGCTTCATGCCCCGCACGTCGATACCTTGCGATTCGGCCGCGACTTCGTTGTCGCGGATCGCCAGCAGCGCCAGGCCGCGCTTGCTGCGCAGGAACAGATAGACCAGCGCGATCGACGCCACCACGCAGACCAGCGCCATCCAGAAAGTCGCGTTCTCGCGCGTGGCCTTGTCGATGCCGCGCAAGGCCGTGAGGCTGGTGCCCGAGCCGCCGCCGACCGCCGACACGTTGGCGAAGCTCAGGCGAAACACTTCGGCGATGACCCAGGTGCCGATGGCGAAGTACCCGCCCTGCAAGCGGAACGCAATGAGCGAGACCGGCACCGCGATCAAGCCCGCCACGACGGCCGCGAGGGGCACGGCCACGAAGGGGTTCACGCCGGCGAAGTTGCCCAGCATCAGCATCACGTAGCCGCCGAAGCCGAAGAAGGCCTGCTGCCCGATGCTGACCATGCCGCCGTAACCGGCGAGCAGATTCCACATCATCGCGAAGATGAAATAACACGCGATCTCGACGAACTCGCGCATCCACGACGAGCCGCTGCCCTCGGGTGCCCAATACGGCAGCGTCGCGGCAACGAGCACGAGCAGCACGCCGACGATCAGCGCGGCGCGGCTGCTGCGGTTGTTGCGGATCACCTGCAGCGGCATCAAACTACCTCGTCTTCGGAAACAGGCCTTGCGGGCGCACGACCAGGACCGCGAGGAACACGATGTGGCCGAACCAGATGCCCCAGCCCGGGTCGAGCCGAAAGCCGATCTGCTGCGTGATGCCGAGCAGCAGCGCGCCGACCAGCGTGCCCCAGAACGAGCCCATGCCGCCGATGATCACGGCCTCGAAGGCGAACAGCAGCAACAGCGGGCCGTCGGACGGCGACACCGTCGTGCGCATCGCCTGCAATACGCCGGCCACTGCTATCAGCACGAACGCGATGGCCGTGGCCAGGGCATAGACCTTGTTCGAGTTCAGGCCCATCAGCTCGGCGATCTCCTTGTCGTCGGAGACGGCGCGGAAGGCGCGGCCAAGTTGTGTGCGGTTGAACAGCCACTGCAGCGCGGCCGTGGCTGCCACTGCGACCCCGAACACCAGCAACGGCAACACGCCGATCGCCATGCCGCCCGGCAAGGCCAGGCTCTCCGTATTGAGCCCACCGGTCTCGATCGAACGCGGATCGGCCGAGAACACTTCAAGCAGCAGGTTCTGGATCACGATCGACAGGCCAAAGGTCACCACCAGCGAGGGCAGCGGGTCTTTGCCCAGCGTGCCGTTGAGCACGTAGCGTTGCAGCGCGTAGCCGAAGCCGAACGCGAGTGGCAGCAAGGCGAGCATCACGAAGAATGGTGTGAGCGCGTTCGCCGGACCGATGGCCGCAAACCCAGCCATGCCGGTGATGGCGGCGAACGAACCCAGGATCACGAAGTCGCCCTGCGCCGTGTTCGTCAGCCGCATCACGCCGAACATCAGCGACTGGCCGAGCGCGAACAGGCAGTACAGGCCACCGAGCAGCACACCTTGAAGAAGGGTCTCGAGCATGCTGTTCAGACGCCGAAGTAGGCCTGCGAGATCTGCTCGCGCGTGAGCTCACCGGACGCGCCCTGCAGCGACACGCGCCCTTCCTGAAAGCAGTAGATGCGCTGGCTCACGCGCTGCGCCATCACCACGTCCTGCTCGACGATCACGACCGTCATTCCTTCGGCGCAGATCGCCGGCAGCGCATCGTAGATTTCCTTGATGACGATGGGTGCGAGGCCCAGGCTCAGCTCGTCGCAGAGCAGCAGCGTCGGGTTGCTCATCAGCGCACGGCCGATCGCGACCATCTGCTGCTGGCCGCCCGAGAGCGAGGTGCCGGGGTGATGGCGCTTTTCGCTCAGGATCGGGAACAGCGTGTAGAGCCGCTGCAGGCTCCACGGCCCGGGGCGTTTTGCGAACGCACCCATCAGCAGGTTCTCTTCGACACTCAGGCTCGGGAACAGGCGGCGGCCTTCGGGCACGAGCGCGATGCCACGTTTGACGATTTCGCCGGGCGGCAGGCCACCGATCGGTTCGCCCTTGAACACGATCTGAGCGGGGCATGTTTTCACCAGGCCGGTGACCGTTTTCATGAAGGTGCTCTTGCCCGCACCGTTCGCACCGATGATCGCGACCATCTCGCCTTCGTTCAGCTCGAAGTCGATGCCGAACAGCGCCTGCGCGTCGCCGTAGAACGCCGTGAGGCCGGACGCGCGCAGCAAGGCGCTCATGCTTCCATGCCCATGTAGACCCGCCGCACTTCGGCGTCGTCCATCACGGCGCGTGGTTCGCCTTCGGCCAGCTTCTGTCCGAAGTTGATGACGAACAGGCGGTCGGCGATCGACAGCAGCGCGTGCACCACGTGCTCGATCCAGATCATCGTGACACCTTGCGCCTTGATACGCTGCAGTTCCTCGACCAGTTGTTTGGCTTCGTGCTCGGTCAGGCCACCGGCGATCTCGTCGAGCAGCAGCAGCTTCGGGCGCGTGGCCAGCGCACGCGCGAGTTCGAGGCGCTTGCGGTTGAGCAGCGTCAGGCCACCGGCGGCCTGGTTCGCGAAGGCCATCAATCCGGTTTGTTGCAGCACCTGATGTGCCGTTTCCCAGGCCTCGTGCTCGGGCTGGCCGCCACCGAAACACGCCGCGGTCACGAGGTTCTCGAACACCGTCATGTTGCCGAAGGGCTGTGGCACCTGGTAGCTGCGCCCGATGCCGGCGCGGCAACGCTGGTGCGCTTTGAGTGCGGTGATGTCGCGGCCTTCGTAGAGCACGCTGCCGGCATCGCAGCGCACATCACCCGAGATCAGGTTGAAGAGCGTGGTCTTGCCGGCGCCGTTCGGCCCGAGGATGCCCAGGGTCTCTCCTTCGGCCACCGACAACGAGATGTCGTCGGTGACCTTGAGCGCGCCGTAGGCCTTGGCGACCGATTGCAGCGCGAGCAGCGGCACGGGCGTGTCAGATCAGCTTGATCGAACCACCGGTCGGAATGTTCTTCGCGGCTTCGTTGTTGATGATCGTCAGCTCGACCTTGTACTTCGTGCCCTTGTTCCACTGGCCGAGCACCAGCGGTGTCTTGCTGACGTTCTTCATCGGCCCGCCGCCGCCCCACTTGACCGGGCCGACGACGGTGTTCATCGCGGTTGCGGCCACCGCGTCGCGCACGTCTTTCGCGCCGACGCCCTTGCTGCGCTTGAGCGCATCGGCCGCCACTTCGAAGAGCGCGTGGGCGAAGCCGATCGGCTGCGTCCACTGCTTCTTGGTGCTGGCTTCGTAAGAATCGGCCAGGGCTTTCGCACTTTGTTTGGTCAGCGACGACGTGAACGGGTGCGACGGACTCCACCACACTTCGGTCGTCAGGCCGTAGCCCAGGTCGCCGAGCGCTTCGATCGCGCCCGGGAACAGCAGCGCCTTGCCGAGCGTGATGACCTTGGGCTTGAAGCCTTGCTGCTTGGCCTGCGTGAGAAAGGTCTTCGCATCGGGCGGGATCACGACGCCGGTGACGATCTCGACACCGTCTTTCTTGAACGCGGCAATCTGCGCCGAAAAGTCCTGCGTGCCGTTCTGGAAGCGGCCCGGGTCGGTGAGCGTGTAGCCCATCGCAGCCAGCGGCTTCGGGAAACCGAGTTCCTTGTCGCCCCAGGCGTTGCCGTCGCCGTCGTTGGGGAACAGGCCACCCACCTTTTTGTTCGTCTGAACGCTGTTCCAGCCGTTGGTGAAATTGGCGATCACGTCTTCCAGGCCCCAGAACATGTGGTACGTGAAGTTGAAGCCTTTTGCCGGGTCGCCCTTGCGGCCGAAGAACCAGGGCTGCCAGGGCACGACGCTGGAGATGCACGGCACTTCGTTCAGCTCGCACACATCGCTGACCGGGTTCGCGGTCTCGGGTGTGCCGGCCGTCAACATCAGCGCGACCTTGTCTTTCAGCACCAGGTCGTTGGCCACTTCACCGGCGCGGTTCGGGTTCGACTGGCTGTCCTTCAACAGGATCTGCACGTCGTACTTCTTGCCGCCGATGCTCAGGCCGTCCTTGAAGGCCGCTTTCATCTGGTCGATGACCCACTTGTCGGCCTCGCCGAAGGGCGCGAGCGGGCCGGTCTGCGGCGACACGTAACCGATCTTGATCGTGTCGGCGGCGAAAGCGTTCTTCGATGCGGCCAGTGTGGCGGCGGCGGCCGTCAGGCCTTGCACGAAGCGTCTGCGGTTCAGGGTCATGGCTTGTCTCCTTGGGCTGTTGTTGTGGGGAAAGATCGTCGAGCGTGGGTCAGTCGGGGCGCGTACCGTCGAAAGCACGTTGCAGCAGTTCGCGGATCGCCGCGCGCTCCAGCGGGCGGGGGTTCGGGTATTGGTTCTGCACGGCGATGTCGGCGGCGTGGTCGAGGCCGTCGGCAGGCATGCCGATGTCCTTCAGCGCCGTCGGCGCGTGGTGCCGCTTTGCAAGATCGAACACGCCCGCCGCCGCGCTCGCCGAGCCGAGCGCACGCGCGATGCGCTGCATCGCCTCGGGCGCATCCGCCGCGTTGTAGGCCAGCGCGTGCGGCAGGATCACGGTGTGCACTTCGGCGTGCGGCAGGTTGAAGCTGCCGCCGAGCGTGTGGCACAGCTTGTGGTGCAAGCCCATCGAGACGGCGCCGAGCACAGTGCCGCACAACCACGCGCCGTAGAGCATGTCGGCACGCGCGGCGATGTCTTGGGCGTCGAGCGCCAAGCGCGGCAGCGCGGCGGCGGTGGCGCGAATGCCTTCCTCGGCCATCATCGCGATGATCGGGTTGCCATCGTGTGCGTACAGGCCTTCTGCCGCATGCGCGATCGCATTCAGGCCGCTCGTCACCGTCATGCCCAGCGGCAGGGTGAGCGTGAGTTCGGGGTCGTAGATGACCGTGCGCGGCAGCACGCGCGCGTCGCGGCCGGTCTTCTTCAGGCCGGCTTCGGTGATGCCGTAGATCGAGGTCATCTCGCTGCCGGCGTAGGTCGTCGGGATCGCCAGGATCGGCAGGCCCGACTCCAGCGCGATCGCCTTGCCCAGGCCGGTGGTCGAGCCACCTCCTATGGCTACAGCGCAATCGGCACCGAGCCGTTTCGCTTCGTCACGCGCTTCCCGCGCCGACTCGGTCGGCACGTGCATCACGGCCTTGGCGAAGATGCCGGCCGCGCGGTCGCCGAGCAGCTCGGCGACATGCCGTGCGCTCGCGGCCTGCTCGGGCGTGGAGAGGATCAACGCGCGGCGTGCGCCGATCGCGTCGATCTCGCGCGCCAAGTGCTGCAAGGCGCCGGCGCCGAAGACGACACGCGACGGATTCGATTGGTAGACGAACGGGTTCATGGAGCCATCATGCACGCGGATACCACGGCGGGATCTGCGCGTCGACATTGACCCACACGCTCTTGACCTGCGTGTACTCGCGCATCGCCTCGAAGCCCATCTCGCGGCCGTAGCCGCTCTGGCCGACGCCACCGAAGGGCGAGCCCGGGTTGACACGTTTGTAGCTGTTGATCCAGACCATGCCAGCGTGCATGTCGCGCGCCATTTTGTGGGCACGCTGCAGGTCGCGTGTCCACAAGCCGCTGCCCAGGCCGTAGTCGGTGCTGTTGGCGATTTGCATCGCCTCGGCGTCGTCCTTGAAGGTGAGCACGGTGACGAACGGGCCGAAGACTTCTTCCTGCGCCACGCGGTCCTTGAAGCTGCGCGCTTTCACGATCGTCGGTTCGACATAACAACCGTTCGCGAGGTCGCTCGCCGACGGCCCCTTGCCACCGGCGAGCACTTCGCCGCCCTGCTCACGCGCCACGTCCACATACGCGAGCACGCGGTCGCGGTGCATGCGGCTGGTGAGCGGGCCCATCTCCGTGCTGGCGTCGAGCGGGTTGCCGAGCTTGATCGACTTGGCGAGGGTGATGAACTTGTCGAGAAACTCGTCGGCGATCTTCTCGTGCAACACCAGGCGCGAGCCGGCGATGCAGGCCTGGCCCTGGTTGTGGAAGATCGCCCAGGCCGAGCCGTTGACGGCGGCCAGCAGGTTGGCGTCGTCGAACACGATGTTCGCGCCCTTGCCGCCGAGCTCGAGCTGCACCTTCTTCAAATTGCCGGCGCTGGCCTGCACGATGCGTCGGCCCGTCGCGGTGCTGCCGGTGAACGCGATCTTCGCAATGCCCGGGTGTTCGGCGATGTACTGGCCAGCGACCGAACCGAGGCCCGGCACGATGTTGACCACGCCGTCGGGCATGCCGGCTTCGCTCATCAGCTCGGCGATCTTCAATGTGGACAGCGGCGTGATCTCGGCGGGCTTGAGCACGATGGTGTTGCCGGCCGCGAGCGCCGGGCCCATCTTCCAGCTCGTGAACATCAGCGGGAAGTTCCAGGGCACGACCTGGCCCACGACCCCGAGGGGTTCGCGCAGCAGGTAGTTGAGGAAGCCGACCTCGACCGGCACCACGTCGCCCTGCAGCTTGTCGGCCATGCCGCCGAAGTAGCGGAAGCACGCGGCCGTGCGCGGCACGTCGAGGTTGCGTGAATCGCGCAGCGGGTGGCCTGTGTCGAGCGACTCCAGCCGCGCGAGTTCTTCGGCGTTGGCTTCGATCAGGTCGGCGAGTTTGAGCAGGATGCGCCCACGGTCGGCAGCGGCCATGCGGCTCCATGCCGGGAAGGCCTTGGTCGCCGCAGCAACGGCCTTGTCCACATCGGCGTGGCCCGCCATCGCGACCTCGGCGATGACAGAGTTGTCGTGCGGGTTCAACGTTGCGAGCGTCTCGCCGGATTCGGCGGCGACGAACTTTCCGTCGATGAAGAGCTGGTGCCGGATCGGCGAGCGCAGGCCCGCCGCGGCAGCGATGTCCGCGAGGTTCATGGTGGGCTCCCCTGGTCAGAACTGAACGGGAACTTCGGGGCTTTCGCCCTTCTGGATCTCGTAGACGAGCGAGGGCGAGCCGTTCTCCCACACCAGCAGCATCGAGCGCTTCGGGCTGTAACCCTGATGGCGGCAGTAGGCCGGCATCGCGGCCATGTCTCCGGCCTTCATGATCACGCGGGCCAAGGGCTTGCCGGTGGTCTTGTCGGCGCAGTCCCAGTGGATCTCGTCGCACATCTGGAAGAACCACTCGACCCGGTCGTTCGCATGGATGATCGGCAGGATGTGCTCTTCGGTCGTCGGGCACATGAAGCTGTACTTCACGACCGAGGTGAAGCTCGGGTTCCATGTGACCTGCGAGCGTGACAGGAACGCAAACAGGTTGAAGGCGTGCACCTCGTTCTCGAAGCCGGGCTCGGGGTGCAGTTCGGGCTGGTCTTGCGGCACGTCGACGAAAGCGCGGTTGATCGGCGCGCCGCGCGCGTCGCTGCGCAGGTTCAGGTCGTCTTTCAGGCCGACGCAGCGGGTGGCGAGCTCGCGGGCGCGGGTCAGCTTCGGCGTGTTGCTGCCGTTCTTGCGGCCGTAGGGCGAGCCGGTTTCCTGCGGCGCCGAGAACGGGTCGAAGGTCTCGTTGGTCCAGTCGTCCAGCATCGCAGCGAAGGTGGCGGCGATCTGTGGCGTGGGAAAGTTTTCGAGCAGGTCGACGCCGGCCGATTTCATCGTCGCGTTGAAGGTACCGGCATACATGTCGACGGTGCTGTAGTGGTTGGTGGTGCCGAACACGTGGTCGAAGTTGACTCCGCCGTAGAAGAAGCCCCAGGCCACGTCGCGCATCAGCGCGCGCAGGAAGTTGGCGGCATCCATCGTGTGGCTGAGCGGCCGGCCGTCGCGCGTTTTCCAGCTGATGTGCGCGAAGTATTCGTCGCGGCGGAAGTTGAAGCTGCCGAGCGTGAAGCTGCGGTAGCCGAGCGTGGCATCGGGTTCGCTCTTGATCACTTCGGCGAGTTTTTCGGGTGCGTTCATGGGGTTGTCTCCGAGATTCGTTGCAAGCCAGACCGTTTGGCCACGGCACGAGGCCTCATGCCGTTTGACATATCTCTGCCCAGCGCTCGATCGACAACTCGCCCTTGCACGTCTGCTGCACCAGCACGGCCGGCTGGTCGGCACGGAACTGGTAGGCCGTGTTCTTCGGCAGCATGGCCTGGTGGCCACGCTTGATCTTCATCCAGCCCATCTTCTTGCCACGCGGTTCGCCCTTCACGAGCACTGCGCCGTTGTGGTTCTCGTCGGGCACGGTCTGCTCGGCGTCGAGCTTGACCAGGTGGATCTCGACATCGCCGTCCATGCTCAGTGTGAACTCGTCGTGCGCGCAGGTGTACCAGGGCGAAATGCCTTCGGCGCGGATCGTTTCGAGCACGTAGATCTGGTTCTGGCCGAACACGACCTTCTCGTAAGGCTTGGCCTTCGAGGCGATCTCGAAGCAGTTCGAGAAAGCGTAGTTCTTGACGTTGTCGTCGATCATCTGCACTCCGCCTTTTTCAAAGCGGTCGATCGATCCGAACACGGTCTTGTAGGCGGCTTGGGTCATGGTGTTGTCTCTTGCTGAAGCGCGTGAGGGGAAGTCTAGGAAGCGTGCGGCTCTGCGGGTAGAGGCAGAACAGCGACAGGATTGTTCGGAAATGCCGAACAACGTGCGGGAATACCCGGCCCGCTGCCGCCGGGCTACTCGATCACGCCGGCGGCAAGCAGGCCGCGGCTGATCAGCGCCTGGTCCCACGGCGGCACACCCGAGAAGCTGGCGGTCAGCACTTCGAGAAACAGCTTGAGCTTGAGCGAACTGCGCACCGTGGTCGGATAGAACACCGAGAGCCAGAACGCGCTCAGCAGGTACTCGGGCAGCACCAGCAGCAACTCGCCCGACAGCACCGACTCGGAGGCCACCAGCGTCGGCACGCACACGATGCCGGCGTGTTCGAGCGCGTATTCGCGCAGCAGGTGAACGCTGTTGCTCAGCAAGACCGGCTTGAGTTCAAGCGAGACCTGTTCGTTCTGGCCGTGGAACACGAGCCGCTCGCGCGTCGGGTAGCCGGAATACCAGCCGATGCGGTGGCCGGCTAGATCGCCCGGGTGGCGCGGCGCGCCGAAGCGCTGGATGTATTCCGGCGACGCGCAGAACACACGCCGCACCGGGAACAGCTTGCGTGCGATCAGTTCCTCGGAGCCGGGCGGAAAGATCTGCAGCGCGCAGTCGAAGCCTTCTTTCACCGGGTCGATCACCGCGTCGCTGACGATCAGGTCGAGCACGATCTGCGGGTAGCGCGCCTGAAACTCCTGCAGCAGCCGCGCCAGGTGGCCGAGCACGAAGCCGGGCAGTGCGTGCACCCTCAGCCGGCCGACCGGCGAGGTGCCGACCTCGCGCATCTGGTCGACGACCTCGTTGGTGCGGCCCACCAGCTCGGAGCAGTCGCGCAGAAAGGCCTGGCCGAGTTCCGACAACCTCACGCTGCGCGTGTTGCGGTGGAACAGCGGCGCGCCGACGAACTCTTCGAGCTGCTGGATGCGCGCGGTGACGACCGAACGCGAGACCCGCATCTGCCGCGCGGCTTCGGCGAAGCTCTGCGATTCGGCGACGCGCACAAAGGCGTCGATGGCGAGAAAGCGGTCCATGGGGGCGAGAGAACTCCGGGTCAAGGCACTGGCAAGGCATTGTGCGCATGCCTTGAAACTTGGAGTCACGCCCCTATAATCTGTTTGCTAGCACTCGCGAATGCTGAGTGCTAACGGCCTTGGCGGCGGTTTCAACCGCCGCTTTCGCTTCAAGTGATTGGGTGCTCACATCGCACTGATCCAAAGCCAAAGCTCAATTCGAGTCCATTTCAAGGAGATGCTATGAAACTTCGTCCTTTGCACGATCGCGTGATCGTCAAGCGCCTGGAACAAGAAACCAAGACCGCTTCGGGCATCGTGATCCCCGACAACGCCGCCGAAAAGCCCGACCAGGGTGAAGTTCTGGCCGTCGGCCCGGGCAAGCGCAGCGACAAGGGCGACTTCATCGTTCTGAACATCAAGGTCGGTGACCGGGTTCTGTTCGGCAAGTACAGCGGCCAGACCGTCAAGGTCGATGGCGAAGAGCTGCTGGTGATGAAAGAAGACGATCTGTTTGCAGTGGTCGAGAAGTAATTCTTCTCCCCTCGGACTGATTCCTTTCAAATTTCGGAGAAACAAGACATGGCAGCAAAAGACGTAATTTTCGGCGGCGAAGCCCGCGCACGCATGGTCGAGGGTGTGAACATCCTGGCCAACGCCGTCAAGGTGACCCTGGGCCCGAAGGGCCGCAACGTGGTGCTCGAGCGCTCGTTCGGCGGCCCGACCGTGACCAAGGACGGTGTGTCCGTGGCCAAGGAAATCGAGCTGAAGGACAAGCTCCAGAACATGGGCGCGCAGATGGTCAAGGAAGTCGCTTCCAAGACCTCCGACATCGCCGGTGACGGCACCACCACCGCCACCGTGCTGGCCCAGGCCATCGTTCGCGAAGGCATGAAGTACGTGGCCGCGGGCATGAACCCGATGGACCTGAAGCGTGGCATCGACAAGGCCGTGTCGGCCCTGGTCGAGCAGCTGAAGAAGCAGAGCAAGCCCACGACCACGAGCAAGGAAATCGCTCAGGTCGGCACGATCTCGGCCAACAGCGACGAAGAAGTCGGCCGCATCATCGCCGAAGCGATGGACAAGGTCGGCAAGGAAGGCGTGATCACCGTCGAAGACGGCAAGAGCCTGAACAGCGAACTCGAAGTCGTCGAAGGCATGCAGTTCGACCGCGGCTACCTGTCGCCCTACTTCATCAACAACCCGGAAAAGCAGACCGCTGTTCTGGACAACCCGTTCGTGCTGCTGTTCGACAAGAAGATCAGCAACATCCGCGACCTGCTGCCCACGCTGGAGCAAGTGGCCAAGAGCGGCCGTCCGCTGCTGATCATCGCTGAAGAAGTCGAAGGCGAAGCCCTGGCCACGCTGGTCGTGAACACGATCCGCGGCATCCTGAAGGTCGTGGCCGTCAAGGCGCCGGGCTTCGGCGACCGCCGCAAGGCCATGCTCGAAGACATCGCCATCCTGACCGGCGGCAAGGTCATCGCCGAAGAAGTCGGCCTGACGCTCGAGAAGGTCACGCTGGCCGATCTGGGCCAGGCCAAGCGCGTCGAAGTGGGCAAGGAAAACACCACGATCATCGACGGTTCGGGCGCGGCGGGCGACATCGAAGCACGTGTCAAGCAAGTGCGTGTGCAGATCGAAGAAGCCACCAGCGACTACGACCGTGAAAAGCTCCAGGAACGCGTGGCCAAGCTGGCCGGCGGCGTCGCGCTGATCAAGGTCGGTGCGGCGACCGAAGTCGAAATGAAAGAGAAGAAGGCCCGCGTCGAAGATGCGCTGCACGCAACCCGTGCCGCCGTCGAAGAAGGCATCGTGGCCGGTGGTGGCGTGGCGCTGCTGCGCGCCAAGCAGGCGGCGGGCGCGATCAAGGGTGACAACCCGGATCAGGAAGCCGGCATCAAGCTGGTGCTGCGTGCGATCGAATCGCCGCTGCGCGAGATCGTGTTCAACGCCGGTGGCGAAGCCAGCGTTGTGGTCGCCGCAGTGTTGGCCGGCAAGGGCAACTACGGCTTCAATGCCGCCAACGACACCTATGGCGACATGATCGAAATGGGCATTCTCGACCCGACCAAGGTGACGCGCACTGCCCTGCAGAACGCGGCATCGGTTGCTTCGCTGATGCTCACGACCGAAGCCATGATCGCCGAGGCCCCGAAGGATGAGGCCGCTGGCGGCGCCGGTGGCATGGGCGGCGGCATGGGCGGCATGGGTGGCATGGGCGGTATGGACATGTAATGTTATGACTTCAGCTTCGCTGAGGTCATAACTCGGGGCGTTCGAACATCAACCGGGTACGGTTGATGTTCAACTTCCCGGGGACTCAGGAAAGGGTCACCGTTGGTGGCCCTTTTTTTGTTCGGCTCGTAACCTTGTTGTTCCTCGTTACCCGGAGTTTCCCGCGTGCGCGCGGGGCAGGCTCCCGATAGATTCGCTGCTCCGAACAACAAGCAGCCGCAACACGCGGCGCGAGGAGACAACGAATGAAATTCAAGCTTCAACTGACCGTCGCGGCGCTCGGCATGACCGCGCTTGGCGCCTTCGCACAAACCGTGGTCGGCGTGAGCTGGTCGAACTTCCAGGAAGAACGCTGGAAGACCGACGAGGCCGCCATCAAGGCGCAGCTCGAAAAGGCCGGCGCCAAGTACATCAGCGCCGACGCGGCGGGCTCGCCCGAAAAGCAGCTCGGCGACATCGACGGGCTGATCTCCAAGGGCGCGAAAGTGCTCATCGTGCTGGCAATGGACAAGGACGCGATCCTGCCCGCCGTCAACAAGGCCGCGAAGCAGAAGATCCCCGTGGTCGCCTATGACCGCCTGATCGAAGCGCCGGGCGTGTTCTACATCACCTTCGACAACAAGGAAGTCGGCCGCATGCAGGCACGCGCCGTGTTCGCCGCCCAGCCGAAAGGCAACTACGTGATGATCAAGGGCTCGCCGACCGACCCGAACGCGAACTTCCTGCGCGAAGGGCAGCAGGAAATCATCGACGCCGCCGTCAAGAAAGGCGACATCAAGATCGTCGGCGAGGAATACACCGAGGGCTGGAAGCCCGAAGTCGCGCAGAAGAACATGGAACAGATCATCACCAAGAACGGCGGCAAGATCGACGCTGTGGTCGCCTCCAACGACGGCACTGCCGGTGGCGTGGTGGCCGCGCTCAGCGCCAAGGGCATCAAGGGCATTCCAGTCTCGGGGCAAGACGGCGACCACGCCGCGTTGAACCGCGTGGCGATGGGGCTGCAGACTGTCTCGGTATGGAAAGACGCGCGTGACCTCGGCCGTGAAGCCGCTGCCGCCGCGGTGGCCCTGGCCACCGGCAAGAAGCCTGAAGGCTCGGCCTCGTGGAACGGTGGCGAGAAGAAGATCGCGCTCGACTCGCGTTTCCTGAAGCCCGTGCCGATCACACGCGACAACCTCGACGTGGTCGTGAAAGCCGGCTGGATCAAGAAGGACGCGCTGTGCAAGGGCGCTGCCGGCGACAAGGTGCCGGCCGCGTGCAAGTGAGCCGCTGAGGCTGCGGGCCGTTTGAAGAATCGCGGGCCGTGTGCCCGCGATTTTGTTTCCCGCAACACTGCCCGAGCTTTCTACAGGAGAACACCATGAGTCCCGCGATGCAGGCCCTGCGCCACGCCGCCGTCGACTGGCGCCTGATGCTGATGGGCGCCGTGCTCGTCGCCATCGGCATCATCTTCCACGTGCTTTCCGACGGCATCTTCCTGTCGCCCGAGAACCTCTACAACATCGCGCAGCAGACGGCCGTGGTCGGTATCGTCTCGACCGTCGTCGTGCTGGTGATCGTGGCGCGCCACATCGACCTGTCGGTTGGCTCGGTGATGGGGTTCGTCGGCGTATTGGTCGCCTACCTGCAGTACACCGCGGGCTGGTCTTGGCCGGCGGCCTGCCTCGCAGGCCTGGCGGTGGCGATACTCGTCTCGCTTTATCAAGGCTCGCTGACGGCGGTGCTGGGCGTGCCCTCTTTCGTCGTCACGCTGGGTGGCCTGATGTCGTTTCGTGGCGCCGCCTTTTTGGTCGCCGACGGCAAGACCCAGCCAGTCTCCGACGACTTCTTCCTGAGCCTGGGCGGCGGCTACGACGGCTCGATCGGCGTGACCGCGAGCTGGGTGCTGGCCGGCGTGGTCGCCGCCGTGCTGCTGCTGTTGCTCGCGAACAAGCGGCGCGTTCAGCGCAGCTACGGCGTACCGGGCAACGCACTGTGGCTCGACGCGCTGCTGGTCGCGGTGCCGATCGCCATCGTATGCGGCTTCGTCGCGGCGATGAACGCATATCAAATTCCGAACAAGAGCGCGCCGCAGGGTGTGCCGATCCCGGTGCTGATCTGGGCCGCCGTCGCGCTGATCCTGTCGTTCATCGTCAAGCGCACACGCTTCGGGCGTTACGTGTTCGCGATGGGCGGCAACCCCGACGCGGCTGCGCTGGTCGGCATCCCGGTCAGGAAGGTCACGCTGATGCTGTTCGTGCTGCTGGCCGTGTTGATCACCATCGCCGCCATCGTGTCGGTGGCGCGGCTGAATGCCGGCACCAATTCGCTCGGCACCGGCATGGAGCTCTACGTGATCGCTGCCGCGGTGATCGGCGGCACCGCGCTTGCCGGCGGCAGCGGCTCGATCCTCGGCTCGGTGCTGGGCGCGCTCATCATGCAGTCGCTCGACAGCGGCATGCTGTTGCTCGACGTGTCGATCGGCAAACGCATGGTGATCATCGGCCAGGTGCTGATCGCCGCCGTCGTGTTCGACGTGCTGTACCGCCGCTGGACCGGGGAGCAGTGAGATGACCGCACCCGACAACACCGCGCCGCTCGTCGCGCTGAAGAACATCCGCAAGGCCTTCGGCGGCGTCGTCGCCGTCGACGACGTGAGCGTGAATCTGCACCCGGGCGAAGTGGTCGCCCTGCTCGGCCACAACGGCGCCGGCAAGTCGACGCTGATGAAGATGCTGGCGGGCGCGTACCCGATCGACTCCGGCGACGTGATGATCCGCGGCGAGAAAGTGCACATCAAGACGCCGTCGGACGCGCAGGCGCAGGGCATCGAGACGATCTACCAGACGCTGGCGCTGGCCGACAACCTCGACTCGGTCGCCAACCTGTTTCTCGGCCGCGAGATCGTCACGCCCTGGCGCACGCTCGACGACCATCGCATGGACGCCGAAGCGCGCAAGGTGTTCGCGCGGCTGAACAAGAATTTCACCAACATCCGCGTGCCGGTGCGGCGGCTCTCCGGCGGGCAGCGCCAGGTGGTCGCTATCTCACGCGCGCTGTACTTCAACGCCCGCATTTTGATCATGGACGAGCCCTGCGCCGCGCTCGGGCCTGAAGAAACGCGGATGGTCGGCGAACTCGTCAAGCACCTGAAGGCCGAGGGCGTGGGCATCTTCCTGATCAGCCACGACATGCCCGATGTGTTCGGCCTGAGCGACCGGCTCGCGGTGATGAAAAACGGCAAGATGGTGGGCACCTACAACACCGCCGACGTCAACGAAGACGAAGTGCTGGGCATGATCATCCTGGGCAAGCGCCCCGAAGGCAAGGCGCAGGCCGAACGCGCCTGAACCCGCCGCGCCTGCGGCGACATAATCGGGCTCACTTCCTGCAACGGGCCTCCCATGCTGATCGCACCCTTGCTGCAGCGTTTTGTCGACGATGAATTGGCGCGTGCGCCAGCCCTGATCGAGCGCACGCTGGCGGGCACGCTGCAGTTGCTGCGCAACTCGAACGACAACACGCTGCACGCCAGCGAACGCGGTCTGTACTTCGCGCTGGTCGAAGCGCTGCAACGCTCGTCGATGGTCTATCAGGGCGGTTTTGTCGAGTCGCTGCGGATGCTGGTTCAAGACGCACTGAGCGAACAGCAAGGCGGCTGGGCGCCGGGCGCCGCCGGCGGCCTGGGCACGCTGGAGCTGATGGACGAATCGCGGGTCGAAATCGACATAGAGATCTCGCGCGCGATGCAGCTGATCGACGCCACCGCCGAATGGGAACTGCGCGAGCTGCAAACCTTCACCTCCACGCTGCTCGGGCAGACCCACGTCAGCGCCGACTCGAACCCGATGCGCCCGCTGCTCTACGCCACTGCCTTGTGGGAAGCCGCCTGCCTCGTTGTGCCGACCCAGGTGCACCGCGCCACGCTGCTGCGGGTTTCGGCCGGTGTCACTGCCGGGCTGCTGAAGAACGCCTGGGCGGCCGCCTGCACCCGGCTCGAAGCCCAGGGCGTGGTGCCGAGCATCTACCGCACCGTGCTGCTCGCGCCCGGCGACGTGCCGGAGCGCCGGCCCAACTTCGCCGGCGTGCCGCAGCCTGGCGCCATGGCGGCGCTGCTGGCGAACATGCCCACCGGCTGGGCCGGAGAACGCCCCGGCGCGAGCGGCGCGCCGGTCTCGTCAGGCCGCACCGCCCCGGCAACGGCCGGCAGCCTGGGGGCCGAGTTCGAGCAGGCCCTTGCGCGCCTCGACGAGCTGCTGCGCCACGTGCCCGCGCAGCCAGCAGTCGCTTCGCACGACGGCGCGGCGGTGCTCGCCAAGCGCCTGAACATGCACCGCGCGGCGCTGGTCGCCAGCACTTCGGCCAGCACCGATCGCCAGATCATCGAGCTGATGTCGCGGGTGTTCGACGCCCTCGTCGCCGACCCGTTGCTGCGGCCGGAATACCGCAACGTGCTGGTTCGCCTGCAGGTGCCGGCGCTGCGTGCCGCGCTCAGCGACCCGCAGGTGCTGGGCACGAACGATCACGCGCTGTGGGCGTTCATCGACCGCATCGGCCAGGCCAGCGCCCTGTTCCCGCAACCCGCCGACCCGCGCGCACGGGGGCTGCTCGACTGTTGCGAGGGGCTCGCCGAAGAGCTGGCGCAAGCCGGCGCGGCCAGCGCCGAGGCCTGGCGTGGCGCCTGGGGAAGACTGGGTCTGTTCCTCAGCGAACAACTTCAGGCGCAGTTGCAGGCGGCGCAACCCGCGCTAGACGCCCTGCAGCGTGCCGAGCGCCGCGAGCTGCTCGAACAGACGCTGTCGAAGCGTCTCGTCGACCAGATGGTGCCGATGCGCACCAGCCCGACCGTGCGGCGCTTCGTCACCGGCGCCTGGGCCAAGGTGATCGCCGAAGCGATGCTGCGTTTCGGCGAACAGGCCGAGCCGACGCGTGGCTACATCAAGCTCGTGGACGAGCTGCTGTGGAGCGTGCAGTTGCCCGACCACCCGCAGAGCCGCCAACGCCTGCTGACGCTGCTGCCCACGCTTCTGCAGCGCTTGCGTGCCGGCATGGCGCTGATCGCGCTGCCGGCGGCCGAACAGCAGGTCGTGCTCGACGAGCTGATGACGATCCACACCGAAGCCCTGCGTCCCGGCACCCGCGGCGGTGCGGCCACGCTCACGCCCGAAGAGATCGTGCAGCGCATGCGCGACGAAGTGCTGCCGCCGACCACCGGCCACGGCGCGTTCAGCGATTCGGTGATCGACCTGTCGTCGATGGAAACCGTGCCGGCCGAGATGCTGCCGACCCAGCACCTCGAAGACGAGGCCGACGACCTGGCCCAGCGGGTCGAAGCCCTGCGCGCCGGCGACACGCTGCGCCTGTTCCTGCGCGGCCGCTGGACGCGGGTTCAGCTGCTGTGGCGCA
The DNA here is from genome assembly GCA_040080605.1 of Burkholderiaceae bacterium. Classification (GTDB taxonomy): domain Bacteria; phylum Pseudomonadota; class Gammaproteobacteria; order Burkholderiales; family Burkholderiaceae_C; genus LMDS01. The sequence goes on from JBEBIB010000007.1 coordinate 118,331, forward strand.
GCGACCGCAGCCTGTATTTCCTGTTTGCCGACGAGGTGCCCGAGCGCACCCACTCGGTCACCCGGCGCGCGCTCGAAAAGCTGGGCTCGGCGGGCCTGCTGCAGGCGCTGGAACCCAAGACGCTGGTGCAGCGCGCCACCGACAGCCTGATGCGCGAGCTGTCGCTGAACGACTGAACTGGGCGCGTCAGGCGCCCAGAGACTTTTCGATCTGCGCCGCGATGAAGGCCGGCCGCTCGTGCACGATCCAGTGCGTGGCGCCGGGCACGCGCACGAGGCGCATGTTCGGCACGAAGGCCTCGAGCCCGTCGAGCAGGCCCAGGGGCAGCGCGATGTCGTCTTCGGCCCAGACCACATGGGTCGGCACCTTCACGGTCACGAAGTCGGGCGCGAACGTGATCTGCATCAGCGACGTGTCCTGCGGCGTCGGCGGGCGCAACGGCGAAGAACGGTAGTAGTTGCAGCCGCCGGTCAGACCCGCTGACCAGACCGCGCGGTACTGCTCGCGCACCGCCTCGGTCAGCCAGCCGCCCCCTTCACGGCGGGTATCAGCCGCACCCATGTTCGTGAACATCGGCCACATTCGCGCGAAGTCGTTCTCGGCCAGCAGCTTCTCGGCGTCGGGCCGGCACAGGAAGTTCATGTAGGCGCTGGCGCGCTGCTGCTCCGGGTTGTGCTGCAGCTCGCGCAGGAAGGTGGCCGGGTGCGGCGAGTTGATGATGATCAGGCGCTTGAGCATCTGCGGCCGCTGCACGGCGAAGGTCCAGGCCACGGCACCGCCCCAGTCGTGCGCGATCAGCGCTTCGAGCGGGCCGCCGGCGGGCGTGACGACCTGCGCAATCAGCGCGTCGAGGTCGCTGATCAGGTGCTTGACGCGGTAGGCCTCGGGCTCGGCCGGCGCCGACGACTTCTCGAAACCGCGCAGGTTCGGCGCGATGCAGCGGTAGCGCTCGCCGAAGTGCTCGAGCATCGTGTCCCAGACGAACGCCGCTTCGGGAAAACCGTGCAGAAAGATCAACACCGGCGCACCCGGCCGGCCGCTGGCGCGGCAACTCAGCGTGACACCACTCGGCAACTCGGCGAAAAAGGTTTCGATCATCAAACGCTCCTTCGGCGGCAGTATCGAGGCCGCGGCGGCGGTGCCGCGTCACGCGCGAGACATCACGCGTGCTGGACACCGATCTGCACCCCGCCGTGCACCCAGCTATGCAACACCAGGGCCGCGTCGCTCACGCCCGACTTCTTCAACGCCGAGAACAGCGCGACCTGCACGTCGGCCTCGTCGGTCGTGATCTCGCCGAGCACCGCCTGCGCGTTCACCAGTGCAGCGTTCGACTCGGCGCGGGTGAGCTTGTCGGCCTTGGTCAGCAACACCAGCAGCTTGACCGAACCGCTGTCGACCCGCGGGCCGACGAAGCTCATCAGCTGGCGGTCGAGGTCGGTGAAGCCGAGCCGCGAGTCGATCATCAGCACCACGCCGATCAGGCTGCGGCGCACGTTCAGGTAGTCGGCCATCACCTTCTGCCAGCGCAGCTTGGCGCCGCGCGCCACCGCCGCGTAGCCGTAACCCGGCAGGTCGGCGAAGAGCGAGTTGGCGGCCAGCTTGGGGCCGAGCTCGAACAGGTTGATGTGCTGGGTACGCCCGGGTGTTTTCGAGGCGAAGGCCAGACGTTTCTGCTGGGTCAGCGTGTTGATCGCGGTCGACTTGCCGGCGTTGGAGCGGCCCACGAAAGCGATCTCGGGCAGTTCGGTCGGCGGCAGCTGGTCGAGCTGGCTCGCGGTGGTGAGAAAGCGTGCGGTGTGGGTCCAGCCCATCGCGCGTTTTTCGGCGGCCACGCTGTCGGCAAGCGTCGTTTCGGCCACTGGATTGGTATTGTTTTGCTCGGCCATGGAGACGCCCAAAGCCGTCATTGTAAAATCTTGCGGTTTTGCACTGGAAAATGCGCCACGTCATGAAGTCTGCTGCCCTGATGCTCGTCTGTTTGCTGACCGCCGCCTCGAGCGCCCCGGCATTTGCCGCCGAGGCCAAAGCCGCCGCGAAGCCCGATCTGGCCAAGGGCCAGCTCACCTCGACCAACGTGTGCGGCGCCTGCCACACCGCTGACGGCTCGCGCGGCAGCCCGGCGAACCCGATCCTGCAGGGCCAGCACCCGGAATACGTGGTCAAGCAGCTGACCGAGTTCAAGGCCGGCAAGCGCGCCAACGCCGTCATGCAGGGCATGTCGGCCACGCTGAGCGAAGCCGACATGAAGAACGTCGCCGCCTTCTACGCCAGCAAGCAAGCCAAGCCGGGCTTCGCGAAAAACAAGGACCTGGTCTCGCTCGGCGAGAAGATCTACCGCGGTGGCATTGCCGACCGCAGCATCCCGGCCTGCGCCGGCTGCCACAGCCCGAGCGGTGCCGGCCTGCCGGCCCAGTACCCGCGCCTGGCCGGCCAGCACGCCGACTACACCGAAGCGCAGCTGATCGCCTTCCGCGGCGGCGTGCGCAAGAACAGCCTGCCGATGACCGGCGTGGCCGCCAAGATGAACGACAAGGAAATCAAGGCCGTGTCGGACTACATCGCCGGCCTGCACTGAACCGCCAGGCGCTGCCGATCTCGGAAAAGGGCCGGTCTTGACCGGCCCTTTCCACGAGCGCCGAACGCGGCCGATCGGTATAGTGCGCCGCATGCCCTACGTTCGCCGCGACGCCTCCGGTTTGATCGAAAGCCTGCACCGCAGCCCGGGTGAAGCCCAGGAGTTCCTAGCCGACGGCCACAAGGACGTGCTGGCCTTCGTCGGCAGCCCCGCCTACGAAGCGCCACAAGCCTTCGACCGCCTCGACGCCGACTTCGTGCGCGTGATCGAAGACTTGATCGACACGCTGATCGTGCGCAACGTCATCAACATCACCGACCTGCCCGACCAGGCCCAGGCCAAGCTGTTCGCGCGCAAGAGCTTTCGCGAGCGCGTCTCGAAAAGTTCGCTCCAGCTGTTCGAGCCCACCGATTTCGGCGACGTGATCTGAGCCACGGTCGCGCTGTAAGAACCGTCGTCACCCTGGCGACGTACTGTTGAACATCCATACCGGACCGCAACATGCACTTCCTGAAGGACCGAGGTTTCGTCCACGCCCACGCTTCAGAAATCACTCCGGCGGCGACGTATGCGGGCCGGCGCGACATGCTCAAGCTGCTCGCCACCGGCGCCGCCGGCGCCACGCTGGCGGCTTGGGCCGGGCGCGACGCGCTGGCCCAGACAGCACGCCCCAACAAGCTTGCTGCGCTCGCCGCCACCCGCAGCGCGGCCGCAGGCGCCGTTACGATGGAAAAGCTCACGCCCTACATCGACGTGACGGGCTACAACAACTTCTACGAATTCGGCACCGACAAGGGCGACCCGGCGCAGAACGCCCACACGCTGAAGACCCGGCCCTGGACGGTCGCGATCGAAGGCGAAGTCAAGAAGCCCAAGGTGTTCGATCTGGACGAGTTGCTGAAACTGGCGCCGATGGAAGAGCGCATCTACCGGCTGCGCTGCGTCGAAGGCTGGTCGATGGTGATTCCGTGGGTCGGTTATTCGCTGTCGGAGCTGATCAAAAAGGTCGAACCGACCGGCAACGCCAAGTATGTTGAATTCGTGACCCTGGCCGACCCGAAGACCATGCCTTTCGTGGGCTCGCGCGTGCTCGACTGGCCCTATGTCGAAGGGCTGCGCATGGACGAAGCGATGCACCCGCTGGCGTTGCTGAGCTTCGGCCTGTACGGCGAGGTGCTGCCCAACCAGAGCGGCGCGCCGGTGCGCATGGTGCTGCCCTGGAAATACGGCTTCAAGAGTGGCAAGTCGATCGTCAAGATCCGCTTCGTCGAAAAGGAGCCGGGCACGGCCTGGAACAAGGCGGCGAAGAACGAGTACGGCTTCTACTCGAACGTGAACCCGACGGTCGACCACCCGCGCTGGAGCCAGGCAACCGAGCGCCGCATCGGCGAAGACGGCCTGTTCGCGAAGAAGCGGCCGACGCTGATGTTCAACGGCTACGAAGCCCAGGTGGGGCAGTTGTACGCCGGCATGGACCTGAAGAAGAATTACTGAGCAGCGTGCCCTCGCGATGACCCAGAGCACCGTGCTGACCCCGCGCGCCGCCGCACCGACCGCGCACCGCGCCAAACCGCTGCTGCTGCGGCAGGCGACGAAGGTCGTGCTGTTCGTGCTGTGCCTGCTGCCGCTGGGCTGGCTGGTCTACGGCGCGTTCGCCGATGCGCTGGGCGCCAACCCGGCCGAAGCGTTGATCCGCTCGACCGGCGACTGGACGCTGCGTTTCCTGTGCATCACGCTGGCCGTGACGCCGCTGCGCCAGATCACGAAGCAGCCCGCACTGGCGCGCTTTCGGCGCATGCTGGGCCTGTTCGCGTTCTTCTACGGCTGCCTGCACTTCCTGTGCTACGGCTGGCTCGACATGGGTTTCGTGTTCGACGACATCGTGCGCGACATCGTCAAGCGCCCGTTCATCCTGGTCGGCAGCAGTGCGCTGCTGTTGATGTCGCCGCTGGCGCTGACCTCGTTCAACCGCGCGATCAAGGCGCTCGGCGCGCCGCGCTGGCAGCTTCTGCACCGGCTGGTCTACGCGGTGGTGCTGCTCGGCCTGCTGCACTTCTTCTGGATGCGCACCGCGAAGCACAACTACGCCGAGGTGGCGGTCTACGCCGCCGTGATCGCTGTGCTGCTGGGCTGGCGGCTGTGGGCGCGCTTCAAGAAGGCCGAGCGCGCCTGAAGGGCGAGCCGCTGAACAAAACTATGCGGCGGGCGCCGCTTCTCGCAGCAGCAGCACGTCCACGCCGTACAGCTTGGCCAGCGCGGCGAGTTTGAGCGGCGCGTTGCGCACGGCGAACGACTTGCCGAAGGCCTGCGCCAGGCGCTGGCACTCGAGCAGCACCGCCAGCGCCGACGAGTCGAACTGCTGCAGGTTGCCTGCATCGATCACGACGCCGCTCTCGGGCTCGTTCTGCAGTGCCTGCGCGAGCAGGCGCTGCGTGTCGCGCGCTTCGCGGGCGGTGATGGTGGCGGGCAACAGCAGCATCGCGTTTCAGCTCTTCGCGCCGCCGGCCGCAGCCTTGGCATTGCGCTCGGCGAGCTTGGCGATCAGCCCGTCGATGCCGTTCGCGCCGATCTCTTGCGAGAAGGTGTTGCGGTAGTTCTCGACCAGCCAGATGCCGAGCACGTTGACGTCGTAGATTTTCCAGCCGCCGGCCACCTGTTCGAGACGGTAATCGAGCTGGATCGGGTCACCGCGGCCGCGGATCTCGGTGCGAACCACGACTTCCTTGTCTTCGGGGCTGGCCCGCATCGGCTTGAGCTGCACGGTCTGGTCACGCACTTGCGCGAGCGCGCCGGAGTAGGTGCGCACCAGCAGCACCTTGAACTCGTCCTGCAGCTTTTTCTGCTGCTCGGGCGTGGCCTGGCGCCAGTAGCGGCCCACCGCCGATGCGGTCATGCGCTGGAAGTTGACGTGCGGCATGACCTTGGCATCGACCAGGGCAATGACCTTCTGAACGTCGCCGTCCTTGATCGACTTGTCGTTGCGCACCGAGTCGAGCACGTCGGTCGAGACTTCCTTGATGAGCGCGTCGGGCGCCTTGGTGGCCTGGGCTTGCGCGAACGCACAACCCAGGCTGAGCACGGCCACAGACAGCCAGGCGGTGATTCGGTTCTTGGTCATCAATTTCCTTTCGGGTCGCGGGCCGCAGTGGGCCCATCGTTTCTCAGAGCCCGCCCCTTGCTTTTGGTTCATCGCGGGGGCGAGATCATCAACGCGGCGGGCGCCTTCTTCGTTCACATGCAGAGCAGCATCGCCGATGTTGCGAATTGTCACTTCGGGGCCGAAGCGGCAGGTTGCGGTGCCGACGCGGCGGTGGACGGGGCTGGCGCAGGCGCATCGGCATCGTCGGCCGGGTTTGGTGAGGCAGGTTCTTCGCCGTCGAACACAAGGCTGCGGCGGCGCTGCAGATAGGCATCACGCAGGAAAGAATACTTGTCGAGCGCGATGTCGTCGAGCAGCTGGCTGGCACCGAGCAGGTTGGCGCGGGTGTTGATCACCTGCAGCGCTGTGATGCCCCACTGCGCGCCCCCGTTGTCGATGATCAGCGCCGGCGAGACAGACCGATCGAGCGGCAAGGCGATCGAGTCGCGCACGGTGGACGGACCGAACAGCGGCCACACCACGTAGGCTCCGGCGCCGAAGCCCCAGGTGCCGAGCGTCTGGCCGAAGTCTTCATAGCGGTGGTCGAGCCCGAATTCCGAGGCGATGTCGAGCAGGCCCGCGAAGCCGAACACGCTGTTGGTGGTGAAACGCACCGTGTCTTCCATCGCGTACCGGAACTTGCCTTGCAGCAGGTTGTTGACGGCCGACCAGGCATCGGCGGCGTTGCCGAAGAAGTTGTCGACGCTGCGGCGCACGAACTGCGGCACGACTTTGGCGTAGACGGTGGCCACGGGCTTCAGGAAGTTCTCGTCGAGCCCTTCGTTGAACGCGAAAACCTTGCGGTTCCAGCTTTCCCACGGGTCGAGTTTCTGGCCCGCGCCGCGCGCATCCCTGATCGTGGCGCAGGCGCCGAGCAGCAAGGTCGCCGCGAGCAACAGCGCAGAAGCGAATCGCGGGGATCCGCGCCGCTGGGTCACTTCTTCGCTCCCGCCCCGGCGGGTGCCGCTGCCGCGCCGGCGTCGTCGGCTTTGCTGAACAGGAACTGGCTGATCAGGCTTTCGAGCACGACCGCCGACTGGGTCGACTTGATCGTGTCGCCGGCGACGAAGACCTTTTCTTCAGCGCCAGCCTCGAGGCCGACGTACTGGTCGCCGAGCAGGCCCGAGGTGAGGATGCGTGCCGACGAGTCGCTCGGGAACTGCACCGTGCGCTCCATCTCGAGCCGCACCACACCCTGGTAGGTCTTGGCGTCGAGCGTGATCGACGCGACGCGGCCGACGGTGACGCCGGCGCTGCGCACCGGCGCGCGCACCTTCAGGCCACCGATGTTGTCGAACTTCGCCATCAGCGTGTAGGTGTCACCGCCACTGAAGCTGCCGAGGTTCGCAGCCTTGAGCGCCAGGAACACGAGCCCCGCCATGCCCAGCAGCACGAACACGCCCACCATCGTTTCAATGCCTTTTTTGCCCATTGCTCTTTCCCTTCAATCCTGATCCTAAGGCGTGGAGAACATCAGTGCTGTCAGCACGAAGTCCATCGCCAGCACACCGAGCGACGCGATCACGACCGTGCGCGTGGTCGCGTGCGCCACGCCTTCGGGCGTGGCCTTGGCTTCATAACCCTGGTACACGGCGACGAAGGTGCAGATCACGCCGAACACGAAACTTTTGACGATACCGTTGCCGACGTCGCGCTTCACGTCGACGCTGCTCTGCATGATCGACCAGAAGTTGCCGGAGTCGACGCCGATCAGCAGTACCGCCACCACGTAGGCGCCGAGGATGCCGACCGCCGAAAACAGGATCGCCAGGATCGGCATCGAGACGATGCCGCCGAGGAAACGCGGCGTCAGCACACGGCTCTTCGGATCGATGGCCATCATCTCCATCGCGGCGAGTTGTTCGCCGGCTTTCATCAGGCCGATCTCGGCCGTGAGCGAGGTGCCGGCGCGGCCCGCGAACAGCAGGGCCGTGACCACCGGCCCGAGCTCGCGCACCAATGAGAGGTTGACGATCAGACCGAGCGACTCCGATGCGCCGTAGGTGACGAGCGCGTAGTACATCTGCAGCGCCAGCACGAAGCCGACCGCCAGGCCCGACGACATGATGATCACGAGCGACAGGTTGCCGATCGAATGGATCTGCGCGACCACGAGGAACGGCCGGCGCAAGGCCGCCGGAATGTTGCGCAGCAGGTCGTAGAAGAAGAAGGCGTGGTGGCCGAGCGCGCGCAGGATCTCGAGCGTGGTGCGCCCGAGGTAACTCACCAGGCCGCTCACGCCGGCACCCCGAAGTCTTCGGCCAGCGGCTTCGCGGGGTAATGAAAACGCACCGGGCCGTCGGGCTCACCTCGAATGAACTGGCGCACTTCCGGGTCGTCCGACGCGTTCAGTTCGGCCGGCTTGCCGTGCGCCACCACGCGCCCCTGCGACGACAGCAGGTACGCGTAGTCGCAGATCGCAAAACATTCCTGTACATCGTGCGAGACGATCAGCGAGGTGGCGCGCGTGGTGTCGTTGAGCGTGCGGATCAGGTTCGCGGCCACGCCCATCGAGATCGGGTCGAGGCCGGCGAAGGGCTCGTCGTACATGATGACTTCGGGGTCGAGCGCGACGGCACGTGCGAGCGCCACACGCCGCGCCATGCCGCCGGAAATCTCGGAGATGCGCAGTTGCGCCGCGCCGCGCAAGCCGACAGCGTTCAACTTCATCAGCACGATGTCGCGGATCATCGGTTCGGCCAGGTCGGTGTGCTCGCGCAGCGGAAAGGCCACGTTCTCGAACACCGACAGGTCGGTGAACAGCGCGCCGAACTGGAACAGCATGCCCAGGCGGCGGCGCAGCTTGAAAAGCTGGTCCTTGTTGCGGGTGTCGACCACTTCGCCGTCGAAACGCACGATGCCTTTGGTGGCGGGATGCACGCCGCCGATCAGGCGCAGCAAGGTGGTCTTGCCACAGCCCGAACCGCCGAGGATCGCGGTGACCTTGCCGCGCTCGAAATCGAGCGACACATCGTTGAGGATGCTGCGGCTGGCGTCGTATCCGAAGCTGACGTGGTCGATCTCGATCAGCTTGTCGGGTGTCAAGTGATCGGCGTTTGGCTGGGGGGTTTCACTCGGCATTCGTCAGGTGTTCTTGTCGCGGGTGAGAGGCTCGGCGCGCCCGGCAGACCGGGCGTCGGCATCGCTCGAAACATTGTCGCACGGGCCCTGCACACGCGCAGGGCCGCCAGGAACACCTTAACCCGCGGTTACAGCGCGTTGTTCGCGCCGGACCGAAGCGCCTATGAAATTGCGCAGGGCAGGCGCGAGTACGAGCCGCCTGCGCTGCACAGTTGCACAGGTGCTTCGCTTCGGCGGCTCAGCGCGGCAAGTCGCTCTTGCCCATCAGGAATTCGTCGACCGCGCGCGCCGCCTGGCGGCCTTCGCGGATCGCCCAGACCACCAGCGACTGGCCGCGCCGCATGTCGCCGGCAGCGAACACCTTGGTCACGTTGGTGGCGTACCCGCCACTGAAGTCCATGCTCGCCTTGGCGTTGCCACGCGCGTCCTTGTCGACACCGAAGGCTTCGAGCACGCTCGCGACCGGGCTGACGAAGCCCATCGCCAGCAGCACCAGATCGGCGGGAATGACCTGCTCGCTGCCCGGCACTTCGACCATCTTGCCGCCCTGCCATTCGACACGAACCGACTTCAATGCCTTGATCTTGCCCTTGTCCTTGCCTTCGCCACCGATGAATTCCTTGGTGGCGATCGCGAACTCGCGCTCGCAGCCTTCTTCGTGGCTCGACGAGGTGCGCAGCTTGATCGGCCAGTAGGGCCAGACCAGCGGCTTGTTTTCCTGCTCGGGCGGCATCGGCATCAGCTCGAACTGCGTGACGCTGACGGCGCCGTGGCGGTTGCTAGTGCCCACGCAGTCGCTGCCGGTGTCGCCGCCGCCGATCACGACCACGTGCTTGCCGTCGGCACGCAATTGGCCCTTGATCTTGCCGCCGGCGTTGATCTTGTTCTGCTGCGGCAGGAACTCCATCGCGAAGTGAACGCCTTCGAGGTCACGCCCCGGCACCGGCAGATCGCGCGAGGCCTCGGCGCCGCCGGTCAGCAATACCGCGTCGAACTCGGCCTTCAACTGTTCGGGCGTGATCGTTTCCTTGGCCCAGTTGGTGACCTTGGTGTCGTCGGGCAGCTTGCCGACCAAGACGCCGGTGCGCATGGTCACGCCTTCGGCCTGCATCTGCGCGACGCGCCGGTCGATGTGCGTCTTCTCCATCTTGAAGTCGGGAATGCCGTAGCGCAGCAGGCCGCCGATGGCGTCGTTCTTCTCGAACAAGGTCACGTCGTGACCGGCGCGTGCGAGTTGCTGCGCCGCGGCCATGCCGGCGGGGCCGGAGCCGACGACGGCGATCTTCTTGCCGGTCTTCACCTTCGCCTTGCGCGGTACGACCCAGCCTTCGGCCCAGGCGCGGTCGATGATCGCGTGTTCGATGCTCTTGATGCCGACCGCGTCGTCGTTGACGTTGAGCGTGCAGGCCGCTTCGCAGGGCGCCGGGCAGATGCGGCCGGTGAACTCGGGGAAGTTGTTGGTCGAATCGAGCACCGCGAACGCGTTCTTCCAGTCGCCGCGGTACACGAGGTCGTTGAAGTCGGGAATGATGTTGTTGACCGGGCAGCCGTTGTTGCAGAACGGCGTGCCGCAGTCCATGCAGCGTGCACTCTGCACTTTGGCGTCGGCGTCTTTCAGGCCGATCACGAACTCGCTGTAGTTCTTCAGGCGCTGGGCGACGGGCGCGTAGCCCTCTTCCAGGCGCTCGTATTCCATGAAGCCGGTGACTTTGCCCATGATGTCTCGCGTGTTCGTGTTGCTGTGGAAGAGCGCTGCTTATTTCGCCGGCACGGTCTTGCCCTTGGCCTTGGCGATCGTGCTGCCGGCCTCCTGCACCGCTTTCGATTCGCTGCTGAGCAGCAAGGCCTTGGCCGCCTGCTCGCCGAGCGCACGCTTGTATTCGTTCGGGAACACCTTGACAAACTTGGCGCGCGACTCGACCCAGTGGTCCATGATGTGGCGCGCGCGCAGGCTGCCTGTCCACTTGTGGTGGTCTTCGATCATCTTCTTCAGCAGCGCTTCGTCGGTCTGTGCCTGGTGCCACAGCGCCTGGTTCGCACCCGCTTCCTGCTCGGCCGCGCTCAGCACCTTGTCGAGCGAGACCATCGAGGTGTTGCAGCGCGACGCGAACGTGCCGTCTTCGTCGTACACGTAGGCCACGCCGCCGCTCATGCCGGCCGCGAAGTTGCGCCCGGTCTTGCCGAGCACGACGACCGTGCCGCCGGTCATGTACTCGCAGCCGTGGTCGCCCGTGCCTTCGACGACCGCCGACGCGCCCGACAAACGCACCGCAAAACGCTCGCCGGCCACGCCGCGAAAGAAGGCTTCGCCGCTGGTCGCACCGTACAAGACGGTGTTGCCAACGATGATGTTCTGCGTGGCGTCGCCACGGAACTCGATGCTCGGGCGGATCGCGATGCGACCGCCGCTCATGCCTTTGCCGGTGTAGTCGTTGGCGTCGCCGATCAGGTAGATCGTGATGCCCTTGGCCAGGAACGCACCGAAGCTCTGGCCGCCGGTGCCTTCCATCTGCATGAAGATGCTTTGATCCGGCAAGCCTTCAGGGTGGCGGCGGATCAGTTCGCCCGAGAGCATCGCGCCAACCGTGCGGTTGACGTTGCGCACTTCTTCGATGAACTGCACCTTCTCGCCACGCTCGAGTGCCGGCATCGCCTTCTGGATCAGCTTCACGTCCAGCGCGCGCGAGAGACCGTGGTCTTGCGTTTCGGTCTGGCGGCGTGCCACGTCGGCCGGGGCCGCGGGCAGTTGGAAGATGCGGCTGAAGTCGAGGCCGCGCGCTTTCCAGTGCGCCACGCCCTTCTTGGTGTCGAGCAGGTCGGCACGGCCGATCAGGTCGTCGAACTTCGCGATGCCGAGCTGCGCCATGATCTGGCGCGCTTCTTCGGCGATGAAGAAGAAGAAGTTGACGACGTGCTCGGGCCGGCCCTGGAACTTGGCACGCAGCACCGGATCCTGCGTGGCGACGCCGACCGGGCAGGTGTTGAGGTGGCACTTGCGCATCATGATGCAGCCTTCGGCCACCAGCGGCGCGGTCGCGAAGCCGAACTCGTCGGCCCCGAGCAGCGCGCCGATCACCACGTCGCGGCCGGTCTTCATCTGGCCGTCGGCCTGCACGCGGATGCGCGAGCGCAGGCGGTTGAGCACCAGCGTCTGCTGGGTTTCGGCCAGGCCCAGCTCCCAGGGCGTGCCGGCGTGCTTGATCGAACTCCACGGCGACGCGCCCGTGCCGCCATCGTGGCCGGCGATCACCACGTGGTCGGCCTTGGCCTTGGCGACACCGGTCGCGATCGTGCCCACGCCCACTTCGCTGACGAGCTTGACGCTGATGCTGGCACGCTGGTTCGCGTTCTTCAGGTCGTGGATCAGCTGCGCCAGGTCTTCGATCGAATAGATGTCGTGGTGCGGCGGCGGCGAGATCAGGCCGACACCGGGCACCGAATAGCGCAGCTTGCCGATGTAGTCGGTGACCTTGCCACCGGGAAGTTGACCGCCCTCGCCCGGCTTGGCGCCTTGGGCCATCTTGATCTGCAGCTGATCGGCAGAGACCAGGTATTCGGTGGTCACCCCGAAACGGCCCGACGCGACCTGCTTGATCTTCGAGCGCAGCGAGTCGCCTTCGTTGAGCGCGAAGTCGACCTGGATGTTGCCCGGCCCGATCACGTCGCTGAACTTCGTGCCTGCCTTGATCGGGATGCCCTTCAGCTCGTTGCGATAACGCGCCGGGTCTTCGCCACCTTCACCGGTGTTCGACTTGCCGCCGATGCGGTTCATCGCGACCGCGAGGTTGGCGTGCGCCTCGGTGCTGATCGAGCCGAGCGACATCGCGCCGGTGGCGAAGCGCTTGACGATCTCGGCCGCAGATTCCACGTCGGCGATCGGGATCGACTTGGCCGGATCGAACTTGAACTCGAACAGGCCGCGCAGCGTCATGTGGCGATGCGACTGGTCGTTGATGATCTGCGCGTATTCCTTGTAGGTCTCGAACTTGTTGGCGCGCGACGCGTGCTGCAGCTTGGCGATCGCGTCGGGTGTCCACATGTGCTCTTCGCCTCGCACGCGCCAGGCGTATTCGCCGCCGGCGTCGAGCATGTCGGCCAATACCGGGTCGTCGCCGAAGGCCGCCTTGTGCATGCGGATCGCTTCTTCGGCCACTTCGAACACGCCGATGCCGCCGACCTGGCTGGCGGTGCCGCGGAAGTACTTCTCGACCATCGGCTTGTCGAGGCCGATCGCTTCGAACAGCTGCGCGCCGCAGTAAGACATGTAGGTCGACACGCCCATCTTGGACATGATCTTCGACAGGCCCTTGCCGACTGCCTTGACGTAGTTGTAGATCGCCTTCTCGGCCGACAGGTCGCCCGTCAATTCCTTGTGGATCGATGCGAGCGTTTCCATCGCCAGGTAGGGGTGCACGGCTTCGGCGCCGTAGCCTGCGAGCACGCCGAAGTGATGCACTTCGCGCGCCGAGCCGGTTTCGACGACGAGGCCGGCCGTCGTGCGCAGGCCTTCGCGCACCAGGTGCTGGTGGATGGCCGACAGCGCGAGCACGGCCGGAATCGCGACGAAGTCGCGGTCCATGTGGCGGTCGCTGATGATCAGGATGTTGTGGCCGCTCTTGATCGCGTCAACACTTTCCGCGCACAGTGATGCGAGCTTGGCTTCCACACCTTCGTCGCCCCAGGCCAGCGGGTAGGTGATGTTCAGCTCGTAGCTCTTGAACTTGGCGCCGGTGTGCTTTTCGATCTCGCGCAGGCGTGCCATGTCGTCGAAATCGAGGATCGGCTGCGGCACTTCGAGCCGCATCGGCGGGTTCACCGCGTTGATGTCGAGCAGGTTCGGCTTTGGGCCGATGAAGGACACGAGCGACATCACGATCGCTTCGCGGATCGGGTCGATCGGCGGGTTCGTGACCTGCGCGAACAGCTGCTTGAAGTAGTTGTAGAGCGGCTTGTTCTTGTCCGACAGCACCGCCAGCGGCGAGTCGTTGCCCATCGAGCCGATGCCTTCTTCGCCGGCCTGCGCCATCGGGCTGAGCAGGAACTTGATGTCTTCCTGCGTGTAGCCGAAGGCCTGCTGGCGGTCGAGCAGCGGCTCTTTCGGTGCGGCCGGGCGCACGCCGGCCGGCACGTCTTCGAGCTTCACGCGCACGCTCTCGATCCACTGGCGGTAGGGCTTGGCCGACGCGAACTGGTTCTTCAGCTCTTCGTCTTCGATGATGCGGCCCTGCTCCAGGTCGATCAGCAGCATCTTGCCGGGCTGCAGGCGCCACTTCTTGACGATGCGGTTCTCAGCGATCATCGGCAGCACGCCGGACTCCGACGCGCCGACCACCAGGTCGTCGTCGGTGACGATGTAGCGCGTCGGGCGCAGGCCGTTGCGGTCGAGCGTGGCGCCGATCTGGCGGCCGTCGGTGAAGACCATCGCGGCCGGTCCGTCCCAGGGTTCCATCATCGCGGCGTGGTACTCGTAGAACGCGCGGCGGCGCTCGTCCATCGTCGAATGCTGTTCCCAGGCCTCCGGGATCATCATCATCGCGGCGTGGGCGAGCGAGTAGCCGCTCATCACCAGCAGCTCGAGCGCGTTGTCGAAGGTGGCGGTGTCACTCTGCCCTTCGAAGCTGATCGGGTAGAGCTTCTTCAGGTCTTCGCCGAGCACCGGCGACTTCATCACACCTTCACGCGCGCGCATCCAGTTGAAGTTGCCCTTGACGGTGTTGATCTCGCCGTTGTGCGCGACCATGCGGTACGGGTGCGCGAGTGGCCATTCGGGGAAGGTGTTGGTCGAGAAGCGCTGGTGCACCAGCGCCAGGGCCGACGTGACGCGCGGGTCCTGCAGATCCTTGTAGTACTTGCCCACCTGGTCGGCCAGCAGCAGGCCCTTGTAGATGATGGTGCGGCAGCTCATGCTGGGCACGTAGTACTCGCGGCTGTGCGTGAGCTTGAGCGCCTGGATCGCGCTCGACGCCGTCTTGCGGATCACGTAGAGCTTGCGCTCCAGCGCGTCGGGCACGATCACGTCGGGGCCGCGGCCGATGAAAATCTGCTTGAGGATCGGCTCTTTCAGCCGCACTGTCGGCGACATCGGCATCTCGGCATCGACCGGCACGTCGCGCCAGCCGAGCACGATCTGGCCTTCGGCCTTCACCGCGCGCTCGAGTTCCTGCACGCAGGCCAGACGCGACGCGTGCTCTTTCGGCAGGAAGATCATGCCGACGCCGTACTCGCCGGGTGGCGGCAGTTCGATGCCCAGCGCAGCCATTTCCGCGCGGTAGTACTCGTCCGGGATCTGGATCAGGATGCCGGCGCCGTCGCCCATCAGCTTGTCGGCCCCGACCGCACCCCGGTGGTCGAGGTTCTCGAGAATCTTCAGGCCCTGCTGAACGATGCTGTGCGCCTTGCGGCCCTTGATGTGGGCCACGAAGCCGACACCGCAGGCGTCGTGTTCGTTCGTCGGGTCGTAGAGCCCGGTGCGGGTCGCGGTCTCGATCTCGGCGGGCGATGCTGCGGCGACGGAACTGGGGGCTGAAGGGTTCGTGCGCATGGCGTTCTCGCAGGCTGGCTTTCTCGGGGAAGGAAGAATACTGCAGTGCAGCAATGGTATCAATCGCTTTTAAACGGGGTCAGACACCATTAAATATCTTCCTTGACTCTCGTCGTTTTAAATAGGGTCATAACAAACACCAATCCGCGCATTTCAGGTTCTCGTACTCAAGCAGCCTTGCGTGGCCGGCCACGGGCCCTGGCGGCAGGTCGCCTCGGTGTTTCCGAAGCGAGGCTAGCAATAAACTCGCCAGACCCCATCGCCCAGCCCTTCAGCGTGGTGGCCTCGACGCGAGCGAGTTGTTCCACCGGGAGCGGTGTTTCAAGCAAGGCCGCATAGGCCGCCTCGCGCTCGAAAGGTGTGTTTCCCAGAAGCCAGTAGCCTGATGCCGGTGGCACGCCGCCCAGCAGCGGGTTGCTTCGGATACCAGCGTGGTGAGCGGCACTCGACCAAACGAAGTCGACCACCCGGCCCGCAACGCCGGACCGGCGCGGCGCCTGCTCGATGTAGAGCATGCAGGTCAGCAGTTCGGCCGCACCACCGACCGGCGCGGCCCGGAAGCGGCTCTGCCAGAGCGCGCCGCTGCGCCCGTGGCGCCGATTGAAGGGGCCGACATAAAAGCGGGCCAGCGCCTGCATCGTTCGGCCGAGGTCTTCGGCCGCGACGGGCGTGGCCAGAAGCTGGACCTCGTCGCCCAGCAGCACGCAGGCGTGGATCGCAACGCCGTTCTCCAAGGCGCTGCGCCGCAAGGCGTCGAGAAACAGCGTGTGGTCGGCGGCGTCGACGAAGGCTTCACTGCCGGCCACGGCCCGCAGGCTCACGTGGTGAGCCTGGCCTGCGACGACGAGACGGCTGAGACGGGCCATGCGGAGCGACGGAATGGGCCGGTGCCCGAGACCGCGACTGTAGCCAAGCCACCGGCGCCACCGGGCCGCGCGCTTCAGTAACTCCGGCCGGAGACCTTGCCGCGGTTGATCGGCGTGAACATCACTTCGATCGTGATCTGGCTCTTCACCGCCACGCCGAGCATCCGGCCCGGCGAGAACTTCGCCTTGCCGAAGGCTTCGAGCGCCGAGCGTTCGAACAGCCCGGCCGGGTAAGCGCGAACCACCGCGACGTTGTCGACCGTGCCGGCTTCGCTGATGAGCAGACGCAGCACGACCGAGCCTTCCTGCTGTTTGGCCTCGTCGGGGTAGACCGGATCGATGTCTTCCAACGGACGGGGGCCCGGTTCGAGCCTGCCGCCGGCAAAGTAGTCGGGCGCGGGCGGAAGTCCAGGCTGCGTCGCTGGCGCGGGAGAAGCCGCAGCCTCGGTGACAGCCGAAGACGCCGCGGCATCCGAGGCGGGGGCGACGATGGCCAGGCTGTTGTTTCGCGAACTGGCGACGGTCGGCAGGTCGGGCATGGCTGGTGCTGGCGGTGCCAACACTTCGGTGTTCGCCGCGGGCGCGCCCACTGCGGCCACCTCGCGGCTGAGCAGGCGCACAACCATCGTCGGCACCACGTCCGGCATCGCACTGCCCATCAGCGTCGGCCGAATCGGCATCAACAGCGCAGCGTGCAAGCCCAGTGCGAGGGTTCCTGCCACCAGCACCCGGAGCCGCCCCGCGCCGCAAGGCGCGGGGCCGGCACCGAAACCGGTCGGCGGCGCGGTCGAGTTCACCCTGTCGCTCAGCGCCTACTGCGGCGTGATCTCGCGCCAGCTGATGCGGTTGCCTTGTGGCAGCAGCGGCGGCGGCGGCGGCGTGCCTTCCCGGTTCGATCCGTCACCCATGCGAATCAAGGTTTTGAAATCCTTGTTCTGGTTCGGAAGCTGGATCGTCTTCGTGCCCACAATCAGCCCGCCATCCAAGCGCACAGAAACTCCGCCGTTCCCGTTGATACCTCCCAGGCCGCTGCCAACGGCACCGGCACCGCCGGCAGCAGCAGCACCACTGCCTACTGCCTCACCGGAGCGGAAGTCCAGGTAGTTGATCCAGCCGTAGCCGCCGGAACTGCACGCACTGCTCTGCGGCACGTTGCTGGCCACGATCAGCGTACCGAGCACCAACTCCATGTTGACGTTCACACGCTCGCCCGAGTCGGGCAGGTCGACGACCCACCCGTTGGTGGCGGCGCATTGCGCCGGTGTGCCGGAACAGGACACGGTCCGGTATGTCGAGGCACCGGCAACCACCTCGGTCATCGCCATCGGCCTGAGCGCGCCACGCATGTTGGCGTAACTCGGGTTACCCGTCATCGGATCCACGATCCCGTAGATCGACTGCGTTTGCAGGTCGGTCACATCGCTGGCACCGAGCAGGCGCCCGGTCGACACGAAGACCATCGGCTTGCCGTCGATTTCAGCCAATTCGGGGCGCACCGTGATCGGCTGCGGTGCGCCAACGCCCACCGCGACGGGCGAGGTGGCCACGCCGATCAACGAGGCCTCGTAGCCTGCAGGCGCCAGGTTGTCGTTGACGTCGAAGCGCCAAACGTTGCCCAGCATGTCGCCACCGTAGACCCGCAACGTGGTGTTGTTGACCCGCGCGCTGTCGACGAAGTTGTTGATCTGGCCCAGGCCGCTCGGCGTGGTGGCATCGCCCACCCCGGTCGTCAGCTTGTGGATGATCTTCCCGGTGACCGCGTTCAACACGTAAAGGTAGCCCACGCCATCACCGGCCACCGCAGGCGCGCTGATGTTGTTGTAGCCCGAGGTGAACATCACGACCCACGTGCCGTTCGCCAGCTTGCTGATGAGCGGCCGGCTGAACGTATAGCCGAGGTGGCAATCGGAGCCAGCCGTGGCCGGCGTGTTGTCATAACAGGTGGTGCTCCATTTGAACTCCCACATGCCCTTGGGCGCGATGGGGTTGGTCACATCAACCGCGTAGTAGCCCTTGCCACCCGAGTTCAGCCCACCCACGAGCTGGGTCTTCCAGGTTCCCGTGCCGGAGTCGTAGATGTCGGCCACGGTCGGTGTGCCGTCGACCGAGTACTGGTGGGTGTTCTTGTAGTTCGCGTCGGCCAGCTTGTACAGATTGGGCAGAACGGTGCTGGGAATCAAGGCCCAGGCTTCCTTGCCCCCATCGGGGTCGTTGACGCTGGTACCGGCATAGAAAGCGTGCAACATGCCGTCGTTGGCCGCCGCGTAGACCATCGGCGTGCGGCTCGCGTTGCTGGTCTTGAACGCTTGGTAGCCCGGATCGGTGTAGTCACCGAACGGCCCCTTCACGTAGACCGGCTGCGCGTTCACGATGTCGCCCAGCACATGTTCACGGTCGCGGTAAAGCCGATTCGCCGTGCCCGCCTCGAATCCTTCGTTGCCACGCTGGCCGCGCAGGAAATTCACGAGGTTGGCCCCGGAAGCCGCGGTACGCTGGTCGACGCTGCCCGACGATCCGTCGGTCATGCTCGGATACTGGCTCAGCACCGAGATGTTCGCCCCCGTGAAGTAGGCGCGCTCCGTCGCGTTCAGGCCGTTGTCGGCGGCACCCGTGGCGGCGTACGCCGCGTCGCAGGCCTGCGTGTTCCAGCTGAAGTTGACCTTGTTGTCGGTGGCGCCGGTACGGAACAGGTAGATATTTCGGTTGTCGCAGGCCGCGCCCACCAGGCCCGTTGGGCCGTCGAGTCGCGCCTGGGCCGACCACACCGGCGCGCCAGGCACCGGCAAGTTCGTGAGCGGGTCGATCGTGGTCGTACCGATGGCACCGGTGGACAGATCGATCAGCTCGGCCCGCAACTCGCCGGTCCACTTCGACGTGACATAACTCGCCACGAACGCGAAGTTGTCGCCGGCGGTCGGCTGCAGGCTGGAAGCACCCGCGCTAGCGCCTGACGCCAGCCGCGCCGTGATGCCAGCCAAGGCGCCGCTGAGGCCCGCGATCACCGACGTGGGGTTGCCGGCGCTGAAGTACTGGCCACGGCCGTTCACGGCGGTGTGCCAGTAATCGTCGATCGAACGCGGGTTGTTCCAGTTGTCCGGGTTGCTGTAGTTGGTGTTCGGGTCGGGCCAGATGGGCCAGCCCTTCGAGCCGAGGCGAATGTCGGCAAAGTCACCCGTCGTCGCTGCAGAGCTGCGGTAATCGGACCGGTAGTTCAGCGTACCGGACACACCGAGCGCGATCGTGAACGTGGTCATGTGCTGCCAGGTTGCGCGGTCGTCCTCGGGATTGGTGCCGATCGAAGGCACCGCGAGGGGGCCGGTATTCGGCCACAGCGGCCCGGGACGCAGATCGGTCACGTAGTAGTACTGCGCAACGTCGGCCAGCGAGTTGATGCTGCCGCCGTCCACCGACACGCTGGTGATGCAGGGCCAGCCGGTCGTGCAGGTCGCGGCTGACGCGGTTGCCAGCGGCTGTTCGGTCGGTGCCGGGCGATACGGGTTGGGCACAGGCAGCGCCGGCGGCGTGCTGAGGCCGGTGATGTAGCAGACACCGTCGGTCGCCTGTCCGGTGATCGTGATCGGCGAGCCCGACGAAGGCGAACCGACAGGAATGCTGCCGCTGTAGTTCTGGATCGAGCTCGTGATGGTCGAGTCAAAAACACGTTGCAAGCCCGGCGCAGGCCCCGTCGCGCAGCTCGTGGTGATGAAGTCTGGTGCACCGGAGTTGCCGTTGGCGCAAGCCAGAACCGGCGTGGGCCCGGTGCCTGGGCCATCACTGCAGGTCGTGGTGACAAACGCCGGGCCGGGGCCGACCCCGGCGTCGCAGTCGGCCACCGGCGTGGGCGGCGAGCCCGGCACTTCGACGCAGGTGGTGTTCATGAAGCTCGGCGAACCCGTGGTGGTGGAGCCCGGAATGCACGAGGCCACGTTGGTCGGCGGTGTGATCGCGGTCGAGCAGTTGATCGCCACGTAGTTGTTGCCCGCAGCGGGCAAGCTCGGAGTGCAGGCCGCTGCATCGGCAACGAAGGTGTCGGTGTTGCTGAAAGTGCAGGTGGTCTGGATGAAGTTCGGTGCCGCGCTGACCGTCGTTCCGGGCGTGCAGGACGCCACCCCCACGGCCGGCGTCGTGACCGGCGTGGGGCAGGTGGTGACGAGGAAGCTCGGTGACGGCGCCGTGCCTGCCGTGCAACTCGCGACCGGAACGTTCGTGGACACGTCGGTCCGGGTGCAGGTGGTGTAGACAAAAGCGCCGTTGACGGTGGTGCCTGGCGTGCACGCCGCCGTGTTCACGGTCGGGGTGGTCACCGTGGTGCACCCGATGGTCACGAACTGGTTGCCCGGCCCCGCCGTCTGGTTGGCGCATGCCGGAACCGCCGCCACCGGAACCGTCACATTGCTGTAGGCGCAGGTCGTGCGGATGAATCCGGGGGCAGGCCCCGTGGTCGTGCCTGGAACGCAGGTCAGCACGCCGACCGGCGGGGTGGCTGTGGTGGTGCAGGTGGTGGCGGTGTAGTTCGGCGGCCCGCTGTTGGTCGTTCCAGGCACGCAGGTGGCCACGGGTGTCGGCGGAACGGTGACCTGGGTACAGGTCGTATAGACCCAGTTCGGCGCCCCGTTGTTCGTGGTGCCCAGCGTGCACGAAGCCACCGGCGTCGGCGGGGTCGTGAACGTGTTGCAGTCGATCCGAACGTAGTTGTTGCCCGCGAGCGGCAGTTGGGGCGTGCAGGCCGTGGCCACCGGCAGGAAGACCGCGTTGTTGTTGAACGCACACGTGGTCTGGATGTAGTTGGGTGCTGCGCCGACAGTCACGCCGGGCGTGCACGAGGAAACGCCGGCCGGGGTGGACGCCGCGGTCGGGCTGCACAGCGTGTAGATGTAGTTCGGCGCCGCGCCGAAGCCGGTGGTGCAGGTGGTGGCCGCGATCGGTGCATTGGCCGAGAGGGTGTTGACGGCGCAGGTGGTGTAAAGGAACGCGCCGTTCACCGTGGTGCCGGCGGTGCAGATCGAGTTGATCGGCGCCGCGGCCACCGTGGTCGTCGCGCAGGTGATGTTGATCCAGCTGTTCGTCGAGGACGCCGTCTGGTTCGTACAGACCGGCGTGTTCGCCACATTCACGTTGGGCGTGTCGATGCTCTTCGTGCAGACCGTTCTGATGAAAGGCGACGTGGTCCCACCCGAAGTGCCCACCGTGCAGGGTGCGCTGGGTGTGGCCGCCGACGTTGTGGTCGTGCAGGCGGTCGTCACGAAGTTCGGCCCGGCGGTGGTTCCATTGCTGCAGCTCGCCACGGCCACATTGGTGGTGAGCGGAACGTTGGTGCAGGTCGAGGTGATGTAGTTCGGCGCGCCGCTGTTGCTCGTGCCCGGGGTGCAGGTGCTCACGAAAGCCGCGGCGGTCGTGGTGCTGGTGCAGGTCGAGGTGATGAAGTTCGGCGAGCCGCTGTTCGTGACACCCGGCGTGCATGACGACACCGGCGTCACCGCGCTCAGCGTGGTGGTGGCGCACTGGGTCACGATGTAGTTGGGCGCGTTCGTCGAACCGGCGGTGCAGCTCGCCACCGGCGTCGTGGGCGTCACTTCGCGGGTCTGGCAGGTGATGTTGCCACCCGGTGTGCACGAGGCCACCGGCGTGCCGAGTTCGGTCAGCGCGTTGTAGGAAATGATCTGGATCTGCCGGCGGGTCTGTTGAGTCTGGCCCAGGTTGTATTGCTGCGTCGCGAGTTGGCGCTGGTACGTGGTGCTGAAGGTCTGCGAGGTCGCGGTGCTGTACTGCAGCGTCGTCTTCTTCGTTTGTTGTGTCGAGCGGGTGTATTGCCGCGTGGTCGCGTAGATCTGGCGCGTGCTCGTGGTGTATTGCTGCGTCACCCGCTGGCGCTGGGTGGTGCTCGCCAGGAACTGCGTGGTTCCCTGGAGGTACTGCAGCGTGCTCAGCGTGTACTGCTGCGTGGTGCGGTTGGTCTGCACCGTGCTGGACGTGTATTGCTGCGTGCTTTGCAGGGCCTGCGTGGTGCTGGTTCGGTACTGCTGGCGGTTGCGGGTGGTCTGCGCGGTGGCGGCCGTGAACTGCTTGGTGCTGGCCAACTGCTGCGACGTGGTGCGCAACAGCGCGCTGCCCATGCAGGGCGCGTCGCGGTAGAAGTTCGAGGCGTCACGTGTGGTTTGAATCTTCGTGGAGGCACCGTCCCAGATCGGCCGTGGCGACAAGGGATTGGAGAGGTCACCGTCCTGATTCAGGGTCAAGGTGTTGCCGTCGATGTCTACCGCACCACGGCCGGGCGTCTCGGCCTGCGCGTTCCAGTAACCGTCGGTCGTCATGATCGTGAAGTTCTGCTGGCACGAATACTGGACCGGGTCACCCGTCATCCCGCTGTTGATGCCGTCGGTCTTGCCGGCATAGTGGCGGCCGACCCGCGCCAGCCCTTCGCGCGCCGGCGACGAGCCGTCGGGCGCCTGCGAGAACAGCTTGTCGAACCAGGCGCTGCGCTGGGTCGAGTTGAAGTCGGCGATCGGCAGGTACTTGGCGGGGTTGATCGCGGCGCTGGTGGGCGTGTCTTTGGGTTTGACCGTGATGAAGCCGACCCGGAAGCTGTCGGTCAGAGGCGTGAACGCGAGGCTGGCGGCGCTCTTCGTCAGGCTGATGCGGATGCGGTAGTACGAGTACCAGATCGCGAAGTTGCCACGCTCGTCGGCACCGGCCACGCCAGAGTTGGAACTGACCTCCACACGTGTCCAGGTGCCGCCCCCGGTGGCGCCTTTCGACGCATTGCCGGCGAGATTGTCGGTGTCGGTGCAGGGTGCCGCAGCATAGGAAAGCGTCTGCGGCCCGGTGTAGTAGTAGTAATACGCGGGGCCTGGCACCGCAGCGATTGCCGGCGGCACACGCAGCGTGCTGGTTTCGAAGGGCAGAAAATTGGTGCCCAGGTTCACCGTGCTCGTGTCGGGCGTGACGTAATAGTCGCCGTAGCCAGCATAACGCGCGTTGCTGAAACTCGGGGTCGGGAACAACGATCCGTCGGGCTTCTTCGGTACGTCGTATTTCTGATTGCGGTTGTAGTACAGCACGTTGCACTGTGCGGCCTTGTAGCCCACGCTTCCCGTGCCGGTGGCGGTCTCGACCTCGTCGGGCATGTGGCCCCAGCCCATCGAGCCCGAGGTGTCCATGAGCAGCATGATGTTCGGCTTGGCCTGCGCGGAGGTGGTGCTGGTGAACGGCGTGCTCGAGATGTCGGTCTGCGCGGCGAACGCCGAAGACGTGCCGACCACGGCAGCGGCCAGCAGGGTCACGCTGCGAAGTGCGGCGCAAGTTCGGCTGCGGGCGGCGAATGCAAGGACTGTGTTCATTTCTGTGTTCTCCCTGAGACCGTCTTGTTCAATGCATCACCACTTGGGTGTAGCTGACCGTGCGCCGCGGGCCGAGGACTTGTGCCGTGATGCGATAGAAGGGCACCGATGGGCACTCGAAGGTGGGGCCGGCGCCACCTTTGCTTTGGCCTACGCAGTTCTTGGGCACGAAGTCGGAGCACTCCTGCCCCCCGGCGTTTGCCGGCGCGGCCTGGCTGCACAAACGCTGCACGATGTAGCGAACCTCGCCGCTGCTGGTGACGAGCGTGGGCGCCAAGGCGTCCCAGCGGTTCTTCCAGTCGAGCGAAGTGAGATCGGGGTTGCCTGCCCAGGTGGCGAAGTAGCCGTTCGCCACCGCATCGGTATCGGGGTTCGCATTGGCTCTGATGAAGGCGCGGCCCGCTTCGATGCCCGCATCGGCCACCGCGGTCGCACCTTGTTTGAACGCCACGTTGCCGGCGATCGAAACGCCCGAACTCATCTGGCGAAGCATGGCCAGGCCGGCGAGCGTCATCACGATCAGCACGACGAGTGCAACGAACATGACCACACCGCGCTCGCCACGGCGTGGGGTGGCAGGCACGCGTCGGCGCGCCGCATCGGGTTGGACAAGCGTGCTCATCAGGCAACCTCCGTGCTTCGCACTGCGGTGTATGAGCCCTTCGGGCGGCCGTACGGGCTCATGGTGCCATCCCCCACATAACGTTGCGCAGCGGAATCTCTTTCTCGTAGACGCGATAGCGGTAGTAGCGCCAGTTGTTCGGATCCGGGTTGTTGGGACCGAGGTTATCGGGCGTACCGTCGACATTGGTCATCACGAAATTGCTGCCGGGGACCACAGCCGCGCCCGACCAGGTGGGCTGCACCGAGGTCACACCGGTCGGAACACCCGAGGCACTCTGATCGGCGGTCCGCTCGAACTGCCGGCTGCGCACCAGCAGGGCCACGCGCACCGAGAGCACCTGCGCCCAGTCGGCCGGGGTCACGGGGGCCACGTTGGTCCAGAGGTTCACGGTGCGGTTGCCGAGCGCTCCCAGCGTGTTGAGCCCGTAGATCGCTTTCATGTTGACCACACCCTCGCCGATCACGCGGGCAGGGTCGCCACTGAACATCTCGGAATTCATCAGGTTGCCGGTGCGGTTGCCGGCGAAGGCGCCGGTGTCGACCCACCACGAGTCTCGCCGTGGCGCCGGCCCGAGGCTGTAGATGTTGCCCAGCGCACCGAGTGCAGGCAGCGCCGCCGAGTTGTAGCGCGCCGTCTTGTTGGCCGCCGGAACCGCATAAGCGTCTGCGTAAGACACGGCATCGGCGTGGTCGATGGTCTTGCCGTCGCCATTGGCGTCGCCCGTGACCTCGAGCAAGTTGCAGTTTGCGCCGACGGCCGCAATGGCCAGGTCACCGCGCCTGAAACCGTTGCGGCGGGCGAGCGTCTTGGACGACGCAGTCGACGCCGTGAACGGCTCTTCCGACACGAAGAACGGTGAGTTGCCGTACAGGACGTTGATGGTGTCGGGCTGGTTGGGGGTGAGAACGATCTCCACCGGCACCATGCGGAACTGGGCAAACGGGAGCGTCCGCGCCCCCGAGTCGGCCCCGTTGACCATGCAGCCCAGCGAAGCTGGTGGCGTGGCCAGGGCCGGGCCGATCGCCATGAAGCCCTGCCCTGCCTGTTTGATCGCACGCTCGAGGTTGAACATGGCCAGGTTGCCGGCGCTCTGGGCGTCGCCGCCCGCCGAGGTGGACCGGGTGTGCGCGTCCCAGGTGGCAATGGTCTTGAAAATCACCAGCATGCCGACGATGCCGATCGCCACGCCGACCATGATTTCGACCAGGCTGAAACCGCGCCCGCGGCGCCGCGCTGGAGTGGAATGATTGCGAAGCGTCATGGTGCGCATCAGTTGATGTAGGTCACCAGCGTGTGCCGGCGCGTGGCCTGGTCGTTCGGCCCTTGCCAACAGATCGTGATCGTGATCTGGTTGAAAGCGGCCGGGTTCACCAGAATCTGCGTGGTGGCGGGCGTGGCGCCCGGCAGGCGCCGCGGGCCCGCCACAACGTCAGCGGCCCAGGCCTGCACCAGGGCATTGCCCGGGCCGCCGCTGAAGGCACAGCCGGCGGGGGTGGCCACACCGGTCGTCTGATGTGCATAGGTGAGCAGCGAGTTCTGCAGGGTGATGTCTACACCGGTCACGTTGGTCATGCTGCGGGCCGCGGTGACGGCCATCTGGCCGGCGATCTCGTCGGCCAGCGCCGCTGCATCGGTGCGAAAGCGGGCATCGGACTGCGCCCCGATAGCGGTGCTGCCCATCGCCACCAGCCCGAGGATGCCGAGCGAAAAAATCAGGATCGCAATCAGCGCCTCGATGATGAGGAAGCCACCCTGTGATTGTTTCTTTGCCATCATCGTTCCTCAGAGGCAGGAGCGACTGTCGCTCGTCGGGAGCTGCGGGTCGCACACCCGCACCTGCCCGCCCGGAGACGTGCGCACGCGCAGGCAACGCATCGTGCCTGCGGGTGCACAGGCACCGCCGGCCTGGTTGTCGATGTCGAGGCGAATTTCGCTGGCAGTCAAGGTGGCACCGAAAGCGTTGAAAGTGACAATGCCGTCGAAAGCCGCGGCCGGCAGCACGGCGCTGCCGGTGACCGCCACGGTGGGGACGCTGCCCGCGATCTGCCCGGAGCCTTCAAGCGCCGATTTGGCCTCGACCAGGGTGAAGGTAGCGAGCTCGGGATCCCACTCGCGCACGACCCAGTTGCGGCCAGTGGGCGAAGGAACAGCCGCGTTCACAACGCCGAGGGCAATGGGCGTGTCGGTGAGCACGAACTGAACCGGCGTGTTGCGGCGGATCGCCTCGGTGCGCGCCACCTGCAGGCCCGTGGCATACGCCTGCGCTGCCGTGCTGATCTTGGAGTTCTGGAAGTAGGTGGTCATCGAGGGCAGGCTCACCAGCACCATCAGCGCGAGGATGGCCAGCGAGACCGTGATCTCGATGAGCGTGAAACCGCGATGACGCCGCGACTTCAGCATGAGCCGTCTTTCTTCATCACCCAGCAGATGGGGCTTTGCGTCCAGCCGGCGGGCACGGCCGTGGTCGACATCACGACACCGGTGGCCGGCGCGTTTGCGAGCTGGAACTGGAAATTGGCCACCGGGCTGCCGGCGACTCCGGTGGCGGTGATCGTGTAGCTCGTGCCGTTGAGAACCGGGCACAGGTAGGTGAACAAGGCGGTATCGACCGGCCGCATGGCGACCGAGACTGCCGGCGCCACGGTGCAGGCGCCCGCATAAGTGCGGTTGTCCTGGAAGAACTGCTCGAACTTGACCCGCATGTTGCCGAGCGCTGATGTCGCTTCGGTAATGCGGGCACGACGGATGTAGTCGGTGTAGTTGGGAATGGCGATGGCGCTCAGGATCGCGATCACGGCGACCGCGATCATGACTTCGATGAGGGTGAAACCTTTTTGGACGCGCATACGGGACCTTCCCAGTTCTTGACGGCAGTTTATGGAGGCCGGTTCGTGCAGGCACGCACCGGCCGACGAACGGATGGGCTGACCGCCCAGACGGCAAGCGCCTCGGACCCGGCCGTGCCGCAGTTCACGGTTGCGGCGGCCGAGCCCCGCGGGCCGCCGGACCGCCTGCGCTGTTCAGCCGGTGTGCTGCTCGATCACTTGCGCCACCACGGCGCGCGGCGCACGGCTCAGGCGCGCACTGCCCTGGCCGTCGATCAGCACGAATCTGGTCTCGCCGGCTTCGGCCTTCTTGTCGATGCGCATGAGTTCCATGTAGCGTTCCACCCCGAGCGCCGGGCCGCGCACCGGCAGCCCCGCGCGTTCGACCAGGCGGGCGATGCGTGCGGCATAGGCCGCGTCGATCAAGCCGAGCCGGGCCGACAGGTCGGCGGCCATCACCATGCCGCAGCCGACCGCCTCACCATGCAGCCAGGTGCCGTAACCGAGCCCCGCCTCGATCGCATGGCCGAAGGTGTGGCCGAAGTTCAGGATCGCGCGCAGGCCGGCTTCGCGCTCGTCCTGCCCCACGACCCAGGCCTTGATCTCGCATGATCGCCGGATCGCGCGGGCCAGCGACGGCCGGTCGCGTGCGATCAGTGCCGGCAGGTTGGCTTCGAGCCATTCGAAGAACACATGGTCGGCGATCGGACCGTACTTGATGACCTCGGCCAGGCCGGCGGCCAGTTCGCGCGCCGGCAGCGAGTCGAGCGTGTCGATGTCGGCCACCACGAGCAGGGGCTGATTGAACACGCCGATCATGTTCTTGCCCATCGGGTGGTTGATGGCGGTCTTGCCGCCGACCGACGAATCGACCTGCGCGAGCAAGGTCGTGGGCACCTGCACATAGGCCACGCCGCGCATGTAGCACGCGGCGGCGAAGCCGGTCATGTCGCCCACCACGCCGCCGCCGAGCGCGAACAGCGTCGTCGAGCGATCGCAGCCGGCACCGAGCAGCGCGTCGAAGATCGTGTTGAGCGTGGCCCAGTCCTTGTAGGCCTCGCCATCGGGCAGCGTGACCAGGTGGGTGCTCGCGAATTTACCTTGCAAGGCACGCGCGAGCCGGTCGGCAAACAGCGGCGCAACGGTTTCGTTGGTGACGATCACCGCGGCGCTCGAAGCAGGCAACGCGGCGAAGGTGTCGGCCTCGTCGAGCAGGCCCGAGCCGATGAGGATCGGATAGCTGCGGCCTTCGAGGTCAATCGTGACGCGGGCGGATTGGGGTGTCATGGCGAGGGGTCGATGACCGAGGGCACGCTGTAGGGGTCGATGACGCCCGCGAGCTCGAGTTGCGTGAGGATGGTGGAGACCAGCGTGGGAATCGACGAGCGCCCGGTGGCAACAACGAAGTGTGCTGTTTCCAGATACAGCGGGTCGCGCGCGGCATGCAGGTCGCGCAGGCGTTGCAGCGGGTCGTCGACACGGAGCAGTGGTCGTTTGTTGTCGAAGCGCAGCCGCCTGAACAAGGCCTCGGGCGAGGTGTTCAGGTAGAGCACCGTCGAGCGCCGGCGCAGCATTTCGCGGTTGGCAGCGCGTAACACAGACCCACCGCCAGTGGCCAGCACACCGCTGAACGAACTTGCGATATCGGCGATGACATCTTGTTCGACATCACGGAAACTCTCTTCGCCTTCGCGTTCGAAGAAGCTGCGAATCGACTCGCCGATTCGTTCTTCGATGACCTGGTCGGAATCGACCAGCGACAGGTCGAGCCGCTTCGCGAGGTGCCGTGCGACGGTGGACTTGCCCCCACCGGGCATCCCGATCAGGCTGAGAAGCACCGAATCGTCAGTCGGGCGTCGCGCAGGACGGGCTGCCACCAAGAGGGCCGGAGCCGAACGGGCTGACCACGCCGGCTGGCGGGTTGGTTGCGCTGCTGAAGTCTTCCGATGAGCCGCTCACGAAGAAGATCGCTTCCTTGAAGGACTCGGTTCCCGAGACCACCGCTTCGGCGCGCAACTTCACCTGAACCCAGGGCGCATAGCTCTCGGCATAGATCAGCGAGATCGTGCCGCGCCCGGTGTTGTCGGTCGTGAGTACGCCGGTGGAGCCCGTGGCCGTCGAGTTCGTGGTCGTCACCGAGATCACATTGCCCGGCTCGAGCGAGAAGCTTCCGTTCGAGTCCTCGCCCGCATCGAGAACACCGTTGTAGTTGATGTCCTCGTTGGCGCAAGTCACGACATCGTTCGCATAACCCCACGAGTTCGTTCCAAATACCAGCCGACCCTTGCGGTACAGCACTGGCAGGACCTTGATGGTCAGCGTGATGTTGGGCACGGCCACGCCGTTGGCGTCGGTCACATAGACAGTCCAGTCCTTCTTGTAGGTCTGGGGGTCGATATTGGAGATGACGTTGCCGGTGCCCAAAGCGATGAACAGCGCGCTCTGATTCACCGTAAGGTAGGCTGTTGCGTTGATCGTCGAGTCTGTCGCCACGGTGGCCGTCAGCACCACGCCATTGCTGGCAGTGGTGTTAGGCCCGGCGATGAACTGCACCGAAGCTTGGCCACTGCTGTCCGTCGCCGCCGACGCCAGGCTCAGCCTGCCGCCGCTCGGGTCGGTGCTATTGAAATTGACCGCAATGCCGCCGACCGGATTACCCGAAGCGTCGGTCACCGTCGCAAGGATGCGCGCCTGCTGAGCAGTCGCGCCGCCTGGGTTCGGGCCTACGGCCGTAGGCGTCGTTTGCAGGACCAGTTTCGAGGGCACCCCAGCCACGAATTCGACTGGCAGTGTGGCCTGGACTGAAGCCCCCGTTCCGCTGTTCGTGTACGTCGCCTGCACGGTGGCTGGACCGGCCGTCAGCGAGTTGACCAATACCGTCACCTGGCCATTGGAACTCGTCACGCCACTCGGTGTCACGCTTCCCTTCGTGACGGCGAACAAGATGATGGCGTTGGCGACCGGCGCCCCGTTCGAGAGGTATTGCAAGGTCACTGGCGACGACGTTCCCACAGGAATTTTCTTGCCGGCCACGGGGCTGATGAAAGTGAAGGCCTCGGCGCTGATCTGGATCGCCGCCGTGGTCGTGGCGCCCGCCGCATCGAACTTGAGGCTGTCGCTGCCCGAATTCGTGGCGGTGTAGGTCAACGTTGCCGTGCCTTGCGAATCGGTGGTGACCGCGTTGGCTGACAGGCCGTTGTTCAGGCTGCTGGAGGCCGCAACCGCCAGGCCCGAGATGACGGCACCCTTGGAGTCGACGGCTTTCACCCCCACGACCGCCGTGCCGCCCAGCGTCACGGTGGTGACACCCGCATAGGTCAATACGGTTCCGACCACCGGAATGACGATGCTCCCACTGGCGCCGCCAGAGGTGGCGGTGACTGTGATGTTGCGGTTGCTCTTGTTGGAACCGGCGGCGAGTGTGGCCGTGGCCACGCCGCTTGCGTCGGCCTTCGCGGCAACCGATGTCAGGGTGCCCGAATCGGTTGAGAAAGTGACCGGAGCATCGGCCAGCGCAACATTCCCGGACCCTTTGACGATGGCGGAGATCGTGACCTGGTCTCCACCGCTGCCAATCTGTACCGCACTGGCGATCACGTCAACCGCAGTGGCCGTCGATGTCGTGGGCGGGGTTGCACCGCCACCAAAGGGCGACTGCCCTTCGCTCCCACCACCGCCGCTGCAAGCGACGAGCCCCAGCGAAACCAGCCATACCAAAGTGTGTCGCAGCATCTTCATTGTGAAGCTCACTCTCAAATTCGCGTCAATGTCGTCTGGTGATCAGCGGATAGCGGTCTTGTCCGACACGACCTTGGGGGTCAGGAAGATCAGAAGTTCGGTTCTGTTGGACGTCTTCGCGCGTGTCTTGAACAGGTTACCGAGATAAGGAATGTCCCCGAGGAATGGCACCTTGGTCACGGTTTCCTGTTCGAGCTGTTCGAAGATGCCGCCAATAACAACCGTTCCGCCGTTTTCAACCAGCACGGTCGTTTCAACCGACTTGGTGTTGATCGGCGGAATGCTGCCCGTCGTTGATCCGGGGCTGTCTTTGTTGACTTTCACTTCCATGATCACATTGCCTTCCGGCGTGATCTGGGGTGTGACCTCGAGTTTCAATACGGCGTCGATGAACTCGACCGAGGTGGCGCCGCTGGAGGTGGCGCGCTGGTAAGGGATTCGCGTACCTTGTTTGATGGTGGCCTTGGTCTGATCGGCCGTCACGATGCGCGGGCTCGACACGACCTTTCCTTTGCCATCCGCCTCCAGAGCAGAGATTTCAAGGTTCAGGAACCGATTGGCCGTGGCACCGAACAAGGACAGGGCCAGCGTCGCAGCACCGAACCCGCCCTGCCCCGCAGCTGGCAGATTCACAAAGTTCGTATCGCTGAACGGCACGGCGCTCACGTTGGTCTGCTGCGTCTGCGCACCGACAGCGCTGAGATTGCCGCCGACCGAAATCCGGTTGTCGCCACCGATGCCGTAGCCCGGCACCCCTCCGCGCACACCTCGCAAGTCGGCACCTCCAAGGCGCACGCCGAGCGAGCGGCCGAAGGTATCGCTGGCTTCGACGATCCGGGCCTCAATCAGAACTTGCCGCACGGGGATGTCGATTTTGGAAATCAGCGACTGAACCTCTTCCAGTTTCGACGGAATGTCGCTGACGAAAAGTTGATTGGTTCGGGTCTCGAAGATCACCGCGCCGCGGGGTGACAGAATTCGCGAGGCGTTGCCACCGCCGCTGCCGCCCGAGCTGTTCTGCCCCGTCAATCCCTTGGCGACTTCTTCCGCCTTGGTGTAGTTGAGCTGGAACGACTGGGTACGGACCGGCTCGAGCGACGCCACTTGCGCCTTGGCTTCGAGCTCGATCTTTTCCTTGGCGTTCAGTTCGTCTTTCGGCGCGATCAGGATCACGTTTCCGGACTTGCGCAGTCCGAGTGCCTTCGCTTGCAGGATGATGTCGAGCGCCTGGTCCCAGGGCACGTCTTTCAGGCGCAGGGTCACGTTGCCGGTGACGGTGTCGCTCGTCACCACATTGAAGTTGGTGAAGTCGGCGATCACCTGCAGCAGCGCGCGCACTTCGATGTTCTGGAAGTTCAGCGAAAGCTTCTCGCCCGCGTAACCCACGCCTTGCGTCAGCTTGTTCGGGTCGACCTTCTGCGGGCGCACTTCGAGCACGAACTGGTTGTCGCTCTGGTAGGCGCTGTGCTCCCAGTTGCCCTTGGGTTCGATCATCATGCGCACACGGTCGCCACTCTGCGTGGTGGTTACGGTGTTGATCGGCGTGCCGAAGTCGGTCACGTCGAGGCGGCGGCGCAGGTTGTCGGGCACGGTCGAGCGCAGGAACTCGACGACCAGGCTCTGGCCTTGCTGGCGAATGTCGACACCGACCTGGTTGTTCGGCAGGTCGACGATGACACGGCCGGCGCCGTCGCTGCCGCGGCGGAAGTCGATGTCTTTCAGCGCCAGCGGGTTGCGGTTCAGGCTTTCGGCAAAACGCACGGGTTCGGGCGAAGCCGCTGCGGCCGTGGTGGTTGCCGCAACCACGGGCGCACCGTCGAGAATCAGCAGCAGCACCTTGCCTTGCAGCTCGGCGCGGTAGCTCGCCGCTTTCTTGAGATTCAGCACGAGGCGGGTGCGTTCACCGGCCTGCGCCACGTTCACCGAGCGCAGATTGCCCTGGTTCACTTCGACGCTGGGCTTGCCCAGGCCGTTGCTCACGCCGGGCAGGTCGATCGCGATGCGCGGTGGCGTCTGGATCGTGAAGCCGGCCGGCACCGCGGCGAGCGCTTCCGAGAGTTCGATGCGAACGACCTCGGAACCCGCTTGCTGGGTGGTGTTGATCGACTGGATCGCGTTCTGCGCCATCGCAGGTGCGCAGGCGCCAACGAAAAACGCGAGCGCCAAGGCACGGGAGCGCCACTTAGCTGTCATCTGATTCTCCTGATTGCTCTTCATCGCGCCTTCTCCTGGAGCTGGAGGGCGCTGCTGCGCTCGATCCATTCGCCCGCTGCATCCTGAACAATTTCCCTGAGCGACAACTCGGTCTCGGAAATCTTGGTGATCTTTCCGTAGTTCTGCCCGAGGTAATCACCCTGCTTCACCTGATAGAGCAGGTTGTCGACCCGCAGCAAGGCATAGGGGCGGCCCGACTTGGACACGCTGCCCACCATGCTCATGCTGTCGAGCGGATAGGCTTCGAGCGGCTCCTTGCGGCGGTTGATTTCCGCGGCGAGCAGCGAGTTGGGTTGACGCGCTTCCTGCTTGAGAGCGACGCTCAGCTTCTGGCTGCTGAACGGCTCGACGCCGGTGAGCGACACATAGGCCTGCGGGATGAACTTCTTGGGTGGCGACAGCGGTTGCACGCTGGGCTTGACCTCGCGCTGCTGCTGGTCCATCCATTGCGTGAGTTCCTGCTGCTCGCCCCCGCAGCCGGCGGCGGCGAACGCCACGACGCCGATCGACATGAGCAACCTGGCTCGGGATGACACGGCCATCATTTCTTTGCCCCCGGCGCCGCGGCAGCTTTTGCCTTGGCCGCGTTCTTCCTGATCTCTTCGAGTTCGTTCGGGTCGAGGTAGCGGTAGGTGCGCGCCGTGGCTTCCATCGACAACGCACCGCCCGTGTCCTTCGGCGACGTGATCACGAGGTTGTGCAGGGTCACGATGCGCGACAGGTTTGCGATGTCACCCGCGAAGGCGCCGATGTCGTGGTACCGCCCCGACACCTTGATGGCGATCGGCAATTCGGCGTAATAGTCCTTCACGACCACCGACCCCGGGCGGAACAGTTCGAACTGCAGGCCCCGGCCAAGCCCGGCCTGGTTGATGTCGGAGAGCAGCGCGTCCATCTCGGCCTTGCCGGGCAACTGCTTCTCGAGCTGGGTCACGTATTCCTCGACCTGCAGCTTCTGCTTGCGCAACTCGGCGAGGTTGACCGCCTGCCCCAGCTTCGAACGGTAGTCGGCCTTCAGCGCCGGCTCGCGGTTCCGCTCGGTATCGAGCTCTTCGTGCGCAGGCGACAGCAGGAAGAACCAGCCCAGCACCACCATGAACAAGGCCACGGCCACCCAGGCCAGCACTTTGGGAAGAATGGGCCACTGGCCCGGCTGCTGCGGGTTGAGGGCGCGGAACTGTGATGCCGCACCTTCGAACACCGAGTTCAGGTCGACGTTCATCGCTTTTGCTTTGGTCGCCATGTCGGTCTCAGCCCTTCTTCGCGGCAGGCGTGCTGGCGGCCGGCTTCGGCACTGCGGCACCGGCCGGCTTGCCGGGTGTGGGCGGCGCCACGGGCACCAGCGCCGGCTTGTCTTGCGGGCGGTTCACGCTCAAGCGCAAGGTGAAGTCGAACAGGCGCTTCTGCTCCTTGTTGGCCGCGGTCAGCGTCATCGCCTTGCTTTCGACCAGCTCGGGGCGCACCAGCCACTCGGAGCTGTAAGCCGTGTTGCGCAGCAACTCCGACACCCGCTCCTGGGTCTGTGCGATGCCGTTCAGGGCAAGCACCTGGCCGTCTTGTTTGACCGTGGTGAAGTAGATGCCTTCCGGCGTCTGCTTGACGAGTTCGTTGAGCAGGTGCACCGGCAGGTTGCGGTCGATCTGCAGGTCTTCGACTGCCTTCTGGCGCGCGGTGAGCGAAGCGATTTCGGCACGCAGCGCGGCGATGTCTTTGATCTGTTCGTCGAGCTTGGCGATTTCGGTCACGAGGAACTGGTTGCGCTCCTGCTGCGACAGCGTGAGCTGCTGAACGATCAGGTACCAGCCGCCCACGATGGCGAGACCGGCGACGGCCGCCACGCCCAGGCCGGCGAAGAAGGCGATCTTGCGGCGCTGGCGTCGCTCCTCCCGGTGCGGGAGCAGGTTGATCAGGATCACTGCACGAACCTCCGCATGGCCAGACCACAGGCCGTGAGATACGACGGGGCCTCGCGGCGCAGCTTGCTCTCACGCACGGCCGACCCGAGCTTCATGTTCTCGAACGGGTTGACCACCATCGAAGCAAAACCGGTCAGCTCGGTCACACGGTCTTTCAGACCCGGCAGCGTGGCGGTACCGCCAGCGAGCATCACGTAGTGCACCTTGTGGTGCGGCGTGCTGGTGAAGAAGTACTGCAGCGCGCGGCCGATTTCCTGCGAGAGGCTGTCGACGAACGGGGCGAGCAACGAGGTTTCGTAGTCGTCCGGCAGGTCGGCGGCGAGCTTCTTCTGCTCGGCTTCTTCATACGAGAAGCCGTACTGGCGCGAGATCAGCTGCGTGAGCTGCGAACCGCCGAAGGCCTGATCGCGGTCGTACAGCATTTCGTCGTCGCGAAGCACCTTCAGGCTCGTGGTGTCGGCACCGATCTCGAACAACGCGACGAGCGCGTCCTTGCCTTCGTTGGGCAGGCCAGCCACGATGCGACTCATCGCCAGACGCGAAGCATGCGACTCGATGTCGAGCACCGCAGGTTTCAGACCAGCGGCTTCGGCCAGACCCTGACGGTCCTGGACACGGTCCTTGCGCGACGCGGCGATCAGCACTTCGACGTCACCGACCGACGTGGCGCTCGGGCCGATGACGCAGAAGTCGAGGCTGACCTCGTCGAGCGAAAACGGGATGTACTGATTGGCTTCGGTTTCGACCTGCAACTCGAGTTCTTCCTCGCGCAGGCCAGCCGGGAGCATGATCTTCTTGGTGATGACAGCCGATTGCGGCATCGCCATCACGACCTGGCGCGTCTTCGTGCCGCTTTTGGAGACGACCCGCTTGACGGCTTCGGCGACTTCGTCGAACTTCTCGATCTGACCGTCAGCGATCCAGCCCTTTTCGAAGCTTTCGACGCCAAAACGCTCCAGCACGTATTCACCCGTGGCGGTCTGCGCCAGCTCGACGAGCTTGACGCTGGACGAGCTGATATCCAGGCCGATCATCGGTGGATGCTTGCGACCCAACAACGTGTCTAGAAAGCTCACGACGCCTTTCCCCCAGCGGTCAATCTAGCGTGCTGGATTGTTAATAAGTTACTTCAATGCTAGCAGTAAAGCTGTTGAGTCTCAAAGCATTTTCCGGATTCGGAGCCCTGTTCTCGTTGCAAAACTCACACGCGGCGCGGGCTTCAAACAAGCACTTGGTGACAACCCTGCGAAGCCGCTTGCGGCGTCCTCGCGCGTGTCTGCGTGCCCCCTTTCCAACACTATCGGCCCGCGGCGCCGTTTCTATAATGCGAACGTCAATCGATGGAGTCTCATGAGTGAATCCGAGCGCGCGGCCGAACGGCCTGCCGATGCACCTTCGGGGCGGGGCACGGGGTCGGCGCTGTCGACCCTGACCCGCTGGCTGACCCGAAGCGTCTTCTGGTTGCTGGGGCTCACGGCAGCCGGCGCTTTTTCGGTCCTGCTGCTCGTCGCCATCGCGCTGGCCGTGGCCTACCCGAACCTGCCCGAGATCAGCGGCCTGACCGACTACCGGCCGAAGTTGCCGATGCGCATCTTCTCGGCCGACGGCGTGCAACTCGGTGAATATGGCGAGGAGCGGCGCACCTTCACGCCGCTGGCCCAGATCCCGAAAGTGATGCAGGAGGCGGTGCTCGCTTCCGAAGACGCGCGCTTCTATCAGCACAGCGGGGTCGACATCAAGGGCGTGCTGCGGGCCGGCCTCGCGCAATTCAACCGGTCGCGAAGCCAGGGCGCTTCGACCATCACGATGCAGGTGGCGCGCAACTTCTACCTCTCGACCGAAAAGACCTACACGCGCAAGATCTACGAGATGCTGCTGGCTTTCAAGATGGAGAGCCTGCTGAGCAAGGACCAGATTCTGGAGGTCTACATGAACCAGATCTTCCTCGGCCAGCGTGCCTACGGCTTCGCGGCGGCGAGCGAGATCTACTTCGGCAAGCCGCTGAAGGACATCACGGTCGCCGAAGCGGCGATGCTGGCCGGCTTGCCGCAGGCGCCCTCGGCCTACAACCCGATCAACAACCCGAAGCGCGCCACCGACGGCCAGATGCGAATTCTCGAGCGCATGCTCGACAACAACTTCATCACCGAAGCGCAGCGCGACGCCGCGCGGGCCGAAACCCTCAAGTACCGCGCACCGTCCGAAGTGCCGGTGCATGCTGAGTACGTGGCCGAAGCGGCGCGCCAGCTGATCTTCACGCAATACGGCGAAGAGGCCTACACCCGCGGCCTGAACGTCTACCTCACGCTCAAGTCGGAAGACCAGATGGTGGCCTACCGCGCGCTGCGCAAAGGCATCATGGATTACGAGCGCCGGCAGGTCTACCGTGGCCCGGAAGACTACGTCGACCTCCCTGCCAACCCGGCCGAGCTCGACGCGCGGGTCGCCGAAGCCCTGCAGGACCACCCCGACAATGACGAACTGAAAGCCGCCGTCGCGATCGAAGCCAACCCGAAGAAGGTGGTGGCGATGTTGCAGAACGGCGAGTCGATCACGGTCACCGGCGACGGCCTCAAGCCGGTGACTTCAGGCCTGGCGCTCAAGGGCAACCCGAAGACCCAGATTCGCCCGGGCGCCGTGATCCGCATGACACGCGGCGTGGGCAAGGACGGCAAACCGGGCGATTGGAGCGTCACGCAGTTGCCCGAAGTCGAAGGCGCCTTCGTGGCCATCGACCCGCGCACGGGCGCGGTGCGTGCCATGGTTGGCGGCTTCGACTACGCCAAGAGCAAGTTCAACCACGTGACCCAGGCCTGGCGCCAGCCGGGCTCGAGCTTCAAGCCATTCATCTATTCGGCGGCGCTCGAAAAGGGCTTCACGCCGGCCACGGTGATCAACGACGCGCCGCTGTTCTTTGACGCCGGTGCCACCGGCAGCCAACCGTGGGAACCGAAGAACTACGACGGCAAATTCGAAGGCCCGATGTCGCTTCGCCGTGGCCTGGAACGCTCGAAGAACATGATCTCGATCCGCATCCTGCAGGCGATCGGCCCGCCGTACGCGCAGGAGTGGGTCACGCGCTTCGGCTTCGAGGCCGACAAACACCCGGCCTACCTGACGATGGCGCTCGGCGCGGGTTCGGTCACTCCGATGCAGATGGCCACGGCGTACAGCGTGTTCGCCAACACCGGCTACCGCGTCAACCCGATGCTCATCACCAAGATCACCGACAGCAAGGGCAAGGTCCTGAGCGAGTCCACGCCCGCCGTGCTCGACGAGTCGGTGCGGGGCATCGACGCGCGCAACGCCTTCGTGATGTCGAGCCTGATGCAGTCGGTGGCCCAGCGCGGCACCGCGGCGCTGGCGCAGCGTTCACTGGCACGCACCGACCTGTACGGCAAGACCGGCACCACCAACGACTCGATCGACACCTGGTTCGCCGGCTGGCAGCGCAACGTGGTGGCGATCGTCTGGATCGGCTACGACAACCCGCGCAAGCTCGGCGACAACGAAACCGGTGGCGGCCTGGCCTTGCCGATCTGGATCGACTACATGCGGCACGCCCTCAAGGGCGTGCCGGTCGAGCAGTACAGCGCACCCGAAGGGGTGCTCAACGTCAACGACGAGTGGTACTACGAAGAGTACACACGCGGCGCCGGCGTCAGCAGCCTGGGCCTGGAAGACCAGCTCCCGGTGCCACCGAACGAAGACGAGCGCAAGGGCATCCTCGATCTGTTCCGGCGCTGAGCGCCGAAGCGGGCTCAGCCCGGTGGCGTGAACCGCAGTGCCTGCCCGGCCTGCTCGCTGGCGCAGGCCGAGAGCGCATCGAAGAAGTCGCGGCCATCGCGCGTGTCGGCCCAGATGCCCTGCTTGTACTTGTAGTGAAAGCCGCCCGAGCGCGCGGCCATCCACAGTTCGTGCAGCGGCGGCTGGGTGTTGACGACGATCTTGCTGCCGTTCGGAAAGCCCAGCTCGAGCAGCCCGCCGGTGCGCATCGCATCGATGTCGACCACGTCGTCCTGCAGCCAGGCGTCGACGCGGGCTTCGATGCTGGCGAGCACGGCGCCGGTTCGGGCGTGGTACTCGCTGTCGGTCATCGGCAGTGGGCTCGGGTCGGCGGTCATGGTCGATAGAATCCTGGCATGTTGCAGCGCAAGAAGAGTGTAGCGGCGGGCCTCAAAGCCGCGTGGGTGGTGGGCACTTGCCTCGCCGCGGTGTCCCTGCTCGGCGCCTGCGGCCAGAAGGGCGCGCTGTTTCTTCCCAAAGCGCCTGCCCCTGCAGCGTCCGCTGCCGCCCCCGCCTCTTCACCTGCCTCTGCCCCATGACCTTGCCCGGCTCCCCCCACATTGCCTACCGCGGCGACTCGCTGTTCATCGAAGGCTGCGAGCTCGCGGCGCTGGCGCGCGAGTTCGGCACACCCCTCTACGCCTACTCGCGCGCTTCGCTGCTCGGCGCGCTGGCGGGGTACCAGCGTGCACTCGAAGGCCGCGACCACCTGATCTGCTACGCGATGAAAGCCAACTCGAGCCTCGCGGTGCTGCAGACCTTTGCCGAGGCCGGCTGCGGCTTCGACATCGTTTCGGGCGGTGAACTCGAGCGTGTGCTGGCGGCCGGCATCGACGCGTCGCGGGTCGTGTTCTCCGGCGTCGGCAAGACCCGCGCCGAGATGCGGCGTGCGCTCGACGCCGGCGTGATGTGCTTCAACGTCGAAAGCGAAGCCGAGCTCGAGGTGCTGTCGGCGGTGGCGATCGACGCGGGAAAAACGGCGCGCGTGAGCCTGCGCGTGAACCCGGACGTCGACGCAGGCACCCACCCGTACATCTCGACCGGCCTGAAGGGCAACAAGTTCGGCGTGGCGCACGAACGTGCCGTCGCGTGCTACCAGCGCGCCGCGTCGTTGCCGGGCCTGCAGGTCGTCGGCATCGACTGCCACATCGGCTCGCAGATCACCGACACCGGGCCTTACCTCGACGCGCTCGACCGCGTGCTCGACCTGGTCGAACGCGTCGAAGCCGAAGGCATCCCGATCCATCACCTCGACCTCGGCGGCGGCCTGGGCATCACCTACACCGACGAAGCACCGCCTTCGGCCGAGGTGCTGGTGCGCGGCCTGCTCGCGCGCATCGACGCGCGTGGCCACGGCCACCGCAAGATCATGTTCGAACCCGGCCGTTCGCTGGTTGGCAACGGCGGCGTGCTGGCGAGCGAAGTGCTGTACCTGAAGCCGGGTGCCGAGAAGAACTTCTGCATCGTCGACGCCGCGATGAACGACCTGATGCGCCCGGCCATGTACGAAGCGTGGATGAAGATCGTGGCCTGCCGGCCGCGCGCGCAAGCGCCGGAGACCTTCGACGTCGTCGGCCCGATCTGCGAGTCGGGCGACTGGCTCGGCCGCGACCGGCCGCTCGCAGTGCAGGCCGGCGACTTCATCGCCGTGCTCTCGGCCGGCGCCTACAGCATGAGCATGGCCAGCAACTACAACACGCGCGGTCGCGCCGCCGAAGTGATGGTCTCGGGCGACCAGGCCTGGTTGATCCGCGACCGCGAAACCTCCGCCGACCTGCTCCGCGGCGAGCACCTGCTGCCGCCGCGCTGACCCGGTGCCGCCGCGGCGGCAGGCTTCAGATCCGCCCTTCTTCGACGCCGTGGCAGGCGATCAGCACGCCCTTGAGGCGCTGCAGCGCCGGCCGCTCCTGCTTGCAGCGCTCGTTCGCGTGCGGGCAGCGCGGGTGGAACGAACAACCGCTGGGCGGGTTCAGCGGGTTCGGCACCTCGCCCTGCACCGGCGTGCGCGAGCGCCCGCTCATGTGGATGTCGGGAATCGCATCGAGCAGCATGCGCGTGTACGGGTGGCGCGGCGTTGAAAACAGCGCCAGCTTGTCGGCCAGCTCGACCAGCCGGCCGAGGTACATCACGCCGACCTGGTCGCTCACATGGCGCACCACCGCGAGGTTGTGCGAGATGAAGAGGTAGGTCAGCCCCTGCTTGCGCTGCAGGTCTTTCATGATGTTGAGCACTTGCGCTTGCACCGACACGTCGAGCGCTGACGTGGGCTCGTCGCAGACGAGGAACTCGGGCTGCGTGGCCAGTGCGCGCGCGATCGAGATGCGCTGGCGCTGACCGCCCGAGAACTGGTGCGGGAACTTCTCGACATCGGCGCCGGCCATGCCGACCGACTGCAGCAGTTCCGACACGCGTGCTTTCAAGGCGTCTTCGCGCACTTTCGACGAGAGCCCGCCGCTGCCGGCCACGAGCCCGTGTTCGCGCAGCGGCTCGCCGACGATGTCGGCCACTTTCCAGCGCGGGTTCAGGCTCGCATACGGGTCCTGGAAGATCATCTGCATGCGCCGCCGCAAGGTCTGCGCATCGGCCGACTTGAACGTCGCCGCGGTGTCGACACCGTCGAAACTCACACGCCCGCGGGTCGGCGCATACAAGCCGACGAGCAATCGCGCCACGGTGCTCTTGCCACAGCCCGACTCGCCGACGAGTGCGAGCGTCTTGCCACGTTCGATGGCGAAGCTCACGCCATCAACCGCGTGCACGAACTGGCGTGGCTTGCGCTCGACCACGCGGTTGAGCCACGGCGCCGACACGTCGAACGTCTTCGACAGGTCGTGCACTTCGACCAGCGGCTTCGTTGCGACCGTGCTGTCTGCGGTCGTGTTCATGCTGCCGCCTTCTCGGTGTCGGCGGCGTGCAGCCAGCACGCGGCACGGGTGCGGCCGGCGTCGAACAGCTCGGGCCGTTCGACGCGGCAACGGTCGAAGACCCGCGGACAACGCGGGTTGAACGCACAGCCTTTCGGGATGGCGGTGAGCCGCGGCATCGCGCCGTCGATCTGCAGCAGGCGTTCGCGGTCGTCGTCCATCGCCGGGATCGAGCCCATCAGGCCAGCGGTATACGGGTGGGCGGAAGAGTGGATCACGTCGTGCACCGGGCCGATCTCGGCGATGCGACCGGCGTACATCACGGCCACCCGGTCGCAGGTCTCGGCGATCACGCCCATGTCGTGCGTGACGAGCATGACGGCCGCGCCGTGGTCCTTGCACAGGCGCTTGAGCAGCGAAATGATCTGCGCCTGGATCGACACGTCGAGCGCGGTGGTCGGTTCGTCGGCGACGATCAGCTTGGGCTCGGCGGCCAAGGCGAGTGCGATCACGACGCGCTGGCGCATGCCACCGGAAAACTGGTGCGGGTACTGGTCGATGCGCGCGGCCGCGGCCGGAATACCGGTCTCTTCGAGCAGCCGGATCGCACGTTTGCGCGCTTCAGCGGCGTTGACCGGCAGGTGGGTCTGGATCGTCTCGACCAGTTGCCGGCCGATCGTGTACAGCGGGTTCAGCGACGTGAGCGGGTCCTGGAAGATCGCACCGATCTGGCGCCCGCGCACCTTGCGCATCTCTTCATAAGGCAGGTTGTCGATGCGCCGGCCGTCGAAGCGGATTTCGCCCGAGGCCACGCGCCCCGGCGGGTCGAGCAGGCCGATGATGGCCGAGCCGGTGAGCGACTTGCCGGCACCCGACTCGCCGACCACGCCGAGGATTTCACCCGGCGCGATGTCGAATGAAATGTCGTCGAGCGCGACCAGCGTGCCACGCCGCGTCGGGAACTCGACACGCAGGTTCTTGACTTCGAGAAGAGGGGAAGGCATCGGCTTCTCTAGCGCAGGCGCGGGTTCGTGGCATCACGCAGCCAGTCGCCGAACAGGTTCATGCTGAGCGCGATCAGCACCAGCATCGAGCCGGGAAAGATCACCAGCCACCAGGCGCCGCTGAAGAGTTGTTTGTTGCCTTCGTTGATGAAGGTGCCGAGCGATGGCGAGGTCGGTGACACGCCCACACCGAGGAACGAGAGTGTCGCTTCGGTCTGGATCGCCGTGGCGACATGGATGGTGGCCAGTACGAGCACCGGCCCGAGCACGTTGGGCAGCACGTGCCGGCGCATGATGCGCAGCGGCGAAACACCGACCACGCGCGCAGCCTGCACATATTCCTTGTTGCGCTCGACCATGGTCGAGCCACGCACGGTACGCGCGTACTGAACCCAGCCGGGCAACGCGATCGCGAGGATCAGCACACCGAACGCGAGCGAGTCGTGCGCCTGCGGGAACAGGGCCCGGCCGACGCCGGCGATCAGCAGCGCGATCAGGATCGACGGGAACGACAGCATCACGTCGCAGACGCGCATGATGAAGGCGTCGATCTTGCCGCCCGCATAACCTGCAAGCAGGCCGAGCGACACGCCGATCAAGACCGACACGATCACTGACGCGCCACCGATCAGCAACGAGATGCGCGCGCCGTACATCAAGGCCGAGAACACGTCGCGGCCCTGCTCGTCGGTGCCGAGCAGGTACTTCGCCTGGCCGCCGTCCATCCAGGCCGGCGGCAGCATCGAATCACTCAGCTCCAGCGTGGCCAGGTCGAACGGGTTGTGCGGCGCCACGAGGGGCGCGAAGAGCGCGCAGAACACGCACACCAGCGCCACCACGGCCGAGCCGATCGCCATCGGCGAACTGCGGAACGAGTGCCAGACGTCGCCGTCGAAAAAGCGCGCCCAGGCGCCGGGCGCGGCCGGTGCCGCGGAACTCGTCATCGTCAGTGCCCCGCGCGGACAGTGGTGGTCATGCTGAAAAAGCGAGCCTGGTGGCTCACTTCGTCTTCAACGTGATCCACTTGAAGTTCATGTAGTTGTTCGGCAGTTGCGTCAGGCTCACCTTGTTGCTGTAGGCCCAGGCCAGCGCCTGCTGGTGCAGCGGAATGTGGCCCACGTCGTCCGAGTGGATCTTGAAGGCCTCGCGGATCATCTCGTTGCGCTTCTTGTCGTCGGTCTCCGACTGGATCTTCGCCGTCAGCTCATCGAGCTTGGGGTTGCTGTAGGCACCGAGGTTGAACTGGCCCTGACCCTTGTCGTTCGGCGTGCCCATGATGGCGACGAGCACGTCGTGCGAGTCGACGGTGCTGGGCGTCCAGCCGAGCAGGTAGAAGCTCGTGTCGCGGCGCAGGATCTTCGGGAAGTAGCTGACCTTGGTTTCGGCCTGCAGGTTCACCTTGACACCGATGCGCGCCAGGTTGGCGGCCACGGCCTGGCAGATCGCCGAGTCGTTGACGTAGCGGTCGTTCGGGCAGTTCATGCCGACTTCGAAGCCGTTCGGGTAACCCGCTTCGGTGAGCAGCTTCTTGGCGGCCTCGACGTCGTAAGGCAGGCGCTTGTTCATGTCGGCCTGGTAACCGCGCACCGCGGCGCCGACCATCAGCGCGCTGGGCACTGAAGCGCCGCGCATCACCCG
Organism: Burkholderiaceae bacterium; assembly: GCA_040080605.1. Taxonomy (GTDB): domain Bacteria; phylum Pseudomonadota; class Gammaproteobacteria; order Burkholderiales; family Burkholderiaceae_C; genus LMDS01. The sequence continues at coordinate 162,483 of JBEBIB010000007.1, forward strand.
GCTCTTGATCGTCTCGATGTCGATCGACTGGTAGAAGGCACGGCGCACACGCACGTCCTTGAACGGGTTCTTGCCCTTGACGCTGCTGAACAGCAACTCGTCGCGCTTCTGGTCCATGCCCAGGAAGATCGTGCGCAGCTCGGGGCCTTGCAGCACGGTGATGTTGCCGGCGCCCTTGATGCGCTCGACGTCCTGCAGCGGCACCGGCTCCATCACGTCGGTCTCGCCCGAGAGCAGTGCGGCCACGCGGGTGGCGTCGTTTCCGATCGGCGTGAAGACGATCTCGTCGACGTTGCTTTCGATCTTGCTGCGGTAGCTGAAGTTGCGCACGAGCACCGTGCGCACCGAGGGCTGGCGCTCTTTCAGGCGGAACGGGCCGGTGCCGTTGGCCTTGAAGCTGGCCGTGTTCTCGATGCCCTTGCGGCGGTCGACCGGCTGCTCGGCCTTGTTCTCTTCGCACCACTTCTTGCTCATCATGCCGAGCGTGGTCAGCGTGTCGGGCAGGATCGGGTACGGCGACGTGGTTTCGATGTCGACCACGAAGTCGCTGACCTTGCGCACCGCCTTGATCGGGTTGGTGTAGCCCTTCATGTCGGAGCCTTCGCCGGCCGCGCGCTTGAACGTGAACACCACGTCGTCGGCGGTGAAGGCCGAGCCGTCGTGGAAAGTCACGCCCTGGCGCAGCTCGAAGCGCCACACGGTCGGGCTCTGCTGCGTCCACTTGGTGGCCAGCAGCGGCGTCAGCGCCATGTTCTTGTCGCGCTCGATCAGCGATTCGTAGACGTTGCCCGTGAAGCTGAGCTGCAGGCTCTCGTTCAGCGAGTGCGGGTCCATCGACTGCACGTCACCCTGATTGGAGACACGCAGCGTCACGGCTTGCGCCAGGCCGCAGGCCACAGCCAGGGCCAGGCTCAGAAGAGTGGGTTTCAGTTTCATGGGCTAACTCCAGGGAAGATTTGACGGAAAAATGGGGCAGTCAATGACCGGCCGCGGACTTTTCGATCCGCAGCCGCGGGTCGACCGCGAAGTACAAAAGATCGACGACAAGATTGATCACGACGAAGATCAGCGCGATCAGGCACAGGTAGGCGGCCATCACCGGGATGTCGGCGAAGGTCACCGCCTGGATGAACAGCAGCCCCATGCCGGGCCACTGGAACACGGTCTCGGTGATGATCGCAAACGCGATCAGCGAACCGAGTTGGAGGCCGACGATCGTGATCACCGGCACCAGCGTGTTGCGCAGCGCGTGGCCGAAGTAGACGGCCCGGTTGGGCAGGCCGCGCGCGCGCGCGAACTTGATGTAGTCGGCGCGCAGCACTTCGAGCATTTCAGAGCGAACCAGCCGCATGATCAGCGTGAGCTGGAACACCGCCAGCGTGATCGCGGGCAGGATCAGGTGCTTCCAGCCATCGACCGTGAGGAAACCCGTGGTCCAGCTGCCGAACGACACCACGTCGCCGCGGCCGAAACTGGGAAACCATTTCAGCGTGACCGCGAAGAAGAGGATCAGCAAGATGCCGATCAGGAACACCGGCAGCGACACGCCCAGCAACGACACCGTCATCAGTGCCTGCGACAGGAAGCTGCCCCGCCGCAACGCCGCGTAGACACCCATCGGAATGCCGCACACCAGCGCGATGAACGCCGCCGAAAACGCCAGTTCCAGCGTCGCGGGCAGCCGTTCGGCAATCAGTGAAGAGACCTTGCGCCCCTGGCGCAGGCTCAATCCGAACTCGCCCTGCACCGCCTTGCCCACGAAGTGCACGAACTGAATCGGAAACGGCTTGTCCAGACCCAGGTCGGCCCGCAGTTGCTGGCGTTGGGCGGGCGTGGCGTCTTGCCCGAGGATGTTGGTCACCGGGTCGCCGACGTACTGGAAGAGCATGAATGCGATGAACGCGACCGTGAGCATCACGATCACGGCTTGCACGAGACGGCGAAGGACAAAAACGAGCATCAGACTTCTGGTTGGGGGTTCGCCCGGCCGTTGGCACGCTGTGCGTCGGGCTCAGGGATCGGACCGCGTGCGCTGTCCCATCGACAAAGCGATGAGAGCAAAACGCGCGCCATGCGTCAAAGGGGAATGTCCCGATAGGGTGCATGCCCCGCGCGTGCGGGGCCGGCGATGCAGCACTGCCGAAGGCAGCTCGCAGCGGAACGCAGGCATGAAAAAGGCCGCCCGGAGGCGGCCTTCAAGGTCTGGCAAAGCGCTTGCGCTAGGCAAGCACCCGATCAGAAGATGTGGCGAACGCCAACTTCGAAGCCCATCGACTTCGGTGCGCTGGGAATCGCGCCGGAGGTGCCGTAGGCATTGCCCCCACCGATCGCGAAGCCCGTAGCGTTCTTGTTCTTCAGGCGCGAAACCGTCGAGTACATGGCAGTACGCTTGGACACGTTGTACTGATAGCCAGCCTTCAGCTGATCCACCTTGGTGGTGACATTCGCAGCATTGGTGCGCTTGTCGGTGTCGTAGCCGACGTGGATTTCGCCTTGGCCCAGCGGCACAAGTGCGCTGACCGACACCATCTGGTCCTTGTCGTTGCCTTGCTTGTTCTGGTTGTAATAGCTCATGATTTTGGCAAAGCCAAAGTTGTATGAGCCGCCGATGTTCGCAGACTTGAGGCTGGCCGCACCCGACACGAACTTCTGTTCCGCGTACGAACCCGCGATGTCGAACGGGCCAGCAGCGAAGCCAACACGCCCACCGATGTAACGACCCGGATTGCCAGGTGCGGTGCCGTTCTCTGCAGCGGCCACCTGGAATTGCCCATAGAGACCACCGATGTTGGACGGCAGGAAGTAGCCGATGCTGTTGTCCGTACGAACGCGGGTGCCAGTGAAGAGCTGATTCACGTTCAACGAGCTGCCCACGCCGTTGGTGCCGAAGGCATCAAAAATTGTCATGTTCCAGAACGACGGGCTGTAATCGCGGCCGAGGCGAACCTCACCGAACCCGCCCATCAGGCTCACCGTTGCCCGGCGACCAAAGAACCGGGTCGTGTCAACGGTACCGGTATCGGCGTTCAAGCCGCCTTCGAGCCAAAAACCCGCCTTCATGCCACCGCCGAGGTCTTCAACACCTCTGAAACCAATGCGGCTGCTGTTGATACCGTCCGTGGATAGCGATGCGCGGCGCGAGGCAGCATCATTTTTCACGTAACGCGCATTGACGTCTACGATGCCGAACAGGGTCACCGAAGATTGAGCCGATGCCACACCAGCGAAGGCGCCCAGAACTGCGAGAGCGAGCAGAGATTTTTTCATTGCAACTATCTCCTAGGTTGAACAAGAGGTCCCGATCACACATCACCCTCGTTGGGCAGATCAGGCGCAACCCCCTCACGGGAAGTTGTTCGTATTGCACCAGAGGGGCCGGGTGGTGGAAAGCCTTGCAGGTCAAAAAAGGCCTTTATGTTGTCTGAGCACAACGAGGGATCACACCGAGGGCACGGCGCCAGAACGGCCCCGATCCACCGACAAAGTCAGCATTTGCCAACGCCGCGGCGTCGGCACGCCATCGATCGGCGCTGCGTTATTCTCACCAGCACCAACTCACGTGCCGACCGTCTTGTCTCCACTCGATTCCCTGTTGATCGCCGCCGACGGCGCGCTGCGCACCTTGTCGGGCGCCAGCCACGCTTCGCGGCCGTTCCCGAGCGCGCCCGACAGCGCACCCGCCCTCGATGCCGACGAGCGCCGCCTGTCCGGTGCGCTGATGCGTGTCAATCATGTCGGCGAGGTATGCGCGCAGGCGCTCTACAGCGCCCAGGGCCTGAGCACGCGCGACCCGCGCCTGCAACTGCAATTCGAAGAAGCGGCGCGGGAAGAGACCGATCACCTGGCTTGGACGCAGCGCCGGCTCGATGAACTCGGCGCCCGTCCCAGCCTGCTCAATCCGCTTTGGTACGCCGGCGCCTTCGGCATCGGCCTGCTGGCCGGGCGCGCCGGCGACAAGGTCAGTCTCGGCTTCGTGGTGGAGACCGAACGTCAGGTGGAACAGCACCTGGAAGAACACCTGACTCGCCTGCCGCTCAACGACACCGCGTCGCGCGCCGTGGTGCGCCAGATGAAAGCCGACGAAGCGCGTCACGGCGCGAACGCGCAAGACGCCGGTGCGGCGGCGCTGCCGCCGCCGCTGCGCTGGGTCATGCGGCGCGTGGCGCAGGTCATGACCTTCACCGCGCACCGCCTCTGAGCCTGCGTCTCAACCTGCGCTGATCTCGAAGCTGGTCGTGATCTCGGCCGTCTTGCCGAGCATGATGCTGGCCGAACAGTACTTCTCGTGCGACAAACGCACGGCGCGCTCGACCGCCACATCGGTCAGCCCCGGCCCGGCGACGATGAAGTGCATGTGGATCTTCGTGAACACTTTCGGATCGACCGGCGCGCGTTCCGAGGTGACGACGACCTTGCAGGCCCGCACGTCGTGCCGGCCGCGCTGCAGGATCAGCACAACGTCGTACGCAGTGCAGCCGCCGGTGCCGGCGAGCACCGTTTCCATCGGTCGCGGTGCGAGATTGCGGCCACCGCCGTCGGGCGCGCCGTCCATCATCAGCAAGTGACCGCTGCCGGTCTCGGCGGCGAAGGCCATGCCGCTCGCCGGCATCCAGTTGATCGTGCATTCCATGGTGATTCCCGAAGCTTGCTGCACCGATGAAGGGCGGCCTGTCACACACATTGTGCATGGCCGCACGCAGCACTGGAGCGCGCCCCCTAAATGTCTGCGGCCACGTTATTGCAGCGCAACATAAAAGGCCCTACACTCGTTCGCATACGGTGATTCAGCTGCTTCTTGCGTTGATCCCGGACCGATTGTCTCCTCCACCTCCTCCATTGGTGGATTCAGCCCAGGGCAGCAATGCCTTGGGCTTTTTTCTGGGTCCATCGCGACCACCGCGCAACGTATGATGCGGCGCCGCAAAACGATGGTCGCAGGAGACAAGAATGGCCGCCCCGAAAACCAGCCCACGTGCCCCCCGCGCGCCGGGCCGACTCAGTCTGTCGGACTACCTGCAGAAGATCCTCACGGCACGGGTTTATGACGTGGCCATCGAAACCGCGCTCGACCCGGCGCGCAGCCTGTCGAAGCGGCTCGGCAACCAGGTGCTCCTGAAGCGCGAAGACACCCAGCCGGTGTTCAGCTTCAAGCTGCGCGGCGCGTACAACAAGATGGCGCACCTGAGCGACGAACAACTCAAGCGCGGCGTCATCTGCGCCTCGGCCGGCAACCACGCCCAGGGTGTGGCGCTGGCCGCCAAACGCATGGGTTGCAAGGCCATGATCGTGATGCCGGTGACGACACCCCGACTCAAGATCGACGCCGTCAAGTCGCACGGTGGCGAGGTCGTATTGCACGGCGACAGTTACTCCGATGCCTACGGCCGCGCGCTCGAATTGCAGGCCGAACACGGCCTGACCTTCGTGCACCCGTTCGACGACCCCGACGTGATCGCCGGCCAGGGCACGATCGCGATGGAGATCCTGCGCCAGCACCAGGGTCCGATCGACGCGGTCTTCGTCGCCATCGGCGGTGGCGGCCTGATCTCGGGCGTGGCGGCCTACATCAAGGCGGTGCGGCCCGAGATCAAGGTGATCGGCGTGCAGACGGTCGACTCCGACGCGATGCTGCGCTCGGTGCGGGCCGGCAAGCGTGTGACGCTGAACGACGTGGGCCTGTTCGCCGACGGCACGGCCGTGAAGCTGGTCGGTGAAGAAACCTTCCGCCTGGCGCGGGAGCTGGTCGACGACTACGTCGTCGTCGACACCGACGCCGCCTGCGCCGCCATCAAGGACGTGTTCCAGGACACCCGCAGCATCCTCGAGCCGTCGGGCGCGCTCGGCGTGGCCGCGATCAAGCAGTACGTCGAGACCCACCGATGCAAGGGCCGGACCTTCGTCGCGATCACCTGCGGCGCCAACATGAACTTCGACCGGCTGCGTTTTGTGGCCGAGCGCGCCGAGGTCGGCGAACACCGCGAGGCGCTGTTCGCGGTCACCATTCCCGAAGAGCGCGGCAGCTTCAAGCGCTTCTGCGAGCTGCTCGGGCCGCGCTCGGTGACCGAGTTCAACTACCGCATCTCTGACTCGAACCAGGCCCACGTGTTCGTCGGCGTCACCACCGTCAACAAGGACGAGACCGACAAGCTCGCCCGCAGCTTCGAGCGCCACGGCTTCGCCACGCTCGACCTGACCGACGACGAGCTCGCCAAGGAGCACGTGCGCCACATGGTCGGCGGGCGCAGCAGCCTGGCCAACGACGAGCGCCTGTACCGCTTCATCTTCCCCGAGAGGCCGGGCGCGCTGATGCGCTTTCTCTCCAGCATGCACCCCGACTGGAACATCAGCCTGTTCCACTACCGCAACCAGGGCGCCGACTACGGGCGCATCCTGGTCGGCGTGCAGGTGCCGAAGGCCGACAAGAAGGCCTTTCGCGACTTCCTGGAAGGCCTGGCGTATCCCTGCGAAGACGAAACCGACAACCCCGTCTATCGACTATTCCTGCGCTGAACCGATGCCGCGCCGCATCGGCGCTGCACAAGTTCACACAGGGCTTGGCCCGAGGTGCGCCACACCGGTTGCGTCGGCGCGGCGGCGAGCCCCACAATCGGCCCCAACCCCGCTGTCTGCGTCGAACTGGTCTGCTCCTTCATGTCGGTCAATCGCTCGCTCATCACCTCCACGTCGAACCCCTTGCTCGAACAGGCGCTGCGCCGCAAGCTGCAGCGGCGCGGCGAAGTGACCGGGGTACTGGGCGAACTCGAACCGCTGGCGGTGCGGCTGGGCCTGATCCAGAACACGCTCAAGCCGCGCTTTCGCTCGCCGCAGATCGCCATCTTCGCGGCCGACCACGGCCTGGCGGTCGACGGCATCGGTGTCAGCGGCCGCCCGTCCACCGCTCAGCTCGCCAACCAGTTGTTGACGTCACAGTTGCCGGTGTCGGTGTTCGCCCGCATTCAGGGCCTGGAGTTGTCAGTCGTCGACTGCGGCGTGGCCGAATCGGTGACGCCCCATGCTCGCCTGCTGGCCCGCAAGATCGCACACGGCACGCGCAACTCGCGGGTCGCGTTCGCGATGTCGGTCGACCAGGCCCACGCCGCCATTCGCGCCGGCATGGAAATCGCCGACTCGATGGTCGGCAACGCGGTCGCGTGTGCCGGCATCGGTGTCGGCTCGCACGAGAGTGCGGCGCTGGTGCTGTCGCGCCTGTCGGGCGTGGAGCTCCCCAACTTCCTGACCTCCGGCGCGGGCCCGCGGGTCGACGATCTCGCCAATGTGCTGGCGGTGCTGCAGGCAGCGCATGCACGCCACAAGGACGCCGTCGACCCGGTCGAGGTGCTGGCCGCTTTCGGCGGCTTCGAGATCGCCATGATGGTGGGCCTGATGCTGGTGGCCGGCAGCAAGCGCCACCTGATCGTCGTCGACGGCCTGCCGGCGTGTGCCGCGCTGATGGTGGCCACGCGCATCGCACCGGCGGTGACCGACTACTGTGTCTACTGCCGCAGCCACAGCCACAAGGGGCTCGACGCGGCGCACAGCCTGTTCGGCGTCACGCCCTTGCTCGAGCTCGGCATCGAAAGCACCGACGGCACCGGCTCCACGCTGGCCTGGCCGCTGGTGCGCAGCGCGGCCGCCCTGCTGACCGAAGTGGCCGAAGGCGAAGAACCCGGCCCCACCCTTCCGTCGCCGATCGGGCCCATCACCGAGCCCACCCCGCCGCAGTGAGCCGTTGACCGACGCTGCTACTGGGTGGCCGTCGGCGGGTTCGGATCGCGCGGTATCGAGGCCGCCCCTCCCGGAGCCACAGGCATCGCGCCGGTCGGCATGCCGCCCGCACCAGACGGCGAAAACGAAGGGGCGATCCCCGACCTGGTCTGCCCGACAGGCTGCGGCACGATCGGCGGCGGCGGGGGCCGCACATACGCGGGCGCAGCCGGCGCAACAGGCGCTGCCGGGTTGGGCGGCGCGCCGGCACCCGGCGCCGGCAGCGTGCCGGTGGCCGCGGCCACGAGGGGCGGCAGTTCGAGCGTGACCGCCGCCGCGCCTTGCGCCGGCCCGATCGCCGCAGTACGCAGGCTGACCGACTGCAGGACCAGGTTCGCATCGAGCGACGAGCCGACCACGAAGGCCTTGGGGGGTTTGCCATCGACCGCGATCAGCGCCACGCCCTGCCCCGGCTGCGCCGAGGCCGCCGCCGCCTTGGGCGCCATGATGCCGATCAGCCGAAACCGCGACGCCATCTCGGGCGCCGCCACGACAGCGGCGGTCGCCGCCGGCGTGGCGCCGAGCAGGCGGCTCAGGTCGCCGCGGGCCACCGCCACGTCACCCACCGGCACCGTGTACGAAGGCGCTTCGGCCGGCCGGGCCCACAGACGCAGGCCCCAGAACACCGCGGTGGCGGCCACCAGGGCCCAGATAACGAAGGCTGACAGTCGTGCGAGCATGGCCGATTATCATTCAACGGGTCTGCCACTCCAGCCCGCTTCCCCGGGCAGGAACACCTCATGAGCTCGAGCACGAACCCCACCCCTCCGACGGCGCCGCCCGTGGCGCGCAGCACCTCGCGCCTGGCGCGCGGTTTCACCCTGATCGAACTGATGGTCGTGCTGGTCATCATCGGCGTGCTGGCCGCGCTGATCGTGCCCAACGTGCTCGACCGCGCCGACGACGCCCGCGTGACCGCCGCCCGCACCGACGTCAACAACCTGATGCAGGCGCTCAAGCTCTACAAGCTCGACAACCAGCGTTTCCCGACCAGCGAGCAGGGTCTGCAGGCGCTGGTCGCCAAACCGACCACCGGCACCATCCCGAGCAACTGGAAGCCCTACCTCGACAAGCTGCCCAAAGACCCTTGGAACCAGCCCTATCAGTACGCCAGCCCCGGCCTGAAGGGCGAGGTGGACATCTACAGCTTCGGTGCCGACGGCGTGGTCGGCGGCGAAGGCAAGAATGCCGACATTGGCTCCTGGCAATAGGCGGCTGATGCGTCAACGCGCGGGCCAGCCGGCCACGCGCGGCTTCACGCTGATCGAACTGATGGTCGTCGTGGCGCTGATCGCGATCGCCAGCGCCGTGGTCAGCCTGGCGCTGCGCGACCCGGCCTCGACCCGGCTCGACCATGAAGGCGCACGGCTCGTCGCGCTGCTCGAAGCGGCCCGCACCGAAGCCCGCGCTTCCGGCCTGCCCGCCAGCTGGGAACCGCGGCCGGTGCAGGTGGGCGCCGAAGGTTTCCGCTTCGTCGGCTTGCCGTCCAGCAGCGAGTTGCCGAGCCACTGGCTCAACCCGGGCGTGAGCGCCGAAGTGGTCGGCGCGCGCGCGCTGGTGCTCGGCCCCGAGCCGTTGATCGGCGCGCAGACCATCGTGCTGCGCCTGGACGACCAGCGCCTCACGCTGCAGACCGACGGCCTCGGCCCGTTCGTCGTGGGGCCCGAGCCGACGACGGTCGCGCGCCCATGACCCTGCGCCCACGCGCCCGCGGCTTCACGCTGATCGAAGTGCTGGTCGCGCTGACCATCGTCGCGATCACGCTCGGCGCCGGCATCAAGGCCGCCGGTGCGCTCACCGGCAACACCCAGCGCCTGGGCGACGTGACCGCTGCGCAATGGTGCGCCGACAACCAGCTCACCGGCTTGCGCCTGTCGGGGCTCACGCCGCCGATCGGCGATTCCGATTTCACCTGCGTTCAGCTCGGCCTGAGCTACAACGTGAAACTGGTCGCCCGGCCGACGCCGAACCCGCTGTTCATCCGCGTCGACGCGCAGGTCGCCGACGCGGCGGGCCAGCCGATCCTCAACCTCTCGACGGTGCTCAGGAAGTGACACGCCCCGCCCGCGCGCGCACGGCCGGCTTCACGCTCGTGGAGGTGCTGGTCGCGATGATGGTGATGGCCATCATGGCCGGCATGGCCTGGCAGGGTGTCGACGGCATCGTGCGGGCACGCGATTCGAGCCAGGCCCGGCTCGAGCAGACGCTGCGGCTGAACACCGTGATCGCGCAGTGGCAACAGGATCTCGCGTCGATCCAGGACACCGCCACCGTGCCGCTCGCGCTCAGTTGCGACGGCGCCAGCGTGCGCCTGACACGCCGCACGCCGACCGGCCTGCAGGTGGTGGCGTGGACGCTTCGGCCGAGCAACACGGCCTCCGGCGCCACCTGGCAACGCTGGGCCGGCCCGCCCGTCACGACCACCGGCGCGCTGCAGGACAGCTGGCTGCGCAGCCTGCAGTTGCAGGGCGACGAACCCGGCTCGGTGCGCACGCTCACGGGCCTGTCGCAATGGCAGGTCTATTTTTACCAGGGCAATGCCTGGAGCAACTGCCAGTCGACCGGCAACCTCGTGGCCGCGCCGCCGGCCAGCGGGGCGAGCGGCGGCGGCGCCCCGCCCCGGCAGGCGCTGCCCAAGGGCGTGCGCGTGGTGCTGAGCTTCGCCGAAGGCAGCGGCACGAGCGGCGAACTGACCCGCGACACGGTGCTCGGGCCATGACAAGCCACCACCACCGCCAGCGCGGCGCGGCGCTGCTGACCGCGATGATCATCGTGGTGCTGATCGTCACGCTCGCGTCGTCGATGGTCTGGCAGCAGTGGCGCGCGGTACAGGTCGAAGTGGCGGAGCGCGCGCGCACCCAGTCGGCGTGGATCCTTTCCGGCGCGCTCGACTGGGCCCGCCTGATCCTGCGCGAAGACGCGCGTGGCAATCGCAATGTCGACCACCTCGGCGAGCCGTGGGCCGTGCCGCTCGCCGAAGCGCGCCTGTCGACGTTTCTCGCCGCCGATAGCAACAACACCGACGATGGGCCCGAAGCCTTCCTGTCAGGAAGCATCATCGATGCGCAGTCGCGCTACAACGTCACCAACGTGGTGGATCAGGCCAAAGGCATCGTCGACCCGTTCGAGTTCGCCGCGTTCGAGCGCCTTTGCCAGAACATCGGGGTCGACTCCGCCGTTGCCACGCTCATCGCCAGCGGCCTGCGCGACGCGCTCGCACCCGCCGGCAGCGGCACCGGCAACGCGCCGCTGCTGCCGGAATCGGTGGCACAGCTGAGCTGGCTCGGCGTCGATGCGGCGTCGCTCGAACTGCTCGCGCCCTACATCGTGATCCTGCCGGGCACCATGCCGGTCAACGTCAACGTCAACACCGCCAGTGCCGAGGTGCTGGTGGCCGTCATCCCGGGCAACGACCACGCCACCGCCGAGCGCCTGCTGCAGGTGCGCCAACGCACGCCGTTCGAGGACATGACGAAGTTCTGGGCGCAGGTGCCCGCGCTCGCACCGCAGGCCGGGGCGACGACACCCCAGGCCAAGCTCTCCGTCAACTCCGCCTTCTTCGAGGTGCGTGGCCGACTGCGCCTCAGTGACCGGGTGCTCGAAGAAAGCTCGCTGGTGCAGCGGGTGCAGGGTCGCCAGGTCGACGTGCTGCGGCGCGAGCGCGTCGCCAGCCGCGAAGACACGCCCCCCGCGAACTAGCGGTCGGGCGGACCCGCGGCCGGGTGCCGCAAGTGCTTGATTTCGTTACGGCTTGTACAGGCCCATGCCTACAATGCCGCCAGCCCAGCTCTCCGCATTCCATGTCGACTCTTGTTGTCCACATTCCCCAGCGCCGGCGGCTGCGCTCGCGCAGCCCGGGCAGCCTGGAGCCCGAAGCCTCGCGCCTCGGCACCGAATACGTCTACGTGACCAGCCCCGACGGGGTGGCGCTGCAGTCGCAAGGCCAGTGCGCGGCCTCGTTGTTGCCCAAGGCCACGACCGTGATCGCCGTGCTCTCCGACACCGACGTGAGCTGGCACCGCATCACCCTGCCCAAGGCCCCGGCCGCGCGCCTGCGCGCTGCGCTCGGCGGTGTGCTCGAAGAAGCGTTGCTCGAAGACCCGGCCGACGTGCACCTGGCGATCGCGCCGCAGTCGAGCGCTGGCCAGCCGACCTGGGTCGCGGCGGTCGCGCACCAGTGGTTGAAGGCCGAGATCGCGGCGCTGGAGAAGGCCGACGTGTTCGTCGACCGCATCGTGCCGATGGCCTGGCCCGACGACCCGCCGATCGGCCACTTCGCCGAACTGCATGCCGACGAGGGCGAATCCACCGAAGGCATCGCGTTGCACTGGGCTCATGCCGACGGCGTGGCGAGCGTGCGCCTGCAGGGCGGCCTGGCGCGCTCGATCGTGCCCTCGCCGGCGCCGCAGGGCACACGCTGGAGCGCCACCCCCGGCGCGGCCGCCGCGGCCGAACAATGGCTCGGCACCTCGGTCAACGTGTTCCCGCCCGGCCACCGCATGCTGCAGGCCGCGCGCACGCTCTGGAACCTGCGCCAGTTCGATCTGGCCCGGCGCACCCGCGGTGCCCGCGCGGCGCGCGACTCGCTGCGCAAGCTCTTCAGCCCCGAATGGCGCCCGGTGCGCTTCGGCCTCGGCGCACTGGTGCTGGCGCAGATCGTCGGCCTGAACCTGTGGGCCTGGCACCAGCAGGGCGCCATCGCCGCCAAACGTGTGCAGATGCAAAGCCTGGTGAAGAGCACGTTCCCGAAAGTCAGCGATCTCGACATCCAGCGTGACGCCGCCGCCGTGATGCAACGCGAGACCACGAACCTGCGCGCACTCGCGGGCCGCCCCGGCGACACCGACCTCGAGGCCATGCTGCAGGCCGCCTCGTCGGCCTGGCCGGCCGAGCGCCCTGCGACCGACAGCCTGCGCTTCGAGCCCGGCAAGCTGACACTGTCGGCCGGTGGCTGGAACGACGCACAGATCGAACAGTTCCGCAGCGTGCTGCGTCCCGGTGGCTGGCAGGTCGATTCCAACGAAGGGCGACTCACGCTGACCCGCGCGCGCCTCGGAGCCCCATCGTGAACACGCGCAGCCTGACCCTGCCGCCGGCCTTGGCGAGCCTGCGCACCGAGGCCGGAAAATGGTGGCTGGCCCGCACCACGCGCGAACGCCGCGCCGTGATCGTCGTGGTCGCCGTGCTGGGCGCGCTGCTGGTCTGGAGCCTCTTCATCCAGCCTGCCTGGCGCAGCACCCGCGCCGCACCGGCCGTGCTCGACCAGCTCGACGGCGAGCTGCAGCAGATGCAACGCATCGCCGCCGAAAGCCGCGTGCTGCGCGCCGTGGCGCCGGTTTCGCAGACGCAGGCCGGCGCGGCTTTGAAGGCCGCGACCGAGCGCCTCGGCGACAAGGCCAAGCTCAACCTGCAGGGCGACCGCGCCACGCTGTCGCTCACCGGCATCAGCCCCGAAGCCCTGCGCGGCTGGCTCAACGAAGCGCGCAGCGGTGCCCGCGCGCGGCCGGTCGACGCCACGCTTCAGCGCGGCGCGGCGGGTTTCACCGGCAGCATCACCGTCACGCTCGGAGCCGCGCCATGATCCGGCGCAAACGCAAGGGCCGTTTCTGGAGCCCGACCGTCGCCGCCACCGGCTGGGGCGACTCGACCTACGCCGAGATGTCGTGGGACAAGTCGCGCAGGTCGAGCACCCGCTGGGCCATCGCCGGCATCGTCTTCGGCGTGCTGGCCGCGCTGATCGTCTTCGCGCCGGCCGCCTGGCTCGCCAGCGCAGTCGCTTCCGCCACCGGCCAGCGTGTGTTGCTGGCCGACGCACGCGGCAGTGTCTGGTCGGGCAGCGCGGTGGCGGTATTGACCGGCGGCCCGGGCAGCCGCGACGCGAGTTCGCTGCCGGGCCGGATCGAATGGACACTCGGCGTGCATGGCCTGGGCCTCGCGTTGAACGCGCGCCATGCCTGCTGCCTGAACGGCACCGTCACACTGCAGGTGCGGCCCGGTTTCGGCCGCGTCGGCGTGACGCTGGTGCCGCCGCCCGGCTGGGTCGGCCAGTGGCCGAGCGCTTTTCTCGGCGGCCTGGGCACACCCTGGAACACGCTGCAGCTCGGCGGTGTGGTGCGGCTGGTGTCGCCCGCGCTCAAGCTCGAATCGGCACAAGGCCGCTGGGTCGTCGAAGGCCGGGCCGACATGGAACTGGTCAGCGTCTCATCGCGTCTGACCACGCTCGAAACGCTGGGCAGCTACAAGCTGACCCTGACCGGCGACGCCGCCACCCCCGGCACGTCGCAACTCTCACTGACAACGCAGGACGGCGCCCTGAAGCTCAACGGCAACGGCACCTGGGGCCCGGGCGGTGTGCGGTTTCGCGGCGAGGCCAGCGCGGCCGCCACCGACGAAGCGGCGCTGTCGAACCTGCTGAACATCATCGGGCGGCGCGACGGCGCCAAGTCCGTTATCACGATCGGATAAGCATGAAGCCAAGCGCAACCCAATCATTCCGCGGGCGAACGCTGCCGGCCGCCTTGGCCGCGGCCATGCTGTGTGCTTCGCTCCTGCCCGCGCCGCTTGCTTTTGCACAGACCGCACCGACCAGCACCAAGTTCCGCGGCGGCGAGCCCGTCACGCTGAACTTCGTCAACGCCGAGATCGAAGGTGTGGCGCGCGCCATGTCGGCGATCCTGAAGCAGCAGTTCATCGTCGACCCGCGCGTGAAAGGCACGATGACGCTCTACAGCGACGAGCCGCTCTCGCCGCGCGAGGCTTACCTGAACTTCCTGGCCGCCCTGCGTGGCCTGGGCTTCACGGTGGTCGAGGTCGGCGGCCTGTTCAAGGTCGTGCCCGAAGCCGACGCCAAGCTGCAGACCGGCACGGTCTCGATCGGCGACAACACCTCACGCCGCGGTGACCAGGTCATCACGCAGATCTTCAAGCTGGCGCACGAAAACGCCAACAACCTGGTGCCGGTGCTGCGCCCGCTGATCAGCCCGAACAACACGATCAACGCCAACCCCGGCAACAACACGCTTGTCATCACCGACTACGCGGACAACCTGCAACGCATCGGCAAGATCATCGCGGCGATGGACACGCCGGCCGCCGGCGACGTGGAAGTGATCCCGCTCAAGTACGCCGTGGCCGCCGACGTGGCCGCGCTGGTGCAGCGGCTGACCGACAGCGCCGGTGGCACCGCCGGTGTGCCGGGCGCGCCGGCAGCCGCGGGTGGCGCCGCTTCGGTGCTGGTCGAGCCACGCAGCAATTCGCTGCTGGTGCGGGCCGCCAACCCGGCGCGCCTGGCGTCGATCCGCTCGCTGATCGACAAGCTCGACAAGCCGACCCAGGGCACCGGTAACGTCTGGGTCGTGTACCTGAAGAACGCCGACGCGGTGAAGCTCGCGACCGTGCTGCGCGCCGCGTACAGCGGTGGCAGCGGTGGTGCGGGCGCCTCCTCGAGCAGCCCCACGACGACGACGAACGTCGCCCCTTCGGTCGCCGGCACGGCGGGCGGCGCGTCACCCCAGGCCACCGCGCCGGTCGCGCAGTCGGCGTCGCCCTCGACCGGCGGCTTCGTGCAGGCCGACCCGGCCACAAACGCGCTGATCATCACGGCGCCGGAGCCGATGTACAAGCAGCTGCGGGTCCTGATCGACCAGCTCGACTCGCGCCGCGCGCAGGTCTACATCGAAAGCATGATCGTCGAGGTGTCGGGCGACGACGCCGCCAACTTCGGCCTGCAGTGGCAAGGCCTGCTCGGCAAGAACGGCGACTCGAACGGCCTGGTGGCCGGCACCAACTTCGGCACCAAGGGCAACCTGCTGTCGATCGACGCCGCGCAGGCCGGCGGCAGCGCCGCCAGCATCTCGCTCGGCGAGGGCCTGAACGTCGGCTGGATCACCAAGATCGCCGGCACCTACGGCCTGGCGGCCATCGCCAACATCCTGCAAAGCCGCGCCAACACCAACATCGTTTCCACGCCGAACCTGATCACGCTCGACAACGAAGAAGCCAAGATCATCGTCGGCAGCAACGTGCCCTTCATCACCGGCCAGTTCACCAACACCGGCACCGCGACGACCAGCCCGTTCCAGACCATCGAGCGCAAGGACGTGGGCATCACCTTGCGCATCAAGCCGCAGATCGGCGAAGGCGGCACGGTGCGCATGGTGATCTTCCAGGAATCGTCGAGCCTCAGCACCGCGGTGGCACCGGGCACCTCGAACGCCGGGCCTTCCACCAACAAACGTTCGATCGAGTCGACCGTTGTCGTCGACGACGGGCAGATTCTCGTGCTCGGCGGCCTGATCGAAGACAAGTACACCGACAACCGCTCGAAGATCCCGCTGCTCGGCGACATTCCTTACCTCGGCGCGCTGTTCCGCAACGACACACGCTCGAAGACGCGCACCAACCTGATGGTGTTCTTGCGGCCGATCATCATGCGCGACGCCGCCACCTCGAACAAGGTCTCGCTCGACCGCTACGACCTGATCCGCGCCGAGCAGAAGGAATCGCAACCGAAGGCCACGCTGGTGCTGCCGATCGGCAGCGCACCAGTGCTGCCACCGCTGCGCGGGCTCGAAGACTCGACCAAGCCGCTCAGCGTACCGCCGGCCGAACGGCCCGGCGGTGGCGTGTTCCCGCCCGCGCCTGCCTCCAGCGCGCCACCGGCCAACTGAACATGGGCGCGCGCCACCCCCTGCCCTACGCCTACGCCAAGGCGCACACGGTATTGCTCGAAGACGACGGCGAGCGGCTGGTGCTGTGGGCGCCGGAAACGGTCTCGCTGCCGGCGCTGAGCGAAGTGCTGCGCCTGTACGACGTCGACGCGCTGGAGCGCGAGCCTTCGTCGTCGCTCGTCAACCGCATCGCGGTGGCCTACGCGGGCAGCGAGTCGAGCGCGGCGACGGTCATCGGCGAGGTCGAGAGCGCGGTGGACCTTTCCCGCATGATGCAGGAGCTGCCGGCGATCGAGGATTTGCTCGAAGCGAGCAACGACGCGCCGATCATCCGCATGCTGAACGCGCTGCTCACGCAGGCCGCGAAAGACGGCGCTTCCGACATCCACATCGAACCCTACGAACGCAGCAGCTCGGTGCGCTTCCGCGTCGACGGCACGCTGCGTGAAGTGGTGCAGCCGAACAAGGCGCTTCACGCCGCCTTGATCTCGCGCCTGAAGATCATGGCCGAGCTCGACATCGCCGAGCGCCGCCTGCCGCAGGACGGCCGCATCTCCCTGCGCATCGGCGGGCGCGCGGTCGATGTGCGTGTGTCCACGCTGCCCTCGGCCCACGGCGAACGCGCGGTGCTGCGTTTGCTCGACAAGGGCGAATCGAAGTTCACGCTCGAAGCCCTCGGCATGAGCGGCGACGTGCTCACCAAGTTCGACAAGCTGGTGCAGCAGCCGCACGGCATCGTGCTCGTGACCGGGCCGACCGGCTCGGGAAAGACAACCACGCTGTACGCGTCGCTGGGCCGCGTCGACACCGCCGGCACCAACGTGCTGACGGTCGAAGACCCGGTCGAGTACGAACTCGCCGGCATCGGCCAGACGCAGGTGAACCCGAAGATCGACCTCACTTTCGCGAAGGCGCTGCGCGCGATCCTGCGCCAAGACCCCGACGTGATCATGATCGGCGAGATCCGCGACTACGAAACGGCGCAGATCGCGATCCAGGCCTCGCTGACCGGCCACCTGGTGCTCGCGACCGTGCACACCAACGACGCGCCCAGCACCGTGACCCGCATGATCGACATGGGCGTCGAACCCTTCCTGTTGTCGTCGAGCCTGATCGGCGTGCTGGCGCAACGCCTGGTGCGCAAGCTTTGCGTGCACTGCAAACGCGCCGACGCGCAAGGCCGCTACCACCCCGTGGGCTGCACGCACTGCGGCAGCACCGGCTACAAGGGCCGCACCGGCGTCTACGAGCTGATGGCGGTCGACGACAAGGTGCGGGCGCTGATCCACAGCCGGTCGTCGGAATCGCAACTCTTCGTGGCCGCCGAAGAGGCCGGCCTGCGCTCGATGCGCGAAGACGGCGAACGGCTGGTGGCCGAAGGCGTCACGTCGGCCGAAGAAGTGATGCGCGTGACGCGCGAATAGGTCGTCCATGCCGGCCTACAAATTCGAAGCGCTCGACGCGACAGGCAAATCAACGACCGGCCTGCTCGACGCCGAAAACGCCAAGGCCGCGCGCGGCCAGCTGCGCGCCCAGGCGCTGGTTCCGCTGTCGGTCACGCAAGTCGCGTCGGCCGGCACCCAGGGCGAAGGCCTGCGCTTCACGCGCAGGGTTTTCAACTCGACCGGCCTGACCGTCTGGACCCGCCAGCTCGCCGGCCTGGTCGGCTCCGGCCTGCCGCTCGAACGGGCGTTGACCGCGCTGAGCGACGAAGCCGAAGACCCGCGCCAGCGTGAGCTGGTGGCGCACCTGCGCAGCGAAGTCAACGGCGGCTCGCCGTTCGCGCGGGCGCTCGGCAGCGCACCGCGCGAGTTCGACGAGGTCTACCGCGGCGTAGTCGCGGCCGGCGAGCAGAGCGGCGCGCTCGGCGGTGTGCTCGAGCGCCTGGCCGACGACCTGGAAGCGCGCCAGGAACTCAAGGCCAAGCTGATCGGCGCCACGCTCTACCCGGCGATCGTCTCGCTGATCGCTGTGGTGATCGTGATCTTTCTCGTCACCTACGTCGTGCCGCAGGTGGCTTCGGTGTTCACCAATTCCAAGCGCGCGCTGCCGACGCTGACGATCGCGATGCTGTCCATCAGCGCCTTCCTGCGCAGCTGGGGCTGGCTGCTCGTGCTCTTGCTCGGTGCCGGCTTCGGCCTGCTTACCTGGATGCTGCGCAACGAAGCCTTCCGCGAACGTTTCGACGCCGGCTGGCTCACGCTGCCGCTGATCGGCAAGCTCTCGCGCGGCTACAACGCAGCGCGTTTCGCCGGCACGCTCGCGATGCTGGCGAGCGCCGGTGTGCCGATCCTGAAGGCGCTGCAGGCGGCCGCCGAAACACTGTCGAACCGCGCGATGCGCGCCGACGCGATGGACGCCTTGGTGCAGGTGCGCGAAGGCGCGCCGCTTGCGTCCGCGCTGGCGGGCAAGAAGCGCTTCCCGGGCCTGCTGGCGATGTTCTCGCGCCTCGGCGAGCAGACCGGCCAGCTGCCGCAGATGCTCGACCGCGCCGCGCGCCAGCTCGGCATGGAAGTGCAGCGCCGCGCGATGCAGATGGCCACCATCCTCGAGCCGCTGCTGATCGTGGCGATGGGCCTGGTGGTGATGCTGATCGTGCTCGCGGTGCTGCTGCCGATCATCCAGCTCAACACCTGGGTCAAGTGATGGCGCGGCTCGAAACCGCGGGGCAGGAATGGGCCGACACCTGGGCGCTCGACACCTGGGCCGAGTCCGACCCGAGCGCCGACCGCAGCGTGCACAAGCGTTTTCTGCGCGCGATGGTGCTGCGCTTCGGGCGCTGGAAGGCGTGCGTGGTCGTCACGGTGATCGGCATCCTGGCGTCGCTGGCCATGTCGCTGGTGATCAACCTGCTGATCCACCGTTCGTCGCACGAGCTCTGGGTTTCGCTGCTGATGAGCGCCGGCATCCCGGCGCTGATCGCCCCGCCCGTCACCTGGCTCGTGATCTCGCTGCTGCAGGACGCCGAGCGCGCGCGCCGCGCGGCCGAGTGGCTCTCGGTCACCGACCCGCTGACCGGCGCCTTCAACCGGCGCCACTTCTTCGTCGTCGGCGAGCGCCGCTTCGCCCATGCGCTGGCGGCCCACGAGCCGGTCTGCGTGCTGCTGCTCGACGTCGACAATTTCAAGGCCATCAACGACGCGCACGGCCACGCCGCCGGCGACCGCGTGCTGATCGAAGTGGCGCGGGCCTGCAAGGCGAGCCTGCGTGACGCCGACCTGCTGGCCCGCTACGGCGGCGAAGAGTTCGTGGCCCTGTTGCCGGCCACCGACCTGGCGCAGGCGATGCTCGTGGCCGAACGGGTGCGTGCGAGCGTGGCCGAGAGTTATGTGGTCACCGACGCCGGCGCAGCGGTGCAACCCACCGTCAGCGTCGGTGTGGCCCTGCGCGCAGGCGCCCTGCGCTCGTTCGACGGCCTGCTGGCCCAGGCCGATTCCGCCATGTACGAGGCCAAGCGCGGCGGCAAGAACCGGGTCGGCGCGAGCCCCTCGGTGCAGGCGCAGCCCGCCGTCGCTGCCGCGGGCTGAAGCGCAGACCTGGCACACAACCTGCACGCAATAGCGTCAGGTTTGTCGCGCTGATCTCCCGATGGCCGGCGGCGAATCGTGCTTGAATGCTTGCAGCGCACTGTTGGTGGAGGTTCATTCCATGACCGCTTCGAACGATCTTGTCACCGTGTCGGCCCGACCGCAGGGCAGCCCGGGCACCGGCATTCCGATTGCCCGCATGCGCAGCCTCTACCGCGTCGACGAGGTCGGCCGCAAGCTCGACAAGCTGCCGCAGAAGGAACACGAAAGCCTGCGCTCCACCTACGAGCGCATGCTCGAAAAAGGGCCCGAGCGTTTTCAGGTCAAACCTTCCGGCCTGCCGGTGATGGACCACCTCTACGACGAGCTGCCGAACTTCGCCGATGTGCTCGACGACATCAAGCGCCAGCTCGCGCTGTGCGAAGACAGCCGCGACGCGCTCGAGATCACGCCGCTGCTGCTGCTCGGCCCGCCCGGCGTGGGCAAGACCCACTTCGCGCGGGAGCTCTCGGTGCTGCTCGGCACCGGCATGGGTTTCCTGTCGATGAGCTCGATGACCGCCGGCTGGGTGCTCTCGGGCGCGTCGAGCCAGTGGAAAGGCGCGCGCCCCGGCAAGGTCTTCGAAACCCTGGTCGATGGCCAGTACGCCAACCCGGTGATGGTGGTCGACGAGATCGACAAGGCCGGCGGCGAGCACGCCTACGACCCGCTCGGCGCGCTCTACAGCCTGCTCGAACACGACACCGCCGGCAGTTTCACCGACGAATTCGCCGAGGTACCGATCGACGCGAGCCAGGTGATCTGGGTTGCCACCGCCAACGACGGCCGCGCCATTCCCGACCCGATCCTGAACCGCATGAACGTCTACGAGGTGCAGGCACCCGACCGCGACGCGGCGCGCCACATCGCGGGCAAGTTGTACCGCGCGATCCGCGCCGACCATGGCTGGGGCGAACGTTTCGAGACCGAGCCGCACGCCGACGTGCTCGACGCGATGAGCGAGATGGCCCCGCGCGAAATGCGCCGCGCCTGGATGACCGCCTTCGGCAACGCCAAGCTCGCACGGCGCGAACGGGTCGAAGTGCGCGACCTGCCCGACGCGCGCGCCAAGCGCGGTGCCATGGGCTTCGTTCAGTAAGACGCAGCCCGGCCGCGCCGCGCGGCGCGCGTTTGTCGATTCAGGGTCGGGTCGATCGTCGTGGTGGTGAAGACTCCGCAAACGCCGAGACTTCCGGCCCCACGACAACCCACAGGAAACCCCATGACCAAGATGATCTTCGTCAGCCTTCCGGTCACCGACCTCCAGGCCTCCATCACCTTCTACAAGGCCCTGGGATTCGAACAGAACCTGCATTTCAGCGACGACGCTTCCGCCTGCATGGTGTGGAGCGAAGCGATCTACGTGATGCTGCTCACGCACGCCAAGTGGCGCACCTTCACGCAGCGGCCGTTCCCGGCGAAGGGGTCGGCCGGGCTGATGCTCTCGCTGGCACTCGACAGCCGCGCCGCCGTCGACGCAATGAACGTGGCCGCCGCGGCCCACGGGGGGCAAGCCGATGTGAACCCGGTCGATGACCTGGGCTTCATGTACACCCGCGATCTCGCCGACCCCGACGGTCACCTGTGGGCTGCCCTCTGGATGGACCCGGCGGCGATCCCGGCCTGATCGACAAACCGAGGAAGACGCCGATTAACGGACCGGGGTCCTCCACGCGTTGCGCAACAAGCCGAACAAGGCGGTGTCCGAGACCTCGTCGCCCACGATCCAGCGTTCGCGCAAAAAACCTTCCTGCACGAAACCCAGGCGCGCCAGGCTCCTGGCCGACGCGGTGTTGCGCGGGTCGACATCGGCTTCCAGCCGGTTCAAGTTCAGGGTCTCGAAAGCGAAGCCCACGAGCGCCGTCAGCGCCTCGTGCATCAGGCCACGGCCCCACACCTCGCGCGCCAGCACGTAGCCGATCTCGGCGCGGCGGCTCGCCTCGTGGAAACTGAAAAGCGAGACGGTGCCGACGAGCCCACCGTCGCCCCCGCGCAGCGTCAGGGCCAGGCGCAGGTGCCGGCCGGCAGGCAAGGCCTCGCGGTCGGTGTCGATCATCGTTTCGGCCTGCTCGATGCCGGCCCACGGCGGCGTGCTCCAGTAGCGCATCACCTGTGGGTCGGCGTGCATGCGGAACAAGGCCTCGGCGTCGGCCGCGCGCAGCGGGCGCAGGTGCAGGCGGGGGGTGTCGAGCGTGAGCGTGTCGAAGGGTTGCATGGGGAACAGTGGGCGCGGCGGCAAGGACCGCACACCGATTGTGGGCGAGGCAGGTGCGGCTCGTATCATCGCCGCCATGCCCATCACCCTTGACGGCCAACTCGTCGTTGCCATTTCTTCGCGCGCGCTGTTCGACTTCGAAGAAGAGAACCAGCACTTCGAAGCGACCGACGACCGCGCATACATGCAGCTGCAGCTCGACCGGCTCGACAACGCCGCCAAGCCGGGCGTGGCGTTTTCGCTGGTCAACAAGCTGCTCGCGTTCAACACCGATGCGCCGCGCGTCGAAGTGGTGATCCTGTCGCGCAACGACCCGGTTTCGGGCATGCGCGTGTTCCGCTCGGCACAGCACTACGGGCTGCCGATCCAGCGTGGCGTGTTCACGCGCGGCGAATCGCCGTGGCGTTACCTGAAGCCGCTGAACGCGCACCTGTTCCTGTCGACCAACGAGGCCGACGTGCGCTCCGCCCTCGGCGCAGGCGTGCCGGCGGCGCGTGTCTACCCGCACTCGGCCCGCGCTTCGAGCGCGCACCCCGACCAGGTGCGCATCGCCTTCGACGGTGACGCGGTGCTGTTCTCCGACGAAGCCGAGCGGGTGTTCCAGCGCGCCGGGCTCGACGCCTTCCAGGCCCACGAGCGCGACCAGGCGGCCACGCCGCTGGCGGCCGGCCCGTTCAAGCCGCTGCTGCTGGCGCTGCAGCGTTTGCAGCACGACCCGGCGCCGGGCATGCGCATCCGCACCGCGCTCGTCACGGCGCGCAGTGCGCCGGCGCACGAGCGCGCGATCCGCACGCTGATGGACTGGAACATCGAGGTCGACGAAGCGATGTTCCTCGGCGGCCTGCCGAAGGGCGAATTCCTGCGCGAGTTCGAACCCGACTTCTTCTTCGACGACCAGACCGGGCATGTGACGGCGGCGTCGGAACACGTGCCTTCGGGGCACGTGGCATCGGGGGTGAGCAACCGTTAGGGCATTCACGCCTGGGCCAGTTCCCGGAACAGCCGTCCCCACCTCGTGATGCGCCGGGTATCGGCGCCGGCCATGCGCAAGGCTTTCCAGACCACCGTGGCGGTGCTGTCGTAGATGGGAACGCCGAGTTCCTGCTCCATTTCCTCGACGAGCGGTGCGCCCGCAAGATTGGTGCAGAAGATGGTCAGTGCCTCGGGCCGGGTCGACGCCGGCCCGCGCATGGCGTCGCGCAGCATCGAGCGCAACTGCTCGGCCGTCACTTCCGAGAACGAGAAGTTGTCCTGCAACCCGAGGTGACGCTCGGCGACACACTCGAAACCCGCCCGGCCGTAGTTGGCGACGATCGCGTCCTGCACGTCGTCGCGGTAGGGTGTGACCAGACCGAAGCGGCGCACGCCGGTGAGCGTGAAGATCTCGTTCAGCGCCAGCACCGAGGTGCAGGCGCGAATCCCGGTCTGGCGTTCGACGGCCTCGCACAGGTGGCGGTCGGCGTCGAAGCCAAGCCAGCCGGCGGCCGTGCCGCTCCAGCCGATTACCTGGCAGCGCGCGTGCGACAGCAGCTCTGCCGCGGCCAGGATGCCGGTCAGGTCGAACTGCGCGAGCGCGTTGCCCGAGAGCGCGATCTCGGTCACCTTGAATCGCGAAAAGTGCGAGCTGGCCTCGGGCAGCTCGGCGAGCATGCGGGTGGTGACGGGCTCCAGCGTCGTGTTCGACGACGGCGTGAGCATGCCCAGCAGGGTGCGGTTCGACATGGTGGCTTTCAGAGCGATGCGGGCAGGATCGATGCGAAACCCGTGCCAGCCATATTGCATCCGATCCAGTCCCGGATCGTATCCAGTGCGTGGACCAAGGGCTTGCCCCTGGCCGCACAATTGCTTGAGACCAGAACCGCTACCTCAAGCACCATGCCCACCACCACCAAGCCACGCAAGCGTGGCGCCGCAGCCGAACCGGCTTCCAAGGCCGACATCCACGGCCGCATCTACAACGCGATCGTCGAGCATCGCCTGCAGCCCGGCACCAAGCTGACCGAAGAGCGCCTGGCCGAGTTGTTCGCCGTCAGCCGCACGCAGGTGCGCGGGGTGCTGCAACGCCTAGCGGTCGAGCAGGTCGTGACGCTGGTGCCCAACCGTGGCGCGTTTGTCGCCACGCCAACCGCCACCGAAGCGCACGACGTGCTCGACGTGCGGCGCACGCTCGAGCCCGGCGTGGTGGTGCGGCTGATCGAGCGCATCGTGGCCGGCGAAGCGCGTGACGCGGTGAAGCAGCTGCGCGCGATCGTCAAGCGCGAACAGCAGGCGCATGCCAGCGGCGACCGGCGCGCGGCGGTGCGCCTGTCCGGCGAATTTCACGTGCTCTTGGCCGAGCTCTCCGGCAGCAGCATCTACCTGCGCATGATGCGCGAGCTGACGCCGTTGACCTGCCTGGCGATCCTGAGCTTCGAGGCGCCGACGGCCGCGGCCTGCCCGAACGACGAACACGCGCGCCTGATCGATGCGATCGACGCCGGCAATACGAAGGCCGCCGCCGCGCTGATGGTCGACCACCTGAACCATATCGAAAGCGCGCTCGACCTCGATCGCAGCGACGAAGAACCCGAAGCCGACCTGAAGGCGCTGCTGTTCGATTGAAGGTGGTGTCTCAGGCCAGCATCATCGGCGACGCTGGCGAAGCCCCGAGCACCCGCTCGGCATGCCAGGCCAGCTGCAGCACGCGTGCATCGGCGAACCGCGGCCCGGCGATCTGCAGGCCCACCGGCAGGCCTTGGCGTCCGCTGCCGCAGGGCACGGAAACAGCGGGCACCGACCCGTAGTTGAACAGCGGCGTGAAGGCCGCGTGGCCGCGCGGGCCGGCCGGCAGCCCACCGATCTGCGCCGGCCCGAGCTGGCCGAGCGGCCAGGCCTCGACCGGCGAGACCGGGCACAGCAGCGCGTCGAACCGGTTGAAGAGCGCCGTGAAGCTGGCGTGGAAGTGCTCGCGCAGCCGCAGCACCTCGGCGATGCGCGGCCCGCCGAGCGCGAGGCCGAGCTCGATTTGCGCGCCGATGTCGGGGTCGAGCAGTTCGGGCGTGCGCCGCCACACCTCACCGAACAACTGCGCCAGGCCGGCCTGCTGCAACGCGATCAACGGGTACTCGCGCGCCTGCTCGGGCCAGGCCGGGTCGGCCAGCTCGATCGCCCAGCCCGCGCTGCGCAGGCGTTCGACCGCGCTGTCGAGCGCATCGTGCACGTCGGCGTCGACCGCGAGGCCGCAGCCGAGTTGTGGTGAATAGGCGATGCGCAGCGGCGGCAAGGGTTGCTTGAGCTGCGCCATCACGTCGGGCCGCGCGAAGGCCGGGCTCGACAGCGGATCGGCCGGCTCCCACGCGGTCAGCAGGTCCAGCATCCAGGCCACGTCTTCCACGTTGCGGCCGATCTGGCCGATCACTGAGAGCAGGTGGTTCGGGTCGTCGAAGCCCCACGGGTTGGGCACGCGGCCGAGCGTGGGCTTCATGCCGACCAGCCCGGTGTGCGCGGCGGGCCGACGGGTCGAGCCGCCGGCATCGGTGACGAGCGCGAGCGCGCCCAGGCCGGCCGCCACCGCCGCGACCGCGCCGCCCGACGAACCACCGGGTGTGCGCTGCAGGTCCCACGGGTTGCGCGTCTCGCCGTGCAGCGGTGTCGCGGTGATGCCCTTGCAGGCGAACTCGGAACAGTTGGTCACGCCCAGCGGCACCGCGCCCAGCGCGCGCAGGCGCGCGACGCACCACGAGTCGCGCGGGGCGATGAAACCGGCGAACACGCGCGAGCCGAAGGTGGCCGGGCGGCCACCGAGCCAGAGGTTGTCTTTGACCGTGAACGGCACGCCGGCCAGCGGCAGCAACTCACCCGCGGCGAGCCGGCGGTCGACCTCGCGTGCGGCGGCCAGCGGCACCGAAGGGTCGAAGTCGGCGAAGGCGTTGAGCTGCGGTTCGAGCCGACCGATTCGCTCGCACTGGGTCTGCGCCACTTCCAGGGCGGAGAGCTCGCGCGCATGGACTGCGGCAGCCAGAGAGCGCGCCGATGCGCGGTGAACTTCTGAAACCATGGGCGAACTCCCGTCGGCCCAGGATTGGGCACTATTTCAACGTACTTTGTATCCAATCCGGTGCGCCGACAACTCGGAACGGTGCGCGCGCGTTGGCTGTCCAGATCCCTTGCAAGTCCGGTTCCCGCTGGAAAGCAGGCCCGCCAGCCCGGTGAGAGGGGTTTGCCGGACTGGATACAGCGGCGGTGGCATGGCGGTTGCTAAACAGAGGCATCATGGATGCTTCCGCTGCCGGTCAGACCCTGACGCTCGACGACATCGTGCACCGCTATGCCGGTGGTGCGATAGCCGTGGACCACGTAACGCTGGAGATCGCGGCCGGCGAGCTGGTCGCGCTGCTGGGGCCCAGCGGCTGCGGCAAGACGACGCTGCTGCGCATCATCGCCGGCTTCATCGCGCAGACCTCGGGCAAGGTGATCGTCGGCGGCAAGCGCATCGACGAGCTGCCGTCGAACCGCCGCAACATCGGCATCGTGTTCCAGAACTACGCGCTGTTCCCGCACATGACTGTGGCAGAGAACGTGGGCTACGGCCTGGCCGCGCGCGGCACCGATTCGGCCGCCGCCAGAAAGCGCACGACGGAGATGCTTGAACTCGTGCAGCTCGGCCACCTGGCCAGCCGGCTGACCAAGCAGCTCTCGGGCGGCCAGCAGCAACGTGTTGCGCTGGCCCGGGCACTGGCGATCGAGCCGCGCGTGCTGCTGCTCGACGAGCCGTTCTCGGCGCTCGACAAGAGCCTGCGGCTCGACATGCAGATCGAGATCAAGCGCATCCAGCGTGCCGCCGGCACCACCGCGATCATCGTCACGCACGACCAGGAAGAAGCGCTCGGCATGGCCGACCGCGTGGCCGTGCTGAGCCAGGGCAAGCTCGAGCAGTTCGCGCCGCCGTCGGCGGTATACGACACGCCGGCCACCTATTTCGTCAACCAGTTCGTCGGCACCGCCAACGTCTTTCCCGGCACGCTCGAAGCGGTCGACGGTGAAGGTGCGCGGGTGCGCCTGGTGGACGGCAGCGCGATGCTCACGCGTGCGCCCGGCGCCGGCCTGTCGATCGGCTCGAAGGTGCTGGCTTGCGTTCGCCCCGAGAACCTGCGCCTCGGCGCCGAGGGCGATGGCCAGCCGGCCACCGTCGAGCTCGGCATGCCGCTGGGCGCGACCATCGTGCACGAACTGCGCACCGCCGGTGGCGAGCGCCTGAAGCTCGCCGAGCCGCGCACGCCCGGCACCCAACCGCGCGTGAGCGGTGCGCCAGTGTGGGTCAAGCCGGTGTCGGCCGCCAGCGTCACCGTGTTTGCCGCGCCCTGACGCGCCCGTTCCTTCTTCTCTTTCACACGTCAACTTCTACCGAGGACCCGCCATGATCCAGACCCGTCGACAACTGCTGGGCAGCGCGCTCACGCTCAGCGCGATGCAGCTCTTCCCCGGCATGGGCTTCGCGCAGGCGCGCAAGCTGGTGTTCGCCACCTTCACCGGCAGCTGGGAAGAAGCGCACAAGGCCGAGCTGGTGCCCGCGTTCAAGAAGGCCACCGGGCAAGATATGCTGCTCGACGCGATGCTCTCGGTCGACCAGATCGCCAAGGTCACCGCCGCGCGCAGCAACCCGCCGATCGACGTGATGCTGCACGACCCGGGTCCGGCCCTCACCGCGATCGGGCAAGACCTGGTCGAGCCCTTCCCGGTGGCGACCAGCAAGAACTACAAGGACCTGATCCCCGAAGCCCAGAACGACATGGGCCCGTCGATGTTCTTCCAGGTCGTGGGCCTGACCTACAACCCCGACAAGATCAAGACACCGCCGACGAGCTGGGGTGACCTGTTCAAGCCCGAGTACAAGGGCCGCGTCGGCATGACCAACCTGAACTCGACGCTGGGCACCGGCTTCCTGGTCGAGCTGGCGCGCATGAACGGCGGCTCGGAAGCGAACGTCGAGCCCGGCTTCAAGGCGATCGAAAAGTTGAAGCCCAGCCTCGCCGCCGTGGCCGCGAACCCGGGCGCACTGGCCGCGCTGTACCAGCAGGGCCAGATCGACATCAGCCCGGGCAACTTCAACGCGATCCAGATCCTGAAGGCGCGCGGCGTGCCGGTCGAGTTCGTGGCACCCAAGGAAGGTGCGATCGCCTTCAAGACCAGCATCCACATCGTCAAGAACTCGCCGAACAAGGCGCTGGCCGCGCAGCTGATCGACGTGGCGCTCTCGCCCGAAGTGCAGACCAAGCTGATGCAGGCGCCTTACCTCGTGGTGCCGACCAACGCCAAGGTCAAGATGGAAGGCGAGATCGCCAAGGTGCTGGCCAAGGACACGGCCGACCTGAAGAAGAAGTTCGTGTTCCAGGACTGGAAGAAGATCAACGAACACCGCGCCGAGTGGATCGACCGTTTCAACAAGGAAATCAAGGTCTGACCTTGTCGACGCCGCCATGAAGAACGTCGCCTCCGTCTCCGGCTACAGCCTCGCGTTCGCGACGCCGCTGGCGACGTACTTCCTGCTGTTCTTCCTGGCGCCGCTGGTGCTGCTGGTGGTCATCAGCTTCTACGCCGACGCGCAGCTCAGCCACTTCGGGATCGACCAGTACCAGAAGATCGCGACCGACGGCTTCTCGCTGCCGGTGCTGGCCGACACGCTGTGGCTGGGCGTGCAGGTCACTTTGCTGTGCCTGGTGCTGGGCTACGCGCTGTCGTGGTCGTACGTGCGCAGCCCCGGCACGCTGCAGAAGGTGCTGATGCTGATCATCGTGATGCCGCTGCTCACCAGCGTCGTCGTGCGCACCTTCGCGTGGGTGGTGATCCTGGGCCGACAGGGCATCGTGAATTCGGCGCTCATCGACATGGGCTGGATCGACGGGCCGTTGAAGCTGCTGTACACCCGCGGCGGGTTGATCGTGGCATTGGCGAACGTGCAGTTGCCGCTGATGGCATTGCCGCTGATCACCGCGCTGCAGAAACTCGACCCGAACCTCGAAGACGCCTCGGCCGCGCTCGGCGCAAGCGCGTTCCGCACCTTCTTCCGCATCACCTTGCCGCTCACGCTGCCCGGCATCGTGGCGGGTTGCCTGCTGACGTTCGCGGCGACGATCACCGCGTTCATCTCGCAATCGCTGATCGGCGGTGGGCAGATGCTGTTCATGCCGATGTACATCTACCAGCAGGCTTCCACCTTGCAGAACTGGCCCTTCGCCGCGGCGATCTCGCTGGTGTTCCTGGTCGCGGTGCTGGCTTGCGTCGCGTTGTTCAACCAAGTGGGGCGGCTGAGCCGCGCGGGTGCATGAGTTCGGTCCAACGCCAGGCGCCTTCGACGCTCGCGCTGCGCGGCCTGCTCGGCGGCATCGCCGCGCTCGCGGTGCTGCTGCTGCTCGCGCCCACGGTCGTGGTGATCGTCGTGTCGTTCACCAACGGCTATTCGCTGAAGTTCCCACCCCCGGGCTACTCGCTGCGCTGGTACGAAGCGCTGGGCGATGCGTGGCAGCTGCAGTTCGCTGCGCTGAACAGCCTGAAGGTGGCGAGCGCCGCCACGGCGGTTTCGGTGCTGCTCGGCGTGCCGGCGGCGATGGCGATCGCACGCTCCGAGAAGGCGATGGCGCGTGTGCTGGACTCGCTGTTCATGTCGCCGCTGATCCTGCCGGCGCTGGCGTTCGGGCTGGCCTCGCTGATCTACTTTTCGCGCATGAACATCAACCTGTCGCTGACCACACTCGTGATCGGCCACTCGGTCGTCGGTGTGCCCTATGTCATTCGCACCACGGTCGCAGCGCTGTCGCAGCTGCCGCCCGCGCTGCTCGAAAGCTCGGCCAGCCTGGGTGCAAGCCGCGCATACACCTTCCGCCGCGTCACGTTGCCGCTGATCGCGCCGGGCATCGCGGCGGGCGCCTTCATCGCCTTCATGTCGTCGTTCGATAACGTGCCGGTTTCGCTGTTCCTGCGCGACGCATCGACCGACATGCTGCCCATCCGCATGTGGCAAGACCTCGAAGGCAAGCTCGACGTGAGCATCGCCGCGGTGTCGAGCCTGATGGTGCTGGGCACGCTGGTGTTGATGATCGTGATGGAGCGGCTGACGGGCATCAGCAAGCGGATTCGTTGACATGAGGCCGGTGCAAGTTGAAGAGTGTGCGTGCGACGTTCGGGGCGGCAAAGGCGCGTGTGGGCAGGCTTCCGCGCTTCGCTGGAGCGGTCGCCGCTTCGCGTCGACTGCCCTCCGATGCTCGGTCTCATGGCCTGTCGCCGAACTCACTGCGCTCACTTCGTTCGCTCCGTTCAAACAGGCGGCGACAAGTCAGTTATTGATGCGCGCTGCGCGCTCGGCCACGAGCCCTGCGCTTCTCGGCGCTCCAGAGGCGCGCTCAAGCCTGCCCACACGCGCCTTTGCTGGCACGCCTTTGCTTGTCCGACGAGAAGAGAAAGTGGTGCCAGAGCGGCGGGCGGCACCCGGCGGGCGGCGATTTCTGTGGCGACGAGGAGGTGAGCAGGGACACAAACGGTCCAGTGGACCGTTTGTGCCTTGCGAACGGCCAGGCCCTTGGGCCTGGCGCGGCCTGCAAGGCCAGGGCCGAGGTCGGCGCGCGCAGCGCGCTTCGTTGACTGACTTGCCGCGGCTGTTTGAGTGCAGTGAGCGCAGCGAACGTAGCGAGTTCTGCGGCACGACCTCGGACGGAGCACCACAGTGCAGTCGATGCGCAGCATCGACCGCCACAGCATGAGCCGCCCTCCGGGTGCCGACTGCCGCGACGTGCCCAAGCCATCAGCAGCCTGACGCCAATGAATGCATTACAGGAATTCGACCTGGTCGTCCGCAACGCCGTCGTCATCACCGCCTCGGAAGAGATGCGCTGCGACATCGGCATCCGCGCCGGCCGCATCGTGGCCCTTGCCGAGACACTCGGCAAAGGCGCGGAAGAGATCGACGCGGCCGGCCGCTGGGTGCTGCCGGGCGGTGTCGACGCTCATTGCCACCTGGATCAGCCGATGGCGTCGCCCGCGCGCATGGCCGACGACTTTCTCACCGGCACGCGCTCGGCGGCTTGTGGCGGCACCACCACCATCATCCCGTTCGCGGCGCAGGCCAAAGGCGAGTCGCTGCTGGCGGCGGTGGCCGACTACCACCAGCGTGCCGAAGGCAAGGCGCTGATCGACTACGCCTTTCACCTGATCGTCAGCGACCCCACGCCGACCGTGTTGAACGACGAACTGCCGGCGCTGATCAAGCGGGGCTACACCTCGTTCAAGGTCTACATGACCTACGACGACCTCAAGCTCGACGATGGCCAGATCCTCGACGTGCTCGATGTCGCACGGCGCCACGGCGCCATGGCGATGATCCACGCCGAGAACAGCGAGTGCATCGCGTGGCTGACGAAGCGGCTCGAAGGCGAAGGCCGCAGCGCGCCGCGTTACCACGCGCATTCGCGGCCGATGCTGGTCGAGCGCGAGGCCACACACCGCGCGATCGCCTTGTCCGAGCTGGCCGACGTGCCGATCCTGATCGTGCACGTCTCGGGCCGCGACGCGATCGAGCAGATCCGCTGGTCGCGCTCGCGCGGCCTCACGGTCTACGCCGAGACCTGCCCGCAATACCTGTTCCTCACGGCCGACGACCTCGGCACCGACGACGCCTACGAAGGCGCGAAGTGCATCTGCAGCCCGCCGCCGCGCGACAAGGCGAACCAGCAAGTGGTTTGGGACGGGCTCGTTGACGGCTTGTTCACGGTGTTCTCGAGCGACCACGCACCGTTCAGGTTCGACGCGCCAGAAGGCAAGAAGCCCGATGGTCAGGAAGTGCCATTCGCCTACATCCCGAACGGCATTCCGGGCCTGGAAACACGCCTGCCGCTGCTGTTCTCGGCCGGCGTGATGGAAGGGCGCATCACGCCGCAGCGTTTCGTCGAGCTCACCTCGACCGCGCCGGCGCGCGCCTACGGCCTGTACCCGCGCAAGGGCACGATCGCGATCGGCTCCGATGCCGACCTGGTGATCTGGGACCGTTTTGCGCCCGGAGAAGAGCGCACGATTCACAACGCCGACCTGCACCACGCCGTCGACTACACACCCTACGAAGGCGTCCGCGTGAAGGCCTGGCCCGCGATCACGCTGTCGCGCGGCGAGGTGGTGTGGGACGGCACGCAGCCGCAGGGCGCGAGCGGCCGCGGCCGCTTCCTCGAGTGCGGGCCGCCGACGCTGGCGCCGCGGCGCGCCTGAGCTTGGACACACGATGAAGCTGCTCGTTATCAACCCCAACATCTCCGACAGCGTCTCGGCGCTGATCCGCGCCGAGGCCGAACGCAGTGCGTCGCCGGGCACGCAGATCACGATGCTGACGGCGCCGTTCGGCGTGGCCTATATCGAGACGCGCTTCGAAGCGCTGATCGGCGCCTACGCCGTGGCTCAGCTCGCGGCCGAGCACCATGCGGGGCATGACGCCGTGATCGTCGCCGCCTTCGGCGACCCGGGCCTGGGCGGGCTGCGCGAGGCGCTGCCGGTGCCTGTGCTCGGCCTGACCGAATCGGCGTTGGCGAGCGCCTGCCTGCTCGGCCACCGCTTCTCGATCATCGCGATCTCGCAGCGCATCCAGGCCTGGTACCGCGAGGTCGTCGAAGCCAACGGCCTGGTCGGGCGGCTGGCCAGCATCCGCGCACTCGACCGGCCGCTCGCGAGCATCGGCGCGGTGCAGGACGAGCACGCGGCGGCGCTGCGTGAACTCTGCGAACGCGCGGTGCGCGAAGACGGTGCCGAGGTCATCATCCTCGCTGGTGCGCCGCTCGCGGGCCTGGCGCGCATGCTGCGCGGCCGGTTGCCGGTGCCAGTGGTCGACGGGGTCTCGAGCGCGGTGCGGCACGCCGAGTCGCTGGTCGCACTCGCGCCGGGCAAGGCGGTGCTCGGCAGTTTTGCGCCGCCGCCAACCAAGCCGAACCGCGGCCTGCCGGATGCGATCGCCCGCCTGCTCGGCGGGCCTTGAAGTGGGCCGCGGCCGGCGCGCCTCAGCTGCCGCGGAACAGCGCGCAACCCCAGGCTGTGAACTTCAGCGGCAGGTGGATGTGCTGCGCAACGTCGCTCACCTGAAAGCGGAACGGCAGCACGTCGAGGAACGGGCTGGCGTCGGCGCCACCGTGCGCGCGCAGGTAGTCGCCCACATGGAACAACGCTTCGTGGCTGCCGGCTTCCACGCCGTCGCCTTGCACGCTCGGGTGGTCGAGCTGGCCGTTCGCACCCAGGGAGCCTTCGGCCACCAGCCGCCGCGACGGCGCCAGCGCCCACAGCTCGACCCGCATGCCCCGTGCCGGCACGCCGCGTGCCACGTCGACCGCGTGCAAGGAAATTCCGCCTGCCATGTTGATGCTCCTCGGGTTGGGTACGGCACTGTAGCGATCGGCGTGCCATGCTGAGCCCGCTCGCCCGCGCGCTGCCGGCGATGACCGCGCTGCAGGCCACGATCGCGCTCGGCATGTTCGCGCTCTCGGTGCTGGCGCCGCAGCTCGGTCTTTCGGTTCCGCAACTCGCGGCGCTGAACACCTTGTTGTTCTCCGTGGGTGCGCTCGGGGCGGCGTACGCCGGCCGCTTGCTGGAGCGCTTCGGCGACTGGAACGTGGCGGCCCTGTGCGCTGCCGCCGTCGCAGCCGGCATGGGCTGCCTGCTGGTCGGCGGGCCGCTGGGGCCGTGGCTCGCCGCGCTGCTGTTCGGCATCGCGTTCGGCCCCGAGACGCCTGCCAGCGCGTCGGTGCTGTCGCGCTTCACGCCGGCGGCGAAACGGCCCTGGCTGTTCTCGGTGCGGCAGACCGGCAACCAGATCGGGGCGATGGCCGGGTCGTTGCTGTTGCCGCTGTTGATCGTCACGAACCCGCAACTGCCTTACCTCGTGGTGGGTGCAGTGGGGCTCGCGATGGCGGCCTGGTGCGGGTGGCTTTCACGCGATCCCTATCTGGCGCGTGGCGCCGTCAGCGGCGGCGTGGTGTCGGGTTCCACGCGCGCTGCGTTGCGCACCGTGCTCGGCTCGCGGCCCTTGCGGGCCTTGAGTTTCGCGGCGCTGTGCTACACGGCCGTGCAGATGTGCCTCAACACCTTCCTGATGAGCTTGGCGGTGCGCGACTGGCAGCTCGACGTGGGCACGGCGTCGCTGTGGGTGGCCGGCCTGCAGGCCGCCGGGCTCGGGGGCCGCCTGTTCTGGGGCTGGCTGGCACAGCGCAGCACCAGCGCGGCCCGCCTGCTCGGCGGGCTCGGCTTGCTGATCGCCGCCAGCGGCGCGGTCGTGATGGCTTGGCCCGGCGCGCGCAGCGGCGCAGGCCTGGGATTGGCCGTCGCCGTGCTCGGCTTCAGCGCCAGCGGCTGGAACGGCGTGCTGGTGGCCGAGGTGTCGCGCGTGGCCGGCCCACGCGATGCGGGGGCACTGACAGGTGCCGTGCTGATGTTCGGGTACGCGGGCCTCGCGCTCTCGCCGCTGGCGTTCGCCGCGTTGAGTGCGGCCGTGTCGATGTCGGTCGCCTTCATCGCCTTGTTCGCTGCGGCGAGCATCGCCGGCCTGGTGCTGTTGCTCGATCGGCGTTGAATGTCGTGCGCCCTGCGCCCGCTAGGAGTCTGGGCGGCAGAAGGGAAGACCCTGACTGCTGTTGAAGGATGAGGTACGTTTCGTGGCCATGGCCGCGAACTACCTTCCCTACGCACCGCA
>JBEBIB010000054.1:0-13119 GCA_040080605.1 Burkholderiaceae bacterium
GTGCTGGTGCTGGTGCTGGTGCTGGTGCTGGTGCTGGTGCTGGTGCTGGTGCTGGTGCTGGTGCTGGTGCTGGTGCTGGTGCTGGTGCTGGTGCTGGTGGTGCCCCATTCTGCGTAATCAATACGCTCGATGAGGCGGAATTGCCCGCCCAGTCGAACGCCGTGACGGTGATGGCGTTTGAATCGGGTTTCAGTGCAATGGCCGGTACGCGCCACGTTCGGGATGCACCCCTATTACTCAGCACGGCAGTTCCGTTTCCACCACGGTTGTTGCTCCAGACGACGCGATAAACAGATGTGTTGTCGGTGACGTGTCCGTAGGCAGCGACGGTCGAGCCGGATGTCGAAGAGCCGGCGCCTGGGCCGGAGATGCTGATCGAAGGAGCGACCCTGTCAGTGCGGCGCCAGTGGCTCAGCGTCTCAGCGTCTGGAGTAGCTGCGTCGACTTCAACCGTGTCGGCGCTCTCCTCGGTGCCGCCGCCGCAGGCGACGAACATGATGCAGGTCATCAGTTGGGTGAACGCGAAAGCGCTGCGCTTGATATCAATCTTCATGTTCTAGCCTTCATCATGGGCAAATCCAGCAGCACTCACTCCGCGCGTGCGGGTGTTGATGCGAAAAAGACAGTCGCTCTGTTCAGGCGGACCGCGAGCGACGTCAACCATTTGTTCGATTGCTCGGCTTGCCCGACGCGGGTCGGAGCGTTGCTGCCAAGCGGCGAGGAACTCGGGTTTCCAGACGATTGCCTGCGCGTTTTTTGCCGAGCACGAATGCACGTGTGCGTAGCAAGATAGACGAGCTTGGCGCCGCCCGGGTTACCTAGTTCATTACATGTAACCGTGTCGCCGGTCATCGGTGGCGGGCCCACTACCCCAATGAGCCCGGAAATTCAGGACCTAGTGAGAAATCGCTGGGCGCCTGGGGCACAGCACGAACGTAAAAGAACGTTTCGTATCCCTCGCTTACGCGCGTCGCCGGGGCACGAATCGAATAAGTCAATCCCAAGAATGAGGGATGAACGCCCCGCGAGTGGGAATCGGTCGAAGCTGATGCGCATGGGAAGAGTAGTCATGCCGCAATCAAGCAAGTCACCTCAAAGTGCTCGAATGCTCGAATGCTCGGCATGCTCAGCATGCCGGCAGCCGAAAATTGATAACCACTTACTCATTTGAATGGCGCGCATCAGCTGATCGCGAAGCGGTCAAAGCCGATTTTCCTAGTGCACGTGCTTGGTTACGGTGAATTCACTCGCGCTTCAGCAACAGATCTGCGACCACGGGGCGGTGCTCCGAGCCGTCTTTACTGCCGACAAAGCAGTCGAGTACTCCCAGGGTCGGACTCACCAGAATGTGATCAATTCGCAGGAAACTGATGCCCGGCCGCAACGCGTGGCCATGGGTGTATCCAAAGCCCCTCGCGGCGCTCGAGAACGCATCGCGCAGGCCGGCGTCGAGCAGAGCACCCACCACGGGCGAACCCTCCGGAGCATTCAGATCACCGGCCACGATTACCGGGCGTCTGCTGGATGCCACGACTTCGGCCAATGCCCTAGCCTGGGTCATGCGGTCTTCGAAGTTCTGTTGCCAGTCGTCGAGCCCGGCCGCACCTTCGTAGCGGGTCGCGTTCAGGCCCTCGCGTGGAGAAAGGAAATGCGCGGTAAATAGGTCGATATCGACGCTGTGTGCCGTCACCACACACCGCACAAAAGTGTGAGTTCGGCCTCTGAAGCTGATCTTTCCAGGCCCGCAATCGCGCATCGTGTAGCGGCTAGCAACGACGTATTGTCCGTAAACGTGAACCGTGCGGCCGTCGAGCATCTTGCGCACGGGCTCGGGCATCGCCCCTTTTGCGTCGATCAGGCGCTGGGCATCTTGCAGCACTAGGATGTCAGGGTCGTTCTCCAGCACTTCCCAAGCAATGCGACTGTAGGATTCGGGTCTCTCGTCGGCCAAATATGACTTGATGTTGTAGGTCATCACCCGCAGTCGTTGCGAGCCCTTGTCGGGGTTGCCCCAGACGAAGCCCATGATGACGCTGGCTACTAGGGCTAGCGCGAGCAGGACTGCGGCGCGCCACGCCCACTTCAGCCATAACGAAGTGAGCAGCGCCAGGCCGGCTGCTAACAGGTAGACCGGGTAGGGTGCGTACCGCGCCAGTTCAATCCACCAAGCTTGGGCTTGCAGGACGAAAGCGGCCGACAAGGCTATTGTGGCGCCCGCCACCATGGCTACGAAACACTTCGCTACCCGCAACAACAATGAATGGCCGGCGCTGGCGATGGGAATCTCCATTTGGTGATGGCGAGGCTACGTTGCACGCCAGCGACAAAGGCCCTGCAGCCTACACGATGGGGCGGCCGGTACAGGCACAGCCGATTGGGTCAGCACTGTCCAGACCAAGGTGGCTGGCCAGAACTCAGTTGGCTAGGCGCAGAGGCGCCTGATCCATCTATTCATCCTGGTCGGTGTTGGCGGCCGTGATGTGCCAAGGCGAGCCCATAGAAATCGCTTCGTTCAGCAATACATCACGGCACAGAACGCTAAGCGTCTTGATGGCAGAACGGTGTTTAAGGAAACCCAATCTGGCCAAGACCCGCTCGGTATCGCGGTGGCTAGCGACCACGGCGATTCGGTGGCATCCGTGGGCTGTCGCTTGGTCGAAGGCGTGGCACAGGAGCACTTTGAGGACAGCGAGGCCTTCGAGGCCCGCTGGAGCCAAGATGTCCACAATGACAAGGGACGTGTCGCCGTCCTCGCGGTGCGAAGTGCGCAACGCGATGTAGCCCGCCATACTTTTCCCGGAAAAGGCTGCCCACACCGAATAGGTGGAACGTGGGTTGTCGAACAGCCGCCAGTTGAGGAATTGTTCATTGCGGCCGATGACGACTTCGTCACGCACCTGCGATCGGGAGATTAGGTCCTTGATCGACTCATCGAAGCGCAGCAACGGTTCTATCCGGATCGAACGGTCGCGCGTGAGCTTGATTCCCCATCGCCAGAACTTCATGCCTTGGCGCGCGGCACCCGAGATCAACTTCGTCAACCATCGCGCTCTGGGCCCGAGTTTCCGAACCAGGATGTCTTCGAACTCGAGGATGTGCGAAAGAACTCGGCGGTCCGGCAGCCGAACGAACACGTTCGAGACGATTCTTCGCGAATTTGCGTTCGACCCGATCGCCAGAACGCAATCGAACAGTTCGCCCAATCGCATCGCCATCCAGACGCCCAGACCGACACCTTCGAGGTCGGGGCGAACGGCAATGTCCATCACAGTCAATCCGTCAACGACGTGCCCCTGGTATTGCACGGAAATTCTCTCTGACCCGACCATCGCCAAAATGCTGCTGTCGCGCTTGACGACCCAGCATTCGCCGCGCCCCTGGTCTTCTGAACCAAAGTGATAACGCCAGCTCAGATAGGGCGGATCGTCCCAAGCCAAGCCCGCCCCGATCACCTGGCGCCGCATCTCTACCACTTGCGACAAGTCGTCTCGGGTTGCCGGAACGAAACTGGCCTCCAGGGTTTCCGGCGTGAGCTTCAGCGCTCTGGAAACAAGCGCTGTGGTCTTGGCGTACGACGGAACACGGGCCATGAGCGCGGCGACGCAGGCTAGTCGGTGATTGCGCCGTGCTGGCGCAACAAGTCAATGACATCGGCGATGCGAGCCATCGTCCTCGACGCGTCGGCGGTGAGTTCAATGTTGAACCGCTCATCGAGCTCAGCCATCAAACTCAACGCACCCATCGAGTCCCAGCCGACGAGGGACTCCCGCGTCGTCTGCAGAGTGATCCGCTGGACTGGTTCATCGAATGTTTCCGCAAGCATGCACAAGGCTTGTTCGGTTGAAATTCTGTTCACGCTCATGTTTCCCTGCGGTTTCAATGGGCCGATGTCATTGCAGCGTGTAGCCACCGTCGATCACCAGATCCACGCCTGTGATCCAGGCATTGATCGGGTTCAACAAAAAGCTCGCGGCCCGGGCAACGTCTTCGGGCTTGCCCACACCCAACGGGTGAAGCGCCTCGATTCTGGACATCTGATCGTCGGACAAGCGGGTGCCCACAGCAGCGGCCATCTCCGTCTGCACCATGCCCGGTGAAACGGCGTTCACCCGAATTCGGCGGGGCGCGAGTTCCACCGCCATGGCCCGAATCGCTGCACCGATGGCGCCTTTGGTGGCGCAGTAGGCCGTCTGACCCGGTGAGCCCACATGCGCTGCAACCGACGATATCCACAGGATGCTGCCGCCCTGTTCGGCCATGACGCTGCGCTCGACCAGGACTCGAGACAATTCCAGCCCTGCGCTGAAGTTCACGTCCATCAGCGCCCGAAGCCGATCCGGGCGCGTTGCCGACAAGGGCAACATCTGCAATTGGCCGGCCGCGTGGCACAGGCCGTAGATGCGGCCGGTTTTCTGCACCAGAGCGCGCACCGCCGGGGCGACGCCTTGCAGGTCGGCGAGATCGAGCGGGCAGACGAGCGTGCGATGAGCTGACCCGCAAAGCGCGGCTGTTTCATGGAGGCGGTCGGTGTTTCGACCCATCAGGACGATCCGGGCGCCCTGGCCTGCAAGCTCGATACTGATCGCACGGCCGATGCCGGAAGACGCGCCAGATACGATGATCCATCGGTCCGCGAACGCAGCCATGCCGGCGTCGTGCGGGCTTGGGGGGGAAGTGATAGGCGCCCCGTTCGGCCCCGATGGCACTGGTTCGTTCAGCATTGCTGCGGTGGGTTGTTGAAGGTGGAGTGAAGCAGCACGGCGTGCCGGTCCAGTTGAACCAGCGCCGACCCCCACGACAAGCCAACGCCGTAGCCGACCAGCATGACGGTCGAATCTGCGGGGGGGCGCGAACTCAAGGCCTGCGTCAGGGCGAGCGCAACCGACGGCCCACCACAGTTGCCGAAGTTTTCAAGAATGACCGGAGTGCGCTCATCCGGCAGGCCGCACTTCTTGATCAAGTGCTTCATGATGAAGCGGTTGGACTGATGGAAGAAGAACCAGTCGATGTCTTCCACCGACTTGCCTGCGAACGCCAGCGTGTCGCGGATGAGCGATGGAACGCGCTTGATCGTGAAGTTGAAGACAGCGGCGCCGTCCATGCGAACGAAGTTGTCGCGGGGGTCGACCGGGTGGCGGTCCCTGAACCCGCCGCCACGAACAATCAGGCTGTCGCTGCCGCTGCCGTCGGTGTGCAGCGCGAAGGTGGACGGCGTGCCGGCATCGGTGAGTTCCAGTGCGGTTGCCGAGCCGGCGTCGCTGAACAAGAGGGATGTGGCGTGGTCGTCGGGGCTCGTGAAGCGACTGGGTGTGTCGCCGCACAACATCAGGATGCGGCCGTGTCCGCCGGCCTTCAGCATGGTCGAGGCGATGTAGAGCCCGTAGGGGTAGCCCGAGCAGCCCTGGCCCACGTCGAAGGTCGCACATTGATCGCTCAAGCCCAACCACCTGTGGAGCAGGGCGCTGGAAGACGGAAGCACGTAGTCGGGCGACTGGGTCACAAGAATCAGGCCGGTGATCGAGTCTGCCGACCAGTTCAGCTTCTCGAGAAGCGCCACGGCCGCGGCGAAGCACAGGTCGGTGGCGGTCACGCCGGCATCGACGACGGGTCGCCGTTTCACGCCGGCCATCGACACGACCTTGCGAACCTCATCGGCCCCGAAGTCTTTGCCGAAGTCCAGGTTGTCGACACAACGGGCGGGCACGCAGGTACTGACCCCTGCGATCCTCACCCCTTGAATCCGTGTTTGGCTCAATTCAATCTCCAGATGCCCCGGAAACGCCGAAGCAAAAAATGCTGTCTGCAACTGCACCAGCAGTTGCGCTTAGGGGCGGCGGGTCACCTCTGAGCAATTACCGTGCGCGGTTCTCCGAGTTGATTCGTGAGGGAACTGACGGATCGGTACGCGCCGATGCCCTGCATTCTCTTGACGATGGAAGTGGCTTGCCCCAGGCCCACCTCGAGTGCGAGCCAGCCACCTTGCTTGAGAAAGAGCGGTGCTTCGCGAATGACGCGGGTGAGGATCCCTATTCCCAGCGGTCCGCCATCAAAGGCAAGCCTCGGCTCGAAGCCACCGATCTCGGTGGCCAGCGTATCGACCTTCTTGCTCGAGATG
Source organism: Burkholderiaceae bacterium (assembly GCA_040080605.1). Taxonomy (GTDB): domain Bacteria; phylum Pseudomonadota; class Gammaproteobacteria; order Burkholderiales; family Burkholderiaceae_C; genus LMDS01. Next base: position 6,116 of record JBEBIB010000054.1, read on the forward strand.
TAAGGCGGGTTGCAAACCAGAAGATCCACCTGTTCATGGAACGCAGCAACATTGAAGGGCTCCAGCAGGTCGCCCACCCGAAACTCGACGCGCGTTTGCATGCCGAGATGGACCGCGTTGCGTCGCGCCAGATCGATCGCTTCGGCAGACAGGTCGGCGGCGAAAACCCGGGACTTCGGTTCGTGATACGCCAGCGCCAGCGCGAGGTTTCCCGAGCCGGTGCAGATGTCGAGGACGGTGAGGTTCTCCGAGTCGCCTCCGTACGCGCACAACAAGTCCAGGGCTGCGCGGCCGAGCAATTCGGTCTCGATGCGCGGTATCAGGGCTTCCTTGCCCGCCAGCATTTCAAGCCCCATGAAGTGCTGCCGCCCGGTCAGGTGCGCCAGCGGCTGGCCCGACAGGCGCTGCTCGAGCAATGAGCTCAAGCGAACCCGGGCGTCGCCGTCCAGCGGCCCCAGGGCGGTTCGGGTCGCGACTTCGACAGACAGCGCGCGCCCGGTCGCCAGGTGCCACAGGGTTTGAAGCGTTGCAGCAACCGTTTCTTCCGGTTTGTCTGGAAGCGTTCGAAGGCGAGCTTCCAACTCGGCGCAACCGCGCGAGAACTCCTGGCTCAGCGTCTCGGTGGCCATTCAGCCGCCGGCTTCCATCACGGGCTCGACCAGCATCGGCCGCGCGTGCAGGTAGTGCGTGGCGCGCCGCTTGGCTTCGATGTCGGCGTAGATGAAGTCCGCCTGTTCGGTACCGATGCTCAGCGCGGCTGCCAGTTCTGCAGCGGGCACCTGGTGGTTGTGCGCCCACAGCGCCACGTCCATCTGCTGGTAGGGCAAGGCGAAGTAGAACTCGTCCTGGCCCTGGCTCAGGCTGTAGGTGTCGGTGGTGGGCATCGCGTTGCAAACCGCCTCGGGCAATCCAAGGTGGCGTGCCAGTGCGTAGACCTGCGTCTTGTAGAGGTGCGCGATCGGCTTGATGTCGGCCGCGCCGTCGCCGTTCTTGACGAAGAAGCCCTGGTCGTATTCGAGCCGGTTCGGGGTACCGATCACCGCATAGTTGAGGCGGTCGGCATGAAAGTATTCGACCGTCTTGCGAATGCGTTGTTTGAAGTTGGTGGCCGAAACAATCTGCAGGTATTCGCGAATCGGCAGGCGCTTCTCGAACACTTCTCCGGAAGGGGACTGCACCACCAGTTTGAAGAAGTTGACGCGCCCCTGCGCGCCACCGGCAATGGCGATCTTGCTCTTCCAGCCTGTGGTGTAGTCGGGAAACACGGCGCGCATGGCGTCGTCGCGCCAGCGATAACAGCCGATCGCCTCCAGCGTCGGGCCGATGTGTTCGAGCTGGTATCTGATGCCGAGTTGTTCTGCCACCTGCGCGCCCAGGTCGGCGCTGCTGCGCGACGAGTCATGCTCTGGCAGCAACAGGCCGAAGACCTTGGACGCACCCAATGCCCGCACGGCCAGGGCACCGCAGACGGAACTGTCGACGCCGCCCGACAAGGCGATGATCACGCCGCGCCGGTGCAGCTTCGAGCCGACCGCTTCGACCATCCAGCGCGAGATTTTTTCGACCTCGGCCGCGCAGTCGATGCGCAGGGTCTCGGCATTCAAGGGGGGGGTCATCGGCCGGTCAGGCCGCAACGAGCTTGCGCTGAACGTAGGCGTCTATGTTGTCGAGGCTGTCGAGGTTCTCGGGCACCATTTCGTCGTCGAGCACGGCGAAACCGTAGGTTTCTTCGAGGAACGTCACGAGTTCAAGAAAGCCGGTGGAGTCGACCACGTGTGTTTCCATGAAAGAGTCGGCGTCCTTCAGGTGATCGGCATTGCCGCCCATGATGAAGTTGTCGACGATGTAGGCGCGAACCCTGGTCTTGGTTTCGGACATGTTGAAGTTTTCCTTTGTGTCGGCTGGCATTGTGCTCAGACCAGACCCGTTTTCTTGATCTTGCCCGTGTCGGTTTTGGGGAGTTCATCCACAAAGGTCACGTGCTTGGGCGCCATGAAGCTCTCCAGCTTCGAGAGGCAGTATTTGATGACGTCCCGCTCGCTCAACAGCACCCCCACCTTGAGGGTCACGAAGGCCTTGACAGCCTCTCCGAGTACCGGGTCGGGCACGCCGACCACGGCGGCCTCGAGAATGCCGGGCATGCCGTACAGCACGTTCTCGACTTCGCGCGGGCTGACCTTCTCGCCCCGGCTCTTGATGATGTCGTCCTTGCGTGCCACGAAGTACAACCAACCTTCGTCGTCGGTGCGAAAGAGATCACCCGAGTGCAGCACCATCTCTCCGGCGATCGGTCCGGGCTTGAGGCGTTTGGCGGTCTCTTCCGGTTTTCCCCAGTAACCGCGCATCACGTTGCTGCCGCGAATGACGAGCTCGCCCGTGGCGCCGAAGGGCAAGCGACGGCCGACTTCGTCGACCAGCCACACCTCTTCGTTGGGCATACCGCGGCCGACGCTGGTCGGGCGAATGTCGAGCTGATCGGGCGGCAGGTACGTGACACGTTTGCACTCCGTCAAGCCGTACATCGAATACAGCTGCGCCTGCGGGAACAGATCGCGCAACTGGCGGATGTGTTCTTCAGACAAGGCCGCCGCGGTGTTGGTGATCTTGCGCAAATGCGGCAGCGGGTGGTCTCGCAGCGTCTTCAGGTTCATCAGCAGCGAGAACACGGTGGGCACGCCGGGGAACACCGTGACCTGCTCGCGCGCCATGGTCTCGAGCACCTTGACCGGGAACGAGAACGACCGTTCCAGCACCACGGTCGCGCCAACCAGAAAGGCCATCAGAACCTGGTAGAGGCCATAGTCGAATGCCAGGGGCAAGACGCAGACGATCCGGTCGTCGTGTTGCAGTTCGAGATAGGTGCTGATCGAGCGCGCGGCCGAGACCATGTTGAGGTGCGTCAGCATCACGCCCTTGGCGTCACCAGTCGAGCCCGAGGTGTAGATGATCCCCGCCAGATCCTGGTCGATCAGTGCGGGAATCGTGAGCGCGGTGTCGCTGTGCGCGGGACAGGGCAGGCAGCGCGGGTCGGCAGGTGCTTGTGCATCGCGCAGACCGGCCACGAAGCAGGTGTGCACGCTCTGGTTGTGCGAGAGCGCGTCTTCGAATTCGCCGCGCAGCGCAGCGTGAGCGATCAAGGCGCTCGCGCGCGAATCGTTCAACAGGTAGGCCAGCTTGTCCCGTTTGGTCAGCGGGTTGACGGGCATGAACACCGCACCGCACTTGAGCGCGGCGTAGAGGCTCACGACAGCTTCGACGCCGTTGTCGAGAAAGCTCGCCACGCGGTCGCCACGCTGAACACCGCGCTGCTGCAAGGAAGCGGCAAGCTGGTTCGCCATGCGATCGATGTCGGCGTAGGTGAGGCGCGTGCCCTCGAACAAGAGTGCCACCTTGTCGGGGGTTTGCCGGGCGGTGTGCTCGAACAGCTGGTGCAGAAGCATCGTTGGGGTTCTCTGAATACTCAGGCGATCAACGGCCGCGGCGCGGTCGCGTGGCCTTGAACGAACATCTGGTCGATCAGCATGGTGGAGAGAATGCCGACGAACGCCATGTTGTCGCCGAAGCCGATAGTGCGACCGCTGCGGCTCTTCTCGAACAGCTTGCGCACCGCCTTCGGCTCGAAGTAGCCGGCCTTGCGGATGCTCTCTTCGCTCATCAATTCGGCCACGTATTCCGGCGCCTTGCCGTCGCTGAAGAAGCTCTGGCTGTCGGGCGCGCGGTAGGGCTGCTTGCTGCGTGTGCGCACGGCCTCGGGCAGCAGGCCTGTCATCGAGCGTTTGAGCAGGTACTTTTCAGTCAGGCCCATCAGCTTGTAGCGCGCCGGCAGGCGGTTGGCGAACTCTATGACGTGGTGGTCGAGGAACGGGAAGCGCCCTTCGATCGAATTCGCCATGGCCATGCGGTCGCCCTGCGAGTTGAGCAGGTAGCCCGACATGAGCGTGTGCGCCTCGACGTACTGGTCGCGGGCCATCGGCTGCCAGCGACGAATGTTCGCGGGCAGAGTCGCTTCGATGGCGGGGTAGGCCGACCAGCCGGCCGTGGCGTCGCGCATCTGCGCCGAGAAATACTGCGAAATGCGGCCGGTCGTGTTCCAGCGCGGAATGTGCGCGAAGTACGGGTCGTTCAGGTGCTCGATGCCTTCACTGAAAAAACTCTTTGCGAACGCACCGCTGGTGGCCGGTGAGTGTTTCAGGTAGGGGTAGAGGCGTTTGAGCAACTGCGGCCGCACGGTCGACTGCGGGGCGCGCGCCATGAAACGCCGCACCCTCGCTTCCTTGAAGATGTCGTAACCGCCGAACACCTCGTCGGCGCCTTCGCCGGTCAACACCACCTTGTAGCCCTGCTCGCGCACCGAGGCCGAGAGCAGCATCAGCGGTGTGGGCGCCGTGCGCAGGATCGGTGCTTCGGCATGCCACAGTGCGCGCGGGAAGGCAGCGGCAATATCGGCCCGCGTGCAATGCACTTGCGAATGCTGCGTGCCGAGGTAGTCGACCAGCTGTTTCTGGTGCGCGCTTTCGTCGAACTCACCGTCTTCGAAAGTGACCGAGAAGGTGCGCAGCGGCGTGTCGGTGAAGTTGTGGATCAGCGAGGTGATGATCGACGAGTCGAGCCCGCCGCTGAGGTAGGCGCCCACCGGCACGTCGGCGCGCAATTGCAGCCGTACCGCGTTGACCATCAGCTCGCGCAACTCGTCGGCGTAGTCGGCGGCCGATCGGCTGGATTCGATCGGCTCGGTGGGGAAGTCCCAGTCCCAGTAGCAGGTGGTTGTTGTCTTTCCACCCTCGACCACCATCAGGTGGCCGGGTGGCAGCGACTGCACGCCTTCGAACACCGAGCGTGACCCGATCGGGGCCCAGAAGGTAAAGACCTCGGCCAGCGCCAGCGGGTCGAGCCGGCGGGGTACACCGGCAATGGCGAACAAGGCTTTTGCTTCGGAAGCGAACAACAGACGCCCGCCGACCGTCGTGTGAAACAGCGGCCGAATGCCGGTTCGGTCGCGCGCCAGCACGAGCCGCCGGGCGCGCGTGTCCCACAGGGCGATGGCAAACTGGCCATTGAGGTGCTGAACGAAGTTGTCGCCGTGCTGTTCGTACAGATGCACGATCACTTCGGTGTCCGACTGCGTGTAGAAGCGGTGGCCCGCGCGTTCCAGTTCGGCGCGCAGCTCGATGTAGTTGAAGATCTCGCCGTTGAAGACCACCCACACCGACTTGTCCTCGTTGTGGATCGGCTGATCGCCACTGCTCAGGTCGATGATGCTCAGGCGTGCATGTGCGAGCCCCACCTCACCTTCGCAATAGCTGCCCGTGCCATCGGGCCCGCGGTGATGCAGCTGGCCGATCATGGCCGCGAGTTCGGTGGGCGTCGGCGGCGGCGCCGCCGGAGTGCTCAGAATGCCGGCGATACCGCACATGGGTCGGAGGGCGCTTTCAACGGGAGGAGCGGGCGCAGATGTCGGCGAGCGGCACCTGCGCGTGGGCACAGGTTTGTGCCGGTGCAACGAGTCCCAAATGGTATGCGAGACGTCATGCTGCCCGGAACTTCCGGGGTGCGCCAAATATCACGCTAACCTTCGCACGCGTTTCGCCAGCGACAGGATTTCGCCCATGCTCTCTCGCCGTCGTTCGATTCTGATCGCCATCGTTGTCGCCGCGCTGGTCGCGGCAGCCGTGTGGGTCGGCCCCAGGTTGTTTCACCGCTTCTATTCCCACGGGCTGAAGCTGGTGACGGTCGTGAAAGGGCTGGAAACCCCTTGGTCGATCGCCTTCCTGCCCGACGGCCGCATGCTGGTCACGGAGCGGCCGGGCCGCATGCGGCTGGTGGATAGCGACGGCCGGGTGTCTGCGCCGCTGACGGGACTGCCCGCGGTGCACGCCTCAGGCGAGGGCGGTTTGATGGGGGTGGTGATCGATCCGCGGTTCGCAGAGAACCAGCTCGTGTACTGGAGCTACAGCGAGGCCGACGCGGCGGCGCCCGCCTTGGCCAGCACCGCCGTGGCGCGCGGGCGCTTGACCGAAAGTGGACTGCGCGAGGTGCAGGTGATTTTTCGCCAACCTGAAAAAACTGCCGACAACCGCCACTTCGGTGGGCGCTTGCTGTTCGCCCCGGACGGCCGCCTGCTCATCGGCCTGGGTGACCGCTACCAGCGTGCCGACGCACAATTGCCCGACTCGGCGCACGGCAAGATCATGCGCATCGAGGCCGATGGCCGACTGCCGGAAGGCAATGCCGTCCCCGGTGCGACCGGTGTGCAAGGCGCGGTGTGGAGCCTGGGGCACCGCAACGTTCAAGGGCTCGCATTTCAGCCTGGCACGGGTCGATTGTGGGCGAGCGAGCACGGGCCGAAGGGCGGCGACGAGATCAATGTGATTCAGCGTGGCCACAACTACGGCTGGCCCGTCATCACCTACGGCTGCGAATACGTCACCTGCGCCAGGATCGGCGAGGGCACGGCCAAGGCCGGCATGGACCAACCCGCCGCGTGGTTCGGGCCGGACTCGCTTCCGCTGACGGGCATGACCTTCCTGACGAGCGACCGTTATCCCGAATGGAAAGGTCAACTGTTTGTCGCCAGTCTGTCGTGGGGGCAGGCCATGGTGCGCCTGCGCGTCGAGGGCGACCGCGTCGTGGCGCGAGAGCCTATGTGGCTGGAGACCAACCGCATCCTGCGTGACGTGCAGCAAGGCCCCGACGGATGGCTATACGTGGTTACCAACTCGCCGGACGGGCGCATCGTTCGTCTCGAACGCTGATCGCTAGAGGGCTGGGTCGAATGCCCTAGGCATGACACGCCGAACGCGCGAGAGGAATGTCTACACCGCGTGTTGCACCGCCTCGTGAGCGTGAAATGTCCTAGCCCAGCGTTGTGTGAGTGAAGTCACACAGGGTTCCGGATCTGCGATGCACTGAACCGCTCCGGATTCCCCGGAGGCTCATTGGCTTGAGTCACACCGACATGGCGGACTCTGGGGACTGGGAATAGTAGTTGGCCTCGGCCGGTGGGA
>JBEBIB010000055.1:0-12546 GCA_040080605.1 Burkholderiaceae bacterium
ACCCCGAACCCCGCACCCGCATGGCCACGACCTCCACCCTTTCACAGGGTCAATCGACCCTCATGGCCAATGCGATCCGCGCGCTGGCGATGGACGCCGTTCAGCAGGCCAACTCGGGCCACCCCGGTGCGCCGATGGGCATGGCCGAGATGGCGGTGGGTCTTTGGGGCCAGCACCTCCAGCACAACCCCGGCAACCCGCAGTGGGCCAACCGCGACCGCTTCGTGCTCTCGAACGGGCACGCGTCGATGATTCTTTACGCGCTGCTGCACCTCACCGGTTACGACCTGCCGATGAGCGAGCTGCGCAACTTCCGCCAGCTGCACAGCAAGACGCCGGGCCACCCCGAGCACGGGCTGACGCCGGGGGTTGAAACCACCACCGGCCCGCTCGGCCAGGGCATCGCCAACGCGGTCGGCATGGCGCTGTCGGAAAAGCTGCTGGCGAAGGAATTCAACCGCGACGGTCACGCCATCGTCGACCACCACACGTATGTGTTCCTCGGCGACGGCTGCCTGATGGAAGCGATCAGCCACGAAGCCTGCGCGCTGGCCGGCGCCTGGAAACTTTCGAAGCTGATCGCGCTGTATGACGACAACGGCATCTCGATCGACGGCAAGGTCGAGCCCTGGTTCATTGACGACACGCCCAAGCGTTTCGAGGCCTATGGCTGGAATGTGATTCGCGGCATCGACGGGCACGACGCGGCCGCGGTGTCCGCTGCCATCACGGCGGCGAAGGGCCTGGATCGGCCCACGCTGATCTGCTGCAAGACCATCATCGGCAAAGGCTCGCCGAACCGCGCCGGCACCGCCAAGGCGCACGGCGAAGCGCTGGGTGCGGACGAGATCAAGCTCACGCGCGACGCGCTCGGCTGGGCCAGCGAGCCCTTCGTGATCCCCGAGCCGGCCTACACGCTGTGGGACGCGCGCGAATCTGGCCTCGCCGCCGAAACCCGCTGGGTCGCTGCCTTCGAGGCCTACGGCAAGGCCTACCCCGAACTCGCGCTCGAGTTCGCCCGCCGCATGGATGGTGATCTGCCCAAGGGCTGGGTGCAGGCCGCCGTCGATGCCGTGGTGGCGGCGCACACCAAGGGCGAGACCGTGGCCAGCCGCAAAGCCAGCCAGCTCGCGCTCGAAGCCTTCACGAAGACGCTGCCCGAACTGCTCGGCGGCAGCGCCGACCTGACCGGCTCGAACCTCACCAACACCAGCAGCACGCCGGCCTTCCGCCTCGAAGCCGATGGCTCGTCGAATGGCGGCCGCCACATCAACTACGGCGTGCGCGAGTTCGGCATGGCGGCCATCATGAACGGCGTGGCCTTGCACGGCGGGCTCATTCCCTACGGCGGCACCTTCCTCACCTTCAGCGACTACAGCCGCAATGCGATCCGCATGGCCGCGCTGATGAAACAGCGCGTGATCCACGTCTTCACGCACGACAGCATCGGCCTCGGCGAAGACGGGCCCACGCACCAGAGCATCGAACACGCGGCCTCGCTGCGGCTGATCCCGGGGCTCGACGTCTGGCGCCCGTGCGACACCGTGGAGACAGTGGTCGCGTGGGCCTGTGCGATCGAGAGCAAGGCCCGCCCGAGTGCACTGCTGCTGTCGCGCCAGAATCTGCCCTACGCCCCCAAGTCGTCGTTCGACGAGATCTCGAAAGGCGCCTACGTGCTGGCCGAGCCGAGCGAAGTGGGCCTGAAGAAAAAGGCCCAGGCCGTGATCATCGCGACCGGCTCCGAAGTGCAGCTCGCGCTGCACGCGCAGCAAGCGCTCGGCAAGAGCGGCATCGCGGCGCGCGTCGTCTCGATGCCGTCGACCAGCGTGTTCGACCGCCAGCCGGCCTCTTACAAGAACAGCGTCTTGCCCAAGGGTGTGCCGCGCATCGCGGTCGAGATGGGTGTGACCGACGGCTGGTGGAAATACGGCTGTGCCGCGGTGATCGGCATCGACACCTACGGCGAGTCGGCGCCCGCGCCGGCATTGTTCAAGCACTTCGGCTTCACGGCAGAGAACGTGGTGGCCACAGTGCGCAAGGTGCTGGGTCGCTGAGCGACCGCCGCGCCGCCCCCAAGCCATGCGCGATCGGATCAGACACGGTCTTGGCACGCTGACGCTGCTGTGGGCCAGCTCGGCCGCAGCGCAAAGTGGGGGGGCTCTGGTGGCCCTGCCCGACGCGTCGCCGGTGGCGTGCCTGACCTCGGTCGGTGGCACCACCGCGCCGGTGTATCCGAACGACGAACTCGGGCTCAAGCGTGAAGCCGTCGTCAGGGTGCGCCTGATCTTCAGCGGGCCCGACGCTGCGCCCAAGGCGACGGTGTTCCACAACCTCGGCTCCGACGCTTTCTCGGCCGCCGTTCTCGAACACGCCGCCCGCTATCGGCTGCCGTGCATGGCGGCCGGTGCTGCACCGGTGGTGGCCACACAGGAGTTTCGCTTCACCTACGACGAGCGCAAGGTCTTCTACGGCGGGCTGCGCGACGAACCCGGCAGAACCCGGGCCGTCGCCTGCGTGACCGGAGGCGAGCGCCGCCCGGAATTCCCGCGTGATCTGAACGGGCCACCGCCGCAGGGCAACGTGGTGGTCAAGTTGCGTTTCACCGGAGCTTCCGACGAGCCCACGGTCACCGTTCTGACCGACGCCGGAAGCCGTGTGCTGAGGCGGCTTGTGCTCGACCACGTGCGGCGTTACCGCATGCCCTGTCTGGCGCCGTCGGACAAGCCGTTCGAGGCCATGCAGACGTTCTTCTTCCGCCTCGAAGGCGACCCGCAGTACACCTTGCGCGACCTCACGCTTCAGCAACTCGTGGATGGTCTGGACAAGCCCGAACAACAGCGCGTGCGCTTCGACTTCTCGACCATGGCGTGCCCGTTCGAGGTGCGCCTCGGCCTGTACCAGCCGTTCGCCAGCAACTCGGTCGGTGAAGTCGAGCGCAGCGACCCGAACCGGCGCGAGTTCATCGAATGGCTCAAAGGCCTGGCGCTGAAGTTGCCCGACGCCGCGGCGCGGCACGTCGTCGGCCAGTCCATGATCGTCTCTGTGCCCTGCGGCAAGCTCGAACTCACCTGATTTTTGTCTGACCCCCAAGGAGAACTTTCATGACCATCAAGATCGGCATCAACGGCTTCGGCCGCATCGGGCGCATGGTGTTCCGCGCCGCCGTGCAGAACTTCGCAGAGATCGAAGTCGTCGGCATCAACGACCTTCTCGAGCCCGAGTACCTGGCCTACATGCTGCAGTACGACTCGGTGCACGGCCGCTTCAAGGGCACGATCGCGGTCGACGGCAACACGCTGATCGTCAACGGCAAGAAGATCCGCCTGACGCAGGAGCGTGACCCCGCTGCGCTGAAGTGGAACGAGGTCGGCGCCGACATCGTGGTCGAAGCCACCGGCCTGTTCCTGACCAAGGAAACCGGGCAGAAGCACATCGATGCCGGCGCCAAGAAGGTCATCATGTCGGCGCCGTCGAAAGACGACACGCCGATGTTCGTGTTCGGCGTGAACGACAAGAGCTACAAGGGCGAAGCGATCATCTCGAACGCCTCGTGTACCACCAACTGCCTGGCGCCCGTGGCCAAGGTGCTGAACGACAAGTGGGGCATCAAGCGCGGCCTGATGACGACCGTGCACGCCACCACCGCCACGCAGAAGACCGTGGACGGGCCGAGCAACAAGGACTGGCGCGGCGGCCGCGGCATCCTCGAGAACATCATTCCTTCGAGCACCGGCGCGGCCAAGGCGGTGGGTGTGGTGATCCCGGAGCTGAACAAGAAGCTGACCGGCATGTCGTTCCGCGTGCCGACCTCCGACGTGTCGGTGATCGACCTGACCGTCGAGCTGGTCAAGGAAGCCAGCTACAAGGAAATCTGCGCCGAGATGAAGGCGCAGTCGGAAGGCGCGATGAAGGGCGTGCTCGGTTACACCGAAGACAAGGTCGTGTCGACCGATTTCCGCGGCGAAGCGATGACCTCGGTGTTCGACGCCGACGCCGGCATCGCGCTCGACAGCACCTTCGTGAAGGTCGTGTCCTGGTACGACAACGAATGGGGCTACTCGAACAAGGTGCTCGAGATGGTGCGCGTGGTCGCGAAGTAAGCCGCCTCGCTCCCTGAGAACCCGCTTTCGAGCGGGTTTTTCGTTTCTGCCGGGTCTTACATCCGCGTACAACCGTGTGCGTGGCGGCGGTATTCCTCCTCGCTTGGCGGGGCTGCCTGAGCCCTACACTTTGTGGTCCATCGTCGGGTGCCGGGCTCTCATGCAAATCACATCGTTTCGTCGTTCGATCACCGCCCTCGGCCTGAGCTTGCTCGCAGCCGCCGCAGCCGCCGCGGCCTCTTCGGCGTGGAGCGCCGAGCGTGGGCCCCTGCGGCGCGCGCCTAGCGTGCAGCCGGCCGAAACCGAGGCGCGCGTGATCGTCAAGTTCAAGGCCGACTCGAGCGTGGCACGCGCCTTCGCCGTGAACCCGAACGCGACGCACCCGATGCAGGCACAGACGTTGTCATCGCGCCTCGGCCTGCAGTTGAGCGACGGGCATGCGCTCGGGCCACGCATCCAGGTGCTCACCGCCAAAGGCATCGGCTCGCGCGAACTCGCGGCGCGTTTGTCGGCGCAGAGCGATGTGGAATACGCCGAGGCCGATGAGCGCATGCGTGCCCTTGCTGCACCGAACGACCCCTTGTACCGCGCCGCACTCTCCACCAGCCCGGCTGCCGGGCAGTGGTACTTGCAGGCGCCGAACAGCACGCTGGTCTCGGCCGTCAACGCCGAAGCGGCTTGGGCCATCACCACCGGCCGCAGCAGCGTGGTCGTGGCCGTGCTCGACACCGGCATCCGCCCCAACCACCCCGACCTCGCCGGGAAACTGTTGCCGGGGTATGACTTCATCACGAACGCGCTCAACGCCAACGACGGCGATGGGCGCGACAACGACCCCTCCGACCCGGGCGACTGGGTCGAGGCGGCGGACATCAATGTCGTGCCCGGGTGTACTTCCACCAGCGACATCGGCGACAGCATCTGGCACGGCACGCAAACCGCCGGCCTGATCGGTGCGGCCACGAACAACGGCATCGGTATGGCTAGTATGGGCCGTGACGTGAAGATTCTTCCAGTGCGTGTGCTCGGGAAGTGCGGTGGGCTGTCTTCCGACATCCAGGCCGCGATGCTGTGGTCCGCTGGCCTGACCGTGAGTGGCGTGCCGACCAACCCGAACCCGGCGAAGGTGATCAATCTAAGCCTCGGGTCCGCGTCCACGACCTGCAGCCAGTCGTATCAGGACGCGGTGAACGCCGTGGTCGCCGTCGGTGTCGTCGTGGTTGCAGCGGCGGGCAACGAAGGCCTTGCGGTCGGTTCGCCCGCGAACTGCACCGGCGTGATCGGGGTGGCGGGCGTGCGCCACAGTGGCACGAAGGTCGGGTACTCGAACCTCGGGAGCACCGTGTCGATCAGCGCACCTGCCGGCAACTGCTTCAACAGTGCCGGAGCTTGTCTCTACCCGCTGCTGACCACGAGCAACACTGGGACCAAAGGCCCTGTCGCCGATAACTATACCGACGGCATCAACGATCTCACGCTGGGTACGAGCTTCTCGGCACCGCTGGTCGCTGGCACTGCGGCATTGATGTTCTCAGTTAACTCGGGCTTGACCCCAGCCCAAGTGCTCAGCGCATTGAAGAGTACGGCACGGGCTTTCCCGGCGGACCAGGGTGGCGCTTCGGTGCGGGCTTGCACCGCGCCAACACCTACCGCGCAACCTGAGTGTTATTGCACTACCAGCACCTGTGGCGCCGGCTTGCTCGATGCTGGCGCTGCTGTCGCTGCTGTTGGTAGCCTTTGGGCAACTATTGCGGTTGCGCCAGCGTATCCGCTTGCCGGGCGCTCAATCGTTCTTTCAGGGGTGGCCTCGACGGCAACAGGCAGCGCAGCGAGTCCGACTTATTCTTGGCAAATTCTCGGCGGGGCCGCCGCGTTTTCTGGTCGTGTCGATCAGCCAACTGCGAACCTTGTCCCGAGTGCCCCCGGAAGCGTCGTCGCGCGATTAGCTGTCACGGATTCTGTGGGCAGGAGTGCGGTCAGTGTTGCGACGCTCAGTGTGAGTGGCGCGCCGATGGCCAACATTGTTCTTACGTCCTCGAGCCCCATTGTTGGGCAAACGGTTGCGCTTGATGGCTCAAGCTCAGAGGCGAGCCCGACCGGAAGTCTCATAATTTCTGGCTATCAGTGGACCATCACGGGTGGTGGAGGAAATGCGTCTTTCGTCGGGATCAGAGATGCCTCGACTGCGAGCATCCTTACCAGTGCGGCCGGCAATGTGACGGTGACCTTGACAGTGACAGACAGCGCAGGTCAGCAAAGTACTACGAGCAAACTGATTGCGGTAAGCGCTGCGGCGGGAACTCCCGTAACTCCGGTCACACCCGCGCCTTCCTCGGGCGGCGGCGGTGGTGGCGGTGCGTTGAACCTCGAATGGCTGCTGACGCTGGTGGCGTCGACCCTCGCCCTGCACCTGGCCTCGCGGCGTCAGCGGCGGCAGGCCGCCCGGGTCCGCTGATCGGCGAACCGAACCGCGCGCCGGGTGCGGGCGTTCAGGGTGCCTTGGCGCAGGCCGCGAAACCCTTGCCCAGACCGCTCGCCTTCAAGGCCAGCAACTGAGCCGCCAGCGCCTCGTCGGCACGCGCCGCACGCAACAAGGTCGCGCTGCCCGGCGGGCTGAGTTCCACCACCCTGGCGGTGCGAACGCCCTGTTGCGTGAAGCGCTCGAGCGCCGTGTCGGCCGCGGCGCGCACGTCGAAACGCCCCAGCGACAGGCCGCGGTCGAGCGCGGGCGGGGTGCGCACCACCTCGAAGTTGAGCTTCAGGCGCTTGAGCTCCTGCTCTTTCTTGGTCAGGGTCTCGGTGTCGACGAACTTGCCCATGTAGACGATCCACGCGCCCGGGGTTTCGGTTTTCACTTCGGCCCAGCTGCCCTCGGCAGCGCCGGGCAGGCCTTGTTTCAGTGCCGCGTTCGCAGCAAGCAGTTCGGCGCCCGCGAACGGGCCGGCTTCGAGGCAGACCGGTGCCACGCTCGCGGTGGACGAGGCCGCAGCTTCCGGCGGCAGGATCACCACGGTTTCGGGCCGCACCTGGCGCGCCAGCCGCTCGGGTTCACGGTCGCCGATGGCGCGGGCGCCGACCACACCGTCGAGCCAGCCCTGGGTCCAGGAGTAGAACCCGAGGTTCGCGAGGATCAGCGCGAGCAGCACCAGCCGGAGCATGGACGTGGGTTCAGCGTGGGCCGAGGGGTGCGGGCAACGAAGCGCCGCGCAGGCGCACGCTGACCTCGCCGCTGGACACTCGCTTCAGACCGGCGTCGGTCTGCACCAGCAGTTCGCCATGTTCGGAAACGCCTTGCGCCACGCCGTCGATCGCGTCGGCCTGGGTGGTGCGCACCGCGCGCCCGCGCAACAGGTCGCGTGACGCGAAGCCGGCCGCAAAGGCCGCGAAGCCTTCGGCCTCGAAACGTTTCAGGGCCAGCACCAGCGGCATCATGATCCGCGCGAGCACGGCCGGGGCGGTGCAGGCCGGGTCGAGTTCGTGCAAGGACGCGAAGCCGCTGGCGAAATCGTCGGCCCCGAAGGCCAGCACGTTCAGGCCGACGCCGATGACGACCAGGCGTTGCGGACCGGCGGCCACGGTTTCGATCAGCACACCACCGAGCTTGCGGCCTTCCTGGCCGTCGGCGACGAGCCAGAGGTCGTTGGGCCACTTCAGGCCGATGTGCAGGCCGCCCGGTTGGGCCGCGGCGGTGTCGAGCGCGTCGGCCAGCGCCACGCCGACGGCGAGCGACAGGCCCGACCAGTCGACACTGGCCAGCGGCAGGCTGAGCGAAAACGTGAGCGACGCGCCCGGCGCCGATTTCCAGGCCCGGCCTTGCCGGCCGCGGCCGCCAATCTGGTTCTCGGCCACCAGCAGGCAGGGCTGCACGTCGACCGCGCGGCGCCCGAAGGCACCGCTCTCGACACTGCGGCGCACCTGCACGTTGCCTGCTTCGAGCTCGCTTTCCTGCACCACGCGGGCGCGGTCGAGCAGCGCGGTGTTGGTGGAGATCGTGCTGTGGACCACTTCGACGCTCAGCCCCGGCAACAGCGGTTCGAGCTGTTGCCACAAGGCCTCGGCGCCCCACTGCAGCGGTTGTTCGGCCATGGTGCGTCAGCGCTTGGGGGCCAGCATGGTGCCGCGGCAGCCGCGCGTGCCGCAGCGGCATTCGAACTGCTTCTTCAGCTTCGGCGTGTAGCGCTCGTCGATGATCAGGCCGTAGTCGTAGAACAGTTCTTCGCCGGGCTTGATGGCGCGCAGGGCCTTGATGAAGACCCGCCCGCCCACTTCGTCGGCCTCGCAGTTCGGGCTGCAGGCGTGGTTGATCCAGCGTGCCGCGTTGCCGCCGACCTTGGCGTCGATCACGTGCTTGTCGTCGACGTGGAAGTAGAAGGTGTGGTCCGGGTCCTTCGGGTCGTGCGGGTGGCGGCGCAGCGCTTCCTTCCAGGTGATGACTTCGCCCTTGTACTCGATGATGAAGTCGTCGCGCTTGAGCGGCGCCACCGCGAACACGCCCTTGCCGTGCACGCCCGACAGGCGCACCTGGATGCGGCGGCCGCCGGCTTTGGATGAAGCTGGCGAAGGGGCGTTGGCGGCGGCGGCTTGCGTCATCGGATTCTTTGGGTACATTGAAATCATGGGCGTGCGCGCGTGTATGCGTGCGCGCGAGAAGCCCGGATTGTATTGATGCGGTGGCATGGCCCCGCCCAACGACGAAAGAAACATGAGCAAGTCCTTGATCATTGCCGAGAAGCCCTCCGTCGCGCAGGACATCGTGCGCGCCCTCACACCGACTGCCGGCAAGTTCGACAAACACGACGAGTACTTCGAGAGCGACACCTTCCTCGTTACCTCGGCCGTGGGCCACCTGCTGGAGATCAAGGCCCCGGAAGAGTTCGACGTCAAGCGGGGCAAGTGGAGCTTCGCGAACCTGCCGGTGATCCCGCCGCACTTCGACCTGAACCCGATCGACAAGAGCAAGGGGCGGCTCTCGGCGATCATGAAGCTCGTCAAGCGCAAGGACGTGAGCGAACTCATCAACGCCTGCGACGCGGGCCGCGAGGGCGAATTGATCTTCCGGCTGATCCAGCAGCACAGCAAGAGCAAACATCCGGTCAAGCGGCTGTGGCTGCAGAGCATGACGCCGGCAGCGATCCGCGACGGCTTCGAGCACCTGCGTACCGACAAGCAGATGCTGCCGCTGGCCGATGCGGCGCGCTGCCGCAGCGAGGCCGACTGGCTGGTGGGCATCAACGGCACGCGCGCGATGACGGCCTTCAACTCGCGCGACGGCGGTTTCTTCCTGACGACCGTGGGCCGGGTGCAGACGCCCACGCTGTCGATCATGGTCGAGCGCGAAGAGAAGATCCGCAAGCACGTCTCGCGCGACTACTGGGAGATCAAGGCCACGTTCGCGGCCCAGGCCGGCGAATACGACGGCAAGTGGTTCGACCCGAAGTGGAAGAAGAACGCCGACGACCCCGAAGCGCGCGCCGACCGGGTGTGGAACGAGCGTGACGCACGCGCGGTCATGGACGCCGCGCTCGGCCAGCCGGCGAGCGTGAGCGAAGAGGCCAAGCCCAGCACGCAAAGCTCGCCGGGCCTTTACGACCTGACCACGCTGCAGCGCGAGGCCAATTCGCGCCTGGGCTTCAGCGCCAAGACCACGCTGAGCATCGCGCAGGCTTTGTACGAGAAGCACAAGGTGCTGACCTACCCGCGGACCGACAGCAAGCACCTGCCGGAAGACTACGTCGACGTCGTCAAGCAGACGATGAAGATGATCTCGACCGAAGACATGCCCGGCCCGCTGCGCGCGCTGGCCGCGCACGCGAAGACGGCCATCAAGGAAGGCTTTGTGAAGCCGAACAAGAAGATCTTCGACAACACCAAGGTGTCGGACCACTTCGCGATCATCCCGACCCTGATGGCGCCGAAGAGCCTCTCCGAGATCGAAGCCAAGCTCTACGACATGGTCGTGAAGCGCTTTCTCGCGGTGTTCTTCCCGCCCGCCGAGTTCATGGTCACGACGCGCATCTCGACCGTGGCGAACGAAGGCAAGGAATACAAGTTCCAGACCAACGGCAAGGTCATGGTCAAGCCGGGCTGGCTCGCCGTCTACGGCCGCGAAGCGCAGGAAGACGACGCCAACCTCGTGGCCGTGGCGCCGGGCGAGATCGTGCGCACCGAAGACGTGGTCGTGAACGCGCTGAAGACCAAGCCCCCGGCGCGCTACACCGAAGCCACGCTGTTGAGCGCGATGGAAGGCGCCGGCAAGCTGATCGACGACGACGACATGCGCGAGGCGATGCAGGAAAAGGGCCTCGGCACGCCGGCCACGCGCGCGGCCATCATCGAAGGCCTGATCTACGAAAAGTACATCCACCGCGAAGGCCGCGAGCTGGTGCCGGGCGCCAAGGCCTTCCAGCTGATGACGCTGCTGCGCGGCCTGGGCGTGGAAGACCTGACCAAGCCCGAGCTCACCGGCAACTGGGAGTACCAGTTGTCGGAGATGGAAAAGGGCAAGCTGGAGCGCGAGACCTTCATGGCCGAGATCGCGGCGATGGCCGAGCGCATCGTCAAGAAGGCCAAGGAATACGACCGCGACACGATCCCCGGCGACTACGCGACGCTGAAGACAGCGTGCCCGAACTGCGGCGGCGTGGTGAAAGAAAACTACAGGCGCTTCGCCTGTACCGGCAAAGCGGGTGCGGCCGAAGGCTGCGGCTTCTCGATCAGCAAGATCCCGGGCAGCCGCGCGTTCGAGCTCGACGAGGTCGAGCGTTTTCTGACGAACAAGAAGATCGGCCCGCTCGAAGGCTTTCGCTCCAAGGCGGGCTGGCCGTTCACGGCCGAGCTCAAGCTGGCGTTCGACGACGAGATCAAGAACTGGAAGCTCGAATTCGACTTCGGCGAAGACGCGAAGAAGGACGGCGAGTCGGGCTTGGCCGTCGACTTCTCGGCCCAGGAAAGCCTGGGCGTCTGCCCGAAAGACCAGGGCCGCGTGTACGAACACGGCAGCAGCTACGTGTGCGAACACGCTGTCGGCGCCAACGTGACCTGCGACTTCAAGAGTGGCAAGATCATCCTGCAGCAGCCGGTGGCGCGCGAGCAGATGACCAAGCTGCTCGCCACCGGCAAGACCGAGCTGCTCGAAGGTTTCGTGTCGAACAAGACCCGGCGCAAATTCAAGGCGCGGCTGGCCTACGACAAGAAGGAAGGCAAGGTCAGCTTCGAGTTCGAGCCGCGGGTGGCGCGGCCGGGCAAGGTGCCGGCGGCCAAGCCGGCGGCGGCCGACAAGGCACCTGCGGCCGAGGCCGAGGTCGAGGTGAAGAAGCCTGCCGCGAAGAAGGCCCCCGCCGCGAAGAAGGCCGCCCCCCGCAAGGCGGCTGCGAAGAAGGCCCCGTAGCGTCGGCAGGGTCGTGTGCAAAACGCCACGCTGCCCCGCCGCACGGGCGGTGGAGACATTGGTTCACAGTTCAAAAGCGCGGAAACTCCTGCCTTCGGCGCGTTGCGCGCCCGAGGAAACAAGATGAAACCGACTTATCTGCGCTGGGGTGTGGCGCTGCTGCTGGCAGCGTCGTCGACCTTCTCGCATGCGCTCGTGTTCGCCGTCAACGAAGGCGTGACCTACCGCGTGCCGAACGAAGAGATTCGTGCCAAGTACGCCCTCATCGCCGCCGATCTGACCAAGATCCTGCGCCAGCCCGTCGTCATCGAGCCGATCGGCGGCTACCCGGCCTTGCGCCAGGGCCTGGCCGAAAAGGCCTACGACCTGGCGATGGTGCACCCGGCGCACCTGTCGATCGCGGCGATGAAGAACTCCGGCTACAAGCTCGTGGCCGTGACCAAGGGTTTTCAGGACTACCGCGCCAACTTCCTCGTGAAGGCCGACTCCAAGCTCACGTCGCTGGCGGAGCTGAAAGGCAGCCGCCTCGGCGCACCCGACGAAGACTCGATCACGGCGTGGATGATCCGCGCCACGATCCGCGACGCCCTCGGCGACGCCAAGCAGGTGAACTACGTCTACACACGCTACCAGGACGCCGTGCCGTTCTTCGTCGAGAACAACCTGACGCTGTCGGGCGCCACCGCGGCCGGCGGCGTGATCAAGGACTGGAAGGCCAAGGGCGGCAAGGTGCTGGCGCAGTCGAAGCCGGTACCCATCAAGCACATCATCGCCAGCCCGGCCATGAGCGCGGCCGACGTCGATGCGGTGCGTGACTACCTGCTGGCGCTGGACACGACCGAAGACGGCAAGAAGAAACTCGCCCCCACCAAGTGGCAGGGCTTCGCGGCCGGTGACCAGGCCGCGCTGATGGCGATCGGCGTGTGGCTCGGGCTGGGCGGCGCGGCGCCCTGAACTCGACTAGGAGTCTGGGCGGCAGAAGGGAAGTCCCTGAGAGCTGCTGGCACGTGAGGTGCGTTGATGCGGCATGGCCGCGAACTACCTCCCCTACGAACCTGA
>JBEBIB010000008.1:0-186969 GCA_040080605.1 Burkholderiaceae bacterium
CAGACTGCCCTGCGATGCTCGTGCTCGTGGCCCGTCGCCGAACTCACTGCGCTCACTTCGTTCGCTCCGTTCAAACAGGCGGCGACAAGTCAGTTGACGATGCGCGCTGCGCGCGCGGCCACGAGCCCTGCGCTTCTCGGCGCCCCAGAGGCGCGCTCCAGCCTGCCCACACGCGCCTTTGCTGGCACCTGTTTGCTTGTCCGACGAGTAGAGAAAGAGGTGCCAGAGCGGCAGGCGGCACCCGGCGGGCGGCGATTTCTGTGGCGACGAGGAGCGCAGGGCCGAGGTCGGCGCGCGCAGCGCGCTTCGTTGACTGACTTGCGGCAGCTGTTTGAGCGCAGTGAGCGCAGCGAACGAAACGAGTTCTGCCGCACGACCTCGGACCGAGCACCGCAGTGGAGTCGGCGCGCAGCGACGACCGCAACAGCATGAGCCGCCCGCCGGGTGCCGCCTGCCGCGACGTGCCCAACTCACCCGTCCAAATCAAGCAGCGGCGTCAACGAAACTAGGCTCACTAGCCGCCGCATCGGCCACCAACAAATCAACCAACTCCCGAGCAAACGTAGGCAACGCATCCAGATTCCGCACGCAGATCTGCATCGCACGAATCGCCCACGCATCCGACAGCGGCACGATCGTGATCGCCATCGTCAAGGCATGCCGGCGCGCCGCCGACTCGGGCAGGATCGCCAGGCCCACGCTCGCTTCGATCATGCGGCAGGCTGCTTCGAAGTTGCCGACCTGGATGCGCAGCTTCAAGGGCCGGTGCAACTGGTCGCACACCTGACGCAGAAAGCCGTGGATCGCGCTCGACTCGTGCAGCCCGATGTGGTCGTGCTCCAGCGTGTCGGCGAACGCAACGCGCGTTTCGCGCGCCATCGCATGCGCCTGCGGAACCACCAGCACCAGCCGATCGCGTCGGTACGGAATCGTCTGCAGGTTTTCGGTGCGTTCCATGCCGGCAACGATGCCGATGTCGGTCTGGCCTTCCGTCACCGCGCGGATGATGTCGTGCGACAAGCGTTCACGAAGGTCGATGTTCACATCGGGGTGGCTGAGCAGGTAGCTGCGCAAGACCGGCGGCAAAAACTCGCCCAGCGCCGTGGTGTTGGCGAAGACACGCAGATGGCCCTTCACGCCCTTGGCGTACTCCTGCAGGTCGCCGCGCAGGTGTTCGATCTGCCCGAGCACCGTGCGCGCGTGGTGCACGAAAGCCTGGCCCGGCGGGGTGAGCGTGACACCCTGGCTGGTGCGGTAGAGCAGCTTGGTGCCGATGCTCTCTTCCAGGTTCTTGATGCGCGTGCTCGCGGCGGGCAGCGAGATGTGCGAAGCCTCTGCGCCTTTGGTGAGGCTGTTGGCGGCGGCCACATGCACCATCAGGCGCATGTCGACCAGATCGAAGTGCATGGACATGGGCCGCATTCTGCCTGCGGCCACGCGGGCTTCGATTCGCTAGGCGACGCGCCCGAACCACCAGACCGAGAGGCCCGCCGCCAGCATCACCAGCAATGCGCCCAAAGCGGCGAACAGTGCGCTGACTTCGGTTTCCTTCTTCTCGACCACGAGCCGCGTGCTCAGCGCCTGGTAGACCTTCTTCAGGTCGGCCGCGGTGCCGGCGTAGTAGTACTCGGCACGGGTCAGGTTGGCCACGTTCTTCAGCGTGTCTTCATCGAGCCGCACCCGCATCGACCAGCCTTCGAAACCGATGGTCTCGCCGTCTTTCGTGCCCACGCCCACCGTATAGACCCGCACGCCGCGGTCGGCCGCCATCTTGGCGGCTTCCATCGGGTCGGGGCCGGTGGTGCGCTGGCCGTCGGTCAGCATGATGATCGCGGCCGAACCGTAGGAGCCCGGCTGCACCGGCGTGAACTCGACCGGCGCCTTGTCGTTCGGGCCGGGCGGCATGTTGCGCTGGCCGGTGATCTGCGACAGGTCGATGCCGGCCTCGGGGAAGATCGTGGCCAGCGA
Source organism: Burkholderiaceae bacterium (assembly GCA_040080605.1). GTDB lineage: Bacteria > Pseudomonadota > Gammaproteobacteria > Burkholderiales > Burkholderiaceae_C > LMDS01. Next base: position 1,969 of record JBEBIB010000008.1, read on the forward strand.
CAGCACGATGCCGCTGCCAGTGGCGGTGCCGCGCTGCAACTGGAAACGGTCGATCGCGGCGGCCACGTCGTCGCGGCTCAGCGTGGGCGCCTGCACCACGGCCGCGGTGCCGGCGAACTGCACCACGCCGATGCGCACGCTGCGCGGCAGGTCGGTGAGGAAGGCCTTTGCCGCGTCCTTGGCGGCGGTGAATCGGTCGGGCAGCACGTCGGTCGCGCGCATGCTGCCCGACACGTCGATGGCCAGAATGATCGTCTCTTGCTGCGACGGCAGGCTGATGATCGCCGTCGGCCGCGACACGGCGAACAGCAGCGCGCTGAGCGCCATCAGCAACAGGGCCGGCGGCAGGTGGCGGCGCCAGGCGGCGCTCTTGCCCATGGCTTCTTTCACCAGCGTGAGGTTGGCAAAACGGATCGCGGTCTTCTTGCGACGGCGCAGCAGCCAGACGTAGAGCAGCACGAGCAGTGGCACCACGATCATCAGCCACAGCATCTCGGGCCAGAGGAAGGTCATCGCCGGTCTCATGCTGGGGCTCCGCTCCAGGTCGTCAGGTGCGTCGGCGTGCCGGCGCGCTGCGGCTTGCCGCTCCAGTTGGCGAGGCGGCTGCGCTGTTTGCGCAGGTCGGCGAATCGCAGGATCGCGTCCATCAGGTCGTCGTCGGTCGCCAGTTCGAGCGTGTCGACACCGGCGCGCGCCAACGCTTCCAGCAGACGAGCTTCGCGCTTTTCCGCCGCCGCCGCGAACCGTTTGCGAAAGCCTGCGTCGTGCGTGTCGACCACGATCTGCTCACCGGTCTCGGCGTCACGCATCGTCACCAGGCCGAGGTCGGGCAATTCCATCTCGAGCGGGTCGAACAGGCGCACGGCCGTCACTTCGTGGCGCGTCGCGAGCTGGGCGAGCGCTTTCTCCCATCCGGGTGCGCTGATGAAGTCGGAGATCACGAACACCGTGGAGCGGCGTTTGACGATGCCTTGCGCAGCCACCAGCAGGTCGCGCAGCTGGGTCACCCCGCCGGCCGTTTCGGCCGGGCGCTGCGCCATGCGTTGCAGCAGGTTGAGCACGTGCATCCGCCCGCCCCGGGCCGGGATCACGGTGTCGACGGCGCTGCCGTAGAGCATGGCGCCCACACGGTTGCCGTGGCGCGTGAGCAGCCGCGCCAGCACGCCTGTGAATTCGCGTGCCACGCTGCGCTTGTTGGTGTCGCCGGAGCCGAAATCGGCACTCGCGCTCAGGTCGACGAGGAACCACGCGGCGAGCTCGCGGTCTTCGGTGAACTGGCGCACGTAAGGCGTCTGCAGCCGAGCCGTGACGTTCCAGTCGATGTGGCGCACGTCGTCGAAATGCTGGTACTCGCGCAGGTCGGCCAGGTCGAGGCCTGCGCCGCGCCACAGCGTGCGGTAGTCGCCCTGCAGCAGGCCGTCGAGGCGGCGGATCACCGTCCACTCCAGGCGCTTGAGCAGCGCTTCGGAGCTGGGCGGGGCGGCCGTGGCTTCGCTCATCAGATCACTCGCCTTTGGCTTCCGGCGCCAGCGGTTTGTCGGGCACGGGGATCTTCTTCATCACCTTCTGCACGATCTGGTCGGCGGTCAGGCCGTCGGCCAGCGCTTCGTAGGACAGCACCAGGCGATGCCGGAACACGTCGCCGACGAGGCCGGTCATGTCTTCCGGCAAGGCATAACTGCGGCCACGCATGAAGGCCAGCGCACGTGCGCCTTCGATGAGGCCGATGGTGGCGCGCGGGCTGGCGCCATAGGTGAGGTACTTGGCCAGGTCGGCCAGGCCGTAACGGTCGGGCCGTCGCGTGGCGCTGACGAGCTTCACGGCGTATTGCATCAGCGACGGGTCGACATACACCTTGCGGCATTCCTGCTGCAGCTCGGCGAGCTGGCCCATGCTGGCGACGGCCGAGACCACGGTCGCCGGGCCGGTCACGCGCTGCGCGATCACGAACTCTTCTTCTTCGCTCGGGTAGTCGACCAGCACCTTCATCATGAAACGGTCGACCTGCGCTTCGGGCAGCGGGTAGGTGCCTTCGGTCTCGATCGGGTTCTGCGTGGCCATCACGAGAAAGGGCTCGGGCACCTTGTGCGTCTCGCCGGCGATCGTGACCTGGCGCTCCTGCATCACTTCGAGCAGCGCGCTCTGCACCTTGGCCGGCGCGCGGTTGATTTCATCGGCCAGCAGCAGGTGTGTGAACACCGGGCCGAGCGAGGTGCTGAATTCACCGGTGCGCGGGTTGAAGATGCGCGTGCCCACCAGGTCGGCCGGCACCAGGTCGGGCGTGAACTGGATGCGCTTGAAGGTGCCGCGCAGCGTTTGCGCCAGCGTCTTCACGGTCAGCGTCTTGGCCAGGCCGGGCACGCCTTCGACGAGCAGGTGGCCTTGCGCGAGCATCGCGACCATCACCCGTTCGAGGAAATGGTCCTGCCCCACGACGACGCGCTTCACTTCGTAGAGGATCTCCTCCATCAGCGTGGAGGCGTTGTGCTCATTCGTTGTTTGCATTCGATGGGCTCGCTGAAGTTCAGAACGGTGGCATGCCGGCCGCGGCGGCCGCGTTTTCGATCGGTACCGCAAAACCGATGCCAATGAACACGCGCTGGCGCGACGGGTTCAGGATCGCGGTGACGATGCCGACCACCTCGCCGTCCATCGTGACCAGCGGCCCGCCCGAATTGCCCGGGTTGGCAGCGGCGTCGAACTGGATCAGGTTGGTCAGCATCTGCTGTCCTTCGGGCGAGCGGAACTCGCGCTTCAGGCCCGAGACCACGCCCGACGACACCGAAGGCCCGATGCCGAACGGGAAGCCCACCGCCACCACGCCGTCGCCGGGCGAGAGGTCGGCGGTCGAGCGCATCGTGGCGGCTTCCAGGTCGTCGGGCACGGTCTTGGCGCGCAGCACCGCCAGGTCGTTCTGCGGCTGCATGCTGACGAGCACGGCCTCGGATTCGGTGCCGTCCATGAAGGTCACCTTGATGCGCTTGGCGCCGCTCACCACGTGCAGGTTGGTCAGGATCGTGCCGTTGTCGATGATCACCACGCCCGAGCCCACGCCGCGCTCGGCCGAGCCGTTGGCCTTGTCGTCGCTGCCGTCGTCGCCTTCGGTCATCAGGCCGACCACCCGCACGACCGAGCCGATCACGGCGTCATACGCCTTGGTGGCCTGCGAGGGCAGGGGTTTTTCGTCGAGCGACTGGCGCATCGCGGCGTCGATCTGCTTGAGCGTGAGAGGGGCTTGTTTGGGGCCGAAGCCGCCGTTGAGGAACAGCGCCGCTCCCAGCAGCAAGACCACCGCGGCAGCCCACAGCCGGCGTTCGTGGCGGCCGGCAAAGGCGCGCAGGCGCGAGGCCCGGGCGGGCGGCGGGGAGGCCGCCGCGGCGGCCTCGACAGCGGCGGCCGAGGCGCGGGAGCGGCTGTAAAGCGGTGCCTTCTTCATCATCTGCATCCCGGTTGGCGCATGTGACTCGACCCGTTTTGGCGCACCGCCGAGACCGGCCCCGGGTGCTTCGATGCAACAGTAGCACGGCAGGCCAATCCCTGTCTCGGCGCAAGGCATGATGCCGGCCATGTGGACCGACACGCACTGTCACCTCGACGCGCCCGAGTTCGACGCCGACCGCGACGCCGTGGTCGAGCGGGCACGCGCCGCCGGTGTGGCGCAGATGGTCGTGCCGGCCGTGGAGGTAGCGAACTTCGAGACGGTGCGCGCGCTGGCGCGCGCTCATGGCTTCGCCTACGCGCTCGGCATTCATCCGCTGTACACCGGCCGCTCGCAGGGCGCCGATCTGCAGCGGCTGCGTGAAGCGCTGGCGCTGCACCGTGGTGACCCGCGACTCGTGGCGGTCGGCGAGATCGGCCTCGACCACTTCGTGCCCGGGTTCGATCCGGAACGCCAGCAGCAGTATTACGTGGCCCAGCTCGAACTGGCCCGCGAGTTCAAGCTGCCCGTGATCCTGCACGTGCGGCGCTCGGCCGACACGCTGCTCAAGCACCTGCGCACGATCCGGGTGCAGGGTGGCATCGCCCACGCGTTCAACGGCAGCGAGCAGCAGGCGATGGCCTTCGTCGATCTCGGTTTCAAGCTCGGTTTCGGAGGCGCGATGACCTTCGATCGGGCACTCCAGATCCGCCGCCTGGCGCAGAGCTTGCCGCTGGACGCGATCGTGCTCGAAACCGACGCACCCGACATCCCGCCGCACTGGCTGTACCGCACGGCCGGGCAGCGCGCCGCCGGCGAAACTTCGCGCAACGAACCCGGCGAACTGCCGCGTATCGCCGCCACGCTCGCCGAACTGCGCGGGTTGTCGCTGCAGGACCTCGCCGCAGCGACCTCGGCGAACGCGCGCACCGCCTTGCCGGGCCTGGCCGCGCTGGCCGAGCCGAGCGACTGATGGCCGAACTGCTGCAGGGCCTGGGGCCGGTCGTCGGGGAGAACACCCGCCTCGTCGTGCTCGGCAGCTTCCCTGGCGTGGCCTCGCTCGTGGCGCAGCAGTACTACGGCCACCCGCGCAACCACTTCTGGCCAATCCTTTCGGCAATCTGGCAGATCGAGCTGGTGCCGCTGCCGTATCCACAACGAATCGAGGCGATGCGGGCGCGTGGCCTCGGCCTGTGGGACGTCTACGCCCGCTGCAAGCGTGTGGGCAGCCTCGACAGCGCGATCGAGCAGGCCCAGTTCAACGACCTCGCGAGCCTGAGAGAGACTGCGCCGCGGCTTCAGGCCGTCGCCCACAACGGTGGCGAATCGGCGCGCGCGATCAAGCACACACAATCGCTGGGGGTGGCGGTGCACCGCCTGCCCTCGACCAGCCCGGCCAACGCGAGCTGGAGTTTCGAGCGCAAGCTGGCCGCGTGGCGCGCGGTCTTCGAAGAACACGGAGTGGCCTGACAGCATGAGAGAGAAAGAACCCGAACTGGCCCCGGCCACGATCTCGGAAGCCGACGGCGTGCGTTACCTGCATCTGGGCACGCCTTGGGTGCAGGGCGCGATGCGCATCCGCCAGTCGCTCAAGCTGGAACTCGACTATGTGCAGCGCATGATGGCCTGGATGCTGCTGCGCCCGGCGCCCGAGCTGACCCAGGGTGAGGCGGTGCAGCTCGGCCTGGGCGCGGCGGCGATCACGCGTTTTTGCCACAGCACGCTGCGCATGCGGACGACGGCGGTCGAACTGAACCCGACGGTGATCCAGGCCTGCCGCATGTTCTTTCACCTGCCGGACGACTCGGCGCGGCTGCAGGTGTTGCAGATGGACGCGGCCGCGTACGTGGCCGATGCCACGCACGCCGATTCGGTACAGGCCCTGTGCGTAGACCTCTACGACCACGACGCCGCCAGCCCCGTGCTCGATAGCGTTGCCTTCTACCGCGACTGCCACCGCGTGCTGGCGGACGGCGGTGTGATGAGCGTGAACCTGTTCGGCCGTGACGCCAGCTTCGAGCGCAGCGCCCAGCGTATCGCCGCGGCCTTCGGCGCGGGGCAGGTGTGGAGCCTGCGGCCGACGAAAGAGGGCAACACCATCGTCATCGCCTTGAAGAACGCACCGATGCCGGATCGCACGGCGCTCGAAGGGCGTGCCGAGGCCATCGAAAAGCGCTTCAAGCTGCCGGCGAAGAAGTGGCTGCGCATGATCCGCCCGCTCGCCTCGACGGCGGCGGCCATGAGCGACGCCGCGCCGGCATGATTTCACGCCGACACAAAGCCGACACTCGGGCGCGCCCGGCGCGGAGTACGCTACGCCCCTTGCTCATCCTGCCGGCCGCCCCGTGAAGGCGCCGTCGATCACCGCACGCATGAACGCAGCCGCCCGCCCCAAGACCCTCGCCCCGGCCAGCCACCTGGAACTGAGCCTGCTGCTCGGCTGGTTGCGCGAAGACAAGGTGATCAGCCCGGAAGACGCGGTCGAGACGGCACGGCGGTTTTCCACCAGCCACAGCGCGCAGCACCCGATCACGCGGCTGGCCAGCGCCGGCATGGTGCGCTTCAACAGCACCAAGGCGCTCGACGCCGAAGTCATCACCGAGTGGCTGGCCAAGCGCACTGGCCTGCCCTACCTGCGCATCGACCCGCTCAAGGCCGACGTGGGGCGGGTTTCCGAAGTCATGTCGATCACCTACGCCGAGCGGCGCCGCGCATTGCCGCTGAACGTGGGCGCCACCGAAGTGACGATCGCGACCTGCGAGCCGCTCGACATCGGCTGGGTCGCCGAGATCGAAGGCCACACCCGCAAGACCGTGAAGCTGGTGCTGGTGAGCCCGCTCGAGCTCAAGCGCTACACGACCGAGTTCTACACACTGTCGCGCTCGGTGCGCAATGCCACCAAGAGCGGCGAAGCGTCGGCCGCGGCGAGCTTCGAGCAACTGGTCGAGCTCGGCCGCACCAACAAGCAGCTCGACGCCAACGACCAGGGTGTTGTGCAGGTGGTCGACTGGCTGTGGCAATACGCGATCGACCAGCGAGCGTCGGACATCCACCTCGAGCCACGCCGCGAACGCAGCGTGATCCGCTTTCGCATCGACGGCGTGATGCAGACCGTCTACCAGCTGCCGCCGGGCGTGATGAACGCGATGATCGCGCGCGTGAAATTGCTCGGCCGCATGGACGTGATCGAAAAGCGCCGCCCGCTCGACGGCCGCATCAAGACCCGCAACCCGGCCGGCGACGAAGTCGAAATGCGCTTGTCGACGCTGCCCACCGCGTTCGGCGAAAAGATGGTGATGCGGATCTTCGACCCCGAGACCACGGTGAAGGAGCTCGACGGCCTGGGCTTCGGCAGCCACGACGGCAAACGCTGGGAAGAGCTGGTCGCCAAGCCGAACGGCATCATTCTTCTGACCGGGCCCACCGGTTCGGGCAAGACGACGACGCTGTACTCCACGCTGCGGCGGCTGGCGACCGACGAGGTCAACGTCTGCACGATCGAAGACCCGATCGAAATGATCCAGCCGGCGCTGAACCAGACTCAGGTGCAGCCGCTGATCGACCTGAACTTCGCTGAAGGCCTGCGTGCGCTGATGCGCCAAGACCCGGACATCATCATGGTCGGCGAAATCCGCGACTTGGAGACGGCAGAAATGGCGATCCAGGCCGCGCTCACCGGCCACCTCGTGTTCAGCACGCTGCACACGAACGACGCGCCCTCGGCCGTGACCCGCCTCACCGACCTGGGCGTGGCGCCGTACATGGCCGCGTCGACGCTGATCGGCGTGCTAGCGCAGCGGCTGGTGCGCACGCTGTGCGTGAACTGCAAGCAGCCCGACGACGAAATCACCCGCGAGCACCTCGACGAAGCCATCAAGCCCTGGCGCCTGAACGGCAGCGTCAAGCCCTACAAGCCGGTCGGCTGCCTCGATTGCCGGATGACGGGCTACCGCGGCCGCGCCGGTTTGTACGAGCTGCTGTCGGTGACCGATGCGGCCCGCGCCCACATCCACCCGGTGCCCGACATCGACAAGCTGCGCCGCCAGGCTGTGAAGGACGGCCTGCGCCCGCTGCGCCTGGCGGGTGTGATGAAGGTCGCCGAAGGCGTGACCACGCTCGAGGAAGTGCTGCGCGTCACCTTGCCCTGGGAGTAGGGCTGGCGCCCACGCCACACGCTGGTGCACGTTTTTTTGCTACGTACAAACCACACATGCAGTGGGGTTGTGCGTGCCTAGAATCGCACGCAACCAAGAAGACGAGCGAGGAGCGCGGCATGAAGATCAAGAGCCAGAAGGATTTCTTTTCAGGGTTGATGTTTCTGGTGGTCGGCGTGATCTTCGCCGTCGGTGCCACGAACTACTCGATGGGCACCTCGGCGCGCCCCGGCGCGGGCTACTTCCCGCTGATGCTGAGCGTGATCATGGCGATCCTCGGCGCCGTGGTGCTGTTCAAGTCGCTCACGATCGAAACCGAAGACGGCGATCCGATCGGAGACATCGCCTGGCGCCCCTTGCTCGTGGTGGTGGCTTCGATCGCAGTATTCGGTCTCGCGCTGCCGCGCCTGGGCCTGTTCCTCACGCTGCCGCTGCTGATCATCATGGTCAGCTTCGCCGGTGACGAGTTCAGCTGGAAGGGCGTGATCGCCAGCTGCGTCGTGCTCACGGCGGGTTCGTGGGTCGTGTTCATCTGGGGCCTGAATCTGACGATTCCGCTCAAGCCCGCTTTCATGGGCGGTTGAGCGCGCAGCGCCGGCACACCCCGAACCAAGAGAACACGCACATGGATCTGCTCAACAACCTCGCGCTCGGTTTCAGCGTCGCCTTCACCGTGCAGAACCTGCTGTACGCGCTCGGCGGCTGCATTCTGGGCACGCTGATCGGCGTCTTGCCGGGGCTCGGCCCGGTCGCCACGATCGCGATGCTGCTGCCTTCGATCTACGCACTCGACGCCACACCGGCGCTGATCATGCTGGCCGGCATCTATTACGGCGCGCAGTACGGCGGCTCGACCACCGCGATCCTGATCAACGTGCCGGGCGAGTCGAGTTCGGTCGTCACGGCGATCGACGGTTACGCGATGGCGCGCAAGGGCCGCGCTGGTGCGGCGCTCGCCGCGGCCGGCCTGGGCTCGTTCTTCGCCGGGTGCGTGGGCACGGTCATCATCGCGGCGTTCGCCCCGCCGCTGACCGAGCTGGCGTTCAAGTTCGGCCCGGCCGAGTACTTCTCGCTGATGGTGCTGGGCCTGATCGGCGCCGTGGTGCTGGCCTCGGGTTCGCTGCTCAAGGCGATCTCGATGATCATCCTCGGCCTGCTGCTGGCGCAGATCAACACCGACGTGATCTCGGGCACCGCGCGCTACAGCTTCGACATTCCCGAACTCACCGACGGCATCGGCTTCGTCACGATCGCGATGGGCGTGTTCGGTTTCGGCGAGATCATCGCCAACCTGGGCCAGCCGGCCGAACACCGCGAGGTGTTCACGAAGCACGTGAAGGGCCTGTGGCCGACCAAGCAGGACTTCAAGGACGCCTGGCCGGCGGTGATCCGCGGCACGGCGCTCGGCTCCTTGCTGGGCGTGCTGCCCGGCGGTGGCGCGCTGCTGGCGTCGTTCGCCGCCTACACGGTCGAGAAGAAGATGAAGGGCCGCCCCGGCGACGTGCCGTTCGGCAAGGGCAACATCCGTGGCGTGGCCGGCCCCGAATCGGCCAACAACGCCGGTGCGCAGACCTCGTTCATCCCGATGCTCACGCTCGGCATCCCGCCCAACGCGGTGATGGCGCTGATGGTCGGTGCCATGACGATCAAGGGCATCCAGCCCGGCCCGCAGGTCATGACGAGCAACCCGCAGCTGTTCTGGGGCCTGATCGCCTCGATGTGGGTCGGCAACGCGATGCTCGTGATCCTGAACCTGCCGCTGATCGGCATCTGGATCAAGCTGCTGACCGTGCCGTACAAGTACCTGTTCCCGGCGATCACGCTGTTCTGCTGCATCGGCGTGTACACGCTGAACAACAACAACTTCGACGTCTACGCGACCGCCGTGTTCGCGGTGGTCGGCTACCTGTTCTACAAGCTCGGCTGCGAAGGTGCACCGCTGTTGCTGGGTTTCATCCTCGGGCCGATGATGGAAGAAAACCTGCGCCGGGCCCTGCTGCTGTCGCGTGGCGACTGGAGCGCGTTCGTCACCCGACCCTTGTCGGCGGCCTTGCTCGCCATGGCCGTGCTGCTGATCGTGATCGTGCTGCTCCCGTCGATCAGCAAGAAGCGCGAAGCCACGTTCCAGGAAGAACCCTGAAGCCACGCGACCGGTGACCGCCGCTCAGCGCGGCGTGTCGTCGGCCAGCCGGTCCAGGATCGGGCATTCCGGGCGTTCGTCGCCGTGGCAACAACTCGCCAGGTGCTGCAGCGTGTCTTTCATCGCCTGCAGGCTCGCGACCTTGCGTTCCAGCTCGGCCACGTGCGCCAGGGCCAGCGCCTTGACCTTGCTGCTGGAACGGCGCCGGTTCTGCCACAAGCCCACCAGCTCGCCGATCTGCGCGATCGAGAAGCCGAGGTCGCGGGCGTGGCGAATGAAGCGCAGGCTGTGCACCTCGGCTTCGCCGTACTGCCGGTAGCCTGATTCCGTTCGGCTCGCGGCCGGGATGAGGCCGACCTCTTCGTAGTGCCGGATCATCTTGGCCGACACGCCCGACAACTTCGCGGCCTGGCCGATGTTGACGCTGTTCATGCACTCTCCTTCGCATCAACGGCGGGCCGCCAGCGCCGCAGCCAGAGTGCGTTGCCGACCACGCTGACACTGCTGAAGGCCATCGCTGCACCGGCGATCACCGGGTTCAGCAAGCCGAGTGCGGCGAGCGGGATACCGACCACGTTGTAAACAAAAGCCCAGAACAGGTTCTGCCGGATCTTGCGGCTGGTGCGCCGCGAGATGTCGAAGGCGTCGGCCACCAGGCCGAGGTCGCCGCGCATCAGCGTGATGGCGGCGGCGTCCATCGCCACGTCGGTGCCGCCTCCCATCGCGATGCCCACGTCGGCCGCGGCCAGCGCCGGTGCGTCGTTGATGCCGTCGCCCACCATCGCGACCACCGCGCCGCTGGCGCGCAGCGCCTGCACGGCGGCCGCCTTGTCGGCAGGCAAGACCTCGGCGCGAAACTCCGTGATGCCGAGCGCGTGCGCCACGGCGCCAGCGCTGCCGGCGTTGTCGCCGCTGAGCATCACGGTGCGGATGCCGAGGGCGTGCAGGCGCGTGATCGCCGCCGCGGCCGAGGGTTTGATCCGGTCGCCGAACGCCAGCAGGCCCAGCAGCTCGGCCGCGCCGTTCTGCTCGCGAATCAGCCACGAGACTGTGTGCCCTTGGTCCTGCAGCTGCTGCGCTGCGGCTGCGAGCGTGCCGGCGGTCAGGCCCGACTCGCGCAGCAAGCGGCTGCTGCCCAGCAACAGCCGCGCGCCACCGACCACCGCTTCGAGCCCGCGCCCAGGCAAGGCGGTGCTGTTCAGCGCTTCAGGCACGACGAGCTTGTCGCTGCGCGCCTGCGCCATCACCGCGCGCGCCAGCGGGTGGTCGCTGCCCTGTTGCAGCGCCGCGGCCAGGCGCAGCAACTCGGCGGCTTCGATGCCCGGCGCGGGCTGCACGCTCACGAGCGCGGGCCGGCCTTCGGTGAGCGTGCCGGTCTTGTCGAACACCACGGTCGTGACCGAGTGCGCCAGCTCCAATGCCTGCGCATCGCGGATCAGGATGCCGTGCGTGGCGGCGACGCCGGTGCCGGCCATGATCGCGGCCGGCGTGGCCAGGCCCAGCGCACACGGGCAGGCGATCACGAGCACCGCCACGGCATTGATCAGCGCCTGCTCCCACGGGCCACCGGCGAGCAGCCAGCCGGCCCCGGTCAAAACGGCAATGCCCAGCACGACGGGCACGAAGATCGCGCTGACGCGATCGACGGTCTTCTGTATCGGCGCCTTGGCAGCCTGCGCCGATTCGACCAGCCGGATGATGCGGGCCAGCGTCGTTTCCGCGCCGACCGCCTTGGTGTCGACGCACAACAAGCCGTCGGCATTGATCGAGCCGCCGGTCACGGTGTCGCCCGCCGTTTTCACGACCGGCCGGCTCTCGCCGGTGAGGTGCGATTCGTCGACATGGCTGCGGCCTTCGGTCACCACACCGTCGACCGGCACGCGCTCGCCGGGGCGCACCACGACGCTGTCGCCGACGCGCACCTGGGCGACCGGCACCTCGGTTTCGACACCGTCGCGACGCACGTGCGCGGTGGCCGGCCACAGCGCGTTGAGGGCGCGGATCGCTTCCGTCGTCTGGCGCTTGGCGCGCGCTTCGAGCCATTTGCCTAGCAGCACCAGCGTGATGACGACCGCCGAGGCTTCGAAGTAGAGGTGCGGGTGAGCGTCACCACCGTGGCCGCCGTGGCGCCACATCATCCAGACCGACAGCCCGTATGCGGCCGAGGTGCCGAGCGCGACCAGCAGGTCCATGTTGCCCGAGCCGGCGCGTGCGGCCATGAAGCCGGCCCGGTAGAAGCGCCAGCCCAGGCCGAACTGTACCGGCGTGGCCAGCGCCAGCTGCCACCAGGGGCCGGGCATCAGGTCGATGCCGAAGGGCGCGAGCAGCATCGGCATCAGCAGGGGCAGGCTCAAGGCCACGCCGAGCGCGACCGGCCACCACTCGGGCAGGCGTGGCATCGGGGCGGGCGCGCCGGCGGCGTCGGGCAACACGATCGTCGCTTCGTAGCCGGCCTTCACGACCGCCTGCGCGAGCGTGGCGGCGCTGGTGCCCGGCAGCGCCTGCACGCTGGCACGTTCGGTCGCCAGGTTGACCGAGGCCGACAGCACGCCGGGCAAAGCCTTCAACGCCTTCTCGACCCGGCCGACGCACGACGCGCAGGTCATGCCACCGACCTGCAGGCTGATGTCGGCGGTTTGCGGCGAAGTGTTCATGGTGCGGGTTCGGGTCGGGAGGGAGGGATTGTGATCCTCAAGCTTCCCACCGTGGGAGAGTCAAGCATCAGGGCAGAATCCGGCGCAGACCACAGGGTTTTCGGTGAGGCCGCCTTGACCTTGACATGCTGGCAAGCTTCACGCTGCGTGCCCCGAAACCCTTTGCAGGAGAACACGACATGATTGCTTTCGAAGTCAACGACATGACCTGCGGCCACTGTGTCAAGGCCATCACCGAAGCGGTCAAGGCCGCCGACAGCCGCGCTGCTGTGCACATCGACCTGGCACGGCACCGTGTCGAGATCGAACCCGGCGCGGCCGATGCCGCAGCGCTGGCCGGCGTGATCCGCGAAGCCGGCTACACACCCGTGCCTGCATGAACCCTCTGCCGCTCAAGGGGCTGAAGCTCGTCGAGTTCGAAGGCCTGGGCCCGGGCCCGCTGGCCGGCCACATGCTGGCGCAGGCCGGCGCCGAGGTCACGCTGATTGCACGGCCGACCGCCAACGCCGTGTCGGCCCAGCTCGGCGCCGGCAGCACGCCGCTGCGCGACGGCAAGCAGCTGGTGTTGCTCGACCTGAAACACGCCGCAGACCTGGCGCGCGCGCTCGATCTCGTGGCCGGTGCCGACGCGCTGATCGAAGGCAACCGCCCCGGCGTGATGGAACGCCTGGGCCTCGGGCCCGACGTGTGCCGTGCGCGCAACCCGAAGCTCGTCTACGGCCGCATGACCGGCTGGGGCCAGACCGGGCCGCTTGCGCACGCGGCCGGGCACGACCTGAACTACGTGGCGCTGACGGGGCTGCTGTCGCTCTCGGCGCGGCCGGGCGAACGACCGATGCTTCCGCCCACGGTGGCAGGCGACGGCGTCGGTGCGCTCGGCCTGGCCTACGGCATCGTCTGCGGCGTGTTGCAGGCGAAGTTGAGCGGGCAGGGCACGGTCGTCGATGCGGCCATCACCGACCTCACGGCGATGGTCGGCGGCCTGGCCTACTGGGTGCACGGCAGCGGCCGGCTCGGTGGCGCGGCACCGAGCGCGTTCCACGACTCGCCGTTCTACGACGTGTATGCGTGCGCCGGTGGCGGTTTCATCACCGTCGCGGCGCTCGAACCTCAGTTCTACGCGTTGATGCTGCAGAAGCTCGAACTGCACGACGTCGACCCGCGCGCGCAGTACGACAGCGCTCTGTGGCCAGCCTTGAAGGCGCGCTTGACCGCACTCTTCCTGACCCGCACGCGCGAGCAGTGGAACGCACTCTTCGAAGGCAGCGACGTCTGCTATGCGCCGGTGTTGTCGATCACCGAGGCCGCAGCGCACCCGCACAACCGCGCGCGTGGCACGCTGACGCCAGCATCCGGGGGCGGCGCGCAGCCTGGGCCGGCGCCGCGCTTCGGCGCGTGAGCGCGCTCGATGCGATCATCACCTCACCCCATCATCTTTTCGAGATCACCGCGATGACGCATTCCTTCGACTGGACCGCCGGTTACACCAGCCAGCGCCTGCCCGTGTTCGGCCGCAACGTCGTGTCGACCTCGCACCCGCTCGCAGCGCAGGCCGGCATGCGCATGCTGCACAACGGAGGCAACGCGGTCGACGCGGCGATTGCCGCCGCGGCGGTGATCACGCTGACCGAGCCGGTCAGCAATGGTCTCGGCTCCGACGCGTTCTGCTTGTTGTGGGACGGCAAGGCGCTGCATGGCCTGAATGCCTCGGGCCGCGCGCCGAAGGCCTGGACGCCCGAGTACTTCAAGCGCAAGTACGGTGCCGACGCGAAGACACCGCCGGTGCGCGGCTGGGACAGCGTGACCGTGCCCGGCGCCGTGGCCGGCTGGGTGACGATGAGCGAGCGCTTCGGCAAGCTCCCGTTCGCACAGTTGCTCGGGCCGGCCATCGACATCGCCGAGCGCGGTTACGCCGTGCCGGTGGTCGTGCAGCAGAAGTGGGCCGCGGCCGTGCCGCTGCTGCAGGACCAGCCCGGCTACCGCGAGGCTTTCATGCCACGCGGTCGCGCGCCCAACGTGGCCGAGTTGTTCAAGTTGCCGGACGCGGCGCGCACGCTGCGCCTGATCGCGCAGAGCAAGGGCGCGGCCTACTACGGTGGCGAAATCGCCGAAGCCGCGGCGCGGCATGCACGCGAGCACGGTGGTGCGATGACCGTCGAAGACTTCGCGGCTTACAGGCCGGAGTGGGTCACGCCGATCGGGCTCGACTACGCCGGCCACACGCTGCACGAGATTCCGCCGAACGGGCAGGGCATCTCGGCGCTGATGGCGCTGGGCATCCTGCGCTCCTTCGACATTGCTTCGATGCCGGTCGACGGCGCCGATTCGCAGCACCTGCAGATCGAGGCGATGAAGCTCGCCTTCGCCGACGTGTACCGCTTCGTCGCCGAACCGGTGAGCATGGAAGTGAGCGTCGAGCAGATGCTGGATCCGACCTACCTCGCGTCGCGCGCCAAGCTGATCGACCCGAAGCGCGCGCAGGACTTCGGCGCCGGCAATCCGGTCAAGGGCGGCACGATCTACCTCAGCACCGCCGACGAGAGCGGCATGATGGTCAGCTTCATCCAGAGCAACTACATGGGCTTCGGCTCGGGCGTGGTGGTGCCGGGTTACGGCCTGTCGCTGCAGAACCGCGGCCACGCGTTCAGCCTCGATGCGAAGAGCCCCAACGTGGTGGCGCCGCACAAGCGGCCGTTCCACACCATCATCCCGGCCTTCCTCACGAAGCCGGGTGCGAGCGGCCCCGAGGCGGTGATGAGCTTCGGCGTGATGGGCGCGAACATGCAGCCGCAAGGCCACCTGCAGACGCTGGTGCGCATGCTGAACTACGCGCAGCAACCGCAGGCCGCGTGCGACGCGCCGCGCTGGCGTTTCAACGCGGGGCTCGAGATCAACGTCGAAGCTGCGATGAACCCGGCCACCGTGCAGGCGCTGGTGGCGCGTGGCCACCAGGTCGAAGTGATCAACGACAGTTACCAGGACTTCGGTGCCGGCCAGTTCATCTGGCGCCTCGGTGACCCGTCCGTGGAAGGCTATGTCGCCGCGAGTGATCCCCGCCGTGACGGGCAGGCTGTGGTGAGCTGACATGAAAGTGCCGGCCGACTTGAGCCTGGGCTGGCGCACCGACCTGAACTTCGCGCGCTTCGACGGCGAGCTGATCGCGCGCGACGACTGCCTCGTCGTGCGCACGCCGTCGAACCCGACCTACTGGTGGGGCAACTTCCTGCTCTTCGACCATGCTCCGCAGGCCGGTGACGCTGAAGAGTGGGCGCGCCGTTTCGAGGCCGAGATCGGCCGCCACCAAACCGAGTCGCGCCACACGACCTTCGGCGTCGATGCGCGTGAAGGCTTCGAGCTGCCCGACGACTTCGTGCAATGTGGTTTCACCCTGTACGCGTCGAACGTGCTGACGATGCGGCGCGAACAACTGCGCGCACCGCGCACCGTCTTGCCTTCGAGTTTTCGCGTCGCTGCATTGAAGCTGCCCGAACAGACCCCCGAGGCGGTCGAACTGCAAGTGCTCTGCGACGCCGGTGAGCACCTGCCGGTGGAAGGCTACCGCCTGTTCCGCCAGCGCCAGATGGCACGCTACGAGTCGATGCGGCGCCAGGGTCTGGGCGACTGGTTCGGTGTGTTCGCCGAGACGGCCAGCGGCGAGCAACTCGTCGCCGATTGCGGCTTGTTCCACGCCGGGCCGGGTGGCGATGCGCTCGGCCGTTTCCAGCATGTCGAAACCCACCCGGCGTTTCGCCGCCTCGGCCTGTGCAGCACGCTGATCCACGCGGTGTGCACAGACGCCTTCGAGCGCCTGAAGCTGCACACACTCGTGATCGTGGCCGACCCGCTCGACGTGGCGATCGGCCTCTACGAATCCATCGGCTTCGAGCGCGGCGCCGGCAGCTGGCACATCGAGCGCCGGCCCGACATGGCGCCGGGCTGAGGCGCCCTCCGCGTCAGTGGCCTTGAAGTGCGGGCTGCCCCACTGGCGCAGCCTCGGCGACCGGCCAGCTCCGCATCTTCCCCGGGTTCAGCAAACCTTGCGGATCGAAACGCCGCCGGGTCTCGATCACTGCGGGGTTCAGCTGGCCCTGCTTGCCGTCTTCGAGAATGTAGACGTGCGGGTTGTTGATCATCACGCCGTGGTCGCGGTGGATCTGCATGATCTCGTTGAGCCGCGCTTCCGTCGTGTAGCGGATCAGCTGCAACCCGCTGCAGTTGAACGCACCGTCTTTCGTGCGCAGGAATTCCAGGTGCATCAGCACTTCGCCGGCCAGCAGTTTTTCGAGCGCCTTCACCTGCTCGACATGGCGCGAAGGGTCGAAGCCGCTCTGGATGTAGGTCAAGCTCTTGTCGACTTTCATCGCCACCAGCGTGGTGTGGTTCCACGTGTATTCGAGCAGCGTGCGGCTGCCCGATTCGGCCGCCGTCTTTCTGTAGCTGATGCTGCCGCCGAAGCCGGCCAGCATGTCTTCCATGCCGGCCTGCGACGACGCGGCCACCACGATCAACACGGCGTGGCAACCCTTGGGCAGGTACTCGGCCAGCGTGGCCATGTGGTCGGGCACTGGCGCGCCGAGAAAACACACTTCCTTCTTCACCAGGCCGGGCGCGCTGGCGAGCGCGCTCGAGAACTCGAGCGCAGCGTCGAAAGCGGTGAACGTCGCGATGCTCTCGACCCAGTCGAGCGCCGGTGCCAGCGCCACCTCGAGTTCGAGCACGATGCCGTTGGTGCCGTACACATGGTGCAGCAGCATCGCGTCGGGCGAGCGCACTTCGAGCACCCGCGGCTCGGGTTCGACCGTCATCACGCGCACGCCCATCACGTTGCCGGCAGCCGCCACCGGGCCGTAGGTGATCGAGCCGGCGCCGCCGAAGCCGCCACCGAACAGGCCGCCGAGCGTGGCGCTGCGAAAGGTCGAAGGCAGCCAGCGCAGTTCCCAGCCTTGCGGGCGCGCCTGGCGGTCGAAGTCGGCCAGGCGGATGCCGGCCTGCGCGCGGCCGACGCCACCCCGCACCCAGCCGAAGCCGTTGTAGCCGCTCATGTCGAGGATCACGCCGCCGTGCAGCGGGATCGCCTGGCCGTAGTTGCCGGTGCCGCTGCCGCGCACGGTGATCGGAATGGCGGCGCGCGCGCAGGCGCCCACCACCGCGGCGATCTCGGCTTCGGTGCGCGGGCGCACCGCGATCTGCGCGGTCTTTTCCGAGAGCTGGCGCTTGAGCACCGGGCTGAACCAGGCGAAGTCCTGCGACAGCCGCGCCACCCGCGCCGGGTCGGTCACCCAGTCGAGCGCGGGCAGCTCCTCGGCGAGTTGATGGATGCGTGAAGGATCGGTGTTCATGGCGGTCTCGGTCAGCAAGTCAGTCGTGCGAGGTTTCGCTCGCGTGCCACGAGCCCAGCGCCCGTGTCGTCAGCCAGGCCATCGCGGCGAACAGCGCCACGCCGGTCAGCGAGATCAGCAGCAGCGCGGCGAACATGCGCGGGATGTTGAGCTGGAAGCCGGCCTGCAGGATCTGGTAGGCCAGGCCCGCGCCCGAGCCACCGGTGCCGGCGACGAACTCGGCCACCACCGCACCGATCAACGCCAGCCCGCTCGAGATGCGCAAGCCGCCGAAGAAGTAGGGCAGCGCGCTCGGGATGCGCAGCCTTGTGAGCGTCTGCCAGCGCGTCGCGCGGTTGAGCTTGAAGTAACTCTGCAGGTCGGGGTCGATGCTGCGCAGCCCGAGCGTGGTGTTGGCGATGATCGGGAACAGCGCCACCAGCGAAGCGCACACCACCATCGAGGCGGTCGGGTTGCGCACCCAGATGATGATCAGCGGCGCCACCGCGACGATGGGCGTCACCTGCAGCAGCACGGCGTAGGGGAACAGCGCGGTTTCGATCAGCTTGTTCTGCACGAACAGGAACGAGATCAGCACGCCGGCGACCGTGGCGACCACGAACGCGAGCAGCGTGATCTTCACGGTGACGACCAGCGCCGAGCCGAGTGCCACCCAGTCGGTGAAGAGTGTCTTGATCATCAGCACCGGGGAAGGCACGAGGTAGGGCGGCAGCTCCAGCCCGGTGACCAGGCCTTGCCACAACACCACCAGCACGATCGCCACCAGCGCCGGGTAAACGACCCGCTGCACGCGTGGCTGCTGCATCAGCGGCAGGAGCGCGGTCTTCATGGCTGCGCCTCTTCGTCGGTGTCGGTGCTGGCGCGCAGCAGGCTGTCCTGCAGCCGCTTCGCGTAGCGGGCGAACTGCGGCGTGACCATGAAGTCCTGGCTGCGCGGGTAGGGTTCGTCGATCGTTACTTCTTCGACTACGCGCCCGGGGCGCGCCGCCATCATGATCACGCGCGTCGACAGGAACACCGCTTCGTGGATCGAGTGCGTGACGAACACGACGGTGAGCTTTTTCGCCGCCCACAGCGCGAGCAGGTCGGCGTCGAGCTTGTGGCGGGTGATCTCGTCGAGCGCGCCGAAGGGTTCGTCCATCAGCAGCAATTGCGGCTGCGTGACCAGGCCGCGCGCGATCGAGACCCGCATCTGCATGCCGCCCGACAAGGCGCGCGGCAAGGCCTCGGTGAACTTGTGCAAGCCGACGAGCTTCAGCGCTTCGGCGACGCGCGCGTCGGCCTCGGCCGGCGGTGTGCCGGCCAGGTCGAGCGGCAGGCGCACGTTGGCCTGCACGCTGGCCCAGGGCATCAATGTCGGCGACTGGAACACGAAGGCCAGGCGGCGCCCGCTCGCGTCGCCCGCGGTGCCGGTCTGCGCCACCGGGTTGCGCCACAGCAGCAACCGGCCGTCGCTCGGCTCGAGCAGCCCGGCGATCATCTTCAGCAGCGTGCTCTTGCCGCAGCCCGACGGCCCGAGCAGGGTGACGAACTCGCCTTCTTCGATGGTGAGGTCGACCGGCTGCAGCGCGCGCGTGCCGTTCGGGTAGGTCTTCTCGGCCGAGAGGATCTGGATCGCGGGCGCCGGCGGCGCGGTCGCGCCCGCAGCCTGCAGCGGCTCGGGCGCGGCGGCCAGGGCGGTTCGGTCGGCGTGCATGGCGTCAGGCTTCTTTCGTGGCACTCAGGGCATGACCTTGAGGTCTTTGACGAAGGTGGTCGGGAAGGCGCTCGCCAGGTCGACCTTGGCCGGGTCGATCAGCTTGGCGGCGGCCAGGAAGTCGAAGCTCGCTTTCAGGCGCGCTTCGGTCATCACGCCGACGCCCAGCTTCGCCGCGTCACCGCCCAGCACCATGCCGGTTTCCTTCAGCTTGGCCACGCTGTAGGCGAGCTGGTCGTCGGTCATGTTGGGGTTGTCCTTCTTGATCAGCGCGTTGCCCGGCGCCGGGTCGGCGAGGTAACTCTTCCAGCCTTCGGCCGAGCCGCGCACGAAGGCGGCGACGGCCTTGGCGCGCTCCTTCACGGTCTTGTCCATGCACGAGATCGTGGTCGCGTAGGCGGGGTAGCCGTAGTCGCTGAACATCAGCACGTTGGCCTTCACGCCGGCCTTCTGGATCGCGTAGGGCTCGGAGGTGAGGTAACCCTGCTGCACGGTGTTCTTGTCGGCCACGAAGGGCTGGATGTTGAAGGTGTAGGGGCGCGTCTGTTCGTCGACCAGACCGAACTTCGACTTGACCCAGGGCCAGTAGCCGCGGTTCGCGCTTTGCGCGATCAGGATCGTCTTGCCCTTCATCTGCTCGAAGCTCTTCACGTCTTCGTGCGCGATCAGCACCTGCGGGTCTTTCTGGAAGATCGTCGAGACGGTCACGACCGGCACGCCGCTTTCGCGGATCTGCATCATCTGCAGGTCGCTCGAACCCATCACGCACTCGGCCTGGCCGGCCGCCATGATCTGCATGATGTTGACCTGCGGGCCGCCCATCTTCACGGTCACGTCCAGCCCGAGCTTCTTGTAGATGCCGGTGGCCACCGCCTGGTAGAAGCCGCCGTGTTCGGCCTGCGCATACCAGTTGGTCATGTAGACGAATTTTTCTTCCTGGGCCTGGGCCTGGGCCGTTGGCGCGAGCATGGCGCCGGCGACGAGCAGGCTGGCCGCGAGGGCGCGGTGCCAATACCGGGAAACGAAAGTCTTGTTCATGGCAGGACTCCTGAGAGTGGTTGAAGTTGGATCGGAAAGAAGGGTGTGGTGTCAGACCAGGCTTTGCTGCACGTGGCCGGTGTGTTGCGCGCGGCTCCAGGTCGGCTCGTCGCGCGCGGCCCAGCGCAGCTCGTGCAGTTCGGTGATGGCCTGGGCCCAGCTCGTCGCGAGAGAGTCGAGAATCGCCTCGCCCTGCTCGCGCGTGGCGGGCAGCGGGTCGCCGATGATTCCGCTCGGCCCGAAGTCACGCGCGGTCCATGCGCAGGCCGGGCGGCCGTCGGGCGAGAGCAGCTTCGACGGGAACTCGGGCGGGTAGTTGGTGACCGCGCGTTCCATGTGCACGGTGTCGGGCGCCAGCGCCAGCATGATCGCGGTCTCGGCGTGGCCGGCGTGCATCGCGAGCTTCTTTTCCTTGTCGGCCATGTAGAGGCCGGCCACGTGCGGCAGGCGCCAGGTGTGTTGCGGCACGACGATGTAGTCGCCATGGCGCAGCCGCATCTCGCGCGCCATGATCTCCATGACCTGCGGCTGGCCGCCGTGGCCGTTGACGATCAGCAGCTTGCGAAAGCCGGCGCGGTAGACCGACTCGCCGATCTCGATCATCGTGGCCAGCAGCGTCTCGCCGGTCAGCGTGATGGTGCCGGGAAAGTGCAGGTGCTCTTCCGACTTGCCGTAGGTGATCGGCGCCATCGCGTAGGCCGGCACTTTCGCGTCGAGCCGCGCCAGCGCGTGGCCGACCACGCCCGCGCAGATCACGGTGTCGACGGCACAAGGCAGGTGCGGGCCGTGCTGTTCGGTGGCGCCGGTGGGCAGCACGATCACGGTGTTCTCGCGGTCGGGCAGGGCCGCGACTTCGGTCCAGCTCAGGTAGGGCAGAAAGCGGCTCGGTGGGTTGTAGCCATGCAGCATGGTGAGGTCCTTTGAGTGCGGTTCAGCGTTGCGGCAGGTAGGCCGTGGCTTCGACTTCGATCAGGATGTCGTCGGTGGGCAGCATCGCGCTCACTTCCACCACGGTGGAGGCCGGCGGTTCGCCGGTGAAGAACAGCTTGCGCACCCGGCTGTAGTGCGGAAAGTGGTCGAGGTTTTTGAAGTACTGCACGAGCTTGAACACGTCGCTCATCTGCCCGCCGGCTGCTTCGACGGTCTGGCGAATGCGGTCGAGCACGTACCAGCTCTGCGCCAGGATCGTGCCCTCCTTGATGTCGGTCGAAAACTCTCCCGTGCGGCCAAGCAGCGTGGCGGCGGCCTCGGGAATGTCGGCGTAGCCCTTGACGATCTTCGACGCGGCCGGGTCGACCGCGATCACGCCCGACAGGAACACGAAGTCGCCGACGCGCCGGTACGCGGCGTAATGCGCGAGCGGCTGGGCGATGCCGGAAGACGGTGTGCTCATACGGTCAGGTCCACTCTGCTTGCGCGTTCTTGCGCGTCGGCCAGCCAGCCCGCCGGCACGCTGCCGGCCACCACGTGCCCGGCACGCAGCACCACACGCTGTTGCGCGCGTGTCGGCCAGCCGATGGCGTCGGCGGCGCTGAAGATCACGAGGTCGGCGCTGGCACCAGGCTGCAGCGGCGGCACGTCGGGCTTGCGCGTGAGCCAGTCGCCGCGGCAGATCGACTCCGACCACACGTCGAACGGCGCTTCGAGTTGCGCCGCGAGCGCGCCGATGCCAAGCGCTTCGACCGGGTCGAAACTGCCGGCGCGGCAGAACGCGTCCTGCACGTTGTCGGTCGAGATCAGCAGCGGAATGCCACGCGCACGCGCTTCCTTCACGAGCGTGAGGCCGCGCTGGCGCGGTGTGCGGCCGGTCTGCGCGTCCTGCAGCAGCAAATTGGTGGTGGGCAGCGAGACCAACGTGATCGGCGCGGCGGCCACCGCGTCGAGCGTGGCCAGTGCCTGCGCTTCGGGCTGCGCCGCCAGCGCGCAGGTGTGGCCGCAGACCACGCGGCCGCTGAAGTTGATCTCGCGCAGCAGCGCGGCGGTGGTGGCCAGGCCCTGGGCCTGTGGATTGAGCTCTTCGTCGCAATGCAGGTCGACGTCGAGGCCGAATTCTTCGGCGGCTTCGAACAGGTGGCGCAGCGCGGTCGGGTTCCAGTTGGTCGAATGCACGAAGGCGCCGAGGCGCGCACCCTCGCCACTCGCAGCCACCGTTCTGCCCAGGCCGCGCGCGTCGGCGCGCTCGTTGAACAGCGGCAGTGTGATCAGGCTCACGCGCTCCAACTCGATGCGCCCGGCCCACTCTTCGCCGAGCTCGCGCAGCACGCCCCACGCGAGCGGCGTGCCCAGCGGCTCCCACCAGTCGCAGTGCGTGCGCAGCTTCACCACGCCGGCGTCGAAGGCCCAGCGCAGGCAACGCGAGGCGCGCTCGCGCACGTCGGCCTCGGTCCACGCGGCGCGGTCGTCGATCATGGTTTCGATGGCCGCGAGCAGGCCGGGTTTGAGCACGCCGAGTCGCGCCAGCGTGAAGGCCTTGTCGATGTGCGTGTGGGCTTCGACGAGCCCCGGCAGCACCGGTGCGCCGTGCAGGTCCCAGCCTTCGGTGCTGCGCGCGGTGTGGGGCCGGATCGACACGATGCGGCCTTCGCCGATCTGCAAATCGGCGAGCGCAGGTTGCACGCCGTGCATCGGCCACGCGGGCGGCAGACACCAGCGCGGCAGGCGCGCAGCGGTGATTCGGTTGGGGGCCGGTTTCATGGGCTCAACTGAACCGCGCCATCGCCTGGCCGACCCGCAGGCGGAAGCGGTCGAGCTTCGGCGTGGTCGCGACGTTCATGTGGTAGTAGGCGTGGTAGTCGACCCGCGCGTGGCCGCCGGTCAGCAGCCGCAGGTAGCGCGTGATCATCTTGCGCGGCGGGTCGCCCATCAGGAAGGCGGTCCAGCGCGGCCGGCCGTAGGTCACCACGGCCGAGATGCGCTGGATGTGCGTAAGCGCGGGCTTCACGTTGTGCGGGTCGCTGATGTCGAAGGCGACACCCGGCACGAACACGCGGTCGAAAAAGCCTTTCAACATCGCCGGCAAACCGAAACACCAGGTGGGGAAGCAGAACACCAGCGCCTCGGCCCACAGCAGCCGTTCGACATAGCGCTGCACCGGTTGCCGGTTGGCAGGCACCTCGTGGTAACCGAGCCGCTCGGCGCGCGAGAGCACCGGGTTGAAATCCTCTGCGTAGAGATCGCAATCGTCGACCTCGTGGCCGGCCTCTTTCAGGCTCTGCACCACCTGTGCGTGCATGGCGGCGCAATAACTGGTGTCGACCGGGTGGGAGTAGATGACGAGCACACGCATGGTGGGGTTTTTTCCGACGAGGCACTGCGCTCAGGGCTTCGCAATTTGGGTGCCAGCCCGCGAGAGATCGCGCACTGCGGCTCTCGCTTCGCGGGCCAGCGCCGCCATGTCGAGACCGGCGATCACGCCGCCTTCGACCACCCACTCGCCGCCGACGAGCAAGGCCCTCAGGAACGCGCGGCCACCGCTGGCGACCGGCGCGATGGCCACGTCGTGCAGGCCGAAGTGGCGCGGGTCCTGGTCGAGCGCGTAGATGGCGATGTCGGCCGCCATGCCGGGTTGAAGCCGGCCCACGGCGTCGAGCCCGAGCACCCGCGCGCCGCCGGCCGTGCCCCAGCGCACCACGTCTTCGACGCTGGCGTCCCCGGCCCCCGCTTCGCCCGCGCCACCGCGGTGCAGCGCGACGGCGCGTTCGCCGCCGCGCGCACGCTGCATCAACCACGCGGCGTGCACTTCGGAGACCATGTCGGCCGCTTCGTTCGAGGCCGCACCGTCGACACCGATCGAGACCACCGCGCCGGCGTCTTCGAGCGCACGCACCGGCGCGATGCCGCTGCCGAGGCGCCCGTTGCTCTGCGGGCAGTGCGCGATGCCGGTGCCGGTCTGGCCGAGCAGCGTGATCTCGTCAGCGTCGAGCTTCACCAGGTGCGCGAACCACACGTCGGCACCGAGCCACTCGACGCTCTGCGCGAAGCGGATCGGCGACATGCCGTGCTGCGCGTGCGCCGTGTCCTGGTAGCCCACCGTTTCAGACAAGTGCGAGTGCAGCCGCAGGCCGAGCCGGCGGGCCAAGCGCGCGGTCTCGCGCAGTTCGTCGGGGCGCATCGAATAGAGCGGCGTGGTGGGCGCGGCGACGACGCGCCGAAAGGCGTCGGGCGCGGGGTCGTGGTACTTCGCGGCAAGCCGTTCCAGATCGGCGAGGTAAGCGTCGAGCGGCTCGGGCCGCAGGGCGAGCGGCAGATCCGCCTCGAGCCCGCGCGTGAGCGTGGCGCCACCGCGGCACAGCACGAAGCGCAGGCCGAGGCGCGCCGCTTCGTCGAACAGGATGGCCGACGCGTCGAACGGCATGCCGGGGTAGTACAGGTAGTTGTGGTCGGCCACCGTGCCGCAGCCCGACAGCGCCAGTTCGACCAGCCCGATCCGCGCGGCGAGCCGGAAACGTTTCTCGTCGAACGCGGCACGAAAGCGGTAGGGCGTGGCCGCGAGCCAGGGTGTGAGCGTGGCGTTCAGGCCGTGCGGCTCGCCCTTCAGCAAGGACTGGAACAGGTGGTGGTGGGTGTTGACCCAGGCCGGGTAGACGACGCAGTCGGTCGCGTCGATCGTCGCTTCGCCGGGTTCGGTTGCGAGCATGCCGATCGCTTCGATCTTGCCGCCACGCACGCGGATGTCGGGCCCGCTCGCGCGCGCGCCGGGGCCGCGCTCGCCGGTCAGGATCGCGGTCGCGTTGCGGATCAGCACGCCGCTCATGGCGCAGTGATCGGCGTGGCCAGCGGCGGCCGGTGCACTTCGGTCTCGCCGTGCGCGGTGAGCAAGGCCATCAGCATCTTGCGGATCAACAGGCCCGGCTTGTCGGAAGGCATGTGAAATTCCTGCCGGCGGCGCGTATCGATGCAGGCGTCGGGGTCGGTCGCCTCCAGGATCTCGCGGTCTTCGGCGGTCACCGCGCCGTCCCAGTCGATCAGCTCCTGCGCGCTGCACTGGGCTTCGCTGTCGTTGCGGTAGAGCCACTGCACCAGCACCATGCGCTCGTCGTCGATCGGCGTGGCGCAGTTGTAGATGATGTGGTCGATGCCGCTGTCGTAGCTGCAGCCGAAGCGGCGCGAGAACGGCAGGTAGTAGCGGTTCAGCAGGTGGCGCGTGACGGTCGGCGCGCTGCTGCCGGTGACGCGGTGCGCCTCCGGCGGGTTCAGGATCGGCACGCTCGATTCGCCCTCGAAGCCGTAGTCGGTTTCGATCAGCTCGTAGGTCTTGGGCACCGGGCTCGCCGGGTCGCCGAAGGTGCCGCCGTGCACGAACGAGAAGTGCGCGTTGTCGAAGGAGTTTTCCATCATGCGCACGGGGCTCGTCTTCCATTCCTGGTAGAGCTGGAAGATGCGCCGGTAGCCGGGCTTGCCGTCTTCCGGGAAGTGCGGGATCGGCTTGATCGGGTCGCCGAGCGCGACCCACACGTAGCCATATTTCTCCTGGCAGTGAAAGGCCGGAACCTTCGCGCCGCTCGGGATCATCTCGCCCGCCGTGAACTGCGGGATGCGCACGCACGTGCCTTTGCAGTCGTAGGTCCAGCCGTGGTAGCCGCAGACGATGTTGCCCTCGACGACGGTGCCCTTGGAGAGCTTCGCGGTGCGGTGGCAGCAGCGGTCGCGCAGCGCGGCCGGCGAGCCGTCGGCGGTTTTCCAGACGACGATGTTTTCGCCGAGCAGCGTGAAAGGTTTCGGGCCGGCCTCGATCGCGCTCATCGGGAACAGCGCGTACCAGAAGCGGCGCAAGACGGGTTGTTGGGTGACCAGCATGGCGTATTTCTCCTGGAGGCAAGACTCAGGGCATCAGCCGCAGGTCCTTGGTGAACTGCGTGGTGAACGCCTTCTTCCATTCGGTCTCGGGCTTGAGCAGGCCGGCCTGCACCATGAAGTCGTAGGTCGCCTTCCAGCGCGCTTCGGTGATCACGCCGACGCCCAGGCGGGCGGCGTCGCCGCCGTCGAAGACCTTCAGCTCTTTCATGCGCTTGATCGCAAATGCGATCTGCTCGTCGTCCATGCGCGGGTTGTCGCGCTTGATCAGCTCGTTGGCCGGCGCCGGGTTGGCGAGGTAACTCTTCCAGCCTTCGAGCGAGGCCTTGACGAAGCGCGCGACCAGATCGGGCTTCTCGGTGACCGTCTTCTGCATCGCCACGATCGTGGTGCCGTAGGGCGGATAGCCTTCGTCGGCGAAGAGGTAGAAGCTTGCCTTGACGCCGGCCTTCTGCGCCTGGAACGGCTCCGACGACGGGTAGGCCTGCTGCGCCGCATTGGGGTCGGCGATGAAGGGCTGCAGGTTGAAGGTGTAGGGCTTGAGCTGCGAATCGGTGTAGCCGTATTTCGCCTTCAGCCACGGCCAGAAGGTCACATTGCTGGTGCTGGCGATCAGGATCGTCTTGCCCTTCAGGTCGCCCAGGCTCGACACGCCCTCGTGCACCAGCATGCCTTGCAGGTCTTTCTGGAACGAGGTGGCGACGGTGGTGACGGGAATGCCTTGCTCCACCGCCTTCATCACCTGCAGGTCGTAGCCCATGATGAAGTCGGCCTGGCCGGCGGCGAGCAACTGCATGCCGTTGATCTGCGGGCCGCCCATCTTCACGGTCACGTCGAGGCCGTGTTTTTTATAGAGGCCGGTGGCCACGGCCTGGTAGAAGCCGCCGTGTTCGGCTTGCGCGAACCACGAGGTCAGGAAGGTGACCTTGTCTTGTGCGAGTGCAGGCCATGCACCGAGAGCGAGCAGGCCCAAGGCGATAGCCCGCGAAGCGCGCGCCAGTTTGGGGAATGGAAGGGGTGAGTGTGCGTGCAGCAAGGTGGGTCTCCGTTGGGTTCGGGATGAACACAAACGCCCGTCGTGGGCGATGAGCCGTCAAATGACAGCTCCCGGAGCAATGACCCACGGCGGCCTGGAAGGCACGCCGTTGCCGGCTTCTACTCGACCGGAAAGCTAGCAATCGGTGTGCCAGAGCAGCCGTCGCGGGGCGCTCCGTAGAATCGACGCCGATGCCTTCACACGCCCCCACCGCCGCCGCGGCCAGCCCGAACCCGCCGCGCGCCGTCTGGCCCGGGCTGTTGCTCGCCACCGTGGGCGCGATCGCGTTCTCGGGCAAGGCCATCATCGTCAAGCTGGCCTACCGCCACGGGGTCGACGCGGTCACGCTGATCATGTACCGCATGCTGTTCGCGCTGCCGATGTTCCTGCTGCTCGCATGGTGGGCCGGGCGCGGCAAACCGGCACTCACCCGGCGCGACTGGCTCGCCGTGCTCGGCCTGGGCTTCACCGGTTATTACCTCGCGAGTTTTCTCGACTTCGCCGGCCTGGCCTACATCAGCGCCAGCCTGGAGCGCCTGATCCTGTACCTGAACCCGACGCTGGTGCTGGCGATGGGCCTCCTGCTGTTCAAGCGCAAGGTCACGCAGCGCCAGCTGATCGCGCTCGCGGTCAGTTATTGCGGTGTGCTGCTCGTGTTCGGGCACGAGGTCACGCTCGTCGGCAGCCACGTGGCCCTCGGCGCGGCGCTCGTGTTCGGCAGCGCGGTGAGTTACGCGGTCTACCTTGTTTACAGCGGGGAAGAGGTGAAACGCCTCGGCGCATTGCGCCTGACCGGCTTGGCCACCACGGTCGCGTGCGTGCTGTGCATCGTGCAGTTCCTGCTGCTGCGGCCGATGAGCGCGTTGCATGTGGCGCCCGAAGTGATCTGGCTCTCGGTCTTGAACGCCACCGTGTGCACCTTCGCGCCGGTGTTGATGGTGATGATGGCGATCGAGCGCATCGGTGCCACGATGGCCGCGCAGACCGGCATGATCGGGCCGATGTCGACCATCCTGATGGGTGTGTTGATCCTCGGCGAGCCGTTCACCGCGTGGGTGGCGGCGGGTACCTTGCTGGTGCTGGCGGGGATCTGGCTGTTGGCGAAATGGAGGTAGGTGATGGACCTGGGACTGAACGGCAAATGGGCGCTCGTGTGTGCCGCGAGCAAGGGGCTGGGCAAGGGCTGTGCCGCGGCGCTGGTGCGCGAAGGGGTGAACGTGGTGATCACGGCGCGGGGTGCCGACGCGCTCGAAGCGACCGCGGCCGAACTGCGCGCTTTGAAGGGCGGTGAAGTTCGCACGGTCGCCGGCGACATCACCACACCCGAAGGCCGCGCTGCGGCGCTCGCCGCCTGCCCGCAGGTCGACATCCTGATCAACAACGCCGGCGGCCCGCCGCCCGGC
The DNA here is from genome assembly GCA_040080605.1 of Burkholderiaceae bacterium. GTDB lineage: Bacteria > Pseudomonadota > Gammaproteobacteria > Burkholderiales > Burkholderiaceae_C > LMDS01. Next base: position 30,639 of record JBEBIB010000008.1, read on the forward strand.
GACTTCCGCGAATGGGACCGCGACGCCTGGATCAAGGCGCTCGACGCCAACATGCTCACGCCGATCGAGCTGATGAAAGCCACCGTCGATGCGATGGCGGCGCGCGGCTTTGGCCGCGTGGTCAACATCACGTCGGGTTCGGTGAAGGCGCCGATCGGCGTGCTCGGCCTGTCGAACGGCGCGCGCAGCGGCCTCACCGGTTTCGTGGCCGGCCTGGCGCGCAGCTCGATCACGGCGCGCGGTGTCACGATCAACGGCCTGTTGCCGGGCGCGTTCGCCACCGACCGCCTGCGCACCACGATGCGGGCCGGCGCCGCCAAGTCGGGCCAGGACCCGGACGCGGTGATGAAAGCCCGCGAGCAGGCCATCCCCGCGCGCCGTTTCGGCACGGCCGAAGAGTTCGGTGCGGTGTGTGCCTTCATCTGCAGCGTGCAGGCGGCCTACCTGACCGGGCAGAACGTCCTGCTCGACGGGGGGGCTTACCCGGGTACCTTCTGAGGCGCACCCGTGAACGCGTGCTCGTAACCCCATGCCCGAGCGGCGCCCGTGCCCACCATAATGCCAACGATCGAGGCGGTATGGCCTGGCTCGATCTCACCGCAGTGAATGAAGCAAACTCTGCCGCCACTTGCTGAACCCGCCCTCGTCACCCACCGCGAGAGCCCGGAATCGACCGCTTCGGCACAAGACATGGCCGAGCTGTTCGTGCAGTTCGCGAGTGCCGAGCGGCATGTGCTCTGGGTCACCGAAGAACTCCCGGGCGAGCGCGTTCATTACGTCAGCCCGGCGTTCGAAGCGATCTGGGGCCGCAGCACCGAAGCGCTCTATGCCAACCCCAAGGTGTGGATCGACGCGATCCACCCCGAAGACCGGCCGGTGGTCGAAGCCGCCTTCGCGCGCTGGGTGGCCAGCCCGGGCGAGCAGGGTTTCGACATCGAATACCGCATCGTGCGGCCCGACGGCGGCGTGCGCTGGATCCACGACAGCGGCCAGGCCCCGGTGGCCTCGGGCCGGCAACTCGGCCGACGCACCGGCATCGCCGAAGACATCACCGCGGCCAAGCTCGCGCGGGACGCCCTGCTGACCGAACGCCAGCGCCTGGCCGCCATCGCGGCCGTGGCGCCCGCCGTGTTGTGCACGCTCCGGCGAACGGCCGACGGACATATAAGCTTTCCCTACGGTGCCAAGCGCGTCGAAGAGCTTTACGGGCTGCCAGCCGGCACGGTCGAGGCCGACGCGAGCGGTCTGTTCTCGAAGATCCACCCCGACGATGCGGCGGTGGTGGCCGCGTCGGTCGATGTGTCGGCGCGCGACCTGACGCCCTGGCACGCCGAGTTCCGCGTGGTCGATGCCGACGGCAGCGAACGCTGGATCGAAGGCAACTCCAGCCCGGTGCCAGAGGCCGGTGGCGCGATCGTCTGGCACGGCGTGCTGGCCGACATCAGCGAGCGCAAGCGCACCGAGCGCGAGCTGCTCCGCAGCCAGCGCCGGCTCGCCGCGGTGGTGTCGAAGATGAGCGAGGGGCTGCTCGTCTACAACAGCGCCGGTCTGCTCTCGGAATGGAACCCGGCGGCACTGGCCATGCACGAGCTCGACCACGAGACCACACGCGGCCTGTCGCTCGACGCGGCGATGCTCTTGTTCACCGTGAGCACGCTCGACGGCGAAGTCTTGCCGCCCGAGCGCTGGCCGCACGCGCGGCTGATGGCCGGTGAAGTGCTGCGCCAGCTCGAGCTGCGTGTGCAACGCCTCGACCGCGGCTGGGCCAAGGTCTTCAGCTACAGCGGCTCGCGTGTCGACGACGCGCAAGGCAAGCCGCTGTTCGGCGTCTTGCAGTTCAGCGACGTGACCGAGCGCCGCCGCAAGGACGAAGAGATCGTGCGACTGAACACTGAACTCGAGCAGCGTGTGGTCGAGCGCACCGCCGAGTTGCAGGCGGCGGTGAAGGAGATCGAGGCTTTCAGTTATTCGGTGTCGCACGACCTGCGTGCGCCGCTGCGTGCGCTCGACGGCTTTTCGCAGGCGCTGATCGAAGACCACGGTGCGCTGCTGCCCGAGGACGGGCGGCGTTACCTCGGCATCATCCGCGACACGGCGCAGAAGATGGGCCACCTGATCGATGACCTGCTCGCGTTCTCGCACCTTGGCCGGCAGTCGCTGACACGCCGGCGTGTCGATTGTGTGCAGCTCGTTCAGCATGCCTTCGACACGCTGGCGTCGCAGCGCAAGGGCCGCCAGATCGAGCTGCGCATCGGCGAGCTGCCCGAGTGCGAGGCCGACCTCGCGCTGCTGCGCCAGGTCTGGATCAACCTGATCGGCAACGCCGTCAAGTACACCCGCCAGCGCAGCGAAGCCGTCATCGAAGTCGGCAGCACGCGCGAGAACGGCGTGACGGAGTACTTCGTGCGCGACAACGGCGCCGGCTTCGACATGCAGTACGCGCACAAGCTCTTCGGCGTGTTCGAACGCCTGCACCGTGCCGACGAGTTCGAAGGCACGGGCGTGGGCCTGGCCATCGTGCAGCGCATCGTGGAGCGCCACGGCGGCCACGCCCGCGCGCTCGGCGAAGTGGGCCGCGGTGCCACCTTCTTCTTTACCCTGGGCTGAATCATGTCGATGGCCGAAGCGTTCGAGATCCTGATCGTCGAAGACAACCCGCTCGACCTGGAGATGACCTTGCGCGGCCTGCGCAAGGCCAACATCGTCAACCACATCCACGTCGCACGCGACGGTGCCGAGGCGCTCGAGTTCCTGTTCTGCGAAGGCGCCTACGCGCACCGCCGCATCGAAGACGCGCCGCGCTTCGTCTTGCTCGACCTGAAGCTGCCCAAGGTCGACGGCCTCGAAGTGCTGGCGCGCATGAAGGCCGACGAACGCACCCGCGCGATTCCGGTCGTGATGCTGACATCGTCGAAGGAGCAGCGTGACCTGATCGAGAGTTACCAGCTCGGCGTGAACAGCTACATCGTCAAGCCGGTCGACTTCGACAATTTCGTGCAGGCCGCGCGCGAACTCGGCACGTACTGGTTGATGCTGAACCAGATACCGGGCGCCTGAGCGCCCTCAACCCATCGCGCGGATGCGCTGCACCAGCGCCAGCGTGGCGCTGGCGGGCTTCGCGTCCAGCCCCTTGGCGATCGCGGCGCGGCAGTGTTCGAACACGTTCAAGGCGGCCGCCTGTTCGCCGGCGTCGCTGAGCAGGCGCATCAGCTCGCGTGCGATGTCTTCGGCCAGCGGGTCGAGTTCGAGCGCACGTTCGAGCAGCGTGCGCACCGCGCGTGTGTCACCGCCGGCCGTGCCCACGCGTGCGAGCAGCATGACCGTGCGCTTGAACTTGCTGGCCAGCCGCGAGCGGCAGACCATCTGCCAGGGTTCGTCTTCGGTCTCGTGCAGGAAGTGCCCGCCGTACATCGCCACGGCCCGCTGCGCACCGAGTGCTGCGGCCGGGGCGAGCGTGGCCGCGGGCGCGGCGCCGGCGCCATCGACGAGCAACTCGAAGGCCAGGCAATCGACCCACACCAGCTTCGGGTTCAGGCTCACGCGGCCGAGTTCGAGCACCACCGCGTCGTCGTTGCCGAGCAGCTTGCGCAAGCGGTGCAGCGCCACGTTGAAGGCCGAACGCGCCTTGTCGCCTTCGAGCTCGCGCCACAGCGCGAACATCACGGTGGCAGCCGACACGTCGGTGCCGCCCGAAGCGATGATGAACTGCAGCAGCTCGAGCGGCTTCTTCGCGACCTTGCCGGCGAAAGCGAGGCGCTCGCCGCCCAGCTCGATCTGAAAACGCCCGAGTGTCAGCACGCGGATCGGCCAGGGCCACGCCGACAGGTCGGGCCGCACCGCGTCGAGGCTCCGCGCCGTGATCACCTCGCGCACGAAAGCCACTTCGATCTGGTGTTCCAGGCCGAGCGCACAAACCCGCGCTGCCACGGCCGGTGACGCGCGGAAGAAGCCGAGCCAGTGCAGGCGCTGCGCCAGCGCCAGGCCGAGTTTCAGCTCGTTCAACGCGAGCGCGCTGTCGGGGGTGTCGATCAGTCCGAGCGCGCGTGCGAAGTGCGCCAGGCACCAGCAGAAGTCGGCTTGTGATCCGCTCGCCGCGCGGCCGGCGCGTTCGAAGAAAGGCACGGCGGCGAGGCAGGCGCCGCTGGCCATCTGCACCTGGCCTTCCTGCATGATCGTCACGCCCATCCAGCGTTCGGGGAACCGGCACTCGGTGGCCAGGCGCAGCGACAAGCGCGCGTGCGTGATGGCCTGGCGGTGCCGGCCTTCGGTCAGGTCCAGGCGCGAACGCAGCAGGTGCCACCACGAGGCCGGGCGAGGCGCGCGCGGGTCGAGCAGCGGTTCGGCGCGGGCCAGTGCGGCCAGGCCGGCTTCGCCGCGGCCCTCGCCGATCGCCACCTGCGCATCTAGCAGCGCACGCTTCAGGGTGATCGCCGGCACCCGCTCGGCCGCGACTTCGCGTTGCGCGCGCAGTGCCACGGCCCGGTCCGCGGCACCACATTCGTACAGGCCCTGCATCAGCGCCTGGTGCCACTCTTCGGCCAGACGAACGCTGACGCCGGCGCCGGCCAGCGGCTGGCGCATCGCCAGCTCGACCCACAGCACTTTTTCCAGATCGAAGCGGATGACAAAGAAGGCCAGCACCGTCAGCCCCGCACAGCAGCGCACCGGTGCACAAACGGTCTCGTTGCCGAGCTCGCGCGTGATCGTCTCGGCCAGCGGCGCGAGCTGCGGATCGTCGAGCGCGCGAAACCAGCCGGCGACCAGCGTGCCGCTGCACGCGAGCAAGCGGTGGTCGGGGTCGGTGATGGTGTCGATGGGCGCGGACGCCGCGTGGACCACCTCGACCGCGTGTTCGAAGCCGCCGTAGTGGTCGTCGGCAATGCCGATGAATTGCACCAGCGCCGCGGCGGTGATCAGCCGCCCCTGGCGGCTCTGCGGATCGTCATGTGCTTCGAACAGCGCGAGCGCCGCGCGCAAATCGTCGCGGCCATGCGCCAGGTCGTCGAGTGCCAGCCCGAGGCCGCGCTGCAGCAGCTGCCACGCGTCGGGTGCTGCTTTCACCCCCCTAGCTGCGCTCGCCATCGGTAAGCCTTTCGTAATGGCGCTCACTTTAGTCTGACCGCGAGCAATCGGGTCTCACTTCGGGGCGCACTCAGGAGGATCGTGATGAACCCCAACAACCGCGGCGCCGATACCTGCAGGGCGACTCTTGTGCGCTGGGTGGGCGGCACCCTGTGCGTCGCCGCCCTGCTGACTGCCTGCGGCGGCGGCAGCGACGCAGATGCAGGGGGCGGCGCCCCGGAGGCCGGTTTCAGCGTGAGCGTGGCGCCCGCCAGCCTCACGGTCGGGCAGGGCCAGGACGCGGTGATCGAGGTCAGTGTGCAACGCCGCACCGGCTTTTCCGACAGTGTGACCGTGACCCTGAGCCAGCCGCCGGCCGGCGTCACGGCCGGGCAGCTGGTGCTGCCCGCCGGCACGAGCCGCGGCGTTCTACCGATCCACATCGGCGCCGAACTGGCACCGGGTGCCACGCTGCGGCTCGAGCTGGTGGCCAGCGCGGCCGGTGTGAGCCATGGTGGTTCGAGCACGCTGACTGTCGGTGCGCCGCAACCGGATGCGCAAGCCGCCATTGCCGCCGCGCTGCGCAGCGGCGAGATCGACGCCCCCAACGCGCTGCTGTACCGGGCCTACGCGCTGCTCGGCGATCGGCGCCTGCCCGCGGCCTACCGTGGCGCAGGTTCGGTGGAAGAAGACAACGCACTGTTCGACGAGATCCGCACGCGCTTCGCCGGCCTGCCGGCCGCGCTGCAGGATGCGCTGCGCCCGTTCATCGTGCGGCCTGCCGACCCGCGCAGCGTCTGGAACGCCACCGGCGCCACAGGCATCGGCCGGGTGCAGGCCTTGCGCGAAAGACGGGCCGCGCTGTCGGCGACCAGCTGCGCCGCGTCAGCGGCTGGCACCTGGATCAGCAAGCGCAGCACGAACCACCCGGTGCGGGTGTGGGCGCAATGTCTTGGCGAAGCCGGGTTCGATGCCGAAAGCATCAGCGTGATCGACCGGACGCTGTTCGTGCTCGACCGTGTTCATGCCCGGATGACCGGCGTGATGGGCCAAGCGCTGCCCGACCTGGAGGGCGACGACAACGCGATCGACTTCTACGTCGTCAACGACGGCGGCTACGTGTACCGGCAGGATGGCAACTTCCGCCCCAAGGGCCTGGGCACGACCTACTGGTCGGAGCCGCAGACGCCGCTGGGCAAGGGTGGGAGCGGCTTCGTCACGCTGCCACGTTCGCTGCTCTACACGAGCCGCTTCCACAACACCGTGATCCACGAGTTCTTTCACGTGCTTCAGAAGGCGCGCAACGCGGATTTCTCGCCGCGTGCCAAAGCCGGCAACCCGGACGAGGGCGAGAACCACTGGTTCATCGAAGCCTCGGCCGCCTGGGCGTCGGCGCACTTCGACCGCACACTGGCGCCCTGGCCCGATGGCCGCGGCGCTTACGAAGACGCGCACCGCCGCTTCAAGCAGTATTTCCTGCCAAGCTTCGACGCGCTCAACGCCACCGGCAGCCCGCACGACTACAGCGCCTACATCTGGCCCCACTTCGTAGAGCAGGAAACGGGAGGCACCGCGTTCATGACGAACATCTGGGTCGGGCTCGAAGCCGTGAGCAGCTTCGAGGCGGCCGATCAGGCCATCGACCGGGCCTACCCGTTCGCCACGAACTTCAAGCGTTTCGCACTGCGCAACCTGAACATGCCGTTCCTGCCCGGTGACCCGCTGCCCAGGGAAAAGCGCCACGTCAAGCTCGACGAAGACCAGTTCGCCGACGACGGCAAACCGCCGCCGATCGACGCCGCGACCCTGACCGCGAACAGCGACTTCAGCCGCAACTTCGAGCTGAAGAATCTCTCGGCCAGTTACCTGCGCCTGAACATCTCGCAAGAGGGTGCCGCGACGCGCAAGGTCACGGTCGACACGAGCACGCTGAAGCCAGCCGACGGGCTGGTGGTGCAGGCCCTGGTGAAGACCACCGACGGCTGGCTGGCGGAGCCGATCGACGTCGGGCCCGACAAGCTGGTGTTCTGCTTCGACAAGGGCCCGACGACGGCGACAGCGCGCGGCAGCTTCAGCGAGATCCTGTTCATCGTGTCGAACCACGCGCTCACGTCGGCGGGCGACATCACGGGTTCACTCAAGGTGCAGCCGAAGTCCACACCCTGCGCCGAAGTCTGGGAAGGCACGATCGAGCAGGTGGTCCGCTTCGAGAGTGATCTTGCAATCAGTACCTTCACGAGCCACGCCAGTGTTGTCTTCGAGTTCGACGACACGGCCGACGCGCAGGCCGGCGAGGTGCCCTACCGGCTCAAGAGCGGCACCTGGACCTGGGACGTGCTGCACAACCTGTTCGGCCGCAACCCGCCATGCCGCACCGCGATCACCGGGAGCGGTGCCATGCCGCTGGGTACCTACCAGCCGCTCGTGCCCAGCGGTTCAGCGGGCAACCTCTCGATCTTCCCCGAAACCCTGCAGTTCGGCGGCAGCGGCCTCAGCGTCGTCGGCGTGACCCAGGTCAGCAACTGCAACGACAGCCTCACCGACGTGACCACCTTCGACCCGATGTACACGCTGTTCTGGTGGAATGCGGGGGGCGTCGGCGTGACCTCGGCCGATGGCCGGAGCCTCCGCAGCCAGGGCAGCGCGCCCGGCGGCGTGACCTACGACATCCGGCTCGACAAGAAGATGGGGGCCGACTGAGACGCAGCCGGCGCCCGCACGCTCAGGCCGGCATCACCGTGCCGCAGTTCCAGCACTGCTCGAACGGCCCGTCGATCACCTCGGGGCAGCCGGGGCAGGCCCAGCGCCGGTGCGGCGGGTTGCGCAGTTCCTTGAGCAGCGCACCGGCGCGCTCGAACTGGTCGGCGTCCTGCACCCACAGCTCGGGCAGGGTCTGGTCGGGGGGCACTTCGCCGGCGATGCTGCTCGCGTACTGGCGCTGCACCGTGGTCGGCACGCCGGCGTGGCTGAGCAGGTCGGCCCAGAGTGTGGCGAGGGCCAGATTGGGGGCGGTGGTCAGGCGCTTCATGAGCGGAGTGTCGGGCAAACGAGCAGGGTTTTCGAATGCGAAGTATGATGACCGTCATACAAACGGCAAGACCCGGCCATGGCATCGACCCCGACCCGCAAGGAACTGACACACGAACGCATCGTGAACACCGCCTCGACCATCATCCGGCGCAGCGGCTACGACGGCACCGGTGTCGCCGACATCATGAAAGAGGCCGGCCTCACCCACGGCGGTTTCTACGCCCACTTCGATTCGCGCGACCAGCTGCTCGCCGAAGCGGTGGACCGGGCGGCCGGCGACACGCTGGCGCGCATGCAGCGGGTGACGGGCCGCGCGGCGGCGGCCGACGCGCTCGGCGTCTTTGTCGAGGCCTACCTGTCGGACGGACACGTCGCATCGCCTGCCACCGGATGCACGCTCGCGTCGCTCGGCTCCGAAACCCCGCGCCAGTCACCCGAAGTGCGGCAGGTCTGTGCCCGCCGCCTCAAGGAGATGGTCGACCTGGTCGAGCGCCAACTCCCCGGTTGGGGCGCGCCCGGCCAGCATGAAAAGGCGCTCGGCGTGCTGAGCTGCCTGGTCGGTGCGATGGTGATCGCGCGCGCCGCCGACGACGCGCAATTGTCCACGGCCGTGCGCGACGCGGCCAAGGCATTCATCGACGCCGGGCTGGCCTGAGGGCGGCCGGCGCTTTCACATCAGGTCGTCTTTTGAAGTATGACGATCATCATTCAAATCGCTGTTCACCGAGGAAATCACTCATGAAGATCAAGAACGCCGTCGTCCTCGTCACCGGTGCCAACCGTGGGTTGGGCCAGGCTTTTGTCGACGGGCTGCTCGCCGCAGGCGCTGCCAAGGTGTACGCCGCGGCACGCGACCCGGCGACGATCACGCTGCGAGGCGTCGAACGCATTCGCCTCGACGTGACGAACGCCGAGCAGGTCGCCGCGGCCGTACACGCCTGCCCCGACCTGACGCTGCTGGTCAACAACGCCGGCATCACGCGCGGGTCGAGCTTTCTGGCGACCGGCAGCGCCGCGGCCGCCCGTGCCGAACTCGAGACCAACTTCTTCGGCCCCCTGGCGTTAAGCCAGGCCTTCGCGCCGGTGCTCAAAGCCAACGGCGGCGGTGCCATCGTCAACGTGCTGTCGGTGCTGAGCTGGCTCAACATCCCCGGCGCCGCGACCTACAGCGCCTCGAAGTCGGCCGCCTGGTCGCTGACCAACGGGCTGCGCGGCGAGCTGCGCGGGCAGGGCACGCAGGTCGTCGGCGTGCACGTGGGCTTCATGGACACCGACATGACCCGGGGGCTCGACACACCCAAGGCCGACCCGAAGGACGTGGTGCGCCAGACGCTCGCGGCCCTCGAAGCGGGCCAGGAAGAAGTGCTGGCCGACGCCCTGAGCCGGCAGGTGCGCCAAGGCCTCGCGGCCGAGCGCGGTGTGTACCTCGGCGAAGCCGTGCACTGATCGTTCGGCATGACCCTCACCCCGAACGCCGCGACCGTGGCGGCGCCGCCCGCGATGGACCCGCGCACCCGGCTGCTGCTCGAAGGCCCGATCATCGGCACGCTGCTGCGCCTGGGCGCACCGAACATGCTGGTGATGCTGGCGCAGGCCTCGGCCGGACTGATCGAAACCTACTTCGTCGGCCAGCTCGGCACCGACGCGCTCACCGGCATGGCACTGGTGTTCCCGCTCGTGATGCTGATGCAGATGACCTCGGCCGGCGCGATGGGAGGCGGCATCGCTTCGGCCGTGGCGCGTGCACTCGGCGCGCGGCGGCGCGACGACGCCAATGCGCTGGTGATGCACGCGATGCTGATCGCGCTGGTGTTCGGCGTGTTCTTCACCGCCGCGGCCTTCCTCGGTGGCCGCGCGCTCTACACACAGATGGGCGGCAGCGGGGCCTCGCTCGACGCGGCAATGACGTATTCGAACTGGGTCTTCGCCGGCGCGATCCTGGTCTGGGTCTTCAACTCGATGGCCTCGCTGATCCGCGGCACCGGCAACATGCGCGTGCCGGCGATCGTGACGGTCGCCGGCACGGTGCTGCTGGTGCCGATGTCGCAGGTCTTCATCTTCGGTTGGGGTGGCGTGCCGGGGCTGGGCATTGCCGGTGGTGCGCTCGCGCTGCTGGCCTACTACGCGCTCGGTTGCGTGGCGCTCGGCTGGTACCTGGTGTCGCGCCACAGCCTGCTCAAGCCGACGCTCGCGCACCTGCGCATTCGCTGGGTGCTGCTGGCCGACATCCTGAAGATCGGCCTCGTCGGCACGATCTCGACCCTGGCCACCAACCTGTCGATCGGCATCGCGACCGGCCTCGTCGGCAGCTTTGGCACCGCCGCGATCGCGGGTTACGGCACCGCCTCGCGGCTCGAATACCTGCTCGTGCCGCTGGTCTTCGGCATGGGCGGGCCGCTGGTGGCGATGGTCGGAACCTGCATCGGCGCCGGGCAGCGCGACCGCGCCTTGCGCGCCGCGTGGATCGGCTCGGGCATGGCCGCCGTGGTGGCGGAAGTGGTCGGCCTGGCGGCGGCCCTGTGGCCGCACGCGTGGCTGACGCTGTTCGGCCACGAACCCGAGATGTTGGCGGCCGGCACGCTGTACCTGCACACCGTGGCGCCGTTCTACGGCTTCTTCGGCCTGGCGCTGGCGCTGTACTTCGCGTCGCAAGGGGCGGGCAAGCTGATGTGGCCGGTGTGGGGCAACGTCGGCCGCTTGCTGGTGGCGGGCCTCGGCGGCTGGCTCGCACTGAAGGCGGGCTGGGGCCTGGCGGGCGTGTTCGCCACGCAGGCGGCCGGGCTCGTCGTCTACAGCGTGGTCAACGCCTCGGCCATCATGGCCGGCGCGTGGTTCGGGCCGGTGCGCTGGCGCCGCGCGAAGGCGCACCAGAGCAAGGAAGGGGCGATGCTGGCACCATAGCGCTCTTTCCCAGAGCGCCACGGAGACCGGCATGCCCAGCACACAAACCAGCCCCACCATTCGCGTCGACCAGCATGGCGGCGCAGAGAACATGCATCTCGTCGACCTGCCCGTCGGCGAGCCCGGCCCGGGCGAGATCCGCATTCGCCACCATGCTTGTGGCCTGAACTTCATCGACGTGTACCAGCGCTCCGGCGTGTACACGCTTCCGATGCCGCTCTCGCTCGGCATGGAAGGCGCGGGCGTCGTCGAAGCGGTGGGCGAGGGCGTGACGCACCTGAAGGCCGGCGACCGCGCCGCCTATGCCAGCAACCCGCCGGGCAGCTACAGCCTGCTGCGCGTGATGCCGGCCAAGTGCGTGGTGAAACTGCCCGACGCCATCTCTTTCGAGACCGGCGCGGCGATGATGTTGAAGGGCCTGACCGCCCAATATCTGCTGAAGAAAACGCTGCCGCAGGAAGGCCTGAAGGCCGGAGACTTCGTGCTCTTCCACGCCGCCGCCGGCGGTGTCGGCCTGATCGCCTGCCAGTGGGCCAAGGCGCTCGGCCTGCAGCTGATCGGCACCGCGGGTTCCGACGAAAAGTGCGCGCTGGCGCGCGAGCACGGCGCGGCGTTCACGATCAACTACCGGACCGAAGACTTCACCGCGCGGGTGAAGGACATCACCGGTGGCAAGGGCGTGAAGGTGGTCTACGACTCGGTCGGCAAGGACACCTTCGAGAAGTCGCTCGACTGCCTGCGTCCCTTCGGCCTGATGGCCAGCTTCGGCAACGCCTCGGGCGTGGTGCCGCCGTTCGCGCCAGGCATCCTCGGCGCCAAGGGTTCGCTCTACATGACGCGCGCCACCCTGTTCACCCACATCGCCACGCGCGAGTCGACGCAGGCGATGGCCGACGACCTGTTCGCGGTCGTCAGCGGCGGCCAGGTGAAGATTCGCATCGACCAGCGTTACGCGCTGGCCGACGTGGCGCAGGCGCACCGCGACCTGGAAGCGCGCAAGACCACCGGCTGCAGCGTGCTCATTCCCTGAGCCCGCGCGTCCGTTGCCGGGGTGTCAGGACGGGGCCGCCACGGTGGCCCGGTAGGCATGCCACGAGGCATGCCCCAACACCGGTGCCACGATCAGCAGGCCGGCGAAGCCCGGCAGCATCGCCAGCACGACCAGCAGCGTGATCACGGCGCCCCAGCAGAGCATCACCGCCGGCTGCGTCAGGCACAAGCGCAGGCTCGTCAGGCCGGCCGTGATGGCGTCGGTCTGGCGGTCGAGGATCATCGGCATCGCGACCACGGCGATCGCGAAGATGATGCCGGCGAAGAGCCCGCCGACGGCCAGGTAGGCGACGATGAAGGCCAGGTTCTCGGGGTCGAGCAGGGCCAGCATCGAGCCCCTGAAATCGGGCATGCCGTCGAAGCTGAGTGCGAACACGACCAGCGAGGCCCGCGCCCACAGCATCTCCAGGATCAGCAGCAGCGCGCCAAAAACGGCCATCGTGCCGGTGCGCTCGCGCCAGACCACGAGCGAGGCGGCCAGCCGGGGCATTTCGGCCCGCTCGAGCCGGCGGCTCACGTCGTACAGGCCCAGGCACAGGAACGGGCCGGCGAGCAGGAAACCGGCCGACAGTGCCAGCGTGTAGGCCGGCGCATGGCGGAACAGCAACAGCAGCATCCAGCCCATCGCCGCGAAGCTCGCGCCGTAGAACACACCGATGACCGGCGCCCGCATGAAGTCATGCCAGCCGAGTTGCAGCCACCGCAGCGGCGCCGTGAGGCCCACGCGGTGCAGGCCGATGTCGAAGGCGGAAGGGTGGGCGGCGGGGCCCGCTGCGGTGGCGGGTTCGTGTGGGTGCGGGTTCATCGTGCCCGGTGTACGCCAGCCGCGGCGCGGCCGGCAATCGGGCCTTGCCCGCGGAGCCGCCCGAAGCTTGACGAGGGTCAAGGCCCGGCTCGAATCAGCCGCGCGCCACCCGCAGCGTGAAGCTGAAACAGCTGCCCTGGCCCGGCGCGCTGGTGACCTGCACTTCGCCGCCCATCAGCTTGACGAGCCGCGCCACGATCGTCAGGCCCAGGCCGGTGCCGCCGTAGCGGCGCGTGATGCTGCCGTCGGCCTGCGTGAAAGGTTCGAACACCCGCGCGAGCTGATCGGCGGTCATGCCGATGCCGGTGTCGTGCACGGCGAAGCGCAGGTCGATCGTGTCGGCGGCTTCGAGCCCGTCCGCGGCCAGCGGCGTGACCTCGACGCGGACTTCGCCCGCTTCGGTGAACTTCAGGGCGTTGCCGACGAGGTTGATCAGCACTTGCCGCAGGCGCGCGGCGTCGCCGATCAAGCTGTCGGGCACGCTGGCGGGAACGCTCCAGTCGAAGCGCAGCGACTTGTCGCTGGCTGCCAGGGCCAGCGGCGACAGCGCGTCGGCGATGCACTGCTTCAGCGAGAACGGCTGCTGCTCCAGCAGCATCTGCCCGGCCTCGATCTTGGCCACGTCGAGCAGGTCGTTGATGATCACCATCAGGCCCTGCGCCGACTGGTGGGCAAGCCGGATGAACTGGCGCTGCTTGTCGTTCAGCTCGGTCTGCAGCACCAGCTCGGTCAAACCGAGCACCCCGTTCATCGGCGTGCGGATCTCGTGGCTCATGTTGGCGAGGAAAGCACTCTTGGCCATGTTGGCGTTGTCGGCCACCACGCGCGCGGTTTCGAGCGCTTTCTGCACCGCCTTCAGGTCGCCGATGTCGCGGGCGTTGAACTGCATCGCCTTCTGGCCCGTGACCGGGTCGAGTACCGGGCGCACGTCGACCGCGTGCCAGCGCAGGCCCTGCAGCGTCTGCAGTTCGAGTTCGGCGCTGAAGGTCTGGCCGTTGCGCGCCTGGGCCGAGATGCGGGCGGCGATCGCCGTGTCGCCGAACATCGCCTCGAAGTCACGCGGTGCCTTGGTGGTGGCGGCCGGCACCGGGCCGAAGGCCTGTGCCGCAGCCGGATTGCGCATCAACACCGCGCCGCCGGGCAGGGCGTGCAGCGCGATGCGCACGGTGGTGTGCTGCACCGCGCCGACGCCGCGCAGTGTGTCAGGGTCGATGCTCGCCGGCAAACGCTCCGAGACGAACAGCAGCGCCTGCGTGCCGTCTTCCAGCACGATGCCACGCGACACCAGGATCGAGGTGACCGGCCTGCCCTTGGGGTAGAGGGTCCACGACTCGCGCAGCACTTCGCCGCGCGCGTGCGCCTGCATCGTCAGGGCCAGGCGGGCGCGGGCGCCTTCGCTGGCATCGGAGTAGTCGCGCGCCAGCAGTTCTTCCCGGCTGGTGGCCAGCCAGTAGGCGCAGGCGGCCGCGTTGGCCCAGGCATTGCGCATGCGTGTCGCGTCGAACACCCACGCCGGCACATCGAGCCATTCGTAGTACGGGAGGCAGCGGGTGTCGAGCAACGGGTTCATCCGAGTGGCCGTTGCGCGTGCCGGCTCAGCGCGAGCGCCGCACCCGCAGCAGCTCGTCGAGGATCAGGCAGGCGGCGCCGATCGAGATCGCGCTGTCGGCCACGTTGAACGACGGGAAGGCCCAGCCGGCGTAGTGGAACTGCAGGAAGTCGACCACGTAGCCGTGAATGAAACGGTCGATCACGTTGCCGAGTGCGCCGCCGAGGATCAGCGCCAGCGACCAGCTGAACAGGCGCTGGCCGGCGTGGCTGCGCAGCATCCAGACGATGAACACCGCGGCCGCGATGCCCAGCCCGATGAAGAACCAGCGCTGCCAGCCGCCCGCACCGGCCAGGAACGAGAACGCCGCGCCGGTGTTGTGGGCCCGCACGATGTTGAAGAAGGAGGTGACGGTGTGGCTGTCGCCGAGCTGGAACGCGCCGACGATCAGCGTCTTGGTGAACTGGTCGACGAGGATGATGAGGACCGCGATGCCCAGCCAGGGCCAGAGCGAGGAACCGGAGTTCTTCGATGCCATGGCTCAGGCCACCGTGCGCTTTTCGCCGGCGCCGAACAGGTTGTTCGTGCAGCGCCCGCAGATCGTCGGGTGCGCCGCCTCAGTGCCGACGTCGTCGCGGTAGTGCCAGCAGCGCTCGCACTTGGTGGCGGTCGACGGCGTGACCGCCACCGCGAGTTCGGCCGCGCTCGCGAGCTGCGCCTGCGAGGTGATGGTGACGAACTTCAGGTCGTCGCCGAGCGAGGCCAGCAGCGCGTGGTCGGCTTCATTGCAGGCGATCACGAGGTTGGCCTGCAACGACGAGCCGACCTGGCCGGCCGTGCGCACCGCCTCGATCTGCTTGTTCGCCAGATCGCGGATCTCGCGGATGCGGCTCCATTTGGCGAGCAGCGCGTTGTCGGACCAGCCGCTCACGTCGCTGAAGGTCTCGACGAAGATCGACGCCGACCGGCCGGGCGCGAACACCTTCCACGCTTCCTCCGCCGTGAAGCTGAGGAACGGCGCCATCCAGCGCAGCATCGCGTGTGTCACGTGCCAGAGCGCCGTCTGCGCCGAGCGCCGCGCCAGGCTGTTCGGTGCCGTCGTGTAGAGCCGGTCCTTCAGGATGTCGAGGTAGAACGCACCCAGGTCCTCGCTGCAGAACACCTGCAGTTTCGAGACGACCGGGTGGAACTCGTAGACCTGGTAGTGCGCCAGCACCTCGGCCTGGAACGCGGCGCTGCGCGCGAGCGCCCAGCGGTCGATCTCGAGCATCTGCTCCTGCGGCACCGCATCTTTCGCTGCGTCGAAGTCGCTCGTGTTCGCGAGCAGGAAACGCAGCGTGTTGCGGATGCGTCGGTAGGCGTCGACCACGCGCGCGAGGATCTTGTCGTCGATCGCCAGGTCGCCCGAATAGTCGGTGGCGGCGCACCACAGGCGCAGGATCTCGCCGCCGTGTTTGTGCGCCGACGCGTCGAGCGGCATGTAGTTGCCCAGGCTCTTGCTCATCTTGCGGCCCGAGCCGTCGACCGTGAAGCCGTGCGTCAGCAGCCCGCGGTAGGGCGCGCGGCCGACCATCGCGCAGGCGATCAGCAGCGACGAGTGGAACCAGCCCCGGTGCTGGTCGTGGCCCTCGAGGTAGAGGTCGGCCTCGGGGCCGTCGGTGCTGGTGGCACCGGGGTGGCTGTTGCGCAGCACGTGGAAGAAGGTCGAGCCGGAATCGAACCAGACGTCGAGAATGTCGTTGCTCTTGGTGTATTGCGCGGCTTCGTCGCCGAGCACTTCTTCGACCGTGAGTTTCGACCAGGCCTCGACACCGCCCTGTTCGACGATCGTTGCCGCACGGTCGATCAGCGCCATCGTGTCGGGGTGCAGCTCACCGCTGTCCTTGTGCAGGAAGAACGGCAGCGGCACGCCCCAGTTGCGCTGGCGGCTGATGCACCAGTCGGGCCGGTTGGCGATCATGTCGTGCAGGCGCGCCTTGCCGTTTTCCGGATAGAAGCTGGTCTCTTCGATCGCGGCCAGGGCGATCTGGCGCAACGTCTGCTTCGGCGGTTCGGTGGCGAACACGCCCGTGCCTTCGTCCATGCGCACGAACCACTGCGCGGCGGCGCGGTAGATCACCGGTGTCTTGTGGCGCCAGCAGTGCGGGTAGCTGTGCACGAGCGTCGAGGTGGCGAACAGGCGGCCGGCATCGCGCAGCGCATCGGCCACCAGCGGGGCGGCCTTCCAGATGTTCAGGCCGCCGAACAGGGGCAGTTCGGCTTCGTAAGCGCCGTTGCCCTGCACCGGGTTCAGGATGTCGTCGACGGCCAAGCCATGCGCGCGGCAGGAGTTGAAGTCTTCGATGCCGTAAGCCGGCGCCGAGTGCACGATGCCGGTGCCGTCTTCGGCGGTCGCGTAGTCGGCCGCGTAGACCGGCGAGAGGCGGTCGTAGCCTTTGTCGACATGGGCCAGCGGGTGATGGAAGTTCAGCCCTTCGAGGGCCGCGCCTTTCGTGGTGGCGAGCACGGTGCCCGTCAACTCGTAACGCGCCAGGCATTTCTCGACCAGGGCGCTGGCGAGCACCAGCAGGCCGCGTTCGGTGTCGACGAGCGAGTACTCGATGCCGGGGCCGACGTTGAGCGCCTGGTTCGCCGGGATCGTCCACGCCGTCGTGGTCCAGATGACGATGAAAGCGTCTTTCGCGAGCGACGGCAAACCGAACGCGGCGGCGAGTTTGGCAGGCTCAGCGGACAGGAAACCCACGTCGACGGTCTGCGACTTCTTGTCGGCGTATTCGATCTCGAACTCGGCCAGCGACGAGCCGCAGTCGAAGCACCAGTACACGGGCTTCAGGCCACGGTAGACGAAGCCGCGCTCAATCACCTTCTTCAGCGCGCGGATCTCGTTTGCTTCGTTGCCGAAGTCCATCGTGCGGTACGGGTGCTCCCAGTCGCCGAGCACGCCCACGCGCTTGAAATCGGCCATCTGCTGGGCGATCTGCTCGGTCGCGTAGGCGCGGCTCTTGATCTGCACCTCGGCGCGGCTGAGCTTGCGGCCGAAGGTCTTCTCGATCTGGTTCTCGATCGGCAGGCCGTGGCAGTCCCAGCCAGGTGTGTAGCGTGCATCGAAGCCGGCCAGCTGGCGCGCCTTGACGATCATGTCTTTCAGGATCTTGTTGGCCGCGTGGCCCACGTGCAACTGGCCGTTCGCATACGGCGGGCCGTCGTGCAGCACGAACAGCGGGCGGCCGTGGCGCGCGTCTCGCAGCTGCTTGTAGATGCCTTCGTCGGCCCATTCCTTGACCCAGCCCGGTTCGCGCTTGGGCAGGTCGCCGCGCATCGGGAACGGGGTGTCGGGCAGGTTCAGCGTGGCGCGGTAGTCGGTCTTGGTGTCGGTGGACATGGTGAAACTCGGTGTGCTCGTTCGCGCGCCCGATGGGGCGCTGCCGGAAGGGTTGAAGCCGCGCGGGCGCGGGACCGTCGCGTTCGGAATCAGGCTCGGAGGGAGCCCGTCAAATAATTCGGTCGCGGCTGGTCTGGCGGTGTTGCGCGGCGTGGGCGGCCAGAAAGGCGCGCGCGTCGTCGGCGTCCTTGCGGATGGCGGCGGTCAGCGCCGGCAGCCCGTCGTAGCGGGCTTCGTCGCGAAGTTTGTGCAGCAGTTCCACCCGCACGAGTTTACCGTAGCCCCCCTCGGCACCGAGCGCGGCCGGCCAGGCCAGGCAGTAGACCTCCAGCAGCACGCGGCCGCTGTCGTCCACGGTCGGGCGTTTGCCCAGGCTGGCCACGCCGTCGATGGGGTTGTCAGCGAGGCCGTGGGTGCGCACCGCATAGATGCCGAGCGCGGCCGGCTTCGGGTGGTGAAAGCGCAGGTTCAGGGTGCGAAAGCCGTCGTTGCGGCCGGCCACGCTTTCGCCCAGGCTGCGCCCGAGCTTCTTGCCGTGGATCACGTGGCCGCTGATGCTGTAGGGGCGGCCGAGCAGCGTGGCGGCACTTTCCATGTCGCCGGCGGCGAGCGCTTCGCGCACCGCCGAGCTGGAGACACGCAGGCCACGCACTTCATAGCTGTTCATGCGCGCCACGTCGAAGCCCGCGGCCGGGCCGGCGGCGTCGAGCATGGCGTAGTCGCCGGCGCGTTTGGCGCCGAAGCGGAAGTCGTCGCCGACCAGCACGTAGCGTGTGCCCAGGCCACGCACCAGGACGTCGTCGATGAAGGCCTGCGGGGTTTGCGCGGCGAACGGGCGGTCGAAGCGCAGCACGATGGCCTGGTCGACGCCGCAGCGTTCGAGCTCGCTCAGCTTGTCGCGCAGCGTGGCGATGCGTGCCGGTGCCAGCTCGGTTTGGCCGGCGAGCTGCGCGAAGTAGTCGCGCGGGTGCGGCTCGAAGGTCATCACGCACGAGGGCAGGCCGCGGTGCTGGGCTTCGGAGCGCAGCAGCGCCAGCATCGCCTGGTGGCCGCGGTGCACACCGTCGAAGTTGCCGATCGTGAGGGCGCAGGCGGGCGCGATGCCGGGGTGGTTGAAGCCGCGAAACACTTGCATGCGCGGCATTATCGGGGCTGGGCTGCGCAGACCTGCAACGGCGCCTTGCAAGGCGGAACGTGGGCGGAATTTTCCCTCCGCCGGAGCCCATGAACAGATGGGCAAATACAGGGTGTTTCCGGTCTTGGCGCAATGACACAGGCCGCAACAATCAATGATGCCGGACTATGTCGAAGTGCAGGCCTTGTGCGGTCAATTTGATCGCAGGGAAATCAGCGTCGGCCGCTTCCTTGAGGCGCGCACACGGTTGATTGCCGCGACGATCGGCTGCGCGCGCGTCGGCATCTGGCTCTTCGAAGATGTGGCTGGCGGCCGCGGGCTGCGCTGCCTGAGTCTCTACGACGGCATCAAGGACCGCATGACTGTCGTGTCCGACGAGACCAGCCTGCAGGTGAGTGCGTATTTCGAAGCCCTGGAACAGGTTGGGCATGTGCTCGCGAACGATGCACGCAGCCACCCGGCCACGGCAGGGTTCTTCAGTGACAAGGTCAGCGCCAACGGTGTGCGTTCGTTGATGGCTGCGTCGTTTTCGGTCAACGGCTGCCTGTTCGGCGCTTTCACCTGCACCAACACCCGAGTCACCGAGTGGAGCCCGGCGCAGCTGGCCACGCTCAAACGCATGGGGGCACGGGTCAGCCTGGCGTTGGTGAATGCCTCGCGCACGAGCCAGCCCACCCTTCCGATGCCTTTGTAGGCTGGGGCAGACTCGAGATTTTCATGACACAACTGGTCAACCACTTCGCGGAAATCACTCGCTTTCGCGACCCTGACCAACTCGACGCTTCGGTCGTGCGCGCCGTGCACGACGTGTTGCGCCCGCTGTCGGCGGGCATCTATCGCGGCGTGGGCGAGGCACAAGGCCAACGCTGGCTGACCCGCGCGCGCATCGGGATCGACGACTTCGCGGCCACCGCTGACCCGCTGTCGACCGACTTTCTCGGCTTGCCCGAACTCGACAGCGTGCCGGCGCGGCGGCAGTGCCTGTTGACCGGCGCGGTGGTGACGGCGGGCCACGCGCCCCAGACCAGCTGTTTCCCGATCGCCACCGAGCGTGAAGTGGTCGGTGTGCTGGAGATGCAGACCGCCGTGCCTCTCTCGGCGAGCGACCGGGCGATGGTGAGCACCATCGTGCGCATCTACGGCAACTTTCACGATCTGCTCGACCACAGCGAGCGTGACCCGCTCACGGGGTTGCTGAACCGCCAGACCTTCAACACGGCGCTGATGGCGCGCGCAAGAAAGTCGCTCGACAGCGCGGGCGAGGAGTCGGGCCGGCGCGGCCCCTTGGCGGCCTCGGCGCAGTGGCTGGGGGTGGTCGACATCGACCACTTCAAGCGTGTCAACGACACCTGCGGCCACCCGATCGGCGATGAAGTGCTGTTGTCGCGCCTGTTGCGTTCGAGCTTCCGGCACTTCGACCGCCTCTACCGCTTCGGCGGTGAAGAGTTCGTGGTCGTGCTCGACGGCCTGGAGGCCGACCGCGCGAGCCTGGCTTTCGAGCGCATGCGCGCCAACGTGGAACGCTTCGAGTTCCCGCAGGTCGGGCGTGTGACCGTCAGCGTCGGCTTCACGCTGACTGGCGCGTCCGACACGCCGTCGTCGGCCTTCGCACGGGCCGACAAGGCCCTCTACCACGTGAAGGAGCATGGCCGGAACCAGGTTGCGCAGTTCGAGAGTCTCGTGCGCGACGGGCAGATCGTGGACAACCACATCGTTGGTGACGTCGAGCTGTTCTGACCCGCCACTGAACGGTCGGTGGTCGAACGCCCCGCATGACGCTGACCAGCGACGCGTGGCCGCAGGAGCTCGGCTCATCGACCGTCGGCCTGCCCGAAATCTTCGAAACAAAGTATGACGTTCTCAGCCGTGATCGCGCATGCGCAGCCCCTGGCTGCCTGGTCGATTTCGCATCGATGCGCGCGGTAGACGGCGACCCAGTCATCTTCGTGGGCTGGCGCACCGTAGCGATCAAGAAGCACCTGCCGACCCACATGCGCCACGATGAACACGCCATTGATACACACCTCGAAGAAGACGCCATCCGTATCGTCGGCGTAGTACGGTTCGATTCGCTTCATCTGTGATCCCTTGGATTCCACTTCGATACGGCCCAACGTGGCTGGCTATTGCGCCGACATCAAGTCAGTACGCACACCCATCGCCAACGGACGGGCTCAAGATGCCCAGCAGGTATTCATGGCGCCGGCCATCGACTGCCGTTAGCTCTACGCTCGTTCGCCATTTGGCATCGGCAAGGAGCACTTCCATGGCGGACGGCGGGACGCCTGGTGTCGCGCTTGCCGAGGGTCGGGGCATGACCACGACGGCGCCGGCGGCGTTGCGCGCGTCTTCAGAAAAGAATCTGGTGGACTCCGGCCGCGTTGCGTCGACCACCCGCGGCTGCCCGCGGTAACGAAGTGCCAACGCTGCCCCGGTGTGAAGGTCTGTCAGTACAAAGCGCAAGGGTGCCGCGCAACGCTGGGCCCAGGTGTCGCGAATGGTCTCTTCCAGCAGGGCGGGCGTGGGGGCCGGCACCGGGTGCGGTGTCGGGTTGAGATTGGGTAGGCGCCCGCCGTGCGTGGTCATGAGTGCCCACAACACAAGCTGCACTGCAACACTTGCGAGCACCGCCCGGCGCAGGATGGGTGCTGGCGCTTCGATCGCCAGCGGCTTCGCGGCAACCAGCCAGACAGTCAGCAGGATGTGAAAGGTCGCCCCCCATCCGACGAGCAGGTGAGCGCCCGTCAGCGCCGCAATGACCACGGTCAGCACGAATGGCCCGAACCCGACCAGCGTGAGAAAAGGCACCAGAGCAACGGCGCGGTCTGGGGCCGCTTCAGGCTTGGGTGCGCTGCGACGAAGCAGCATGAAGATCAACAGTGCTGGCGCTACTTTGGCCAACTGACTGGAGCCAAACCCCCACACCGTCTTCAAGGATTCGAGGCGACTCACGTCGCCCGGAAACACCGACTGCCACGCGTAGGCATCGGGCGCCCACCGGTCACCGTGCGCGGTGACGAGATAGGGCGAAATCACGAAGGTGGCCGCCGCCGCCGCTACCGCCAGGCCTTGCAAAACGGGTGCCGAGCGCCAGTGGCCGGCCCAGAACAGATAGACAGCAAACGATGCGAACAACACAACGGCACTGAGTTTTGCAAGCAGCAGCAAACCGCAACCCAGACCAAACATGGCCCAGTCGAACCAGCGCATTCGTGTCAACGCGCGGTGGAACAGCATGATTGCCAGCATCGCCAGTGGCAACTGGACGGTGTTGTGGTTGTAGTAGGTCGCCCCGGCGCTCAGGTACTCGATGTTCGACAGCAGAATGGCCGCGAGCGCTGCGCGAGGCGCCCCGACCAGGGGGCGCGCGAAGGCGTAGAGCAAAAGCATCGTCGCCACGGCACACAACGCGCCGAGCACGAAGGTTGCGCCAATGGATGGGCCGAAGACCCGATTGGCGGCAAAGAGAATCCACGTGGGCAGGGGCGGGTGTTTCCCGTAGGCCAAGCGCAGGTCCTGGCTCAGCAGCACTTGCTCCAGACTGTCGTCGGGGGGCGCCACCGCAAGAAAGCCGGACAAGACTCCCCACAGCGCGACCTGGAACAACGCAATGACAAGGACCGACGAGGTCGGCCCCGAACTGCTTGCACCCAGCTCCGCGCGTTCGGAGCGTTTCGATGCGGGCTCGTACGAGCCGAGAGGTTGAACAGCTAGTTCGTCGCGCATGTGTGTTGGCGCAATGGATGCGCCGCACTCGATCGGGTCACCGTGGAATGGGGCTGTTCAGCAGATCGGGGAGCGAAAACGCGCTGAACACCCACGGGTCGGGGCTCGAATGGACCGGCGGCGCTCGCTTTGTCGCCACCGGCCGGGCACGATTCGATGGAGCCGCGCCGTCGGCGGCGCCCCGTCGATCAGTGTTTGAACTTGATCTGCGTCGCGTTCACTGCGGTGCCATCGGCAGCGAGAGCACCAAGCACCTCCACTTTGGCGCCCACGATCAAGTCGGCGATCACTCCGCCGACCAGGGTCACGGTCCCTGTGAAGTTGACCGTCACACCGTGAACCACCAGCGTCGACTTCAGCGTGTCGAGCGCGGTGATCGCACCTTCAATGTCAAAGCCCTGATCTTGTTCGTCCTTGTCGGTCTTGATCTCGACCTTCGTCGCGACCAGCACGCCGCTGACGACCGCACCCTCGACCTCGACCCGCGTTCCCTTGACCAGGTTGACCGACCCATCGGGGAAAACGGCCTTGCTGGCATCCACCGGGAGGCCGTCGACACTGAACGCGCTTGCGGACGTGAAGTCGGTGATGGTTCCCTCGACTTCGGAGTGGTCGTTGTCGTGCGGCGTGGACAGCCCCGACTTCACGCTGACCGCCACCCACTTGCCTATTACCGGCGAAACCTGCAATTTGACCCGCACCAGGCTGCCGGCGGTGATTCCGTCCGGCAACACCACGGCCGATACGTCGATCAGGGTGGGGCCGATCGCCAGAGTCTTGGAAATCGCGTCGTAGCTGGTCACGCTGCCGCGCAGGCTGAACAGTTCGGCCCCGGATTTCGGTTCGATGCGCGTGGCCGTGTACACCCCGCTGACCGTATCGAGAGTGCCGTAGATCTTGACGACATCACCGGTCTTGACTGCCGCCAGCCCACCGACCAGCGAGGTGTCGAACACGGTGGTCGCAGTCACCTTGACTGTCTGCCCGAAGATCACGAGTGAGTCAGCCGTCGAACTCTCGACCGGGCCGCGCATCAAGCTCTTGACGGTGATGCTCTGCGCGGTAGCGGTCGTCACACTGTTGGTCTGACCGAAGTCAGACGCCTGGACCTCGGCCATCATGCCCAGCTTCAGATCGGTGCTGGCGTGTGCAACGCCATCGTCGTCCACAACGTTCGCGGTGGTTTCGTCGTAGTGAACGCCGTTGATGATGACGGAGCCAAAGCCCGCCACACGCCCCGAGGCATAGGCTCGTTGGTAGGAGACCGTCTTCGCGGTTGACGAGGTGGTCGACGACCCCCCTCCACCGCCGCAGGCGGTCAACACAAAAATGCTCGCGGCGACCGCGGTCAGGCAGGCGCCGTTCACGAGGCTGAAGTTGCGTGTGAGTTTCATGAGGTTCTCCGATGGGTGAGGGAACGATTCCCGGGGTGAGTCTTCAGGGTGCCTGACGGAGGCCGCACCACGGGTGCGGTCGTCGGTGCAACGAATCAATATGTGTCAATCACACATTCATTGTGGCAGAGTCTCCATGCGCCGGGTCGGCAATTGGTGAGTCTTTGTTCACGCCGTCCACATGCCGAACGATTGGCGGGTCAAGTTCTGAAAATGTGTCAAACACACAGATATACTCTGGCCCAGGGTCGGCGCTTCGGCGTCGCATTCCTTTTGATCGAGGTTCGCTGTTGTCATGCCCGCTCCGATGTCCAAGCTTGCTCAAGGCTCTGCCGCGCTGAAGCAGGCGCTTCAGGCTTTGATGGCGCCGCTCGCGCGGCTTTGCGTGGCCCGCGGGCTGACTTTTGGCGAAGCCCAGGACCTGCTCAAACGGGCTTACGTTGATGCCGCGCGTGAAGTGCAAGGCGGAGCGCCGGGGCTGCGCGATGTCAGTCGCGTCAGTACGGTCACCGGTCTGACACGACGTGAAGTCAACCGCATCACCAGCGAAGTGGCAGCGCCCACTGGAGTTCGCCTCTCTCCGCCCATTCAGGTTGTCACCAAATGGCTGAGCAACCGTCGATTGCGTGACAAAGACGGGCGCGCGAAGGTCTTGAAGCGGCAGGGGCGATCACCGAGTTTTGAAGCGCTGGCGTCATCCGTCACGAGAGATGTGCATCCGCGCAGCCTGCTCGACGAACTCTGTCGACTGGGTCTGGTGCGGCATGACGAGGTGAACGATACGGTGGCGCTGCTGCACGACTCGTTCGTCCCGGTCAACGATCAGGCGAGCATGCTGGATTTTCTTGGCAGCAACGTGGGTGATCACCTGGCCGCGTCAGTGGCGAACGTGATCGCCGCCGAGGCGCCCCACCTCGAGCAGGCAATCTTCGCTGAGGAGTTGTCCGCCGAGTCGCTGGCGCGGGTTCGCGAACTTGTCAGCGCTCAGTGGAAGTCCATGCTCACCACCTTGGCACCCCAGCTGGAGCTGTTGATCGAGGCAGATCAACGCGCTGGTCGGGAGGCATCGCACCGGGTACGCGTGGGGCTGTACAGCTATCACGCACCGATGCCGAACTCAATTGACGATTCGAGAGACAACTGACATGTTTGCAAACCCGCTGAACCGCAAAGTGCTGCTTGCTTTGCCCTTGTTGATGATTTTGTTGCTCTTGACGAATTGTGGTGGCGGCGTCGGCAGCGGCGGCACGGGCAGTGGGGTCAGCACGGTTACAGTGGGGCCGATCAGTGGCTACGGGTCCGTCATTGTCAACGGCGTTCACTTTGACGACAGCAGCGCGATGATTCGATCGGATGACGGCACCGCACGGACCCGCGCCGATCTGAAGTTGGGCATGGTGACCGAGGTCGACGGGTCCGATCTGACGACCTCAGCCGGCAAGCAAACTGCAACGGCTCTGTCCATTCGGATCGTGAGCGAGATCGTCGGGCCGGTGACCGGCCTGGACCTGAACACGAACTCGCTCACCGTACTGGGCCAGACCGTGGTCGTCACTCCGGCCACCGTGTTCGATGCCCAACTGAGCGGAGGGTTGATCGCCATTGCGCCCGGAGCCATCGTGGAGGTCTACGGCCGCTACGATGCGGCACGCAGCCAGTACACGGCCACCCGCATTGAGAGCCGCACTGGCACCACGTTCTACAAACTGCGCGGGCCGGTGGGTGTCGTCGATTCAGTGTCGAAGATCGTGATCGTAGGTGGCCAGGCGATCAGCTACGCGGGCCTCTTGGCGGTCGGGAATGTCGACGCCCTGCTCGGTGCCATCGTCCGCACGAAACTGAGTCTTGCAGCCAATGGTGGGGTGTGGGATGCGTTGTCACTGCAGGCTGGCGCTCTCGCGCTTCCGCAGCGCGACGATGCACAGGTCGAAGGGCGCATCTCGGCTTGGACATCCAGTCGTCAGTTCAGCGTCGACGGCATTCCGGTCGACGCCAGCGCTGCCATCTTCACCGGCGCTGAATCCGACGTGGTTCTCGGTGGGCGTGTTGAAGTCGAGGGCGCGTCGAGTGGCGGTGTCCTCCGCGCGCGAGTCGTCACGATTGAAGGCGATGAAGATGCAAGCAACTCGTTTTTCGAGTTGGACGGTCTCATCGAGAGCCTGGACCTCGGTGCCCGGAGCTTCAGTATTCGGGGCGTCACTGTCAACTACGGCGGGGCCGTTCAATTTCTATCCGGCGGGCCGAATGACTTGGCTATCGGCCGCAGCGTGGACGTGCACGGCACGTTGTCACGCGATGGCGCGAGTGTGGATGCACTGACTGTTTCATTTGAGGGCAACTGAGCGCCTCGGCTGCATTGCCACCGGCGCGGGTTCGGTTGCCTCTGTTGCCCTGGTCAGGCTGTCGGTGTTTCGCTGAGGCGCTGGCGCAGTGCTTCGGCCGTACCGGGTCGCCCGAACAGCCACCCTTGCGCGAGCGTGCAGCCAGCCTGTCGCAGAATCTGCGCCTGCTCCGCGGTCTCAACGCCCTCGGCCACCACTTCCAGCCCGAGTGAAGCGGCGACCTTCAGCGTCGCCTCCACCAGCGCCGTCTGATAGTTGCTGCCGACCATGCGCTGCACAAAACTGCGGTCGATCTTGAGCGCGTCCAGTGGCAACTGGTCCAGCGAGGCCAACGACGAGTAGCCGGTGCCGAAGTCATCGAGTGCGAGGCTCACGCCGAGTGCGCGCAGCTCGTGCAGCGCGGCGACCATCTGTGCGTCCTGCATCGCCAGCGACTCCGTGATCTCGAGCCGGAGCGCCCGTGGCGCAAGGCCGGTCTGGGCCAGGGTGCTGGCCACACAGCCGGTCAACCCGCCCTTGCGGATTTGGGCCCGGCTCAGGTTCACCGAGACTGTCTTGGGGCTGCATGCGCCCAGGTCTCGTTGCCAGAGCGCCGCGTCGCGGCAGGCCGACAGCAGCACGTGTTCCCCGAGCTCGGCGATCAGGCCGCATTCTTCGGCAAGCGGAATAAACTCGACCGGCGGCACCGCGCCGCGCGTCGGGTGGTTCCAGCGTGCCAGGGCCTCCACGCCACGCACGGTGCCAGTGGCGAGCTCGACGATCGGCTGGTACACCACGAACACCTCGCCCGGCGTACGCAGCGCACGGCGCAGGTCGGTTTCCAGATCCATGGCCTGCCGAACGCGTTCGTGCATGTCGGCACTGAACACCACGTACCGGGCCCGGCCACGGCGCTTGGCCTCGTACATGGCAATGTCCGCGTCACGCAGCAAGGCCTCTGGGTCGCGGTCGGAGCGCTCGCTGCTCACGATGCCGATGCTGGCGGTGCTGCGCACCTCGTGGCCTGCCAGCAGGTAGGGCACGGCCAGGGCGTCGAGCAGGCGCTGTGCGACCAAAACGGCGTCTTCTGGCCGGCGCAGCGGTTCCAGCAGGGCCACGAATTCATCGCCACCCAGACGTGCAGCGGTGTGCTCGTCGGTGTCCAGGCGCGCCAGGTCGTCGCCCGGGCGCAAGGTGGTGCGAAGCCGCTGCGCGATCTGGCGCAACAGTTCATCACCTGCTTCGTGGCCCAGGCTGTCGTTGACCTGTTTGAACCGGTCGAAGTCCATGAACAGCACGGCGTACCGGTAGTCGGGATCGCGCCGCGCCCGTGCCGCGCATTGGGCCAGGCGCGCCTGCAGGGCCGGGCGGTTGGGCAGGCCGGTGAGCGCGTCGGTCAACGCGGCGTCGGCCAGCCGTTGTTCGAGCTCCTTGCGGTGGGTGATGTCCAGGTGAATGCCGGCCATCCGCCGTGGCGGGCCGCCGGGTTGACGTTCGATGGCCGCTCCGGCCGCCATGATCCAGGCCCACTCACCGGTGGCGCGGCGCATCCGGAACTCACAGCGGTAGGGTTCGGCCGGATCGTCGAAGTGACACTGCAACGCGCGCTTGGCGATCGGCAGATCGGCGGGGTGAACCAGTGCCTCCCAACTCGAAAGTGCCGCCGGCAGTTCGCCCGGCCGGTAGCCGAGCATCTGCCACCAGCGGTCGTTGAACTGCACCTCTCCGGCCGGCACGTTCCAGTCCCAGGTACCCAGCCCCGCAGCATTGACAGTCAAGGCCAGCAGACGGCGCTGCGAAGTGGCCTCGGTGATGTCGACGAAACTTGAGACCACCCCGCTGACAGCGCCGCCCGGCGCGAGCATCGGCTCGGCATTCACGCGCAACCAGCGCCGTTCTCCGCCGGGAAGCGCCACGCCCATCGTCACCCCCCGGATTGCAGCGCCGTGTCGCAAGGCCTGCATGGCGGGGTGCTGTTCGCCAGGAAACGGCGAGCCGTCTTCGTGTACGGTGTGCCAGCGTGGGTCGATCGATTGGCGGCCGAGCAGTTGCTCGCGGGTCAGCCCGAGAGTGCGGCAGGCCTCGGGGTTTGCCTCTGTCATGCGGCCGTCCGCATCCTGTTGCACCACGCCGGCCGGCAGCGTTCGCAGCAAGGTGTTGAGCCGCTCGCGTTCGAGCATCTGCGTCGTGATGTCGGTTTCCACCGCGATGAAGCCGGTGGGCTGGCCGGCATCGTCCTTGAGCGGTTGAATGTCCAGATGCAGCCAGTAGAGTCGGCCTTGTTTGGAGCGGTTGAGAATCTGCACCTGCACCGGCTCGTGGGCTGCCAGTGCGGCGCGAACCTGCTCGCGAGTCGCGTGATCAGTGCCCTCGAACTGCAGCAACGAGCCCGGCTTGTGCCCCAGCGCTTCGACAAGCGGGTAACCGCTGATCCGCGTGAAGGCTTCGTTTGCCCAAGTCATGCGGCCCTGCGCGTCGGCAATGACGACGGCGTTGTCGGTGTGCTCGGCCACCAGGGCCAGGCGTTCGAGTTCGCCGGCTTGTGTGCGCAGGCGGTTGTTCTGCCGCACCATGCGGCGCGCCAGCCATTCACCACCGAGTACCAGCACCAGGCTCACACCGAGTGCAAGGGCGGCCATCGACCACGCATGACGGATTTCCGTGGCCACAATGCCCTGCTCTCCAGAGTGCTTGAGAGAATCTGCCAAGGACTCCATGTGGGGCAGAAGTGTGCCGGCGCTGACCTCTAGCAGCCCAGCGTTGTGCGGCATATCGGGCTGCGCGCGCAACGCCTTCGCGGCTGACTCGAGCTCGGCGAGGTCAGGCAACGCCACGCCCAACGCCGCCAGTCGAGGCCAATCGTGCAACTGTTGCTGCGCGGAGCGCAGTTGCAACAGCGTCCGGTCGATCGCGGCCAGTGCCGCGCCGCGCTCAACGGGATCGCGCGCTCGCCAGCCTTGCTGCGCCAAGTGTTGGGTGAGCGTGCTCTGGCGGCCGGCCAATTGCAGCATCTCGAAGTCCTGCTCCAACTCGTCTTCTACGGCGTCGACACTCAAAAAATCCAGCAACGAAGCGGCGCACACCAGCCCGGCCATCAACCAGGCCAAGGCTCGCAGCCGGGCAGGCATGCGTGCACTGGCCTCGAACTCGGGGAAGGTGTAGCCCGCCTCTTGCCTGTCGCCGCTCATTCCGATACAGGCGCCGTCACCGCGCCACGTGTCAGAAGTCGTTCGTGTAGGCCTGCGCGAAGGCGCGTGGTGCCAGTCCATGGCAAAGCCGTCGCTGGCTCGATTTCAAGCGGGGTCATGGCTGCGCGCTCCTGAGGAGATCGGGTCAGTCTGGATTGGATCAGCGTCCGCGCCACGGAGTCTGCCGAGAAGGCACGACTTCCGGGCGTTTCTCTCGGTGCCGGAATCGCCGGCGTCAACGATGCGGCCATCACAAGAGCACACGGGCGTCAACCCGCTGTTCGACGCGGCGCGTCAGACGCAGTTCAGCTGACTCAGTCGATGCTCGGCACAGCGCTTGACAGCCGCCGAGAATTGGCCGTGTCGCGAAACACCAGCGGGTGTTCCTTGAGTTGCGCCGGGTTGACGGTAGCGGCGTGTTCGACCGCTTCGGTCACCAACGCATGCTGTGGGCTCTTCATGCACACCGGGTCGGCGGCGGCCGGGTCGTTGGCGAGCATGAAGGCCTGGCAGCGGCAGCCGCCCAGGTCCTGCTCGCGGTGTTCGCAGCTCGAACACGGCTCTTTCATCCAGCCCGTGCCGCGGTAGCGGTTGAAGCCTTCGGAGTCGAACCAGATCTCGCGCAGGCCGTGCTGTTTGACGTTCGGAAAACTCAGGCCCGGCAGCATCTTCGCGGTGTGGCAGGGCAGGGCCGTGCCGTCGGGCGCGACCGTGAGGAACATGCTGCCCCAGCCGTTGACACACTTCTTCGCCCGGCCTTCGTGGTAGTCGGGTGCCACGAAGAAGATGCGCATCCGGTCGCCGAGCTTGTCGCGCCACGCGTTCGTCACCGCCTCGGCATGGCGCAGTTGTTCGTGTGTCGGCAGCAGCTGGTCACGGTTCAGGTAGGCCCACGAGTAATACTGTGTGTTGGCCAGCTCCAGGTACTCGGCACCGAGCTCGGCCGCCATCTCGATGATGCGGTCGATGTGGTCGATGTTCATGCGGTGGATCACCACGTTCAGCACCATCGGCCAGCCCTGGGCCTTGACGGTCTTCGCGACACGGCTCTTCAGATCGAAGGTTTTGGTGTGCGAGAGAAAGTCGTTCATCTCTTTCGTCGAGTCCTGGAACGACAGCTGCACGTGGTCGAGCCCGGCCGCTTTGAGGGCCGCTGCGCGCCCGGCCGTGAGCCCCACGCCGGAGGTCAGCAGGTTGCTGTAGTAGCCGAGCCGGTGCGCTTCAGCGACGATGACTTCGAGGTCGTCGCGCACCAGCGGCTCGCCACCCGACAGGCCGAGCTGCACCGCGCCCAGCTCGCGCCCCTGGCGCAGCACACGCAGCCAGTCGTCGGTGCTCAGCTCTTCTTCCTGGCGCGCGAAGTCGACCGGGTTGTAGCAGAACACGCAGTGCAGCGGGCAGCGGTAGGTCAGCTCGGCGAGCAGCCACAGCGGCGGGCCGATGGCGGTGCTGGTCACACCGCGTCCCACTGCAGCCAGCGTTGTCGATGTGCGAGTTCGACAAAGCCGATCACATCGGCCTCGAGCCCACTCAGCGCGTGGGTGTGTTCGATGTCGGCCGTGATGGCTTCGATGCTTCGCGTGCCGTCGCAGCGTTTCATGATCTCGCCGGCACTGTCGTTGAGCTTGACCATGCCTTCGGGGTAGAGCAGCACGTGGCAGTTCTGCGCCGGCTCCCATTGCAGCCGAAAGCCGGTGCCGAGTCGCGGCATGGTCGTGCGCGTCGGTGCGTTCATGGCGCGTAGCGCGCCGCCATGGCGTCGTTCATGGCCCACAGGATGTCGAGCTTGAACTGCAATACGTCGAGCGCTCGCCGCTGCATCGGCAGGGTGTTGAAGTGCGCCAGCGTCACCGCCAGGCCCTGTTCGACATCACGCCGCGCCTGGCTGACGCGGTTGCGGAAGTAGCTCAGGCCGGCCGGTTCGATCCACGCATAGTGTTCGGGCCAGGTCGCCAGGCGCTGCTTGTGGATCTCGGGCGCGAACAGTTCGGTCAGCGACGAACACACCGCTTCCTGCCAGGGCGCGCGGCGCGCGAAGTTCACGTAGGCGTCGACCGCGTAGCGCATGGCCGGCACCACGTGGCGCAGGTCGAGCACCTCGGCGCGCGTGAGGCCCACGGCTTCGGCCAGGCGCAGCCAGGCTTCGATGCCACCTTCGTCGCGCACGCCGCCGAGCTCGAAGCCGTCGTGGTCGAGGATGCGCTGCACCCAGCCGCGCCGCACCTGCGCGTCGGGGCAGTTCGAGAGGATCGCGGCGTCCTTGATCGGGATCGCGATCTGGTAATAAAAGCGGTTCGCGACCCACCCGCGCACCTGCTCCGGCGTGGCACGGCCGCTGTTGAGCATCACGTTGAACGGGTGGTGAATGTGGTACGAGTGGCCGCGTTCCCGCAGCTGCGCTTCGAACGCCTCGCGGGTCCACGCGGGCTCGAGCTCAACGAGCGGGTCGGCCGGGTGCGGGCGGGCTAGCAGGATGTCGGCAAGCATGTCGTTCAGAGCTGGATGGCCATGTTGTCTTCGCAAACCGTGATGCCGGCGCGTGTGAGCGTGGCGCGCTCGGCCGAGTCTTCGTCGAGGATCGGGTTGGTGTTGTTGATGTGGATCAGGAAGCGCTGCGTTTCGGCCGGCAGCCGGCCCATGCATTCGAGCATGCCGCCGGGGCCCGACTGCGGCAGGTGGCCGATCGCGCGTGCGGTCTTGCTGCCCAGGCCGAGGCTCGGCATTTCATCGTCGCTCCAGAAGGTGCCGTCGACCAGCACCGCGTCGGCGTTGCTCATCGCGTCGAAGACCGGCGGTGTGACCGCGCCGAGCCCGGGCGCGTAGAACAGGGTCTTGCCGCTGCGCCGGTCGTGCACCGTGATGCCGATGTTGTCGCCGGGTTGCGGTTGCTCGCGGTGCGGCGAGTAGGGCGCCGCCTTGCTCGACAGCGGCAGCGCCCGAAAGCGCAGGTCGGCCACGCCGGGCACGATGAACCACGCGCCGTCGAGCCCGATGCGGTGGCGCTGCACGCCGCAGTAGTGGCTCAGCACGCGCAGCACCGGGTTGCCCTGGGTCAGGTCTTCTTCGACCGCGTCGGTGCACCACAGCGGCAGCGGTGTGCTGCGCTCGCGCAGCATGAACAGGCCGGTCGCGTGGTCGACCTGGCCGTCCATCAGCAACACGCCGGCAATGGCCGAGTCGCGCAGCGAGCGCGCGGGTTGCAGCGTGGGGTGGCTGCGGATCTGTTCGAGGATGTCGGGCGAGGCGTTGAACAGCACGCCGTCGCTGCCTTCGTCGGGCTGCACGAAGATCGAAGACTGGGTGCGTGGCCGCGCGTTGACCCGACCCGAGCGCACGCCGGCGCAATTGAGGCAGTTGCAGTTCCATTGCGGGAACCCGCCGCCGGCGGCCGAGCCGAGGATCGTGATGCGCATCGAAAGGGTCCGTGCAGAAGAGAAGCCACCCTGGCTGCGTTGGCCGCAGGCAGGGTGGATGGGTCGAAGCCGATCAGCGGTTCGCCACGTACATCGTGATTTCGAAGCCGAAGCGGAAGTCGATCGCGGTGGGGGTGTTCCATTGCATGGGGCGGGTCTCCTGTGGGGTGGCGCGGGGCCCGGGACGGGCACCGTGGGGACGAACAGTCGTCCCGCTCCGAATGCTGAAGCCTGTGCCCTGCCGCACCCAGCCCGCGCAGCATGATTCGAACCTCATGATTTTCATGATTCAGCGCCGTGGCCACGGCAGCCCAGCCGATACCATCGGCGCGACATGACGCTCAGACTGAAGATCAACCTCATCGTCGGCGTGCTCACGCTGCTGTTCATCGGCACGGTGATCTGGCTGCAGCTGGGCAGCGTGCGCGAGTCGGTGCACGAAGAGGTCGTGGCCGCCAACCGCGTCGCCGCGCAGATGCTCAACCACACCGCTTTTCGCTACACCTCGCAGGGTGCGCCCGGGATGCTGAGTTTCCTGCAGGGCATCGGCCGGGTGCGCTCGAACGACATCACGCTGCTCGACCTCCAGGGCCGCGAGCTCTACCGCTCGCCGCCCTCGCAGTACAAGGCCGGCCGCGACGCGCCGGCGTGGTTCGACCGCCTCGTGTCGCCCGCACCCACGGTGCAGGCGATCGACTTCCCCGACGGCAAGCTGGTGGTGAAGGCCAACGCCTCGCGCGCCGTGCTCGACGCCTGGGACTCGATGAGCGTGCCGGCCGGTGTGGGCCTGCTGTTGCTGGTGCTGGTGAATGCGCTGGTGTTCTGGGCGGTCGGGCGCACCGTGCGGCCGTTCGGCCAGATCGTGGCCGGGCTGAACCAGCTGCAGGCCGGGCGCTTCGACGCACGCTTGCCCAAGCTGGCGGGCACCGAAGCGGCGGCCATCGGCGCCGCGTTCAACCGCATGGTTGGCGAACTGCAAGGGCACATCGAGACCGAACGCCGTGCCGTGCGCGCCGAGCTGCAACTGTCGGACAGCCGCGAGCTCACGCGCTGGATCGACCAGCATGTCGAACGCGAACGCCACATGATCGCTCGCGAACTGCACGACGAGCTGGGGCAGTCGGTCACCGCCGTGCGCAGCATGGCCTTGTCGATCGCGCAGCGCATGCACACGCTCGACCCGCAGGCCGAAGCCGCGGCCCGGCTCATCGCCGAAGAATCGTCGCGTTTGTACGACGCGATGCACGGCATCATCCCGCGGCTCACGCCGCTCGTGCTCGACAACTTCGGCCTGGCCGAAGCGCTGAACGATCTGGCCGAGCGCACCCGCCGCAGCCACCCCGGCGTGCACATCGAGACGCACATCGAACTCGGCGATTCGGCACTGGGCAGCGACGCCGCGCTGGCGCTCTATCGCGCCGCGCAGGAAGGCATCAGCAACGCGCTGCGGCACGGGCAGGCGCGGCTGCTGCAGCTGAACGTCGACGGCACGGCGGCGGCGGTGAGCCTGAGCCTGCGCGACGACGGCAGCGGCCTGGCGCCCGACTGGTCTGCGCGTACCGGGCACTACGGCTTGCGCTGGTTGACGGAGCGGGTCGAGGCCATCGGCGGTGCGCTGCAGATCGAGCCGGCGCAACCGTCGGGCGTGCTGCTGCTGGTACGCCTGCCGCTCGTCGTGGCGGAACGCGGAGTCGGCCCATGATCCGCGTGATGCTGGTCGACGACCACGCGCTGGTGCGCATGGGATTTCGCATGCTGCTGGTCGACGCGCAGGTCGAGGTGGTGGCCGAAGCCGAGAGTGGTGAACAGGCTTGCCTGCACTACCCACGCTTCAAACCCGACGTGGTCGTGATGGACCTGTCGATGCCCGGCATGGGCGGGCTCGAAGCGCTGCGCCGCCTGCTGGCGCAAGACCCGAAGGCGCGCGTGCTGGTGCTGTCGGCCTACGAAGACACCGCTCACCCGCGGCGTGTGCTGCGCGCCGGTGCGCTCGGCTACCTGGCCAAGCGCAGCGCGCCCGACACGCTCATCGCTGCGGTGGTGGCGGTGGCGCGCGGCGACCGTTACGTGGATGCTCAGACGGCACAGGCCCTGGCGCTGGCCCAGATCGACGGTGACGCGAGCCCCGCCGAGGTGCTGAGCGAGCGCGAGTTCTCGGTCTTCATTCAACTCGCCGGTGGCCACAGCGTGGCGCACATTGCCGAGACGCTGAGCCTGTCGCCCAGCACGGTCGGCACCCACCTCTACCGCGTGAAGCAGAAGCTCGGCGCGGGCAACCAGTCGGAGCTGACGCTGATCGCGCTGCGCTGGGGTTTGATCCAGGCCTGACCGTGTTCCGCGCGCTTCAGGTCTTCTGCATCTGCTGCTGGAAGGTGATCTCGATGAACTCCGCCGGGCGGCTGATCGCGACCAGCACGGTCACGCCCAACAAGCCCTCCAGAACATCGCCGGGTGTCATCGTGTCGCCCAAGCCGACGTGGACGCTGAAGGCGTCTTCAGGCACCGAGCCCGCCAGGGCGCCACGTTTCCACAGGCCGATGAGAAAGTTGTCGAGCATGCTCTTGAGCGTCATCCAGGTGCCCGCCCCGTTGGGCTCGAACACCAGCGCCTTCGCGGCCAGCCGGCACGACTCTTCCAGCATGATCATCGTGCGGCGCACGTTGACGTAACGCCAGTCGAGGCTGCTGCCGTCGAGCGTGCGCGCGCCCCAGACCAGCACGCCTTCGTCGATGAAGGTGCGGATGGCGTTGATCGACTTGCCTTGCGGCGTGACGTTCAGGTCTTCCTGGTCTTCGTGCGTGATGTCGACCGCGGGCGCAATCACCGCCGCGAGGCTGACGTTGGCAGGTGCCTTCCACACACCGCGGGTGTTGTCGACCATGGTGTACAGCCCCGCCATCGCGGCCGAGGGCGGCAGCAGGTCGAGTTGTTTGCGGGCTTCGGTCAGCAGCGGTTCGAGCAGGCCCGGGTCGTCGCGCAACAGCGCGGCCAGGTCGTCGGCGTTGTCGAAGTGACCCGCGTCGAGATCTTCGGCCCGCGAAACCGAAGCGTGCAGCCACGGGAAATAGGCGGCCCCGTAGCTCAGGAAATCGGTGCCGATGTCGTCGCGGAAGCGTGCGATGCAGTCGCCTGCGGGGTGGCGGCGGGCGAGGTCACCGCCCCACACATCGAGAACCGCGAAGCGATTTTTCATCTCGCCGCCGCAATGCTGCAGCGCCGTTTTCTGCACGCGCATGCAGTCGGCGCGTGAGAGCAGCACTGCATCGGGCAGCACGAGCAGCGTGGGCTCCGACTCTTTCAGCAAGGGGGTGAGGCCGCCGATCAGGCCCGTTGCCACATCGCCCGCCGCGATCTCGTCATCGAAACCACCCACCGACACGACGTGGCAGGGCCCGCCGCCGTTGCGGAAGAACAGGCGCATCGCCTGGTGCATCAGGAAGCGGCCGCCGGCGCGGCCTGCGGCGCGTGTCAGCCGGTAGGTTGTCGCGCCGTGTTGGAAGTCGTCGCATTGCCCACGCGGCTCCAGCATGTCGGGCAGCGCGGGCGTGGGTGCGGTGGCCGCCACCCGCTCGATTCTGAAACGGGCCGGTGCAGCACCGCCGAAATGCCGTTCGTACTCGGCCATGGACGTGATGCGCCAAGGCTTGCCGTGAAGCGGCTTGCCATCGTTGTCGGCCAAGGCGGTGTGGCCGACGAACGCCGGCACCGCCGTGGCCGCTTCGACCACCGAGTTCGGGAAGGGGTTCCTGTCGACGATGTAGACCCCGGGCGTTTTCATCGTTGCCATGGTGGCCTTCACGGTGTTGCCAGGTGTCGCCGGCCGCGCGGCGACGCGCTCAGGCCGCGTCGGCCTGCTTCAGGTGCCGGTACACGAGCCCGCGCGAAACACCGAGCTTGCGCGCGGCGCGCGAGACGTTGCCGTCGCAGGCCAGCAAGGTCTGATGGATCAGCTGGCGGTCGTTGTCACGGAGCGTGCCCGCGGTGTCGGGTGCGAGTGCGAGTGTGAACGCCGGCGCGGGTTGCTCCGGGGCCGGCGCAACGGTGACAGGAGCGACGGCCGACTCGGCGCGCGGCGTGGGCGCCGGCGCGTCGGGCACCTTGAACAAGCGCGCTGCGCCGTCGCGCGCTTGCAGCTGTGCGCTGAGCCACACGTTCAGCCCGTTCGGCAGCCGGTGCAGGCTTGGCGTGGGCATGCGGGTGAGGCGCAGCATCGCGTTCAGGTCGAGGCCGAACACGTCTTCGGCTCGCAGCCCTTTCTGGGCCTGCACCACGCCCGTCAGGCGCGCGCCGACGTTGTTGGTCCAGGCGATGCTGCCGTCGGCCGCCAGACCTGCCAGGCCTTCCATCGGCGTGCCGAGCATCGATGTGGTGGTCTGCAGCCGCACGACGATGTGGTCACCCGACTGCGCGCGCAACAGCTGGTTCTCGATCGTGGTGGCGTACATCGAGACCACGGCGGCGGCGTCGAAGCCGAAGGGCTGGCCTTCGCTCGTCACGTCGAGCACCGCGGCCAGCCGGCCGTGCACGTCGTGGATCGGTGCGGCGGCGCAGTACAGGTGTTGCAGCGTGTCGAAAAAGTGCTCGCCACCGAGTACCAGGCAGGCCTGGCCCGACTGCGTGGTCACGCCCGGGGCCGACGTGCCGGTCTGGGCCTCGGCCAGGTTCACGCCGACGCGGCGCGCCAGCGGCATCAGCACTTCCTGTTGATTGGCCGAAGAACGTGTGGCGTGAACGACCACCCCGTGCGGGTCGGTCAGGATCGCCGAGCACGAGGTGCCGGCGAGCGTGGTTTCGAGCTGGCTCAGGTCGGTGGCCGCGGCTTCGAGGAGCTGGCGGCTGCGCGCCAGCGCGGAGTGGACGCGGCTGGCCGTGACCGGGTTGAAGGTGATGGCCTCGTCAGGATCGCGGTGGGCCTGCACGCAGCGTGACCACGACTGGATCACCAGATCGCTGACCAGCCCCGAAGGGCGCGTGCCCTCTTCGAAGAAGCGCTGGCGTGCCAGCGCCAGGCGCTGTTGCGGCGTCGTGAAGAACAGGTGCGCCGGCAGGCGGCTGGGCTGCAGTCTCTGGTCCACGTACTGTCTCCGTCGTCTTTGTTGTTGTGCTCAGTGTCGCGCGGCGGCCGCCGCGGCGCAATCGGGGGCGCCGGCCGTTGCTTCGTGTTTCAGACAGCCTCACGCCGCCACCAGCCCGGGGCTGGTCTGCCAGCGCCCGGCCTTGTCGACCGCCAGCACGTCGACGCCCCAGTGCGCCGCCAGCGCCAGCGCGTCAGCGGTGTTGCCCATGAACATCACCTTCGTCAGCGCGTCGGCCAGCGCGCACGAGGGTGCGAGCACGGTCACCGAAGCCAGGCCACCCGGCGATTCGCCGCTGCGCGGGTCGAAGATGTGGTGGTGGCGCAGATCGGCCGTGAACGCGGTGTGGGCGTCAGACGACGTGGCCACGCTGCGGCCGCGGGCCTGCAGCGCCGCGACGGCGTGCAGCGCGCCCCCGGCGCCGCCGCGCGGGTCGGCCACCGCGAGTGTCCATGGCAGGTCGCCCGGGCCGCGGCCGAGCGGCGCCCATTCGCCGGTGTCGAGCAGCGCATGTTCGATGCCGTGCGCCACCAGCCGCCGGCGCGCCAGATCGGCCGCGTAACCCTGGGCGATGCCGTTCAGCGTGATCGCCATGCCCGGGCGGCGCAGGACCACGCTTGCGGAGTCGGCTTCCACACCGCGCCAGCCGACCAGTGCACGGGCAGTCGACAGTTCGTGCCGTGTCGGGGTGCGCCCGGCGCGGCGTGCCAACGCCCAGGCCTGCCACAGCGGCTGCACGGTGATGTCGAAGGCGCCGGCGCTGCGCGCGGCGACCTGGCGTGCCAGCTGCAGCACCCGCAGCAGGTCGGCATCGGGCGCGTGCAGCACGCCGTCGCGGTTCAGGCGCGAGACGGCGCTGGCCGGGTCGAACAGGCTCATCTGTGCTTCGACATGGCGGACCGCCTGCACCGCGGCGTCGAGTGCCCGCTCGACCGTGCTGCCGTCCTGGTGCGCCGCGCGCAGCCAGAGCGTGGTGCCAAAACCGAGCAGGGTGCGTTCGCGCCAGTCCAGCGGCCCGGTCGCGGCCTGCCCCGACACCACGCCGGCACCGGCGAGCGCCGCGCCGATGCCCAACGAAGTGCGCAGCCATTGACGCCTCGGGTTCGCGGTCATGACGGGTGGGCCGGCAGGATCGGGATGGTCCGCGCCACCGACTGCTTGCGTTCGACGATGAGCGGCAGGCAGCGCTGCGCGTCGTCGTGGATCTCGACGCAATCCAGGCACTGGAAACACTCGGTGTAGTCGACCTGGCCGGCCGGTGCGATGGCTTCGTAGTGGCAATGGTGGCGGCAGCTCTGGCACGGTGTGCCGCACTCCTGGCGGCGCGGGATCCACGCGAACAGCCGCACGCGCCCGAACAGCGCCAGCGCCGCGCCGAGCGGGCACACGTAGCGGCAGTAGCCGCGAAACACGAACACGCTCAGCACCGTGCAGGCGAGGGCCCAGGCTACGAACGGCCAGGCCCGGTCAAAGCCGAGGCTGATGGCGGTCTTGAACGGCTCGATCTCGACCGCGCTTTCGGTCCACGCCGCCGCCATGCCGGCGCCGCCGACGAGCACCGCGAGCACGCCGTACTTCACACCCTTCAGCGCCGCGTCGAGCCGTCGCCGCACGCGCACCGGCTTGAAACCCAGGCGCTGGGTGGTAAGACTCAGCAGTTCCTGCATTGCCCCGAACGGGCACAACCAGCCGCAGAACGTGCCGCGGCCCCACACGACGAGCGTTGCCAGCACGAAGGCCCACAACAACACCGTCACCGGGTCGGCGAGCAGAAACGCCAGGCCTTGCCCGGCGACCACCGCTTCGATCAGCGAGGTCAGCGTCACGATCGTCAGCTGGCCCTGTGCCACCCAGCCGATGAACACGAGCGTGAACACGAGATAGGCCACGCGCACCACGCGCAAACGGCGTGTGCTGGCCGCGACCCAGCGCTGGCGCACGAGCAGCACCACCAGCAGCGCCAGGCCCAGTACCAGCACCGTGAGTTCGGCGGCGCGCTGCACCAGCGCCGGCTTCAGCGTGGCCCAGACGCTCGGCGGTGTTTCTGGCAACCACGCCTTCAGCTCGGCGAGGCCATAGGCCTGCGTGAACGAGGTCTCGGCGCGCTGGACGGCCGCACCGCCGCCGTCGCGCACGACCCGCAGTTCAAGCGCGAGCGTCTGCGCCGCGTCGAGCGGCTGCGCCCCGACGCTGCGCCACAGCCGCGCCGTCGCCAGCCCGCCGCCGGCCGCGCGCGGCGGCGACAGCCGCAGGCCAGCGGGAGCGCCGTCGACAGGCAACAACTCGATGCGGCGCTCGCCCTGGTGCAGCACCGCGCGCAGCCCCGGCCCGCCGAGCGCGAGGCGGCCGTTTTCGTAGACCACGAAGACCAGCTCACCGCTGTCGCGCAGCGCGCGCACACGCTCCCAGGTGGCCGCGTCGAGCAGATTGCGTCCCACCTGCGGCAGGCTCGCGAGGCCGAACCAGACGTCGATCGCCACGCCTTGCGGCTGCAGCATCGCCACCACGTCGCGGCCGGCGCCGGCGGTGCCGGCGAAGCGGGTTTCGAGCTCGCGGTTGCTGTGTTCGATGCGCCGCACCAGGCCGGCCTTGGCCAGCTCGTTCCAGCCGCTCGGCAAGAAGCGTTCACCTCGCGCTGCCGAAGTCGTGCTGCCGGCCTGCGGGTCGTCGAGCCGCGCCAGCGCGACGCGGCTGGCCGACTGCATGATGCTGCGGTCGATGGCGAGCGCCGTGACCGTGCCGGCCGTCACGCCGTTGATGATGGCGCGGCTGTCGGTGCGCAGCGTCGCGCCTTTGGCGCTGCCGACCTGCACGTCGTGGCGCACCGACAGGCCCTTGTACTGCGCCGCGAAGGCGCCGAGCTGTGCGTTGCCTTTGTCGCTCTGGAAGATCGGCTCGCGTTGCGCGAGCAAGCGCACGTCGAGGAAGTTGCCCTGCACGTCGATCGCCACCAGCAGGTTGATCGGCTTGCCGCCATAGCCTGCGGTGGGCTCCAGGTCGACGGTCTCGAACACGTGCCCCACCAGTTGCGGCCCGGCCGCCTCGCGCCGGAAGATCGGCCACGCGGCCAGCGCCGGGCTTTTCTCGCCGACCATCAAGGGCGCGGGAAACAGCGGCTCCAGCGTGGCGCGCGTCATCGTGCCGGCGCGGCTGTGTTGCGGCAGGCCGCACAGCGCCAGCAGCGCGAGCAGCAGCACCCAGCCGTTGATGCGCCGATGCGCGCTGACCCGCTTCATCGGGGCAGCGCGAACACGCGCAGCGCGTCCCCTTGTTTGAAACCGAACAGCGCATTGCCGCCCGCGGCCACTGCGATGTATTGCCGGCCGTCGATGCGGTACGTGATCGGCGGCGCGTTGACGCCGGCTTCGCATTGCGCGGCCCACAGTTGCTGGCCGCTGCTGCTGTCGAAGGCCGCGAACACGCCCTGGCCGATGCCTGAGAACACGAGCCCGCCGGCGGTGGCGAGCACACCGCCGATCAGCGGCTCGGCGGTCTTCACCTGCCAGCGCATGCGCCCGCCCTGGCCCAGGTCGATGGCCGAGAGCGTGCCCCACGAGGACGCGTCGGTTTCCTGTGTGCTGGCGTAGTGCAACACGCTGCCGTCGGCGCGCCGAACCTCGTTGGCGATGTAGCGCGTGGGCAGGTGCAGCGCAGCGACATAGAACAAGCCTTGCCGCGCGTCCCAGGCCGAAGGCGACCAGTTCGCGCCGCCGGCAATGCCCGGCGCGATGACGATGCCCGCGCCGGGCTGCGGCGGCGTCAGCAGGTTCTGCTGCGGCACGAAGGCGTCTGACTTGAACAGCAGCCGCCCGTCGTTGCGGTCGTGCACGAAGACCCAGCCGAGCTTGCTCGCCTGCGCGACGGCCGCGACCGTCTTGCCTTCGTGCTGCAGGTCGATCAAGACCGGCGAGCTCGCCACGTCGTAGCCCCAGCGGTCGTGCGGCACCTGCTGCGCGTGCCAGCGCAGCGCGCCGGTCGCGAGGTCGAGCGCGACCAGCGACGAGGTGTACAGGTTGTCGCCCGGGCGCGAGTTGTCGGCCATCTGCGGCGACGGGTTGCCGGTGCCGAACAGCAGCAGGCCGCGCTCGGCGTCGACCACCGCCGAGGCGTAGATCGAGCCGCCGCCGTGGCGCCAGGCCGCGGTGTTGGCGGGCAGCGCGGCGCGCTCTGCATTGATGTCGCGCTGCATCGGCGTGCCGTCGATCAGGCTGTTGCGCAGGCTGCCCTCCCAGCCCGGGCCGGTGATGTCGAACTGCCAGAGCGCGCGCCCGGTCTGTGCATCGAAGGCGGCCATCAAGCCCGGCTGGCCGTACTGGCCGGCGATGCCGACCACGCTCAGCCCCGCGTCGGGGTGCAGGCCGTAGCCGACGCCGTTGATGCCGATGTAGACGCGGCCTTCGTGCACGATCGGCGCGGCGCCGATGCCCACGCCGGTCGAGCCGCGGTTGCCGCTGCGCGCGAGCGGGTCGTCGCTGCCCAGCTGCGCATTCGCTTCGGTCGTGCCGCGGTACTGCGCGACCGTCACGTCCCACAGCACCGCACCGCTGTTCAGGTCGAGCGCCAGCAGGCGGCCGTCGACCGTGCCGACGTAGACCTTGTCACCGGCCACGGCCACACCGCGGTTGGCCGGGCCGCAGCAGGTCTTCGCGATGCGCGAGCGGTGGCTGTAGCGCCACAGCTCGCGGCCGTCGCGCGCATCGAGTGCGGCCACGCTGCTGCCGGGCAGCGACACGACCATGACGGCACCGACGACGATCGGCGTGGCCTGGTAGGTCGCAGCAATGCCGCTCTTCCAAGTCCACGCCGGCGCCAGCGTGGCGACGTTGCTGCGGTCGATCTGCGCCAGATTGGAGAAGCGCTGCCCGCCGAGGTCGTGACCGTGC
Organism: Burkholderiaceae bacterium; assembly: GCA_040080605.1. GTDB lineage: Bacteria > Pseudomonadota > Gammaproteobacteria > Burkholderiales > Burkholderiaceae_C > LMDS01. The sequence goes on from JBEBIB010000008.1 coordinate 73,552, forward strand.
AGCGACCAGTCGTCGCCGCCAGGCCAGACCACGGGCGAAGCGCAGCCGGCCAGCAGCACCGCCGCGATCACGACGGCGCGCTGAAGGCCGGCACGGCACCGGCGCGCTGAACCCCGCATCGTCGGTGCCGAACGGCTACTTCTGGATCGACACGAGGAAGCTGACGATCTGTTGAACGTCGGACTCCTTCAGAATGTCTTTCCACGTCGGCATGCCGGCGTCGGGTCGACCGTTCTTGATCGTCGCCACGGCCGTGTCCTGCCATTTCTCGTTGTAGCGCATCTTCAGGAAGCGCACGTCGCGCTCGCGCACCGGGCTGTAGCCGTCCGAGCCGTGGCAGTGCGAACAGCGGTCGTTGAACTGCACGCGGCCGGCCTGGGCCGATTCCGAAAGCGCCGGTGCGGCGGTGGCCACGGCCACGGGCGCCGCCGCGGCGGCCGCCTTCGGCGCGGCCTTGCTGCCCTTCTTGGCCGGCGCCGTCTGTTCGCTCACAGGCGTCCAGAGCGACGATGGCACCCTCACCACGGTGACGGGCAGTGAGGCGCGCGCCACGGCCAGGTTCACGGGTGGCTGGCGCGGAAAGCCGTACTTGTCGGCCAGCTCGGCGATCTGCGGCTTGAGCGCGACAAGCGCCCGGTCGATGTCGGCGGCCAGCGCTTCCTTGGTGCTGCGCACGGCCACGGCCACGGCGCCCGAGAGGTTGTTGCCGGCCACCGGCGTGACGCGCCAGCGGTTGTCCCAGCGCTTCTTGTTCTCGTAGCCCGCGACCGGCCCCCAGATGAATGCCGCGTCGACTTCGCCCTTGGACAGGGCGGTCAGCGCTTCATCGGCGCTGCGGAAGGTGGTGGTCTGGAAGCCGTCGAGCGTCGACAGGAAGATTTGCGGCGTGCTGCCGTATTGCACGGCCAGGCGCTTGCTCTTCAGATCGTCGAGGCTCGTGAAGCTGAAACCCTGGGCGGCGACGATGGCGTAGCCGACATCGATGAAGGCCTGCGTCTTGCGCAGGCCGCGCGCCTTGTAGTCGGGGCCTGCGGGCAGCGCGAACACCGCGTCGCAGGCGTCTTGCAAAATCGTGTTGCGCAGCGCACGGCGCTGCATCTGGGTGTAGTACCAAGTGTATTCCACCGGCTGGTTGAGCTGCTTGCCCACCAGTTCGGCGAGTTCGACGTACATGCCGCGCTCGGGACCTTCGGACTTGCTGAACGGCAGGTTGTCCGGGTCGGCGCACACACGCAAGGGGTCGGCGCTTGCCACCGGTGCCACGAGGGCACCGGCGGCAAGAGCCGCGGCGAAGGCCAGGGCCTTCATGTTGCCGCGGATCGTCATGTCAATGCACTCCTGAGATCACTTGATGGAGAACACGTACAGCGTGCCACCTTCGGGGCTGGCCGCGACCATCTTCTCGCCCAGCGCGCCGAAGAACGCGGGGATCGACAGCGTGCGTCCCGACACGACGGCGACGTACTGCTTGCCGTCGAGCGTGTAGGTCATCGGCGCTGCGGTGATGCCCGAACCGGCGTTGAACTTCCAGAGCAGCTTGCCGGTCTTGGCGTCGAGCGCCTTGAACCAGCCCTTGATGTCGCCGTGGAATACCAGGCCACCCGCGGTGCTCATCATCGCGCCGTTGAAGGGCAGTTCGTCCTTGTTGAACCAGACTTCCTTCTGCTTCACCGGGTCCCAGGCCTTCACGCCGCCGCCGTGACCGCCGGGGCCCATCTTGCCGAGGTCGAAGTTCACGCCCAGGTAGAACGCGCCGCGCTTGTACTCGGCTTCGATGCCTTCGAGGTCCATGCACAGGTTCATGGTCGGGATGTAGACCAGGCCGGTCTGCGGGTCGTAGCTCATCGGCATCCAGTTCTTGGCGCCGATCAGGTTCGGGCAGATGTTGCTGGCCTTGCGCTTCATGCCGGGGCGCTTGGCATTGCCCGTGGCCTCGATCGGCGCGCCGGTCTTCATGTCGATGCCGGTGGCCCAGTTGACGCCGTCGACGTACTGCTTGGCCGACAGCAGCTTGCCGTTGGCGCGGTCGATCACGTAGAAGAAGCCGTTGCGGTTGGCCTGCATCAGCACCGGCACCTTCTTGCCGTCGAAGGGCAGGTCGGCGAACACGAGTTCGTTCACACCGTCGTAGTCCCACGCATCGTGCGGCGTGGTCTGGTAGTGCCACGTGATCTTGCCGGTGTCGGCGTTGAGCGCGAGGATCGACGCGGTGTACAGGTTGCTGAACTTGCCGATGTCGGAGCTGTCGTTGCCACGCACCGACGCCGACCACGGCGACGGGTTGCTGGTGCCGTAGTAGACGAGGTTCAGCTTCGGGTCGTAGGAGCCGATGTGCCAGGCCACGCCGCCGCCGTTCTTGCCCGAGTCGCCCTTCCAGGTGTCTGCGCCGGGCTCGGTGCCCATCGGCACGGTGTAGGTGCGCCAGACTTCCTTGCCGGTGGCCTGGTCGAGCGCCACGATCGAGCCGCGCACGCCGTATTCGCCGCCGCCGTAGCCGGTGATGACGAGGTTCTTCACGAGCGTGGGCGGCGAGGTGATCACCGAGCCGCCGGTGTAGTCGATGATCTGCGTCTTCCAGAGTTCCTTGCCGGTCTTGGCGTCGAGCGCGACCACGTGCGCGTCGAGGCGGCCGAGGAAGATCTTGCCGTCGTTGTAGGCCACGCCGCGGTTGTTCACGTCGCAGCAGGCGTACTGGTCGATGCCCTTGGGGATCTCGGGCTGGTAGGTCCACTTCACTTCGCCGGTCTTGGCATTGACCGCGAAGGTGTTCTTCGGGCCGAACGACGAGGTGACGTAGAGCGTGTCGCCGACCAGGATCGGCGTCGATTCCTGCGAGCGCAGCGAACCGAGTTGCAGCGCCCACTCGACGTTGAGCTTGCTCACGTTGGAGGTGTTGATCTGCTTGGACGCGCTGAAGCGCGTGTTGCCGGAGTCGCCGCCGTAGACCGGCCAGTTCTGGGCCTGCGCGGTGGCCGCGAGGCCGAGCGTCAGCCCGAGTGCGAGGGGTTTGAGATATTTCTTCATGAAGTGATGTCTCCTCTGGTTTTAGGGAAAGTTGCGGTACGGGCCGACCGCGGCGGGGCTCTTGCGAGTTCTCTGAGTTGCGTGACCTGCAGGGTTATTGCCATGAAGTGAGCTCCATCGTGACCGTGCCGCCGACCATGAATTTCGTGGGCGACGCTTCCTTGCGTTCCAGCTTGACGAGCCCGACACCGGGGCAATACCACTCGAGCGTGGCCAGCGGGATGTCGCGCCACTGGAACATCGCGTCGACGTAGAGGCGGATTTCGGCCCGACCAGACACGCGCAGGCAGCCTTCGAATTCACCGGCCGGTGTCTTCACCTTCTCGGCCAGCGCCTCGATGCGGTAATGCATCGGAAAGGCCTTGTGGATGTAGCGCACTTCGCGCGGCACCTCGTTCTTGCGCGCCAGCACGTAGGCGGTGGTCGGCGCTTCCCATTCGGTGCCGACCGCATAGGGTTTTTGCAGCACGTAGCGGCGCGGCTTGTCGAGCTGCGGCTCGCGTTCGAGCGGATTGCGGCTGGCGATGCGGTAGATGCCGGTGGCGTCGCTGCGCAGCCAGTACTCGATGCCGGCATCGCTGCGCCGCCGCCACGAGGGTGCGCCGTCGATCGTGTCGCTGCCGCGGTTGGCCAGCACCAGGGTTTCGCGCCGGGTCCACTCGGCTTCGTCGATCACGGTCGACACGCGGTAGGTCCAGCGCTTGCCTTCGGCCAGCGGGAACAGCGTGTCGTTGCCGGGTGCAGCGCCACACGCTGCGAGCAGCAGCATCACCGGGGTGAGCAGGGCTTTGATGCGCATCACTTCTCCGGCAGCTGGGGCGAGGGCAGGTCGCGGATCTTGATCTCCTGCTCGTCGTTGCCGGGCTTGAGCCAGCCGGCGCCACGCGCGTTGCCGGCCTTCGCCTCGGCCGTGCCCATCTGGCTGATGCCGTCGCGGCCCTTGCGCACGCCCTGGTCGATCTGCGAGTGCAATTCCTTCGTGTACGGCACGCGGTAGGCGCGCGGTTCGAGCTTGTTGTTCAGCCCTTCGCGCGGCACGCTCACCCACATGAAGATCGAACCCGGGTTCTTGCCTGTCGGCTCGTCGACCGCCGCAGCGAGCATCACGAAACGTTCGGGCAGCGCGTCGGCGCTGGGCACGCCCCAGATCTGGTGCACCGCGTCGTTGCCGTAGAAGTACAGCGTGGTGACCGCGAGCACCAGCACGCCTTTCATCCAGCCGGGCCAGCGCGACCAGAGCAGCGCAAGAAGGATCAGCAGCAACAGCGCCGCAAACGAGAGAACAAGTGCCAAGCCCATGATTCACAACCGCTCCACCAGCTTGGCCGGCAAGGTATTGAGGGCGCCGACGCTGCCGTCGGCACCCACTGAAAAACGCACCAGCGTGGCTTCGTCGCCGCGCTTGGCGAGCCGGTGCTGGCCGTTGAAGACCACCTCGGCGCGCGGGTTGACCTTCACGACCGAGAGCGTCACGTCGACCGGCTGCCCGGCCCTCGGATTGCTCGTGTCGACCTCTTTCGATTCGTAGTAATGCGCGTTGACGACGTACTCGCCCGGCACGACACCTCGGATCGTCACCACCTCCTGGCGGAACGGGCTCACCACCCGCCGGCCGTTGACGACGATCGAGCTGTTCGACTCGCCGCGGTCGTCGCGGTCGAGGTACATCAGCCCGGCTTCTCGGTTGCGGAACCACACCACCTCGCCGGCCGGGTTGCGCACCCAGGTGTCGATATCGTTCGGGTCGAGGTCGGGCCAGGACAGCGTCAGGATGTACTCGGCCTTGGCCGGCACGTCGCCGGCTTTCGACTTGGTCGGGTTCATCGCCAGCAAGGCCACGATGAAACAGAACACGAACGCGATCAGCATGTTGAACAACATGTCGTAGAACGGATCGACTTCCGGTTCACGGGCAACGCGGCGTGGGCGCATCGTTATTCAGCCTTCGGTGCGGGGCCGGATCGACAGACCGTGTTGCTGCGCAATGGCGACCAGTTCGTCGGCATAACGGTCGAGGCGGGTGAGCTGCACGCCGAGCAGAATGTTGCCCACCAGCCCGACCATCGTGGTCAGCAGCGCCACGCCCAGGCCAGTGGTCAGGCTCTTGAGCAGCTCCTGCGCCTGGGCCGGGTCGAAGTTCTGGATCTGGCCGATCTGCAACGCCAGGATCGAGAAGCCGATCACCTTGCCGAGCAGGCCGAGCTTGAGCTGGATCGCGTTGACCCACCAGGCCGTGGCGTGCGGGCCATGGGTGCGTTCGAGCAGCAGGTCGAGCGGGGCCGACTCGTCGCGCGGGGCAGCGTCCAGCGCGGCCCAGTAGCTCGAAGCCCAGCCCGGCAGGCGCGCTTCGGCGGCACTGCGTTCGCGCGTCAGTTCGTGCGCGCGCACGCCGCTCCAGAGGGTGCCGACGGTGAAGACGATGATGATCACAAAGGTGATGCCGGTGGGGTCGGAATTGAGCAGCAGCGACCAGACACCGCGCACGCCGAGCAGCCACGCGGCGAACACGAACATGCCGGCCAGGGCCAGCCATTCGAACCAAAGCGGCTCGGCCGGTGCGGCCGTGGATTCGCGGCCGCGCGCGGCAAACATCGATGTGATGCCTGGACTCATCCAACCCTCTCCGGCACACGCTTCAGCGCAGAAGAGAAGGATTTTTCGGGCAATGCTTCAGGTATACAACCCGCTGTTTGCCCTGTGCAACTCTGTCCCGTTTGGGAGCAATCGTTCCGCTGTCAAACGGTCGGCGCGCTGTAGCTCGAAGCTCGAGCGCATGGCCGAAAGGGTGGCCCGTTGCATGGGCGAGCGCCCGGGTGGCCGCTGTCCGATCGCCGACTTCAAAGATGTGAAATGCGGGAAAACCCGGCGTGCCCGGGCCGGGCGGCGCGCGTCAGCGAACCAGGATCACCCGCATCCCGAGCAGCTTGCCGCCGGCGCGGTCGAGCACCTGGATCGTCGCCTGGCGTGGCCGCAGGCCTTCGGGAAGCGCCACGCTGCCGCGCACGACCAGATGGGTGCCGATCGACAGCGCGATCGGCTTCAGTGGCACCGAGCTGTCGGTGCCGCGTGCACTTTCGCCGGCCACGATCAGCTGCAGCACGCCGGCCATCGGCTTGCCCGTGGCGCGCTCGCGCGAGAGCACCACGTCGTAGGCGAGCTGGCCGGCTTTCACGCTGAAGCGGCCGGCACGCACTTCCACGCCGCCGCCGCGCGGGTCGGGCGGCAGCGACGCGACGACCGAGCTCACGTCGTCGCGCAGCTGGGTGGTCGTAGCACGGCTCGCCGCCAGCTCGTCGGTGAGCGCCTGGCGTTCGGCGCGTGTGGTTTCGAGCTGCTTCGCGGTTTGTGCGAGTTCGCCCTTCAGGCGCAGCCGTTCGGTGTCGGCCTGATTGAAAGAAGAGGTCAGCTTGACCGATGCGTCGGCCGACAAACGCGGCGGCAGGTAGCGTTCCTGCACGACGATGACGCCGGCCACACCAGCGGCTCCGCCGATCAGCAGCAACACCAGCCAGCGCGGCAGCCGAAAGCCGGAGCGGCGGCGGCCATAAGGATTGAAAGGGATGGGTCTGGATCGGCCGAGCATGCGCAGTGGGAATGAACCGGGGGGTGAAATCAACCGCGAGCGTACCGCCGACGAATACACGCCCTGAAACACGACGTATCTCAGGGACTTTTGACGCTGCACCCTACACTCGCGCGCGCCGACCGCAAGCACCCGACGACTGCATGAACCACCCATTGCCACCCGCTCCCAGCAAACCGCAGATCGCTCTGCTCGAGCCCTTCGAGCGCCTCGGGCTGGAGCACATCCGTCTCGTTGCCACGGCGGACCAGGCCGAACAGGCCGAGCGCGAGATGGCGGGGGCGGCGGTGTTCGGCTTCGACACCGAATCGAAGCCGACGTTCGCCAAGGGCGAGTTGTCGGACGGCCCGCACACCGTGCAGCTTTCGACCGTCGACCGGGCCTGGGTGTTCCAGCTGCACGACCCGGCGTGCCGCGCGCGGGTGGCGCAGCTGCTCGCATTGCACCCGGCGCTGAAGGTCGGCTTCGGCCTGGGCGACGACCGGCGCCGCATTCTCGACAAGCTCGGCGTCGAGGTGCGCGGCATGGTCGACCTGAACGCGATCTTCAACCGCATGGGCTACCGCAAGGACATCGGCGTGAAGAGCGCGGTGGCGATCCTGTTCAACCGGCGCTTCCTGAAGTCGGGCAAGGCCAGCACCTCGAACTGGGCCGCGCGCCAGCTGAACGACTCGCAGCTGCTCTACGCGGCCAACGATGCCTATGCGGCAGCACGGGTGTTCGAGGCGCTCGGCCCCCCAGCGCGGGCACTTGCCGGCTGAACAGAAGCCCTCAGCCTGCAGTCTCGCGAACAATTTCGACCAGCCCGCGCAGCGCCGCCAGGTACGACACCGGGCCGAGGCCCTGGATCGTGCCCTTCATGGCCGGCGAGATGATCGAGTGCGCACGCCACGGCTCGCGCGCGGCGATGTTCGACATGTGCACTTCGAGCGTCGGAAACGGCATCGCCTTGATGGCGTCGTGCAGCGGCACGCCGTGCTGCGTCAACCCGGCCGGGTTGACGAGCGCGCCCTGGGCAGCGTCGATATTCTGGTGCAGGAAGTCGATCAACGCGCCTTCGTGGTTCGACTGCATCACGTCGAGCGTCACGCCGAGTTCGAGCGCCAGCGCTTCGAGCCGAGCGTTTATCTGCGCCAGCGTGGTCGTGCCGTAGATGTGCGGCTCGCGGCGCCCGAACAGGTTCAGGTTCGGGCCGTGCATCCGGAGGGCCGCGCGCTCTCGGCGCTGGCCACTGAGCTCGGCCTGCCGCTGAGCGCCACGCACCGGTTGCTGACGGAACTGGCCCGCTGTGGTTATGTGCGCCAGGACCAGAGCCACGGCGACTACATGCTGACGATCAAGCTCGTCTCGCTCGGCCTGAGCTTCCTGAGCAGCAGCGGCATCGTCGACGTGGCGCAGCCGCTGCTCGACCGCCTGGCCGCCGAGTCGGGCGAACTGGTGCGGCTCGCGGTGGTCGACGGCGACGAACTCACCTTCGTCGCCAAGGCGCAGGGCGCCACGCGCGGCCTGCGCTACGACCCGGATATGGGCCTGTCGGTCACGCTTTCGTGCAGCGCTGCCGGCCACGCCTGGCTGTCGACGATGACCGACGAAGAGGCGCTGCAACGCGTGGCGCAGCAGGGCTTCGGGAAACCCGAGCACTTCGGCCCGAAAGCGCCGACGACCGTGAAGGCGCTGCTGGCGCACCTGCGCGCTGCGCGCAAACACGGCTACAGCACCATCAACGAAGTCTTCGCTCCGGCGATGACGGCGATGGCGGCGCCGGTGCACACTGGCAACGGCGCGGTGATCGGCGTGGTCACGATCGCCGGGCCGCTGGTGCGCCTGACCGAAGAGCGGATGCACGCGCTCGGTCCGGCCTTGCTCGACACGGCGCACGAAGTCGCCCGTGCCAGCGGCGCTTCGGCGATGTTCAAGAAGCGCGCCTGAAAGGCCGCCGGTCGGATTCGGCCGCGTCGTCCTGTACCCTCGGCGGATTCAACGCCACGAGACAAGCCCATGAAAGACTTCCCTGCCCGCGAAAAACTCGACCTGACCGAGAAGGTGGCGCGTTACCTCGTCATCGCCGGCACGCTCGACAAGAACTCGGCGCCCGACGACTACGAACTCGCCAACGAACTGAGCCTGGAACTCGCGATGGTGCTGCCGAGCGCGATCTACCGTGCGATGGTCGAAGCCGCCGCACACCCCGACGGCAAGGTCAACCCGGCCTCGGTGGCCGTGATGATGCGCCGCGAGATGTTGTCGCTCGGCGAAGCCGACCTGCAGCCCGAGCAGGTGGCGTACCACACGCCCGGCGTGGCGACCAAGCCGCGCAGCAAGGCGCATTGACCTCTTGGTTCAGGGCGTGCCCAGCACCGCCTCGGGGCCGCTCAGCCAGCGCCATTTCCCCGGCGCCAGATCTTCGGGCAGCACGAGCACACCGTAGGAACTGCGGTGCAGCTTGTTCACCGTGTTGCCGGTCGCTGCCAGCATGCGCTTGACCTGGTGGTACTTGCCTTCGAGCAGCGTCAGGCGCAGCGTGTGCTCGCCGGTCTTCTCGGCGGCCGCGGCGCGCACCGGCAGCGGGTCGTCGTGCAGCACCACGCCGCGCAGCAGCTCGTCGATCTGCGCTTCGGTGACGGGTTCGATCGCCTCGATCTCGTAGACCTTGGGCACGTGCTTTTTCGGTGAGGTGAGGCGGTGGATCAGCGCACCGTCGTCGGTCATCAGCAGCAACCCCGTCGTGTCTTCGTCGAGGCGGCCCACCGGCTGCAGGCCGCGCACCCGCAGCGGCGGCGGCAGCAGGCTCATCACGCTCGGGTGGTGTTTGGGCTTTTGCGAACACTCGTAGCCGGCGGGCTTGTTCAGCAGCACCAGGGCTTTCACGCGATACGGCCACAGCTCGCCGCGCACGCCGAATTCCAGGCCTTCGGGCTCGACCTCATGGAACGGGTCGTCGCACACCACACCACCGAGCGTGACGTGGCCGGCGAAGATCAGCCCTTCGCACTCGCGGCGGACGCCGAAGCCTTGGGAATACAGGACCTGGGAGAGTTTCATGGGGCTCGCTGCGAATCGGCGTGGATTCGCATTGTCGTGCGGGCCGAAGATGGTCTACAAGGGAGGTTTGCGAATTCCGAGGAGCATGGCCATGACACCCGTCCGCTGGGGCATTCTTTCCACCGCCTTGATCGCCCGACAAAAGATCATTCCGGCCATGCGCAAGAGCAGCCTGATGGAGCTGTCGGCCATCGCTTCGCGCTCGGTGGCCAGCGCGCAGGCTCTGGCCACCGAACTCGGCATTCCGAAAGCCTACGGCACCTACGAGGCGATGCTCGCCGATTCGTCCATCGAAGCCATCTACAACCCCCTGCCCAACGACCTGCACGTGCCGATGACACTGGCCGCGCTCAAGGCCGGCAAACACGTGCTGTGCGAAAAGCCGATGGCGATGAAGGCGGCCGACCTCGGCATCCTGCGGCCCTACGCAGCCCTGCTGCACATCCGCGAGGCCTTCATGGTGCGCCACCACCCACAGTGGGCCGAGACGCGCGCGCTGGTGCGCGAAGGCGTGATCGGCGAGCTGCGCTACATGCAGGTGCCGTTCAGCTACTTCAACGCCGACCCGAACAACATTCGCAACCGGCCTGAGGCGGGTGGTGGCGCGGCCTACGACATCGGCTGTTATGCGATCGCCGCCGGGCGCTGGTATTTCGAATGCAACCCCGAGCGTGTGATCGCGCTCGTCGACCGCGACCCGGCCTTCCACACCGACCGCACCACGAGTGCGCTGCTCGACTTCGGCCACGGCCGGCAGCTCGCGTTCAGTGTCAGCACGCAGGCGGCGCGCTTTCAGCGGGTGCAATTGGTCGGAACCAAGGGCCGCATCGAGATCGACGTGCCGTTCAACGCGCCGGAAAACGCGCCCACCAGCTACCACGTGCACGGCATGGGCGGGCCGGGGGCCGAGCCGCCGCGCAGCTTTACCGTGCCGGCGGCCGACCAGTACCAGTTGCAGATGGAATCGTTCTCGCGCGCGGTGCGTTCGGAGGCGCCTGATGGCTCGGGGCTGGACGACGCATTGGCGAACATGCGCGTGATCGAGGCGCTGTTCGCGTCGGAAAAGAGTGGCCGCTTCGAGCGGCCTTGACCGGGGCGATGCGGCGTCAGCGGCTCGCGGCGAGCGCCGCGCGCAGCGCTTCGACGCGCTTGCGGTTCGCGCCCAGATCGCTCTTGCCGATGCGCGAGGCCGAGCGCACCTGCACCACGGCATTTGCCGGGTCGAACCAGAACTCGACATCGTCCACGTACTTCATCAGCGGCGTGGTGTATTGCGCGTACAAGTAGTCGGGTTCGCTCTTCACCACGGCAGCGCCGGCGGTGGCTTGCACGATGGTCTTGATCTTCGCCATCGTTGCCGGGCCGTCGCCATTCAGCGCCAGCGGCGCGATGGTCGCGTAGGCACGCTGCGGGTGGTCGGGGTAGAGACCCGCCTGGCTGCTCACGCTGTTGTCGGTGTTCGACGGCGCTTTCAGTCGGCCGTCACGCACGCCGATGTCGGCCGGTGGCGTGCCCTTCAGAAAACCGAGCTGGCCGGCCGCGATGCCGCCCACCACCAGCACGACGATGACGATCAGAATCCACTTGACGATGACCATCTGCGAGCTCCGGCTGGGTGAGGGCGCGGGCCGCGGTGCATGTGCGCCGCGACCCGCGGGTCGGTCTTACTTCGCCATCGCCTTGTCCCACACGGCGTGGGTCCAGGCGGCGGCGCCCGGGTCTTTCTTGATCACCGGATCGCTGCCGCCGGCGAGCAGCACCTTCACCGTGCGCGCGTAAGCGGCCGGGTCGAGCTTGCCCATCGTCGGTTTGCCCGAGGTCGTGATCAGCTTGGCCACGTTCTCGAGCTGGCGTTTCTGCACCGCGGCGGTCGAGCCGCCCGAGGTGTCGGCCGCGAGCACGATCTTCACGGCTTCGTCCTGGTTCTTGATCGCGTACTCCCAGCCCTTGATCGAGGCCTTCACGAACTTGGCGAGCTTGGCCACGTAGGCCGCGTCCTTCAGGTCGGGCTCACGGGCGTAGAGGCCGTCTTCGAGTGTGGCGACACCCTGGTCTTCGTACGGGAAGGTCACGAGGTCGCTGGCCTTCACGCCGGCGTCGATCACCTGCCAGTACTCGTTGTAGATCATGGTCGAGATGCACGCGGCCTGGTTCTGCAGCAGCGGGTCGACGTTGAAGCCCTGCTTGAGCACCTTCACGTCGGGCGTGGCGCCGCCGGTCTTCAGACCCAGCGTGCCCATCCAGCTGAGGAAGGGGTACTCGTTGCCGCCGAACCAGACGCCCAGCGTCTTGCCCTTGAAGTCCTTCGAGGTGTTGACGCCGCTGGCCTTCTTGCAGGTCAGCATCATCCCCGAGCGGTTGAAGATCTGCGCCACGTTGACCATCGGCACGCCGGCTTCACGGGCGGCCAGGGCGCTCGGCATCCAGTCGACCGTCAGGTCGGCGCCCTTGGCGGCGAGCACCTGGGCCGGGGCGATGTCGGGGCCGCCGGGTTTGATCGTCACGTCGAGGTCGGCTTCCTTGTAGAAACCCTTGGCGGCGGCCACGTAGTAGCCGGCGAACTGGGCTTGCGGCAGCCACTTGAGTTGCACGGTGACCTTGTCGGCGGCCGTTGCCGCGCCGGCGAAGCCCGCCAGCATCAACGAGAGCAGAAGAGTTGTTTTGCGCATCAGTGAACTCCGGAGGTTGTGCCTTGCGGCGGGGGGACGTGGGATAGCGAAGCCAGCATTGGACATCATCCGCCGCTGCGAATCGAGGGGTGCCAGAAGGTGATTCGGCGCTCGGCCCAGCCGAGCACACCGTAGAGCAAGGAGCCTGCCAGCGCGGCGACGAGGATGGCCGCCCACACCAGGCCCATGTTCAGGCGCGCCGCTTCGGTCGAGATGCGAAACCCGAGGCCCGCGGTCGGCGAGCCGAAGAACTCGGCGACGATCGCGCCGATCATCGCCAGCGTCGAGTTGATCTTCAATGCATTGAAGACGAAGGGCAGGGCCACCGGCAGGCGCAGCGAATACAGCGTGCGCCAGTAGCCGGCGCCGTACGAGCGCATCAGGTCACGTTCCATGTGGCCCGACTCGTTCAGGCCCGCGAGCGTGTTGACGAGCATCGGAAAGAAGGTCATCACGACGACCACGGCGGCTTTCGAATGCCAGTCGAAGCCGAACCACATCACCATGATCGGCGCGATGCCGACCAGCGGCACGGTGCTGGCCAGCGCCGCCAGCGGCAGCAGGCCACGTTGCAGGAACGGGCTGCGGTCGATCAGCACGCCGGTGACGAAGCCGAGCGAACAGCCGGCGACGAGGCCGATGAGGGCCGAGTGCAGCACGGTCTGGATGAAGTCGCCCACCAGCACGCCGAAGCTCGCGAGCAGCGCGTGGCCGATCAGCGTCGGCGCGGGCAAGAGCACCTGCGGCACTTCGAAGGCTTGGGTCAGCACCTGCCAGAACACCAGTACCCAGGCGCCGAACAGCAGCGGGGTGCCGAACTGGCCGAGCAGCCCGCGTTCGTCGTGCGCGGCGAGCCAGCGAATGCTGAAGACCGACGCCACGAGCATCAGCAACAGCGCCGCAGTCAACATGCCGGCACTCACCGCTTGCCTCCCGGCGTGAGCCAGCGCTCGGCCAGCGCCACGCAGCCGGTCAGGAACAGGCCGAGCAGCGCCGACATCACCAGCGCCGACCAGATCTGCACCGTGTTGCCGTAGTACGAACCGGTCAGCAGCCGCGCACCCAGGCCCGCCTGCGCGCCGGTCGGCAACTCGCCGACGATGGCGCCGACGAGACCGGCCGCAATGGCCACGCGCAGCGACGGGAACAGGAAGGGCAAGGACGCCGGCACGCGCAGCTTCCAGAACGTGTGGCTCTTCGATGCGGCATAGGTGTGCAGCAACTCGAGTTCGAGGATGCCTGGCGAACGCAGGCCCTTCACCATCGCGACCGCGACCGGAAAGAAGCAGAGGTACATCGAGATGATCGCCTTCGGGAACGTGCCGGTCATCCCCATGCTGCCGAGGATCACGATCACGATCGGCGCGATCGCCAGCACCGGAATCGTCTGCGACGCGATGACCCACGGGAACAGGCTGCGCTCCAGCGTGTGCGAATGGACGATCGCGACCGCGAGCACGGCGCCCAGCACAGCGCCCATCACGAAGCCGAGCAGCGTGGCCGAGCTGGTGACGGCCGCGTGGAACAGCAGGTTGCGTGGTGAGTCGAGCGGCCAGCCGAAGATGGAGTCGAACAGGTCGAGTGCAATCTGATGCGGTGCCGGCAGCACCGGGCGGTCCATCGAGAGCGTGAGGCGCGCCAGGTCGATGAAGCTCCAGCCGGGGCGATCCGACAGCACACGTTCGATCACTTGCGCGGCGTTGAGCCAGATCGCCGCGCCGTACCAGATGAGCAACACGACCCCGAGCACCGTCAGCACCGGGCCGATGCGGAACCACGCGGCCGAGAGCGCGCTGCGCTCGGTGCGCGCGCCGCTCATCGCGAGCACTGCACTCACGCGTGCCCTTCCTGCAAGGCCACCCGCACGCGGTGCGCGATGGCGGTGAACTCCGGCGTGTCGCGGATGTCGAGCGTGCGGTCGGCGGGCAGGCCCGACTCGATCACGTCGACGATGCGCCCCGGCCGCGGCGACATCACGACGATGCGCGACGACAGGAACACCGCTTCGGGGATCGAGTGCGTGACGAAAACGACAGTGCGCTTCTCGCGTTCCCACAAGCGCAGCAACTGTTCGTTGAGCCGGTCGCGCGTGATCTCGTCGAGCGCGCCGAAGGGCTCGTCCATCATCAGCAGCTTGGGCTCGAAGCCCAGCGCGCGCGCGATCGACACGCGCTGCTGCATGCCGCCCGAGAGCTGCCACGGGTACTTGCCTTCGAAGCCGGTGAGACCGACCCGTTCGAGTTGCTCCATCGCGATGGCGCGGCTCTTCTCGGGCGGCACGCCGTGGATTTCGAGCGGCAGGCGCACGTTGGCCAGCACCGTGCGCCACGGGAACAAGGCGGGCGCCTGGAACACATAACCGTAGGAACGGGCGAGGCGGGCATCGCGCGAACTCAGGCCGTTGACACGCACGCTGCCCGAACTCACCTGCTCCAGATCGGCGATCACGCGCAGCAGCGTGGTCTTGCCGCAACCCGACGGGCCGATCAGCGAGATGAACTCGCCTTCCCGGATGTCGAGGCTGACCTTGTCGAGCGCGGTGACGGTGTTTTCAGCAGAAGGGTAGACGACCGAAACGTTCTGGACTTCGACGGTGGCGGGCGGCGTGGCAGACAAAGGCAGGCTCGGCTCAAGAGTTCGGCAGCGTGTTCAGGCCACGCGCGAAGGGTTGTTCGGGTGGGTGGTCCAGTTGGCGTAGTCGCCACGCACGACCTGGCCGGTGCGCGTGTCGGTCTGGCCGGGTTGCAGCGCGTGCATCGTGATGCATTCGGGCACCGGGCAGACCGAGACGCAGAGGTTGCAGCCGACACATTCGTCGTCCATCACCTCGAAGTGGCGCTTGCCGTCTTTCATTGCGGTGATGGCCTGGTGCGACGTGTCTTCGCAGACCACGTGGCAGCGGCCGCACTGGATGCACGCGTCCTGGTTGATGCGCGCTTTCTCGATGTGGTTCAGGTTCAGCTGGTTCCAGTTGACGATGCTCGGCACCGCGCGGCCACGGAAAGCCTCGATGCTGTGGAAGCCCTTCTGATCCATGTAGGTCGAGAGTCCGTCGCACATGTCCTGCACGATTTTGAATCCGTAGGTCATCGCGGCGGTGCACACCTGCACGTTGCCGCAGCCGAGCGCGATGTACTCGGCCGCGTCTTTCCAGTTCGTGATGCCGCCGATGCCCGAGATCGGCAGCTTCGCCATCTCGGCCGTGCGCGCGATCTCGGCCACCATGTTCTGCGCGATCGGCTTGACGGCCGGGCCGCAGTAACCACCGTGCGAGCCGGTGCCGCCGGTGTTCGGGTAGATCAGCAGCGAGTCGAGGTCAACGCCCATCACCGAGTTGATCGTGTTGATCAGCGACACCGCATCGGCGCCACCGCGGTGCGCCGCGAGTGCCGGTGGCTTGATGTCGGCCACGTTCGGCGTGAGCTTCACGATCACCGGCAGGCGCGTGTATTCCTTGCACCAGCGCGTGACCATCTCGATGTACTCGGGCACCTGGCCCACGGCCGAGCCCATGCCACGTTCGCTCATGCCGTGCGGGCAACCGAAGTTGAGCTCGATGCCGTCGCAGCCGGTGTCTTCCACGCGCGGCAGGATCGCGCGCCAGGCCTGTTCTTCGCACGGCACCATGATCGAGACGACCATCGCGCGGTCGGGCCAGTTGCGTTTGACGCGGGCGATCTCTTCGAGGTTGGTTTCCAGCGGCCGGTCGGTGATCAGCTCGATGTTGTTGAAACCGATCAGGCGCCGGTCCTGCGAATACAGCGCCGCGTAACGCGGGCCGTTGACGTTGACGACCGGCGGGCCGGCTTCGCCGAGCGTCTTCCAGACGACACCGCCCCAGCCCGCTTCGAAAGCGCGCACGACGTTGTATTCCTTGTCGGTCGGCGGCGCCGACGCGAGCCAGAACGGGTTCGGGCTCTTGATGCCCGCGAAGGTGGAACTGAGATCGGCCATGGTGTGGTCTCGTTGATTCAAGCCGCAGCGCGACGGGTGCGTTTGAACTCCGCGCCGCCGCGTACGATGCCGAGCGCCCGGTCGATCGAATGCGCCGCGATCTTGCCGTGTTCGACCGCTTCGACCGTCAGGTCCTGGCCGCCGTAGGTGCAGTCGCCACCGGCCCACACTTGCGGCAAGGTGGTGCGGCCTTCGGCATCCACCACGATGCGCCCGCTGCGCAAGGCGAGGGTCGCGAGTTGCGGGTCGGCGAGCACCAGCGTCTGGCCGATGGCCTTGAGCACCGTATCGGCTTCGATGCGCCAGTGTTTGCCGGTCGACTCCAGCTTGCCGCCCACTTCGTGCACGTTCGCGAAGGTGGCCGCCTCGACCTGGCCGCCTTCGACCTCCAGCGCCTTCAAGACGCTCCAGGTGCGGATCGACACGCCGTTCAGCTGCGCCCAGTCCTGCTCGTGCTTCGAGGCCGGCATGCGCTGCTGGTCACGGCGGTAGACGATGGTGACTTCTTCGGCGCCGAGCTTGCGTGATTGAACCGCCGCGTCGACGGCCGTCATGCCGCCGCCGATCACGACCACACGCCGGCCCACCGGCACGGCGGCGTAGTCGTGGGTCTGGCGCAGCCCGGCGATGAACTCGACCGCGTTGCCGACGCCCGAGGCGTATTCGCCGGTCAAGCCCAGCGCGTTCACGCCGCCGAGGCCGAGGCCGAGGAACACCGCGTCGAACTGCAGCGTCAGGTCGGCCAGGGTGATCGTGTTGCCAAGGCGCTGCCCATGGCGCATGCGGATGCCGCCGATCGAGAGCAGCCAGTCGATCTCCTTCTGCGCGAAGTCGTCGACGGTCTTGTAAGTCGCCAGACCGTATTCGTTCAGGCCGCCGGGTTTGGGTTGGGCTTCGAACACCGTCACGTCGTGCCCCAGCATCGCGGCGCGGTGCGCGCACGACAGGCCCGCCGGGCCGGCGCCGACCACGGCGATGTGTTTGCCGGTGGATGCGGCGCGCGTGAACATCGGCGTGCCCGGGTTCCTGAAGTAGTGGTCGGTGGCAAAGCGCTGCAGCAGGCCGATCTCGACCGGTTTGTCTTCGTTGGTGTTGCGCACGCAGGCCTGTTCGCACAGCACCTCGGTCGGGCACACCCGCGCGCACATGCCGCCGAACACGTTGGCTTCGAGAATCGCCTTGGCCGCGCCGCGCAGGTTGTCTTCACCGATGCGGCGAACGAACGACGGGATGTCGATGCCGGTCGGGCAGGCATTCACGCACGGTGCGTCGTAGCAGTAATAACAGCGCTCGGCTTCGATCAATGCCTGAACGGACGTGAGCGGAGGGTGGGCGTCGCTGAAGTTGTCGGTGTACTGGCAGGCCGAGAGGCGGCCGGGTTTCACGTCGGGTTGCGGCATCGATCGTTCTCCGCTCAGGCCGCGCGCGCCACGGCCTGCGGCAGGTGCAGGCCGGCCTGGCGCTTCAGCGCATCGAACACCGGCGTGAAGGCCGGGCGCTTCACGTAGCGGCCGGCGCCACGCTCGGTGCGCACGTCGCCGTCGATCCAGACGATCTTTCCTTGCGACAGGGTGACCTTCGCCAGCCCCGTCACCTGGCGGCCTTCGAACACGTTGTAGCCGACCTTGGATTTGCTGCCTGCCGTCGTGATCGTCTTCGTCGCGCTCGGGTCCCACACCACCAGGTCGGCATCGCTGCCGACCGCGATCGCGCCCTTGCGCGGGTACAGGTTGAAGATCTGCGCGCAGTTCGTCGAGGTGACACGCACGAACTCGTTCGGTGTGAGCCGGCCGGTGGTCACGCCCGCGTCCCACAGCACCGACATGCGGTCTTCCACGCCGGCGCAGCCGTTCGGGATCTTGCTGAAGTCTGCCTTGCCCATCGCTTTCTGCTCGCCGCAGAAAGCGCAGTGGTCGGTCGCGGTCGTGTGCAGGTGGCCGGCGGCGAGTGCACCCCACAACGCGTCTTGGTGGTGCTTGGCGCGGAACGGCGGGCTCATCACGTGGGCGGCGGCGATGTTCCAGTCGGGGTTGCGGTAGACCGACTCGTCGATCGTCAGGTGGCCAGCCAACGCTTCACCGTACACACGCTGCCCGTGACTGCGCGCGCGGATGATCGCGGCCACCGTGTCTTCGCAACTCACGTGCACGATGTACAGCGGCGTGCCCAGCACCTCGGCGATGCGGATCGCGCGTTCGGCGGCTTCGGCCTCGACGGCGGGTGGTCGCGACAGCGGGTGGCCTTCGGGCCCGGTGATGCCGGCGGCCACCAGCTTCTTCTGCAGCTGGAACACCAGCTCGCCGTTCTCGGCGTGCACGGTGGGCAGCGCGCCGAGTTCGAGCGCGCGGGTGAAGCTGTTCACCAGCACTTCGTCGTCGGCCATGATCGCGTTCTTGTAGGCCATGAAGTGCTTGAAGCTGTTCACACCGTGCTCGCGCACCAGCGTGCCCATGTCGGCGTGCACGGTTTCGTCCCACCAGGTCACCGCCACGTGAAAGCTGTAGTCGGCGGCCGACTTCTCGGCCCAGCCGCGCCAGTCCTGAAAGGCCGCCATCAGCGGCTGCTTCGGGTTCGGGATCACGAAGTCGATGATCATCGTGGTGCCGCCCGACACGCCGGCCGCGGTGCCGGTGTAGAAGTCGTCTTTCGTGACCGTGCCCATGAAGGGCAGCTCCATGTGCGTGTGCGGGTCGATGCCGCCCGGCATCACGAAAGCACCACCGGCATCGACGATGGTGCAGCCTGCAGGCGCCTGCAAATCGGGGCCGACCGCGCGGATCAATCCGCCTTCGGTCAACACGTCGGCTTTGATGCTGGACTCGGCGTTGATGACGGTGCCGCCGCGGATCAGGATGCTGCTCATGGGTGGTACTCCGGGTTCAGTTCAATGGGCGGTGGTTCAGGCGAGTGCGACCGACTCGGACGACTGCCCGACCACCGGCAACTCGTTTGCCTTGGCCAGCATCGCGCGGAACAGCACATTGCCCCCGGCCTCGATCCACTCGGGCTTGGCGTCTTCGATCTCGTTGTGGCTGATGCCGCCGATGCAAGGCACGAAGATCATCGCCGTCGGCGTGACCTTGCTCATGTAGCAGGCGTCATGGCCGGCGCCCGAGATGATGTTGCGGGTGCTGTAGCCCAGCGCTTCGGCGCCGGCGCGCACCATCTGCACACAGCTCTCGTCGAAGTGCACGCAGTCGTACTGGAAGATCTGCTTCAGATCGTGTTCGAGCCGGCCGGCCGCTGCGATCTTCGCCACGCCGTCCGTCAGCTCGCCTTCCATCTTCAGCAGCTCGGCGTTGTCGGGGCAGCGGAAGTCGACCGTCAGGAACACCTTGCCCGGGATCACGTTGCGCGAGTTCGGGTAGCTGTTGATCATGCCGACGGTCGACACGGCGAGCGGTGCGTGTTTCAGCCCGATTTCGTTGACGAGCTGAATCACTTTCGCCGCGCCGAGCAATGCGTCGCGCCGCACCGGCATCGGCGTCGGGCCGGCGTGCGATTCCTGTCCGGTCAGCGTGAGCTCGTACCAGCGCTGGCCCTGCGCGTCGGTGACGACGCCGATCGTCTGGCCTTCGTGTTCGAGGATCGGGCCCTGTTCGATGTGGGTCTCGAAGAACGCATGCACCGGGCGGTTGCCCATCGGCTGCTCGCCGAGGTAGCCGATGCGCTTCAGCTCTTCGCCGATCGTCTTGCCCTGCTGGTCGGTGCGCGAGTGGCCGTAGTCGAGCGAGAACACGCCGGCATACACGCCGGAGCCGACCATCGCCGGCGCGAAGCGCGAGCCTTCTTCGTTGGTCCAGACCGAGGCTTCGACCGGGCGCTCGGTCTCGATGCCGTGGTCGTTCAGCGTGCGGATCACTTCCAGCCCGGCCAGTACGCCGTAGACGCCGTCGAAGCGCCCCCCAGTCGGCTGGCTGTCGAGGTGGCTGCCGGTGCCCACGGGCGCCAGGCTGTTGTTGCGGCCGGGGCGGCGCGCGAAGATGTTGCCCATCTGGTCGACCTTGACGCTGCAGCCCGCCTCCTTGCACCACTGCACGAACAGGTCGCGGCCCTGCTTGTCGAGGTCGGTCAGCGTCAGGCGGCACACGCCGCCCTTGGGCGTGGCACCGATCTTTGCCATTTCCATCAGGCTCGCCCAGAGGCGATCGCCGTTGATCTTCATTTCAGCCATGGCCAGCTCCTGCAGGGTTCAACGAAGGGGCAGTTATGCACCCAACCGAGGCACACGTCTACCGCTGAGGCGAGCATGCAACCTGCGTGCCAGTTTGACCATATGGACAAACACCGATTCGGCTGGGAGACTCGGCCCTTCACAGCAAGCGCCACGGGAGAGCCGGTGACGAAGAAAAAGGCGGCCCTCGCGCCGGTGGCGAACAAGCGCGAGGCGGTGCTCGCCGCCGCGCTCGGGCTGTTCTCGCGCTTCGGCTTGCACGGCACCAGCGTCGACCAGGTGGCGGCGCGCGCCGGGGTGTCGAAGAGCAACCTGCTGTACTACTTCGCCAACAAGGAAGAGTTGTACGTCTGCGTATTGCGCGAGCTGCTCGAAGTCTGGCTCGCGCCGCTGCGCGAATTCAGCGCCGAGCAGGACCCGCAGCAGGCGATCGCCGACTACATCCGCCGCAAGCTCGTCGTCTCGCGCGACAGCCCCGACGCCTCGCGCCTGTTCTGCCTGGAGATGGTGCAGGGCGCGCCGCTGCTGCGCGGCGAGCTCGACCGCGAGCTGCGCGACATCGTCGAGCGCAAGTCGGCCGTGATACGTGGCTGGATCGATGCCGGGCGGCTCGCGCCGGTCGACCCGCAGCATCTGATCTTCATGATCTGGGCCACCACCCAGCACTACGCCGACTTCGCGGTGCAGGTGCAGGCGCTGACCGGCGAGACGCTGGCGAACCCGGTGTTCTTCGAGAAGACGGTGGCGAACGTGCAGGCGCTGGTGTTGCGGGGGGTGGCCGTGGGGTCTGAAACGGGTTCGGCTGCGTCTCCCGGCGCTGCGTCAAGCCGCAAAAATTCGACACGCAGGCAACCGGGCAGAATCATCGGATGAACATTGCACCTCCCGCCCTCGGCCCGCTGGTCACACGCGCCGAGGGCGGTGATGCGACCGCTCGCGGGGAGCTGTTCTCGACGCTCTACAACGAGCTGCATCGGCTGGCCCGGCGCGAGGCGGGGCGCTTCGGCCCGAATGGCCCACTGGGCACGACCACACTGCTGCACGAGGCCTACCTCGACATCTCGCAGCGCGAAGCGCTGACCTTCCCCGACCGCGGGCGCTTCATGGCCTACGCCGCCCGTGCGATGCGCGGTCTCGTGATCGACCGTGTGCGCGCGCGCAGCGCGCAAAAGCGCGGCGGCGGGCTCGACATCACCTCGCTCGACACGCACGTGGCCGACCAGATCGAACAGCCCGAGCTGCTCACCGGCGTCAGCGAGGCGCTCGATGAACTCGCCTTGCTCGAACCCGCGCTGGCCCATGTGGTCGACCTGAAGTTCTTCTGCGGCTTCACGGTGCCCGAGATCGCTGCACTGCAGGGCATTTCGGAGCGCAGCGTGCAGCGTCAATGGGAAAAGGCCAGGCTGCTGCTCTACCGTGCGCTGAGCTCCGATTGAGACCGGGCTGACCCGCCGTTCCGGTTTGGCGGTTTTCCCGAGCCGATTTCGATTCACAGGCATGCACCTCCTGCGCCAAGCCCGATGAACGTCCCCGACCCGCAGCGCTGGGCCATGCTCAGCCCGCTGCTCGACGAGTTGCTCGAGCTGCCGGCCGACGCGCGCCCCGCACGGCTGGCGCTCCTGCGCGCGCAAGACGCTGGCCTCGCCGAAGAACTCGAAGCGCTGCTCGCCGGGCCCGATTCGACCCGCGGTGGGCGTTTCATGGCCGGCACGGCGTTGCGCGAGGCGCCGTCGTTGGCCGGCCAGCGGCTCGGCGCCTACACGCTCGAAGCCCCGCTCGGGCAGGGCGGCACCGGCACGGTCTGGCGGGCGCGCCGCGACGACGGCCGCTTCGAAGGCGCGGTCGCGATCAAGCTGCTGCACCTTTCGCTGATCGGGCAGGCCGGGGCCGAGCGCTTTTCTCGCGAAGGCAACATCCTCGCGCGCCTGACCCACCCGAACATCGCACGCCTGCTCGATGCCGGCCTGACCGACGCCGGCCAGCCCTACCTGGTGATCGAGCTGGTGCGGGGCGAGCGCCTCGACCGACACTGCGACGCACAAGGCCTGGGCGTCGATCAGCGGCTCGCTTTGTTCGGCGACGTGCTGGCGGCGGTTGCGCACGCGCACAGCCACCTCGTGATCCACCGCGACATCAAGCCGAGCAACATCATGGTCACGCCCGAAGGCGTGGTGAAGCTGCTCGACTTCGGCATCGCCAAGCTGGTCGAAGACGAAGGCGCGCTGGCCGACTCGACCGACCTGACGCGTGAATGGGGCCGGGCGCTGACGCCAGAATATGCCGCGCCCGAACAATTGCGGGGCGAGGCGGTCACCACCGCGACCGATGTGTACGCGCTCGGCGTGCTGCTGTACGAGCTGTTGAGCGGCCGGCTGCCCTACCCGGGCCGGCGCCGCAGCGCAACCGGCACGCTTGCGCCCTTGCCCGAGGCCGCACCGGTGCGTCCCAGCCTGGCCGTGGCCGACCCGGTGCGGCGGCGCCGTTTGGCCGGCGACCTGGACACGATCACGCTGCGCGCGATGAAACCCGAAGCGGCCGAGCGCTACCCAACCGTGAGTGCGATGCGCGACGACCTGGCCCGTCACCTCAGTGGCCACCCGGTGCTGGCGCGGGCCGATTCGTGGGCTTACCGGGCCCGCAAGTTCGTCGGCCGCAACCGGGCGGGTTGCGCTGTGGCGGCCGGGGTGGCGCTGGCGTTGCTGGGCGGTGCCCACGCGCAGGTCGCGGTGTTGCTGGCGCTCGCGGCCGGCACGCTGGTCGCGCTGTGGCAGGCGCGTGCAGCGCGCGCGCAGGCGGGTGTGGCCCGTGAAGCCCAGCGCCGTGCCGAGGCCGTCAAGCAGTTCATCGGGTCGATCTTCACCGAGGCGACGCCGCGCGAGGGCGAGGGCGGTGTGGTTTCGGCGGCCGACTTGTTGACGTCGGCCACCGGCCGCATCGAGGCGGAACTCGCGGCGAACCCCGCGGTGGCCGGCGAACTCGGCGTGTTGATCGCGCAGAGCTGCAGCAAGCTGGGCGAGTTGACGCTCGGCCGGCGCGCCGTCGAGGCCGCGTTGCCGCGCTGCCACCAGGCTTTCGGCGCGCGGCACGAGTTGACCTTGCGTGGCCGTGTGTTGCAACTCGAAGCGCTCAACCAGAACAGTCTCCACGACGAAGCGCAGCGCCTCGTCGCGCCGCTGCTGGCCGACCTGCGTGGCGCGCTGCCGGCGCAGGTCGAGGTGTTCGTCGAGGCCCTGCGCGCGACGTCTTACCTGATGGCCAAACTGCAGGACGACGTGGCCAGCTTCGCGGCACTGCAAGAGGCCATCGCGGTCAGCGAAGCGCACCTGGGGCCTTCGCACGAAGAGACGCTCTACACGCTGGGCCTGCTCTCCAACACGTTCAAACACTTTGGCCGCTACCCGGAATCTCTGGCCGCGGCCACCACCGCCGTCGAGCGCGCGTGGCAGACGCTGGGCACGGCGCGGCCGAACACACTGTTGACGAGTCTGGAGCGCTGGTATGCAGATGCCCTCGTTGGCACGGGCCGGCCGGCGCAGGCCGAGGTGGTGGCGCGCCAAGTGGTCATTGACCAGAAGGCGCTCGATAGCACCGTCACGGGGAGGGTGGTGAACGCCATGACCGCGCACTCCCTCGCGCTTGCCGGCATGGGCCGCATCACCGAAGCCGTGGCGCTGGCGCGCGAGGTGGTGGCACAGCATGCACGGCTGTTCGAGACCCAGACCGTTGACACCGCGCACTTCGCCTACCGCCTCGCCCAGTGCCTGCTGCCGACCCGGCGCCTCGACGAGATCGAGGCCGCGCTGGCACGCGACGAGAGCCTGTGGCCGGTACTCGGCGGCGAGGCCGTCTTCGTGCGCCTGCGCCGCCAGCGCCTGCGTGCGCTGCTGGGCGCGTGGCGCGGCGATGCCGAAGCCGCGCAAGGGCTGATCGACGCGGCCGACGAGCCGATGCGCACCGATGCGCCGGTCGAGTGGGCTCGGCTGGCGCGTGCTCGCGCCGTCAACCTGCGGCTGCACCAGCGCTGGGTCGAGGCGATCGCGGCGGCACACGACGCCATTGCGCGCTCCGACGCACCCGGCGCCCTTGCCGTCGACCGGGCCCACGCTCACACCGAACTGGGCCTTGCCCTGCTGGGCCACGGCGACGCCGCCGGGGCCGACACGCAGATCACGTTGGCGGAGCAGCAATTCGACTTCGCTGAAATCGTCCCGGAGTCGGTATTGCGCAGCGATGTGCTGTTGGCGCGGGGTCGCCTGCACCTGATGGCCGGGCGCGCAGGCGACGCGAAGGGCTGCTTCGAGCGGGCCGAGCGCGGCTGGGCCGAGGTGAACCCGGGCAGCGTGTGGCATCTCGAAGCGCAGCAGGCGCTGGCCGAATCGCAGCGCGCATCGCCCGACACCTGAGGCGCGATGGCGGGATTCCCGCCCGCTTTGCGATTGACCTGATGGAGCGGCTGCATGCACAGCCGCCCGAACCAGGGAGCCTCGCATGAACTTCGACGTTTCGACCACTGATCCCGCCGCGCCACCGCCAGTGCCGCACGCCCGCTACGAGATCCACCACTACCCAGCCGCGCTGATCGACATGCGCACCTTGCCCGACGGCCGGCGCCTGATGCTGCGACCGGTTCTGCCGCAGGACGAACCGCTGCTCGCCGGGCTGGTCGGCCGTCTCTCGAGCGCCGGGCGACGCAATCGTTTCCATGGCGCGGTGAACATCGGCCCGGCGCAACTGCAGCGCATGTCGTGCGTCGACTACGCGCGCGAGCTGGCCTTCGTGATCACGGCGTGCCAGGGCGCCACCGAGTGTGTGATCGCCGACGCCCGCTACTGCGTCGACGCCGATGCGCAGGGCGCCGAGTTCGCGCTGATGGTCGACGAGCGCTGGCAGCGCCTCGGCCTGGGCTGCTGGGCGATGAAGGCCCTGCGCGACGCCGCACAGGCCGCCGGCCTGACCTGGCTGCACGGCGAGGTGCTGAGCGACAACGCGCCGATGCGGGCGCTGATGCAGCGCTGCGGGCTGTGCTGCACGGCCGATCCGGAAGACGACCGGCTGGTGCAGGTGCAACTCCGGCTCGCTCGCGCGCCATCGTTGCGGCTTTCGCCGGCTGCGCACGTACGCCGCGGTGCGCTGGCCTGGTTGACCGGGCGGTCGCCGAGCAAGGCCTGGCCGGCCGAGCCTTCGCCTGCCGGCATCGAGCCGGCGCTCGGCCGGGCCGGGAGGTCGTCATGAGCTCGCCGCCGAGCTTCGCCGTGGTCCTCGGCAGTGGCGGCGTGCGCAGCATTGCAGCACTCGGCATGGTCGAGGTGCTGGCGCGTGAAGGGCTGATGCCTGACCTGATCGTGGGTTGCAGCGCGGGTGCGCTGTTCGGTGCGCTGATCGCGGCCGGCCACGAGGCTGGCGAGGCAGTTCGCATCGCTACCACGCTGTGGTCGGCCGACATCACGCGCAAACGCCGCTGGCAGGCCATTCCGCAGATGCTGTGGCCGCGCCTGTGCCGCTTCGACGCCGATTTCGCGCTGCGCGACGACCGCCCGGTGCTGCAGCGCCTCGACCAGGCCTTCGGTGACGTGCGGCTCGAAGACCTGCGCCTGCCGCTGCGGGTCACCACCACCGATGTCGCCACCGGTGCCACCGTGGTGCTGAGCCGGGGCAGCCTGGTCGAAGCGCTGCGCGCGGCCGTGGCCCTGCCGTTCATGTTCTCGGCGGTCCCGGTCGGCGGGCGGCGGCTGATCGACGGTTTTGTTTCCGACCCACTGCCCGTCAGCGCCGCCGCCGACGCTCACAGCGTGCTGGCGCTCGGCTTCGTGTCGCCCATGCCGCACCGGGTCGACCGGCCGACGCGCATGCTGGCGCAGGTCACGTCTTTGATGACGAACAACCTTGTCGAGGCGCGCCTCGCCGCCGCCACTGCCGGCGGCCAGCGGCTGCTCACGCTGATGCCGGTACTGGAGCGCCGCGTCGGGCTGTTCGACACCGCCGCCATGCCCTACCTGGTGGACGCCGGTCGGCGAGCCACCGAGGCCCGGTTGCCGGCGATCAAGGCGCTTCTGGCGCACCGGCTGCACCTGGCAGTGGCCTGATGCAGCACCGCGCCGCCGGCGGGCAGGCGTGGCTGCCGACCGGCACTCGTCCCGGTGCGGAGTGCGTTCGCGATATCGTGCGAAAAGCCAGTCGGGCGCATTCGCGCTCGCGCTCCAACGAACACATGACCATGAACCCGCACTTTCGCCCCGTCGCACTCGAACACGCCAGCCGCCTGATCAACCACGGCCCCACCGTGCTGGTGACGAGCGCGGCCGGCGCGCAGCGCAACGTGATGGCCGCCGCGTGGTCGATGCCTGTGGAATTCACGCCGCCGCGCATCGCGGTGGTGATCGACAAGCACACCTTCACGCGCGGGCTGGTCACGGCCAGCGGTGCCTTCGGCCTGTGCCTGCCCGGCGCGGCGCTGGTCGACCTGACCTACGCGGTCGGCGGCGAGAGCGGCCGCAGCGTCGACAAGTTCGCCCGCCACGGCATCACCGCCATCAACGGGCCGGTGCTCGGCGTGCCGCTGATCGAAGCGGGCTGCGCGGCCTGGCTCGAATGCCGGCTGATCCGCGAAGCGCATGCCGAAGACGCCTACGACACCTGCTTCGCCGAAGTGGTGGCCGCGGCGGCCGACGAGCGCATCTTCGCGAACGGGCACTGGCTCTTCACTGAAGACAACGCCGAACTGCAGACCATTCACCATCTCGGCGCCGGAAGCTTCGTGCGCGCGGGGGGTGTGCTGCGGGCGCGGGCGTTGCAGGCACCGGGCGCCTGAGTTGCCGCGCGCTTTGCCCGGCGTGGCCGTTCGTTGTCCGGCCAGCGACTGTTCGCTGTCTGCATGGAGCGGCTCGCAGGCGCTTCTGGGTCCGTGCATTGCTGTCGCGTGGGAGACCATGCTGCAATACGCATACCAAAACGAGACGGAAACAGCGCCATGGCCGAAACCACCATTCTCGAGCGCGATCTCTCCAAGTCGCTGAAGTCGAAGTACGTCGACTTGCCGAAGATGCCGGTCAGCGTCGGCCTGACGATGGACTCGGCGCTGGAGAAGCTGGCCAAAAGTGGCAAGGAGAGCTTCCGCCTGCAGCAACTGGCCGATGCGGCCAATGCGGCCATCGACAAGTGGGTCGGTGCCTTCCAAGACACGATCGACGGGGTCGAGCGCAAGCTGCCCGGCCTGGGGCCGAAAGAGGCGAAAGAAAAGATCGCCGAACTCAGCGACGTGCTGGTCAAGTACAGCAAGCAGCTCGAGCCCACGGTCGACAAGGCGATCGAGACCGAATGGAAAGCGATCTGCGCCAGGAACAAGGCGCTCACCGTCTACAAGATCAAGTGCCGCCTGAAGATCACCATTGCGGTGCTGACGGCCGGCGCCAATGTGCTGAGCCTCTTTGCCACGGCGGGGGCCGATGTGATGGCGGCCGTGAGCCTGGTCAACGTGGTCGCCAATCTGGCGGCGCAGTACCACCGCGAAAGCATGGAGATCTTCAAGCACCATGACCGGCTCGGCGACATGATGGTGTCGCTGGACGATACCGTGCGCAGCGATGTGATCGGCGGCTTCAAGGAAACCGCGAAGGGCCTGGCCGCCGACCTGTCGCCGGTGCTGGGCCGCTTCGTCAAGAGCACCAAGGCGGCCGAGATCGAACTCGAGTCCTTGCGCCGCAAGTTCGTCAGCGCTGAAAAGGACGCCGACAACGTGGTCGGGGAAATGAACAAGGCGCGTGCCAAGATCGAGAAGCTGGGCCGCGACGGCATCGACGCCAAGGTCTACGCGCAGATCGAAGCCCTGCAGGGGAACATCGACAAGCTGCTGAAAGACCTGGTCGAATCGCGCAAGCTGCTGCGCGAGGCCGAGAGCGATCTCGACGACTGGGAAGCGGCCCTGGCCGCGTGGAACCGGCAGAACCCCTTCAAGGCAGCGATCAAGGTCGCCGGCACCGGCGCCAAGAATGCGAGCCTGGTGGGCGGCGTCGTTGCCACCACGCTGAAGACGATCAGCGTGGTGAAGGCGCTGCTGTAGCCGCCTGCAACACACCTTCGCACACCGCCTCGACCAGGTCGAGCACCTGCTCGAAGTGGGCGGCCTCGCCGTAGTACGGGTCGGGCACGCCGCCGGCCGGCACGCGCTCGCTGAAGTCGGCGGCGCGTTTGAGCTTGTGGGCGTGCTGCGGCGGGCACATGCCGCGCAGGCGGTAATGATGGCCGGCGTCCATCGCGATGACCCAGTCGAACTCTTCGAAATGGCGCGGCGTGAAGTGGCGTGCGCGTTGCGCTGCCAGGTCGTAACCGCGGCCGAGCGCATGGGCCAGGCTGCGCGGGTCGGGTGGTGCACCGGCGTGCCAGCCGTCGAGCCCGGCCGAGGCCACCTCGATGCGGTCGGCCACGCCCAGCGCAGCGGCCTGCTGGCGCAATACGCCTTCGGCCGTGGGGCTGCGGCAGATGTTGCCGGTGCAGACGAAGACGATGCGCAGCGGGGCGGTCATCGTGAGGGCCTCGGTGGCGTTGACGGTCTGGTGCGCGGCACGCGCGTCAGTAGGTCAATTCCAGGTAGACCAGCTCGTTGTTCGCCGCCGGCCACGCACGCCCGACGACGCGCTCGCCATTGAACTCACCCACCACCGCGCGGCCCGGCGCGTCGGTCAGCTTGAGCTTGGCGCTGGACACGCCGGCCGTGCCGGGCGGCACCCCTGGTGGGGCCTTGCCGTCGAGGCTGATGTTGTCGCGCGGCAAGCCGAAATAGCCACGCGGGCGCTCGAAGGTGATGATCGACGCGGCCGTCTTGTCGGCCTCGGCGATGCGCGCGGGGCGCAGGCCCACCACGTTCGACGAGCGCGCGAACGGCGAGCGGTAAATGTGCGTGGTGGCGTAGCCGGCGGCCGTGACCACGAACTCGTGGCGTGCTTCGGGGCTGGTGGTGAACGGGCCCCACTGGCCGTCGGCTCCGACCGTCTTGCGGTACAGCGCCGCACCGAGGCGCTCGCCGGTGTCGGCGTTCGTGGCGAACACCTCGACCGTGGCGCCCGCGAGCGGCAGGTTGTTGTTGTACGTGCCTTGCGTGTTGTTCAAGCCCAGGCCGCTCAGCTTGCCGCCGAGCACCACCGGCGCCTGCGGTGTGATCGCCAGTGTGGCCGCTGCCTTGCCGGTGATGAAGCGGTAGCCCTGCTCGAAGGCCTTGGCGCTGAACGAGGTTTCGCGGTGGTCGATGCCGGCGATCACCACGTTCTCGGCGCCCTTCAGTTCCGGCCCGGCGGCCGTGACGTTCGTGGCCGTGCCTTTCTGGCCGATCCACACGCCGTCGGCCTGCGCGAACTTGTCGTTGTTGTCGGAGCGCACCGTCAGCCACTTCACGCCGGGAGTCACTTCGTTGCCGCCGTTCGAAGGCGCGTTGTTCAGCGCGGTGAGGAAGGGACCGCTGCCGTTGAATTCGCTGTTCGGCAGAAAGCCCTGGTGGGCCCACACGCCGTGGTTCGGCGTGCCGCCGAGAATGGCGTGCGAGACCTTGGCGGCACCGCCGCCGTTGGCGATGTAGTTGCGGATCGCGTTGCCGCCGCGCGAGTTGCCCATCAGCACCACCTGGGCCGCGCCAGTCGCCTTGAGCACCTTGTCGACCTCGGCCGAGAGGTATTGCATGTGCTCTGCGGTCGAGGTGCGCCCTTCCTGCGGCTTGCCATCGTCTTCGCGCGAGAGCGGGTAGGGCAGGTCGATCGCGTGCAGGCGTTCGCGCGGCCAGCCGTTCGATTCGAAGCGCCAGATGGTCGTCGTCCACACCGCGGCGGCGTCGCCGTTGCCGTGCACGAATACGATCGGTGGCTGTGTAGCTTTGGAAGCGGGGCCGGTGGCGCAGGCGCCGAGCAGCGCGGCAGCGGCTGCGCCGAGAAGTATCAGGCGACGAGAAAACAGCGAGGTCATGGCGGCGGGTCTCCGGCCTTGGGGATGAGCCTGATTTTCAAAGATCGCGCGCAGCGGGCAAGTGCGGCAACCCCGGGGTGTTCAGCGTGCTCGCGGCGTGCACGGCGCGCAGCACGGCCACCGCCATCACGTCGGCTGCGAGCGCGCCGATCAGCGTGAGGTTGCCGGTGAGCCCGCTGGCGCCGGTGGCCAGCGCGAAGATCGTGTCGCCATCACCCATCGTATGGACCGGGTTGATGCTGCGTGCGAAGCCGTCGTGCGCCATCTGCGCCACCTTGTTGGCCTGCGCCTTGGTCAGCACCGCGTCGGTCGCGATCACGCCGAGCGTGGTGGCACCGCCGGGCTGCAGGTGGGCCGGCACCTCGCCGCGCCGCAAGGCCTGCATCGTGCCGAGCAAGGCCGTGCCGTCGGCGCTGCGCGCGCCTGCGACCGTCTCGCCGGTGGCAGGGTCGATCACGTCACCGATGGCGTTGACGGCCACGAGGGCCGCGACCGTCACGCCGCCGACCGTGACCGACGCACTGCCGAGGCCGCCGCGCATCGCGCGCCCGATACCGAAGAGTTTGCCGACCGCCGCACCGGTGCCGGCGCCGACGTTGCCCTGTGGCACCGGGTCTGTCGTGGCGGCCTCACAGGCGGCGTAACCAGAGTGTGCGTCGGGGCGGATCTGCGGGTCACCGACCCACAGGTCGAACAGGATCGCGGCCGGCACGATGGGCACGCGCGCGGGCCCGACCGGTACGCCGAAGCCACGTTCGTCGAGCCAGCGCATCACGCCGCCCGCAGCATCGAGGCCGAAGGCGCTGCCGCCGGCGAGCATCACGGCGTGAACCTTCTCGACCGCGTTGAGCGGCGACAGCAACTCGGTCTCGCGCGTGCCCGGCGCGGCGCCGCGCACGTCGACGCCGGCCACTGCGCCTTCGGGCGTGAGGATCACGGTGACGCCAGTGGGCCGGCGAGCGTCGGTGAAGTGGCCGACGCGCAGGCCGCGCACGTCGGTGAGGCTGTCGGTGGGCAAGGCCATGCCGTTCAGCGTGCGGCGGGCAGCGGCCGGATCAAACGTTCAGGCGAAGACGCCGGCCGTGCGAATCATGCAAAAACACCAGCCGTGTTCTGCATCCGCGCCGACACCTCGCCGAGCTGGTGCATCGTGTCGCCGTAGCTCAGCTCCATCACCGTCAGGCGCTTGAAGTAGTGGCTCGCCACGTATTCGTCGGTCACGCCGATGCCGCCGTGCAGCTGGATGCACTGCTGGCCCACGAAGCGCATCGACTGGCCGAGCTGCAGCTTGGCCTGCGCCAGCGCGCGGCGCCGCGCCGGTGTCGGCTCGTTCAGCTTGAGCGTGGCGAAGAAGCTCATCGCGCGTGCCAGCTCCAGCTGCATCTTCACGTCGGCCATGCGGTGGCGCAGCGCCTGGAAGGTGCCGATCGCCACGCCGAACTGCTTGCGCGTGTTCATGTATTCGACGGTGACGGCGACGAGTTTGTCCATCGCCCCCACCGCTTCGGCGCAGAGCGCTGCGATGCCGACGTCGATGGCATGTTCGAGTGCGGCGAAGGCCGGGCCAGCGGCCACCAGTTCGATCGCGTCGGCGCGGTTCAATGTGAGGTCGGCCGCACAGGCGCCGTCCTGCGTCGGGTAGCCGCGCACGGCGACGCCTTTTTCGCCCTTGGAGACGAGGAAGAGGGCGATGCCCGATGCGTCGTCGGCCGCGCCGCTCACGCGTGCCGGCACGATGAAGGCACCGGCGTGCGCACCGGCCGGAACGACTGTTTTCACGCCGGTCAGTTGCCAGGTGCCGCCGACGTTCTTCGCGGTCGTCTCGACGTGAGCGAGCCGGTAGCGTGCGGTGCGTTCCTGGTGCGCGAGCACGACCAGTTCCTTGCCTTCGGCGATGCCCTGCAACCACAGCGCGGCCGACGGTGCGTGGCCTGCGGCCAGCAAATGCGTGGCCACGAGCGCCACCGGCGCAAAAGGTTCGAGCACGATGCCGCGCCCCAGCTCTTCCATCACCACCATCGCATCGACCGGGCCGAAGCCCATGCCACCGCTCGCTTCGGGCACTTGCAACCCGAGCAAGCCGAGGTCGGCCAGGTCTTTCCAGCTCTCCTTGGAGAAGCCGCCTGCTTTGACGATGCTGCGGCGGTGCTCGAAGCTGTAGGCTTTGTCGACCCACTTGCGCACCGAGTCGCGCAGCATTTCCTGGTCGTCGCTGAAATCGAAATCCATGACAGTTCCTTGTGTTCTGTGCGAGCCGGTTCAGCCCATGACGGTCTGGGCAACGATGTTGCGCTGGACCTCGTTGCTGCCACCGTAGATCGTTGTCTTGCGCATGTTGAAGTAGGTGCCGGCAAGCGGTGCCACGAAGGCCCCGCCGCCGACCTGGTCGCCCTGCCAGCCGGCTTCCATCGCTTCCTTGATGAAGGGCACGGCCGACGGCCCGGCGGCCAGCATCATCAGCTCGCTGTAACGCTGCTGGATCTCGCTGCCGCGGATCTTCAGCAGGCCGGCCACGTCCAATGCAGCCTTGCCGCTCTTCTCGGCCGAGAGCACCCGCAGCACCATCATCTCGAGCGCGACGACGTCGACTTCGAGCTTGGCCACTTCGTCGCGGAAGCGGGAGTCGTCGTACACACCTTCCGCCTTGGCGATGCGCTTCAGGCGCTCGAGCTCGCGCTTGGCGCGGTTCACGTCGGCGATACCGGTGCGTTCGTGGGCGAGCAGGTGCTTGGCATACGTCCAGCCCTTGTTCTCTTCGCCGATCAGGTTGTCGGCCGGCACCTCGACATTGTCGAACCAGACTTCGTTGACTTCGTGTTCGCCGTCCATCGTGATGATCGGCCGCACGCTGACGCCGGGGCTCTTCATGTCGATCAGCAGGAAGCTGATGCCGGTCTGCGGCTTGCCTTCGTTGCTGGTGCGCACCAGGCAGAAGATCCAGTCGCCGTGCTGGCCGAGCGTGGTCCAGGTCTTCTGGCCGTTGACGAGGTAGTAGTCGCCCTTGCGCTCGGCCTTGCACTTCACCGAAGCCAGGTCGGAGCCCGAACCAGGTTCGCTGTAGCCCTGGCTCCACCACACCTCGCCACTCATGATGCCGGGCAGGAAACGCTGTTGCTGTTCCGCGTTACCGAAGGCCATGATCACCGGGGCCACCATCACCGGCCCGAACGGGACGACGCGCGGCGCGCCGGCCAGCGCACATTCTTCTTCGAACAGGTGCTTCTGGATCGCATTCCAGCCCGGCCCGCCGAACTGCGTGGGCCAGGCCCAACCGTGCCAGCCCTTCTTGCCCAGGATCTTGGCCCAGCGCTGCAAGTCTTCCTTCGACAGGCGCAGCGCGTTGTGCACCTTGTGGCTGATGTCCTTGGGCAGGTTCTCGGCAACCCAGGCGCGAATCTGTTCGCGGAACGCTTGTTCTTCGGGGGTGAAACTCAGGTCCATGGCGGCTTGTCTCCGTGCTGTGCGGGGGTCGATCCGGGTTTTAGCACGACCGTGCCATTTTCTCCTGTCCCTGCCGTGACAAACCCGGTCCCGATAATCCCACGGATGAGCCCGCCCAGTTTTCGCGCGACGGTCACCACACTCGCCGCCGGGCAACTCGTGTGCTGGGCGGCGCTGTACTACACGTTCTCGTCGTTCGTGCTGCCGATGCAGCGCGCTTTCGGCTGGAGCAAGCCGCAGATGATGGGCGCGTTCACGCTCGGCCTGGCGGTGTGGGGCGCGGCCACCTACGCGGTCGGCGCAGCGATCGACCGCGGCCGCGGGCGTGCGGTGATGAGCTGGGGCGCGGTGCTGGCGGGCACGGGCTTTCTGATCTGGTCACGCGTGGGCAGCCTGCCGTGGTTGTACGTCGCCTGGGCCGTGCTCGGCGCATCGATGGCGATGACGCTGTACGAGCCCGCGTTCAACGTGCTCACCAAGCGTTTCCCCGAAAAGTACCGCGAAGGCATCACCGCGCTGACGCTGGTCGGCGGCTTCGCCAGCACCTTGTCGTTCCCGGCTGCGGCGTGGCTGCTGTCGCTGTTCGACTGGCGCGGTGCGCTCGCGGTGATCGGCGCAGTGCTGGCTTTGTTGGTGGCGCCGCTGCACGCCTGGGCCTTGCGCGGCACGCCGATCGTGCACCGTGCCGCCGCAAAGCACGACGCGGCCGACGATGCCACGCTGCACGAGGCCCTGCGCGAGCCGGCGTTCTGGCTGCTCACCGCCACCTTCACGCTCTATTCCTTCGCCGCCGCCGCGTTGTGGGCGCATGTGATGCCCGCGTTCGCGGCCAAGGGCTTGTCGGAAGCGCAGGCGCTGGCGGTCGTCGTGTGGTTCGGGCCGGCGCAGGTGGCCGGGCGGCTGGCCTACCTCGGCCTCGGCCGCTGGGTCTCGGCGCGCAGCCTCGGCCTGATGGTGCTCGGCGGCTTGCCCCTGTCGCTCGCGATCTTCGCGCTCGCCGACCAGATGTTTGCGCTGCTCGTGTTCGCGCTGCTGTTCGGGGTGGCCAACGGCCTCGTGACCATCGTGCGCGGCAGCCTGGTGCCGGAATACTTCGGCCGCGAACACGTCGGCCGCATCAGCGGTGCGATGAGTGGCATCACCTTGCTGGCGCGGGCTTCGGCGCCGCTCGCCACCGCGTGACTGCTGCTCGCGCTGGCGGGTTACCGCGAGATGCTGCTGGTGCTCTCGGCCACCGGCGTCGCGGCGGTGATCGCATTCGGCTTCGCGAAGAAGCCAGTCCGCTGAGCGTCGGTCAGAAACGCTTGCTCAGCGTCATCGTCTCGTTTTCGCGCTTCATCTGGAAGCGGGTGAGAAAGCTGTTGCCGAGCAGGATGAACTCCATTTGCGCCGGCAGGACCGTCGCTTCGACGTCGTAGACGACCACGTCGCCCACGCGCACTTCGCCCAACCTGACCTTGTAGGCTGGCGCATTGCCGTTGGCGGTGCTGACAAAGCCGCGCTGGCCCTTTCGGTAGTCCAGGCCGATGTGCTCGGCTTCGGCGATGCTCATCGACACGCTGGTCGCGCCGGTGTCGACCATGAAACGAACGGCTCTGCCATTGATCGCCCCCGCGGTCATGAAATGCCCGCCGCTGCCGGCCGTGAGCACGATCTGCGAGCCGCCGCCAGCGCTGGCCTGGCCGCCCAGGCTCACCTGCGCGCCGCCCATCACCACGTTCACGCGCTTGCCCTTGATCTCGACCACCGCGTCGTTGCCGGTCACGCTGACGAGCTTCACGCCCTGCACCGTGGCGCCGGTGGCGACGGTGCGTGGCGCGCCATCGATCATCAGCAGGGCCTTGTCGCCGAGGCTGCCGCTCATTGAGACAGTCTGGGCGAAGGCGGCCGGGCAGGCGAGCACGACAGCGGCAACGAGGTGACGACGCATGAAGCTCCGATCAGTCGCGGAAGTTGTTGAAGGAGAGCGGGGCGTCGGGGATTTCCTTGCGCACCAGCGCCATCGCGGCCTGCAACTCGTCGCGCTTGGTGCCGGTCACCCGAACCGTGTCACCCTGGATCGCGGCCTGCACCTTCAGCTTGCTCTGCTTGATGACGGTCTGGATCTTCTTCGCGCTCTCGCTGTCGATGCCGCTCTTGACGACCAGCAGCTGCTTGACCTTGTCGCCGCCGATCTTCTCGATCTTGGCCGTGCGGTCGAGAAAGCGGATGTCGACGCCGCGCTTGGTCAGCTTGGCGATCAGCACGTCCATCACCTGGCCGATCTGGAAGTCGCTGTCGGCCCAGATCGTGAGGTCGTTCTCTTTCAGCTCGACCTTCGCCGACGAGCCCTTGAAGTCGAAGCGGGTGCCGATCTCCTTGGCGGTCTGGTCGACGGCGTTGCGCACTTCGACGAGGTTGGGTTCCAAAACGGTGTCGAAGCTGGGCATGATCGATGGGGCCAAGTGCAATGAGCGAAAATTGTGGCATGCAAATCGAGTCGGGCGTCAGCCTCAAACCCTACAACAGCTTCGGCCTGCCGGCGGTGGCCCGAACGCTGGTGCGCGTGGCGAGCGACGCCGACGTGCGCCGGGTCGTAGACCACCCCGAATTCGGCGTGGCGCCGAAGTTCGTGCTCGGCGGCGGCAGCAACATCATTCTGACCCGCGACATGCCGCAGATCGTGCTGAAGGTCGAAGTGCGCGGCGTGCGCCTCGTGGAAGAACGCACGGACGCCTGGATCGTCGAGGCCGGCGCGGGCGAGAACTGGCACGATCTCGTGGCGTACACGCTGGCGCAGGGCTGGCCGGGCCTGGAGAATCTGGCGCTGATCCCGGGCACCGTGGGTGCGGCGCCGGTGCAGAACATCGGGGCGTATGGCGTCGAGCTGAAAGACCGCTTCGAGTCGCTCGACGCGGTCGACCTCGTGACCGGCCGCACCAGCACGCTGTGGCCGGAGATCTGCGCTTTCGGTTACCGCGACAGCGTGTTCAAACATTCGCTGGCCGGGCGCAGCGTGATCACGCGGGTGCGTTTTCGCCTGCCCAAACCGTGGCAGCCGGTGCTCGGCTACCTGGAGCTCGAACGCAGGATGCAGGAGACCGGCGTCAGTGCGCCGAGCGCGCAACAAGTGTTCGACTGGGTCTGCGCGATCCGCCGCGCCAAACTGCCCGACCCGGCATTGATCGGCAACGCCGGCAGCTTCTTCAAGAACCCGGTGGTGACCATCGAGCAGTGCCGCGACATCATCGGCCGCGAC
Organism: Burkholderiaceae bacterium; assembly: GCA_040080605.1. Classification (GTDB taxonomy): domain Bacteria; phylum Pseudomonadota; class Gammaproteobacteria; order Burkholderiales; family Burkholderiaceae_C; genus LMDS01. Next base: position 110,622 of record JBEBIB010000008.1, read on the forward strand.
CCCGAGATCGTGCACTACCCGATGCCCGACGGCAGCGTGAAGCTCGCTGCCGGCTGGATGATCGACGCGTGCGGCTGGAAGGGCAAGAGCGTCGGCCAGGCCGGCGTGTACGAGAAGCAGGCGCTGGTGCTCGTCAACCGTGGCCACGCGATCGGCTCGGAAGTGATGACGCTGGCCCGTGCGATCCAGGAAAGTGTCTACGGGCGTTTCGGCATTCGCCTGGAGCACGAGCCGGCCGTGGTCTGAACTCCGGCGTCAGCGCGGCAGGTAACCGCCGAGCACGCACTGCTCGCGGGTCGCTTCGATGTCTTGGTCGAGCGCAAGCTGCAGCCGCGCGAGTTCGGCCGGTGGGGTGTCGTCGGCGCAGCGCTGCAGCTCTTCGGCGAGTGCGGCCACGCTGCTCAGGCCCAGGCTCAGCGCGGCGCCCTTGATCGAGTGGGCACGGGCGCGCAAGGCCGCACCGTCGTCTTTTGCGTGCGATGCCGGCGCGCCGTCTTCGAAGAAGCGTTGCAGCAGCGTCGTGTACTGCTCGGGCGAGAGCGTGCGCCGCACGTCGTCGATGGTGGCGAAGTCGAGTTTCCCGGCCGCGCTGCGGCGCGCGTCGGGCGAAGGCGGCACGGCTTCGGCCGATGCCGCGCCACCCCCGTGGCGTGCGAGCACGTCGCGCAATTGCGGCAGGTGGGCCGGCTTGGTCAGAAAGCCGTCCATGCCGGCTTCGCGGGCGCGGTCGCGCGCTTCGCGGAATGCGTCTGCCGTCAGCGCGATGATCGGCACGCGGCCGCGCGGCCCCGGCATGTTGCGGATCGCACGGGCCGCGGCAAAACCGTCCATGCCCGGCATGTGCAGGTCCATCAGCACCACGTCGAAGGGCTGCGCCTGGATCGCGCGCACCGCGCCGTCGCCGTCTTCGCTGAAGACGGCTTCGTGGCCGAGCTTGTCGAGCACCGCTTCGAGGTAGGCGCGGTTCACCGGGTGGTCTTCGGCCACCAGCGCCCGCAGGCGCCGCGATGTGGCCGGCGCTGAGTCAGGCCCGGGCGTCGGGGCGTGCTCCGGCGGCAGGGGCAGGGCCGGCGGCAGGGGCAGGGCCGGCACCGGCTCGGCGGCCGCGAGCGGCAACGAGACCGTGAAGCAGCTGCCCGCACCCGGCGCGCTGCGCACCGTGATGTCGCCGCCCATCACGCGTGCCAGGTCGCGCGAGATCTCCAGGCCGAGCCCGGTGCCGCCGTGGCGCCGCGTGGTGCTTTCGTCGGCCCGCATGAAACGCTGGAACAGGCGCGCGACGGTGGCCTCGTCCATGCCGATGCCGGTATCGGTCACCTCGACCTCGAGCCCGCCGGCGGCGCCCAGGCTGACCGAGAGTTCGACGCTGCCGTGATTCGTGAACTTGACCGCGTTGCTCAGCAGGTTGAACAGGATCTGTTTCACGCGCGTGGCGTCGGCCTGAACCCAGCGGGGCACGTCGGGCGAAACCGCCACCCGCATCGACAGCCCCTTGGCCTGGGCCTGCACCCGCATCAGCGCACCGACTTCGTTGATGAGCTGGAGCAAGTCCATCGGTTCGGGCGTGACCTGCAGCTTGCCGGTTTCGAGCTGCGAGATGTCGAGGATGTCGTTCAGGATCGACAACAGGTGCTGCGCAGACTCCCTCGCGGTTTCGAGGTAGGCCGCCTGCTGCGGCGTGAGCCGCGCTTCCTGCAGCAGCGACATCATGCCCAGCATGCCGTGGAACGGCGTGCGGATCTCGTGGCTCATGTTGGCCAGGAAGGCGCTCTTGGCACGGTTCGCCGATTCGGCTTCGAGGCGCGCCGCGCGCAGGCTGTCGGCGATGGCCTCGAGGCTGCGGCGGCGCCGGGTCAGCGCGCGCAACTGGCGCAGCACCACCACGCCGAGCACGAGCAGCAGCAGCGCCTGGAACAGCGTCAGCGCGAAGCCGAGCTGGCTGTGCTGGCGCACCGCGGTGTTGCGCAGCGTGGCGCGCTCGTACAGCAGGTGCGAGGCGCTCAGCGCCAGGTCGTGCAGCGGCACGCTCAGGCTGTCGATCTGCGGCAGCAGACGCACCACGCTCGCACGGGTCAGCGGTTGCTGTGGCGCGTCTCCGAGGAAGTGGTCGGCCTCGACCACGAAGGCCCGCACCTTGGCGAGCGCGGGAGCGTAGATCGGTTCCTCGACCATCACGCGTTGTGCGCGGGCGTGGTCGACCAGGCCGATGCGGCTGACGAAGATGTCGTAGCGCAGCTGCACCGCCGCGGCGTCGAAAGGCTGGGTGTCGTCGAGCGCTTTCTGCATCTCGTTGCGCAAGCGCAGGTGTTCGGTTTCGAGCTGCGAGAAGCTCCAGCCGAGGCCATCGTTCTGGAACTGTGCGGTGTTGTCGAGCAGCCTGTACTGGCGCCACTGCACGTAGGCCACCGCGAGCAGGACCACGGCCAGCGTGGCCACCACCAGCACGAGCGCGAACTGGCGGCGTGCCGACGGCCGCTCGGTCGGCAGGCTGCTGCCGTTCATCGCAGTTCGAGCGAGCGCAGCTGCCAGACCGCGCGGCTGTAGTGAACGGCGGTGCGCACTTCACGCCGGTCGTCGAACGGGTAGATGATGACCAGCGGGCCCTTTTCGCGAACCGTCATCGGCTTGTCGTCGAGCAGGTAGGCGAGCATCGCGCCGTGCTGCAGCCAGTCTTCGGCCGGGAGCTCGACGCGGTAGTCGTTTAGCGCCATGGCCCTGAGCGTGCTGCCGCTCCCGCCGACCGCGGCCAGCAGGTCCTTCAGCAACACGCCGGTGAACTTGCGCGGCTGCGCGTACCAGGGGGTTTTGGTGTTGAAGCTGGTGGCCGGCAACCTCGCGAGCGCCGCCATGTCGAAGTCGAGCGCGTCGGTCCCGGCCCGCTTTTGCACGTTGCCAGTGATCGTGAGGATCACCTTGGGCGCAGCGGGCGGCGCCTCTTGTGCATGGACCCGCAGGCTCGCAGCGGCGAGGCCCCAGGCCGCGCCCGCGGCCAGCCAGCCGCGCCGCTGTCGATTCATCGGGAACATGGTTTCGATTCTGGCACCGCAGCGTGGCGGGCGCAGGCTCGTGTGTCGATGCCCTGCGCCCGGCAGTGCCTCATTTTTTCTTCGACGTGGCCTTGCGGCGCGCCTGCAGGTTCGCGCCGATGCGCAGGCGCAGGGCGTTGAGCTTGATGAAGCCGGCGGCGTCGGCCTGGTTGTAGGCGCCGCCGTCGTCGTCGAAGGTCGAGATCTTCATGTCGAAGAGGGAGTCGGTCTTCGACTCGCGGCCCACGCACATGATCGTGCCCTTGTAGAGCTTGAGCTTGACGCTGCCGTTCACGGTCGCCTGGCTCGCGTCGATCAGGCCCTGCAGCAGCAGCCGCTCCGGGCTGAACCAGTAGCCGTTGTAGACCATGCGGGCGTAACGCGGCATCAGGTCGTCCTTCAGCGCCAGCACTTCGCGGTCGAGCGTGATCGATTCCATCGCACGGTGGCCGGCCAGCATGATGGTGCCGCCCGGGGTTTCGTAGCAGCCGCGGCTCTTCATGCCGACGTAGCGGTTCTCGACCTTGTCGAGCCGGCCGATGCCGTGTTTGCCGCCGATGCGGTTGAGTTCGGTCAGCACCTCGGCCGGGCTCATCTTCTGGCCGTCGATCGCGACGATGTCGCCCTTGGCGTACGTCAGTTCGACGATCTGCGGCTTGCCCGGCGCCTTTTCGGGGCTCACGGTCAGGCGCCACATCTTGTCGTCGGGGGCGAAGTTCGGGTCTTCGAGCACGCCGCCTTCGTAGCTGATGTGCAGCAGGTTGGCGTCCATCGAATACGGCGCGCCGCCGCCCTTGCGCTTCTTGAAGTCGACCGGGATGCCGTGTTTGTCGGCGTAGGCCAGCAGCTTGTCGCGGCTCAGCAGGTCCCACTCGCGCCACGGCGCGATCACCTTCACGTCGGGCATCAGCGCGTAGGCGCCGAGTTCGAAACGCACCTGGTCGTTGCCCTTGCCGGTGGCGCCGTGGCTGATCGCGTCGCCCTTGGTCAGGCGTGCGATGTCGATCAGGCGCTTGGCGATCAATGGCCGCGCGATCGAGGTGCCGAGCAGGTATTCGCCTTCGTACAGCGCATTGGCACGGAACATCGGGAATACGAAGTCGCGCACGAACTCTTCGCGCAGGTCGTCGATGAAGATGTTCTCGGGCTTGATGCCCATCTTCAGTGCCTTGGCGCGCGCCGGTTCGACTTCTTCACCCTGGCCCAGGTCGGCGGTGAAGGTGACCACCTCGCACTGGTATTCGTCTTGAAGCCACTTCAGGATGACGGAGGTGTCCAGGCCGCCGGAATAGGCGAGCACGACCTTCTTGGGCTTGGCAGAGGCAGTTTTGGGCGAGGTGACTTTGGGCATGGTGTTCGGTTTCGGGCGGTGGCAGAGAACAAACGGCTAGTCGATGATTTTAGGTGCACGCGCGCGCCGGCCCGTGAGGCGGCCAGCCGAAGCCGCAGAACCGGACTTTCCCCTCATTGGAGGGTGCGTGCGGCGGCCCCCCGTGGGTTAATCTTCGCGTCCGCGCCCCAGGCGCCATCCTCATGAGCAACGACACGCCCTCCAATCCCCCGCCTGCCGCCGCCGCCGTGGCCGAACACGACGCGCTGCCGCCCGGCACACGCTTCGGCGAGTTCGAGATCCTGCGGGTGCTCGGCGTGGGCGGCTTCGGCATCGTCTACCTGACGCAAGACCACTCGCTGGAGCGCCAGGTTGCGTTGAAGGAATACATGCCGGCGGCGCTCGCCTCGCGTGGCGTGGGCCCGGTCATCACGGTGCGCTCGGCCTCGTTTGCCGAGACCTACGCGATCGGGCTGCGGTCCTTCGTCAACGAAGCGCGCCTGCTGGCCCGTTTCGACCACCCGTCGCTGGTGAAGGTCTACCGTTTCTGGGAAGACAACGCCACCGCCTACATGGTCATGCCGTACCTGCAGGGCATCACGCTGCGCGACGCGCGCAAGGCCATGGCCCACCCGCCCGACGAGGCCTGGATCATGAGCGTGATCCACCCGATGCTCGATGCGCTCGAACTGCTGCACCGCGAAGGGGTGTACCACCGCGACATCGCGCCCGACAACATCCTGCTGCCACCCGAAGGCCAGCCGATCCTGCTCGACTTCGGCGCCGCGCGCCACGTCATCAGCGACCGCACGCAGTCGCTGACCGCGATCCTGAAACCCAGCTACGCGCCGATCGAGCAGTACGCCGAGATGACGCAGATGCGCCAGGGCCCGTGGACCGACCTCTACGCGCTCGGCGCCGTGATGCACTTCCTGCTGTTCGGCGTGCCGCCGGCGCCGGCCACGGCGCGCGCGATGCAGGACGACGTGGAGCCGATCGAGCAGCGCTCGGTGCCCGGCGTGTCGCAGCGCCTGCTCGAAGCCGTGGGCTGGACGTTGCGCGTGCGCCCGCTCGAGCGGCCGCAGAACGTGGCCGAGCTGCGCGCGGCGCTGAAGGGCCTGGCGCCGGTGCCGGCGCGCGTGGCTGCGGCGAATGCGGGGCAGGGCGGCACCTACCCGGCGCCGTTGGCGCCCAGCGCCGTGACCTTTCAGCCGACCATGATGGTCGATGCGGATGACCCGCAAGCCACGCGCATCGACATCACCCAGACGCCGGTACCGCGCGTTGCACCACCGCCGCCGCCGCGCCCCGCTACGGTGATGCCGGCTGCAGCGCAGAGGCAGGTGGCGGCCGTGCCAACGGCGGCGCCTGCCGCCGCGCCTTCACCGAAGCGTGGCCTGGTGATGGCGGCGCTCGCCGCGGCCGTGGTCGTGGCCGGCGTGGTGCTGTGGCAGTTCATCGGCCTGCTCGGCGGCACGCGCACACCGGCAGTGGCCGGTGTGAACGCGGCCAGCGCTGCAGCCTCGGTGGCGGCTGTGGCGCCGGCCGTGCTGCCGGCCTCTGCGCCGGCGGTGGTGGTCGCCGCGCCCCCACCGAGCACTGCAGCCTCGACGCAGGCCGCGACCGAAGCCGCGCTGGCGGCCGTTGCCCAGGCGCAGGGTCTGGCGGTGCCGGGCAAGGCTGCAACCGGTGATGCCGCCAAACCCGCCGCCGCGCAGGCCGCAGCCAGCAGCGCCACGCTGGTTGCGAGTGCGGCGCGCGGCAAGCCCGTCCCGGTGGTGGGCGCGTCACGCCCCGACAGCGGCAGCCCGGTTGTCGGCGCTTATGGCGACGCTGCATCGAAAGCCGCGATCGACGCGCGTGCGAAGCCGGTGCCGGCAGTGCAGCGCGAACCGGTCGTCGTGGCCACGCCGGTGGCGGCGGTACCCGCCGGGCCGGCGACCGCACGCGAGAAGTGCGGCAGCCGCCTGTTCATCGCGCTCGCAGTCTGCATGGACCGCGAATGCGAGCTGCCGCGTTACCGCGATCACCCCGAGTGCGTGCAGGTGCTCGAGATGAAGCGCAAGCGCGAGAATCCGCAGTAGCGACAGGTGGCGCTCAGGCGTCGATCGACGACAGGAACTGCTTCAGCTCGGGCGTTTGCGGCGCGCCGAAGATCACGTCGGGCGGGCCCATCTCGTGGATGCGGCCGGCGTGCATGAACACCAGCCGGTCCGACACCTTGCGCGCAAAGCTCATTTCGTGCGTGACCATCAGCAGCGTCATGCCCTCGTCGGCGAGCGACTCCACCACGCGCAGCACTTCGCCCACCAGTTCGGGGTCGAGCGCCGAGGTGATCTCGTCGCAGAGCAGAACCGCGGGCTCCATCGCCAGCGCGCGCGCAATCGCCACACGCTGCTGCTGGCCGCCCGAAAGCTGATCAGGTTGCGCGTCGAATTTTTCTGCCAGCCCCACACGCGCGAGCAGCTTCTTCGCCTGCTCTGCCGCCGCCGCCGTGTCGCGCTTCTTCACCAGCGTGGGCGCCAGCATCACGTTGCGGCCCACGCTCAGGTGCGGGAACAGGTTGAAGCCCTGGAAGATCATGCCGACCCGCTGGCGCAGCGTGCGCATCGCCGCCTTGTCGTCGTGCAAGAGCGGGTTGCCGTCGACGCTGAGCGTGCCTTCGTTGAAGACTTCCAGCCCGTTGATGCAACGCAGCAGCGTGCTCTTGCCCGAGCCGCTCTTGCCGATGATGGCGATCACCTCGCCCTGCTTGACCGACAGGTCGATGCCCTTGAGCACCTCGTTCGTGCCGAAGCGCTTTTTGAGACCCGTGATTTCAACGATGCCCATGGTTCAGCTTCTTCTCCAGTGACTTGCTCCAGGCCGAGATCGGGTAACACAGCGCGAAGTACATCAGCGCCAGGCACGCGTACACCGTGAACGGCCGGAAGGTGGCGTTGGTGATCATCGTGCCGGCCTTGGTCAGCTCGACGAAGCCGATCACCGAGGCCAGCGCCGTGCCCTTGATCACCTGCACCAGAAAACCCACCGTCGGCGGCACCGCCACGCGCAGCGCCTGAGGGCCGATCACGTAACGCAGTTGTTCCGACAGGCTCAACGCGAGTGCCGTGGAGGCTTCCCATTGCCCCTTGTTCACCGCGTTGACGCAGCCGCGCCAGATCTCGGTGAGGAAGGCGCTGGTGTAAAGCGTGAGCGCGAGTGCCGCTGCGACCCAGGGCGAGACGTTGATGCCGAAGAGGGCCAGGCCGAAGTAGGCGAGGAAGAGCTGCATCAGCAGCGGCGTGCCCTGGAACAGTTGAACGTAGCCGCCGACAAGCGCGTCGGCGCCACGCAGCTTCGCGATGCGTGCGACCAGCAGCGCGATGCCGACCAGGCCACCGCCGATGAAGGCGATCAGGGACAGCAGCACCGTCCAGCGGGCGGCGAGCAACAGGTTGCGGAAGATGTCCCAGAGGGAAAAGTCGACCACGCTATTTCCCGAAGATGAAACGAGGGCCGGCCCAATTGAGCAAGCGCCGAAGCGCCATCGACAGCGCCAGGTAGATCAGCGTGGCGATGATGAACGCCTCGAAGGCGCGGAAGTTGCGCGACTGGATCAGGTTCGCCGCGTACGACAACTCGGGTGTCGAGATCTGCCCGCACACCGCCGAGCCGAGCATCACGATGATGATCTGGCTCACCAGCGCCGGCCACACACGCTTCAGCGAAGGCGGCAGCACGACCCGCGTGAACACCTGCATCTCGGACAAGGCCAGGCTCTGTGCCGCTTCGATCTGGCCGCGCGGCGTGGTCGCGATGCCGGCCCGCACGATCTCGGCCGCGTAGGCGCCGAGGTTCACGACCATCGCCAGCACCGACGCCATCTCGGGCGAGAGCTTGATGCCGATGCCCGGCAGCCCGAAGAACAGGAAAAACAGCTGCACGATGAAGGGCGTGTTGCGGATCAGCTCCACATAAGCACCCACGATCGCCTTCAGCCACGGCGCGCCGTGCAGCCGTGCCCACGCGCAGGCGACGCCGAGCGACACGCCCACCGTCGCCGAGATGGCCGTCAGCGCCAGCGTGGCGGCCACGCCGCGGGCCAGCAACGGCCACTCGGCGAGGACGGCAGGGAAGTCGAAAGCGATCATGCGTGCTTCGGCAACAGCGTCACAGCAGCATCAAACGATCAAGGCAGTTCGCCCAGCGGCCGGCCGAGCCACTTCAGCGCCATCTTGTTCAGCTCGCCCGACTTCTTCGCGTCGGCGATGATGTCGTTGACCTTCAGGCGCAGCTTGTCTTCGCCCTTGGCCACGCCGATGAAGTTGGGCGAGTCTTTCAGCAGCAGCTTGAACTCGGTGCTCACGGCCGGGTTCTTGGCCATGAAGTTGCCGGCCACCGAAGCGCCCACGCCCATCAGCTGCACCTGGCCTGCGGCGTAAGCCGACACGGTGCCGTTCATGTCTTCGAAACGTTTGATGTCGACGCCGGGCGGCGCGATCTTGCCGACTTCCTGGTCTTCCATCGCACCGCGCGTCACGCCCACGGTCTTGCCGGCCAGGTCGGCCGGTGTTTTCACGACCAGCGTCTTCGGGCCGAAGATGGCCTGGAAGAAGGGCGAATAGGCGCTCGTGAAATCGATGACCTTCTCGCGGTCCGGGTTCTTGCCGAGCGTGGAGATCACGAGGTCGGCCTTCTTCGTCTGCAGGTAGGGGATGCGGTTGGCGCTCGTGACCGGCACGAGCTCGACCTTCACGCCGAGCTTGGCGCCGATGAGGTTGGCCATGTCGACGTCCAGGCCCTGCGGCGCGAGGTCGGTGCCGACGAAACCATAGGGCGCCGAATCGGTCGGCACGGCGATCAGGATCAGCTTCTTCGCCATCACGTCGTCGAGCGCGGTCTGCGCGAACGCGGGGGCAAAAGTGGCGGCGCATGCGATGGCGCAGGCGGCTTTCAGGAACAAACGGGTCTGCATGGGCGGGTCTCCTCGGGATGGCTTGAATCAAGGCGCCGCTACGAGCGCGCGCGCAATCGTGTTGCAAGGGGTAGCAAGGGCCGTGCCGCACCCGCTTCTTTACCGTGGTTCTGCGGGTTCCCGCCGTAGGAGCCGGCGGTCGGCTGCGCTATACCTTCGGGTCCGAAGAAGCAGCCCCTGCGTGGAGCCCCGATTGAATTCCAAACCCGCTTTCCCTGCGCCGATGCCCGAGCGCCCGCACCACAAGATCTGGCCCAAGCGCCTGCCGCGCCAGCTCGCGGTGCCCGAGACCACGCTGTGGTTCAACCTCGAGGTTACGGCCACACGCTTTCCCGACAAACCGGCCTACCTGTTCTTCGGCCGGCCGCTGAGTTACGGTGAATTGCGCCGGCAGGCCGAGGCCGTGGCCGGCTGGTTGCAGAGCGTGGGCGTGAAGGCGGGCGAGCGGGTCGCTATCTGCATGCAGAACTGCCCGCAGTACGCGGCCGCGTACTACGGCATCCTGCGCGCCAACGCGGTCGTGGTACCGGTGAACCCGATGAACCGCGCCGAAGAGTTCAAGCACTACATCACCGACCCGCAGACCCGCGTCGTGATCTGCTCCGCCGACCTGGCCGCGATCGTCGCCACGGCCAACGCGGCGGTGCCCGAGGCCGAGCGCCTGGCCGAAGTGCTGGTGACACGCTACACCGACGCGATGCACGACGGCACGATCGATCCCGAAGACGCACCTCCTGCAGCGATGGACGCCTGGCTGCGCACCGACCCCGCCTTGCCCGCCGGCTACACCCGCTGGGCCGACGTGCTCGAACTCGGCCTCGTGCCCGGCCCGCACACCGCGCAGCCCGACGACCTGGCCTTGCTGCCCTACACCTCGGGCACGACCGGCCTGCCCAAGGGCTGCATGCACACGCACCGCACCTTGATGTCGAACGCCGTGGGCGGCGGCCAGTGGGGCCAGGCCGGGCCCGAGGCGATGAGCCTGTCGGTCGTGCCGATGTTCCACGTGACCGGCATGATGTACGGCGTGGTCGGCAACGTGTACCTCGGCAGCACCAGCGTGATCGTGCCGCGCTGGGACCGCGAGTTGGCCGGCCGCCTGATCTCGAAGTACCGGATCACGCACTGGACCTGCATCCCGACAATGATCATCGACCTGTTCGGCAGCCCGAACTACAAGAGCTTCGACCTGACCAGCCTGCAGTACCTGAGCGGTGGTGGCGCCGCGATGCCGCAGGCGGTGGCGCAGCGCCTGCTCGACGAGTTCGGGCTCAGCTTCGCCGAAGGTTACGGCCTGACCGAAACCGCCGCGCCGTCGCACGGCAACCCGCCCGAGCGCGCCAAGCTGCAGTGCCTCGGCATCCCGATCTTCGGTGTCGATTCGCGCGTGGTCGACCCAGCCACCTTGAAAGAAGTGCCGATCGGCGAAGTGGGCGAGATCGTCACGCGCGGGCCGATGGTCTTCAAGGGCTACTGGGGCCACCCGCAGGCGACCAAAGACGCCTTCATCGAGCTCGACGGCCAGACCTTCTTCCGCACCGGCGACCTCGGTCGCATGGACGAAGAAGGGTACTTCTTCATGACCGACCGCCTCAAGCGGATGATCAACGCCAGCGGCTTCAAGATCTGGCCGGCCGAAGTCGAGATGCTGCTCTACAAGCACCCGGCGGTGCAGGAGGCCTGCATCATCGCGGCGCGCGACGCGTACCGCGGCGAAACGGTCAAGGCCGTCGTCGTGCTGCGCGCTGAGGCCAAGGGCAAGACCACCGGCGAAGACATCACCAATTGGGCGCGCGAGAACATGGCCGCCTACAAGGTGCCCAAGCTCGTGCAGTTCGTCGACGCGCTGCCCAAGTCGGGTTCGGGCAAGGTGATGTGGCGGCTGCTGCAGGACCAGGAAGCCGAGAGCAAGCCGGCATCGTGAGCTGACTTGTGCGCGGCAAATGTGCCGCGCACCGCCCGCATTACTTGCGCGTCACCTGGCCGCGGATCTCGCCACCCGGGTACGTGGCGGTGTGCACGTTGGCGTACCACTTGCCGGCCATCAGGTCGTCGATTTGCGTTGGCGTGAGCATGGTTTCACCCGAGGCCGGGCTCAGCGCGCTGGGGAAGGGCACCACGACACCAGCGTTCGCGTTGGCGAGCGCCGGGCCGTGGAAGTGCGCCATCGTCGCCGGGCCGCTGAGGCCGGAATAGGTCACCGTCCAGCGCAGCGTGTTCTTGGCCTTGTCGAAGGTCGCGTCGAGCCGGCCAGTGGCTGTGCTCGCGTTCGCCGGCACTTCGGCCGCGCCGGAGAGCGTGGCGCCGAAGGCCACACTGCCGGCGGAGCCCATCGGCATCGGGTCGGCTTTTGGCGTCATGCCGCAGGCTGCGAGCGCGATCGGGGCGGCGAACAAGGCAACGCGGAGGAATCGGGGGAAGTGGTTCATGGCAGTCTCCTGAGAAGTGGGGCGTGGCACTGCCCGCCCAGGACCGGGCGGGCAGGCCGCGCCGCCAGCATGGGCTGCCAGAGATGCTGCGCGTGTCGGACGGCAGGCCGTCACGCTGTCGTTCGCCGGCGCAAAATCAGGCCACAGGCCGCCGAAAGCGCCCCCATGCCGCTGCCATGGGCGTCGTGCCGGCGCCGGGTTGCTGCGGCAAGCGGAAATGGCCCGCCACCACCTCGGCCGGCTCGGTGAAGCAGTCCTTGATCCATGGGATGTATTCGAGCACCGCGACCGCCGGGTGCGCATAGGCGAGGTGCACGTGCACCTGGCTCATGTCGCCGGCATGTGGCGCCACCGGAATGCGGAACGAGTGCGCGGTGTCGCAGACCTGCAGCACATCGGTGATGCCGGCCATGCGCGTCACGTCGGGTTGGGCCCAGTGGATCGCCTGCTGCGCGAAGAACTCCGCGAACGCGTCGGGCGTGTAGAGCTGTTCGCCGAGCGCGACCGGAATGTTGGACTGGCGCGCGAGCTGCGCGTGGCCTTTCACGTCGTCGTACCAGAGCGGCTCCTCGAACCAGTAGACGTTCGATGCTTCGGCCAGGCGGCAAAAGCGCAGGCAGGTCGGCAGGTCCCACTTGCCGTTGCCGTCGATCGCAAGTGTCACGTCGGGGCCGATGGCCTGGCGCACCATCGCCAGGCGGCGCGCGTCACGCTCGACCGACGAGCCGACCTTGATCTTGATGCCGGTGAAACCTTCTTCGACCGCACGCGCCGCGCCGGCCACGAGTTGCTCGTCGGGGATGCTGAGCCAGCCGATGTCGGTGTTGTAGGCGCGAACCTTCTCGCGCACCTGGCCGCCGAGAACTTTCCACAGCGGTTGCTGCGCGGCCTTGGCTTTCAGGTCCCACAGCGCGATGTCGATCGCGGCATGCGCGAGTGTCGTGATGCCTGCGCGACCGACCCATTGCAAGGCCGGGTTGCGCGCCAGCTTGTGCCACAAACGGGTGATGTCGCGCGCGTCTTCGCCGATCAACAGCGGCGCGTGGCAGGTTTCGATGCAGCGCGTGATCAGCTGGTCGCTCGCCAAGTGCGCGTGCGTGCCGGTGAAGCCGAAGCCGCTCAAGCCCGCATCGGTGTCGATCTGCGCGCCGACCACGCCCTAGTGCGAGATCGTGTGCGTGCTGTCGGCGATCATCGAACCGGTCACCGGCACGTGCAGGATGAACGGGGTGACGGCGGTGATCTTCATCGGCGGCTCAATACGTGGCGCGACCGCCCGACAGGTCGAACACCGCGCCGGTGCTGAACGAACACTCTTCCGACGCCAGCCACGCGATCATCGCGGCCGCTTCGCCCACTTCCAGAAAGCGCGCCATCGGGATCTTGCTCAGCATGAAGTCGATGTGCTGCTGCGTCATCGAATCGAAGATCGCGGTCTTCGCGGCGGCCGGCGACACGGCGTTGACGATCACGCCCTTGGTCGCCAGTTCTTTTGCAAGCGACTTGGTCAATCCGATCAGCCCGGCCTTCGACGCGCTGTAGTGCGAAGCGTTCGGGTTGCCTTCCTTGCCCGCCACCGAGGCGATGTTGACGATGCGGCCGTAACCCTGCTTCAGCATCTGCGGCACGATCGCGCGGCAGGTGAGGAAGGGCGCGACGAGGTTGACGTCGATCACACGCCGCCACACCTCGGGCGCCAGTTCCCAGGTCGGCGCGTTGCCGCCGGTGATGCCGGCGTTGTTGACCAGGATGTCGATGCGGCCGTGGATCTTCACGGCGGTCTGCGTGGCGTCGGCCACGTCGGCCTCGACGCACAGCTCGACGATCGAGGTGCTGACCTTCCCCAGCTTGCCGAGCGTGTCTTCGGCCTCGGCCAGACGTGCGGCGTCGATGTCCCACAGCACCACGCCGGCGCCCGACTTCAGAAAACGTTCGGCGGCTGCGTAGCCGAGGCCCTGCGCACCGCCGGTGATCACGGCCACGCGGCCTTTCAGGTCGATCTGGTTCATCAGCGCAAGCCCTTCAATGTGATGTCGGCGTTCGGCGCCGCAGCGCAATCGTCGATGTACTGGCGGATGATTTCGGCGAAGCCGGTGTGCGGCACTAAGCCGAGCTTCGATGCGCGCTTCGAAGACGCGCCGCTCGGCCAGTTGGCCACGATGCCCGCGATGCGCTCGTCGCGCACGAAGCGCACGCGCTCGCGCACGGCCGGGCCGGCCACCTGCGCCAGCGCTTCCAGCATGTCGGACACGCGCACGTTCAAGGCCGGCAGGTTCAGCGCGGTGCGGCCGTTGAAGGCTTCGCGGCTCGCTTCGAACACCGCGATCAAACCTTCAACCGTGCGCGTCGGCGACGACACCGGGTGCGACACGCTCGCATCGACCGGGCAGATCGATTCCACGCCCGCCAGCGGCTCGCGGATGATGCCGCTGAAGAACGACGAGGCCGCGCCGTTCGGTTTGCCGGGGCGCACCGTCACCGTCATCAAGCGCGCGGCGCGGCCGTCGATGTAACCCTTGCGGGTGTAGTCGGCCACGAGGTGTTCGCAGATCAGCTTCTGCGTGCCGTAGGAGGTCTGGGGTGCGGGCAGCGTGTCGTCGGCCACCACGCTGGGCAGCGGCACGGCCGGGTCCGGGCCGAACACGGCGACCGAGCTCGAGAACACGACACGCGCCGGCTTGCCGCCGGCGTTCACGTTGAAGCGCAAGGCGTCGAGCAGGGCGCGCGTGCTGTCGAGGTTGGAGCGCAAGCCGAGGTCGAAGTCGGCTTCGCATTCGCCCGAGACGGCCGAGGCGAGGTGGAACACGCCGTCGAAGTTGTCTTCGCGCAGCGCGTCGGTGTGCGTCAGCAGCGGCCCGGTGCGGGCTTGCACGCGCGCATCGGCGAGCAGGTCGGGGCGCGGCGGGGCGATGTCGGTCAATACGACGTGTTTGATCGTCTGGCCAGCCAGCGTGCCGCGAGCGAGCAGGGCGCGGGCCAGGCGGTCGCCGAGAAAACCTCCGCCGCCGGTGATGAGCAGTTTCATGGTGGGGCTCCTTCGTGTGGGTGAAAGCGGCGCGCGCTCACCAGCGCGCGCCGAATGTGCGGCGCAGATCGTCGATATGCGCTTCGGTAAGGGGCGCCGCGCTGCGGCCGGTCAGCAGCCACAGGCGCGCGGTCTCTTCGAGCTCTTCGAGAACGGCCATCGCGCTCGCGGGCGAGTCGTGCCAGACGTTCGGGCCGAGGCGGTCGAGCATCACGGCGCGGATCGGCGCGCCGCGCTTGCGGGCCGCGGTGATCGCTGCGGCCACCGCGTCGGCCGCGGCCGGGTCGCCGGGGCGGTGGTATGGGATCAGCGGCACGTGGCCGACCTTCATCACGTAGTAGGGCGTGACCGGCGGGACGATGTCTTCCGCGCGCCAGACGCCGGCGAGCGTGAGCGCGACAAGATGCGTGGCGTGGGTGTGGATCACACACTGCGCTTCGGGCTCGGCGGCGTAGATGCCGCGGTGCATCGCCAGCGTCTTGCTCGCCCGGTCGCCGCTGAGCTGGGTGCCGTCGGCACTCACGTGCGCCAGCGTGTGCGGCTGCAGAAAACCCAGGCAGGCGTCGGTCGGCGTGACCAGGTAACCGCCTTCGGGCAGGCGCACGCTGATGTTGCCAGCGCTCGCGTGCACGTAGCCGCGCTCGAACAGCGAGCGGCCGACGCGGCAGATCTCGGCGCGCAGGGTGTCGATGGTCATCTCGCGCCCTGGCGCTTCTTGTCGATGACGACCGGCCGGCGCTTCGGCGCCACGCGCCGCCGCGGGCCGGTGATCACGCCACCTTCGATCAACCGCTGCTCGCCGTGCAGAAGGTGCTCGGTCGCGCAGCGCCGGGCGCGCGCCGGGTCGCGTGCGGCGATCGCCTCGACGATGGCGCGGTGTTCGATGCGCACCGCGTCCATGAAATCCTGGCGGCGCGCTTCGTTGCCGCGGGTGATGCGCATGGCGGCGCGCAGGTACTGTTCGAGAAAGCCGATCATCAGGCTGAACTGCGGGTTGCCGGTGGCCTCGCCGATCGTGCGGTGAAAGCTCAGGTCTTCGTCGACCCCGTCGCGGCCCTCGGCTGCCGCCATGTCGATCGCCTTCAGCGCGCGCCGCAGCCCGGCGACCTGGATGCGGCTGGCGCGCTCGGCCGCGAGCGCCGCGGTTTCGCCTTCCAGCACCCGCCGCAGTTCGACCACGTGCACCACGGCCTGCACTGACTCGAGCACGCTCGGGTCGAAGGCCAGCGCCTGGTTCACCGGAGGCAAGGCCACGAACACACCCGAGCCCTGGCGCGAGCGCACCATCTCGCGCGACTTGAGCTGGTGCACCGCCTCGCGCACCACGGTGCGCGACACTCCGTGCGCCAGCGCGAGCTGCTGCTCGGTGGGCAGCCGGTCGCCGGGGCGCAGCGCGCCCGACTCGATCTGCGCGCCCAACAGCCCGGCCAGCCGGTCCGACAAACGCTCGGTGACAAGCCGGGTCGGCGCGGGCAGGGTGGGCGACGCGGAAGTGGGCGAATGCAGCATGGTTATCTGGTCATCATACAAATAGGCAAGGGTTTTGTTCTAACGGTTTGTCCTGATGGCGGGGGCGCGTGTCAATGCCGATACTCGCGCCGCACAGCGGTGTTGTGGCGGCCTCGTGCCGTGCAGCGGCTGACAGCCCCCGCATTCAATTCAGGATCCCCAGGCCATGGCCAGCGTCACCATTCAGGCGGTCAAGAAAAGTTTCGGCGCGGTGCCGATCCTTCACGGCGTCGACATCGACATCGACGACGGTTCCTTCACCGTCCTGGTCGGCCCGTCGGGCTGCGGCAAGAGCACATTGCTCCGCATGATCGCGGGGCTCGAGCAGATCAACGGCGGCGAGATCCGCATCGGCAACCGGCGTGTCAACGACCTGCAGCCCAAGGAACGCGACATCGCGATGGTGTTCCAGAACTACGCGCTGTACCCGCACATGACGGTGCGCGAAAACATGGCGTTCTCGCTCACGCTGGCCAAGATGGACAAGGCGACGATGGACGCCAAGGTCGGCCGTGCCGCCGAGATCCTGGCGCTCGGCGCCTTGCTCGACCGCTACCCGCGCCAACTTTCCGGCGGCCAGCGCCAGCGCGTGGCGATGGGCCGCGCGATCGTGCGCGACCCGCAGGTCTTCCTGTTCGACGAGCCGCTCTCCAACCTCGACGCCAAGCTGCGCGTGGCGATGCGCAGCGAGATCAAGGAGCTGCACCAGCGCCTGAAGACCACCTCGATCTACGTCACGCACGACCAGATCGAGGCCATGACAATGGGCGACAAGATCGTGGTGATGCGCGAAGGCCGCATCGAGCAGACCGGCAGCCCGCTCGACCTGTACGACCACCCGGCGAACCAGTTCGTCGCCGGTTTCATCGGTTCGCCGGCGATGAACTTCCTGCCCGGCACGCTGCGCCGCAACGGCGACGCCGCCAGCGTCGAGCTGACCGATGGCACGCGGCTCGAGGCACCGGCGCGGGTCGGCGGTGTCGACGGCCAGCCGGTGGTCTTCGGCACCCGCCCCGAACATCTGACGTTGGCCAGCGGCGGCGGAATTCCGGCGCGTGTCGTCGTGATGGAACCGACCGGCATGGACACTTTCGTCGCCTGCCGCCACGAAGGCGTGGAGCTCTCGGCCGTGTTCCGCGAGCGCCACGATTTCGCGCCCGGCAGCACCATCCATTTGTTACCCGACCTGCAGCGGGTGCACCTTTTCGATGCCGGCAGTGGCCGGCGCCTGGCGGCCTGAGCGCCGGTTTCAGATTTCCCCTCGAACGTTCACAGCAAGGAGACATTCATGAGTGATTTCAATCGCCGCAAATTCCTCGAAAGCTCGGCCGGCGTGGCCGCGGTCGCATCCGTCGGTGCCGGCACCGCCGTGTTCGCGCCGCTCGCGCAGGCGCAGGCGTTGTCGTTCAAGCCCGAAAAGGGCGCCAAGCTGCGCGTGCTGCGCTGGAGCCGTTTCGTGCAGGGCGACATCGACGCCTACATGGTCAACGTCAAGAAGTT
Organism: Burkholderiaceae bacterium; assembly: GCA_040080605.1. Lineage (GTDB taxonomy): Bacteria > Pseudomonadota > Gammaproteobacteria > Burkholderiales > Burkholderiaceae_C > LMDS01. The sequence continues at coordinate 128,398 of JBEBIB010000008.1, forward strand.
CACCGAGAAAACCGGCGTCGAAGTGCGCGTCGACAACGAAGGCTGGGAAGACGTGCGGCCGAAAGCCGCGGTCGCCGCCAACACCGGCGCTGGCCCCGACATCATCCTGTCGACCAACGACGACGCGAACCTCTACCCCGAGAAGCTGCTCGACGTGACCGACCTGGCCACCTACCTCGGCAAGAAATACGGCGGCTGGTTCCCGGCCTGCGAAGCCTATCTGCGGCCCGACGGCAAGAAGTGGATCGGCATCGCGCTGGGGTCCGCAGGCGCGATGATGGTGTATCGCCAAAGCCACTTGAAGGCAGCCGGATTCGACGCATTCCCGAAAGATACGGCCGGCTTCCTGAGCATGCTCAAGGCCTTGAAAGAGAAGGGCACTCCGGGTGGTTTTGCTCTGGGCAATGCCACGGGCGATGGCTTGTGGACCAACTGGCTGATCTGGTCGCACGGCGGGCAGCTGGTCGACAAGAACAACAAGGTCGTCATCGACAGCCCCGAGACAATCAAGGCGCTCGAATACTCGAAGGAACTGTACGCAACCTTCATTCCGGGCACGCTGTCGTGGCTCGACCCGAACAACAACAAGGCCTTCCTCGACGGCCAGATCAGTGTCACCAACAACGGCATCTCGATCTACTACGCGACCAAGACCTCGTCCGATCAAAAGGTGAAAGACCTGCGCGAAGACGTGCAGCACGCGTCGTACCCGGTTGGGCCTGTCGGCGTGCCGACCGAGTCGCACCTGTTCTTCAACCAGATGATCATGAAGTACACCAAGTTCCCGAACGCCGCGAAGGAATTCCTGCGCTTCATGATGGAGCAGGAGCAGTTCGAGCCGTGGCAGGCGGGTGCTGGGGGTTATATCGCGCCGCCGCTGGCGGCCTACACGCAGAGTGCGATCTGGACTTCCGACCCGAAGAACACGCCTTATCGCGACGCAGTCAAGAACATGCGGCCTTCAGGGTATGCGGGCAAGCTCGGCTACGCGTCTGCCGGTGCAGGCGCCGACTTCATCGTGTGCAACATGGTGGCCGAGGCGGCGAGCGGCTCGAAGACGCCGAAAGAGGCGGCCGAGCGTGCTCAGAAACGCGCCGAACGCTACTACAAAGTCTGATATTACGGACACCTTCGGTGCCGCAATATCTCGCCGCGTTCGAACGTCACGCCGGCCTTGAAGGCCGACGCGACGTTCAACTTGGCGGAGGGCGGCTCGGCGCTTCGCGCCGTCGCCGCCGCTGTCGTGTGCGGATTCCCGGGATCTGAATGAAATCGATGCTTGAGAAGTTTCAGAACAGCCGCAATGCGTTGGGGTGGGCCTTCATGCTGCCCGCCGCGGTGCTCTTGCTGCTGTTCCTCACCTACCCGCTCGGGCTGGGCACCTGGCTCGGCTTCACCGACGCGAAGATCGGGCGCCCGGGCGAATTCATCGGGCTCGAGAACTTCAGCTTTCTGATCACAGACAGCGTCACGCAGCTCGCGCTGTTCAACACGCTCTTCTACACGATCGTCGCGAGCATCCTGAAGTTCGGGCTCGGCCTGTGGCTCGCGATCCTGCTCAACAAGAACCTGCCGTTCAAGACGTTCTTCCGGGCCGTGGTGCTGCTGCCCTGGATCGTGCCGACGGCACTCTCGGCCATCGCCTTCTGGTGGATCTACGACTCGCAGTTTTCCGTGATCAGCTGGGTGCTGATGCGCTTCGGCCTGATCGACACCTACATCGACTTTCTCGGCGACCCGTGGAACGCACGCTTCTCCACGATCTTCGCCAACGTCTGGCGCGGCATCCCGTTCGTGGCGATCTCGCTGCTGGCCGGCCTGCAGACCATTTCGCCCTCGTACTACGAGGCTTCGGCCATCGACGGCGCCACGCCCTGGCAGCAGTTCCGCCATGTCACGCTGCCGCTGCTCACGCCCATCATCGCGGTGGTGATGACGTTTTCGGTGTTGTTCACCTTCACCGACTTCCAGCTGATCTACGTGCTCACACGCGGCGGCCCGCTCAATGCCACGCACCTGATGGCGACACTCGCTTTCCAGCGGGCCATCTCGGGCGGTGCGCTCGCCGAAGGCGCGGCCATCGCCACGCTGATGGTGCCCTTCCTGCTGGCCGCGATCATGTTCAGCTACTTCGGTCTGCAGCGCCGGGCTTGGCAGCAAGGTGGTGACAAATGAGCGCAGCGGAGAAGGATGGCGCGTCGGGCATGGACTACCTGCAGTCCATGCCGCGGCGCTGGGTCACGATGTACATCCCGATCGGGATCTTCGTGTTCGTGCTGCTGTTCCCGTTCTACTGGATGGTCGTCACTTCGCTGAAGCCCGACGCTGAACTGCTGTCGCGCACCGGCAACCCGTTCTGGATCATCAAGCCCACGCTCGCGCACTTCGAGAAGCTGTTGTTCCGAACCGAGTACCCGGCCTGGCTGTGGAACACGATCCTCGTGTCGGTGGTGGCCACCGTGATCTCGCTGGCCGCTTCGGTGCTTGCCGCCTACGCGATCGAGCGGCTGCGCTTCCAGGGCGCCAAGCCGGCCGGTGGCGCGATCTTCCTGGCCTACCTCGTGCCGCCGTCGATCCTGTTCATTCCGCTCGCGGCCATCGTCGTGAAGCTCGGCCTGTTCGACTCGCGGCTGGCGCTGATCCTGACCTACCCGACCTTCCTGATCCCGTTCTCGACCTGGCTGCTGATGGGCTACTTCCGCTCGATTCCCTACGAGCTCGAAGAGTGCGCATTGATCGACGGCGCCAACCGCTGGCAGATCCTCGTCAAGATCGTGCTGCCGCTCGCGGTGCCCGGCCTCATCTCGGCCGGCATCTTCGCGTTCACGTTGTCGTGGAACGAGTTCATCTACGCGCTCACCTTCGTCTCGTCGAGCGAAAGCAAGACCGTGCCGGTGGGCGTGGTGACCGAGCTGGTCGAGGGCGACGTGTACCACTGGGGGCCGCTGATGGCCGGTGCGCTGCTCGGCTCGCTGCCGGTGGCCTTCGTGTACTCGTTCTTCGTCGAGTACTACGTGTCGGGGATGACGGGGTCGGTCAAGGAATGACGGTGGGCGCGGGCTGCTCGACTTCGAGCGCGCGCACACTGCCGAGCGACATCATTCTTCGGGGATCGCCGTGAAAGCCAGCTGGCAGGCCCGCGTGGCCGCGTTCGTGATTCGCCGCCGCGTCAAGCCGGCGCTCGGTGACTTCAGCGACATCGCGCGCGTGCGGGCCGCGTTCGGCAAGCTCCTGCCCGTGCCGCGCGGCGTGCGCTACACGGAGGCCGTGGTCGGCGGTGTGCCGGGTGAGTGGGTCGAGGCCGAGCGTGGTGAGGCGGCTGCCACCACGCTGCTGTACCTGCACGGTGGCGGCTTCGTCGGTTGTTCGCCGCGCACCCACCGCCCGCTCACCGCAGCGCTCGCGCTGCAGGGCTTGCGTGTCTTCGTGCCCGACTATCGCCTCGCGCCCGAGCACCCTTTCCCCGCCGCGCTGCAAGACGCGCAGGCGGCGTGGCGCGCCCTGCGTGCTTCGCACTCCGGAAGAATGGTCGTGGCCGGCGACAGCGCGGGTGGCAACCTCGCACTCGGCCTGATGCTCGCGTTGCGTGATGCGGGCGAAGCGCTGCCCGAGGCCGCCGCGTTGTTCTCGCCCGCCACCGACCTGACCGGCAGCAGCCCCTCGCTGCTCGCCAATGCGGAGCGCGACGCGATGTTCCGCGGTGACAAGCTCGAGAACCTGCAGCGCGCCTACCTCGGTGACGCCGACGCCGCGCAGCCGCTCGCATCGCCGCTTTTCGGCAACCTGCGCGGCCTGCCGCCGCTGCTGCTGCACGTGGGTGAAGACGAAGCGCTGCGCGACGACAGCATCCGCCTGGCGCAGAAGGCGCGTGAGGCGGGGGTGGTGGTCGAGTTGAAGGTCTTCGCCGGCGTGCCGCACGTGTGGCAACTCTTGTGGCGGGTGCCGGAAGCGCGCCGCTCGGTGGTGGCGGCCGCGGGCTTCCTGCGCGAGGCGAGCGGCGAACACAGCGTCGAGCAGCACGACGTCATCATCGTCGGCGCCGGCCTGTCGGGCATCGGCGCCGCGGTGCATCTGCAACAGCAGTGCCCCGACAAGAGCTTCACGCTGCTGGAAGGGCGGGCCGCAATGGGTGGCACCTGGGACCTGTTTCGCTATCCGGGCGTGCGCTCCGACTCCGACATGTACACGCTGGGCTACATGTTCAAGCCCTGGAAAGACGCGAAGGCGATCGCCGACGGCCCGGCCATCCGCGCCTACATCGCCGAGACCGCGGCCGAACACGGCATCGACCGGCACATCCGTTTCCAGCACCGCGTGGTGAGTGCCGACTGGTCGGCCAGTGACGCTCGGTGGACGGTCGTTGTCGAACGCGGCCCACAGCGCGAGCGCAGCAGCCTGCGCTGCAAGTTCCTGCTCTTCGGCAGCGGTTACTACAGCTATGCGCAGCCCTACCGGCCGGAGTTGCCGGGCATCGATAACTTCGGTGGCCAGGTGCTGCACCCGCAGTTCTGGCCCGAAGCGCTCGACTACACCGGCAAACGCATCGTGGTCGTCGGCAGCGGCGCCACCGCGGTGACGCTGGTGCCCGAAATGGCCAAGACCGCCGCCCATGTGACGATGCTGCAGCGTTCGCCGACCTACGTGGTCTCGCGGCCGTCGAGCGACGCCGTCGCCGAGAAGCTCAAGCGCTGGTTGCCGGCGCTGCTGGCCTACCGCCTGGTGCGCTTGAAGAACGTGCTGGTCGGCATGTACTTCTACCGTCTGGCGCGCAAGTACCCGGCGCAGGCCAAGGAGCGGCTGGTCGGCCTGGTGAAGCACGAACTCGGGCCAGACTTCGATGTGGCGCGCCACTTCACGCCGCACTACAACCCGTGGGACCAACGGGTCTGCCTGGTGCCCGACGGCGATCTGTTCAAGTCGATTCGCGCAGGCCGCGCCACGGTCGCCACCGACACGATCGAACGCTTCACCAAGCACGGCATCCGGTTGCAGTCGGGCGAAGAGTTGCCGGCCGACATCGTCGTCACTGCCACCGGCCTGCAACTCAACGTGATAGGCGACGTGAAGCTGCGCCTCGACGGCCAGCCCGTCGACATGTCGCAGGCGCTCATCTACAAGGGCATGATGTACAGCGGCATCCCGAACATGGCCAACATCTTCGGCTACACCAACGCGAGCTGGACGCTCAAGGCCGACCTCACTTCGCGTTACGTGTGCCGCTTGCTCAGGCACATGGACAAGACCGGCGCCACGGTCGCCACGCCCACGCGAGACGCCGGCATTTCGCCCGAACCCTTCCTCACCTTCACCTCGGGCTATGTGCGCCGCGCGATCGAGATGTTGCCCAAGCAGGGCGACCGCAAACCCTGGCGCCTGTACCAGAACTACGTGCTTGACCTGATGACGCTCGACCTCGGCAAGATCGACGATGGCGTGATGCGCTTCGGACGTGCTACTGGTCGTTGACGCGACTTCTTGTTCGTCTGTTGCGCGGCTTGGGCACGTCGCGGCAGGCGGCACCCGGCGTGCGGCTCATGCTGTGGCGGTCGATGCTGCGCATCGACTGCACTGTGGTGCTCGATCCGAGGTCGTGCCGCAGAACTCACTGCGCTCTCTTCGTTCGCTCCGTTCAAACAGCCGCGGCAAGTCAGATGACGAAGCGCGCTGCGCGCGCCGACCTCGGCCCTGCGCTCCTCGTCGCCACAGAAATCGCCGCTCGCCAGGTGCCGCCTGCCGCTCTGAAACCTCTTTTCCTTCTCGACGAAAGAGCCAAGGCGCGCCTTCGCCGCCCCAGAACTAGGCCAACGCGAACCCACCCTTCAGACACTCGCGCAAATAGGCAACCCACGCATGCACCGCATGTGGCACGTGCGGGTTGTAAGGCCGCATCGCGTACACGTGGGCGCCGAACCCGCCGACCGAGCGCCAGCCGGGCAGCACGTGCACGAGCTTGCCGGCGAGCAGGTCACGCTGCGCGCTGAAGTCGGGCAGCAGGGCGATGCCCACGCCGCCCAGCGCAGCCTCGCGCAGCGCCTCGCTGTTGTTCGCCGCAAACGCGCCCTGGATCGCCACGGCGACCGGCGCCGCGCGGCCCTTCACAGGCTCGAAACGCCAGGTCGATGCGCCGCCGCTGCGCAGGTAACGCAGGCAGTCATGGCCTGCCAGATCCTCGGGCGTTGACGGCGTGCCGCAGCGCCGAAGGTAGCTGCGCGTGGCGACCAGCAAGGCGCGCGATTCGCACAGCGCCCACGCCACATGGGTTTCGGGCACGACGCTGGTGTGGCGGATCGCCACGTCGAAACCGTCTTGTGCCAGCGAGACGATGCGGTCGGCCAGCTCCAGCTCGATGCGCACCTCGGGGTGCTGCTTCAGGAACGCCGGCACCAGCGGCACGATCTGCTGCCGGCCGAGCGCCACCGGCGCGGTCACGCGCAGCAGGCCACGCGGCGCCTGCGACAGGTCTTTCACGTCGGCGAGGCTGCGCTCGATCTGGTCGAACGCGCCGCGCGTGGCGTCGACCAGCTGCTGCCCGGCCTCGGTCAGCCGCACGCTGCGGGTCGTGCGCCGCACCAGCGGCACGCCGGCCGCCTGCTCCAGCGCGGCGATGCGGTGGCTCATCGCCGCCTTGCTCACGCCCAGGCGCTGAGCAGCGGCGGTGAAACTGCCGGCCGACGCGAGCGTCACCAGCCAGTGCACGTGCGACCACAGGTTTTCGCTTTTCACGTTCTTCATGCTTGTATTGTTCAGTAATCCAAACAATGAATCCAGCAACGAAGTCTTGGCGTGGGCGCCGCGGCTGTCTACATTGGGCGCTCCTGCAACCCGCCAGACCCCGCACCATGCCCACACCGATCGCGTTTTCATCCACCACCGAAGTCGGCCACTACATCGGCGGCCGCATGGTTGCCAGCACCAGCGGGCGGCGCCAGCCTGTCTACAACCCCGCGACCGGTGCCGTGGCGCGCCAGGTGGCCCTGGGCTCCGTCGACGAAGTCAACGCCGCCGTCGCCTCCGCCAAGGCCGCCTTCCCGGCCTGGGCCGACATGCCCCCGATCCGCCGTGCCCGCATCCTCAACAAGTTCCTGGAGCTGCTCAACCAGCACCGCGACACCCTGGCCGCGATGATCACCGCCGAGCACGGCAAGGTCTTCACCGACGCCCAGGGCGAAGTCACCCGCGGCATCGACATCGTCGAGTTCGCCTGCGGCATTCCGCAGCTCCTCAAGGGCGACTTCACCGACCAGGTGAGTACCGGCATCGACAACTGGACATTGCGCCAGCCGCTGGGCGTGGTCGCCGGCATCACCCCGTTCAACTTCCCCTGCATGGTGCCGATGTGGATGTACCCGGTGGCCATCGCCTGTGGCAACTGCTTCATCCTCAAGCCCAGCGAGCGTGACCCTTCCCCTTCGGTCTTCATGGCCGAGCTGCTCAAGCAGGCCGGGCTGCCGGACGGCGTGTTCAACGTCATCCAGGGCGACAAGGTCGCCGTCGATGCACTGCTGACCCATGTGGACGTAAAGGCCCTCAGCTTCGTGGGCTCCACCCCCATCGCCCAGTACATCTACGAGACCGGCGCCCACCATGGCAAGCGCGTGCAGGCGCTCGGTGGCGCCAAGAACCACATGGTCGTGATGCCCGACGCCGACATCGACCAGGCGGTCGACGGGTTGATCGGTGCGGGTTACGGCTCGGCCGGTGAACGCTGCATGGCGATCAGCGTGGCGGTGCTGGTGGGTGACGTGGCCGACCGGATCGTGCCCAAGCTGGCCGAGCGCGCCAGGACGCTGAAGATCAGGAACGGCATGGAGCTCGACGCCGAGATGGGCCCGATCGTCACGAAGCAGGCGCTGGAGCGCATCGAGGGTTACATCGGAATCGGGGTCGAAGAAGGGGCCAAGCTGGTCGTCGACGGCCGCGGCCACAAGGTCCCGGGCCACGAACAGGGCTTCTTCACCGGCGGAACACTGTTCGACCACGTGACGCCAAGCATGCGGATCTACAAGGAAGAGATCTTCGGCCCGGTGCTGTCGTGCGTGCGGGTGAAGGACCTGGCCGAGGCGGTGAAACTCGTCAACGAGCACGAGTTCGGCAACGGCGTGGCCTGCTACACGAGCGACGGCAACGTGGCGCGCGAGTTCTCGCGCCAGGTGCAAGTGGGGATGGTGGGGATCAATGTGCCGATCCCGGTGCCGATGGCCTGGCACGGGTTCGGGGGCTGGAAGAAGAGCCTCTTCGGCGACATGCACGCCTACGGCGAAGAGGGCGTGCGCTTCTACACCAAGCAGAAGTCGGTGATGCAGCGCTGGCCCTCGACGATCGCCAAGGGCGCGGAGTTCGTGATGCCGACGGCGAAGTGATCAGCAGCCGCCGTTGGGCCGCCGGTCACCCGCCGTGCGGCCCGCTCACACGTTCATCACGGCCACCGAGCGCACGTTGAGGTAGGCCTCGATCGCCTCGGGGCCGCCTTCCGAGCCGTAGCCCGAATCCTTGATGCCACCGAAGGGCATTTCTGCCGACGGCATGGCCGGCATGTTGATCCACAGCATGCCCACCTCGACGCGGCGCGCCAGCAGGTCGGCATTCTTCAGCGAGCGTGTGAAGGCATAACCGGCCAGGCCGAAAGGCAGGCGGTTGGCCTCGACGATCGCTTCGTCGAGCGTGTTGAAACTGCGGATCGCCGCCATCGGGCCGAACGGTTCTTCGTTGAGCACCTTCGCGTCTTGTGGCACGTCGGCCAGCACCGTGGGCTGCCAGAAATTGCCCGTGTCGCCGATGCGTTCACCGCCGGCCAGCAAGGTGGCGCCCCGCTGCACGGCGTCTTTCGTGAACTCCGCCATGGCAGTCAGGCGGCGCGGGTTGGCCAGCGGGCCCATCTGCGTGCCTTCGGTCAGGCCGTCGCCGACCTTCAGGCCCTTGGCCTGCTGGGCCAGCGCTGACGCGAAGTCCTTGCGGACGCTCTCGTGCACCAGGAAACGCGTCGGCGAGATGCACACCTGGCCGGCATTGCGGAACTTCGCGCCGCCCGCGGCCTTCACGGCCAGCGTGATGTCGGCATCTTCGGCCACGATCACCGGCGCGTGGCCGCCCAGCTCCATCGTCACGCGCTTCATGTGTTTGCCGGCCAGCGAGGCCAGTTGCTTGCCCACCGGCGTGGAGCCGGTGAAGGTGATCTTGCGGATCACGGGGTGCGGGATCAGGTAGCCCGAGATCTCGGCTGGGTCACCGTACACCAGCCCCAACACGCCGGGCGGGATGCCGGCGTCGGCGAAGGCGCGGATGAGTTCGGCCGGGGCCGCCGGTGTTTCTTCGGCCGCCTTCACGAGCATCGAGCAGCCGGCCGCGAGCGCGGCACCGACCTTGCGCACCACCTGGTTGATCGGGAAGTTCCACGGCGTGAACGCCGCCACCGGGCCGACCGGGTCTTTCAGCACCATCTGACGCAACGCCAGGCTGCCGCGCGAGGGCACGATGCGGCCGTAGACGCGCATGCCTTCTTCGGCGAACCACTCGATGATGTCGGCGGCGGCCATCGCTTCGCCCTTGGCTTCGGCGAGCGGCTTGCCCTGCTCTTGCGTGAGCACGCGCGCGATGTCGCCAGCACGCTGGCGCATCAGGTCGGCGGCCCGACGCATGACCTTGCTGCGCTCGGCGGGAACCATGTCGCGCCAGGTCTCGAAACCCTTCTGCGTCGCGGCGAGTGCGAGGTCGAGATCGGCGGTGCCGGCGCGGGCCACGCGGCCGATCTCCTGGCCGGTGGCCGGGTTGTACACGGCCAGCGTGCGGCCGTCGGCGGCGTCTTGCCACTGGCCATTGATGAAGAGCTGGGTGTTGGGGTAGGTCATGGTCGCTCGGTGCTTCAGGGGAAAAAAGGTGGAACACGGTTTGTACACCGAGTTCGGCAACACGGCCGGGTTGCGGGTGGCCAAGCATCCGGCGCTTGACATGCAAGCAACTACTTGCATATTATGGGTCATGCCGCGCGCCGCTGGCGCATCGTCCCGAACAACCCTCTAGGAGAAATCATGGTGGAGATCCTGCACAGAGTCGGAATCAAATCGCCCCGCGAGGCCGTCTACCAGGCTCTGGCCACGCGCGAAGGCCTGGCCGCCTGGTGGACCGAAGACACGCAAGGCGAAAGCCGGGTCGGCGAGCTGCTGAAGTTCCGCTTCAGCAGCGCCGGTGTCGAGGTCGGCGGCTTCGACATCCGGGTCGTCGAGCTTCAGCCCGGCCAGCAGGTGCTGTGGCAAGTGCTCGACGGGCCCGCCGAATGGGTCGGCACCCGCATCCATTGGGCGCTCAAGCAGGAGGGCGAATACTGCATCGTGCTCTTCAAGCACCAGGGCTGGAAGGAGCCGGTCGAGTTCATGCACCACTGCAGCACCAAGTGGGCGATCTTCCTGATGAGCCTGAAGTCGCTGGTCGAGACCGGCCGGGGCGCCCCCAGCCCGAACGACGTAAAGATCGACAACTGGAACTGAAGCGCCCTTGGACATCGACAAGGTTTTCAAGGCGCTGGCCGACCCGACCCGGCGGCGCCTGCTCGACCTGCTGCATGCCGACAACGGCCAGACCCTGGGCGCGCTCTGCGAGCACATGGACATGACCCGCCAGGCCGTGACGCAGCACCTGCAGCAACTCGAGCAGGCCAACCTCGTCGCGGTCGTCTGGCAGGGGCGGGAAAAACTGCACTACCTCAACCCCGTGCCGCTGCACGAGATCCACGCGCGCTGGATCGAGAAGTTCGAGCACAAGCGCCTCGGCGTGTTGCGCGACCTCAAGAAAAAACTGGAAGGAAATGACGATGAAAAAGCCTGATTTCGTTTACGTGACCTACATCGCCACCACGCCACAAAAGGTGTGGCAGGCGCTGACCGACACCGACCTGATGGCGCAGTACTGGGTCGGCCCGACCGCGAGCTGCGCCCGGGTCAACGTGTCGGACTGGAAGCCCGGTTCACGCTGGGAACACCAACGCGTCGAGGCCGCGCCGCGCACGGTCGACATCGTCGGCAAGGTGCTCGAGAGCGCGCCGCCGCGCCGCCTGGTGATGTCGTGGGCCCGGCCGGCCGAAGCCGACGACGAGTCGAAACACTCGCGCGTCACGTTCGACATCGAACCTTCTGTCGACGGGCTGGTGCGCCTGACCGTCACGCACGACGAACTCGACGCGCAGATGCTCGCGGGTGTCTCGGGCGGCTGGCCGGCGGTGCTGTCGAACATGAAGACGCTGCTCGAAACCGGGCGGGTGTTGCCGCGGGTGTCTGCAGCCAGCTGACCCGCGACTGCCACGCCGGGCCGGCGGCCTCAGCGCAGCAAACCGCGTGCGCGCGCCTTCAACCGCGGCGCCGGCACCCCCAGCGACGGTAGCTTGCGCCGCGTCGTGAGCACCTGCTCGATGTCGCTGTTCGCACCGTCGATCAACACGACGATCGCGCGCTCGGCCTTCAGCGGCGAGCGGGCGATCACGGCGTCGAGCACGGCGCGGTGCAAGGGCAGCGATTGCGCGGGCCCGTCGGGCCGCGAGGTCGAGATCTCGAAGCTGGTGCGCAGCAGCGCGCCGAGCGCCTTGCTCATCTGCCCGACCATGCGGTTGTGGCAGGCGCGCAGCAGGCCCTGGTGGAAACGCAGGTCGCTGCTGACGTAGTCACCGCCTTCTTCGATCGAGCGTTTCATGCCGGCGTAGGCGGCTTCGATCTCGGCGATGTCGGCCACGGTCGCGCGTTCGGCGGCCAGCCGCACTGCCGCCGGCTCGACCAGGCGGCGCAATTCCTGCAGGTCACGCAGGAACTCACGCGACAGGCCGGCGCGCGATTGCCAGGCCACCACGTCGGGGTCGAACCAGTTCCACTGTTCTTCGGCGAGCACACGCGTGCCGACCTTCGGGCCGGTGACGAGCAGGCCCTTGGCGATCAGCGACTTCACGGCCTCGCGGATCACGGTGCGGCTCACGCCGAGCTCTTCGCACAGCATCGGTTCGGGCGGCAGCGAACTGCCCACCGGATAGCGGCCCGTGACGATGGCCTCGCCGAGCAGGTCGACGGTGCCGCCGTGGACGTTCTTGATCATCGGGTGCGCTTCATGCGTACTTCAGCCGCGAACGAAGAGCGTGACCAGCGGCTCGTTGCCGAGTTGCCGGCTCCAGTGGCCGTGCACGGCGGCGTCGAAGGCGGCGCCTTCGGGCAGCGTGTCGGCCGAGTAGAAATGTTCACCGGCCGAGAACACACGCGAGGCACCGCCCTGCAGGCCGATCTCCATCTGCCCGCCGAGGATGAACACCCATTGCGGCGTCACGGTGCAGTGGAACTGGCTGCGAAAGCCGACCGGGCTGTGGCGCAGCTGGTAACCGCCGCTGGGCATCAGCGAAGACAGCATCGAGGTCGGCGTGCCTTCGGGCAGCGCGACGGCGCTTTCGCGAAAACGCGCGCGCCCATCGGTGTCGGTGAACAGCGTGACCTGGGTGAAGGTGGTGGGAGTGCTCAAGAAGGTCCTTAAGAGATCAGAGGGACGCGGTGACGCCGCCGTCGACATAGAGGATGTGGCCGTTGACGAAGCGCGACGCGTCGCTCGCCAGGAACACGGCCGCGCCGGCCAGGTCTTCCACGTCACCCCAGCGGCGGTTCGGCGTGCGGTTGACGAGCCAGGCGCTGAAGGTGGGGTCGTTCACCAGCTTCTCGGTCAGCTCGGTCTTGAAGTAACCCGGGCCGATGCCGTTGACGTTGATGCCGTGCGGCCCGAGGTCGATCGCCATGCCCTTGGTCAGCATCTTCACGGCGCCCTTGCTGGCGGTGTAGGGCGCGGTGCCGGGCCGGCCCAATTCGCTCATCACCGAGCAGGTGTTGATGATGCGGCCGCGCTGGCGCGGGACCATGAATTTCGCGACGGCCTGGCCGACGTGGAAGACGCTGTCGACGTTGGTGCGCATCACGGCGTCCCAGTCGGCCGTCGTGAACTCGTGGAAGGCGCCGCGGCGCTGCAGGCCGGCATTGTTGACGAGGATGTCGATCGGCCCGATCTGCGATTCGATCGCCGCCACGCCGGCATCGACCTCGCTGCGCTGGGTCACGTCGAAAGCCCGCGCCTCGACTTGCAGGCCTTCGCCGGCGAGCAGCGCTGCAGCTTGCGCGAGCTTGCCCGCATCGCGCCCGTTCAGCACGACGCGCGCACCGGCTTGCGCCAAGCCGCGCGCGAGTGCAAGGCCGATGCCGCTGGAAGAACCGGTGACCAGTGCGAGCTGGCCGTCGAGGCGGAAGGTTTGTGCGTTGATCATGGGCGTGGCGCCGTGGTGCTGAAAGGTTTGGCGAGCCAGGCGCAGGCCTGCTCTGCGATCTGCTCGGCCGGCAGCGCCACGTCGAGCGTGATGCAACGCTCGTCGGCGCCGGGCGGCTCGAGCGTCTGCAACTGGCTGGCGAGCAATGAAGGCGGCATGAAGTGGCCGGTGCGCGATTGCATGCGCGCCTCCAGCACATCGAGGCTGCCGTGGATGTGCACGAAGGCGAGTTCGTTCGACGCGGTGCGCAGCTGGTTGCGGTAACTGCGCTTGAGCGCCGAGCAGGAAACGATCAGGCCGTAACGCGCCGCGTGCGCATCGGCGAGTTGCTCGGCGATGGCCTTGAGCCAGTCGCGCCGGTCGTGGTCGGTGAGCGCGATGCCGGCCGCCATGCGCTCGAGGTTGCGGGGCGGGTGCAGGTCGTCGCCTTCGAGGAATTCACAGGCCAGGCGCTTTGCGATCAGGCGGCCCACGGTGCTCTTGCCACAGCCGCTGACACCCATGACCACCACCAGAGGCGCTGGCTTTTTTGCCATTTCAGCCGAGGCGTTTGCCGCTCGCGCTGTCGAAGACGTGGGCCTTGTCGGTGTCGATCACGAGGTGCACGGTTTCGTCGGGCTTGGCCGCGGTGCGGCCGTGGATCACGACGACGATCTGCGTGTCGCCCACCTGCACCAGCAGTTCGGTTTCTGCGCCGGTCGGTTCGACCACGATCACCTTGGCGGCGATGCCGTGGCCGGTGGGTGAGAGGTGAATGTCGCCGGGGCGGATGCCGTAGTGCACGGCCTGGCCGTTCGTGCCGCCCACCTGCGCCGGCACCGGCCAGCGCGTGCCGGCCGCTTCGACTTCGGTGCTGCCGCCCGAACCGCGCAGCGTGCCGGCCACCACGTTCATCGCCGGTGAGCCGATGAACTGCGCGACGAAAAGGTTGCCCGGGTGGTCGTAGAGCTCCAGCGGCGTGCCGATCTGCTCGATGATGCCGTCGTGCATCACGACGATGCGGTCGGCCATCGTCATCGCCTCGATCTGGTCGTGCGTGACGTAGACGGTCGTGGTCTTCAGGCGCTGGTGCAGCGCCTTGATCTCGGCACGCATCGCGACGCGCAGCTTGGCGTCGAGGTTCGAGAGTGGTTCATCGAACAGGAACACCTTCGGGTCGCGCACGATCGCCCGGCCCATCGCCACACGCTGGCGCTGGCCGCCCGACAACTCGCGCGGGTGGCGGTCGAGCAGTTTGTCGAGGTTCAGGATGCGGGCCGCGTCTTCCACGCGCTGGTCGGTCAGCTTCTTGTCGGCGTTGCGCAAACGCAGGCTGAAGGCCATGTTCTCCCGCACCGTCATGTGCGGGTAGAGCGCGTAGCTCTGGAACACCATCGCGATGTCGCGGTCCTTCGATTCGAGCTCGTTGACGACCTTGCCGTCGATCGAGATCTCGCCGCCGGTGATTTCTTCCAGACCGGCGAGCATGCGCAGCAGCGTGCTCTTGCCGCAGCCCGACGGGCCGACCAGAACGACGAACTCGCCGTCTTGAATATCGAAGCCGATGCCGTGGATCACCTTGACGGTGCCATAGGCCTTCTCGATGTTGCGGAAACCGACCGATGCCATGTTGTTGTCCTCAGCCGCTTTTAACTTTTCACGGCGCCGGCCGTCAGGCCGCCGACCATGTAGCGCTTGAATGCGTAGTAGATCGCCGCCGGCGGCAGCGCGTAGATCAGGCCGGTGGCCATCAGCAGTTCCCAGGGTGAGTCGTCGGCCGACAGGAAGTTGCCGAGTGCCACCGCGAGCGTCACGCTGGTGTCGTTCGACAGCAGCAGAAA
The DNA here is from genome assembly GCA_040080605.1 of Burkholderiaceae bacterium. Classification (GTDB taxonomy): domain Bacteria; phylum Pseudomonadota; class Gammaproteobacteria; order Burkholderiales; family Burkholderiaceae_C; genus LMDS01. The sequence continues at coordinate 143,488 of JBEBIB010000008.1, forward strand.
GGCGTAGAGGTATTCGTTCCACGCCAGCAGCAGCGCGTAGGTGCCCACGGCGACCAGCGAAGGCACCATCAATGGCAGGTAGACCAGGCGGAACAGCTGCAGCGGCGAGGCGCCGTCCATGCGCGCTGCTTCGTCGAGCTCGTAGGGCAGCTTGTCGGAAGCCTGCTTCAGCACCCAGATGCAGTAGGGCGACGCGATCGTCACCATCGCGAGGATGAGAGCCCACTGGCTGTTGAGCAGGCCGTAGTTGCCCATGGTCTTGTACATGGGCACGGCGAGGAACGCGGCCGGAATGAAATAGGTGAAGAGCGCCAGGTTCATCACCGTGCGGCCACCGCGCACCTTGAGCCGGCTGATCGCGAACGCGGCCGAGGTGGCGACGAACAGCGTGATCGCGGCGACCGCCACCGCGATCAGCACCGAGTTGCCGAGCTGCACCCAGAAGTGGTCGAGGTAGAAGTGCTGCCGGTTGAAGACGATGGAAAAGTTCTGCAGCGTCGGTTCCTTGGGCCACAGCCGCCCCGACGTGGCCGAGTCTTTCGCCGAGATCGCGAACAGGAACAGGTGGTAGACCGGGATCAGCGTCCAGATCAGCAGCGGGATGCCGATCAGCAGCAGCTTGGCTTCGGTGCTGACCTTCTTCCAGGTGATGCCCTTGCTCATTTGGACAGCCGCTTCATCATGAAGTAGACCAGCGGCAGCACGAGAGGCAGCGCCACCACGATCGAGGCCATCGCCAGGTCGACCTGGTCGAGCCGCAGGTAACGAATGCCGAGCGTGGCCAGCACGTGCGTCAGGTCGGCGGGGCCGCCGCCAGTCAGCAGGTAGACGCTGTTGAAATCGCCCAGCGTCCAGATCATCGACAGAATCAGCGAGGTGATGTAGAGCGTGCGCATCGAAGGCCAGGTGATGAACTTGAACTTCTGCCAGTTCGTGGCACCGTCGACCGAGGCCGCTTCGTATTGTTCGGAAGGAATCGCCAGCCGCCCGGCGATCAGGATCAGGGTCCAGAAGGGCAGCGACTTCCACACGTGCATCACCATCGACAGGCCGAGCGCGAGCGGCGGGTGATTCAACCAATTCGGGCCGTCGGCGCCGGTGAGCTTGAAGATCAGCGTGTTGATCACGCCCCACTCGGGGTTGAGCATGAAACGCACCGACAGGATCGTCGGGATCGACGGCAGCGCCCAGGGCAGGATGAAGATCAGCGACAAGACCTTGATCCACCAGCGCTGCTGCACGAAGAAGCCCGACAGCACCAGCGCGATCACCATCTTGACGTTGATCGCCACGACCAGGAAGACGATCGTGTTGATGACGGTGCGAAAGAAGATCGGGTCTTCGAACAGCTTGACGTAACTCTCGGGGTGCCGGGCCAGCCACAGCCCGTAACCCACCGGGTAGAGCACGAAGATCAGGAACACGAGCACGTAGGGCAGCACCAGCATCCGGCCCCAGAACTGCCAGCGATCAGGCGGGCGCTTGGGCGCGGGCAGGGCAGGGGCGGAGGCTGTGGCGGCCATCTCGTGCTTCGTGTTCCGAAGGGTCAGCGCTTCAGCGCGCGACCGTCTTGATGCGCTCGATCATCTCGTCGGTCGCCTTGTCGATCGGCATCTTCTCGTTGAGGATGCGGTTCGCGGCCTTGGCCCACACGTTCTCGTTGTTCAGCACCGTGAACTTGTAGTTCTTGGTGAATTCGAACGTGACCGTGCCGTTCATGAACTGGTTGTAGACCGAGAGGCGGTGGTTGTCGGCTTTCCAGAACGGGCTCTGCTGCGCCGTCTTCGTGACCGGGAACCAGCGGCCGAGCGAACCTTCCACATACGGCGTGAGGTTGGCTTCTTCGAGCAGGAACGAGACGAACTGCTTGGCCGCAGCCTTGTTCTTGCCGTCCTTGAAGATCACGCCGGTCTTCACCGCCGCGCGGTACACCATCTTGCTGCCGTCGGGCTTGTTCGGAAAGCCGGCGGTTCGCACGAGTTCGGTGTAGTTCTTCTTCGCGATGGCGCGCTGCGCTTCGGTGAAGGTCGGGTTGTTGGCGTCGTCGAGCCACTTCGCGGCGATCGAGATCGTGGCGTTGTGTGTCATCACCGTGGTCTTGTTGAAGAACGCGACGTTGTTGTCCGGGTCCTTCCAGCTCGTGCTTGACGGGGGCGAGCAGCCCTTGCTGTAGACCGAGGTGTAGTCGGTCAGCGCGTTGATCAGGCCCTGGCGCACGGTCGGGTCGTCGACCAGCAGCTTGCCGGCGTCGTTGACGAGCTTGACGTTGTAGGCGTCCATGAAGGTCAGGAACGAGAAGAACGAGTCGCTCGAGTCCACGCCCAGCGGCTGGCCGATGCCGAAAGCGCGGTTGCCGCTCTTGGCGCGGTAGGCCGGCTGCACCTTGTCGCACCAGAAGCTCCAGTATTCCTTCCAGGTGGTCGGGATGTCGGACTCCTTGAAGCCGGCATCGGTGAGCATGTCGAGCCAGTACTCGACGTGCATCGTCTGCTGCTTGATCGGGAACGCGTAGTAGGCGCGGTTCTTGGCCTGGTCGTTGTAGAGGAACGCGGTCTCGATCGTGTTGGGCGCGAAGCGGGCGCGGATCGGGTCGATCACGCTCGTGATGTCTTCGAGCTTGCCGTCATAGGCCCACTTGGCCGTGACCTGGAAGTCGTAGACGTCGGCATAGGCCACGTCGGGCGGGCTGCCGGAATCGAGCGCCGCCACGGTCTTGGGGATCATGTCCTGGATCGGGTACTGCGAGAGTTCGATCTTGACCTTCGGGTGCTTGGCCTCGAACTTCTTGATCGCTGCGAACAGCGCGTCGTCTTCCGACTTGTAGAAGCCCTTGACCCACCAGACGGTGAGCTTTTCCTGTGCGAAAGCGGGGCTGCCGGCCAGCAGCCCGACGCTCACGACCGCACCGGTGATCCATTTTCCGAATTGCATGTGTGTGTCTCCTGGGGTGTTGCGCACGACCGGCGCACGTCTTATCGTATGATGATTGAGCGTCTGGCAAAACCGGAATTACCCGAAGTCCCGGCAGGCCGGGCGGCCGACAGGTTCAGGCCGTGCCGGCCGCGCGTGCCACGGCCGCCGGGTCGACACCCAGCTGGGCCGCCGCCGAAAGAATCTGCTGCCAGGTGGTTGCGTCGACCGGCACGCCTTGTGCAGTGCGGCGTGTGCGCGATTCGCGTTCCGGGTCGCCGGCCAGGCGCACCCGGTCCACGCCCTCCTGCGGCGGCGAGGCCAATACCCACTCGACGAAGGTCTGCGTTTCGCGATCGACGGCCGCCCGGTCGCCGAGCGCGGCCGGGTCGATCAGCACCGACAGCATGCCGTTCAGGATGCGCTTCTTGCTGCTGTCGTCGGTGTGCTGCGTCATGCCCGAGGCGAGCGCGCCGCCGAGCAGTTCGCACAGCACCGCCAGGCCGTAGCCCTTGTGCTGTCCGAAAGTGAGGATCGCGCCGAAAGGCTCGACCACCGAATAACGCGGGTCGCGTGTCGGCTTGCCGGTGTCGTCGATCAGGTGGCCGGGTGGCAGCAGCTCGCCCTTGTTGTGCGCCACGCGTGTCTTGCCCTGGGCCACCATGCTGGTCGCGAAGTCGAGGATCATCGGTGGACGGCCCGGCACCGGCACGCCGGCCGTGAACGGGTTCGTGCCGAAGCGCGCGTCACCACCCCCGAACGGCGCCACGATGCCGCGCGAGATCACGTTGACAAAATGCAGCGAGACGAGGCCTTGAGCCGCTGCCATTTCGGCCCACGCGCCGATGCGGCCGAGGTGGTGGGCATTCCCGAGTGCGACGATGCAGCAGCCGTTCTGGCGCGCCCGGCCGATGCCGAGTTCCATCGCTTCGCGGCCGATCACCTGACCGAAGCCCGCGTCGCCGTCGAGGCGCAGCATCGCGCCCGTGTCGAGCACGGTGCGCACGTGGGCGTTGGGCGTCAGGCCGCCTTCGGCGAACGCTTCGGCGTAGCGCGGCAGCATGCCGATGCCGTGCGAATCGTGGCCGGTGAGGTTGGCTTCGATCAGGTTGGTGGCGACGTCTTCGATTTCCTGCGCGTTGCTGCCGAAGCCGGCCACGACCTGGCGGATGGCTCCGTGCAGCTTGTCAACTGCGATGACGTGCGTGTCGCTCATTGGCACTCCGGTACCGGCGACAGCAGCGACTTGCCGGCGAAGTGCGCCTGCAGGTTGCCGAACGCCAGATCGGCCATCGCCTGGCGCGTCTGCGTGGTGGCGCTGCCGATGTGCGGTGCCAGCACCACATGGGGCAGGGCGCGCAGCCGCTCGGGCACGTTGGGTTCGCTCTCGAACACGTCGAGGCCGGCACCGCCGATCACGCCACGCTCCAGCGCGTCGATCAGCGCGGCCTCGTCGACCACCGAACCGCGCGCCACGTTGACGAGGATGCCTTTCGTGCCGAGTGCGGCCAGCACCTCGGCATTGATCAGCTTGCGCGTGCCGGCACCGCCCGGGGTGATGACGACGAGGTAGTCGCTCTCGGCAGCCAGTGCGGTGGCGCTCGCCACGTACTTGAACGGCAGGGCCGGGCGGGCGTTGCGCGCGGTGTAGGCGATGCTCATGCCGAAGGCCGCGGCGCGGTGCGCGATGGCCTGCCCGATGCGGCCCATGCCGACCAGCCCGAGCCGCGCGCCCGACATCTTGCGCGCCAGCGGCATCGGCCCGTTCGTCCACGAGCCGGCGCGCACGTAGCGGTCGGCGGCCGGCAACTGGCGCGCGGCCGAGAGCATCAGGCCGATGGCCAGGTCGGCCACGTCGTCGTTGAGAACGTTCGGTGTGTGGGTGACGACGGCGCCGCGCGCCTTCGCGGCGGCCACGTCGATGCCGTCGTAACCGACGCCCATCACCGAGATGATCTCGAGCTTCGGCAGTTGTGCGATCAGGGCCGCATCGACCTTGGATTCGCCGCTCGCGGCGATCGCGCGGATCGCTGGCGCCGCGGCGGCGAACGCTGCCGGGTCGGTCTGGTGCAGCCGGTCGTGCACGGTGAAGTTGGCATCGAGCTGCGAGGCAAAAAGTGGCGACAGCTTGGCGACGGAGAGGACGGAAGGCGAGGGCATGGCAAGGGTTCCTAGGGTTCTACCGCAGGGTGAAAACAATCGTCATACCATAGTATCCACAACAGTCCCGGGTGCCGATCCGGGTTAACCGGGGTGGTGATGACACAAGGTCCGAAAAAGAAGCCCGAAGAACTGCGCAGCCAGCAGTGGTTCGGCCGGCAAGACCGCGATGGTTTTGCGTACCGCAGCTGGGTCAAGGGCAAGGGCGTGCCGCACGACCAGTTCGACGGCCGGCCGGTGATCGGCATCTGCAACACCTTCAGCGAACTCACGCCCTGCAATTCGCACTTCCGCACGCTGGCCGAGCAGGTCAAGATCGGCGTGTACGAAGCGGGTGGCTTTCCGCTCGAATTCCCGGTGATGTCGCTCGGCGAAACGCTGCTGCGGCCGACCGCGATGTTGTATCGCAACCTCGCGTCGATGGACGTGGAAGAAAGCATCCGCGGCAACCCGATCGACGGCGTCGTGCTGCTGATGGGCTGCGACAAGACCACGCCTTCGTTGGTGATGGGCGCGGCCAGCGTCGACCTGCCGACGATCGGTGTTTCAGGCGGGCCGATGCTGAACGGCAAGTGGCGCGGCCAGGAGCTCGGCTCGGGCACCGGCGTGTGGAGCATGAGCGAGCAGGTGCGTGCCGGCACGCTGAAGCTGGCCGACTTCTTCGAGGCCGAAAGCTGCATGCACCGCAGCCACGGCCACTGCATGACGATGGGCACGGCGAGCACGATGGCCAGCATGGTCGAGGCGTTGGGCATCGGGCTGCCCGGCAACGCGGCCTACCCGGCGGTCGATGGGCGGCGCAACGTGCTGGCGCGCAATGCCGGGCGGCGCATCGTCGACATGGTGCACGAAGACCTGAAGCTCTCGAAGGTGATCACGCGTGAAGCGTTCGAGAACGCGATCAAGACGCTGGCCGCGATCGGCGGCTCGACCAACGCGGTGATCCACCTCGTGGCAATGGCGCGGCGCATCGGCGTCGAGCTGTCGATCGACGACTTCGACAAGCTCGCGAGTGAGTTGCCGTGTCTCGTCAACCTGCAACCATCGGGCAAGTTCCTGATGGAAGACTTCTGCTACGCGGGTGGCCTTCCGGCGGTGATGAAAGAGATCGCGCAGCACCTGCACCTGGGTGCGATGACCTCGACGGGCCGCAGCATCGGCGAGAACATCGCCAACGCGCAGAACTACAACCCTGAAGTGATCATGTCGCTCGCCAAGCCCTTCAAGGACAAGGCCGGTATCGCCGTCTTGCGGGGCAACCTGGCGCCGCGCGGCGCGGTCATCAAGCCGAGCGCGGCCACGCCGTCGTTGATGGTGCACAAGGGCCGGGCGGTGGTGTTCGAGGACATCGAAGACTTCCACAAGCGCATCGACGACGAAGACCTTGACATCGACGAGACCTGCGTGATGGTGCTGAAGAACTGCGGCCCGAAGGGCTACCCCGGCATGGCCGAGGTCGGCAACATGCCGCTGCCGCCGAAGGTGCTGCGCAAGGGCATCACCGACATGGTCCGCATCAGCGACGGCCGCATGAGCGGCACGGCTTATGGCACGGTGGTGCTGCACACGGCGCCCGAAGCGGCGGCGGGCGGGCCGCTGGCGGTGGTGCAGAACGGCGACATCGTCGAACTGAACGTGCCGCAGCGCAAGCTGCACCTGCACATCAGCGACGAAGAACTGGCGAAGCGGCTGGCAGCGTGGAAGAAGCCGGAACCGCCACTGTCGAGCGGCTACTGGAAGCTGTACGTCGACACGGTGTTGCAGGCCGACCAGGGGGTGGACCTGGACTTTCTGGTGGGCCGGCGCGGGGCGTTCGTTCCCAGAGACAACCACTGAGGGTCGTGGGTCGGCGCGGGAATCGTGCCGGCACCGCGCGGCAGATGACTACCCTGCCAGCTTCGCCCCCATCGCGCGGCGGTACCACTCGTGGAACTGCTGCATGCCGTCTTCCATCGGGCTCTGATAGGGCCCGGTTTCGTCGTCGCCACGTTGCAGCAGCGCGCGCCGGCCGGCGTCCATGCGCAGCGCGATTTCGTCGTCCTCGGTGCAGGTTTCCCAGTACGCAGCGCGTTCTGCGTCGACGAACTCGCGCTCGAAGGCTGCGATGTCTTCAGGGTAATAGAACTCGACCACGTTGAGCGTTTTCTGCGGCCCTTGCGGGTACAGCGTCGACACCACCAGCACGTGCGGGTACCACTCGACCATCACGGTCGGATAGTAGGTGAGCCAGATCGCGCCGTGTTTGGGCAGCACGCCGTCGCGGTATTTCAGTACCGCGTCGTGCCACTTGCGGTAGGCCGGCGTGCCGGGGCGGGCGAGTTCGTTCTTGGTGCCCACGGTCTGCACCGAATGGTGGTCGCCGAACTCCCAGCGCAGCTCGTCGCAGGTGACGAACTGGCCCAGCCCGGGGTGGAACGGGCCGACGTGGTAGTCCTCGAGGTAGACCTCGATGAAGGTTTTCCAGTTGTAGTCGCACTCGTGCAGCTGCACGTGGTCGAGCACATAGCCGTCGAAGTTCAGGTCGGCCAGCGGGCCCAGGTTCTTCAGGTCGGCGGCCACATCGCGGCCCTTGCCCTCGAACAGCAGGCCGTTCCAGTTCTGCAGCGGGTAGTTGTTCAGGTTCAGGCAGGGGTCGGCGGCGAAGTGCGGGGCGCCGATCAGCTGGCCCTGCAGGTCGTACGTCCAGCGGTGCAGCGGGCAGACGAGGTTGCTGCCGGTGTTGCTGCGGCCGCGCAGCATCAGCGCCTGGCGGTGGCGGCATACGTTCGAGATGAGTTCAACGCCCTTCGCGGTGCGCACCAGGGCCCGGCCTTCCCCTTCGTGGGGCAGCGCGTAGTAGTCGCCGACCTCGGGCACGGCCAGCTCGTGGCCCAGGTAGCGCGGGCGGTCGCCAAACAGGTGCGCCATCTCGCGCTCGAACAGCGCGTTGTCAAAATACGTGCTGACCGAGAGCTGCGAGCGGCTGCGTGCCAGCGTTTCAGGGGTGACGCTCAGGTCGGACATGATCCCGGGGAATCTCCAAAACCAGGGGTGAATCGCCACCGGAGCGCGCGGTGGCTGGCATTCGGGCGGGGGGAGCGGCTCGCGTGGTGGGCGTCGAGGCGCGATGGGCTGCGGATTGTACCCGCGGGGCCTGTTCGCGCCCGGTGCCGCCGGCAGGGTCTTGGCACGGGCTGGCGCTGTTGGAAATGCTCACCATTGGGGATGTGGCATCGGCGCAACTGCCCTTCGGGGCTGACTACAATCGAGCCGTTTCACGACCCGCAATGGCAAAGACTTCTTCCACCCCTGCAGCCCCCGCCGCGCCCGCCAGCTATGAAGACGCGCTCGGTGAGCTCGACCGCCTGGTCGCGGCCATGGAAAGTGGCCAGTTGCCGCTCGACCGCCTGCTCGAGAGCTACAAGCGTGGCGCCGACCTGCTGGGCTTCTGCCGCGCCCGTCTCGAAGCGGTGGAGCAGCAGGTCAAGGTCCTCGAAGACGGGCAGCTGAAGCCCTGGACGACCGCATGAAGATGGCCGACTACGACTCCTGGGCCCGCACCGAGATCGACGCCGTCGAACGCGCGCTCGAGGCTTGGGTGCCCGCCGAGGCGCCCGCCGGCCTGGGCCTGGCGATGCGCTACGGCGTGCTCGACGGTGGCAAGCGCCTGCGCCCCCTGCTGGTGCTCGCCGCGGCGCAGGCGGTGCACGGCCTGCGCGAAGCCGCGATGCGTGCGGCCTGCGCGGTAGAACTGATCCATGCCTATTCGCTGATCCACGACGACATGCCCTGCATGGACAACGACGTCCTGCGCCGTGGCAAGCCCACCGTGCACGTGCAGTTCGGCGAAGCGCAGGCCATGCTCGCGGGGGACGCGATGCAGGCGCTGGCCTTCGAGGTGCTCACGCCCTGCAGCGACGCGCCCGAGGCGGCGCCGAGCGTGCCGCCGGCCTTGCAGGCGCGTCTGTGTTCGCTGCTGGCGCGCTCGGCCGGCTACAACGGGATGGCGGGCGGGCAGGCGATCGACCTGGCCAGCATCGGCGTGCCGCTCGACGAACACACGCTGCGCGACATGCACCACCGCAAGACCGGCGCGCTCCTGCAGGGCAGCGTGCTGATGGGCGCGGCCTGCGGCACGTGCACGCCGTCGCAGTGGTCGGCGCTGGCCGACTATGGCGACGCGCTCGGCCTGGCCTTCCAGGTGGTCGACGACATCCTCGACGTGACCCAGGCCTCGGCCACCCTCGGCAAGACCGCCGGCAAGGACCTCGACAACAACAAACCGACCTACGTGACCGTGCTCGGCCTCGCTGCCGCACGCCGCCACGCCAACGAGCTGCGCGACAAGGCCCAGGCGGCCCTGGCCCGCAGCGGCCTGCCCGACGCCGCGTGGCTGAGCGTGCTGGCCGACAAGGTCGTCGAGCGAGACAGCTGAACCATGAAACATTTGCTCCTAGAGAAGATCCAGAGCCCGGCCGACGTGCGGCGCCTCTCGCGGCCCGAGCTGCAGCAGCTCGCCACCGAACTGCGCGACTTCCTGCTGCACAGCGTGGCCCAGACCGGCGGCCACCTGTCGAGCAACCTCGGCACCGTCGAGCTGACGATCGCGCTGCATCACGTGTTCAACACACCGCACGACCGCCTGGTGTGGGACGTGGGCCACCAGACCTACCCGCACAAGATCCTGACCGGTCGGCGCGAGCGCATGGGCACGCTGCGCCAGATCGACGGCATCTCGGGCTTTCCGCGCCGTGTCGAGAGCGAATACGACACCTTCGGCACCGCGCACTCGTCGACCTCGATCTCGGCCGCGCTCGGCATGGCGGTGGCCGCGCGCCAGAAGGGCGAAGACCGCAAGGCCGTGGCCATCATCGGCGACGGTGCGATGAGCGCCGGCATGGCCTTCGAAGCGCTCAACAACGGCGGCGTGGCGAACGCCGACCTGCTGGTGATCCTGAACGACAACGACATGTCGATCTCGCCGCCGGTGGGCGCGCTGAACCGTTACCTCGCGCGCCTGATGAGCGGCAAGTTCTACGCCGCCGCACGCGACACCGCGAAGAACGTGCTGAAGAACGCGCCGCCGCTGTTCGAGCTGGCGCGGCGTTTCGAAGAGCACGCCAAGGGCATGGTCGTGCCGGGCACGATCTTCGAGGAATTCGGCTTCAACTACGTCGGCCCGATCGACGGCCACGACCTCGATTCGCTGATCCCCACACTCGAGAATCTGCGCGGCTTGAAAGGCGCGCAGTTCCTGCACGTCGTTACCAAGAAGGGTTTCGGCTACAAGTTGGCCGAAGCCGACCCGGTGAACTACCACGGGCCGAGCAAGTTCGACCCGGCGGTGGGCATCGTCAAGCCCGCCACGCCGCCCAAGACCAGCTTCACGCAGGTGTTCGGCCAGTGGCTGTGCGACATGGCCGCCGCCGACGAGCGCCTGGTCGGCATCACGCCGGCGATGCGTGAAGGCTCGGGCATGGTCGAGTTCGAAAAGCGCTTTCCGAAGCGTTACCACGACGTCGGCATCGCCGAGCAGCACGCGGTGACCTTCGCCGCCGGCCTGGCCTGCGAAGGGCTGAAGCCGGTGGTCGCGATCTACTCGACCTTTTTGCAGCGCGCCTACGACCAACTGATCCACGACGTGGCGATCCAGAACCTGCCGGTCGTGTTCGCGCTCGATCGCGCCGGCCTGGTCGGTGCCGACGGCGCCACCCACGCGGGTGCCTACGACATCGCCTTCCTGCGCTGCATTCCGAACATGAGCGTGCTGACGCCGGCCGACGAGAACGAGTGCCGACAGGCGCTCTACACCGCGTTCCTGCACGATGGGCCGACGGCAGTGCGCTACCCGCGCGGCAGCGGCGCGGGCACGGCGGTCCAAAGCGAGATGACCGAGATTCCGTTTGGCAAGGGCGAAATGCGGCGTGCCATCCAGCGGCCGGCCGGGCAGGGCGGCGAGCGGATCGCAATCCTCGCGTTCGGCACGCTGCTGTACCCGGCGCTCAAGGCCGCCGAGTCGCTCGACGCGAGCGTGGCCAACATGCGCTTCGTCAAGCCGCTCGATGTGGAACTGGTGGCCGAGATCGCGCGCACCCACGACGCCATCGTCACGGTCGAAGAAGGCTGCGTGATGGGGGGCGCCGGGAGCGCGGTGCAGGAAGCGCTGGCGGCCGCCGGTGTGCTGATCCCGGTGCTGTCGCTGGGCCTGCCCGACGTGTTCGTCGAACACGGCGACCCCGGCAAGCTGATGGCGATGTGCGGGCTCGACGCGGCCGGCATCGAGCAGTCCATCCTCAAGCGCTTCGGCACACGCCCGGCGCTGGTGCGGGCGGCTGTGAACCATTGAAGCGGGCCGAACGCCCACGTCAAAACCATGGGGGGCGGGGCCGGCGCTTTGCTGGCATGCTTCGGGATGGGCCAACCGATGAATCACATGAGCAATCTGAAAGACGCGCTGCACATTCCCGACACGCAGAGCGCGCGCGACGAACGCCACCTGGCGATCCAGCGTGTGGGCGTGAAGAGCGTGCGTTACCCGCTGCAGCTGCGCATCGGCAACACCGTGTCGCCGACCGTCGCGATGTGGGATCTGGACGTGGCCTTGCCGGCCGAGCAGAAGGGCACGCACATGTCGCGCTTCGTGGCCTGGCTCGACGCGCTCGATGCGCCGCTCGACGCTGCCGCGCTGCGCGCCGGCCTGGCCGTGATGCTCGACAAGCTGCACGCGAGCGAAGGCCGCATCGACGCGCAGTTCCCGTTCTTCCTGCGCAAGCGCGCCCCGGTCTCGGGTGTGCAAAGCCTGCTCGAATACCAAGGTCGCTGGATCGCTGAAGCGCGCGCCGGCGTGCACACCATCTGGGCCGAAGTGACCGTGCCGGTGAAGTCGCTGTGCCCGTGCTCGAAAGAGATCTCCGACTACGGCGCGCACAACCAGCGTTCGCACGTGACGATCCGCGTCGAGCTGCTGAACGAAGACATCGCCTGGTCCGAACTCGTGCGCTTCGCCGAAGACAGCGCGTCGAGCGAAATCTGGCCGATGCTCAAGCGTGCCGACGAGAAGTGGGTGACCGAGCGCGCCTACGAGAACCCGAAGTTCGTCGAAGACATGGTGCGTGACGTGGCGCTGCGTCTGAACGCCGACAAGCGCATCGGGCGCTACAGCGTCGACGTCGAGAACTTCGAATCGATCCACGCGCACTCCGCTTACGCGCGCATCGAGCGCGTGTAGTCGAGGTCACGCGCATCGAGCGCGTGCAGTCATGCGGCCGGCAGCGCGCCGGCATTTGCAAACGTGTTCATAAGGGATGACGCGTAGCGCCTCCCCACCAGCGCTCATGTCCAATGAGGTGCCCTGCAGTTGGCAAGCAACTTGCAATTCGGGCCCAACGCTCATTGTGGAGATCGAAGCATGGACATGAACCGGAGGCAGTTTTTCCGAGTCAGTGGTGCGGGGCTGGTGGGATCCAGTCTTGTCGCGCTCGGTTTTTCGCCAGCGACCGCGCTGGCCGAAACGCGCAACTTCAAGCTGGCGCAAACCACCGAGACCCGCAACACCTGCCCGTACTGCTCGGTCGGCTGCGGCGTCATCATGTACAGCCTGGGCGACAAGTCGAAGAACGTCGTCGCCGACATCGTGCACATCGAGGGTGACCCCGATCACCCGGTCAACCGCGGCACGCTGTGCCCCAAGGGTGCGGGCCTGCTCGATTTTGTGCACAGCCCGAACCGGCTCAAGTACCCCGAGATCCGCGAACCCGGTGCGAAGGAATGGAAACGCGTCAGCTGGGACGACGCTTTCGGGCGCCTGACCAAGCTGATGAAGGCCGACCGCGACGCCAATTTCGTGGCGCAGAACCCGGCGGGGCAAACCGTCAACCGCTGGCTCACCACCGGCATGCTCTGCGCTTCGGCATCGTCGAACGAATCGGGCTACATCACGCACAAGGCGATGCGCTCGTTCGGGATGCTTGTCTTCGACAACCAGGCGCGCGTTTGACACGCTCCGACGGTGGCCAGTCTGGCCCCGACGTTTGGGCGCGGTGCGATGACCAACCACTGGGTGGACATCAAGAACGCCGATGTGGTGCTGATCATGGGCGGCAACGCCGCTGAAGCGCACCCCTGCGGCTTCAAGTGGGTGATCGAAGCGAAGCAGCACAACAAGGCCAAGCTGGTCGTCGTCGACCCGCGCTTCACGCGCTCGGCCGCGATGGCCGACTACTACGCGCCGATCCGCGCCGGCACCGACATCGCCTTCCTCGGCGGGGTGCTGAACTACCTGTTGTCGAAAGACAAGATCCAGCACGAGTACGTCAAGCACTACACCAACGCGAGTTTCATCGTCGGTGAAGGCTACTCGTTCAAGGACGGCATCTTCTCCGGCTACGACGAGGCCAAGCGCAGCTACAGCAACGCGAGCTGGGCCTACGAGTTCGACGAGAAGGGCTTTGCCAAGGTCGACGAGACGATGCAGCACCCGCGCTGCGTCTTGCAGGTGATGAAGCAGCACTACGCGCGCTACACGCCCGAGATGGTGAGCAAGATCACCGGCACGCCGCAGGCCAAGTTCCTGAAGGTCTGCGAGCACATCGCGAGCACGTCGGCGCCGAACAAGGCGATGACGATCATGTACGCGCTCGGCTGGACGCAGCACAGCCAGGGCTCGGAGATGATCCGCACCGCGGCCATCATGCAGCTGCTGCTCGGCAACATCGGCATTGCCGGTGGTGGCATGAACGCGCTGCGTGGCCACAGCAACATCCAGGGCCTGACCGACCTGGGCCTGCTCTCGACCAGCCTGCCGGGTTACCTGAGCCTGCCGCGCGACAGCGAGCAAGACCTCGAGACCTACTACAAGACCCGCGCGCTCAAGCCCCTGCGCCCGAACCAGACGAGCTACTGGCAGAACTACCCCAAGTTCTTCGTCAGCCTGCAAAAGGCCTGGTGGGGCAAGGCCGCGACCGCCGAGAACTCCTGGGCCTACCACTACCTGCCGAAGTGGGACAAGGGTTACGACGTGCTGCTCGCGTTCGAGATGATGAACCAGGGCAAGTTGAACGGCTACATCTGCCAGGGCTTCAACCCGGTCGGTTCGTTCCCGAACAAGAAGAAGATCATCGCCGGGCTCTCCAAGCTCAAGTACCTCGTCATCATCGACCCGTTGACGACCGAGACCGCCGAGTTCTGGAAGAACTACGGCGAATACAACGACGTCAAGAGCGAAGAGATCCAGACCACGGTGTTCCGTTTCCCGAGCACCTGTTTCGCCGAAGAAGACGGCTCGCTCACCAACAGCGGGCGCTGGCTCCAGTGGCACTGGAAGGGCGCGCCGCCGCCCGGCGAAGCCAAGGGCGACCCGGAGATCATCGCCGAGCTGTTCACGCGGCTGAAGGCGGCCTACGTGAAAGAGGGCGGTGCTTTCCCCGACCCGATCGTCAACCTGACCTGGCCGTACAAGATCCCGAACAACCCGTCGTCGGAAGAGCTGGCGATGGAATACAACGGCAAGGCGCTCGACGACGTGCTCGCGCCGCCCGACCCGAAAGACCCGAAGGCACCGCAGAAGGTGCTGGCCAAGGCCGGCGAGCAGGTGGCCGGCTTCGGCCTGCTGCGCGACGACGGCAGCACCGCCTGCGGTTGCTGGATTTACGCCGGCAGCTGGACGCAGGCCGGCAACCAGATGGCGCGGCGCGACAACAGCGACCCGTGGGGCATCGGCCAGACGCTGTCCTGGGCCTGGGCCTGGCCGGCGAACCGGCGCATTCTCTACAACGCGGCGTCGAGTGCGCCCAACGGCAAACCCTGGGACGCCAAGCGCAAGCTGGTGCAGTGGAACGGCAAGGCCTGGGCCGGTGCCGACGTGCCCGACATCCGCCCCGACGCGAACCCGGAAGAGCCCGACCGGGTGCAGCCCTTCATCATGACGGCCGAGGGCGTGGCGCGGCTGTTCGCGCCCACCGGCATGGCCGAAGGGCCGCTGCCCGAGCACTATGAACCGTTCGAGTCGCCGCTCGCCAACAACCCGATGCACCCCACCAACCCGAAGGCCCGCGCCAACCCGGCGGCGCGTGTGTTCAAGGGCGACATGGAAGCCTTCGGCACGCCGAAGGACTTCCCTTACGTGGCCACGAGCTACCGGCTGACCGAGCACTTCCACTACTGGACCAAGAACGTGCAGACCTCGGCGATCATCCAGCCGCAGCAGTTCGTCGAGATCGGCGAAGAGCTGGCCAAGGCCAAGGGCATCGGCAACGGCGACTGGGTCAAGGTCTCGTCGAACCGCGGTTTCATCAAAGCCGTGGCGGTCGTGACCAAGCGCATCCCGCAACTCGAATGTGACGGCCAGAAGATCGACACGGTCGGCCTGCCCAACCACTGGGGCTTCGTCGGTGTGGCCAAGCCCGGGTATCTGGTGAACACGCTCACGCCCTACGTCGGTGACGCGAACACCCAGACGCCCGAGTACAAGAGCTTCACCGTCAACATCGAGAGGGCCTGAACGATGTCATCCCTTCAATCCCTCGACATCGCAGCCCGTTCCGCCACCACCACGCCGAGCCCGCAGGCGCGCAAGACGGTCGAGGTCGCCAAGCTGATCGACGTCTCCAGCTGCATCGGCTGCAAGGCCTGCCAGGTGGCGTGCATGGAGTGGAACGACCTGCGCGACGAGGTCGGCACCAACGCCGGCACCTACGACAACCCGAACGACCTGACGCCGGCGTCGTGGACGGTGATGCGTTTTTCGGAAGTCGAGACCAAACCGCTGAACGAAGAAATGAAGCTGGAGTGGCTGATCCGCAAGGACGGCTGCATGCACTGCGACGACCCGGGCTGCCTGAAAGCCTGCCCGGCGCCGGGTGCGATCGTGAAGTACACGAACGGCATCGTCGACTTCATCAGCGAGAACTGCATCGGCTGCGGCAACTGCGTCACCGGCTGCCCGTTCGACGTGCCGCGCATCAGCCAGAAGGACAATAAGGCCTACAAGTGCTCGCTGTGCTCCGACCGTGTCGGCGTGGGCCTGGAGCCGGCCTGCGTCAAGGCCTGCCCGACCGGCGCGATCCGCTTCGGCTCGAAGGAAGACATGCTCGACTTCGGTGCCGAGCGTGTGACCGACCTGAAGGAGCGGGGTTATGCGCAGGCCGCGGTCTACGACCCGAAGGGCGTGGGCGGCACGCACGTGATGTACGTGCTGCAGCACGGCGACAAGCCCGAGCTCTACCACGGCTTGCCGGCCGACCCGAAGATCAGCCCGCTCGTCTGGCTCTGGAAGGGCATCGCCAAACCGCTGGCCGTGGCCGCGATGGTGGGTGCCGTGGTGGCCGGCTTCCTTCACTACATGAAGGTCGGACCGGTCGAAGAGAAACAGGACGAGAAGGTCTGAGGAGCGAACCATGAAAGCCCAACCCGGCGAACTGCAGCGCTACGACGACCGAGAGCGCATGTACCACTGGCTCACCGCCTTGCTGCTGCTGGCCGCAGCGGTCTCGGGCATGGCCTTCTTTCACCCGAGCCTGTTTTTCCTGTCGACCTTCTTCGGCGGCGGCCCCTGGACGCGCATCCTGCACCCGTTCATCGGCGTGGCCACCGCGTTCGTGTTCCTGTTCCTCTACCTGCGCGTGCGCATCGACAACAAGCTCAACGCCGCAGACAAGGTCTGGGCCGGCAAGATGGGCGAGATGCTGCGTGGCAACAAGGAAGGCATGCCGCCGGTGGGCAAGTACAACGCGGGCCAGAAGGTGGTGTTCTGGGCCATGTCGATCAGCCTGGCGCTGTTGCTGCTGACCGGCTTCGTGTTCTGGCAGCCCTGGTTCGCGTCGTACTTCCCGATCCTGGCGATCCGCATCGCGGTGGTGGTGCATGCGGCCTCGGCGGTGGTGATGGTGCTGGCGGTGATCATGCATGTGTACGCCGCGATCTGGGTCAAGGGCACGGTGCGGGCCATGACCCGCGGCACGGTCAGCGAAGGCTGGGCGCGCCAGAACCACCCGCTGTGGCACAAGGAAGTGACGGGCAAGAAGTGATGTTGCGCAGATGGGCCTGACCCAAGCCAGCCGGCTGCTCACGCCGGAAGAAATCGCGGTGCAGGCCGGGCAGCAGGTGCCTTACCTGCGCCTGCCCGAGCGTGCGAGCGTGTTCGCCGACCGCGAGATTAGGCTGCGCCAGCGTTCGGCCGCGCACCCGATGCGCGACTTCCTGCTCTTCATGGCCGAGCTCGCGCGGGCCCAGCACGAGCTGCTGCAGGCGTACCCCGCCGTGACCTTGCCCGATGCAGCAGCGCTCGACGCCGCCTCGCGCACCGGCAGCGCGCCGCTGCCTGCCAGCGGCTGGCCGCGCGACGCGCGCTGGCGCGCCGGCTTCCGTGGCCTGCTCGACCGCCTTGCCCCGCGCCTGCAAGGCAGCCCGGCGCAAGCCGCGGTGCTGGCGCTGCGCGAGATCGACGACGAGCGCCTCGAACAGCAGGCCGACCGCTTGCTGGGCGGCGTGATGCTCGGCCTCGACATGGCCGCCGCCCCGCTGATCGCCGCCGCGTTGCAAGCCTACTGGACCCAGCTGGTGCTGGCTACCGAAGCGGCGCGCGGCAGCGACCGCCTCGCGCCCTTCGGCCGCACCGACGACCCCACGCTGTGCCCGTGCTGCGCCAGCGCGCCGACTGCCAGCATCTCGCGCATCGGCGGCGACGCGGGCGGCCACCGTTACCTGCACTGCGCCCTGTGTTCGACGCAGTGGCACATGGTGCGCATCAAGTGCACACACTGCCAGAGCACCAAGGGCATCCACTACCAGTCGCTGCAGGCCGTCACGGCCGACACGAGCACGGGCGCCGCCAAGGACGCGGTCCAGGCCGAAACCTGCGGCGAGTGCGGCCACTACCTGAAGATCGTGCACATGGAGCGCGACGCGCACGTCGAGCCGGTCGCCGACGACCTGGCCTCGGTCACGCTCGACCTGCTGGTCTCGGAAGCCGGCTTCGAGCGTCACGGCGTCAACCTGATGCTGCTGTTCGGCGACCCCGGGGGACCCTGATGGCCGCGCCCGAAGAGTCCGTGGTTCACGGCTCGAAGGCGGCCCCCAAGGATCTGCCTTCGATCGATCGTCTGTTGCGCTGGCCCGGCGTCGAAACGCTGCTGCGCGAGCACGGCCACACGCTGATCGTGGGCGAAGCGCGCGGCCTGCTCGACGGCTTGCGCACGCAAGCGCTCGCCGGGGCGCTCGAAACATCGGCCGTCGGTGCCGAAGCACTGGTCGCGTCGCTCGAAAAACGTGTCGCCCATCGCCTTTCGCCGCGCATGCGCACGGTGCTCAACCTCACCGGTACGGTGATCCACACCAACCTCGGCCGCACGCTGCTGGCCGACTGCGCCTTGCAGCATCTGCTGGCGATGATGGCGGCACCGAACAACCTCGAGTACGACCTCGAATCCGGCGGCCGCGGCGACCGCGATTCGATCGTCGAAGAACTGTTGTGCACCATCACCGGCGCCGAAGCCGCCACCGTCGTCAACAACAATGCAGCGGCGGTGCTGCTGACGATCGCCGCGCTGGCGCGCGACCGCGAAGTGATCGTCTCGCGCGGCGAGCTGGTCGAGATCGGTGGCGCCTTCCGCATGCCCGACGTGATGGCCAGCGCCGGCGCGAAGATGGTCGAGGTCGGCACCACCAACCGCACGCACCCACAAGACTACGAACGTGCGATCAACGCGCAGACCGCGCTGGTGATGAAGGTGCACACCAGCAACTACGCGGTGCAGGGGTTCACCGCGGCCGTCGATGAAGCCACGCTCGCGGCGATCTGCCATGCCAAGGGTGTGCCGCTGGCGACCG
Source organism: Burkholderiaceae bacterium (assembly GCA_040080605.1). GTDB lineage: Bacteria > Pseudomonadota > Gammaproteobacteria > Burkholderiales > Burkholderiaceae_C > LMDS01. The sequence goes on from JBEBIB010000008.1 coordinate 162,361, forward strand.
ACCTCGGCAGCGGCTCGCTCGTCGATCTGGCGCACTACGGCCTGCCGCGCGAGCCGCTGCCGCAAGAGATGCTGGCCGCCGGCTGCGACGTGGTCACCTTCAGCGGCGACAAGCTGCTCGGCGGCCCGCAGGCAGGCCTGATCGTCGGCAGCAAGGCGGTGGTCGGGCGCATCCGCAAGTTCCCGATGAAACGCGCACTGCGCATGAGCAAGCTGCCGCTGGCCGCGCTCGAAGCCACGCTGATGCTCTACCTGCGCCCCGAGCGCCTGGCGCAAGACCTGCCGACGCTGCGCCTGCTGACGCGGCCTGCCGACGCCATCCGTGCGCTGGCGCGTGAGCTGCAGCCGGCCGTGGCCGCCGCGGTGGCACCGCGTTTCACGGTCGAGGTGGTTGACCTGCTGGGGCAGATCGGCTCCGGCTCGTTGCCGGTGGAGCGCCTGCCGTCGGCCGGCCTCGCGTTGCTGCCGGCCGGCACAGGCAAGCGCGGCACGGGAACGGCGCTCGACGCACTCGGCCGCGCGCTGCGCGGCCTGCCGCTGCCGGTGATCGGCCGCATCGCTGAAGACCGCTTGTTGCTCGACCTGCGCTGCCTCGAAGACCCTGGCCCGTTCGTGGCGCAGTTGCCGTTGCTGCGCGAGGTGCTGGTGTCATGATCGTCGGCACCGCGGGCCACATCGACCACGGCAAGACCACGTTGGTGCGCGCCCTGACCGGCGTCGACACCGACCGCCTGCCTGAAGAGAAGAAGCGCGGCATCTCGATCGAGCTCGGCTACGCCTTTCTCGACACGCCGCAGGGTGAAGATGCCGAGCGCATCGGCTTCATCGACGTGCCCGGCCACGAGCGCCTGGTGCACACCATGCTCGCCGGCGCCACCGGCATCGACTTCGCGCTGTTGCTGGTCGCGGCCGACGACGGTGTGATGCCGCAAACGCGCGAGCACTTGGCCGTGCTGTCCTTGCTCGGCCTGTCGCGGGGTGCGGTGGCGCTGACGAAGACCGACCGCGTGGCCGCCGAGCGGGTCGGCGCAGTGCAGCGTGAGATCGATGCTTTGTTGCTCGGCACCTCGCTTGCCGGCGCGCCGGTGTTGCCGGTGGCGGCGCACACGGGTGCGGGGCTCGATGCCTTGCGCGCGTTGTTGTTCGACGCGGCGCAGGCCACACCACTGCGGGCCGGCGCAGGCGCCGCGTTCCGCCTCGCCATCGACCGTGCGTTCACGCTCGACGGGGTTGGCACGGTCGTCACCGGCACGGTGCACGGCGGCACGGTGCAGGTCGGTGACGAAGTGGCGCTCAGCCCGTCTTCCAGAAGCGTGCGCGCGCGGGTGCGCAGCCTGCACGCGCAGAACCGGGCGGTCACGTCGGCCCACGCCGGGCAGCGTTGTGCGGTGGCCCTGGTCGGTGTCGCGAAGGACCAGATCACGCGCGGCCAGTGGCTCGCCGCACCGTCCATTGCGCTCACCACAAGCCGGCTCGATGCCACGCTCACACTCTGGCACGGCGAAGCGAAGGCGCTGCGCTCGGGCACGCCGGTGCATGTGCACATCGGCTCGAACGATGTGATGGGCACCGTCACCATCCTCGACCGGATCGGCGACCAAGCGCCTGGCCCTGCCGATGCGCTCGCGCCCGGCGCGCGCGCCCGCGTGCAACTGACGCTGCACGCGCCGATCAGCGCGTGGCGCGGCGACCGTGTGGTGCTGCGCGACAACTCGGCCGGCCGCACGCTGGCCGGTGGCGAAGTGCTCGACCCGTTCGCGCCGACACGCTACCGGCGCACGCCGCAGCGCCTGGCCGAGCTCGATGCCTGGGCCTTGCCCGGCGCCGCGGCGCGGCTCGGCGCATTGCTCACGGCGGCACCGCAGGGTTTGAACGTGGCGCGGTGGGCGTGCGCCGAGGGGCTCGACCTGGTGGCGCTTCCAGGCTTGCCGGAAGGCACGCTGCACACGACCGACACGGCCCACGGCGCCTGGGCACTCGGTGCGGCCCACGTGGCGGCCCTGAGCGACACGCTGCTCGCGGCCTTGCGCCAGTTCCACGAACGCCAGCCCGACGAGCTCGGCCCCGATGCCGGCCGCTTGCGGCGCCTGGTCGCACCTCGCTTGCCCGAAACCTTGTGGCGCGCCTTGCTCGCGGGCTTGCTGGCCCGGGCCGTGGTCGTGCAACGGGGTGCCTTCGTGCACCTGCCCGAGCACGGCATCCGCTTGTCGGCCACCGACGAGCGGCTGGCGCAGAAGATCGCACCGCTGATGAGCGCGGCAGGTTTCGAAGGCCACTGGGCCCGCGACCTCGCGCGTGACTCACGCGAGAGCGAAGTGCTGATGCGTACGACGCTGGCGCGCCTGGCGCAGCGCGGCGAGTTGCACCAGATCGTGAAGGACCTGTTTTACACACCGGCCCGCACGGCCCGGCTCGCCGCCTTGTTGCGCAGCAGTGCAGTGGAGGGCGAGGTGACGGCGGCCGCGTTCCGTGACGCGACCGGCCTCGGCCGCAAGCGCGCGATCCAGGTGCTCGAGTACTTCGACCGCGTCGGGCTCGTGCGCCGTGTCGGTGACGTGCACCGCTTGCGCAGCGATTCGGCCTTGTTCGCGGAGGCTTCCGCGTGAGCCAGTGCGTCGATCACTTTTAGTTCATGGAGGGGAAACGTCCCTGGTGGGACGGCCGGGCTTCAAACCCGGTGGGTGGCGCCATGCGTCGCCGGGTGGGTTCGACTCCCATTCCCCTCCGCCAAAAGCATCGTCTCGCCTGCTGCGCGGACGAATCTCGCGATTGCGCTGCTCGCCGTACCCACGTACGGCTGCGCTGCTCTTCGCAAGCTTCGGCCGCTCGCGACGCCGACTGAACGCAAGACCGCAGCTTTGTTCGACATGCCGATGAACCTGAACGACATCAACTTTCCCGCAGACCTGCACTACCTCGTCGAACACGACGTGTGGGCGCGGCTCGAGGGTGACGGTACGGCGACGGTCGGGATCACGGCGCTGGGCATCAAGCTGTCGGGGGAGATCTACATGTGCCGCGCCAAGTCGGTGGGCTCGGAGATCGAGCAGGGGCGGGCGGTCGCGGTGGTCGAGCTGGCGAAGGCGATCGTGTCGGTGAAGAGCGCGGTTGCCGGAACGGTGCTGGCGCTGAACCCGCGGCTCGAATCGCAGCCCGAACTCGTGCACACCGATCCCTATGGCGAAGGCTGGATCGCATGCTTGTCACTGCGTGACTTCGAGGCCGACCGGCCGCGGCTGGTGCAGGGCGGCGAAGTGCTCGAGGCGATGCGCCGCCACGCCGAGTCGTTCGGAGACACGGCGTGAGCGCCGCATCGAACGACAGCGCCGCCGGCCTGGCCCTGCTGCTGTGGGCCAGCGAGCCGGAAGCACCGCACCGGCTGGTCACGCCGTTCTTTCATGCGGCGGCGGCCGCCGCGCTCGACCTGCCAGTCGAGGTCTATTTCACTGCGCGCAGCGTCTGCCTGTTGCAGCCCGGCGTGGCCGCGGGGCTGCGTGCCTCGGCCCACGAGAAGACCGTGTACGACGCGATGCGTGAAGCCGTGGCGCACGGCGCGCTGTTCTTCGCCTGCAGCGACGCGTTGCAGGCGCAGGGCCTGGCCAGCACGCCGCTGATCCCCGAATGCACCCGCCGCGGCGGTGCGGTGCAGTTCATCGCGCGCGCCAGCGACCTGCGCTGGCGCACCCTGGTGTTCTGAGAAGCTGGCATGCTCGACACGATGAACGAAGACGGTTTGCAGTTCCTGCTCGGGCGTTATTCGCTCGGCATCAAACACCTGGTCGAACCCGGCCCGAGCGACAGCCAGCTCGACACCATGGTCCGCGCCGCGCTGCGCGCGCCCGACCACGGCGGCCTGGTGCCGTTCCGTTTCAGCGTGGTGCGCGGCGACGCGCGCAGCGCCTTTGCCGACCTGCTGGAGCGCGCCGCGCAGGGCGCAGGCAAGGCGCCTGCCGCCACGCTGCTCGACCGCGAGCGTGCGATGCGGGCGCCGGTCACGGTGGCGGTGATCGCGCGCATCGACCCCGGCCACCCGCTGGCGCCGGGCCACGAACAGTGGATGGCGGTCGGTGGCGCGGTCGCCAATTTCCTGACGGCTGCGCATGCGCTCGGCTTCGGCGGCAAGATGCTGTCAGGCGCGAAGGTGCGTTTGCCGGAAGTGATCGCCGCGTTCTGCGAGCCGGGCGAGGCGCTGGTGGGCTGGATCGGCCTGGGCACGCCGCAGCGCCCGCCCGCCGCCAAACACGAGAAGCCGGCGCCCGATCAAGTCATGCAGACCTGGACAGCACGATGAGCGCTGGCCCACCCAAACCACCGCGCGCCGCGAAAGCCGACAAGGCCGTCGGCGTGCACCTGCACTACGGTTTCGAACCCGGCGAGCAGCGTGGCGCCGAGCTCGGCAACCCGCTGTTCGACCTGCTCGGTGCCGTGCTCGAAGGCGGCTCGATCCGCCACGCTGCGCAGGCGCTCGGCTTTTCCTACCGCCACGTGTGGGGCTCGCTGAAGGAATGGGAGCAAACGCTCGGCGAGCCGCTGATCTTCTGGGCCCAGGGCCAGCGCGCGCGGCCCACGCCCTTCGCGGAGCGCCTCCTGTGGGCCGAGCGGCGCGCGCGGGCCCGCATGCGGCCGCACATCGAGGCCTTGCGCTCCGACCTCGACCGGGTGCTGGCCGACGCGCGCGACGAACGCCAGCAACTGCTGACCGTGCGCGCCAGCCATGACATCGCCTTGCCACGCTTGCAGCAGCACGCGGCCGAGGTGGCGCAGCTGCACCTCGACATCCGCTTCCAGGGCAGCGTAGACGCCCTGCGCGCGCTGAACGAACGGCACTGCCTGGTGGCGGGCTTTCACGTGCCGGCCCTGCGCGGTGCCGCGCCGGTCTTCGCCAAGGCGCTCAAGCCGATGCTCAAGCCGGGGCTGCACAAGCTGATCGCCTGTTCGCGCCGAACCCAGGGGCTGATGCTGCGGCGCGAACAGGCGGCCACGGTGCTTTCGTTCCCCGACCTGGCGAGCCAGCGCCTGCGCTTCGTCAACCGCCAGCCCGGTTCGGGCACGCGCCTGCTGGTCGATCACCTGGTGCAGGAACACGCACTCGACCCGACGCAGCTGCCGGGCTTTTTCGACACCGCCGAAGAGAGCCATGTCGCAGTGGCGGCTTGCGTGGCGAGCGGCCTGGCCGATGCCGGCGTGGGCATCGAGTCGGCGGCGATGGAATTCGGCCTGCACTTCGTGCCGCTGGTCGAGGAAGACTATTTCCTGGCCTGCCTGAAGCCCGACCTAGAGCACCCTGCGGTGCAGCGCCTGTGCACGGTGCTGGCCGGCGCGGGCTGGAAGAGCCTGCTGGCGGGCCTGCCGGGCTACCGGCCCGCCGCCACGCCCGGCAAGGTGCTGGTGATGACGGCGGCCTTGCCGTGGTGGCGCTACGCGCGGGCCAAGGCGCGAGGGGTCGAGCCAAGCCCCCATGCCGAAGGCGAGAAGGCGAACGGTTAAAGTTCGCCCGGCACGCTGCCACCGCCTTCCATGCCCGCCATCCCGACTGCCACCGTTCCCACCACCCAGCCCGAGCCCCTGAGCCTGCCGAACCCGCGCCATGCCAAACGTGTGCCGGCGCACATCGGCAAGGAGCAGTTCAACCGCCTGCGCCAGGCCGCCTACACGCTGCCGCACGTCGTCAAGCCCGGTGACTTCATCGCCGAGCGCAGCGCGGGGTTCGAAGACCACCTCGACAAGCTCGGTCTCGTGCTGCTGCAAAAGGCGGTGGCCGGCGCGCGCCCGAGCCGCTGGATCGCGCCCGAGCTGATGGACAGCGCGCTCGCCCACCTCGACGTGGTCGGCACCGGCCCGACCGTGCGCCCGCTGATGCTCGAGCGCACCGCCGCGCTCGACGCGCTCGGCGTGTCGCGCCACAAGGGAATCTGGACGCGCCTGATCAGCCACGCCTTGCCACTCTCGGAACCGGGCTGGCGCGTGCCGGTGTTGTTCCGTGTGCCGGTCGACGCGCCGGCGGTGTGGGACTTCTACCGAACCGGCGACAAGGCCGCGCTGCTGGCCGGGCTCGGTGCGCCGACCGCCTACCCGCACGCGGCGGACTTGTCGGCGTTTCTCGAAACGCTGATCGCACGAAGCCGCGCCGGCGCCGCACAGCACCTCGAATCGCTGTTGCCGCGCCTGCAGTCGGAGTGCGCGTTGCCGCAGGCCACCGCCGATCTCGAAGAAGTGAAGGCGGCCTGCGCCCGCGCGCAAGACCGCTGGGAACACTTCGTCGCCGAGATCGACACGCTCGCCGGCCTGAACACCGAACTCGCGTTCCAGGGTTACCCGGGCACGTTCGAGAAGGCGCGCCGGCTGCAACGCACGGTGAAGCTCTACGTCGGCCCGCCGAACAGCGGCAAGACCCACGCCGCGTTCGAGCGCCTCGCGCAGGCGATCGACGGCGCCTACCTCGCGCCGCTGCGCCTGCTGGCGCTCGAAGGGCGTGACCGCCTGGTCGCGCGCGGCGTGCCGTGTTCGCTGCTGACCGGCGAAGAAAACGTGCCGGCTGACGGCGCGCGGGTCGTCTCGAGCACCATCGAGATGGTCGGCACCAACAAGCCCATCGACGTGGCGGTGATCGACGAAGCGCAGATGATCTTCGACCCGTCGCGCGGCTGGGCCTGGACGCAGGCGATCGTGGCGGTGCCGGCGAAAGAAGTGATCATCATCTGTTCGGCCTACGCCGTGCCCGCCATCGAGAACCTGCTCGGCCTGTGCGGCGAGCGCTGCGAGGTGCGCCACTTCGAACGCAAGCAGCACGTGCAACTGCTGCCGCAACCGGTGCCGATCTCGGCGCTGAAACTCGGCGACGCGGTCGTCGCTTTCAGCCGCCGTGACGTGCTGATGCTGCGTGACCAGATCGCCGCCAGCGGCCACCCGGTCTCGGTGATCTATGGTGCCTTGCCACCCGAAGTGCGGCGCCGCGAGGCCGAACGCTTCGCGCAGGGCGAGTCGCACATCCTGGTCGCGACCGACGCGATCGGCATGGGCCTGAACCTGCCGATCCAGCGGGTGTTCTTCAGCACCATGGTCAAGTTCGACGGCCAGGACGACCGGCCGCTGAACGAGTCCGAAGTGCACCAGATCGCCGGCCGCGCCGGGCGCTACGGCATCCACGAAGAAGGCTTCGTCGGTGTGTTGTTCGAAGCCGAACCGTCGGCCGCGCGGGTGCTGAAAGAGCTGCTGCCGAAGACGCCGCGCGCGCCGCGTGATTTCAAGGCGCCGGTGGCGCCGAACGGCTGGCACATCGACACGATCTCGACGCGCCTGCACAAGACCCGGCTGCGCGAGGTGCTGGGCGTGTTCATGGAACAACTCAAGCTCGACGACGCACACTTCGCGGTCGCCGAACTCGAGCAGATGCTCGAGCTCGCCGAGAAGCTCGACCTCAGCGCCGCCAAGCTCACGCTCAAAGAGCGGTTCATCTACGCGCAGGCGCCGGTCGACACGCGTACCGAATCGCAGCTGCAGGAGTTTCTCGACTGGAGCAGCAGCCACGCCTTGACCGGCCGCGCCGGCAAGCCCTGGTTCCTCGACGCGGTCGACGGCCACAGCCGGCTCGAACGCATGGAACAAGCGCTGCGCGGGTGCACGCTGTGGTTGTGGCTCGACCTGCGCTTTCCCGGCGTCTACGGCCACCTCGACGAGGTGCTGGTGCTGCGCAGCCAGCTGAACGACGGCATCGAGCGCCAGCTCAAGGGCAAACGCCCGCTGGCGCAAGTGCGCTCGGGCCAGCGCCCGCGCGGCGGAAAAGCGCGCGCGTGAAAGCCCCCGCGCGCCTGCAGACGCTGATCGACGAAGGGCTGATCGACTCGGTCTCGCGCCAGCTGATGAGCGGCAAGGAAGCGATGGTCTTCGTCGTGCAGTGCGGCGAGGAAACCCGCTGCGCCAAGGTCTACAAGGAAGCCACGAACCGCAGCTTCCGCCAGGCGGTCGACTACACCGAAAACCGCAAGGTCAAGAACACCCGGCAAGCACGTGCGATGGCCAAGGGCACACGCTTCGGGCGCGAGGCGCAAGAGGCGGCGTGGCAAAGCGCCGAGGTCGACGCGCTGTACCGCCTGGCGGCAGCCGGCGTGCGGGTGCCCAAGCCGTTCAACTTCTTCGAGGGCGTGTTGTTGATGGAACTGGTGGCCGACGAACACGGCGCTGCGGCGCCGCGGCTCAACGACGTGCAGTTCACGCCGGAACAGGCTCGCGCGCATCACGCGACCCTGCTGACGGAGGTGGTGCGCATGCTCTGCGCCGGCGTCGTGCACGGCGACCTGTCGGAATTCAATATCCTGCTCGCGGCCGACGGTCCGGTGATCATCGACCTGCCACAGGCGGTCGATGCCGCCGGCAACAACCATGCTCAGCGCATGCTGCTGCGCGACGTGGGCAACCTGTGCCTGTACTTCGGCCGCTTTGCGCCGGAATTGCTCGACACGCACTTCGGCCCCGAGATCTGGGACCTTTACGAACGCGGCGTGTTGCGGGCAGACACCGTGCTCACCGGCCAGTTCGTGCCGAAGGCCGGTACCGTCGACGTGGGCAGCGTGATGCGCGAGATCGACGACGCGCGCGACGAAGAGAAGATGCGGCAGTTGCGGATGCAAGCGGCCCGCTGAGCGGTTCTAGGGCATTTGCTCGCTGCGGTCGAACTGCTTCGACACGAAGGCCCAGGCCAGGCGCGACGCGTCCGGCCCCTGCGCATCGCTGAACGGCGCGCTGGCCGCGCCACCGCTCCAGGCGTGCCCCAGGCCTTCGACTTCGACCAGCGTCGCCGCGGTGCGACCGCGCCGCTTGAAGTCGGTGACGAGCATCGCGCGGCGCTTGCCCCGTTGCACGCGACGCGGCGCCAGGGGCAGGGCGCCTGCGGCCGTGGCCCACTGCTGTGCGGCCGACTGCGCGTTGCTCGCCGACACGACACGATCGGCAGCACCGTGAATCACCAGCAGCGGTGGCCAGATGGTGGCTGGAATGGCAATGCTTGTCGCCAACGGTTTCGTGCCGCGCCGGCCGTGCATCGCACCGAGCGCCGACAGCGTGGAGTCGGCGGTGCCGGGCGGCACCCCGGAATGCATCACCACCGCCTTGAAGCGTTCCGGGTAGCGAGTCGCCAGCAGGGCCGCCATGCTCGCACCGGCAGATAGCCCGGCCACCGCGACACGTTCGCGGTCGACCGGGTGCAGCAGGCAGACCTGGTCGATCGCGTTCACGATCAGCGCCGCTTCGCCCTGAGCGCGGCCCGAGCGGGTGTCGAACCAGTTCCAGCAGCCATGTGCGTTGGCGAGGCGGTCCTGCTCCGGGTACAGCACCCAGAAGCGCTCGCGTGCTGCGACGCTGTTCATGCGCGTGCTCGCTGCAAACGCCTTCGCGTCCTGGCCGCAGCCGTGCAGCATCACCATCAAGGGCAGGCGCTCGCCGCGTGACACGCCCGGAGGGCGGTAGAGCCAGTAGCGGCGTGTACCGACCGGCCCCACCGCCATGCCGCTGAGCCACGTGCCCGAACGCGGCGCAGCGCTGCGTTTGACCGGCTTGGCTGCGCGCTTCAGTGCCCGCGTGCCACTTCGCGCCGCGCTGCGTGTGATCGCCTTCAGGCTGCGCGCGAACAGCCGAGACCAGCCGGCCGCGCGCAGGCGTTTGGCCACGTCAGACTTTCGGCGGGTCGGTTTCGCGCTCCGGGTGACGGTGCTGGCCGACCGCCTTGATGAAGGTGGCTGTCGCGGCGCTCGCGTTCTTGCCATCACTCAGCACGATGCCGCCGTCCTTCGCGCCCGAAGGCAGCGTTGCCGAGATGCCCAGCTTGTCGAGCCAGCCGCGCGACGCGCCGAGCGCCAGCACAGTCTTGCCGTGACGGTGCTGGTGCGCGACGAACTCCTGCGGATGTCCGGCCGCGGCCAGGGCCGACACACCGGCTTCGCCGTCGGGCAGCACCACCGCGTCGAACAACACCGAAGCCGCGTTCTCGAACGACGCGGTCGCTTCGAGGGCCTTGCCGTCGGCCGTTTTCACCGCACCGAGCCGGGCCGCGATCACGACCGGCACCGCGCCGGCTTTCAGCAGCGCGCCGTGCACGGCGTCGATCGACGCACCGACGACGCCCGGCGCCGCCAGGATCGCGATCTTTCGAGTGCGGATGCCACCGTCGCCGGGCAGCGCGGTCAGCGAGAGCGCCGGCGAGCGTGTCACTTCGGGCTTGGCCGGCTTGGCCATCACACGCGGCAAGGCCGGCGGCACCGGCATGCCGAGCCCCGCAGCCACCGTGGCCGCCAGTTCCTTCGACACGTTCACCAGCGACGCCAGCATGCGCTCGCGGATCGCAGGCACGGTCAGCTTGCTCAGCTCGAAGCGGAAGCCGCCGGCGATGTGCGCTTTCTCGACCGGTGTCTGGCTTTCGTAGAACAGCGTGGCCTGCGTGTAGTGGTCGGCGAACTTCTCGGGCTTGCCACGCAGCTTGTCTTCCTGCACCGGCTGCGGGAACGAAACGAAGCCCTTCGCGCCGGCCTGGAACGGGCAACCACCACCGAGCGAGTTGGGCTCGTAGGCGACGCGCCCGCGCGGGATGTTCTGGCGGTGCAGGCCGTCACGCTGGTTGTTGTGCACCGGCGCAAGCGGCGCGTTGATCGGGATCTCGTGGAAGTTGGCACCGCCCAGGCGCGAGATCTGCGTGTCGACGTACGAGTGGTGGCGGCCGGCCAGCAGCGGGTCGTTACTGAAGTCGATGCCCGGCACCACGTGCGCGGTGCAGAACGCGACCTGTTCGGTCTCGGCGAAGAAGTTGTCGGGGTTGCGGTTCAGCACCATGCGGCCGACGGGCATCACCGGCACCAGCTCTTCGGGGATCAGCTTGGTCGCGTCGAGCACGTCGAAGCTGAAGCCTTCGGCCTGCTTCTCGGTGAAGATCTGCAGGCCGAGTTCCCATTCCGGGTACTCACCGGCTTCGATCGCGTCCCACAGATCGCGTCGGTGAAAGTCGCAGTCGGCGCCCGAGATCTTCACCGCTTCGTCCCACACCAGCGAGTGCGTGCCGAGCAGCGGCCGCCAGTGGAACTTCACGAAGTGCGACTCGCCCTTGGCGTTGATCAGCCGGAAGGTGTGCACGCCGAAGCCCTGCATCATGCGCAGGCTGCGCGGAATGGCGCGGTCCGACATCGCCCACATCAGCATGTGGGTCGACTCCGGCATCAGCGAGGCGAAGTCCCAGAAGGTGTCGTGCGCCGAGGCCGCCTGCGGCATGCCGTTGTGCGGCTCGGGCTTCACGGCGTGCACGAGGTCGGGGAACTTCATCGCGTCCTGGATGAAGAACACCGGCATGTTGTTGCCGACCAGGTCCCAGTTGCCTTCGTCGGTGTAGAACTTGACCGCGAAGCCACGCACATCACGCGCGGTGTCGGCCGAGCCACGCTCGCCGGCCACGGTGGAGAAGCGCACGAACACCGGCGTCTGCTTCCCCGCAGCGGCGAAGGGCGCGGCACGCGTGTACTTCGTCAACGGTTCATAGGCTTCGAAGTAGCCATGGGCCGCCGACCCACGCGCGTGCACGATGCGCTCGGGGATGCGCTCGTGGTCGAAGTGCGTGATCTTCTCGCGCAGGATGAAGTCTTCGAGCAGCGTCGGCCCGCGCAGGCCGGCCTTCAATGAATTCTGGTTGTCGCCGATCGGCACACCCTGGTTGGTGGTGAGCACCTGGTCGGCGGCGTCGCTGCGCACGCGGTCGAGCGAGCCGGGCGCAGCTTTGGCACCTCCGGTCTTGGCCGACACGTTGCTCTCGCTCAAGGTGCTCGCGCCCACCGCGCGCGAGGCCGGCTTGCGTGTCAGGCCGACGGGCGGTGACACGGCGTTGGCGCGGCCGATTTCCTTGGCCTTGTTGCTGTTGTCGGGCATGGACTTGACCAGCGCCTGCGTGTCGGCGGCCTGGGCGGCAAGCGCTGCTTTGGCGGCGCCAGGGTTCGGTTTCTTCACGAGGTGTTCCTCTCAGGAGTTGAAGTAGTTGACGCGGGTTCAGCGCGGGCGTGCATGGGCACGTCGCGCAGCTTCGCGCGAAGCGTGGCGCGGGCCTGTAGGAAATGCGGCCATCGCCACGCAGGTGATTGCAGACAGCACGGGCACGCGTAGGAAAGTTCCTGCACCTGTTCGTGGAAGGCGCCGACGGCGCGCGAGAACGCTCGTCCCTAACCTTCGTGCCTACATAAACACCTCGCCCGGAGACGCCATGAATCAGCCCACCACCACCCGCAGCGTGACCGACGAAGCACAACGTGCCGCACTCGAAAAGTCCGAGAAGAAAGCCGCTGAGAAGCACCCCGAGAACTTCAAGGACGAAGCGACCGACGAGAAGATCGTCGAGATCGGGCCGGACCTGACCGAAGCGCCGATCAAGGGCATCGATCCGGACGAAAAGGAGCCTGCATGAGTTCGTCGTACGCCACCGCCGCCGACCCGTTCGAGAACTCGCGGCCCATGCCGCCGATTCCACGCGCCGATCATCCGGGCCACGCCAGCGCCGTGTCGTGGGGTGCGATCCTCGCGGGCGCCGCCGCGGCGGCCGCCTTGTCGATGATCCTGCTGATCTTGGGCGCTGGGCTCGGCTTGTCGGCGATCTCGCCGTGGGCGCGCAGTGGTGTGTCGGCAGCGGCGTTCGGCTTCTCGACCATCGTGTGGGTCACCGTCACGCAGATCATGGCCTCGGGCATGGGCGGGTACCTTGCCGGCCGGCTGCGCGCGCGCTGGGTCGGGGCGCAGACCGACGAGGTCTACTTCCGCGATACCGCGCACGGATTTCTGGCCTGGGCCGTTGCGTCACTCGCGACGGCCGCGCTGCTCGCGTCCACGATCGCAACGATCGTCGGCGGCGGTGTGCAGGCGGGTGCGAGCGTCGCGGGCGGTGCGGTCGCGGCGGCGAGCGTGACTGGTGCAGCGGGGCGGTCGGCGACCGGCTCTGACGCGGGGTCGACTTCGTACTTCGTCGACTCGCTGTTCCGCAAGGAAAACAGTGCAGCCGCGGTCACCGAGCCGGCTGTTGCGGCACCGGTCGCCGAGACCACGCGCATCCTGCTCAACAGCCTGCGCAGCGGCGCCTTGCCGGCCGACGATACACGTTATCTCGGCCAAGTGATCGCCCAGCGCACCGGTCTGTCGCAGCCCGACGCGGAGAAGCGCGTGAGCGACACCTACGCACGCATGCAGGCCAAGCTGAAAGACGCCGAGACCGCCGCGCGCGAAGCGGCCGACAAGGCGCGCAAAGCCACTGTCCACGCGACTTTGTGGCTGTTCGTCTCGCTGCTGGCCGGCGCCTTCGTTGCCAGCCTGGCCGCCACCTGGGGTGGCCGGCAGCGCGACCTCTGATTTTCTTCGATCACCCCTTCACCCAAGGAGACCACCATGCGCTCGCTGCTCTTGTTCTTTCTCGGCATCCCCATCCCGATCATCATCTTGATCGCCCTTTTCACCTGACCACGCACTCTCACCACAAGGAACCCGCCATGCCCACGCCCATGAAAAAAGCCGCCCCGAAGCCGCTGGAGGCCATCGCCTTGCTGCGCGCCGACCACAAGGCCGTCGATGCGCTCTTCGCCGAATACGACAGGGCCCGCGCGTCGTCGAAGAAGAAGGCGCTCGTGGCGAAGATCTGCACCGAGCTCAGCGTGCACGCCCAGGTCGAGGAAGAGATCTTCTACCCGGCCGTGAAGCAGGCGCTGAAGGACAAGGAACTCGTGCCCGAAGCGATCGTCGAGCAGGCCACGATGAAAGACCTGATCGCCCAGATCGAAGGCAAGGAGCCCGACGGAGAGATGTTTGACGCGAAGGTCAAGGTGCTGAGCGAGTATGTGAAGCACCACGTCAAGGAAGAACACACCGAGATGTTCCCGAAGGCGAAGACGACCAAGCTCGACATGCTCGAACTCGGCGCCCTGATGGCCGAGCGCAAGAAGGTGCTGCTGGCAGAACGCGCCTAGCTGGTTGCACGCGTCAGCGCGGCGGCTTGCGCTGCGGCGCCGGCGCGGCGCCGGCTTTGCCGGAACGGGCTTTCAGCGCGTCGCGCAACAGGTACTCGACCTGCGCGTTCGCACTGCGCAACTCGGCCGCTGCGAGACGCTCGATCTCCGCCCACAGCTGCGGGTCGATGCGCAGCAGGAACGACTTCTTGTCGGGGCTAGCCATCGGTGGCGTGGCTGCGAAGCGCTTCCAGGGCCCGTCAGTTGTAGAGCGTGCCGGTGTTCACCACCGGCGTGGCGTCGTGGTCGGAGCACAGCACCACGAGCAGGTTGCTCACCATCGCCGCCTTGCGTTCGTCGTCGAGGTGCAGCAGGCCACGTTCGGCCAGGCCGTTGAGTGCGAGCTCGACCATGCCGACTGCGCCGTGCACGATCTTGCTGCGCGCCGCGATGATGGCTTCGGCCTGCTGGCGCCGCAGCATCGTGCCTGCGATCTCGGGCGCGTAGGCCAGGTGCGTGAGCTTGGCATCGATGACGACGATGCCGGCCTGCGCGAAGCGCGCCTGCAGCTCGGTGCGCAGGGCGGCGGCCACTTCGTCGGTGCCTGAACGCAGCGTGATCTCACGGGTGTCGCCGGGTTTGGGTTCGTCGATGTTGTCGTAGGCGTAGCTCAGCGCCAGGTGGCGCACGGCCGACTCGGCCTGTGTGAGCACGTAGGCCTCGAAGTTGTCGACATCGAAGCTTGCCTGCGCCGTGTCTTCCACACGCCAGACGATGGCTGCGGCGATCTCGATCGGGTTGCCGCGCAGGTCGTTGACCTTGAGCTTCTCGCTGTTGAAGTTGCGCGCGCGCACCGACATCTTGGCCTTGGCGTAGAACGGGTTGGCCCAGCGCAGGCCTTCGCTGCGGTCGGTGCCGCGGTAGCTACCGAAGAGCGTGAGCAGCACCGCCTGGTTCGGTTGCAGCATGTACAGGCCCGCCAGGCAGGCCACGCCGAGCAGCATGCACACGCCGAACACGCCGGCCATCAGCGGCGAGGGCCGGCTCATCAGCAGGAAAATCGCGCCGAGCATCAGGCCGAGCCCGATGACGACGTAGACGAAGCCGTTGCCCGACGACGCGGCACGCTCTTCCGACGCTGTTCTCTTCATGTCACTGTCTCCCGAAGTGCCTTGCGATGATCGCAAAGTGATATCACTTTAGTATTTGTCGACCACCTTGTCAATCCGTGGGTCGGCGGGTGCGGCCTCGCGGCTTGGTAGGGTGTTTCCGTCCTCAGACCAGACGATGCGGCCCGTGGCATGCCCGCCATACGCTCGCGCCGCGGACATGGCAAACCGACCCGGTGCCGGGGTCGGGGCCTGACCCGGGAAACGCCGGCATCCCTCAATCGCCGGTCGCACCAGCCCGAAGAGGCCCCTATGAAAACTCGTTCTGATCGATTCCACCTGGCCGCTGCCGCGGCGGCCTCGCTCTTGATGGCGGCCTGCGGCGGAGACCCCGACCCCGTGCTGCCGCCGGCCACCACCACCAACGTCAGCACCACCGTGATCGACGGGCTCATCGAGAAGGCGCTCGTCTGCGTCGACAAGAACAGCAACGGCAAGTGCGATACCGATGAAACCCAGGGCAAGACCGACGCTGCTGGCAATGTGACGCTGGCGGTGCCCAATGCCGACGTCGGCAAGTACACGCTCGTCGCCGAAGTCAACAACACCGAATCGGTGGACAAGGATCACGGCCCGGTCACGGTGGCGTACCGCATGGCCGCGCCCGCCGACCAGACCGGCGTGGTGAGCCCGTTGACGACCCTGGTGCAGCAGACCATGGTGACGACCGGCGCCACCAGTGCCGAAGCGGCCAAGGCGGTGCAGGACCAGACTGGCATCACTGCTTCGCTGTTCCAGGACTTCACCAAGGTCGCGGCACCGACCGATGGCAGCATCAGTGCCGCGGCGGTGGCACGCCTGGTGGTCGTTACCACGCAGCAGCAGTCTGCGGCCGTGGCCTCGACCGTGGGCACGCCTGCAGTCGGCGGTGCGTTGATCACGCAGGCCGATCTCGACAAGGCGATCCAGCAGAAGCTGCTTGAATTGCTGCCCGACCTGGTGACGGCCCTGAGCAGCCCCGCGGTGCTGGCCGCGACCACGCCCGCGGCCAAGGAGGCGGCCTTGCTGGCCGCTGCCACGACGCTAGTAGCCGACGCAGGCCTCACACCAGCCGCGGTGGCCACGGTGGTGGCCGTCAACACGCAGCCGGCCGCACCGGCCGTACCGCCGAGCGCCGCCTTGAATCTCGACTCGCTGAACTTCACGAACGCGTCGAACTACGCGTTCCGCACGCTCGGTGGCTCGCTCGCGCAGCAGACGCCCGACGCCAGCAACAACTTCAAGTACGTCGAGCGCCGCACCCGCGCCATCAACGGCAACGTGGCGACCTGGGGCTCGGGTGGTGACCCGACCCGCAACTCCGACCTGCACTGGGACGGCACGGCCTGGGCTGCTTGCCCGATCAACTTCGAAAACACCTCCAGCGTGCGTGATGCGCAGGGCAGGAGCAGGTACGGCTATTGCGGCACGCGCGAAACCGGCCGCACCAACCGCGCGGCGATCGACGTCTCCGGCAAGACCTACCTCGAGGTCTACAACCAGATCCGCGGCGCCGGCTACACCAACCTGTCGATCGGAAGCGAAGGACTCGCCGCGCTCGGCACGGCCACTTTCCCCACCGGTTCGTCGGTGCTGTACCAGACCAACACACCGCTCACGAATGCCATCGCCTACCTTCCGGTCGGTGCGAACAGCCCGGCCGGCACGAGCCAGGCGGTGGCGCGCTACAGCGCGGCTGTTGCTGCGGGAGGCAACATCAGCACGCAGCCGGCAGGCACCGGTTGCAACACGCTGGCCGTCGGCGCCAATGGCGCGCCGCTGACGACGCTCGAACGGGATACCAACGGCACCAACATCAGCACGCTCGAAGGCATGATCGCGGCCTCACGCGGAACACCTTGCGTCTTCGCGCCGAGCATGAGCTTCACCTACCTGGGTGTGCTGTATACCTCGACCGATGCCAATGAAGGCTGGGGCATCACCACGATGGACCTTGGCACGCTCGGCTCCGCGCCGGTCAACTTCGGCACGGCGCCCGGCTTCTACACCGGCAACACGCGCCTGCGGGTCGCGTTCACCGGTGGCAACGCCGTGACCTACTACAGCTGCAAGCAGCGTTTCATCGACGGCGGCACGCGGGCCTGCACGCCGATCGGCAGCGGCGGCACCTACACCATCACCTCGCTGGGCGATGCGCGTGCATTGAGTTTCAACAATTTGCCGGCCGAGACCGGGCCGCTGACCTACAAGCGGGTCTACGTCGAGCGTGCCGGCCTGGTCCACTTCGGCTACCAGTCCAAGCCGACCGTGACGAGCAAGGCACGCCTGAACACAGTCGCGGCCACGGCACTGCTGGGGCAACTCGGCCTCACGCCCCACGATCCGTCGGTGCCGCTGGCGCTGACGGCCGGCTCGTATGTCGGAACCTGGGACTTCCGGGGCAGCACCGACGCGGTGAGCCCGACCAACGGCACCACGGTGTTCATCAACGGCAACGGCACCGTCTCGTGCTTCGACAAGGAGCTGAACCAGGTCTTCGCGTGCTCGCTGAACATCACCGATCCGGCGACCGGCGCGTTCAGCCTTACCAACGGCACCAACACCGCGTCCGGAACATTGGACTTCCAGGCCGGTACCGGCGCTGGAACCTACGTCAACCCGACCCAGACGCCCAGCACCGGCAGTTTCATCGGCGGGCGCCGTTGAGCTGGCACTGACCCGACCCGAAGGCCCGCCACCGGCGGGCCTTTTTCATGGGTGTAGGCCGAGCAGTGCGGCGTCGCCGCGGCCCTGCCGCACCAGCACCGGTTCGGCGCCGCTCAGGTCGACCACGGTGGTCGGCTGCATCGCGCAGGCGCCGGCGTCGACCACGGCCTGGATCAGCTTCTGGAAATGGTCGCGGATCTGGTGCGGGTCGTTCATCGGCTCGGTCTCGCCGGGCGCGATCAGCGTGGTGGCGAGCAGCGGCTGGCCCAGCAGTTCGAGCAGTGCCTGTGTGACCGCGTGCTCGGGCACACGCAGGCCGATGGTGCGGCGCGACGGGTGCGACACACGGCGCGGCACTTCTTTCGTCGCCTCCAGGATGAAGGTGAACGGCCCCGGCGTGCCGAGCTTGAGCAGCCGGTACTGCTTGTTGTCGACGCGCGCGTAGCTGGCGAGTTCGCTCAGGTCGCGGCACAGCAGCGTGAGGTGATGCTTGTCGTCGACACCGCGGATGCGCCGCAGGTTCTGCGCCGCAGTCTTGTCGTCGAGGTGGCACACGAGCGCGTAACTCGAATCGGTGGGGATCGCCGCGATGCCGCCGCCGTGCAGGATCTGCACCGCCTGCTTGAGCAAACGCTGCTGCGGGTTCTCGGGATGG
The DNA here is from genome assembly GCA_040080605.1 of Burkholderiaceae bacterium. Taxonomy (GTDB): domain Bacteria; phylum Pseudomonadota; class Gammaproteobacteria; order Burkholderiales; family Burkholderiaceae_C; genus LMDS01. The sequence continues at coordinate 180,779 of JBEBIB010000008.1, forward strand.
ACTTCGAAGTACTGCGACATCGTCTGGCGCCGCCTTCAACAGCGGCGACCGCTCAACGTTTCATGCCGGCCGATGCACGCGCGAAGCCAGCGCTTCCCACACCGGTGTGAGCTGCGAGGGCAGCGGCGGCAGGTTGCCCAGGTCCATGTGGCTCTCGGCGGGGCTGTGGAAGTCGCTGCCGCGCGACGCGAGCAGGCCGTACTCGAGGGCAGTCTCGGTGTAGCGCACCGCGTCGGCGCTGCTGTGGCTGCCGGTCACGACCTCCACGCCTTCGCCGCCGAGCGCCTTGAACTCGGAGAACAGCGCGTACTCTTCGTTGGCGGTGAACTTGTAGCGCGCCGGGTGGGCGATCACCGCCATGCCGCCGGCCTGCGTGATCCATGTGACGGCGTTGCGCAGCGTGGCCCAGCGGTGTGGCACGAAGCCGGGCTTGCCTTCGACGAGGTACTTGCGGAACACCTCCTGGGTGTCGCTGCAGACCTTGCTCTCGACGAGAAACCGCGCGAAGTGCGTGCGCGAGATCAACTCGGGGTTCTTCACGTACTTGAGCGCGCCTTCGAACGTTCCCTTGATGCCGACCTTGGCCAGGCCGTCGGCCATTTCCATGGCCCGCTCCCGGCGCCCGCCGCGCGTGGCGCTCAGGCCGGCTTTCAGCGCTTCGTTGTCGGCGTCGAAACCGAGGCCGACGATGTGCACGGTGACGTCGGCAAACGTGACCGAGATTTCTGTGCCGGTGAGGTAGGGCAGGCCGAGTGCCACAGCGGCGTCACGGGCGCGCTGCTGGCCGCCGATTTCATCATGGTCGGTCAGCGCCCAGAGCTCCACGCCGTTGGCCTTGGCGCGTGCGGCGAGCGCTTCGGGTTGCAGCGTTCCGTCGGACACCGCGGAGTGGCAGTGCAGGTCGGCGTTGATCCAGACAGAGGGTGTGTTCACCCTTCCATTGTAGAGAGCCGGCCCGTAACGGGGCGTGAACTGCTGCCTACCGGGCGACGCGAACAATCCGCCCCGAGCCGCTGTCGGTCAGCAGGTAGAGCGCGCCGTCGGGCCCCTGGGTCACGTTGCGGATGCGTTCGCCGAGCGACGCGAACAGCGGCTCGCGCGCAACGACCGTGTTCCCGCTCAAGACCACGCGCCACAACGCCTGCCCGGCGAGCGAGCCGAGGAACAGGTTGCCCTGCCACTCGGGAAACATGCTGCCGGTGTAGAACGCCAGGCCGCTCGGCGCGATCGAGGTCGGCACCCAATACGTCAGCGGCTCCACGAATTCCGGCGCGTGCGTGCCGCCGCCGATGCGGCAGGTGTCGCCGACGGGGTCGCCATAGTTGCAGCCATAGCTGCGCACCGGCCAGCCGTGGTTGTTGCCGGCACGCGCGATGTTGATTTCATCGCCGCCTTGCGGGCCGTGCTCGAGTTCCCAGAGTTCACCGGTGCCCGGATGCAGCGCAGCACCTTGCGGGTTGCGGTGGCCGTAACTCCAGATCTCGGGCCGCGCGCCGGCGCCCAGGCTCGGGTTGTCGGCCGGCACGCTGCCGTCACGGTTCAGGCGCACGACCTTGCCGAGGTGGGTGCCCAGGTCCTGCGCCGGGCTGCCCAGCTGGCGCTCGCCCAGCGTCACGAACAAGGTCTTGTCGGTGCGAAACACCAGCCGCGAGCCATAGTGACCGGCGCCGACCACCTTCGGCTGCTGGCGAAAGATCACGCCGAGATTCTGCAAGGTGTTGCCCACCAGCCGAGCGCGTGCGACGGCCGTGCCCGACTTGCCGGACTCTGGGCCGCTGCCCGGTTCCGAGTAGCTGATGTAGACCCAGGGGTCGGTGGCGAAGTCGGGGTCGAGCGCCACGTCGAGCAGGCCACCCTGGCCGGCGCTGTCGACTGCCGGCACACCGAGGACGGGCAGGCCGACGCTCGTGCCGTCGGCACTGACGATCACCATCGAGCCGGCCTTTTGTGTGACGAGGATTCGGCGGTCGGGCAGAAAAACCATGCCCCATGGAGACGACAGACCGCTGGTGTAAGTGTTCGCGCTCGGTGCGGCGGGCGGTGCCGGCGCAGGTGCCGGCGGTGCCGACGGGGCGGGGGCGGACTCGGCGACCCTGCCGCCGCCGCCGCCCCACTCGAAACAGCCGGCCAGGCTGACCACGGCGACTGCGAGCAGCATCACCCGCACGCTCCGTTCAGGTGTCAGCGGATGTCGGGAAGCAGGCTGTTGTTTCATCGTCGACCTCGAATGCGAAGGTGAAATCACCGACGCGAAACCTAACACTCTTGCGCCGCGGCGCGCATTCCCTCATTTTGAGTTGATCAGGCCGCGGCCTCCACCACCATCTGCACACGTTCGCGGCCGTTGTATTCGTCCACGCTCAAACGATAGGCCAGACGCACACGCGCCGCAACCGGCTCGCTGTGCCCGAACCAGATCGCGTCGACCAGCACGCCGCCGAACCGCACGCTGAGCTTCAGGTGTTTTTCGCCGACCAGGCGCTGCGAGACCACATCGACTTCGTCGCTGAAGACCGGCGCTTCGAAGCCCTGGCCCCAGACCTGCGCGTCGAGCGTGCGCACCGTCGGCGCGTTGAAGTATTCGGCCGGCAGCGCGCCGTCGGTCAGCAGCTTGCGCGCGAGCGTGGCGGCGTCGAGCCACTCGAGCGCGACCTGCTGGAAGCCGGCATCGAATGCGGGCAAGTCGGCCTCGGCGATCGTGCAACCGGCTGCCATCGCGTGGCCGCCGAAACGTTGCAGGACGCCGGGGTTTCTCTTCGCGACGAGGTCGAGCGCGTCGCGCAAATGAAAGCCCGGGATCGAACGGCCCGAGCCTTTGAGCGAACCGTCCTGCCCGCGCGCGAACACGAAGGTCGGGCGGTGCACGCGGTCTTTCAGGCGCGACGCGACGATGCCGACCACGCCTTCGTGAAACTCGGGGTCGTAGATCGCGAGCGCCGGTGGCGCGAGCTCGGCGAGTTCGCCTTGCATCAGCCCTTCGAGCAACAACTCGGCCTGTTCGCGCATGCCGGTTTCAACATCACGCCGTTCGCGGTTGATGCCGTCGAGCGTCTTCGCCAGTTCGCCGGCGCGGCCGACATCGTCGGTCATCAGGCATTCGATGCCGAGCGTCATGTCCGACAAACGCCCGGCGGCGTTGATGCGCGGCCCGAGCGCGAAGCCGAAGTCGAAGCCGCTGGCACGGCGCGCGTCGCGGCCGGCGGCGCTGAACAGTGCGGCGACGCCGGGCTGCATGTGCCCCGCGCGGATGCGCTTCAGGCCCTGCGCGACGAGGCGGCGGTTGTTGGCGTCGAGCTTCACCACGTCGGCCACGGTGCCGAGCGCCACGAGGTCGAGCAGGGCGTCGAGCCGCGGCTGGTTCTGTGCCGTGAACACACCCCGTTCGCGCAGCTCGGCGCGCACCGCGAGCAGCACGTAGAACATCACGCCGACACCGGCGAGGTTCTTGCTGCCGAACGTGCAACCCGGCTGATTGGGGTTGACGATCACGTTCGCGTCGGGCAACACGATCACGTCGCCCTCGAGCGCTGGCAGGTGGTGGTCGGTCACGAGCACGGCCAGGCCGCTGGCGCGCGCATGGGCCACGCCGGCGAGGCTGGCGATGCCGTTGTCCACGGTCAGCAGCAGGTCGGGTTCTTGTTTCAGCGCGAGATCGACGATGGCCGGCGTGAGGCCGTAGCCGTGCACTGCGCGGTCGGGCACCACGTAGTTCAATGTGCCTTCGGCCGCGCCGAGCAGGCGCAGGCCGCGCAGCGCGACGGCACAGGCGGTGGCGCCGTCGCAGTCGTAGTCGGCAACGACACACACACGCTGGTGGTCCGTGATCACGTCGGCGAGCAGCTTGGCTGCCGCCTGCACGCCGAGCAGGTCGGTCGGGGGCAGCAGGCGTGCGAGGCCGTCGTCGAGCTCGTCGGCCGTGCGGACGCCGCGCCCGGCGAACAGGCGCGCGAGCAGCGGGTGCACGCCCGCCTGTTCGAGCGCCCACACGGCGCGCGGCGGCGGGTCGCGTTGCGTGAGGGTGGGCATCTGCGTGGCGGCCATCAGAGTGCTTCCAGGATCGTGTGTGGTGCGGGCGACTTGAAGCGGCTGCCGAGTTGTTGCCACAGCGAACGCTTTGCGTTGTCGAAGCGCTGGGCGCTGCGCTCGCCGCAGAGCGTGAGGCGCGCGCTGCGGCCGGCCTGCGCATCGGCGAGCAGCGCGCCCAGCGCGCCGCCGTCGAGCGCGCGCCAGGCATCGGCCCAGGCGACCCAGTCCTGCGCCAGCAGCGGGGCACGCAGCGTGTCGTTCACGACAACGTCGTTGGTCGACACGGCCTGCGCGCGCCCGCAGCCGCTGAGCCAGAACGAGTTCAGCGTCAGCGCGTCCCGCTGTTCGCGTTCTTCGTTGAGTGCGTGCGGGTAGAGCAGCAACTGCACTTCGCTCTGCAGGCGCCGCACCAGCCGCGCCTGCGACTGGAATGCCGCGCCGTGGCGAATCCACAGGTCGACGTTGCGGCCGATCACGCGGTCGAGCGCCGCGCAGGGCAGGCCGGCCAGGCTCTCGTGCGCCACGTACCAGCGTGAGGGTGCACCCCAGACCAGCGTGAAGCCTTCGCTCTCGAACAGGTCGCGCACCACCTCGAAGGCGGTGCGTGATTCGGCTTCGGTGAGTTGCAGGGCCTCGGGGTCGGCCAGGGTCACGTGGTCGCGGCCGACATGCCAGTGCGCGGGGGTGACGAGGCCCCAAGCCTGTTCGCCCACCGCCACGCCGTCGAGCGCCGCAGCGTGTGCGGTGAAGGGCAGCGCACCGTCGTCGCCGTGCCAGCCCCACGCAGCGGCCAGCGCGCGTTCGTGCGGCGGCGAGAGGGTGTATTCGTCGCCGGCATCGACGGCCGCCGGCGTCAGGCGCGCCAGCAAGCGCGCGAGGTTCGGCAACTGCAGATCATTCAGAACGTGGCTGGCGGCTTCGGACAAGGCAGAGGCGAACGGGATCAACAGGTGCATCTGCCGATTATCGAGTGCGCCTCAATGCCCCGCGAGTCGCATCACCGCGCGTTGTGTGCCACCACTGCCGACCGGAACACCTTGCGCCACCAGCGCCGCTTCGACGCCGGCGATCGCGCCGAGGATCATCGCCGGGTTGCAGTCGCCCAGGTGGCCGATGCGCAACGCGCGGCCGGTGAGCGGCCCCAACCCGCCAGCGATGGAAACCTGGAAACGTTCGCGGGCGACGCTGCGCAGCGCGTCGACGTCGATGCCTTCGGCCACCGTGACCGTGGTGACCGACACCGAGCGACTGGCCGCCTCCTGCGCGAAGAAGCCGAGCGCGCCCCCTTCGCGCCAGCCTTCGACGGCCGCGTGCACCGCGCTCGCCAGTTGCGCATGGCGCTGCCACACCGCATCGAGGCCTTCACTGAAGATCAGTTCGAGCGCAGCCTGCATCCCCAGCAGCAGGTTCTGCGGCGGCGTGCCGCAGAACTTGCGGTACGACAGATCGTTCTTGCGGCGCACCCAGTCCCAGTAAAAACGCGGTGACGTGTTGCGCTCGGCGACCGCGAAGGCGGCGGCGTTGACGGCGACGAAGCCGACACCTGGCGGGCACATCAGGCCCTTCTGCGACGCGCCCACGGCCACGTCGACACCGAGCGCATCCATCGCGAACGGCGCAGCGCCGAGCGAAGCGACCACGTCGGCCACCAGCAAGGCCGGGTGGCGGGCTGCGTTGAGCGCGCGGCGCAGCGCGGCGATGTCGCTGGTGACGCCGCTGGCGGTGTCGGTGTGCACGGCGAACAGCGCCTTGATCGCGTGTGCCTTGTCGTCACGCAGCGCCTGTTCGACGGCTGCGGCGTCGATCGCGAAACCTTCGCGCCACGGCGTGCGCACGACCACGCGGCCGAGCGCCTCGGCCTGCACCGCCCACGACTCGCTGAAATGGCCGGTGCCGGGCACAAGCACCGCTTCGCCGCCGTTGGTCAGGTTCGCGAGCACGGCTTCCCACACGCCGTGGCCGTTGGCGGCGTAGATGAAGACATCGGAAGTCTCGGTCTGCAGCAGGCGTTTGAGGCCCGCTTCGACCGCGGCGATGTTGGCGTCGACCCGCGGGTCGGCCAGGTCCATCGGCTGCGCGCTCATCGCGTGCAGCACGGCGTCGGGCAGTGGCGTGGGGCCGGGCGAATGCAGCAGGCGGCGGCCGGGAATGCGCAGGGTCGGGTG
>JBEBIB010000034.1:0-50953 GCA_040080605.1 Burkholderiaceae bacterium
CTAACGAGTTGTCGACGACACCCCTCGTCCAGTTACGTTGTCGTGTTTTCTGGTGCGAAAGTTCATGGGGCGCGGTTGGGCGATGAATGATGCCCTTGACAGGCGGGTTGGTGCACGATACTGTATAAAACAACAGTACTACGACGGGGTGTAAAAGTGGACATCGATCTCGGCGCGGAGAGTCGGCCACCGCCCAGGTTGCTGGAAGCGTTGACGGAGCGTCTGCGCTACATGCATTACAGCTTACGCACCGAGCAGGCTTACGTCTATTGGGTGCGTGGCTTCGTTCGGTGGTCGGGGATGCGCCATCCACGCGAGATGGGGGCCGCCGAGGTGCGGGATTACCTGACGATGCTGGCGAACGAGCGTCGTGTCGCTGCCTCCACGCATCGGCAAGCCTTGAGTGCCTTGTTGTACCTGTACCGCGAAGTGCTCGGCGTGGACATGCCGTGGATGCAGGAACTCGGCAGCCCGGTGCCGAAAAAGCGGCTGCCGATCGTGCTGACGCACGGTGAAGTGCACGCCGTGCTTTCGCGGATGCAAGGGGTTTCGGGTCTGCTGGCGCGTTTGCTCTATGGGACCGGCATGCGCTTGATGGAAGGCGTGCGCCTGCGGGTGAAGGACGTCGACTTCGTGCGCCAGATCATCATCGTGCGTGATGGCAAGGGTGGCAAGGACCGGGTCGTGATGTTGCCGCGTGCGCTCGAACAAGCGCTACGTGAACAGTTCGACGTGGCGCGCCGCCATTGGCTCGGCGACCGCTCACGGGAAGAGGTGGGCGTTTACCTGCCACATGCATTGGCGCTCAAATACAAACGCGCGGCTGAAAGCTGGTCGTGGTTCTGGGTGTTTCCGTCGCCGGTGCTGTCGACAGACCCGGGGGACGCGCAGCAGATTCGGCGGCGCCATCACTTGCACGAAAAGCGCCTGCAGCGTGACCTGAGGGCGGCTGTCGAAGCGTCCGGTATCACCAAGCCGGCCACGGTCCACACGCTTCGTCATTCTTTCGCGACGCATTTGCTGCAAGCCGGTACCGACATCCGCACGGTGCAGCAGCTGCTCGGGCATTCCGATGTGAGCACGACCATGATCTACACGCATGTGCTCAAGTCGGCCGCAGCCGGCACATCGAGCCCGCTCGATGGGCTCATGGCGGGACTGGCGACGGCTTCGACAACAGCAACAGCAACAACAACAGGAACACTTCCCTCCACCCCATGGGATGCAACGGCGAATGGGCCGCAGGGTGGCGAAGTTCGCGAAAGAACGATGTGCTACCGGGTTACGCCGAACTGCACTGCCGCAGCAACTTCAGCTTCCTGACTGGCGCGTCGCACCCGGCCGAGCTGGTCGAGCGCGCACAGGATCTGCGTTATGCCGCGCTCGCCATCACCGACGAGTGTTCGCTGGCGGGGGTGGTGCGCGCGCATGTCGAAGCGCAGGAGCGCAAGCTGCCGCTGATCATCGGCAGCGAGATGCGGCTCACGCTGCCGATGGCGGATCCGGCAGGCAAGAAGCCGAAACACCATGTCAAAGAGGGTGATGCTTCCACCGCGGCCGGGCCGCGCGCCCACGCCCGCCTCGTGCTGCTCGCGCAGACGCGGCGCGGCTATGGCAACCTGTCGCACTGGATCACGGTGGCGCGACGGCGTGCATCCAAGGGTTCTTACATCGCATACCCGGGCGATGTCGAAGGCAAGATCCCGAACGCTCCCACGCTAGCCGGTCTACCGGAATGCCTGGCCTTGCTGGTGCCCGATGCGGCTCAGCCTTTCGAGACCGTGTTCGCCCACGCCATGTGGCTCAAGACCTGGTTCCAGGACCGCGCGGCGATCGGGCTGTCGCTGTTGTGCCGCGCTGGCGACGAAGAATTGTTGGGTGTCGTGCGCCGCGTGGCGAAGTTCACCGGCCTGCCCATCGTGGCCACCGGTGACGTGCTGATGCACGTGCGTTCGCGCAAGCCGCTGCAGGACGCGCTCAGCGCCACCCGCTTGAACCGGCCGATGGCGCAGTGCGGGCTGCCGCTCGAATCGAACGCCGAGCAGCACTTGCGTGCACGTTCGAGGCTGGCAACGCTGTACGAGCCTGAGTGGATGGAGAACACGCTTTTTCTTGCGGGGCGCTGCAGTTTTTCGCTCGCCGAGCTGAAGTACGAGTACCCGCGCGAGGTGGTGCCCGAAGGTGAAACGCCGATCGGCCACTTGCGCCGTCTCGCCCACGAGGGCCTGGTCAAACGTTTCCCCGATGAAGCGCTGGCGGCCCAGTGGGCGCCGCAGATCGAAACCGAACTGGCCGTGATACAGCAGCTCGGCTACGAAGCTTACTTCCTTACCGTGGCCGACATCGTGCGCTGGGCACGTGCGCAGAACATCCTGTGCCAGGGCCGCGGCAGCGCCGCCAATTCGGTGGTGTGCTACTGCCTCGAAATCACCGAAGTGAACCCCGACGACGCGAAGCTGCTGTTCGAGCGTTTCATCAGCGTCGAACGCAACGAGCCGCCCGACATCGACGTCGACTTCGAGCACCAGCGACGCGAAGAGGTGATCCAGTACATCTACAGCAAATACGGTCGCCACCGCACCGCGTTGACTGCCGTGGTCAACTGCTACCGGCCACGCTCCGCGCTGCGTGACGTGGGCCGCGCGCTGGGCATGGACCTGCAGCGCATCGCCATGCTTTCCAAAAGCATGCACTGGTTCGACGCCAACCACATCGACACCGAGCGGCTGCGCGAGGCTGGCCTCGACCCCGACGCGCCGGTGACAAAGCTGTGGATCGAGCTCACGCAGCAGCTGATCGACTTCCCGCGCCACCTGAGCCAGCACCCGGGTGGTTTCGTGATCGCGCGCGATCAGATCGAGCAGCTGGTGCCGGTGGAAAACGCGGCCATGAAAGACCGCAGCGTCGTGCAGTGGGACAAGGACGACCTCGACGCGCTCGGTCTGATCAAGGTCGACATCCTGGCGCTCGGCATGCTGAGCGCGCTGCGGCGTGCGCTCGAGTTCGTCGGCACCAAGCTCGGCCGCGCGTTCCGCATGCAGGACATCCCCGGCAAGGACAAGGCCACGTTCGAGATGATCTGCAAGGCCGACACGGTCGGAACCTTCCAGATCGAAAGCCGCGCGCAGATGAGCATGCTGCCGCGCCTGAAGCCCACCTGCTACTACGACCTGGTGGTCGAAGTGGCGATCGTGCGGCCCGGGCCGATCGAAGGCGGCATGGTGCACCCGTACCTGAAGAACCGCCTGCTCGACGACGACGCCATCGATTACCCCAAGGCGCTGCGGCCGGCGCTGCAACGTACGAAAGGCGTGCCGATCTTCCAGGAACAGGTGATGCAGATCGCGATGATCGCGGCCGACTTCACGCCCGGTGAGGCCGATGGCCTGCGCCGCGCGATGGCAGCCTGGAAGCGCAAGGGCGGGTTGGGCCACTTCCACGAGCGTCTGGTCGGCCGCATGATCGACAACAAGTACGAGCCCGAGTTCGCCGAGCGCATCTTCAAGCAGATCCAGGGTTTCGGCGAATACGGGTTTCCTGAAAGCCACGCCGCCGGGTTTGCGCAACTGGCCTACGTGAGCTGCTGGATAAAGCAGCACCACCCCGATGCCTTTCTCGCCGCGCTGCTCAACAGCCAGCCGATGGGTTTTTACCAGCCCGCGCAGCTGGTGCGCGACGCGCGTGCCCACGGCGTCGAGGTGCGACCGGTGGACGTGACCGTGAGCAGCTGCGAGAGCACGCTCGAAGCGCCGCCGGCCACGGCCGCCGGGGCTGCGCTGCACGCCGTGCGCCTCGGCCTCGACCGCGTCGGCGGCCTCTCGGCCGCGGCCGCGGCTCGCATCGTGGCCGCGCGCGCCCAGGCCCCGTTCACCACCCCCGAAGACCTGGCGCGCCGTGCGCTGCTCGATGCCCGCGACCTGCAGGCGCTGGCGCAGGCCGACGCGCTGCGTGCGCTGACCGGCCACCGCCACCAGGCGGCCTGGGCCGTGGCCGGCATCGACACGCGGCCGACGCCGATGCTGCGCGAAACCCGTGTGAACGAAACGCCGATCGTATTGCCCGTACCGGCCGAAGCCGAAAGCACACTGGCCGACTACCGCGCGCTCGGCCTCACGCTGCAGCGCCACCCGCTGGCCTTGCTGCGCGAAGAGCTCAATCGGTTCAGGGTGCAGCCAGCTGCCGTACTGAACGGTTACCCGAACGGTCGCCTCGCGCGCGCCAGCGGCCTCGTCACGTACCGGCAGCGGCCGGGCACCGCCAAGGGCACGATGTTCGTCACGCTCGAAGACGACACGGGCGTCGTCAACGCGATCGTCTGGCCGTCGGTGGTCGAGTCGCAGCGCAAGCCGCTGCTCGCGGCCCGCCTGCTCACGCTTTTCGGCCGCTGGCAATGCCAGGGTGAAGGCGACACGATGGTCAGGCACCTGGTGGTGATGAAGGCGATCGACCACACCGCGCTGCTGGGCGGGCTGGTCAGCCGCAGCCGCGATTTCCGCTGAGGGCGGGTGGCCAGGAAGCGCCTGTAGGAAAGAGCCGACAGCGCTTTGCGAGCGCGTCCGAATGACGGAGCGCGGGGCCGACCCTACAGTTCGTCCCAGTGCTGCCGGTATCACGAGCCGCACGCCAGACGACAACCCCACATCAGGAAGAACCACCATGATCACCACCCGCAACTCGATTTTCATCTTCGTCGCCGCCTGCTCACTCGCCATGGCCGCCTGCCAGCCTGCCGAAGGCCCGGCCGAGCGCGCCGGCAAGAGCGTCGACAACGCCGCCAAGAAAGTCGGCGACTCGGTCGACAAGGCCGCCGACAAGGTGAAAGACGCCGTCAACGACGCGAAGAAATAAGCCGAGTGACAAAACGGCGGGCGAGCCGGGCTCGCGATAATCGCGGTCATGCTGTACGTGCTCTCACCCGCCAAGTCGCTCGACTATCAAACCCCGGCCCCCGAGCACGCGCTCGCTGCCGCCACCACGCCGCCCTTCCTGCCGCGCTCGGCCGAGTTGATCGGCGTGCTGCGCGAGCACACGCCGGCACAGATCGCTGCGCTGATGAGCCTGTCGCCAGCGCTGGCCGAACTGAACGTGGCGCGCTACAAGGCCTGGCGCAACCGGGCGACGCTGCGCAACAGCAAGCCGGCTGCGCTGGCCTTCGACGGCGATGTGTACGGCGGCCTGCAAGCGCCCACGCTCAGCCCCGCCGACCTGCGCTGGGCGCAGGACCATGTGGCGATCCTCAGCGGCCTGTACGGTGTGTTGCGCCCGCTCGACCGGCTGCAACCCTATCGCCTGGAAATGGGCACGCGCCTGCCCAACGCCCATGGCAAGGACCTCTACGCCTACTGGGGCGACACGCTGGCCGAACACCTGAACACGCGCGCCGCGGCAGACGCTTCGCCGGTGATCGTAAACCTGGCCTCGCAGGAATACTTTCGCGCCGCCGACCGCAAGGTCTTGCGGCCGCGGGTGATCGAATGTGTGTTCGAGGAATGGAAGGGTGGCCGCTACAAGGTCATCAGCTTCTTCGCCAAACGTGCCCGTGGCCTGATGGCGCGCTATGCCATCACGAAACGCATCGACACGCCGGCCGGGCTGAAACGTTTCGACGCCGAAGCTTACGGTTTCGATGCCGCTGCCTCCGATGCCGACCGCTTCGTCTTCCGGCGCCGCCAGGCCGACTGAGTTTGGCAAAATGCGCGCCATGAGTTCGCAGCCCGTCACCCCCGAATTGCGCCAGTGGATCATCGAGCAGGCCACGGCCGGCCAGCCGCCCGAGGCGGTGCTGCAGTCGATGCTGACCAGCGGCTGGAACGAAGACGTCGCGATCGTGGCGCTCGAAGACACGCTGCGCGAGCACCTCGCCGAGCGCACCCGGGCCGCCGCGTTGCCGGCTGCCGTGCCGGTGCCCGAGCCGATGCCCGAGGGCACGCGCACGCGCCTCTGGGCCGCCGACCGCGAGGTCACGGTCGTCACCAGCCTGCACAACCCGCGCGTCGTGGTGTTCGCCAACCTCATCTCCGACGAAGAGTGCGACGAGATCATCGCGCTCGCCCGTGCGCGGCTGGCGCGTTCGGAAACCGTGCAGACCGAAACCGGCTCCAGCGAAGTGAACGAGGCCCGCACCAGCCAGGGCATGTTCTTCGAGCGCGGCGAGCATGCGGTGTGCGCGCGGGTCGAAGCGCGCATGGCCGCGCTGATGCATTGGCCGCTCGAGAACGGCGAAGGCCTGCAGGTGCTGCGTTACGGCCCGGGCGCCGAATACAAGCCGCACTACGACTATTTCGACCCGTCGCAGCCCGGCACGCCGAGCATCCTCAAGCGCGGCGGGCAGCGCGTGGCCTCGCTGGTGTGTTACCTCAACACACCGGAACGGGGTGGCGCCACGATCTTCCCCGACGTGCAGCTCGAAGTGGCGCCGGTCAAGGGCAACGCCGTTTTCTTCAGTTACGACCGGGCCCACGCCAGCACGCGCTCGCTGCACGGTGGCGCGCCGGTGGTCGAGGGCGAGAAGTGGGTCGCGACCAAGTGGGTGCGTGAAGGCCGTTTCGTCTGAAAAAAGCCGTCGAGGCGGGGAACTTTCTGAAAACCGCTGTCAACCGGGGCCGCCGCGGGCGCGTTGTCACCCCGGAGCATGTGCTCTTTATCCAATTTCCCTGCAGGAATACACCATGAACAAAATCGTTGCCGCCCTGATCGCTTCCCTGTTCGCTGTTGGCGCGTTCGCCCAAGCCAGCGCTCCGGCTGCTGCCGCCCCGGCTGCCAAGGCTGCCCCGGCCGCCGCTGCTGCCCCGATGGCCAAGGAAGCCGCTCCGGCTGCCAAGGCTGCTCCGGCCAAGAAGGCCAAGAAGGCTGCCAAGGCCAAGAAGGCTGCCAAGGCCGACAAGCCGGCGGCCTGAGCCCCGACTGGCGCGCACCGGGGCAACCCGGCGCGCACCGCGAAAAACCCGGCCTTGGCCGGGTTTTTTGTTGTGGGGTTCGGCTTCGGCCGCGGTCAGGCTCGCAACTGGGCGTCGTCGTCCGGTGCGAACGGCCGGTTTCGCTCGATCCGCCGCCACTTGCGCTGCTCCCAGGTCTGCGGCCCCTGCACCGGCCAGCGTTCGACCAGCGCCGCCAGCTCGGTGCGTGGCAGCCGCGCATAGGTCGGCCCGGCGAAGCCCAGGAACCAGCGGCCGCGCCGCAGCCGCATCGGCAGGGCGGCCTGCGCTTCGTTGACCCAGTAGACACAGGCGCGCTCGGTCCACCAGGCCTGTCGCTCGAAGTTCACGCGCCCGGCAAAGCCGGTGTCGGCCGGCAGCAGCAGGTGCTCTTCGGCGAGTTCGACCACCGCCAGCACCAGGTCGCCCGGCGAATCGCCGCTGTCCTGGTGCACGAAGATCACGCGCTGGATCTGCGCCGCGTCGAAGCGGTCGATTTCTTCGTCTTCGCGGAAGACCACGATCTCCTGACCTTGCCACGCGGTGCGCCACTGAAGTTTCATCGCTCGTCCTTTGATCAACCCCCAACCGTAGTCGATGAACGCTGTTACGGTGTGTGCAGACGCGTCAAGGTGCAAGCGTGCGTGTGGCGCCGGGTTCAGAGGTTGTGGATCTCCAGCGGAACGGCGGGCCCGGCCGGTGCGAAGCCGAAGATGCGGCCGTAGAACGCGAGCTCGGCTTCGAGCACACGCCGGATCGTCTCGGCGCGCCGAAACCCGTGCTGCTCGCCTTCGAACATCAGCAGCGCCACTGGCAGGCCCTTGGCAAGCACCGCGTCGAACATGGCCTGGGCTTGTGCGGGCGGCACCGCCTTGTCTTCGAGCCCCTGGAACAGGATCATCGGGCTGTTCAGGCGCTCGGTGTGGTGCACCGGCGAACGCTCGAGGTAGCGCGTTCGCTCGGCAGGGTAGGGGCCGATCAGCTTGTCGAGGTAGCGTGATTCGAACTTGTGCGTGTCCTTGGCCAGCGCTTCCAGGTCGCCGATGCCGTAGTGGCTGGCGCCGGCCTTGAAGAAACTGCGGAAGGTCAGCGCGCACAGCGTGGTGTAGCCGCCCGCGCTGCCGCCGCGGATCACGACCCGCTCGGCGTCGACATCGCCGCGCTCGATCAGATAACGCGCGGCGTTCACCGAGTCGTCCACGTCGACCACGCCCCATTGGCCGCTCAGGCGCTCGCGGTAGGCCCGGCCGTAACCGCTGCTGCCGCCGTAGTTGACGTCCACGACGCCGAAGCCGCGGCTGGTCCAGTATTGCAATCCCCACTTGAATTCCGCGCCGCTGGCGCCGGTCGGACCGCCGTGGTCGATCACGATCAGCGGCGCGCGTTCGCCTTCGGGGCCGCGGTGGCCGGCGTTGGTGGGCGGGTAGTAAAAGGCGTGCGCCGTCAGGCCGCCCTCGGTCGGGAAGCTGATGGCCTGCGCGACCGACACGTGTTCGGCCGCGAGCGTGGCGCGGCTCGACGGGCGCAGCGTGCGCAGCGCCCTTGTGTTCAGGTCGAGCCGCACGACGGCGCTGGGTGCGGTTTCGCTGCCACCGACGAAGGCAACGAAGTCGGCACCGACCTGCAGTTCGTCGATCGAACAGAAGGGTGTGTCGATCGGCTCGAACGTGCCGGCCTCGGCGTCGATCAAGGCGAGCTTCGAACGGCCTTCGTCGATGTACGAGCAGACGATGCGGCCACGCGCGTCGAAGCCGTAAGTCGACAAACCGAACGCCCACTGCGGCACGCCGAACTCGGCCGCCATCGGGTGCAGCGGCTGCGCCTGGCCACCGCGCACGCGGTACAGGTTCCACCAGCCACTGCGGTCGGAGACGAAGTGCAGCTCGCCCTGTGGCGACCAGCTTGGTTGGAAGATCGACTCCGTCGCGCTGCCTGCGATCCTGATCGGCGTGCCGAGCGAACCGTCGGCCCGCACGTCGGCGAGCCACAGTTCGGTACCGTCCCAGGGCATGTTCGGGTGGTCCCAGCTCAGCCACGCGAGTTGTTGGCCGTCGGGGCTGAGGCGCGGGGTCGAGAAAAAATCGTGGCCGCTGACGAGCACCGTGGCCGAGCCGTTCGAGAGCTTGACGCCGACGATCGTGGTCACCGCCTCACCGATGCCCGCGCTGTGGTCTTCGCGCACGCAGATCAGGCGCTTGTGGCGCGCGTCGATGACAGCGTCGGCGTGGCGTCGGCCAGGTTCGCTGGTGAGCGCCTGCGGTTCTTCGCCGGCACGGATGCGCCAGAGCTGCTGGTCGGCGTCGTTGACGAAGAAACCGGCGCGCCGGCCGACCGTGAACGCGCCGCCGCCGTACTCGTGCACACGGCTGCGCACGTTCAGCGGGGCAGGGGTCAGGTCTTGCAGCCGGCCGTCGGCGCTGCACCAGACGAGCACGTTGCGGCCCTGTTCTTGCGGCCGGCCCTCGGTCCAGAAGATGTCGCCGTCCAATACCGCGAGCTGGCCGAGGCGGATGGTCTCGCCGACGATCAGCTCGGTGGTGACGGGCGAGGCCCAGCTTCCGAAGGGTGCGACGAGCACCTCACGTGGTGGCATCACTTGCACCTTCGCCGCACGCGCCTGTTCGCGCCGCATGAAGAGAAACAGGCTTTCGACCTTCTCGCGCGCCCACGGTGTCTTGCGCAGGAACTTCAGGCTCGACGCGATGCTCGGGTCGGTGGTGAAGCTCTTGATGGCGACGCGCTGGCCGAGATCGGCCCAGCCGAAATGCGCGACGAGTTCGGTCAGGATCGCTTCCAGCGTCAGGCCGTGCAGCGGATTGCGCTGCTGCGCGTCGGTGTGGTCGTCGCTCATTCAGCGTGCAGGTGGCGCGCGTGGTGCGCGATGTGGTCGGCCATGAAGGTCGAGATGAAGAAGTAGCCGTGGTCGTAGCCTTCGTGACGGCGCAGCGTGAGCGGCTGGCCGCCTTCCAGGCAAGCGGCTTCGAACAGCTCCGGGTGCAGTTGTTCGGCCAGAAACTTGTCGGCCAGGCCCTGGTCGATCAGCAGCGGTGGCACGCGCGCGCCGGCTTTCACGAGCTCGGTCGCGTCGTGGCGTTCCCAGGCCGCGGGGTCGTCGCCGAAGTAGCCGCTGAAGGCTTTCACACCCCACGGGCAGTGCATCGGTGCGGCGATTGGCGCGAACGCCGAGACGCTCTGGTACAGGCCCGGGTTGCTGAGCGCCAGCGTCAGCGCGCCGTGCCCGCCCATCGAGTGGCCGAACAGGCCGACACGGTCTTCGCGGGCGTTGAAATGCTGCATCACGAGCGCACGCAACTCGCGCCGCACGTAGCTGCCCATGCGCCAGTGTTTGTTCCAGGGCGCGGCGGTCGCGTCGAGGTAGAACCCGGCGGCGGTGCCGAAGTCCCAGGAGGCATCTGCGCCTTCGATGCCGGTGTTGCGCGGGCTGGTGTCGGGCGTGACGAGCATCAGGCCGTGCAGGGCCGCATGCTGCTGCGCGCCGGCCTTGATCGCGAAGGTCTCTTCGCTGCAGGTCAGGCCGGCGAGAAAGAACAAGACCGGCACCGGGCCGGCTTTGGCTTGTGGTGGAACGAACACGCCGAACTTCATCTTTGTTCCGGTCTCTTCGGAGTCGTGCTGGTAGTAGCCCTGCACGCCGCCGAAGCAGGCGTGTTCGCTCAGCGTCGTGATCGAGCGTTCGCCCTGCATCTCAGTACATCACCACCGAGCGGATCGATTCGCCGCTCTTCATCAAGTCGAAACCGGTGTTGATGTCTTCGAGCTTGAGCTTGTGCGTGATCAGGTCGTCGATGTTGATCTTGCCGTCCATGTACCAGTCGACGATCTTGGGCACGTCGGTGCGGCCGCGCGCGCCGCCGAAGGCCGAGCCTTCCCACTTGCGGCCGGTGACGAGCTGGAACGGCCGCGTGCTGATCTCGGCGCCGGCTTCGGCCACGCCGATGATGATGCTGCGGCCCCAGCCCTTGTGCGTGCACTCGAGCGCCTGGCGCATCAGCTTGGTGTTGCCCACGCATTCGAAGCTGTAGTCGGCGCCGCCGTCGGTCAACTGCACGATCGCGTCGACGACGTTCTCGACGTTCTTCGGGTTGATGAAATGCGTCATGCCGAACTTGCGCGCCATGGCCTCGCGCTCGGGGTTCAGGTCGACACCGATGATCTTGTCGGCCCCGACCATCTTGGCGCCCTGGATCACATTGAGGCCGATGCCACCGAGGCCGAACACGACCACGTTCGCACCGGCTTCGACCTTGGCCGTGAACAGCACCGCGCCCACGCCAGTGGTCACGCCGCAGCCGATGTAGCAGATCTTGTCGAAAGGCGCGTCGGAGCGCACCTTGGCCACGGCGATCTCGGGCACGACGATGTAGTTGCTGAAGGTCGAGGTGCCCATGTAGTGAAGGATGGGTTTGCCGTCGAGGCTGAAGCGCGAGGTCGCGTCGGGCATCAGCCCCTTGCCCTGCGTGCCGCGGATCAGCTGGCACAAGTTGGTCTTGCGCGACAGGCAGAACTTGCACTGGCGGCATTCGGGCGTGTAGAGCGGGATGACGTGGTCGTCCTTGCGCAGCGTGGTGACGCCGGGGCCGACGTCGACGACGATGCCGGCACCTTCGTGGCCGAGGATCGCGGGGAACAGGCCTTCGGGGTCGGCGCCCGACAAGGTGTAGTAATCGGTGTGGCAGATGCCGGTGGCCTTGACTTCGATCAGCACTTCGCCTGCGCGCGGGCCGGCCAGGTCGACGGTTTCGATGGTCAGCGGCTGGCCGGCTTTCCAGGCGACGGCGGCTTTGGTTTTCATTGCTTCGTTCTCACTGCGGGCTGGGGATGCAGTGATTCTCGCGGATGTGCGGTGGCCACTGGCTTTGTCTGCCCTTTGCAACGTTCCGTGCGTCGCGGCAGGCGGCACCCGGCGGGCGGCTCATGCTGTGGCGGTCGGTGCTGCGCATCGACTGCACTGCGGTGCTCGGTCCGAGGTCGTGCGGCAGAACTCGCTCCGTTCGCTGCGCTCACTGCACTCAAACAGCTGCCGCAAGTCAGTTGACGAAGCGCGCTGCGCGCGCCGACCTCGAACCTCCGCTCCTCGTCGCCACAGAAATCGCCGCCCGCCGGGTGCCGCCTGCCGCTCTGGCAGCAGTTCGGCTTTTGGACGAACGAGCAAAGACTCCGCAGCAAAGGCGCGTGTGGGCAGGCTGGAGCGCGCCTCCGGGGCGCCGAGAAGCGCGGAGGCCTGCCCACACGCGCCTTTGCCGCCTCACACGACCGCAGAACGAACCAAGTCCGCAGCCTTCTCCGCAACCGCGATCACCGGCGCATTCGTGTTGCCACCCACGATGTTCGGCATGATCGACGCGTCGACCACCCGCAGCCCTTGCACACCGTGCACGCGCAGCTGCGCATCGACCACATCCATCGCCCCCGAACCCATGCGGCAGGTGCCCACCGGGTGGTAGATCGTGTCGGCATGGCCGCGGATGAAGGCTTCGATCTGCGCATCGGTCTGCGCCCCGGCAGAAGCCGGCAACTCGCGTCCGCGATAGCCGGCCAGTGCCGGTTGCTGCAACAGGTTGCGCATCAGCTTGAAGCCGGCGAGCAAACGGTCCATGTCCTCACGCTCGCCGAAGAAGTTCGGGTCGATCAGCGGGGCGGCCATCGGGTCGCTGCTTGCCAGCTGCACGCTGCCCCGGCTCTTCGGCCGCAGCAGGCACACGTGGCAGGAATAGCCATGGCCGAACACGGTCTTGCGGCCGTGGTCGATCAGCTTGCCGATCACGAAGTGCAGTTGCAGGTCGGGCAGCGCTTCCTGCGGCGAACTCTTGATGAAGCCGCCCGCCTCCGCGAAGTTGCTTGTCAGCATGCCGCTGCGCGCGCGCCGCCATTCGAAGATGCCCTTGATCGCGTTCACGGCGCCGGTGAGCGACAGGCCGAACAGGTCCTTCACCTGCGGCGTGTCGACCACCTGCACGACGTCGATGTGGTCGTGCAGGTTCGCGCCCACGCCGGGCAGGTCGTGCACGGTCGTGATGCCGTGCTTCTGCAACTGTGCGCCCGGGCCGATGCCCGACAGCATCAGCAGCTGTGGCGACTGCAACGCGCCTGCGCACAGCAGCACTTCGCGCTTCGCCTTGAGTTGCTTCAGCTCGCCGCCGACGCGCACTTCGACACCCACCGCGCGAGTGCCTTCGAGCAGGATGCGTGTGGTGTGCGCGCCCGTCATCACCGTGAGGTTCTTGCGCCCGAGGTTCGGGGTGAGGTAGGCCTTGGCTGCACTGAAACGTTCGCCATTCTTGTGCGTGACTTGATACATGCCCACGCCTTCCTGGCGCGCACCGTTGAAGTCGGCGTTGAACGGGTAGCCGGCCTGCCGCGCCGCTTCGACGAACACCGGGCCAAAGCGGTTCGGGCTGCGCAGGTCCATCACGTTCAGCGGCCCGCCGGTGCCGTGGAAAGCGTCGCCGCCACGTTCGTTGTGCTCGGCACGCTTGAAGCAGGGCAGCAGGTCGTCGAAGCCCCACCCGGCATTGCCCGCGGCGGCCCAGGCGTCGTAGTCTTCACGCGGGCCGCGCAGGTAGATCATCGCGTTGACCGAGCTCGAACCGCCGAGCACCTTGCCCCGTGGCTGGTAACCGCGGCGGCCGTTCAGGCCGGGCTGCGGCACGGTTTCGAAAGCCCAGTTGGCCTGGCCGGTCTGCGCCAGCAGCGCCAGGCCGGCGGGGCAGTGGATCAACACGCTCTTGTCGGCGGGGCCGGCTTCGAGCAGGCACACGCTCACGGTGGGGTCTTCGCTCAGGCGTGCTGCGAGCACACAACCGGCGGAGCCGCCGCCGATGACGATGTAGTCGAACAAATGCAGTCTCCACAAGCCCGCCGGCGCAGGTTGGCGCTCGGCGGGCGGATCATATCGACGCGCCGGCGCCGAACTTAGGGCCGAACGCCTAAGTGCACCCCGGGGAACCGCGGGTGGCTGCGGCCCTGTGTCAGCGTGCGAAGGCCTTGCGCGAGCCGTCTTCGAACAGCGCTTCGTCGCGCAGCACCCGCCCGGCTTCGTCGAGCTCGCGTTCGCGATCGACACGGCCGCGAGCGTCGTGGAAACGTTCGATGCGCAAACGGCCCTGGTCGTCGAAGGCCTTGTGCGTGCCGGTGGCTTGCACGTCGTAGCGGCCTTTCACGAACGACACGCCTTCGAGCGAGACGCGGCCGTTGTCGTGAAAGCGCGTTTCGCGCCGTGCCGATTGGCCATCCTGCTGGAAGTATTCGAACTTCTCGCGCGGCTGGCCGTTCAGGTACCAGTGCTGTTCCAGCTGCAATTCGGCGCCACGCTCGGCGGGCAGCCAGCGGCGCTCGTGCACCAGCGTGCCGCTCTCGTGGAACTCCTGTTCGAGCGTGGTGACGCGGTTGCTGCGTGTGCCCGTGACCTGCGTGACCCAGACGCGCTCGAGGCGCTTCACGCCTTCGGCGGAGAACCGGCGCTCGCTGCCGCCGGCGGGTTCGATCACGGTTTCTTCGCGCAACTTGCCGTTGTCCCATAGCGTCTCGACCTTGCGGCGCTCGCCGCGCTCGTGGGTGAGGCGCGAGCGCAGCGTGCCGTTGTTGCCGAACAGCTCGACCGTGGCCGGGCCCTTGCCGCGGTGGCCGCACCAGGTGGCGTCGTCGGCATCGGGCGCGAGCAGCGGTTGCGGGCCGCAGCGCAGGTCGGACAGCTTCGCCTGCGGCGTGAATTCGGCGACCGCCTGCTCGCGGCCGTCGTCACCGTGAAAGCTCACGCGCTTGAGCGTGCCGTTCGGCAGCCAGGTGCGTGCCAGGCCCACGGTCGTGCCGTTGCGCAGGGTTTCGTCGCGCAGCACCGGGTTCGTGGCGCCCGGCGTGGCCGCGAATTCGCGCGCGCGGCCTTCGCGGTTGCCCCTGTCGTTGGTGCTGTATTCACGTTCGAGCACGCCGTCGCGGAAACGACGAACAACGCCCATGAACTTGCCGTTCTGCAGCTCTTCTTCGCGCAGCACCGGCCCGCCTTCGCCTTCGCGGCAGCGCATCAGGCCGGTCTTGCCGGCTGTCGTGTTCCCGTTGTTCGGGTTGACCGACTGGCCGCCGATCTCGCAGCTCTGGACCGCGTGGCTCAGCGCGGGGGCGGCGAGTGCGAGCAGTAGTGCGAGCCTGCCGGCGAGCGACAGACCCATTGTTTGCATCCAGGCCATTGATCCCGCCGTATGCTTGGCTTCACCAGACGTTTCGGGTGCTGCCTGCGGCAGGCCCAGTTCACAGGAACAGAACATGAAAAAAATCCTCGTCGCCGCGCTCGCGGCCTGTGCGATCACTTCGCCCGCATGGGCGGCGCTCGACGTCGGCGAAAAAGCGCCCGACTTTACAACCTCGGCAGCGCTGGCCGGCAAGGCCTTCCAGTTCTCGCTGGCCGACACGCTGGTCAAGGGGCCGGTGGTGTTGTACTTCTTCCCGGCGGCGTTTTCCGTCGGGTGCACGGCCGAGGCGCACGAGTTCGCCGAAGCCACCGCCAAGTTCGAAGCGCTGGGCGCCACCGTGGTCGGCGTGTCGACCGACGACATCGAGACCCAGATCAAGTTTTCGGCCCAGGCCTGCCAGGGCAAGTTCGCGGTCGCCTCGGATTCGAGCAAGACCTTGATCAAGTCCTACGACGCGGCGATGATGATCCTGCCCGACTACGCGAACCGCATTTCCTACGTGATCGCGCCCGACCGTTCCATCGTCTACAACTACCAGAGCCTGAACCCGAGCAAACACGTGGCGAACACGCTGGCCGCCCTGCAGGAGTGGAAGAAGCTCAAGAAGTAGGCAGCCGCACCTCGATCTCGAGGCCGGGCGTGGCGTTGCGAACGCTCAGCGTGCCGCCGTGCGCCTCGGCGATGAGCCGGCACAGGTACAGCCCCAGGCCGACGCCGCCGGTGCTGCGTGCGCGTGCCGCATCGGTGCGGTAGAAAGCGCTGCCGAGCTGCTGAGCCTGAGCTTCGGTCACACCGGGGCCGTGGTCGCGCACGCTGATCAGCACACCCTGGTCTTGCCGCGAGGTGCTGACGATCGGCGGCGTGGCCGCCCCGGCGCCGTGACGCTCAGCGTTGTCGAGCAGGTTGCGCAGCAGCAGCTTGATTCGGGCCGGGTCGAGCTCGAGTGCCGGCAGGTCGGCGGCCAGCGCCACCGTGATGCCGCGCTCGTCGAACTGCGCCTGCACCAGCTCGCGCACCAGCGCATTCAGGTCGGTGGGCTCGGTCTGCAGCGCTTTGTGGCCGCCGGACAGGCGTTCGCTTTCCAGCAAATCGGTGATCAGATCGCGCATGTCCGACAGGTCGCGCAGCAGCGCGCTGCGTGCGTCGCTTTCGTCGACCAGCTCGGCGTTCAGGCGCGCGCGGGTCAGCGGCGAACGCAGCTCGTGGCTGATCGCCAGCAGCAGCTGGCGTTTGGCGTCGAGCATGTGGTGCAGACCGTCGGCCATGCCGTTGATCTGCGCGGCCAGGTCGCCGAGCTCGTCGCCGCGGCGGGTCGGGATCGGCGACGAGAAGTCGCCGCTGCCATAACGCAGCGCGCCGGCGCGGATGTCGTTCAGCGGCCGCAGCAAGCGCCGCACCGTGAGGTAGGCGAGCGCGGTCAACACCAGCAGCACCGCGAGCGTGACCCAGCCGATCAGGCGGGGTTGATCTTCGGGCGAATCGTCGTCGCGCAGCAGCGCCAGGCCGAAGCTGATGCGGTGGCCATCGGCCAGCACGCGCACCGGGCGCCACGGGTTGGCTTGGCGCTCGCGGCCGGGGCGCGCGAAGCGGCGGTGTTCGTCGTGCCGCTCGTTCGGGTGCGACGACCAGTTCACCACCGGCCCGTCGATGCGGATGCGCAGCGGCAGGCGCTCGGCGAGCGCGCGGGCCTTGTTCACGTCGGGCGGCGTGCCGATCTGCGCGGCCAAGGCATCGACGTAATCCGCGACCAGCGGTTCCGCGTAGTCGTGCCAGCCGGAGCGCAGCGCCGACTGCATGCCGGCGAGGAAGGTGACCGTGACGGCGAGTGCGAACAACAGGAACAGCAGCACCAGACGCGCGCCCAGCGAATGGCGCGTGCGGCGCCAGCGCTGCCGCCAGGTCGACGTGTTCAACGACTGGCTCACAGCCGCGCCCCGGCGAAGGTGTAGCCGGCGTTGCGCAGGGTCTTGATGCAGTCGAGCGGTTCGAGCTTCTTGCGCAGGCGGCTCACGAGGATGTCGACCGCGCGGGTGTGAAGCTCGGCTTCGTGGCCGCGCAGCTTGTTCAGGATCTGGTCGCGGTCGAACACCTTGTGCGGCTCGCTGGCCAGCAGCACCAGCAATTCGTATTCGGTGCTGGTGAGCTCGACCGTGCTGCCGGCGCATTGCACCTAGCGCCGTTCGAGGTCGATCGTGAGGCCGTCGAAGGCCAGGCGCTTGTGGTTCGGTGCCGGCGCGCGGGCGCGCCGCAACACGGTCTGCAGACGCGCCAGCAACTCGCGCGGCTCGAAAGGTTTGGGCACGTAGTCGTCGGCACCGATCTCCAGGCCGACGACGCGGTCCATCACGTCGCCACGCGCCGTCAGCATGATGACCGGCAGGTCGCTTTCGCGGCGGATCTGGCGGCACAGCTCGAAGCCGTCGATCTCGGGCAGCATCACGTCGAGGATCGCGGCGTCATAGTTCTCGGTGCGCAGCTTCGCGAGGCCCACGCTCGGCAGCGTGGCGCTGTCGAGCTCGAAATCGAAACGACGGAAAAAAGCTGCCAGCGGGGGCGCCAGCAGCTCGTCGTCGTCGATCAGCAGGATGCGGCGCATGGCGTGATTGTCACCAACGCGCCGCGCCCTGCCGAATCAGGCCTTCAGCCGCGGTGGCCCCAGCCACGCCGCTTGGCCATGAACTCGCGCACTTTCAGCTGTTGCTCGGGCTTCAGGCTGTCGTAGAAGTCGGCCGCGGCGGCGATCACTTCGGGGCTCTTGCTCTTCAGCGCGCCGGTCTTGGCGTCGACGAAGGCCGAGGCCTTTTCACGGTCGAACTTCGCGCCGGCGACGAGCGCCTGCATCTCGGCGCGCGGGTCGCTGCCCTGCGGCATCAGCGCCTTGCGCTGTTCGCCCAGCTTGTCGGCCAGGGTGGCCAGGCGCGCTTTCTGCGCTTCGTCGAGGTTCAGTTCCTTGCCGGCGCGCTCGAGCATGCGGGTGCGCATCTTGGTCGAGTCTTCTTCGCTCATCTGATGCATGCCGCCACGTTGGTGGCCGCAGGCACTCAGGCCGCCGACAAGAATGGTCGCGCCGAAGAGGCCGATGAGGGTTCGTTTGATCCAGGGTCGCATGGGGTTTCCTTTGGGGGAGTGGATGACAAGGCGTGTTTTCAGCACGGATGTCATCGTGCCCATGCGGGGCGCCGGCGTCCTTTCGCGGCGGTATCGGCGTGTTTCGTTTTATGTCACGCGGACGAAGGCCTGTGCAAAGATCATGCGTTCACGACGATCGCGAAACGCGCCTGCAGGCCGTCGGCCGCGGGCTGGAACGGCACGGTGATCAAAGCGCGATCGGCCGCGCTCAGGCGGCGCCACAGGCCGTCGCGTTCGTTGCCGGGGTCGCCCTCGACATAGAGCTGCGTCGTCAGCAACTCGCGCTCGGCGAGCCGAACCTTGACGTGGATGTGGGGTGTGCGGCCCGAATAGGCGACCGGGCGGATGGTGCGGAAGCGGTAGCCGCCATCGCTGCCGGCCACGACGCGGCCGAAACCCTGGAACGCCGGGTCGGCGTTGCCGCCGTCACCGGGGTGGTGGTAGTGGCCTTGCTGGTCGCATTGCCAGATCTCGACGACCGCGCCGCGCAGCGGGCGGCCGGCGGTGTCGGTCACCGCGCCGATGAGCCAGGTGGCGTTGCCGCGGGTGTAGCGCAGCTTGCCTTGAGCGAGCAGGTCGAAGTCGGTGTCGTCCGGCAACTTGACCGGATAGAACGGGCCTTCGGTCTGCGCCGGCGTCGGCCGCAGCGTCGCTTGTGCGAGCCCGTCGCGGATGAACACCGGCAGCGCGAGGGTCGCGGCCAGGCCACCGACGATTCGGCGGCGAAGCGGCTGAGGGCGTGAGGTGAGACGTGTCATGCGCAGAAGTCTGCGCCAGACGGCGCCTCAGCGCATCAGGATGCCGTAAGACCCGATCGCGTACAGGTTGTGGCGGCCGGAATCGATCTGGCGCATGCGGCGCTCCAGGTCGTAGATGTCGGCGGAGGCGGCCAGGTACTGTTCGTCGCGGTCTTGCTCCACCGAGGGGGAGATGCTGAACAGGCTCTTGATCGACTGCAGGATGGAAAACATGGAAAGATTCGTCTTTGTGTGAGGAAGGCTGAAGAATAGGTGAAAACCCTAGACCCTGGTGCCTAACGTGGGCATTGGCGGTGCGCATTTGTTGTCGTCTGCACTTAGTTGGTGCGCTAAGCGCTCAAACCGGGCGCGAATCAGCGCGACCGAAATTCCCATCCCCCGACCCGAAGCCCGAGGAGCCCCGCGTTTGTTCGCCCTGTTCGAAAGACTGCTGAACCCGTTCCCCGACGAAGCCCCCGCCGTGCCCCCGCGCGGCTTCCTCGCGTTCATGTGGGCCTGCACCCGCGGCCTGCGCCACTACATGCTGTGGATGACGCTGTGCACTGCCGTGATCGGCGCGTTCGAGGCCTTGTTGTTCGCCTTCCTCGGCACCATCGTCGACAGCCTGGCCAAGGCCTCGCCGGCGCAGCTCTGGGCCGATGAAGGCCACAAGCTGCTGTGGCTGGGCGGCGTGCTGGCCGCCAGCGTGGGGCTGGTGGCGTTGCAGTCGCTGCTGAAGCAGCAGACGCTGGCCGGCAACTTCCCGATGCTGCTGCGCTGGAACTTCCACCGCCTGATGCTCGCGCAGAGCATGCATTTCTACCAGGACGAGTTCGCCGGCCGCATCGCCACCAAGGTGATGCAGACCGCGCTGGCGGTGCGCGATGCGTGGATCATTCTGGCCGAGCTGCTGGTGTTCGTCGTGATCTACTTCGTCACGATCATGGCGATGCTCGGTGGCTTCGACCTGTGGCTGTTGCTGCCCTTCACCGCCTGGCTCGCGCTCTACGGTGTGGCGCTGTGGGCCTTCGTGCCGAAGCTCGGCAAGGTGGCGAAGGCGCAAGCCGACGCGCGCTCGCTGATGACCGGGCGCATCACCGACGCGTACACCAACATCGCGACCGTGAAGCTGTTCTCGCACGCGCGCCGCGAGGCGAGCTTCGCGCGCACCGCGATGCAGGAGTTCCTCGGCACGGTGCAGCAGCAGATGCGCCTGGTCACCGCGTTCGAGATCGTCAACCACGCGCTCAGCATGGGGCTGATCGCGAGCACCGCCGGTGTGGCGCTGTGGTTGTGGATGCATGGCGCGGTCGGTATCGGCGCGCTCGCGGCGGCCACCGCGATGGCGCTGCGCCTGAACGGAATTTCGCACTGGGTGATGTGGGAGATGGCGGCGTTGTTCGAACACATCGGCACGGTGCAGGACGGCATCAACACCCTGAGTCGCCCGCACGCGGTGCTCGACGCGCCCGACGCGCAGCCCTTGAAGGTGAGCCGCGGCGACGTGCGCTTCGAGCAGGTGGGCTTCGCCTACGGCGGCACGCGGCGCGTGATCGATGGCCTCTCGCTGCACATCCGCCCCGGCGAGAAGGTCGGCTTGGTCGGCCGCTCGGGCGCCGGCAAGAGCACGGTCGTGAACCTGCTGCTGCGCCTGCACGACGTGGAAGGCGGGAGGGTGCTGATCGACGGGCAGGACATCGCGAAGGTGACGCAGGACAGCCTGCGCGCGCAGGTCGGCATGGTCACGCAGGACACCTCGCTGCTGCACCGTTCGGTGCGCGACAACATCCTCTACGGCCGGCCCGATGCCGACGACGCCGCGATGGTCGCCGCGGCCACGCGCGCCGAAGCCTTCGAGTTCATCCAGGGCCTGACCGACCCGGCCGGCCGAACGGGGTTCGACGCGCACGTGGGCGAACGTGGTGTGAAGCTTTCCGGCGGGCAACGCCAGCGCATCGCGATCGCACGCGTGATGCTGAAAGACGCGCCGATCCTGCTGCTGGATGAGGCGACCAGCGCGCTCGACTCCGAAGTCGAGGCCGCGATCCAGGCCAGCCTGTACCGGCTGATGGAAGGCAAGACCGTGGTGGCGATCGCGCACCGGCTGTCGACCATTGCTGCGATGGACCGGCTGATCGTGCTCGACAAGGGCCGTGTGGTCGAGCAAGGCGACCACCGCAGCCTGCTGGCGCAGGGCGGGCTCTACGCGCGGCTGTGGGCGCATCAGAGCGGCGGTTTTCTGGGCGAGGAAGCGGACGACGACAGCGAGGCCGAGCGGCTGCACGTGGTGCGTTGAAGCGGCGAGCAAACGGAGCGTGATGTCACATGCGCTTGCATGGCGCGCGGCCCATGCGGGCCAACAATCGCGCATCGCCCGCACGGGCCCGAAGGAACCGCTTGTGAATCAACCCGATCGACGCGCCGCGCTCGCCACCTTGTCTGCCCTCTGGCTTGCCGCCTGCGGCGGTGGCAGTGGCGATGGCACGACGGCCACCGCGCCCGCACCGGCGCCGGTGCCCACGCCATCGCCGGTACCTGTGCCCGCACCAGCGCCGAGTCCCGCGCCGTCGCCGTCTCCGACCCCCGCGCCTTCACCGGCGCCGACGCCCGCACCCGCGCCCGCGCCCGCGCCAAGTCCGGCACCCGCGCCCGCCGCCGCAACCTACGGCAACTTCTCGGGCGCGTCGCTCGGCATCGGCGCCGCCCTCAACGGTGCGCTGTCGTTCCCGGCGAACAACGCGTGGAACACCGACGTGTCGTCGGCCCCGGTCGACCCCAACTCCGACGCCCTGATCGCGAGCATTGGCCTCACGACCGGCCTGCACGCCGACTTCGGTTCGGGCACCTACCTCGGCGCGAAGATCGGCATTCCCTATGTCGTGGTCGCGGGCGCGCAGGCACGCGTGGCCGTGAACTGGACCGACTACCCGAGCGAGAGCGACCCCGCGCCGTACCCGGTGCCTGCCAACGCGCTGGTGGAAGGCGCGCCGGACACCGGCGGCGACCGCCACGTCATCGTGATCGACCGCGACAACAACCGCCTCTACGAGCTCTACCGCGCGTTCCTGAACCCCAACGGTTCCTGGAACGCCGGCTGCGGCGCGGTGTTCCACCTCGACAGCAACACCGTGCGCCCGACCGCGCAACCCGGCTGGACCAGCGCCGACGCCGCCGGCCTGCCGATCTTCCCGGGTCTCGCGCGTTACGAAGAAGCCGCCCTCGGCCCCGGTGGCGTGCGCCATGCGCTGCGTTTCACGGTGTCACGCTCGCGCGGTGCCTACGTGCCGCCGGCTTCGCACTCGGCGTCGTCGAGCACCAGCGCCAACCTGCCACCGATGGGCATGCGTGTGCGCCTGAAAGCGAGCTACGTGATCCCGGCCGGCTTCAGCACCGAGACCCGCGCGCTGCTGACCGCCATGAAGACCTACGGGATGATCGTGGCCGACAACGGCAGCAACTGGTACGTGACCGGCGCGCCCGACGAGCGCTGGAGCAACGACGCGCTGTCGCGCGAACTCGGCCAGGTCCAGGGCAGCAATTTCGAAGTGCTGCGCATGGACGGGCTCGTCGTCGGGTGAAGCGCGGCGCCGCGCTCAGCGCCTGAACGTGATGCGCGTGGCCAAAAGGCGCGTGCCGTCGCTCGACAGCCGGCCCCGCACCTCGACGCTTGCCAGCGCCCGCAGGTCGGCCTGCGTGCCGTCGCGGTAGTCCACCAGCCCGCTGTAGTCGATGCTCACGCCGCGCAGCGTGAAGCGTTGCACCGTGGTGTCGAGCGTGGTGATCAGGCCGCGCAGTTCGAAGCCGTCGATCTCGACCTGTGCCGGGCTCTTGATCTGCACCCGCGAGACGTTCAATACGCCATTGGCCACCGCGCCCTGCAAGGCCACGCGCACACCCACCGCGAGCCCGGCGGTGCCGTCCGGGAAGCTCGCCTGCGCCGCATTCACCGGCACGCCGTCGACGCTGAACACCGCGCTCGACGTGAAGGCGCTGATCAGCCCTTCGATGCGCACCTCGTCGAAGTCGCGTGGCGCGGTCACGCCCAGCCGCAGCCGCAGCGCTTCGCGCACGCCGGCCACTGGAATGACCCTCAGCACGACGCGCACGATGCTGCCGTTGGCCAGGCCGGACGGCACGTCGCCGCCGCTCAGTGCGGCGTAGGAGATGCTCTGGCCACCGACCGTGAAGCTGCGGGTGCCGCTGTTCAGGTTCTCCACCACGCCACGCAGCTGGTAGACGAGTGCCAGTGCCTTGCGCTCGACGCGCGTGGCGCGGTAACGCTGCGTCGCGGTGTCGAGCAGCGCGTACACCTCGACCACGTCACCGACCGACAAGGCCGCGAGCGCACCGCCCAGGCTTTCGTCGAACACCGTCGTCGTGAGCACGTCGACCGGCTGGCCGAGCACGGTCAGCGTGGCCGCACCGATGTCGATGGCACTGACCGGGCCGACGATTGCGCTGCCGACGACGATGCTGGTGGCCGCGCTGCTGCCGTCGCCGGCGATCGGCGTGCCGCGCACATTGATCGTCATGCCGAGCTTCAGGTCGTCGCGGCTGCGCACGTCGCCTTCGGCGTCGGCCACCGTGGCGGTCGTGTCGTCGAAGCGCACGCCGCCGACGATCACCGAACCGAAGCCGGTGATGGGGCCGCTCACGTAGGAGGCGCTGGCATTGCCGCCGGTGCCGCCACTTTCCACGCCCCCGCCGCAGGCCACGAGGAACAGGCTCATCAGCAGCGTGCGGCCGAAGTTTCGGGCGTGATGCGCCAGGTGGTGCAGGGGCAGCGGGATCATGCTGGGGGTTCCTTCCTGGGTCGGCCGCGCTTGCGTTTTGGCGCAACGTCGGCGTCTGGTGTCGGTGTGGCGGCCGGTGGCCGCTCGCTGTAGCTGTAGAGCCCCAGTCGCACACGCCCGTCGTCGGCGCGGCCGGCAGCGCGATCGGCGTCGATCATCTGTTGCAGTGCCGGCGCGGTGGCAGCCAGCAGGGCCTGCCACTGTATACGCACGATCTGCCCGAAGGCTTCCAGTGACTGTGGCGACAGGCCGTCGGCCGACACCGCCTGCTCGAAGTGCGGTGGTTTGTCCGACACCACGTTGGCCACCGCCGCACGCAGGTGGTCACCGACGTTGCTGCCGAGGTAACCCAGCATGCGCGCGGCGTCGCCTTCGGGCACGAACACGGCACCGCCGACCAGGTGCACGGTGTCGCCCTCGACCCGTGCCAGGCCGAGGCGGCACAACTCGTCGAGCAGGCTGCGCGGGTGCACGTCCCGCGTGACGGCGTGCACCAGCGTCTCGAAGCTGGGCGCCGGGCCCTGGCGCGGCAACGCGATAGGCTCGCCCCGGGCGTTCTTCAGCATGGGGTCGGACTGCCAGCGCGTGAACACCTGCGAAGCCGGCGACCGGCGGGCCGGCACCGCGGTGCGGCCGAGTTGCATGATGCGCGCCACCTCGCGCCGGTGCAGCCCGGTCACCGTGCTGACGCGGCTGACCGCGCCGTGCGCCGGCAGGGCCGGGTGGGCGCGCTGCGCGGCGTCGACGAAGGCCATCTTCACCAGGTCTTGCACCGCCGCCAGCGGTGCGCCCTGGGCGACGGCGAGCGTGGCCATCGGTTCGATCAGCGTGGCCAGCGCGGCCAGCAGGGCGCTCTGGTCGGGCCCGGCGACGACACTGCGCCCCGGCTCGCTGGGAGCCGGGGCGCGGGTCTTGCGCGGGCGCTGGGGCGTGGCGGGCATCGGCCGAGTTTAAGAGGCCGTCGGCCCGCGCCGCCCGTTGCTTGCTCTCACTTCCCGAACTCGATGCGCACGGCGGCGAGGGTCTTGCCGTCGAGGTTGAGCATGCCCTTGACTTCGACCTGGGCGCCCACCTTCAGGTCGGCCTCGGTGCCGTCCTTGTAGATCACGGCGTTGGCGTAGTTCACGGTCACGCCGCGCAGCACGAAGGTCTTCGCCGTGGTGTCGATGGTGGTGATGCTGCCGTGCAGTTCGAAGCCGCGGATGTGCAGTTCACGCTCGTCCTGGAGCTCGACCTTGCGCGCGACGATCACGCCGTCGACCGCCTTGCCTTCGACTTCGACCCGCGCACCGAGCACCACGCCGGCCTGGCCGTCGGGGAAGGTGGCGTTCGTGGCATCGACCGCGATGCCGTTGACGCTGAACTGCGTCGCCGACGTGAAGCTGGTGATCAGGCCGTGGATCTCGGCTTCGTCCTGGTTCTCGATCTTGCGCACGCCGCCGGCGATGCGCGCGGCGACCCAGGCGCCGTCGACCTGCGTGGTCTGCAGGCGCACGCGCACCAGCAGCCCGTTGGCGAGCGAGGCGAACATGTCTGTGCTGGCCAGGCCGGCGTAGGAGATGAGCGCGTCGCCGATCCTGAAGGTCTTGGCCGTGGTGTCGAGGCTGGCGATCACGCCGCGCACCCGGAAGTAGGGTGCGTTGGGCCGCACGTCGATGCGCGTGGCGGTGTAGTGGCCGGTCGTCACGTTGAGCGCCCCGTTCACTTCGATCACGGTGCCGACGGCGATGCCGGCCAGACCGCCGGTGATGCGCTCGCCGAACAAGGTGTTGTCGGTCACGTCGACGACCTGGCCGAGCGCCGTGAGCGTCTTCGCGGTGGCATCCACCGCGCTGACCGGGCCGACGATCTCGTTGCCGAGGCGGATTGCCAGCGCGCGGCCGTGGCGGCCCAGGCTGTCGGTGGTCACACCGGCGCCTTGCACTTCGGCCGTCATGCCCAGGCGCAGGTCGTCACGGCTGACAGCCACGTCGTCGTCGTCGGTGATGCGGGCCGACGAATCGTCGAAACGCACGCCGTTGACGATGACCGAGCCGAAGCCGGTGATCGGTCCGGATGAATAGGCGGTCGCGGTGTCGGAGGAACTGCTGTCGCTGCCGCCTCCGCCGCAGCCGGCGAGCACGGCCGCCACGAGGAAGAGTTGAGCAACGCCCGCCGTGAGGCGGCGGGGGGAAAGGGTCGGTCGATTGAACATGGTCGGGTCCTTTGCGGTTGGCGGGCAGACGGGCCAGCCCATGCGGCCGACCATGTCTGCACTTTAAATGGGAAAATATCCCATATCAACCTCAATTACACCCTGATACCCCTGATCGTGTGGTCCGAGTTCACGTTTCAGCGTGTTCCGAAGCTTTCGTCCAGCAGCCGCACCTTGACCTTCTTGCCCTTGACCTTGCCCTCCGACAAGCGCTGCAAGGCAGCGCGGGCGATCTGCCGGTCGACGGCCACGTAGGTCGAAAACTCGTTGACGTTGATCTTGCCGATCTGCGTGCCGGCGAAGCCGGCCTCGCCGGTCAGTGCGCCCAGCACGTCGCCGGCGCGGATCTTCTCCTTGCGCCCGCCGACGATCTGCAGCGTGACCATCGGCGGCTGCAGCTTGCCGCCCAGCGCGGGCGTGAGCTCGGCGAGCGCGAACCAGGTCACCTCGGCGCCCTGCACCTGTTCGATCTTGCCGACGCTGCCCATCTCGTCCATGCTCGCCAGGCTCAGCGCCAGCCCTTTTTCGTCGACGCGCCCGGTGCGGCCGATGCGGTGGATGTGCACCTGCGGGTCGGGCGAGGTGTCGACGTTGATCACTGCTTCGAGCTGCGTGATGTCGAGGCCGCGCGCGGCCACGTCGGTGGCGACAAGCACCGAGCAGCTGCGGTTGGCGAACTGCACCAGCACCTGGTCGCGCTCGCGCTGCTCCAGTTCGCCGTGCAGCGCCAGCGCCGAGAAGCCTTGCGCGAGCAAGACGTCGACGAGGTCACGGCACTGCTGCTTGGTGTTGCAGAACGCGAGCGTGCTGACCGGGCGGAAGTGGTTGAGCAGCAGCGAGACGGTGTGCAGGCGCTCGTCGTTCTTCACTTCGTAGAAGCGCTGCTCGATCTGGCTCGCCGTGTGCTGCGCCTGCACTTTCACTTCCTTCGGCGTGCGCATGAACTGCTGGCTCAGCTTGACGATGCCTTCCGGGTAGGTGGCCGAAAACAGCAGCGTCTGGCGTTCCTTCGGGCACTGCTTCGCGACCTTCGCGATGTCGTCGAAGAAACCCATGTCGAGCATGCGGTCGGCCTCATCCAGCACCAGCGTGTTGAGCGCGTCCAGGACGAGGTGACCACGCTCCAGGTGGTCGATGATGCGGCCCGGTGTGCCCACGACCACGTGCGCGCCGTGCTCCAGGCTCGCCTTCTGCGTGTGCATCGGCGCGCCACCGCAGAGGGTCAGCGTCTTGACGTTGTCTTCGCTGCGCGCGAGGCGCCGGATTTCCACCGCCACCTGGTCGGCGAGTTCGCGCGTCGGGCACAGCACGAGGGCCTGCACCTTGAAGCGCAGCGCGGGGTCGTCGAGCTTCAGGCGGTTCAGCAGGGCGAGCGCAAAAGCGGCGGTCTTGCCACTGCCGGTCTTGGCCTGCGCGATCAGGTCGTGGCCGGCGAGCGCGATCGGCAGGGCAGCGGCCTGCACCGGCGTCATGCCGAGGTAACCGAGCTGTTCGAGGTTGGCGAGCGCGGCGGCCGAGAGTGGCAGCTGGCTGAAGGGCGGGGGTGTGGCGGGTTCGGGTCGGTTCATGCGCGATTATCGTGACTCACGCTGACAGCCTCTCTACACTGCGGCGCCATGGCAGCGCGCATCTTCATCAGCTACCGCAGCAGCGACGGCAAGGACAAGGCCACCGCACTGGCGCGTGACCTCGGCGCGGTGTTCGGCGATGCGCAGGTCTTTCTCGACAAGGACGACTTGCGCGGCGGCTCGCGTTGGCGCGACGAAGTGCAGCAGCTGCTCGACCAGCGCCCGGTATTGCTGTTGCTGATGACGCCGCAGTTGCTCGCCGCCACTGACGAGGTCGGCCACTTGCGCATCGAAGACCCCGACGACCCGGTGCGGCGTGAACTCGCCGACGCGCTCGAAGCGAACGCGCAGATCGTTCCGCTGCTCTGCGACGGTTTCGACGCGCCGCCGGCCGCGAACCAGCTGCCGCCGCCCTTCGACCAGATCGGCGAGCGCACCTGGCGCAAGCTGCGCGCCTACGACTGGCAGGGCGACGTGCAGCGGTTGGTCGACGACCTGCATGCGCTCGGCGTGCCGGTGCAGGCCGCGACCGAACCGATGCCTGCGCCTGTCGCCGCGGAGCCGGCGAGCCCGCGGCGCGTCTGGCTCGTGGCGGCGCTGGTCGGCGTTGTGGCGGCTGGTGCCGCAGCGTGGTTCACGCTTCGTCCTTCGGCGCCGCAGGGT
Source organism: Burkholderiaceae bacterium (assembly GCA_040080605.1). GTDB lineage: Bacteria > Pseudomonadota > Gammaproteobacteria > Burkholderiales > Burkholderiaceae_C > LMDS01. The sequence continues at coordinate 28,206 of JBEBIB010000034.1, forward strand.
GTCGCCGGCGAATGGGCCACCACCGTCGATGGCCAACCGAGCATGAGCTTCGTCTTCCGCTTCGAGGCCGACAAGCTCGTATTGACGAGCAGACCGGTGCCGGTCGCCGACCGTGCCGACTGGGCCGAGTACCGCGCCTTCTGGCGCGAGCGCAGCGGCGCCGAGCTGACGCACATCGTCTACCGCGGTGAAGGCACGCTGCGCGTCGACCCCGGCGTGCCCCCGGCGATCGACGTGGCGCTCACGCTCGTCAGCTCGCCCGGCGACGTGCCGGTCGACAGCGGCAACCTGAGCGCCAAGCTCGCCATCGAAGGCGCCGTGATGAACGGCACGCTGTGGCTCAACAGCGCGCAGGCCGACCGGCCGGTGACCTTGCGCCGTGTGAGTCGCTGACTGCTGTCACGCCGCTGCCGCCGACGCTGCTCCCGGAATCTGTCTGACACTTCGCAGCGTGTTGCACTGACTGTGCCGGCCCGTCATGGCGCCTACGCTTCAGGTACTCGCACTTCGGTCATCGAAGCGGCGACACCGAAGGTCCGCACCATGAACGTCTCCATCAACAGCCTGCCTGACTCGGGCTACGAGATCCGGTTCCAGTCCTTGTTCAAACCCGGGAGGGCTTTGTCTTTCCCCTGCGACGCACAAGGCCACGTGCAGCTCGATTCGCTCAGCGAACGGGCGCGCGACAACTACTTCTACGCGCGCGCCGTGGTCGGCCGCGAGTTCGCCCACCCGTCGGTGCAGATCAGCTGCGAGCACTGAGGCGGCGATCTCGGGCCTTTTGTGTCCTGATGCAAGCAGCGTCGGACGACTCCGACAGCACAAGCGCCCCATCACCGACTGTGGCGCATTCGATCGGGTTCTAAGCTCGAGTCACATCCTTCCAGCACGCCCCGGCGTGTGACGAAGGCCGCTGACCCCCACGCCGCGCAGTGCGGCGCCGTTCGAGGAGAACATTCGATGAACAAGCCCCTGATGACGATGACCGCCGCCGCCGTGCTGGCCGCCTTCACGCTGGCCGGCTGCAACAAGACCGACACGTCGACCAGCGCCAACGACATGGTCAACCAGACTGAAAAGAAGGCCAAGGAGATCGGCGCCGAAGCGTCGAAAGGCATGGCCGAGGTGAAGGAAGCCGGCCGCGACCTCGCACAAGACGCGAAGCAGGCCGGCAGCGAAGTGGCCGACAAGGTGTCCGACGCCGTGATCACCTCGTCGGTGAAGGCCGAGCTCGTGAAAGACCCGAACCTGAGCGCGCTCAAGATCAACGTCGACACCGACGGTGGCCGTGTCTTGCTGCAAGGTACTGCGCCGAGCAGCACCGCGAAGGATCAGGCCATGAAACTCGCCCAGGCCGTGAAGGGTGTCGTGAGCGTGGACAACCAGCTCAAGGTCGAACCCGGCAAGGGCTGACCTCGATCAGCGAAACGCTCAGCGCTTCGCGATTTCCAGCAACTCGACTTCGAACAGCAGCGTGGCGTTCGGCGGGATCAAGCCCCCGCCTGCGCCACGTTCGCCGTAGGCGATGCCCGAAGGGCAGGTCAGCTTGGCCTTGCCGCCGACCTTCATCTTCTGCACCCCTTCGGTCCAGCACTTGATCACGCCGCCGAGCGGGAACTGGGCTGGCGCGTTGCGCTTGTAAGAGCTGTCGAATTCCTTGCCGTCGGGGAAGGTGCCGCGGTAGTGAACCTTCACCGTGTCGGCCGCCGTCGGGCTCGCACCAGCGCCGTCTTTCAGCGACCGGTAGACCAGGCCGGTCGATGTGACGACGGCGCCTTCCTCCTTGGCGGAAGCAGCGGCGGTGGCGTCTTGCGCGGTCGCGGCTGACGAGAGCAATGCGCCCGAGAGTGCCAAGGCGGCGAACAAAGCGTTTTTCAATGAGCTCATGGGTGTGTTCCGTGCTGAGGTGAAGGTGTGGGCTGATCGAAGGTCAATGGTGGTGCGGTGTCGACGCTGCCGCTATGCGCTCGCGCAGCACGTCTATCGGCATGTAGCCACTGCCCACCAGGTGCAGGTGGTCCCCATGCTGGGCCACCACGGTGGGGAAACCGCGAATGCCCCACGCCTGCGATTGTTCGAAGTCGGCGGCGGTCATGTCGCGCATCTCCTGCGAGGCGAAGGCCTTGGCGAAGTCGGCGCGTGAAATGCCGAACTGCCCGGCCAGGTCGGCCAGCACCTCGGGGCGGGTCACGTCTTTCGCTTCGGCATAGAACGCGCGCTGCACCGCCTTGAAGTACTGCCACACCTTGCCGGGCCAGTGGCTGCGCACGGTCACGGTGGCGCGGCTTGCGGGTTCGGTGTCGTAGACGAAGCCGGGGACGTGCAGCGCCGTGTTCGGCGCCTGCGCAAAAGGCTGGCCGCTGGCTTCGGCCACGTGGTGCCAGTGGCCGAAGATCTCGTCGGCCTTCCCACGCGCCATCGGCTCGGTCGTGAACGGGCGCAGCCCGCCCATGATCAAGGCGAGCTGCAGCGGCGCGGTCTCGCGCGGGTCGGCGAGCAACTCGTCCATCGGCTTGGCGAAGCCGTAACACCAGGAGCACATCGGGTCGCCGATGTAGATCAGGTTCATCGTGGGTCCTTGGAAACGATTCGCGGCGACTGTATCGCAAGGCCGCGAAGGCGCGCTGCGCTGGGGTTCTTACACTAGCGGCCCATGCCACCGTTCGCTGCCACCGCCCGATGACCCTGTTGCTCGCGCCCATGGAGGGCCTGCTCGACTTCACGCTGCGCGACATTCTCACGCGCGTGGGCGGCATCGACCGTTGTGTCTCGGAGTTCATCCGCGTCACCGGCACGCTGCTGCCCGAGCGTGTGTTCACGCGCATCGTGCCCGAGCTGCTGCACGGCAGCCGCACGCCCGCCGGCGTGCCGGTGCGCGCGCAGCTGATGGGCTCGGACGCGGTTTGCCTCGCTGAAAACGCGGCCCGGCTCGCGGGTCTGCGCCCGGCTGGCATCGACTTGAATTTCGGCTGCCCCGCCAAGGTGGTCAACCGCCACGGCGGTGGCGCGGCGTTGCTGGCCGACCCGGAACTGGTGCACGCCATCGTGGCCGCGGTGCGGCGCGCGGTGCCGCGCGAGGTGCCGGTCTCGGCCAAGATGCGCCTCGGCGTGAACGACACAAGCCGCGCGCTCGACTGTGCGCTGGCGATCGCCGCGGCCGGTGCCGACGAACTGGTCGTGCACGCCCGCACCAAGCTCGACGGCTACCGGCCGCCGGCCTACTGGGAACACATCCACGAGATCCGACGCAGCGTCGCTATTCCCGTGGTGGCCAACGGCGAGATCTGGAGCGTGGCCGACGCACGCCGCTGCCGCGCGCTGTCGGGCTGCGACGCGCTGATGCTCGGGCGCGGCATGGTGCGCGACCCCGGGCTGGCGCTGGCGATCCTGGCGGACCGGCAGCCGCAGCACCCGCCGCACGACGGACCCGGTGTGCCGTGGCAAACCCTGCTGCCGCTGATCCGCGAGTTCTGGGTCCTGGTCGAAGCGCAGATCGAACCGAAGGCGCGCGCCGGGCGGCTCAAGCAGTGGCTGAACTTCCTGCGCCGTCGCCACCCGCAGGCCGAAGTGGCCTACGCGGCGGTACGTACGATCAACGACCCCGCGCTCGTGGCCTTGCGCCTCAACCTGACCCGGCGCGCCGACGAAGCGCGCGCCGTCGAAAAGTTCGAAGCCCGCGAAGAGCTTCTGGAGACCCTGACGTGAAAACGTACAACATCGAAGTGCAGCGTGTCAAAGCGATGACCAACGCCAACGGCCTGATCCGCATGCAGGTCGACGCGCTGGTGCAACCGAGTGCCGCGCGCGACGAAGGCGCGCCGACGACCGTGCTCAGCATCAGCGAAGGCGACGCGCGCACGCTGCTGCTGCTGTTGAAAGCGCAGATCGCCGAGTTCGACAGCCGCAAGGCGAAGAGCCGGCGCTGACGCGACACGCCGATGGCCAGCACGCCCGCCCCGGCCGAAACAACGCTGCAATTCGCCAAGGCCGCTCAGTGGGCGGCCTGGCTGCGCAGGCACCACGCGAAGTCGACGGGCGTGTGGTTGTGCATCGCGAAGAAGGGCGCCGACGACACATCGGTCACGTACCCGGAAGCGCTGGAGGTCGCGCTGTGTTTCGGCTGGATCGACGCGCTGAAAAAGAACGACGGCCCGCAGCACTGGGTGCAGCGTTTCACGCCGCGCGCCAAGCGCAGCATCTGGTCGAAGGTGAACCGCGAGAAGGCGCTCAAGCTCGTCGAGCTCGGCCGCATGCAGCCGGCCGGCCTGGCCGAGATGCAGCGTGCGCAGGCCGATGGCCGCTGGCAGGCGGCCTACGACCCGCAGAGCGCGTCGACCGTGCCGCCCGACCTGCAGGCGGCGTTCGACGCCCAGCCGGCAGTGCAGGCCTTCTTCGAGACGCTGGATTCGAAGAACCGCTACGCCGTGCTGTTCCGGCTGCAGACCGCCAAGCTGGCCGCCACCCGCGCGCGGCGCATCGAGACCTTCGTGGCGATGTTGGCGCGGGGTGAAAAGCTCCACCCCTGAGGGGCTGAGCTCAGCCCTTGCGGGCGCGCTGGATCAGCACATCGGCCACCGCCAGCGCCCGCTCCGAGCTGCCGGCCATCGAAGGCGAGGTGATGAAGCGGCCGTGGATGCCGAGTGCCGGCACGCCGTCGATCTTGTAGTCGGCCATCAGCTTCTTCGCACGGCCCACGTTGGTCGCGACCGAGAAGGAATTGAACGCGTCGAGAAACTTCTTCTCGTCGCCGCCGTTCTTCGCGACCAGCGCGGCGATGTCGGCGGGCTTGTCCAGGCGCAGGCGGTCGACGTGCACGGCGGTGAAGACCTTGCGCTGCATCGTGGCCACCAGGCCGAGTGTCTCGAGCGCGAAGTAGGTGCGCTGGAAGTTCTCTGCGTTCATCAGGAAGGGCACCGGCACCCGCTTGAGCACCGCGTCGGCAGGCAGGTTCTTGGCCCAGGCTTCGAGCGTGGGCTCGAAGGCGCTGCAGTGCGGGCAGGCGTACGAGAAGAACTCCAGCACCTCGATCTTCGTACCGGCGGCCGGCGCCACCGGCGGGTTCACGCGGGTGAATTCGGTGCCTTCTTTCGGCTCGGCGCCCTGGGCCACGGCCGCCGTGCCGGTGATCGAGAGCCCGAAGGCACCTAGGCCGGTGCTGGCAAGGGTGGCGGAAAAATCACGACGGTTCACGTTCTGGGTCCTTGGGGTGGCAACCGCCTGTTGAGTGGCGGCAGGGCTGAAAAGTTCAGGCAGTGTGGGGGAAGGGTGGCACGTGGTTTCCGAGCGCCAGGGTGCTGGCGGCCTGCAGCAGCAGGGACACGTCGAGTTCGTCGGCGTTGCGGGGCACCACGTCGTAGTGGCACAGCGTGCCGAGCAACTGGCCCTCGGCGTCCATCACCGGCATGCCACAGTAGGCGCGCACCGCGTCGCGCGCCACGTGCTCGGCCAGCCGTGGGTCTTGCAGCGCGTCGACGGTGGTGAAGACTCCCCGGCTGTCGCGAACGAAGCAGCAGTAGGTGGCGCTCTCGGGCACCGCGTCGATGCGGGTGACTTCGGGGTTTTCGCGGTCGTAGTGGATCGCCGCGTTGGCCATGCCGCCGCTGAACCGGAAGATGCCGATGAAACGGTAATTCGTCAGGCCGACGAGGTAGGCCAGCGCGGCGCGCGGCCCGCTGCGCTGCAGCGTGGCTTCGAACGCGGCGAAGGCGGCAGCGGTCGACAGCATGGGGGTTGGCGCGGGCGCGCTGAGGCGGGTCATGCCCGGCATTCTCCAACAAAGCCGGCGGCGGCCACAAAATGCAGGCGCCGTCTGACGCGGGCGCGCGCCACAAGCTGTCACAAGGGTGGTGCTAGCTGTGCCAACATCGCGCCCAGCCATGCAACCCAGTCCCGTCGAAACTTCCACTGGCGCCCTTGCCAGCGTGCTCGCGCGTGGGCGCCTTGCGCTGGCGCGCTTCTGGGCCGCGCGCGAGACCCGCGCTGGCCGCATCGCGGCCGTCGCCGGTTTGGTCGGGGCGGTGGGGGCCGTCGGCGTCGCCGCTTACCTGTGCGTGCTGGTCTTCACCACACCGGGGGTCGACGCGCTGCAAAAAGCCCAGGGCCTGCGCCCGAGCGTGATCCTGTCGGCCGACGGTGAGGTGATCGGGCGTTTCGCCACCGCCTACCAGGCGCCGGTGGCGCTGAAAGACGTGTCGCCCGAGCTCGTGAAAGCACTGATCGCGACCGAAGACCACCGCTTCTACGAACACGGCGGGCTCGACTTCAAGCGCACGCTCGCTTCCGCCTGGAACACGATGAAGGGCGACATGCAGGGCGGCTCCACGCTCACGCAGCAACTGGCGCGCAACCTGTTCCCGCAGGAGATCGGCAACGAGCGCAGCCTGAACCGCAAGCTGCGCGAGGCGATCACGGCGCTGCGCCTGGAGCGCCACAGCAGCAAGGACCAGATCCTCGAGAGTTACCTGAACAGCGCGCCGTTTCTCTACAACGTGCGCGGCATCGAGATGGCCGCGCGCACCTACTTCGGCAAGCCGGCGGCGCAGCTCGACACGGCGCAGGGCGCCACCCTGGTCGGCATGCTCAAGGGCACGCAACGCTACAACCCTGTGCGCAACCCCGAACGTGCGCTGGAGCGGCGCAACGTGGTGCTGGCGCAGATGGTCAAGCGCGGTTCGCTCGATGCGGAGCGTTTCGAGCGCCTGAAGAAGCAGCCGCTGGCGCTCGACTTCAAGCGCCCCGAAGACGGTGGCATCGGCCAGGCGCGGCACTTCGTCGAGACGATCCGCGAGCGGCTCGTCGAATGGGCCGACGCGCACGATGTCGACCTCGACCGCGACGGCCTGGTGATCCGCACCACGCTCGACAGCAAGCTTCAGCGCTTGGCGCAAGACGCCGTCGTGCAGCAGGTGGCGATGTTGCAGCGTGTGGCCGCCATCGAGTGGAGCGAAGCGCGCATGCGTTCGGCCAACGCACGCTCGCCCGAACCGAAGACGCCGTTCGCGCATTTCTGGAAAACGCATCCGCAGATGCTGGCCGAGATCGCGCGCGACAGTGCCGTCTTCCGCGACGCACGCCAAGCCGGTGCGAGCGAAGACGAAGCGCTCGCCAAGGCCCTGGCCGATGCCGAACTGATGGGCAAGCTGCGCGACAGCAAGACCCGCCTGTCGGCCGGTTTCATCGCCATCGACCCGACCAGCGGCGCCGTGAAAGCCTGGGTCGGCAGCCCCGACTTCGCCCGCGAGCAGTTCGACCACGTGGCGCAGGCCAGGCGCCAGCCCGGGTCCACCTTCAAGCCCTTCGTCTACGGCGCGGCATTGCAGCGCGGTTTTTCGACCGAACGCAGTTACATGGACGAAGACATCGAGATCCGCCTGGCCGACGGCAAGCTCTGGAAACCGACCGACGGCGGTGGCCCGAGCTTCGCGCCGATGACATTGCGCCAAGGCCTGGTGCAGTCGAAGAACACCATCACCGCGCAGGTCATGCAGGACGTGGGCGCCGAGGCGGTCGTCAACTTCGCGCAGGCCGCGGGCGTGCGTGAATCCAAGCTCGACCCGGTGCCTTCGCTCGCGCTCGGCACCAGCCCGGTCACGCTGCTCGAGATGGCCAATGCCTACGCCACGCTGGCGGCCATGGGCGTGCGCCGCGAACCGCTGCTGGTGACGAGCATCGAAGACCGAAACGGCCGGCCGCTCGCCGCGTTCGACAGCGCGCCCGGGCGCGTGGCCGAGCAGGTGCTCGAGCCGGGTCTGGTGGCTCGCCTTGTCGACATGATGCGTGGCGTGGTGCAGACCGGCACCGGCGCCGCGATGCGCGGCGAGTGGGGCCTGCGCGGCGACGCCGCCGGCAAGACCGGCACCACGCAAGACAACACCGACGGCTGGTTCATGCTGATGCAGCCCGGCCTCGTGGCCGGCGCGTGGGTCGGCTTCAACGACCCGCGCGTGACGATCCGCAGCAACTACTGGGGGCAGGGCGGGCACAGCGCATTGCGCATCGTCGGCGACTTCTGGCGCCAGGGCCAGAAGGCCAAGCTGATCGACACCAAGGCCGAGTTCCCCGCCGTGGCACCCGAAGCCCCCGAGCCGGTCGTCGACCCGGCGAATCCAGGCGAGGCGCCGGCCAGCGACACGCCGATCGGCGCGGCGCTGGTGCGCTTGCTCGGGCTCACGCCGTCGATGCCACGCACCCAGACGAGCGCCGCCGAGAGCGAGGCGATTCGCCAGCAGCAGGACCAGGCGCGCGGGCGCTGAGCTGCCTGCCGGTCGGCACTGGCCGCTACGGCGAGAGGAACAGCGCCGGGTCGACCATCGTGCGATTGAGCATCACGCCCCAGTGCAGGTGCGGGCCCGTGGCGCGGCCGGTGGCACCGACCGCACCGATCGGCGTGCCCTCGGCGACCACGTCGCCCACCTTCACGCTGACCGCCGAGAGGTGGCAATACATCGTCAGCCAGCCGGCGCCGTGGTCGAGCCAGACGGTGTTGCCGTTGAAGAAGTAGTCGCCGGTGTCGATCACCCGGCCGGGTGCGGGCGCCAGCACCGGCGCGCCTTGCGGTGCGGCGATGTCCATGCCGCTGTGCGGGTTGCGCGACTGGCCGTTGAAGACACGTCGCAGGCCGAAGGAACTGGAGCGTGGGCCGGGCACGGGCTGGCGCAGTTGCAGGCTTGCCGGTGGCGTTTCGCTGAACGTGGCCACCACCTGCGCGGTGTGGGCGCGCTCGCGCTCGAAGCGGGCGAGATCGTCTTTCGCCAGATCGACCTGGCCGGGTGCGACCTTCAGGCGCTGTTCGGCATAGTGCCAGGGCTTGACCACGAACGAGACGCCGGCTTCGGGCACCCCGGCGCGTTGCACTTGCAGCGTCGCGCGGCCTGGCGCTGTCGCCAGGGCGAGGCCGACTACGGCAGTCCATTGCACGCCGTCCTTGACGACCAGCACCGGCACGCCGTTGAAACTGGCACGCGGTGCTTCGCCGGAGGGGCCGAGCGCAATGCGCGCGATGCCGCCGGGGGCCAGCCGCTGCTCCGGCAGGTCGGCCGCGCGTGCCTGCAGCGCCGCCGCGCAGAAAACTGCGCCGCAGAGCGCGTGCAGGAACAGCGGAAGGTGTTGGCGGATCGGGGTCGATGTCATGGGACCGCATGATGCCGCAAGGCACCGTGCCGCCCCGCCGCTCACATGCCCCAGCGCAAGGCAGGCGTGTGCAGCGGGGTGTCCCAGAGTGCCAACATCGCCACGTCGACCGCCGTGACCGTGATTGAGCAGCCGGCCATCTCGAGCGAGGTCACGTACGAGCCGGTCAGGTGGCGCACGACCTTCACGCCGGCGTCAGTCAGCACCTTGCGCGTCGCGTTGACCATCACGTACAACTCGAGCAGCGGCGTGCCACCGAAACCGTTGACGAGCAGGATCACTTCCTGCCCGCGCGGCAGCGACAGGTCTTTCAATATCGCCCCCGTCAGCTCGGCCGCGATCTCGTCGGCCGTGCCGAGCTTCACGCGCTTGCGCCCCGGCTCGCCGTGGATGCCGACGCCCATTTCCATCTCGTCGGCGCCGATCTGGAAGGTCGGTTTGCCGGCCGCCGGCACGGTGCACGAGGTCAGCGCGACGCCCATCGACGCGGTTGCCTTGTTCACGGCGTCGCCGAGCGCCTTCAACGCCGCCAGGTTGTCGCCGCGCTCGGCCGCCGAGCCGACGATGCGCTCGACGACCAGCGTGCCCGCCACGCCGCGGCGCCCGGTCGTGTAGGTCGAGTTCTCGACTGCCACGTCGTCGTTGACGATCACGGTGGCGTTGTCGCGGTCGAGCATCTCCGCCGCCATCTGGAAGTTCATCATGTCGCCGGAATAGTTCTTCACGATGAAGAGCACGCCGGCGCCGGTGTCCACGGCCGTGGCCGCGGCGAGCATCTGGTCGGGCGTGGGCGAGGTGAACACCTGGCCCGGGCAGGCCGCGTCGAGCATGCCGTGGCCGACGAAGCCGGCGTGCAGCGGCTCGTGGCCCGAGCCGCCGCCCGAGATGAGTGCCACCTTGCCGGCCTTGAGTGTCTTGCGGCGCACGAACTGGTGTGCGGCACCGAGGGTGACGATGTCGGCGTGCGCGGCCGCAAAACCATCGAGCGATTCGGCGAGCACGGTGTCGACGTGGTTGATGAGTTTTTTCATGCGGTCACCTCGGGCGCGGGTTGAGTTCGGGTTGAATGTGGGTGGTTTCAAAGGCTGTCACAGACCGCGCCGATGATCAAGGCCATCGAACGCGAGCCGGGGTCGACGTGGCCGAGCGCGCGGTCGCCGAGGAAGGACGCGCGGCCCTTGATCGCGTCCATCGCGGCGGTCGCCTGTGCGCTGTCGTTCGCGCGCTGGCGCACGCGCGCGACCATGTCGTCGCCGCCCGCAGCCAGCACCTGTTGCACGGGTGCCAGCACGTCGAGCAGCGTCTTCTGGCCGACCTCGGCCTTGCCCAGGCGGGTCAGCGCCTTGATGCCGGCGTCGAGTGCGAGCGCGAGGTCGGCGGCGTTCGGCGCGGCCGGCAGTTCCTTCGCGAGCGTGACCATCAGCGTGCCGAACACCGGCCCCGACGAACCCCCGATCGTCGACATGCAGGTCATGCCCATCGTGCGCAATGCGTCGTTCAGTGATTGGCCTGCCAGTTCGTCGAGCCTGGCCTGAACGGCCAGCGCGCCGCGCCGCATGTTCAGGCCGTGGTCTCCGTCGCCGATGGCCTGGTCGAGCGCGGTGAGCTCGTCGACGTGGTCGATCAGCGTCTGCGTCACGCTGCGGATGAGTTCAGTCTGTGTCATGGGAGTCCTCGTTCGGTGATGGCTCAGCCGGGCACACGCTGGCCGTCGGCGTCGAACCACAAGGGCCGCAGCAGCTCGACGTGCACCGCGTCGCCGGGCGCGAAGCTCAGCGACGTTGGCGCGGCGGAGATCAGCTCCTGCTCGCTGTCGTCGAGCGCGACGTGTACCAGATGCTGGTCGCTCAGCCGCTCGATGCGCCTGACCAACGCGCCGCGGTGCTGGCCGCTCGCCACGTCGCGGTGCAGGCGCAGGTGCTCGGCGCGCGCGCCGACCGTCACCGCACGTTCGGGCGCGGCCATGCCGTTCAGCGCCGCGCGCGGGAACAGGTTGATGCGCGGCGAGCCGAGCCGCGCCGCCACGTAGGCGCTGACCGGCTCTTCGTAGATCTGCTGCGGCGTGCCGACCTGCACCAGCCGGCCGCGTTCGAGCACACCGATGCGCGTGGCCATCGTCAGGGCTTCGATCTGGTCGTGCGTGACGTACAACATCGTCGCGCCCAGGTCCTGCTGGATGCGCTTGAGCTCGAGCCGCAGGTCGTTGCGCAGCTTGGCGTCGAGCGACGACAGCGGTTCGTCCATCAGGTACAGCGACGGGTCGCGCACCAGCGCGCGGCCGATCGCCACCCGCTGCATCTGCCCGCCCGAGAGTTTGGTGGCGGGGTTCTGGAGCTTGTCGTCGATGCGCAGCATGCGGGCCACTTCGAGCACCTTGCGCTTCACTTCGGCTTCCGAGGTCGGGTGCATCGGCGAGCGCAGCGGGAAGGCCAGGTTGTCGAACACGCTCAGGTGCGGGTACAGCGAATACTGCTGGAACACGAAAGCGACGTCGCGCAGCGCGGGGGCGAGCGCCGTCACGTCGCGCCCGCCGATGTGCACCTGGCCGACGTCGGGCCGTTCGAGCCCTGCGACCAGCCGCAGCGTCGTCGTCTTGCCGGCGCCGCTCGGGCCGAGCAGCACGACGAATTCGCCGCTGGCGATGTCGAGGTCGAGGCCGTTCACGGCCTGAATGTCGCCGAAACGTTTGCCGATGCCGGCCAGGCGCAGGTCAGCCATGACGTGCTCCGCGCACGTGGGCGTGGTCGTCGCGCGCGGTGCGCAGCGCGCGGCCCGAGGTCTGGTCGAACAGCGACACCGCGGCCACATCAAAAGCCAGGCCGACGTGGTCACCCCGTTGGGCGCGGCTCGCCACGTCGACCTTGGCACGCAAGGTCGCGCCCTGCGCGGTGGCGAGCGTCACGACGCGGCTGGTGCCGAGGTATTCGGTGCCAAGCACTTCGGCGCGCAGCGGCGAGTGGTCTTCCAGGCGCACGTGCTCCGGCCGCACGCCGCACAGCAGCGCGCGCGCCGAGACGTCTTCTCGCAGCACCGGCACGCCGATCAGCGCCGGGCCGATCTGCACGGCATTCGTGCCGTTCGCGAGTGCCGCTTCGAAGGGCAGGAAGTTCATGGCCGGCGCGCCGATGAAGTCGGCCACGAACACGCTCGCCGGCCGCTCGTACACCTCGAGCGGCGCGCCGAGCTGTTCGATCACACCCTGGTTCATGATCGCGATCGTGTCGGCCATCGCCATCGCTTCCATCTGGTCGTGGGTCACGTAGACCGTGGTCGCGTGCAGGCGGTCGTGCAAGGCGCGCAGTTCGTGGCACATCACTTCGCGGAATTCGGCGTCGAGCGCACCCAGCGGTTCGTCCATCAGGAAAGCGAGCGGCTGGCGCACGATCGCGCGGCCGAGTGCCACCCGCTGGCGGTCGCCGCTGGACAGGCCCGAGACCGGCTTGTCGAGCAGTTCGCTGATGCGCAGCGTGCGCGCCGCCTGCTCGACCTGGCGGTCGATCTCGGCGCGCGGCAGGCCTTGCGAGAGCAGCGGGAACGCGATGTTGCGGCGCACGTTCATGTGCGGGTAGAGCGCGAACATCTGGAACACGAAGGCGATGTCGCGGGCCGAGGCGCGCTTGTAGCTGACGTCTTCGTTGCCCAGGAAGATCTGACCCGAGGTTGGCAGCTCCAGGCCCGCGATCATGCGCAAGGTGGTGGTCTTGCCGCAGCCCGACGGGCCGAGCAGGCAGAAGAACTCGCCGTCACGCACCGTGAAGCTCGAGTCCTTCACGGCCGTGAAATCGGCGAAGGCCTTGTGCAGTTGCTGAACGCGGATCTCGGCCATGGGCTACTCGGGGAACTTGGAGACGACCATGAACATCACGGTGCCGAACAGCGTGGTCACGAACGACCAGGTGAACAGCGCCATCGCGATCGGCTGCAGCATCATCACGAGGCCGAGTGCGATGACGATGCAGGCAGTCATTTCCATACGGCCGCGCCGCAGCCAGGTGGGCCACTTCTTGGTGTCGACCTTCATTTGCGGACGGCTCCGAACGTGATCCCACGCAGTAAATGTTTGCGCAGCAGGATCGTGAAGACCAGGATCGGGATCAGGAACAGCGTGGTGCCGGCGGCGACGGCCGGCCAGTCCTGCCCGCCTTCGCCGATGATGATCGGGATGAAGGGCGGCGCGGTCTGCGCCGTGCCCGAGGTCAGAAGCACCGCGAACGCGTATTCGTTCCACGCGAAGATCAGGCAGAAGATCGCGGTCGCGACGATGCCGGTCGTGGCCTGCGGCAGCACGACCTTGCGGAAGGCCTGCAGCCGCGTGTAGCCGTCGACCATCGCCGCCTCTTCGTATTCGCGCGGGATCTCGTCTATGAAACCTTTCAGCAGCCAGACCGCGAGCGAGACGTTGACGGCGCTGTAGAGCAGGATCATTCCGAGGCGCGTGTCCGACAGGCCGAGCTCGCGGTACATCAGGTAGATCGGGATCGCGACCGCGATCGGCGGCATCATGCGGGTGGAGAGAATGAAGAACAGCAGGTCGTCCTTCAGCGGCACCTTGAAGCGCGAGAACGCGTAGGCCGCCATCACGCCGAAACCGACCGAGAGCACGGTCGACCCGAAGGCGATGATCAGCGAGTTGACGAAGCGCGGGACGTAGTTCGAAGGCCCGGCCACCACCATGCTGGCGTTGCGCGCGACCTGGTCGCAGGCGCCGGTGGCCGGGGGCAGGGCGGCGATGTATTCCGGTGTCTGGCGCGAGCGCGTCGTGAACAGGTTGCAGTAACCCTCGATCGACGGTGTGAACAGCACCTTCGGCGGGTAGCTGATCGAATCCGGCGGGGTCTTGAAGCCGGTCAGGATGATCCACACCAGCGGCACGATCGTGACCAGCGCGTAGAGCACGACCAATATGCCGGCGATCCAGCGCGAGCGGGCCGTCGGTTCGACGACGGAGTGTGCGGTGCTGATGCCCAGTCTCATGTCGAAGCCTTCACCGGTTCTTCACGTGGTTGAGGGCCTTGACGTAGATGTTGGCCAGGCCGAACACCGCGACGAACAGAATGATCGCGAACGCCGACGAATAGCCGGTGCGCCATTTCTCGAAGGCTTCGCGCTTGAGCGTGATCGAGGCCAGTTCGGTGGTCGAACCCGGGCCGCCCGAGGTCAGCAGGTTGACCATGTCGAACATCTTGAAGTTCTCGATGCCGCGGAACAAGACCGCCAGCATGATGAAGGGCAGCACCATCGGCAGCGTGATCGACCAGAACTGGCGCCATGCCGATGCGCGGTCGACCTCGGCCGCTTCGTAGATGTAGTCGGGGATGCTGCGCAGCCCGGCCAGGCAGATCAGCATCACGTAGGGCGTCCACATCCAGGTGTCGACGATCACGATCGCCCAGGGCGCCAGGCGCACCGAGCCGAGCATCTCGAAAGAAGAAGGCGGCACGCCGGTGAGGAAGGCGACCGCGTAGTTGAAGAGGCCGATCTGCGGCTGGTACAAGAAGGCCCAGAAGTTGCCGACGACGGCGGGTGACAACATCATCGGCACCAGGATCACCGTGGTCCAGAAACCGTGGCCGCGGAACTTGCGGTCGATCAGGTAGGCGAGGGTGAAGCCGATCAGCGTCTGCAGCGCGATGGTCCAGAACAGGAAGTGGGCCGTCGCCTGCATCGCCTGCCAGATGTCGGGGTCGGTCAAGACCGACACGTAGTTGTCGATGCCGACACCGAGCACGGTGGCGTTGGGCCGGTTGGCACGGAAGTTGGTGAACGACAGCCGCACCGTCCAGATCAGTGGGAAGATGTTGATGGCCAGCAGCAGGGCCATCGTCGGGCCGATGAACAGCCACGCGATCGCCCGGTCGGACAGGCCCCGCAGCCGCGTGGCGAGCACGGGCGGCGTGGACTGCGCGACGCGTTCGACTGCGCCGGGAAGGTTCGGGCTGTTCATCGGGCGGGTGCTGGCGTTGACCGCTTACTTGGTTTTGCCGTCTTCCTTGAAGACCTTCTTCCAGTCGGCCAACAGCCCTTCGAGCGCTTCTTTCGCGGTGCCCTTGTCGGCGACCACGAAGTCATGGATGCGCTTCTGCTCGGCCAGCAGCAGCTGGGCATAACTCGGCTCGGCCCAGAAGTCGACGACCTGGTCCATCGCGTCGAGGAACTCGGCCGCGAACGGCGCGCTCTTCTTGAAGCCGGCGTCGTTCAGCACGCCCTTGTGGCACGAATAACCACCGAGCGCCCACCACTTCTTCTGCACGTCGAGCGAGGCGAACCACTTGATGTACGCGAGCGCCTCGTTGCGGTTCGGCGAGTACGCCACCACCGAGATGCCCTGGCCGCCGAGCTGCGAGCCCTTGCCCTTGTCGCTCGGGTTGACGAAGAAGCCGATCTTGTCGCCGCCGACGTTCGGGTCCTTGTACAGGCCCGGGAAGAACGCGAACCAGTTCATCATCATCGCGACCTGGCCCGACTTGAACGCGTCCAGGCCTTCGCCCATGTACGAGTTCGTCAGCCCCGGCGGCGTGCAGCACTTGTAGAGCGACTTGTAGAACTCCAGGCCCTTGATGGCGTCGGCGCTGTTGACGAAACCGTCCATCGCATACGGCTTCTTCGGGTCCTGGTACTTGAAGCCCATCGGGTAGAGCACGTTGCTCACGCCCATCGTGATGCCTTCGCTGCCACGCTCGGTGAAGAGGTAGGTGCCGTAGACCTTCTTGCCGTCGATCTGGCGGCCCGAGAAGAACTCGGCCACCTGTTTGAACTCGGTCCAGGTCTTCGGCGGCCCGAGGTCGCGGTTGTGCTTCTTCTTGAACTCGGCCTGCAGCTCGGGCTTGCTGAACCAGTCTTTGCGATAGGTCCAGCCGAGCGCGTCGCCCATCGCCGGCAAGGCCCAGTAGTTCGGCGTGCCCTTCGGCCACTCGGCATAGCCCGTCACCGTGGCCGGGGCGAAGTCGCTGATCTTGATGCCTTCCTTGGCGAAGAAGTCGTTCAGCTTGACGTAGTGGCCGCTCTCGGCCGAGCCGCCGATCCACTGGCTGTCGCCGATGATCAGGTCGCAGAGCTTGCCCTTCGAGTTCAGCTCGTTGAGCATGCGGTCGGCGAAGTTCGGCCAGGGTACGAACTCGAACTTCATCTTCACGCCGCTCTTGGCGGTGAAGTCCTTGCTCAATTCGACCAGCGCGTTCGCCGGGTCCCAGGCGGCCCAGCACAACGTGATGGTCTTGTCCTGCGCACTCGCCGCGGTGCTCGCCAGGCCGAGGACGCTCGCTGCGGCGAGGGCGAACACCCCCGGCAGCATCTTCGAGATCGATTTCATGAGGCTGTCTCCAACAGGTTTGGGGTTCAGGGGCATACCGGACCGCCGCTAGTGAAGGTTCTCGGCCGTCAGGATCTCGATGCGCGGCTGCACCACGTTGAGTGCGCCGCGAACGTTCTCGCACAGCGCGCGCAGCACACGCGCCGCCGTCAACACGCAGTAATGGATGTCCTGGTGCAACACGTAGGACAAGCCGTTCGCGCCGAGCAGGGCGCGGTGTTCTTCGGTGAAGTCGTGGGCCGCCACGCCGGCCTGCGGCGCGAGGCCGGTGGCGGCCAGCGCGCGCACGACACCGGCGCTGCCAGAGCCGACGTTGTAGATCCCGGCCACGTGCGCCGTGTCGGTGTCAGCCTGCAGCCAGCGTTGCAGCGCCTCGCAGGCGCCGTCGTCATCAGTCGGCAGGTCGGGCGTGCGTTGCATCCGCAGCTTCGGGAAACGTTCTTCGATGACCTGCGCGAAACCGATGCGCCGTTCGATCTCGGCCGAGAGGCGCGTGGCCTGCGACGACAGCAGCAGCGTGTCGCGGCCCGCCGCGTTCGCGCCGCGGGCCAGCAGAAGCCCGGCGGTGCGTCCGGCGGCACGGTTGTCGGCGCCGATGTACGTCTCGCGCATCGAGCCGGCCACGTCGGAAAACAGCGTCACCACGTGCACGCCGGCGCGAACCAGTTCGTTGATCGCGAGCTTCACGGGCGGCAGGTCGGGCGCGAGCAGCGCCACGCCTTCGCAATCGCTCACCTGCGCCAGCTCGGCCGCGAAACGGGCCGGGTCGGTGGCGTCGAGCCGGTGCGTGACCTCGGTGATGTGGGCGTGGCGAAAGTCGCCGGCGGCCTGCGCGATCTGCCGTTCGACAAGGCTCAGGAACGGCGACTCGTCGGCCGGCAGCACGTAGGCGAAACGGAAGTTCTCGCCGCGCCGCGGCCGGCCGGGCTGCTGCGGCGCGCCGAGCTCGGCCACCACCTGCATCACCCGCTGCACCGTCTCGGTGTTCACGCCGGGCCGGCGGTTCAGGACCCGGTCGACGGTGGCCGTGCCCACGCCGGCGAGGCGGGCGATGTCGGCGATGGTGGGGGGGGTGGCCATGCGGTCGGTGAGTTTGATGCGATCAATTTAATAACATCAATAATTAAATCAATCAGGGTTTGGCCGGGTTAGGCGCCGCCTGCGTGCGCGGACGCGCGCGGGCTGTCGAATCAGTTGAGTGCTCGGGAAGGCCGCACACGGGGCATCCCGCCCCGCGCCGGCCACTGCAGGTTCAGGCGGTCACTTGCCCCAGCCGTCTTTCAGCCCGGCGATGCGGTTCATCACCGGCTGGCCCGGGGTGTGGTCGACCCGGTCGGCCACGAAATATCCGTGGCGTTCGAACTGGAACTTGTCGTCGGGCCGGGCGTTCGCCAGCGACGGTTCGAGGTAACCACGCGCGACCTTCTTGCTGTTCGGGTTCAGGCTGGCCTTGAAATCCTTGCCGCCCGCGTCGGGCTGCGCTTCGGTGAACAGGCGGTCGTACAGGCGCAGCTCGACCGGCAGCGCGCCGTGCACGCCGACCCAGGTGATCGTGCCTTTGACCTTCACCGCGTCGGCGCCGGGCGTGCCGCTCCTGGTGTCTGGCACCACGCTCGCGAGCACGCCGGTGACGTTGCCGCTCGTGTCTTTTTCGCAGCCGGTGCATTCGATCACCACGCCGTACTTGAGCCGCACCTTGTTGCCCGGGAAGAGGCGGAAGAAGCCTTTGGCCGGCACTTCGGCGAAGTCGTCGCGCTCGATCCAGACTTCGGCGCCGAGGCCGAATTCGCGCTGCCCAAGTTCCGGTTGCTGCGGGTGGAAGGGCGCTTGGCAGGGCTCGCGGAATTCGGCGTTGCCGAACAGCTCGGCCCAGTTCGTCAGCTTCAGCTTGATCGGGTCGAGCACGGCCATCGCGCGCGGTGCCTTGGTTTCGAGGTCTTCGCGCAAGGCGATGTCGAGGCTCGCGTAGTCGGTCCAGCCGCCGGCCTTGCTGGTGCCTGCGCGTTCGCACATCAGGCGCACCGCCTCGGGCGTGTAGCCGCGCCGGCGCAGGCCGACGATGGTGGGCATGCGCGGGTCGTCCCAGCCGTCGACGATCTTTTCGTCGACGAGCTGGCGCAGCTTGCGCTTGCTCGTGATCACGTAGGTCACGTTCAGCCGCGCGAACTCGTACTGGTGCGGCCGCGGTTGCGCCAGCAGGCCGAGCGTGCAGAGGGTGTCGAGCAGCCAGTCGTACCAGGGCCGCTGGTCTTCGAATTCGAGCGTGCAGATGCTGTGCGTGATGCCTTCGAGCGCGTCTTCGATCGGGTGCGCGTAGGCGTACATCGGGTAGATGCACCAGGCGTTGCCGGTGTTGTGGTGCTCGGCGTGTTTGATGCGGTAGAGCGCCGGGTCGCGCAGGTTGATGTTCGGGCTCGCCATGTCGAGCTTGGCGCGCAACACGGCGGCGCCGTCGGGCAAGGCACCGGCGCGCATCTCGCGAAAGCGCGCCAGGTTCTCGGCCGGCGTGCGGCTGCGGAACGGGCTGTCTTTCCCGGCATGGCCGAAGTCGCCGCGGTTGGCGCGCATCTCGTCGGCGCTTTGTTCGTCCACGTAGGCCAGGCCGGCTTCGATCAGCGCCTCGGCGGCGCGGTACATGAAGTCGAAGTAGTTGCTCGCGTAGTAGAGGTGCTGCGCCCCGTTCGCCTGCCAGCTGTAGCCGAGCCAGTGCACCGCGTCGAGGATGCTGTCGACGTATTCCTGCTCTTCCTTTTCGGGGTTGGTGTCGTCGAAGCGCATGTGGCACACGCCACCGTACTCGGCCGCGAGGCCGAAATTCAGTGTGATGCTCTTGGCGTGGCCGATGTGCAGGTAACCGTTGGGCTCGGGCGGGAAACGGGTGCGGATCTTCGCCGGATCGGGTTGCCCCGCCGCGTGGTGCGCCGCATCGCCCGGCGTGCCGGCGAAGCGGCGCTGCGCGTAGGTGCCCGAGGCCAGGTCACGTTCGACGATCTGGCGCAGGAAGTTGCTGCCGGTGTTGCCGGGCTTGGGGCTGGTGTCTGCAGGAGCGGTCATGAAGGTGGCGCGTGGCGCGCACGGCGCGGAGAGTGGGGCGATTCTATCGGCGCCACCCCTCGGGACCGCAGGGCGCCGGGGCGGCGCAGCAATGTAGCTTTACCTTGCAACAGGAAGCACGGGTCAACGATGGCCCCGGGGTGGCGTTGTGGTGAGCGAGCGCGCCACTTCCTGGCCCGCAAGAAGGAGAAAACTCCATGAACAAGTCCCTCATCCTGGCGCTGACCGCGGCCGGCACGCTGCTGGGCGCAAGTGCTGCGCATGCCGGTAACGGGCAGGTCTCGGTCGGCATCAGCCTGCCGGGCATCGTGCTGCCGCTGCCGCCGCTGCCGGGCCTCGTGATCACCGGCGGCCCGGTGTACCAGCAGCCGGTGCGCAGCTACCGCCCCGAGCCGGTCTATGCGCCGGCGCCGGTGTACGCCCCGGAACCGGTGTACTACGCCCCGGAACCGGTGTACTACGCCCCGGAACCGGTGTACTACGCCCCGGAGCCGGTTTACTACCCCGGCCACCCGCAATGGCGCCACCATTACCGCCCGGCGCCGGTGCCGGTGGTGAGCGTGCCGCGCTACCAGCCTGGCTGGCAGCCGGTTGCCAACCCGCGCTACGGTGCCGGGCGCTGGGAGCGCCGTGACGACCGTGGTGACGACCGTCGCCACGACCGCCGTGAAGACCGGCGCGACGACCGCCACGACCGGCGCGACTGAGCGCTGATGGCCGTGTGAGCCCGCGCCCGGCTGTCGGCCCCGGCCTACAGCCGCAGCGCGCGGGCACCGACGTTCAGCCCGCGGCCCGTCCGATTCGGCCCGCGCCATGCAGGCGCGACCATGAAGTCCTCAGCGAAACGCCGGGGCACTTGCTCCGCGCGCCGCCAACCACAGGAGTTCCCCATGAACCTTCGACCCCTTGCCACCGCGCTGTGCCTCACCGGCCTGGCCGCGATCACCGCGTGTTCTTCACAGCCCTACCGTTCCGAACAGGTTTCCCAGGCGCCCGTTCCGGCGTACACGCCGGTGCCGGTGTACGCCGAACAAGGCCGGGTCCGCTCGATCGAAGTGATTCCGGTCGCCAGCCGCAGCAGCGGGGGTGGGGCTGTGCTGGGCGCCATCATCGGTGGCGTGATCGGCCACCAGATCGGCGGCGGCACCGGCAAGGCGCTCGCGACCGGCGCTGGCGCTGTCGGCGGTGCCGTGGCCGGCAACGCGATCGAGATGCGTAACAAGCGCGACGACGAGATCTTTCGCGTCAGCGTGCGCTTCGAAGACGGCAGCATCCGCAGCTACGACTTCCAGCGCATCGACGACCTGCGCGTGGGTGACCGCGTGAAGCTCGAAGGCGGCCAGATCCACCGGATCTGATGACGCCTGTGCGATGTGGCGCTTCCAGCGTCACATCGCCTTGAACAGGTGCGCGTAGAGCCGGCTCGCGGTCAGCCGGTCCTTGTGGCCGCGCAGCGTCAGCAGCACCTTGCCCGACTCGTCGCGCACGGCCGTGGCGATCGCATCGGCGCGCACCACGGTGCCGCGGTGCACCTGCCAGAACCGTTGCGTATCGAGTTGTGGCAACAACTCGCGCAGTGAAGTGCGCACCAGGTATTCACGCTCGACGGTGATCACGCGCACGTACTTGTCGGCCGCTTCGAAATACAACACGTCGGCCACCGGCACCATATGGATCGCCGTGCCCACCGCCGCTTGAATCACGCTGAGTTGCGCAGGTGGTGCGCCAGCGTTCGACGCGAGCAGGCCACGCAGCTGTGCGAGCGTGGCCTCCAGTGCCTGCGCCGGGTTGTCGCTGCGTTCCCGCCGTTGTTGCAACGCCGCTCGCACACGCGCACAGGTTTGCGCCAGACGCTCGGGCAACACCGGCTTCAGCACATAGTCGACGGCCGCACGCTCGAATGCCTGCAGCGCGTACTGGTCGTACGCCGTCACGAACACGATCAGCGGCAGGGGCACGCCGTCGGGCCAGTCTTCCGACAGCGCCTGCGCCGCCTCCAGGCCAGTCAGCCCGGGCATCTGGATGTCGAGAAACACCACGTCGGGCCGCTGCGCCAGCGCGGCCTCGACCGCCGCCGCACCGTGGCGCACGTTGGCCACGACCTGCAGCGCCGGCCAGGCGAGCGCCAATTCCGCCTGCAGGTTGACGGCGAGCAGCGGTTCGTCTTCGGCGATGAGGGCGGTGGCGTTCATGGGAGCGGCAAGCGCAGTGTCGCGCGAGTGCCACCTTCGGCGTCACCGGTGTTCACGAGTTCGAGCGACGCCTTCGTGCCGTACAGGGTGGCGAGCCGCTCGCGCACCTGCACCAGGCCGAAGCGTGTGCCGTCGCTGCGGGTGTCCGACAAGCCGGCGCCGGTGTCGCGCACCTCGAGCACGAGCTGTTCGCCCTCGCGCCGCGCGCGCACGTCGATGCGCCCGCCTTCGACCTTCGGCTCCAGCCCGTGCTTGATGCTGTTCTCGACCAGCGGCTGCAGCAGCAGCGGCGGCACCGGCAGCGTGGCCAGTTCGTCCGGCAGGTCGAAGTGGGTCTGAAGGCGCTCGCCCATGCGGACTTGCATCAGCGCGAGGTAGTCGGCCAGACGCGCGAACTCGGTCGTCAGCGGGTGGCTCGACACGCGCGAGGCGCCGAGCGTGGCGCGCAGGAACGCGATCAACTGGTCGAGCATGGCCTGCGCGCGTGGCGGGTCTACGCCGATCAGCACGCGCAGGTTGGCCAGCGTGTTGAACAGCATGTGCGGTTCGAGCTGTGATTCGAGCAGCTTCAGCTGGTGCTCGGCCGCCTGGCGCTGCGCGGTCTGAACCGCGGCTTCCTTGGCGGCGATGGTCTCGCGCGAATAGAACCAGTAGGTGATCACGATGCCCGGCACCAGCGACAGCATCAGCACGGCGAGGGCTTCGCTCCAGCTGCGACGCAAGACGCCGGGGATGTGGGTACCGCTGATCCAGTCGCCGACCGACCCGCCGACGCTGAAGCCGACGACCGTGCCGACCAGAATGATCGGCACCATCCAGGGCCAGCCGGGCCAGCGACTCGTCGGCTCGATCGCTCCGGCCGGCTCGTTGCGGTACACCCACAGCGATGCGGCGAGCCGGCCGATGTCGATCGTGAACCAGGACGCGATCGCGATGCAGACGGAATGCGCCAGTGTGGACACGAACGGGTAACCGAAAGCCAACGTCAGGCAGACCGCGATGACCACGCCGAAGCCCGCGCTGCGCAGCCCGCGCACGGCAAAGCGTGCGCCCAGTCGGGCGGG
>JBEBIB010000009.1:0-186382 GCA_040080605.1 Burkholderiaceae bacterium
AACACCGGCGGGCTCGGGAGCCCGCGATCGGACGAGGTGGCGGGCAACCTATGTCAGCTTTTTGGGAAGCTGCCGTTCTACCATTGAACTACACCCGCATAGACCCGAAGTTTACGCGAATGAAAAGCGGCGCCCGAAGGCGCCGCCTTGATCACGTCAGATCGGCCGATCAGGGGTTGCCGAGCACCGAACAGACCAGCACCGCGGCGAATTGCCGGCCATCGATCAGGCCGGCCTTCTTCGCCGCCAGCGCGTCCTTGGCGACGCAGGCGACGAACTTGCCCTTGTCGAGACGGCCGCGCTTGCCTTCAGCGGCCTCTTCGCAGGCTTCGACCTTGACATGCAGCAGGTCGCCGTTGCCGAGCGCGTTCGGCACATGGGTGTTGCAGTGGCCGATCTTCAAGGGCTCGATCTTCCAGCCGATGTCCTGCATCAGCGATGGTGTCAGGTCGAGGTTGCGCGCCGAGCGCAGGTCGCCGTTGATGAAGGGCTCCATCAGCAGGTTGGGAGCGGCCACGGTGTCGAAGTGCGAGACCGACGACCCGGGAGCGATCGTTGCCGGCGCATACAGGCGCACGTAGCCGGAGTTCGCGCCCGCGCGTCGGGTCGGGTCGGTGAAGAAGCCGACCGACACACCCGGGCTGCCGGCCTTGATCGCCGTGCCGTCCGCGGTCGACACACCGATCGCCGGGATGGTGACAGTCGCGTCGGCACCACCCAAGCCGATCGCGGCGCCGCCCACGGCGTTGTTGCCGACGATCACGCCCTTGGCGCCCGCGTTCTGCGCGTTCTTTGCCTTGACGGCAAATCCGCACGTGCCGCGGTCGACGTAGGCAATCTTGCCCGCCACCGGTGCCGTGATCACGCCACAACCGAGCGTGCTGCCGTTTGCATCCAACCCGACGACGATCTCGCCACCGAAGTTGGTCTCTGTCGGCGCGGCACCGAACGATGCCGTGCCGTACACGATCTCCTGGTTCAGCTTGCCGGTCAGCCGGATGCCCTGGTAAGGCCCGAGCACGAGCGGCGCATTGGCCGTCACCTTGGCGCCCGCCCACACCAGGTTGCCCGTGTTGCGCGCAGAGAAGTTGATGAATGCCGGCAGGCTGGCCCCGAACGCCGTGGTGTTCCAGCGCTCGTTGTACGTCAGGTCGAGCGTGTTCGCCATGTAGACGTCGGGCAGGCCATCCGGTGTGGTCCCGGACGTTTCGCTAGCGAAGTTGGAGAAGCCCAGGCCGTGCGAGACCTCGTGCATGAACGTGTCGAGGAAGTCGATCTGACCCGCCGGCGCGTTGTTGTCGAGGCCGTAGTACCAGCCCGGCCCGGCGATGCAGTCGGCCTTGCCCACGTCGCCGTTGAAGTTGGCGATGATGTCGTCGTTGTAGGGCTCGGCATCCGGGCTCGGGTCGAGCGGGCCCGGCGTCAGGTCTTGCCCGGCCAGCGCGTTCGCCAGCGCCACGTGGTACCAGTGGCCCGCGAGGGGCGCACCCGGAAAGTCAGAGAAGATCTGCGTCGCTCCGGCCTGGGCCAGAACACCGCTGCCGGCGTCGCAAGGGAGGCGCGCGAACGAGCCCTGCACCACGATCGTCGCGCTGCTGCGCAGCGTCTTGCCCCAGAGCTCGAGAGCCCTGCGGTACGCCACGAGGCGCTGTGCGCCGATGGTCTTGCCGTTGTTGCCAGCCACCGCAGTCGCGGGCGTCGGATCGTTGAATCC
This sequence comes from Burkholderiaceae bacterium, assembly GCA_040080605.1. Lineage (GTDB taxonomy): Bacteria > Pseudomonadota > Gammaproteobacteria > Burkholderiales > Burkholderiaceae_C > LMDS01. The sequence continues at coordinate 1,715 of JBEBIB010000009.1, forward strand.
GACACCCGCGGCGTCGACGTTGTTCAGCACGATGTTGGCCGCCAAGGCGGGCATCGCGCAAGCAAGGCCGAGCACGGCCGCCATGAGGTTCTTTTTGTGGTTCATGCTCTGCTCACTCCGTCGGGCGCACGTCGCGCGAAATCGGGTGGTCGAGCCCCGGCTGGTTGTGGGTGATGGCCAGCGAGCCGTCCGGCTGGCGCTGTGCCTTCAGCGTGACCAGGTACTCGGTGCCCAGCACGGCGCTGCGCATGCCGCCGCTGTGCTGCACGACGCGCATGGGAGCGCTCTTGGCGCCCGTCACGGCGGCACCACGTGCGCTGCGCGCGGCGCTCTGGCTGGCGCGCATCGCTTCGGCCTCTTCCGAGGTCGGGGCCCGCAGCTGGCCGGTGACCTTGTCGCGCACGGCACGCCTGCTGTCGGCCTGGGCCGCGGCGGCAGGTTCTGCCTGCGTGTCGGCGGCGGTGGCGTCGGCCGCGGTGGCGGCGCCTGCCGATGCCGCCAACGCCAATGCCGCGAGCGTTGCCGAAGTTCTGCTGGATCTCATCTGAAAGACTCCTCTTGTGGGTGAAAAGGTGCGGCCTCGGCAACCCGGTCCTGGTCAGCGCCGTTGTACGACTGTTGACCCAGGCCCGATCCGGACACGCGAAACGGAGTGAGCAATCTGCGTGCCCTCCTCGCGCGTGACGTTATGCACGGCGCGCACCGCCGGCAACCCCCACTACTACGGGGCGTGTTTACCCTCGATGAACGGGAGGGGTCGTCAGCGAAGGGCTTCGGCCGGCAGCGGGGCCTGCGCCCGGTCGGCAGGGCAGAGCAGCCACTTGCCGCTTCCGGTCGCGTGGTAGGTGGCCGCCCGCTTTTCGTCGCCGACGCTGATGCGCCATCCCGGCACCACGTTCTGGCTGTACAGACGGTCCGGCGCCGGGCAGCCGATCGCACCGTCGCGCCACGTGACTGCCTCGGTGCGCACGGTCAGCCCCTGGCCGTTGTCGTCGCGTTTCCACACCCTCGCTGCATCGACACGAACCGCGAGCGCCGCGGCGTCCGCCATGGTTTCGGGCGCGCCCGCCACTTGCCCGGTGCGGGGTTCGGGGTCACGGGGCAGCACCTTGCTGCGGGTCTGGGCCCAGCCCGGCGAACCCGCCAGCAAGGTGCCGAGCACCAAGCAGAGCACCAACTTGTGGCCAACGCGCTTATCGCAGTTCACCGTTCCTCCCGGTAGCGTGTGACGAAGCCACTGTAGCGGACCGGGGCCGGGCAGCGCCCAGCAGCCCGGCCAACAGCGCCACACCGCAGACGATCACGGCCGCGCATAGCAGCATCCACGCCGTGATGTGCTCGTCGAGAAAGACGACGCCGTAGAACACCGCGAACACCGGCACCAGGAAGGTCACCGTCAGGGCGCGCGCCGGCCCAGCGGCTTCGATCAGCCGGAAGTAGAGGATGTAGGCCAGCCCGGTGCAGAACACGCCGAGCACGAGCAGCGCCCACCAGGCGCGCAGGCTCGGCCACTGGGCCGGCCATGTCCAGACCGCCGGCAACGCCAGGAACGGGGCGGCGCCGAGCTGGCTGCCGGCGGCGGCCGCCAGTGGCGGCACGCCAACGAGCCAGCGGCGCGTCGCGCTGGCGGCGATGCCGTAACTCAAACAAGCGGCCAGGCAGGCGAGCACGGCCCACAGCGCGGCGTGGCCCGCCGTGCCCGAGCGAAACCCGACCGCGTCGCCGGCCAGCATGGCCACGCCGGCGAAGCCGATCAGCAGGCCCGGCACGCGCCAACCGCGGGGCCGCTCGCTGAACCAGGCCCACGCCACCAGCGCGCCGAACATCGGCGCGGTGGCATTGAGCACCGCCCCGAGGCCAGCTGTGATCGTCAGCAACGCAAAACAGAACAGCGCAAAAGGCAGACCGGAATTGAAGATGCCGATGCCGAGGATCGGCCGCCATTGCCGCACCAGGGTCGGGCCGTGGCCGCGCCACAGCGCGATCGGCAGCAGGAACAGCGCGGCGATGGCCACACGCACCGCGGCCGTCGGCAGCGCACCGAACTCGGCCGCGCCGACGCGCATGAAGAGGAACGACGCACCCCAGAGCGCACCCAGCAGCACGAGGTCGATCAACCAGTGGTGCGCGCGGCGGGTCGCGGCGGTACTCGAATTCAGCATGCGCCGATGCTACGTGGGGGTTTGCCGCTGCCCGGTCGTTTCCGGACATCTCGCTGTGGCGAGTGGTAGAACCGCAGCTTTCCGAACCACCGCGCTGCCTTTCGCACCATGCCCGAGCCCACCGACGACACGCCCGCCCTGCCCGACGGGCACCCTGCCCGGCCGATCCGCAGCTATGTGCTGCGCACCGGGCGCATGGGCAGCGGCCAGAAACGCGCGCTGGTCGAACTGGCGCCGCGTTTTGTGCTGCCGTACCAAGCGAGCAAGCTCGACCCGGCTGCCGTCTTCGGCCGCCAGGCGCCGCTCGTGCTCGAGATCGGCTTCGGCATGGGCGACGCCACCGCGCAGATCGCGGCGGCCTTGGTCGGCACCGACTTCATCGGCGTCGAAGTGCACGAGCCCGGTGTCGGTGCGTTGCTGCAGCGCATCGACGAGGCCGCGCTCACCAACCTGCGCATCGTGCAGTTCGACGCCGTGCAGGTGCTCGAACACATGATCGCGCCCGGATCGCTCGCCGGCGTGCACGTGTTCTTTCCCGACCCGTGGCACAAGAAGAAACACAACAAGCGGCGCCTGATCCAGCCGCCGCTCGTGCAGCTGCTGCAGAGCCGCCTCGCGCCGGGCGGCTACCTGCATTGCGCGACCGACTGGCAACCTTATGCCGAGCAGATGCTGGAAGTCTTGTCGGCCGAGCCGGCGCTACGCAACACGTCCGAAGGGTTCGCCGACAAACCCGGCTACCGGCCGCTGACGAAGTTCGAGAACCGCGGCCTCAAGCTCGGCCACGGCGTCTGGGACCTGGTGTTCGTCAAGCGCTGACTTTTCAGCCAGCCCAGGTGACGGTGCCGGTGTAGGCCGTCACCAGCACCACGATCCCGAAAGCGATGCGGTACCACGCGAACACCACGAAGGTGTGGGTCGAGATGTAGCGCAGCAGCCAGCGCACGCAGACCCAGGCCGAGATGAACGAGAACAGCAGGCCGACCCCGAACAGCGGAATGTCGGCGGCGGAAAGCAGCGCGCGCTCCTTGAACAGACTGTAGAGGCCGGCGCCGATCAGCGTGGGGATCGCCAGAAAGAAGCTGAAGTCGGTCGCGCACTTTCGGCTCAGGCCGAGCAGCATGCCGCCGATGATGGTGGCCCCCGAGCGGCTGGTGCCGGGGATCATCGCCACGCACTGCACGAGGCCGACCTTCAGCGCGTCGAGCGGGGTCATGTCGTCGACCGAATCGACCCGGGCCACGCTGGTGCGGCGCTCGGCCCACAGGATGATGAACCCGCCGACGATGAAGGTGCTGGCCACGACCACCGGCGTGAACAGGTTCGCCTGGATCGCCTTGCCGAACAGCAGGCCGAGCACCACCGCCGGCACGAAGGCAATGGCCACGTTGATCGCGAAGCGCCGCGCCTTCGCGTCGTTGCCCAGCCCGAGCATCGTCTCGCGCAGGCGTTGCCAGTAGACGATGATCACCGCGAAGATCGCGCCGGTCTGGATCGCGATGTCGAAGACCTTGCTCTTTTCGTCGTGGATGCCGAGCAGCGAGCCGGCGAGGATCAGGTGCCCGGTGCTCGACACCGGCAGGAATTCGGTCAGGCCTTCGACGATTCCCATGATCGCGGCCTTGACGAGCAACAACGGATCCAAATGCCACTCCACTGAAGAAACTGCCGGCATCTTAGCGACGCGCCGGCCGCTTTCCGTCAGCGCGGCTCGATCGGCAGCAGCGTGACGCGCAAACCGTGCGGGGTCACACGCAACTCGCCCAGCCGGTAACCGCGCCCCTGCACCGCTTCCACGTCTTTCTGTCGCAGGGTGTGCACCACCTGATCGTCCAGGGCCTGTTCAGCAAGCAATGTGCCCAGGCGTTCGACCTGGCGCTGCAGCAATGCCGGGGCGCCATCGATCTGCAAGCGCTCGACCCTCACCTGCGTCGCGCGCAGCGTGTTGTCAGTCGCTTCGAAGCGCAGCCCGAAGCTCAGGGCCAGCGCGCCACGGTGCTGCGCGCGCAGCAGGCGATCGGTGCTGGTCAGGTCGAAGTCGGTGGCGATGCGGTTGGCCTCGGGCAGCAGGCGCAGGCGCGGTGCGCTCACCGTCACGTCGAAGATCTCGAGCACCCGCCGGGTCAGCGGGAAACGCCGCGCGAGCAGTTCTTCGAGCTGCGCCTGGCTCACGTCGACGGTGCGCGGCCCGAACAAGGCGCACCCGGCGACGAACGTGGTGCCGGCGGCCAGCACCGGCACGAGAAAGTGGCGTCTTTGCACGGCCGCGATTCTAGACAGCCACCCGGGCACGCCAGCTTGACCCTGCGCCCCCCGACCGGTACATTACTGACCCACCAGTCAGTATGAAGACCTCCCTTCCCCAGCCCCCCGCGGTGCCAGCGCGCCAGCGCCGCAAGCAGGCCCGCCCGATGGAGCTGCTCGACGCGGCGCTCGACCTGTTCGTCGAACGCGGCTTCGCCGCCACCCGCTCCGAAGACGTGGCGGCCCGCGCCGGTGTTTCCAAGGGCACGCTGTACCTCTACTACCCGAGCAAGGAAGAACTGCTGAAGGCGGTGATCAGCCACAACGTGGTCAACCAGATCGCCGAAGGCACCGAGATCATTCGCCAGTTCAAGGGCAACTCGTCGGAGCTGCTCGCGATGGTGCTGCTGCTGTGGTGGGAGCGCATCGGCGAGACCCGCGCTTCGGGCATCATCAAGCTGATGACATCAGAGGTGCGCAACTTCCCGGAAGTGGCGCAGTTCTATGTCGACGAGGTGGTGACGCCGTCGAACCAGATGCTGGCGCAGGTGATCCAGCGCGGCGTCGACCGCGGTGAATTCCGCGGCGTGAACGTGCCCGAGGTTGTGCACGCGCTGGTCGGCCCGCTGATCTTTCTGGTGCTCAACAAACACTCGCTCGGTGCCTGCTCGATCTCTTTCCTGCTCGAGCCGCGGGCGGTGATCACGGCGCTGATCGACATGGTGCTCAACGGGTTGGTGCCGCGCGGCGCCGCCCCACCCGCGCTGGCGGCAGCGAACAGGAACAAGAAAAAATGAAACGCTGGATGAAGTGGGCGATTCCCGTGGTCGCCGTGCTGGTGCTGGGCGGTTTTGTCGCCCGCTCGATCAAGATGAAGAAGCAGGACGAAGCCGCCGCCGTCGGCGCGCCGGCCGCGCCGGTGCTCGAACTCGCGGCCGCCGACGTGATCGTGCTGCGCCCGCTGGAACTCACGCGCACGCTCGCGGTGTCGGGCGGGCTGAAGGCGGTCAACACCGCGGTCGTGAAAGCGAAGGTCGCGGCCGAGATCAAGTCATTGACGGTACGGGAAGGGGATAGCGTGAAAGCCGGCCAGGTGATCGGCCAGCTCGACACGGCCGAATACGACCTGCGCCTGCGCCAGGCCGAGCAGACCGCCGCTTCGGCACGCGCCCAGCTCGACATCGCCAAACGTGCGCTCGAGAACAACCGCGCGCTGGTGGCCCAAGGGTTCATCTCGGCGACGGGCCTGGAAACCTCGGTGTCGAACGAAGCCGCGGCGCAGGCCTCGTGGCAGGCGGCGGCCGCCGCCGCGGACCTGGCGCGCAAGTCGCGCGCCGACTCGGTATTGGTCGCGCCGATCAGCGGCGTGGTCTCTCAGCGCATGGCTCAGCCCGGCGAACGCGTCGGCGTTGACGTGAAGATCATCGAGGTCGTGGACCTGTCGCGCATCGAACTCGAAGCCGCCGTCGCGCCCGAGGACGTGGGCGGCGTGCAGGTCGGCCACGTGGCGCGCCTGAGCGTCGACGGCCTGAGCGAGCCGGCCACGGCCACGGTAGTCCGCATCAACCCGAGCACGCAGTCGGGCACACGCGCCGTGCTTGTGTACCTGGCGCTGCAGCCCCAACCGGGCCTGCGCCAGGGCCTGTTCGCGCGGGGCAGCATCGAGATGCAGCGCAAGACGGCCCTCGCGGTGCCGGTGTCCGCGGTGCGCATCGACCAGGCGCAGCCTTACGTGCTGGCGGTACAGAACGGCAAGGTCGCGCTGCGCAGCGTCGGCCTCGGGCTGCGCGGCGAGGCCACGCTCGACGGCCGCGTCGACAGCATGGTCGAGTTGACGAACGGCGCACAGGCCGGCAACACCGTGCTGCGCGCCACCGCCGGCGCAGTGCGCGACGGCACGGTCGTGAAACTGCCGGGGGCGCCGTCGCCGATCGTGGCAGCCCCGGCCGCCACCGCGCCGAAGCCCTGACCATGTGGTTCACCCGCGTCTCGATCGGCAACCCGGTGATGGCCACGATGGTCATGCTGGCCTTCGTCGTGCTCGGCCTGTTCAGCTACCAGCGCCTGGCGGTCGACCAGTTCCCGAACATCGACTTCCCGACCGTCGTGGTCGTGATGGACTACCCCGGCGCTTCGCCCGAGATCGTCGAGAGCGAAGTCACGAAGAAGGTCGAGGAAGCGGTCAACACCGTGGCCGGCATCAGCGCGCTGTCGTCGCGTTCCTATGAAGGCACCTCGGTCGTGATCGTCGAGTTCAACCTCGATGTCGATGGCCGCAAGGCGGCCGACGACGTGCGCGAGAAGGTCTCGCTGATCCGCCCCTTGCTGCGCGATGAAGTGAAAGAGCCGCGCATCTCGCGTTTCGACCCGCAGAGCGTGCCGATCTTCAACGTGGCGGTGCTCTCCGTCGACGGCAAGAAGTCGCCGCAGGAGCTCACGACCTGGGCCACCCAGGTGCTGCAGAAGAAGCTCGAGAACGTGCGCGGTGTCGGCTCGGTCAGCGTGGTCGGCGGCATCGAGCGCGAGATCAACCTCTACCTGAAACCGGCCGCGCTCGACGCGCTGGGCATCGGCGTCGACCAGGTCGTGGCCGCCGTCAAAAGCGAAAACCAGGAACTGCCGCTCGGCTCGATCCGCTCGCTCGAGCAGGAGCGCGTGGTGCAGATCAACGCGCGCCTCAAACGCCCCGAAGATTTCCGCGACATCGTGGTGGCGCGCAAGGGTGGCAACGCGGTAAAGCTCTGGCAGGTGGCCGACGTGGTCGACGGCCCGCAGGAAGTGGAAAGCCTGGCGCTCTACAACGGCCAGCGCACCGTGCTGCTGAGCGTGCAGAAGTCACAGGGCGAAAACACGATCGCGGTGGTCGACGGCCTGCAGAAGGCGCTGCTCGACGCGGCGCCGCTCACGCCGCCCGGCGTGAAGGTCGAAGTCAACCGAGACAACTCGCGCTCGATCCGCCTGTCGGTCGCGAACGTCAAGCGCACGCTCTTCGAAGGCCGCGCTCACCATCCTGATCGTGTTCCTGTTCCTGAACTCGTGGCGTTCGACCGTGATCACCGGCCTGACGTTGCCGATCGCGCTGATCGGCACCTTCCTGTTCATGTACCTGTTCGGGTTCACGATCAACAGCATCACGATGATGGCGCTGAGCCTGTGCGTGGGCCTCTTGATCGACGACGCGATCGTGGTGCGCGAGAACATCGTGCGCCACGTGCAGATGGGCAAGAGCGCGCACGAAGCGGCGCTGGCCGGCACCAACGAGATCGGCCTGGCGGTCCTCGCCACCACGCTGTCGATCGTGGCGGTGTTCCTGCCGATCGGCTTCATGGGCGGCATCGTCGGCAAGTTCTTCCACGAGTTCGGGTTGACGATCGTGGCGGCGGTGCTGATCTCGATGTTCGTCAGCTTCACGCTCGACCCGATGCTCTCGAGCATCTGGCACGACCCGGCGGCGCATGGCGTGCACAAGGGGCCGCCGGTCACGCTCTACGACAAGACCATCGGCCGCGTGACCGGCCTGTTCGACCGCTTCACCGAATGGTTGTCGCACGCTTACCAGGGCATCCTGGCGTGGTCGCTCGGGCACAAGCTCGCAACGGTGGGCCTCGCAATCGTCACCTTCGTCGGCAGCTTCTTCATCGTGCCGCTGCTCGGCGCCGAGTTCGTGCCCAAGGCCGACTTCTCGGAGACGCAGCTCAACTTCTACACGCCGGTCGGCTCGTCGCTCGAATTGACCGAAGCGCGCGCGAAGCAGATCGACACCGCGCTGCGCGAGCTGCCCGAAGTGAGGTACACCGTCACCACGATCAACAGCGGCCAGGCCGCCGGCAAGATCTACGGCGCGGTCTACGTGCGCCTGGTCGACCGCAAGGAGCGCAGCCGCAGCATCACGCAGATGATCCCGACCCTGCGCGAGCGTCTGGCGCGCATCCCGGGCATCACCGTCACCAACATCGGCGTGACCGATCTCGGCGGTGGCAAGAGCCTGCAGTTCTCGGTGCAGGGTACCGACCTCGCGGAGCTGGAGCGCCTGTCGCGCCTGATCGTGCCGAAGCTGCAGGCGATCCCCGGCCTCGTCGACCTCGACAGCACGCTCAAGCCCGACAAGCCCACGGTCGCGATCGCGGTCAGGCGTGACGCTGCCTCCGACGCCGGCCTGAACGTCAACATGCTCGCCTCGAGCCTGCGCACGCTGGTGGCCGGCACCACCGTCGGCAACTGGCGTGCGCCCGACGGCGAAAACTACGACGTGAACGTGCGCGTGGCGCCGGAAAGCCGTGTCTCGATCGCCGACCTGCAGCGCATTCCGATCAACGTGGCGGCCGCCCCCGACGGCTCGGCGCGCTCGGTGCGCCTGTCGCAGGTGGCCGACGTGACGGCCTCCACCGGCCCGAACCAGATCAACCGCCGCGACCTGAACCGCGAGATCAACTTCGATGCCAACGCGCTCGGCCGCAGCTCGGGCGACGTGTCGGCCGACATTCGCAAGGCGCTCGACACGATCGCCTGGCCGCCCGGTTACCGCTACAGCTTCGGCGGCTCGACCAAGAACATGACCGAGTCGTTCCAGTACGCGATCGGTGCGCTGGCGCTGGCCATCGTCTTCATCTATATGATCCTGGCGAGCCAGTTCAAGAGCTTCCTGCAGCCGCTGGCGCTGATGAGCGCGCTGCCGCTCACGCTGATCGGCGTGGTGCTGGCGCTGCTGATGTTCCGCTCGACGCTGAACATGTTCAGCATCATCGGCATCGTGATGCTGATGGGGCTGGTGACGAAGAACGCGATCCTGCTGGTCGACTTCGCGATCCGATCCCGCGCCGGCGAAAACGGCGAGGCGCCGATGGAACGCACCGAAGCGCTGCTGCACGCTGCCAAGGTGCGCCTGCGCCCGATCCTGATGACGACGCTGGCGATGATCTTCGGCATGGTGCCGCTCGCGTTCGCGCTCTCTGAAGGTTCGGAGCAGCGCGCGCCGATGGGCCAGGCCGTGATCGGCGGCGTGATCACCTCGTCGCTGCTCACGCTGGTGGTGGTGCCGGTCATCTACTGTTATCTCGACGATCTGGCGGCCTGGGCGAAGCGCCGCTTCGGGTCGAAGAAGCCGGTGGCCGTCAGCGTCGATCCGGCCCTCGCCAAATAGAATCGTCCGAGTTTTTTTTCCATGGTGACCGACATGAACATCGAACAAGCCCGCTTCAACATGATCGAGCAGCAGATCCGCCCCTGGGACGTGCTGAACCAGGGCGTGCTGGAGCTGCTGGCTGTCGTCAAGCGCGAAGACTTCGTGCCCGACGCCTACCGCGCGCTGGCCTTCGTCGACACCGAAGTGCCGTTGCCGGGCGGCCAGTGCATGCTGGCGCCGAAGGTCGAAGCGCGTTTGCTGCAGGAGCTCGCCGTGCACAAACACGAGCGCGTGCTCGAAATCGGCGCCGGTTCGGGCTTCATGGCCGCCCTGCTCGCGCACCGCGCCCAGCACGTCACCACGCTCGAGATCGACGCCCAGCTCGCCGACTTCGCTCGCGCCAACCTGCGCCGCGCCGGCGTGATGAACGTGACGGTGAACCACGCCGATGGTTCGAAAGGCCTGTCGGCCGACGCGCCCTTCGACGTGATCGTTCTCTCGGGTTCCGTCGCAGAAGTGCCGGCCGCGCTGCTGGCCCAGCTCAAGTTCGGCGGGCGGCTCGTCGCGATCGTCGGCCAGGAGCCGGTGATGCGCGCGATGCTCGTCACGCGCACCGGCGAACAAGGGCTGGAGCACACGGTGCTGTTCGACACCGTCGCCCAGCGCCTGCAGGGCTTCGACGAACCCACACGTTTCAAGTTCTGATGAAACAGCTCAGCGGCCCCGACCTTTACGCCCACCAGACGGCACCCGGCGCCACGGCGCTTTTGCTGCTCGACGTGCGCGAAGACTGGGAAGTGCAGTTGGCACCGGTCACCGTGAGCGGCCTGCGCTGCGTGCACATCCCGATGAACGACATTCCGTCGCGCCTGCCCGAGCTCGACCCGGCGCAGCCTGTCGTCTGTATTTGTCATCACGGGGCCCGCAGCGCGCAGGTCGTCGCATTCCTGGAGCGCCAGGGCTTCGATGCCGTCTATAACCTCGCGGGCGGCAGCGACGCGTGGTCGTTGCAGGTCGATTCCAGCGTGCCGCGCTACTGAACCACGCCGTACCCCAAAACAAGTGAAACAAGGAAACGTCATGCCCGTTGCGAGCCTCCGCCTGCTGCCCCTTCGACGCGCCGCAGCGCACTGGCGCCTGGCGCCGCTGGCCCTGGCGACCGTGCTGTGCCTGGGCTTTGCCGCCGGCGCGCGCGCGCAGAGCCTGCAGGAGCTGTACGAAGCGGCACGCGGCTACGACGCCACCTTCCTGTCGTCACGCGCCCTGCTCGACTCGGCCCAGTACCGGGCTGCCCAGGCCAGCGCGCTGCGCCTGCCCTCGGTCGGCCTGGGTGTGAGCGGCTCGCGCTCGACCACCGACACGCCGGCGTCGAGCACGGTCAACACCAGCACCACGGCCTACGGCGCCACGCTCAGCGGCCGGCAGTCGCTGTTCAACCGCGCCAATGGCGTGACGATCACGCAGGCGCAGAAGAGCCTGGAAGTGTCAGCCGCGGATTTCGAAGCCGCCGAGCAGGACCTGATCGTTCGCGTCGCCCAGGCCTACTTCGACGTGCTGGCCGCGCAGGACACGCTGGCCACCACGCGCACCAGCAAGGCCGCCATCTCCGAGCAGCTGGCCTCGGCCAAGCGCAACTTCGAAGTCGGCACCGCCACCATCACCGACACGCGCGAGGCGCAAGCCCGTTTCGACCTCGGCACGGCACAGGAGATCGTCGCCGCGAACGACCTGCAAACCAAACGCATCGCACTCGACCAGCTCGTCGGCCGCAGCAACGTCACGCCGAACCAGCTCGCGGTGCCGGTCGCGCTGCCGGCCACGGCCCCGGCCAACATCGACGAGTGGGTGAGCCGCGCCGACGAAGAGCACCCGCTGGTGCGCAAGGCCCGGCTCGGTTTCGAAGTGGCCCAGCTCGAGACCGAAAAGGCCAAGGCCGGCCACCTGCCCACCGTCGACCTGACCGCGAGCTACACGCGCGGCCACGCCTCGACCAACGGTGACGCCCGCGTGACCACGCTCGCCGGCTCGTCGGTGATCGGGTTCAACCAGGCGGGCGCGAACAACTCGACCGGCATCGCGGTGACGCTGAACGTGCCCTTGTTCGCCGGCTACGCGATCCAGAACCGCGTGAAAGAGACCGTGGTGCTCGAAGACAAGGCCCGCAACGACCTCGAAGCGGCGCGCCGCGGCGTGGCCCAGGGCACGCGCCAGGCGTATTTCGGTGTCGAGTCGGGCAAGGCCCAGGTCAAGGCGCTCGAAGCCGCCGAGTCGTCGAGCCAGCTCGCACTCGAGGCCACACAACTCGGCTACCGCGTCGGCGTGCGCGTGAACCTCGACGTGCTGAACGCTCAGACCCAGTTGTTCCAGACCCGGCGCGACCTCGCCAAGGCGCGCTACGACGTGCTGGTCGGCAGCCTGAAGCTGCGCCAGGCCTCGGGCCGCCTGAAGCCGGAAGACGTGGCGGCGCTGAACCAGTTGCTCGCGAAGTAACTCGGGCGACCTGTTCGGGTCTGCCCTGTGCACGCTCTCGCGAGCGGAAACGTTTCTTGACGCGAAACACACGCCGGCTTGACCGAATGCCGGCATGCTGTGGGTCGTCAGGAGCGTGCCATGGCCAACCCTTCTTCACTGCAAGCCGCGATCGCCGCCCACCGCTTCGGCCTGGGTGAAGCGTCGCTCGAAGCGGTTTCCGCCGACCCGCAGCAGTGGCTGCTCGCGCAGATCGGCCCGGCCGACACGCCGCGCGGCGACGGTCTGCTGAGCACCGCGCAGGCGCTCGAACACGTGGCCGCCGAACGCGAAAAACGCCAGCTCGCGAAGAACCCGCCCGCCGGCATGACGTCCGAGCAGGTGCTCGGCGGCCACTACCGCGACGTGATCGTGGCCGATGCGCGCTCGCGCCTGCTCACCGCCGCCACCACCACCCGCCCGTTCGCCGAGCGGCTGCAGCTGTTCTGGGCCAACCACTTCACCGTGTCGCTCGCCAAGGGCGCCACGCGTGGGCTGGTGGGTGCGTTCGAGCGCGACGCGATCCGCCCGAACATCGCCGGCTCGTTCGAGGCGCTGCTGGTCGCCTCGACCATCCACCCGGCGATGCTGCGTTACCTCGACAACGTGCAATCGGCCGGCCCGCACTCACGCATCGTCTCGCGCGCGGCGCGCCGCGCCGAACGAATGGGCGAAGGCCCGCGCATCACCGGCCTGAACGAGAACCTCGCGCGTGAAGTGCTGGAGCTGCACACGCTCGGCGCCGAAAGCGCGCGCGGTGGCAACGGCAGCTACAGCCAGGCCGACGTGACCGCGTTCGCGCGCGTGCTGACCGGCTGGCGCGTCGGGCTGCAGAGCACCGACCCGAGCGATGCTTTCGACGCGAACTGGCACGAGCCCGGCACAAAAACCGTGCTCGACAAGGTCTACGCCGAAGGGCCCGATGCCTTGCGGCGTGTGCTGCACGACCTGGCGTTTCACCCGGCGACCGCGAACTTCATTGCCACCAAACTGGCGCGCCATTTCGTCGCCGACACACCACCACCCGCGCTGGTCGACCGGCTCGCCCAAACCTACCTGCGCAACGACACACGCCTCGCGCCGGTCTACCAGGAACTGGTGCGCAGCCCCGAAGCCTGGAGCACGCAGCCGATGAAGCTGAAGACGCCGGAAGAGTTCGTGCTCTCGGCCACACGTGTGCTGCGTTTCAACCCGCGCCTGTTCGAGCGTGGCGACAACGCGATCGGCATCGGCACCCTCGGCCAGCGCATCCAGGCCGCGCCGTCGCCGGCCGGCTGGAGCGACCGCGCCGAAGACTGGCTCGGCCCCGATGCGGTGTGGAAACGCATCGAGTGGTCGACACGCACCGCCAACCGCGTCGGCAGCAGCGTCGACGCACGCGCGCTCGCTGCGCAAAGCCTCGGCCCGCTGCTGAGCCTCGAGACGAAGACCCAGATCGAACGCGCCGCCGACGGCCCGCAAGCCCTGGCCCTGCTTCTGATGGCGCCGGAATTCCAGCGGCGCTGAAAGGGACGACACCATGAACAAACATCCTCACTTCAACTCCCAGCGGCGCCAGATGATGGGCGCTGCTCTCGGCGCCGGCTCGCTCGTGGCGATGTCGTCGCTGAGCTTCGCGGCCGGCAACAGCAGCACGAAGCGCTTCGTCTTCGTCGTGTTGCGCGGTGGTTTGGACGGCCTCTCGGCCGTGCCCGCGGTCGGCGACCCCGAGTTCGCTGCCGCGCGCGGCCCGCTCGCGCAGTTCGGCAGCGCGCCACTCACGCTCGACACCACCTTCGCGCTGCACCCGAACCTCGCCCAGCTGCACACGCTGTACACGTCCGGCGAACTCGCCGTCGTGCATGCCGTCGGCCTGCCCTACCGCGAACGCTCGCACTTCGACGCGCAGCAGGTGCTGGAAAGCGGCGGCGTGCGCCCCTACGAGCTGACGACCGGCTGGCTCGGCCGCGCGCTGGCACCGAGTGCCGCCAAAAGCCTGGCGCTGAACACGACCGTGCCGCTGGTGCTGCGCGGGCCGGGCGCTGTAGACACCTGGGCACCGTCGGCCCTGCCCGAGCCCAACGCCGACCTGGTCGCGCGGCTGGAGCGGATGTATGGCAACGACGCCGCGCTGGCCATGGCCTTGCAGCGCGCGAAGACGCTGCACTTCGATGGCGCCATGCCGATGGACATGAACGCCGCGGGCGACAAAGGCATGGCGGGCACAGCACGCGTCGGCAACTTCACCGTGCTGGCGCAACGCGCCGCCGAATTCCTGGCGCAGCCGAACGGCCCGCAAGCCGCCGTGCTCGAACTCGGCGGCTTCGACAGCCACGCGAACCAGGGCAACCCGAACGGCGCGCTGTCGAACACATTGCGCCAGCTCGACGCCGGCCTCGCGGCCTTGCGTGAAGGGCTGCTGGCCAGCGGCACCTGGAGCCGCACCGTCGTCGTCGTCGCCACCGAGTTCGGCCGCGAGGTCGCGGTCAACGGCACCCTCGGCACCGACCACGGCACCGCCGGCGCGGCCTTCGTGCTCGGTGGTGCGGTCAAGGGCGGGCGTGTGATCACCGACTGGCCGGGGCTGGCCAAACGCGAACGTTTCGAAGGCCGTGACCTGCGCATCACGACCGACCTGCGCGCGGTGCTGCGCGGCGTGTTGGCCGACCACTTGCAGATCGCAACCCGGAGTCTGAACAACGACGTGTTTCCCGGCAGTGAAACGGTCAAGCCCTTGGCTCTCTTGAAAGGCTGAATGTCTGTCACCGCTCCGGTGCCAGCGGTCGCGCGGCATGGCGCCGTGCTCTTGGCCGCGTGCCTGTTCCCCTTTGCGGCAACGGCCGCCCCCGATGCCGCGAGGATGCGCGAGGTCGTCGATACGGCGATCAAACCGGTCATGGCACGACACAAGGTGCCCGGCATGGCGGTTGCCGTCACGGTCGATGGCCGGGCGCATTTTTTCAACTACGGCGTGGCATCACGCGAGACGAACAAGCCCGTCAACGAGGCGACGATCTTCGAGCTGGGCTCGGTCAGCAAGACCTTCACCGCCACTTTGGCCCTGTATGCGCAGGCCCTCGGCAAACTGTCACTGGCCGATCATCCGGGCCGGTACATGGTCGAGCTCAAAGGCAAGCCCATCGACGAAGTGACCCTGCTCGAGCTCGGCACCTACACCGCGGGAGGGCTGCCGCTGCAGTTTCCGGACGGGGTGTCCGATGACGCACGCATGGTTCGTTATTTCCAGAGCTGGAATCCCGAAGCCAGGCCCGGTACACAACGCCAGTATTCCAACCCCAGCATCGGGCTTCTCGGGCACATCACCGGCCTCGCCTTGCAACGGGGTTTCGCTGATTCGCTCGAAGCAGAGCTGCTGCCCAAGCTGGGCCTGCGGCGAACGCACATTCGGGTTCCATCGAGTGCCATGGCCGACTACGCGTGGGGCTACAACACGGCGAACAAGCCGGTGCGCGTGAACCCAGGCGTGTTCGATGCGGAAACTTACGGCGTCAAGTCGACGGCGGCCGACATGATCCGTTTCGTGCAGCTCAATCTGGACACCAGCGGCCTGGAGCCGCCGGTGCGAAGCGCGGTCGAGGCGACCCATGGTGGTCACTTCGAGGTCGGCACCATGGTGCAAGGGCTCGGATGGGAGCAGTACCCGTACCCGACCTCGCTGGCGTCGCTGCTCAAGGGCAATTCGAACACCATCATCTTCGACGCCAACCCGACGAAACCCGTCGCTGGCCCGCTAGCAGGGCCACGCCTTTTCAACAAGACGGGTTCCACGGCGGGCTTCGGTGCCTACGTGGCATTCGTGCCCGCGCAGCGCATCGGCATCGTGATGCTGGCGAACCGGAGTTACCCGATCACCGACCGTGTGCGGGCTGCCTTCACGATCCTCAGCGGGCTCGCAACGCCTGCGAAGTGAGCGACTCGCGCCGTGCGGCGCATTCTCTTCAAAGCAGCGCCACGATCTCCTTCGCCATGCGCTGCGCTGCGCCCCGGTGCTGGCCAGAAAACGCCAGCGCGCTCTTCACCCCGGCCTCGAGCCGCGTGCGTTGCTGCAACAGGGTCAACGCTTCCTGAACCGCCGCGCCCATGTCGGCCACCCGGGTCGCTGCGCCGGCCGCGATCGACAGCTCGGCCGCTTCGCTGAAGTTGAAGGTGTGCGGCCCCATCACCACCGGGCAGCCGCAGGCCGCGGCTTCGATCAGGTTCTGCCCGCCGAGCGGTGCGAAGCTGCCGCCGAGCAGCGCGACGCGCGCCACGCCGTAGTAGAGCGCCATCTCGCGCATCGAGTCACCGAGCCAGACCTGCGCCTGCGTCGCCTCGGCCGAGGGCGCGTCGCCCCAGCTGCTGCGCCGCGCAAGCGTGAAACCGGCGCCGGTGACCAGCGCCGCCACCTCGTCGAAACGCTGTGGATGGCGCGGCACGATCAGCAGCAGCGGGCGCGGATCGCTTAGCTGCTGCCAAGCCGCCAGCAACATCGCTTCTTCACCTTCGCGCGTGACGGCGGCCAGCACGACGTCGCGCGCCAGTCCGGCCTGCCAGACATGGCCGAGCGCCACCTGCGCCGGGTCGGGCGACATGTCAAATTTCAGGTTGCCGCTGACCTGCACGTCGAGCGCGCCCGCGTCGCGCAAACGCGCCGCATCGGCGTCGGTTTGCGCCAGCACGAGCCGCAGGCTCTGCGCGGCCGGCCGCATCAGTGCTGCGAGTCGCTGGCCCTGGCGGTGGCTCTTCACGCTCAGGCGGGCGTTGGCCAGCACCATCGGCAGCGACCGAACCTGCGCCGCCAGCAGCAGGTTGGGCCAGACTTCGGTTTCCATCAGCACACCGATGGCCGGGCTGAAGTGCGCGAGAAAGCGCTCGGCGATGGCCGGCGTGTCGTAGGGCAACCAGGCCTGCGTGTCGCCTTCGCGCAGCGTCTCGGTGCCTGCCTCACGCCCCGTCGCCGTGCCGTGGGTCAGCAGCAGCCTCATGCCCGGCCGCAACGCGCGCAGCGCGTCGATCAGCGCGGCGGCGGCCCGGGTCTCGCCAAGCGAGACCGCATGCACCCAGACCCAACCGGAACTCGGTGCACCGGCGTACACACCGAGCCGCTCGTCGATGGCGTGCTGGTACAGCGGCTCGACGCGCCCGCGGCGCCGTAGCCGCAGCACGTACAGCGGTTGCAGCAGGCGCAGCAGCAGCGAGTAAGCACCGCGCGCGACGCGCTGTGCCAGCGAACTCATCCGCGCGCCGCCTCGAGCACCTGCGTCCATGCCGACCACACGGCTTCGAGCGACGGGATCGACTGGCCTTCGACCGACACCTGGTGGCGGTGCCCGTGCTCGGCCTGCGGGCCGGTGCGCCACGCGGTCGGAAAGTTGTAGAGCTGCACGTGCCGCAGGTTCAGCGCCACGGCGATGTGGCTGAGGCCGCTGTCGACGCCGATCACACCCTGCGTGGCGGCGAGCCGGTCGACCACCGCGTCGAGCGAAAGCGAGGGCCAGACCTCGACCCGCATCGTCTGGTCGAACTGCCACGCGGCGGCGATCAGCTCGGCGCGGGTCTGTTCCGATTCGTTGCCCTGCGGCAGCGCGATCGACCAACCGGCTGAAAGGAAACGTTTGCCGAGCTGGATCCAATTCGACTGCGGCCACAGTTTGTCGTCGCGCGAGGTGCCGTGCACGAACACGACCGTCGGTGCCGTGCCGCGCCGCGCGGCCGTGGTGGCACCGGCCTGCAATCCGTAAAGCGGCGCACCCTCGGGCTGGTAGTGCAGCGCCGCGCCGACCAGGACCCGTGCGCGGTCCATCGCATGAATGCGCGCGGGCACCGAGATCGCGTGGTCGACGAGCCAGCGCGCCGGCCACTCGTGGCTCGCGCCGTCGGTCTGGTTCGCCAGGCCGTAGCTCGTGCCGTGTGCCAGTCGCGCGATCACGGCCGACTTGGTCAGGCCCTGCAGGTCGATCACAGCGTCGTAGTGATTCGCTTGCAGTCGCGCGCGAAAGGCGCGCCACTCTGCACGCACCGGCGCCGTCCACCAGGCCTTGCTCCAGCGCCGCAGCGCACATTCGATGACCGTGCCGATGCCTTGCACACGCCGGAGCAGCGGCGCGAAGCCGGGCTCGACGACCCAGTCGATCACCGCGCCGGGGTGCTCTTTGATGATGTCGTGCACCACCGGCATGGTGTGCACCACATCGCCCAGCGACGACAGCTTGACGATCAGGATGCGCAAGACGCGGCCGGGTTCAATGCGCGGCCGCGGCGATCTGCGCGTCGGGCTTGACGACGCGCAGCGCGGCCATGAATTCGGTTTCGATGCGCTTCAGTGCGGCCGGCGTGTGGCCTTCGAAACGCAACACCAGCACCGGCGTGGTGTTCGACGAGCGAATCAGGCCGAAGCCGTCGTCGTACTCGGCGCGCAGCCCATCGATCGTGACGATCTCATGGGCGCCCGGGAACTTGGCGGTCGCGAGCAGCTGCTGCACGACGCGCGGCGCTTCGCCCTCAGTGCAGCGCACGTTCAGCTCGGGCGTGCTGAAGCTCGTGGGCAGCGCGTTGAGCACCGCGCTCGGGTTCCTGCTGCGCGACAGGATCTCGAGCAGCCGCGCTGCCGTGTAGGTGGCGTCGTCGAAGCCGTACCAGCGCTCGGCGAAGAAGATGTGCCCGCTCATCTCGCCGGCGATCGGCGCTTTCGTTTCGCGCAGCTTGGCCTTGACCAGCGAATGCCCGGTCTTCCACATCAGCGGCACACCACCGGCCTGGCGGATCACCGGGCCGAGGCGCTGCGTGCACTTCACGTCGAAGATGATGCTGGCGCCCTGGTGGCGCTTCAGGATGTCGGTCGCGAACAGCATCAGTTGCCGGTCGGGGTAGATGATCTGGCCGTCTTTCGTGACCACGCCGAGGCGGTCGCCGTCGCCGTCGAAGGCCAGGCCGAGTTCGGCGCTGGTCGCCTTCACGGTGCGGATCAGCTCGGCCAGGTTGGCCGGCTGGCTCGGGTCGGGGTGGTGGTTCGGAAACGTGCCGTCGACTTCTGAATACAGCTCGGTCACGTCGCAACCCAGCGCGCGCAGGATGCCGGGCGCCGACGCACCCGGAATGCCGTTGCCGGAATCGACGACGATCTTCATCGGCCGGGCGAGCTTGCAGTCGCCGGTGATGCGGGCCGCGTATTCGGGCAGGATGTCCATCGGCGCCGAGCGGCCCGGCGCGCGCACGTAGTCTTCGGCCTCGATCCGGCGGCGCAGGCCCTGGATCTCTTCACCGTAGATCGCCTTGCCGGCCAGCACCATCTTGAAACCGTTGTAGTCCTTCGGGTTGTGGCTGCCGGTCACCTCGATGCCGCTGCTGCAGCCGTGTTTTGCGCGGGTGGCCGCCACGTAGTACAGCATCGGCGTGGTCACGGCGCCGAGGTCGACCACATCGAGGCCGGTCGAGGCCAGGCCACGCACCAGCGCCGCCGCCAAGCCCGGGCCCGACAGGCGGCCGTCGCGGCCCACGGCCACGGCGCGTTCACCCAGCCGCACCGCTTCGCTGCCGAAGGCGCGGCCCAGGTGCTCGGCGAAGGCCTCGTCGATGTCGCGACCGACCACGCCACGAATGTCGTAGGCCTTGAAACTCGAAACATTGACCTGCATGGAGACCCCGCTTGAAAACAGTCCGGCGATTGTAGGGACCGCCTTGCCGGCGGCCACCCCGGGCTGTCGACTCGTCGGCCGCCCTGTCCACCGGGCGCAGCAAGGCCCGGGCCCGGGGCTGCCTGCGTAGACTCGCAGCCCATGTTCACCCGGCACCTGCTCGCACAATCGTGGCGCTCCTGGCTCAGCCGCAGCGCCCCGCGCGCCGGCCCGGCCTGGCTGCAGCATATGTGGACGCTGCTGTGGTGCGCCGTCATCGCGGTCGGCTTCACGGTCGTCGGATTCGTGCTCTTCGCCTACGGCGAGGGTGCCTGGCGCAACTGGCGCGGCTGGGCCGAGTGGTACGGGCGTAACCTGATCATCACCTGCTCCATCGGGTTCACGATCCGGGCGCTGTTCGAGCTCGGATGGCGGGTTTTCGGCGTGGCGCGCGTCAGGGCCTTCGGCCTGCTGCAGCGTGTCGCCTTCTTCTGCGGCGTGCCGCTGCTCGGCACGCTGCTGGCCTGGCCGGTGGGGATGTGGCTCGCGGGCTACGACATCGTCGGCATGGTCGCGCGCCAGGAGCCGAACAACATGGCCGCGAGCATTCTTCTGGCGCTGCTGATCAGCTTTCTGTTCTACCTGTTCTTCGCGATGAAGAACCGCCAGATCGACGCCGAACGGCGCGCCACCGAAGCGCGCTTGAAGCTGCTGCAGGGCCAGATCGAACCTCACTTCCTCTTCAACACGCTGGCCAACGTGGCGAGCCTGATGGACCACGACACCCCGCGCGCGCGCCTGATGCTGGAAACCTTCGTCGACTACCTGCGCGCTTCGCTCGGCAGCCTGCGCGTGGCCGCGCACACGCTCGGCGACGAGCTGGTGCTGGTCGAGGCCTACCTGCGCATCCTTCAGATCCGCATGGACACGCGCCTGGCCTACCGCATCGACGTGCCAGAGGCGTTGCGGGCTTTGCCGCTGCCGGCCCTCACGCTGCAGCCGCTGGTCGAGAACGCGGTGCAGCACGGCCTGGAGCCGAAGATCGAAGGCGGCACGGTGACCGTGACGGCGCGGCTCGAACACGGGCAACTCGTGCTGACCGTGGCCGACGACGGCCTCGGCCTGGCCACCCCGGCTGCACGCCCGCACCACGCCGGCAGCGGCACGGCGCTCGCCAACATCCGCGAGCGTCTGTCGGAAGCCCACGGCAGCGCGGCCGCACTCACCATCGCCAGCCGCGCCGGCGGCGGCGTGCGCGCGATGCTCACCCTGCCCACCACGGTTTGACCCCCAACATGACCACCGCCCTCATCGCCGACGACGAACCGCACCTCGCCACCCACCTCGGCGAACAGCTGTGCAAGCTGTGGCCCGAATTGCGCTTGCTGCCGCCGGCGCGCAACGGTGTCGAAGCGGCCGAGCGCATCGCCACGCTGAGCCCCGACCTGGCCTTCCTCGACATCAAGATGCCGGGCCTGTCGGGGCTGGAAGTGGCGCAGGGCATCGAAGGCCGCACGCGGGTCGTCTTCGTCACCGCGTTCGACGAGTTCGCGGTGAAGGCATTCGAGCAGGAAGCGCTCGACTATGTGCTCAAGCCGGTGAGCGCGCAGCGGCTGGCGCAGACTGTCGAGCGCGTCCGACGCGCGCTGGCCGACTCGGTTCCGGCGGGCGACGACGCACGCCTGGCCAGCGCACTGCAGCGCATGCTGCCCGCAGCCGGCGCCGCACCGCGCCTGCGCTATGTGCGCGCCAGCCAGGGTGAGCTCACGCACCAGATCGACGTGGCCGAGGTCTTGTACTTTCGTGCGGACGACAAGTACACCTGCGTGCAGACGGCCGGCGGCGAGCACCTGATCCGCACGCCGATCGCCGAGCTGGCGGCGCAACTCGATCCCGAGCAGTTCTGGCAGGTGCACCGCTCCACGCTGATCAACCTGCGCTTCGTGGCCGGCACCCGCCGCGACGAGCTGAGCCGACTGTTCGTGCGGCTGCACGGGCACCCGGCGGAGTTGCCGGTGAGCCGCGCCTACGTGCACCTGTTCAAGGCGATGTAGGCGCGGTGGGCTCCAGCGCGAATCAGTACTTCGCGCCCAGCTGCTCCAGGATCGCCGGGTTCTCCAGCGTCGACGTGTCCTGCGTGATCGCCTCGCCCTTCGCGACCGAGCGCAGCAAACGCCGCATGATCTTGCCCGAACGCGTCTTCGGCAGGTTGTCGCCGAAGCGGATGTCTTTCGGCTTGGCGATCGGCCCGATCTCCTTGCCGACCCAGTCGCGCAACTGCTTGGCGATGGCCTTGGCCTCGTCGCCCGTGGGCCGCGCCCGCTTCAGCACGACGAAGGCGCAGATCGCCTCGCCGGTGGTGTCGTCGGGCCGGCCCACCACCGCCGCTTCGGCGACGAGCTCGGTGCACGACACCAGGGCCGACTCGATCTCCATCGTGCCCATGCGGTGGCCGCTGACGTTGAGCACGTCGTCGATGCGGCCGGTGATCGTGAAGTAGCCGGTGCTCGCGTCGCGGATCGCGCCGTCGCCGGCGAGGTAGTAGCGGCCCTGGAAGTCTTCCGGGTAGTAGCTCTTCCTGAAGCGCTCGGGGTCGCCCCAGATCGTGCGGATCATGCTCGGCCACGGCTTCTTCACGACCAGGATGCCGCCCTGCCCCCAAGGCACGTCCTTGCCGGTCTCGTCGACGACGGCCGCGGCGATGCCGGGGAACGGCAGCGTGCACGAGCCCGGCACCAGCGTGGTCGCGCCGGGCAGCGGCGTGATCATGTGGCCGCCGGTCTCGGTCTGCCAGAAGGTGTCGACGATCGGGCAGCGGCCGCCGCCGATGTGCTTGTGGTACCACTCCCACGCGGCCGGGTTGATCGGCTCGCCGACCGAGCCGAGGATGCGCAGGCTCTTCAGGTCGTAACGATCGGGGTGCACGGCGGGGTTGCCTTCGGCGGCCTTGATCAGCGAACGGATCGCGGTCGGCGCGGTATAGAACACCGTGACCTTGTGGTCCTGGATCATCTTCCAGAAGCGGCCGGCGTCAGGGTAGGTCGGCACGCTCTCGAACACGACTTCGGTGCCGCCGAGTGCGAGCGGGCCGTAGGTGATGTAGGTGTGGCCGGTGACCCAGCCGATGTCGGCGGTGCACCAGAACACGTCGTCGGCCTTGAGGTCGAAGGTCCACTTGGTGGTGAGTGCCGCATGCAGCAGGTAACCGCCGGTCGAATGCTGCACGCCCTTGGGCTTGCCGGTCGAGCCCGAGGTGTAGAGCAGGAACAGCGGGTGTTCGGCGCCGACCCATTCCGGCTCGCAGGTCGCGGCCTGCGCTTTCACCTCGTCGTGCAGCCACTTGTCGCGCGGCGCGTTCCAGGCGATCTTGCCCCCGGTGCGCTGGTAGACGATCACGTCGCGCACCGCTTCGCAGCCTTCGAGCGCCAGCGCTTCGTCGACGATGGACTTGAGCGGGAGGTTCTTGCCGCCGCGCATCTGTTCGTCGGCGGTGATCACCATCACCGCGCCGGTGTCGGCGATGCGGTCGCGCAGGCTTTGCGCCGAGAACCCGCCGAACACCACCGAGTGGGTGGCGCCGATGCGCGCGCAGGCCTGCATCGCGACCACCCCTTCGACCGACATGCCGATGTAGATGACGACCCGGTCGCCCTTTTTCACGCCGCGTGCGCGCATCGCGTTGGCGAGGCGGCAGGTGCGCTCGAGCAGTTCGCTGTAGGTGACCTTGCTGACCTTGGCGTCGTCGGCCTCGAAGATGATCGCGACCTTGTCGCCCAGGCCGGCCTCGACCTGGCGGTCGAGGCAGTTGTACGAGGCGTTCAGCGTGCCGTCGTCGAACCACTTGAAGAACGGGGCGTTGCTGCTGTCGAGCACCTTCGTGAAGGGCTTCTTCCAGCTCAGCAGCTCACGCGCCTGGCGGGCCCAGAAGGCCTCGTGGTCGGCCTCGGCCTCGGCGCACAGCGCGTTGTAGGCCTCCATGCCCGACACGTGGGCCACCTTCGCGAGGGCGGCGGGCGGGGGGTAGAGGTGGTTGTCGGCGGCGCTCATGGGTTTGTCTCCTTGTGGGCTCGTGGGCTTGTGGCAATGGGCTTCTGCGGCTGAGCCGGACCATAAGCAGACGCTCTTACGAAGGCCTTACTCTGCCACCGGACGGTCGTTCGTCGATGGTGCGGCCACTACAATTTCCGGCAACCGGACTATCCCTGAAAGCCCCTTCATGGCCCAAACGCCTTCGCCCACGCCCCCGCCCGTGAAGCTGCGGCCGCTGCCCAACTTCATCTTCATGAGCCGCTGGCTGCAGCTGCCGCTCTATCTCGGGCTGATCCTGGCGCAGTGTGTCTACGTGTTCCATTTCTGGGTCGAGCTGGTTCATCTGATCGAAGCGGCCTTCGGCAACCAGGCCGCGCTGCACTCGCTGGTCGACGGCATGGGTTACCAGTTCCCCGACATCAAGGACGCCGCCGGCGCGGTGATCGGCCAGCAGGCGCCGAAGCTGACCGAGACCGTGATCATGCTCGCTGTGCTGGCGCTGATCGACGTGGTGATGATCTCCAACCTGCTGATCATGGTGATCGTCGGCGGTTACGAGACCTTCGTCAGCCGCATGAACCTGGAAGGCCACCGCGACGAACCCGAGTGGTTGAGCCACGTGAACGCCTCGGTGCTGAAGGTCAAGCTCGGCACCGCGATCATCGGCATCAGCTCGATCCACCTGCTGAAGAGTTTCATCAGCGCGGCCAGCCTGAAGCCCGAAGTGCTGATGTGGCAGACCATCATCCACATCGCCTTCCTGCTCTCGGCGATCGCCATCGCCTACACCGACAAGCTGCTCAACGCGTCGCAGGGCGCCGATCACTGAGGCGTTGCCAGCGCCGCTTCCACCGCGGCCATCAGTTCCAGCATGTCGAGCGGCTTGGTCAGGTAACGCACGAAGCCCGCGGCCAGGCCGTGTTCCACGTCGTGCGCCATCGCGTTGGCGCTGACGGCGATCACCGGCACCTGGCGGCCGGCCTCGGTCAGGCGCAGCCGCCGCAACACCTCGTAGCCGTCCATGCCGGGCAGCTGGATGTCGAGGAGGACCAGGTCGGGGCGTTCGTCCACCACCATCTGCAGGCCGAGCGTCGGCAGCGGCGCGCTGATCATCTGCAGGCCGGCCACACGGCCGAGCATGGCCTCCATCAGCAGCACGTTGACGGGGTTGTCTTCGATGTAGAGCACCTTGCGCAGGCGAGCGGGCGGCAGGCGGTCGCCGGGCAGCGGCGCCACCAGCAGTTCTCCCCGGCCCGGCAGAGCAGGCCCATCGGCGTGCGGCAAGCGCAGCCAGAACGTACTGCCGACGCCGACCTCGCTGTCGAGCCCGATCTCGCCGCCCATCGCGTCCATCAGGTGCTTGCTCAACGCCAGGCCCAGGCCCGCGCCTTCCACCCCGCTGCGCACCGCGTCGAGCCGCTCGAAGGCCTCGAACAGGCGCGCCGCCTGCTGCTCGCTCAGCCCCGGGCCGTTGTCGCTGATGCCGATGCGCACACCCCGGGCGTCGATCGCGCAGGTGATGTGCACATGGCCCCGCGGCCGGTTGTACTTGATCGCATTCGACAGCAGGTTGAGCAGCACCTGCTTCAGCCGGGTGCGGTCCGCCACCACGAAACACGTGCAGGCGGCAGCGTCGGGCATCGCCACCTCGATGCCGTCGGCGCGTGCCAGCGGGTGCACCAGGCCCCGGCACTCCTGCAGCAGGTCGGCGAGTTGCACCGGCTCGAGCGAGACCTGCAGCTTGCCGGTCTCGACCAGCGCCAGATCGAGCACTTCATTGATCAGGCTCAACAAATGGCGTGCACCGCGCAGGATTTCGCCGACGTGCTCGCGCTGCTGGTCGGCGAGCGGGTGTTTCGTGTCGGAGACGAGCAACTGCCCGAAGCCGAGAATCGCGTTCATCGGCGTGCGCAGCTCGTGCGACATGCGCGAGAGGAATTCCGACTTCGCGCGGTTGGCACGCTCGGCTTCTTCCTTGGCGTCGTGCAACGCCTGCTGGGCCTCGAAATACGCGGTCACGTCGGCGTAGGTGCGCACCAGGCTGCCGTCGGGCAGGTTCCGGGTCTGCACCTCGATGCGCCGCCCCGAGCGCGTTTCGCGCACGTAGAGCTGCGGCAGATGCAGGTGTTTCATCGCCTGGATGAACTGGCGCGACTCGGGCGCGATGTAGGCCAGGCCATCGCCGAAGTCACCGCGTTCGTTCTGGAAGGTGGCGATCTCGGTCAGCGTGGTCCCGGGCTTGACCAGGGTGTCGGGCAGGTCGAGCAATTCGAGCATGCGCCGGTTGTGCACGCTGACGCGGCCTGCGGCGTCCATGCTGACGATGCCCTGGGCGATGCTGTCGAGCGTGACCTGCAGCGCGTGGGTCTTCTGCGTCAGCTCGGCGCTGGTGGCACGCAGTTGCACTTCGGCCCGCTTGCGCGCGCTGATGTCGGCGAACATGCCGATCGCCCCGATGCGCCGCCCGGCGGTGTCGAAGATCGGCGTGGCGTTGTTGAAGCAGTCGACCTGGCTGCCGTCGGGGCGTGTGAGCGCGATCTCGTAACCCGTGGCCACGCCCACCACCCGGTGTTTGACCTGCTCACGAAAGATGAGCGCGTTTTCGGCGTCGACGAAGGCGTAGATGTTCTTGCCGATGATCTCTTCACGCGGTCGCGCGAGGATGGCGCACATCGCCGGGTTCACGTCGGTCGTGACGCCTTCGGTGTCGATGAACCAGAAGCCTTCGCGGGTGGTCTGCACCAGCAGGCTCAGCAGGTGGTGCTTTTCGGCGAGCGCGAGTTCGGCCGCCTTGGCCTCCGTGACGTCCTGCACCACGCCGTTGATGCGCACCACCCTGCCCCCTTCGAGCTGTGGGCGGCCGATCAGCCGCACCCAGCGCCGGCTGCCACGAAGCGTGGTGAGCGGGTGCACCTGGTCATAGGGCATGGCGTTGGCCACCACCTCGGCCAGCCCGGCACGCAGGATGACCTGCTGCTCCGGCGCGTACAGGCTGACGAACCCGTCGAAGCTCGGCCGGCTCGACGGCGGGGCGTCGTGGATCAGATAGGCCTGCGCGGTGAGGCGCAGGGCCATCGTCGCCAGGTCGAGCTCCCAGCCGCCGACGGCGGCGGTGGCGCCGGTGCGTTCGAGCAGTTCTTCGCTGCGGCGCAGTGCCTCGGCCTGCTTGCCCTCGGCCAGCCGCAGCGCCACGTAGTTGCGCACGATGCGGTGCGCACGGCGCGCCGTCAGGCTCAGGAATGCCAGCGTGCCGATCACGGCCACGCCCAGGGTCCAGTAGATCGAGTCGGACTGGGCAAAGAGCTGCAGGCTCAGCAGCCCGAACACCGGCGCACCGAAGCCCAGCGCGGCCGGCAGGTCGAAGGCAGTCATCGTGAAACTGCTGGCCGTCACGCCGGCCAGCACGATGATGCGAACGGCCTGATGCAGCGAGTCGTCGGCGGGGATCGGCAACAGGCTGGTCAGGCCCCACACCACCCCGTGCGCAAAGATGCCAAGCCGGTACGCGAGCAGCCAGCGCCGGTACGACGCGGGCTCGGGCGCGGCGCGCCGGAACAGCATGGCGGTCACGGCGCGGACCAGCAGCACGAGCGCGAGCAGGCCCAGCCAGGCCCACAAGGCCGGCGCCGGAACGACCTCGCGCACCATCGCGAAAAACAGCAACGCCGCGAACAGTGCGCCGCCGATTGCCGAGGGCAGGTTCGCAAAGTGCGTCCGCACCTGCTGGGCCCGCAGCGCGTCGGCGATCGCCACGCGATCGTCCTGCAACATGGCGGACCAGTCTTCGGGTTTCATGGCTGAGGCGGTCGGCTGCCGCCGAGCAGCAGCACCGAGCCGATCAGCCCGGCGATCAGCGAACCGCCGAGCACACCCAGCTTGACCTGGGTTTCATAGGCTGCGTCCTGCCCGGCAAAAGCCAGGCCACCGATGAACAGACTCATCGTGAAACCGATGCCGCACAACACGCACACGCCGAAGAACTGGCGCGTGCTCGCCCCCGCCGGAAGGCTCGCGCCGGTGAGGCGCATCAACAACCACGCGGCACCGAACACACCGACGGCCTTGCCCAGCACCAGGCCGAGCGCGATACCGAGCGGAATGCCCTCTGCCAGCGTGCCGAACGACACGCCTTCGAGCGACACGCCGGCGTTGGCGAAAGCGAACATCGGCAGCACCACGAACGCGACCCAGGGGTGCAAGGCGTGTTCTGCCGTTTCGAGCGGCGAGCCCCCGGCCTTGTCGCGCAGCGGTATCGCCATCGCCGTGGCCACGCCGGCCAGCGTGGCGTGCACGCCCGACTTCAGCACGCAGACCCAGACCACCAGCCCGATCACCACGTAAGGCCCGATGTGCATGACCCGCGCCCGATTCAGCAGGAAGAGCAGCACGATGCCACCACCCGCCGCCAGCAGCATCGGCAGCGAGAGTTGCGCGGTGTAGAACAGTGCGATCACGACGATGGCGCCGAGGTCGTCGATGATCGCGACCGCGGTAAGAAAGATCTTCAGCGAGGCCGGCACACGCGGGCCGAGCAACATGAGGATGCCGAGCGCGAAGGCGATATCGGTCGCAGTGGGAATGGCCCAACCGCGCAGCGCGACCGCGTCGGCATGGTTCAGTGCCACGTAGATCAGCGCCGGCACCAGCATGCCACCGATCGCGGCCACTGCCGGCAGCGAAGCCTGTTTCACCGACGCGAGTTCGCCCGCCAGCACCTCGCGCTTGATCTCCAGGCCCACGAGGAAGAAGAAGACCGCCATCCACAGGTCGTTGACCCACAGCAGCAGAGGCTTGGCCAGCACCAGCCAGTCGCCGCCGATACGCACCTCGCCGCGCAGCTCCACGAATTGCCGGTACAGCGGTGCCAGTGAAGAGTTGCTGACGATCAGCGCCACCGCGGCGGCCAGCGCCAGCACGACGCCACCGGCCGACTCCGAAGCAATGAAACGGCGGATGCTGCTGATCAAGTGGCGGCCTCGGGTTCAGTAAACTGCGAAGTTGCATTGTCGGCCAGCTTCGGCCAGCGCCCTCCCCGCGTCTTCCCCGCCATCCACCGAGCCCTCCCATGACCACGATTCGATACGCCGACCTGGTAGACAGCGTTGCCGGCGCGCTGCAGTACATCAGCTACTACCACCCGGCCGACTACATCGCGCACCTGGCGCGGGCCTACGTGGCCGAGCAGAGCCCGGCGGCGAAAGACGCGATCGCGCAGATCCTCACCAACTCGAAGATGTGCGCCGAAGGCAAACGCCCGATCTGCCAGGACACCGGCATCGTCAACGTGTTCCTGAAGATCGGCATGGATGTGCGCTTCGAGGGCTTTGCCGGCAGCATCGAAGACGCCGTCAACGAAGGCGTGCGCCGCGGCTACAACTTTGCCGACAACAAACTGCGCGCCAGCATCGTGACCGACCCGCATTTCGAGCGCAAGAACACAAAGGACAACACGCCGGCCGTCGTGCACATGACCGTGATCCCCGGCAACACGCTCGACGTGCAGGTCGCGGCCAAGGGTGGCGGCAGCGAGAACAAGAGCAAGTTCGTGATGATGAACCCGAGCGATTCGCTGGTCGACTGGGTCATGAAGACCGTGCCCACGATGGGCGCCGGCTGGTGCCCGCCGGGCATGCTGGGCATCGGCATCGGCGGCACGGCCGAGCGCGCGATGCTGATGGCCAAGCAGAGCCTGATGGACGACATCGACATGTACGAGCTGAAGGCGCGCGGCCCGCAGAACAAGATCGAGGAACTGCGCATCGAGCTCTGCGACAAGATCAACGCGCTCGGCATCGGCGCACAGGGCCTGGGCGGCCTGACGACCGTGCTCGACGTGAAGATCGCGACCTACCCGACACATGCCGCGAGCAAGCCGGTCGCGATGATCCCGAACTGCGCCGCCACGCGCCACGCGCACTTCGTGCTCGACGGTTCCGGCCCGGCCTACCTGGAGCCGCCGAGCCTCGACCTGTGGCCCGACGTGAAGTGGGCACCCGACTACAACAAGAGCAAGCGCGTCAACCTCGACACGCTGACCAAAGCAGAAGTCGCGGCCTGGAAACCCGGCGACACGCTGCTGCTCAACGGCAAGATGCTGACCGGCCGCGACGCCGCGCACAAGCGCATCCAGGACATGCTGGCCAAGGGCGAGAAGCTGCCGGTGGACTTCACCAACCGTGTCATCTACTACGTCGGCCCGGTCGACCCGGTGCGCGACGAAGTGATGGGCCCGGCCGGCCCGACCACCGCCACGCGCATGGACAAGTTCACCGAGATGATGCTGGCACAGACCGGCCTGATCGGCATGATCGGCAAGGCCGAGCGCGGGCCGACCGGCATCGAGGCGATCAAGAAGCACAAGAGCGCCTACCTGATGGCGGTGGGTGGCGCGGCCTACCTGGTCTCGAAGGCGATCAACCACGCCGAAGTGGTCGGGTTCGCCGACCTGGGCATGGAAGCGATCTACGAGTTCGAGGTCAAGGACATGCCGGTCACCGTGGCCGTCGATTCCGAAGGCGTGTCGGTGCACGAGACCGGCCCGAAGGACTGGGAAGCGCGCATCAAGTCGGGCATCGGCAAGATCCCGGTCACCGTCGCCTGAACGCCGCCGTGGCCGTGCGCATCGAGCCGGCGACGCTGGCCGACGCACGCCGCGTCGCCGAGGTGCACGTGCGGGCCTGGCAGGCGGCGTATGTCGGCATCGTGCCCGACGAATACCTCGCGTCGCTCTCTGTCGAGCAACGCGAGACGATGTGGCGCGACGCGATCGAAAAGCAGGCACCCGAACTGCTGGTCGCACGGGCCGCCGGTGAACTGGCCGGCTGGGTCTCGTTCGACGCTTCGCGCGACAAAGGCGCGGCCGAGGGCACCGGCGAAATCTGGGCACTCTACGTCGACCCGGCGCACTGGGCCGGCGGCATCGGCCGCGCCTTGCTGCAGCGCGCCCGCGAACGTCTGGTCGAACGTGGTTTCGGCAGCATCAGCCTGTGGGTGTTGGCGGCCAACGCACGGGCGATCCGCTTCTACGAAGCCGCCGGCTTCACGCTCGATGCCGGTTCGCCTGCGAGCTTCGAACTGGGCGGGCGGACCGTGCAGGAACTGCGCTACGCGCTGACTACGGCTGCTTGCCGAGCTCCATCAACAAGCGCGTGACGAGGTACAGCCGCGGCACGATCGAGTCGATCTCGATGTACTCGTCACGCGCGTGGTAGCCCCAGCCGGCCAGGCCGAAACTCTCGACCACCACCGCCTTGCCCGAACGCGCCGCGAAGGCCGCATCGGTGCCGCCACCGGTCATCGGCACGAGCGCCAGATCGCGGTCGATCTCCTTGTAGATCGCCTGCGCCTGCTCGGCCAAGGCCTTGCCACGCGGGCCGGCCAGGAACGACGGGCGGCCGACCACCAGCTTTGCGGTCGTCACGGTGTCGGGCACGAGCTTGCTGCTGGCGAGCTTCGCCTGCAGCGCCGTGTTCAGCTTCTCTTCAGCGCCGGGCACGGTGATGCGCACGTCGCCACGCGCCACCGCCAGTTCGGGGAGCTGGTTCGTGGCCTTGTTCGAGACCACGTTGGTCCAGTTCAGCGTCACACCGGGAATGTCCTTGGCCAGGTCTTTCGTCTGCAGCATCTGGTGCGAGATTTCGATGATGGCGTTGCGGCCCTGGTCGGGCGCCGCGCCGGCGTGCGCTGCCTTACCCTTCACTTCGAGCGTGACCGCTGCGATGCCGGCGGCGCCGAGCAGCAGCGCTTCGGTCTTGGCGACGGCCTTGGCGCCAGTCGGCTCGAACGACAGCACCACGTCGTGCTGCTCGCCCAGCGCCGCGATGATCTCGCCCGAACCGGCCGAGCCCACTTCTTCGTCGGCGTTGAACAGCACCGTGACGTGCGCATAGTCTTTCCAGCCCGCATCGGCCAGGATCTTCAGGCCGTGCAGGATCACCGCGATACCACCCTTGTCGTCGGCGATGCCGGGGCCGTAGAGCTTGTTGCCGTCGACCTTGTAGGGCTGGCTTTGCAAGATGCCGCGCTCGTAAACGGTGTCCATGTGGGCCTGCAACATGATCTTCTTCCGGCCGCTGCCAGTGAGCGTGCCCACCACGATGTCGGCACCGGCACCGGCGGTCGACTTGCGGCGCTCGGTCTTGAAGCCCAGCGCCTTCAGGCGGTTGTCGAGCAGCGTGGCCATCTTCGCCAGGCCGTCCACATCGGCGCTGCCGGTCTCGATGCCGACCAGCTCCTTCAGGCTCTCGTCACCGCAGGTTGGGCCTGCGTGGCGGCGGCGAGCAGCTTGGCGTCGGGCGCGGCGAACGAGGTGCCGGCGCCAAGAGCCAGCACGATGGCGGCGGCAAGAAGGGTCGCGGGGCGATTGGCAATTCGGCGCATGCGCTGGGCTCCAGAGGGATGGCGGCGATCGGGCTGCCGGGTGGCAGGTCGTTAGTATTGCGCGGACAACATCCGCGCCCCGGGAACAGCGATGACCGTTTCAGAAAACCAAGCCTTCCTGCGCGAACGCCACGGCCACGCGCACGTCACCAACGAAGAGCTGTTCTTCGACCTGCTCTATGCCTTTGCCATCACCCAGCTCTCGCACCGCCTGCTCGAACACCTGACGCTCGCCAACGCGCTGCAGACGCTGGTGCTGTGGTTCGCCGTGTGGCTGGGCTGGCAGTACACCGCCTGGGTCACGAACTGGTTCAACCCGCAGAACCGCAGCATGCGCGCGATGCTGTTCGGCGTGATGCCGCTCGGCTTGCTGATGTCGTCGGCCATTCCCGATGCGTTCGGTGAACGCGGGCTGATGTTCGCTGTGTGTTTCGCGGCGATCCAGGTCGGCCGAAGTCTCTTCGTGTTGTGGCGCCTGCCGGCCGACCACGCACTGCGGCCGAACTTCAAGCGCATCTGCGGCTGGCTCTGCATCTCGGCCGCGCTGTGGATCGCGGGCGGCCTGTCGCACGGTGACGCGCGGCTCGCCTTCTGGGCCGCGGCGGTGGCCTGCGAATACGTTTCGCCGATGTTCGGCTTCGCGCTGCCCGGTCTGGGCCGCTCGCGCTCGTCGGAGTGGACCATCGATGGCGCGCACCTGGCCGAGCGCTGCCAGGTGTTCGTGATCGTGGCACTCGGCGAATCGATCCTCGCCACCGGCGCCGGTTTCAGCGGCTCGAAACACTGGGACCTGCCGACCTTCATCGCCCTCTTCGTCGCTTTCGCCGGCAGCCTCGCGATGTGGTGGATCTATTTCGACACCGCCGCCAAACACGGCAGCGCGGCGATCGTCGGCTCCGACGACCCGGGCCGCATTGGCGCGTATTTCCACTACATCCACGTGACGCTGATCGCCGGCATCATCGTCAGCGCCGTGGCCGACGAGCTGGTCATCCACCACCCTGCTCACCACGTCGACCTGGCAACGGCCTGCGCACTGGTCGGCGGGCCGCTGCTCTACCTGCTGGGCAACGCGGCCTACAAGAAGGTGGTGTACGGGCGGGTGCCGCTCTCGCACCTCGCCGGCGTGCTGATGCTGGTGGCGTTGTTCCCCGCAGCCTTCCTCACCGACCGGCTGATGGTGGGCGGGCTGGCAAGCCTGGTGATGGTCATCGTCGCGGTGTGGCAGAGCCTCAAGGCGCCCCGGCTCGCCACCGCATGAGCCAGCAAACGCCGGCGGCCGGACGGCTCTCGACCACCGCTTTCGCGACGCTGCTGCTGATCGCCTTCATGATGGGCGCCAACCATGTGGCGGCGCGCGTGGCCTTCGAACACGGTGTCGACGTGGTCACCGCGGTCGCGGTTCGCAGCACCGTCACCGCCGCGGTGGTCGGCCTGCTGCTGTGGCGTTACAGCGTGCCGCTGAAGTTCGAACGTCGCCACCGCTGGGCGCTGCCGGGCATCGGCGTGTTGATCGCCGTGCAGAGCGTGTGCCTGTATTCCGCGGTCGCCCGCCTGCCGGTGGCGTTGGCCCTGCTGGCGTTCAACACCTACCCGCTGTGGACGGCGCTGTGGGCGCGTGTGATCTACCAGCACCGTGCCGAGCGGCGTGTGCTGATGGCGATGCCGACGATGTTGCTCGGCCTGGCGCTCGCGCTCGATGTGCTCGGCGCGGCCTCGGGCCTGGGCGCGGCGGGGCAGTGGCGGCAGATCGGCGCCGGCGTGGCCTTCGCGCTCGCCGCCGCGGCCACCTTCGGCCTGGCATTGGTGCTGACACAGCACGAAGCCGGCAGCGTCGACGGCCGTTTGCGCACCGCCACCACGATGACGCTGGTGGCAGTGTTGGCGCTCGCAGGCTCCAGCCTGCAGGGCGGGCTGCACCTGCCGAACGCCGCGGCCGGCTGGATCGGCCTGGGCGCGCTGACCTTTCTGTATGGCACTGCGTTCACGATCATGTTCACGGTGCTGCCACGTCTCGGGGTGGTGGGCAACTCGGCCATCATGAACGTCGAGCCGATCTTCGCGCTCTGCCTCGCCTGGGCGGTCCTGGGCCAGTCGATCGCGGTGGTTCAGGTGCTGGGTGGGCTCATCGTCGTGGCCACCGTGGTGTGGCTCGGCCTGCGGCGACGCAGCGGCGCTTGATCAACCGCACCCAGCCCGATCGCTTGCAAGCGATCGGTCGTTCGCCAGGCGAAGAACAGTCCTCAAGGACTGTTCTTCGTCCGGGCTCACCCACGCGGGTGGTGCGCTGCGTGCAGCAGCTTGAGCCGCTCGCGCGCCACGTGGGTGTAGATCGTGGTCGTGGAAATGTCGGCGTGGCCGAGCAGCATCTGCACCGCGCGCAAATCCGCGCCGTGGTTCAGCAGGTGGGTGGCGAAGGCGTGGCGCAGCGTGTGCGGCGAGAGCGGCACCTGCACACCACCGCGCAGGGCGTGCGCCTTGATCAGCTTCCAGAACATCTGGCGTGTCATCGGCCCGCCACGTGCGGTGACGAAGAGCGCGTCGCTGGCCTGGCCTTTGAGGATCTCCGCTCGGCCCTCGGCCAGGTAACGCTGCAGCCACACCTGGGCTTCTTCGCCGAAGGGAACGAGGCGTTCCTTCGCGCCCTTGCCGGTCACGCGCAACGCGCCTTCGCTCAGGCTCAGGTGCACGCTCTTCAAGGTGACGAGCTCGCTCACGCGCAGGCCGCTCGCGTACATCAGCTCGAGCATCGTGCGGTCGCGCAGACCGAGCGGCGTTTCCACGTTGGGCGCGCCGAGCAGTGCTTCGACCTGCGCTTCGCTCAGCGTCTTGGGCACACGCAAAGGCTGGCGCGCCGTGAGCAGCTTCAACGTGGGGTCGCTCGTCAGCAGGTGTTCGCGCAGCGCCCAGCGAAAGTAGCGTTTGAAGACTGTCAGCCGCCGGTTGCTGCTGGTCGCCTTGCTGTCTTCGTGGCGCGCCACGCGGTATTCGAGCAGGTCGCTCTCGCGGGTGGCGTCGAGCGCCCGTTCGCTGGCGCTTGCGAGCCACTCGGCGTAGAGCTCAAGGTCACGCCGGTACGCCGCCAGCGTGTTATTCGACAGGCCGTCTTCGATCCACAAGGCATCGATGAAACGGTCGATCGACGACTGGCTGGCGGCAAGCGCGTCCAGCCCTTACTCCAGCGTCAGCTTCTGCAGCGCCACGACCTTCTTGTAGACCTCGAACTCGGCCGCGATCTGCGCCGCGAATTCGGCCGGCGTGTTGGCCACGATCAGCGAACCGGTCTCTTCGATGCGCTTCTTGACCGCCGGGTCTTCGAGCGTCTTCTTGACCGCCGTGCTGATCTTGTCGACCACTTCCTTCGGCAGGCCCTTGGGCCCGTAGATGCCGTAGTAGGCCATGCGGTTCACCGGCTCGAGCCCCACTTCCTTGAAGGTGGGCACGTTCGGCAGCTGCGACAGGCGCTGCGGCGCAGCGACCACGATCGCGATCAAACGGCCGTCCTTGATGAAGGGCAGCGCCGAAGGCAGGTTGTCGAAGATCATCGGCACCTGGCCGGCGACCGTGTCGTTGAGGGCCGGGCCCGCGCCACGGTACGGGATGTGCGTGACGAAGGTGCCCGAGAGGTTCTTGAACAGCTCCATCTGCAGGTGGCCGATGCCACCGGTGCCGGAGCTGGCGAAGCTGTACTTGCCGGGGTTCTTCTTGATCTCGGCCAGAAAGCCCTTGTAGTCGCGCGCCGGGAAGCTCGGGTGCACGGCGATCACGTTCGGCGTGGCCGCCACATTGATGATGGGCGTGAAGTCGGTCAGCGGGTTGTACGGGATCTTCGGGTTGATGGCCGGGTTGGCGGCGGTCGTCGAGACCGTGGCCATGCCGAGCGCATAACCGTCGGGCACGGCCCGCGCGGTTTCGGTGGCACCGACCGAGCCGCCGCCACCGGCCTTGTTCTCGACGATCATGGTCTGCCCCAGCGGGCCGTTGATCTTCTCCGACAACACGCGCGCAACGATGTCGGTCGTGCCACCCGGCGCGAACGGCACGACGAGCCGCACCGGCTTCGACGGGTAGGCCTGGGCCCAGGCACCGCCCGCTGCGAACAGGCTGGCGGCGGCGATGGAAGTGAGGATCAGGGAGCGGCGTTGCATCGGGGCGATCTCCGTCAGGAACAAAAGGGAAAAGTGTAGGGCCAGACTGCCAGGATCAGCAGCGGGCTCACCCTGCCCCGGGGTCTTTGTGCCGGTGCGCGCTGGCACACTCGGCACATGTCCAATGCCCTGTTGCTGCTGCCCGACTTCCTGCTGATCGTGCTGGGCTTCGTGCTCTGCCACCGCACCGCCTTGAACCGCCCGGTCTGGGAAGCCGCGGAAAGGCTCGTTTACTACCTGCTGTTCCCGGTGCTGCTGTTCAACTCGATCCTGAAGAGCCCGCTGCAGCCGGCGCAGACGCTGAGCCTGGCCGCAGCCGCCGTCTGCACCGTGGGCGTGGGTGTGGTGATCGCGTTCGCCATCGGCCGCTGGCCGGGGGTGGACGCGCGCTTGCACGCTTCCGGTGCGCAGACCGCGTTCCGCTTCAACTCCTTCATCGGCCTGGCCTTGTCGGAACGGCTCGGCGGGCCGCAGGGGCTGGCGTGGATGGCACTGTGCATCGCGTTGTGCGTGCCGCTGTGCAACGTGGCCGCCGTGTGGCCGCTGGCGCGCCACGGCGGGCATTCCTACGGGCGCGAGTTGCTGCGCAACCCGCTGATCCTGAGCACGGTCGCGGGCCTGATCGCGAACCTGGCCGGGCTGAAGTTTCCCGAGGCGGTGGCCACCACGCTGCAGCGCATCGGCCTGGCTGCCTTGCCACTCGGCCTGATGGCGACCGGCGCGGGCCTGCACTTCGGCCGGCTCAAGGCCGGGCCAGGTCTGGCCGCGGCGTTGATGACGGTGCGCCATGCGGTGCTGCCTGCCCTGGCGATCGGCCTCACGGCGGCGCTCGCCCTGCCCCCCGAACAGCGCACGATCATCGTGCTGTTCGCAGCACTGCCAACCGCGTCGAGCGCCTACGTGCTGGCCGCGCGCATGGGCGGCGACGGGGGTTACGTGGCCGGGCTGGTGACGCTGTCGACGCTGATCGGCATGCTCAGCGTGCCACTGTGGCTGGCGGTGCTGGCGGGCTTGCAGTAGGGTCCGGCAGACCACGCTGCGCCAGCGCCCAGCCGATGTGTTCGCGCACCAGTTCGCTGGTTCCTTCGAGCTGCGAGGCCAGCTGCTTCGCGATGCTGTCCGCGGCAACGCCAGCGGCCACACGCAGCGCATTGCCCAACGCCACAGCGAGGTTGCGCTGCCAGCGCTCGAAGCCGATGCGCCTGATCGGGCTGCCTTCGGTGAAGCGCAGGAAGTCGGCTTCGTTCCACGACCACAGCGTCAGCAAGGTCGCGTTGCCGACCGAGGCGCGCACGTCGAAGTCGGGCAGGCGGCTCGCCTTCGCGTACTTGTTCCAGGGGCACACGAGCTGGCAGTCGTCGCAGCCGTAGATGCGGTTGCCCATCAGCGGCCGCAGCTCGACGGGGATCGGCCCGGCGTGTTCGATCGTCAGATAAGAGATGCACCGCCGCGCGTCGAGCCGGTAAGGTGCCACGATGGCCTGCGTGGGGCAAACGTCGATGCAGGCGCTGCAACTGCCGCAGTGCGCCTCGCTCGGTTCGGTGAGCGGCAAGGCGAGGTCGATGTAGATCTCGCCCAGGAAGAACATCGAGCCCGCGTCGCGGCTCAGCGCCAGCGTGTGCTTGCCGCGCCAGCCAATGCCGCTCTTCGAGGCCAGTTCCACCTCGAGCACCGGCGCCGAATCGGTGAACACGCGGTGACCGAACGGGCCGACCGTGGCCGCCAGCCGCTCGGCCAGCGTTTGCAGGCGCGAGCGCAAGACCTTGTGGTAGTCACGGCCCCGCGCATACACCGAGAGCGCGGCCTGTTCGGGGTCGTCGAGACGGCGCCATTCCACCGCCTGCCAGTCTTCGGTGGTGTTGCGCGGCAGGTAGTCCATGCGCGCGGTGATCACCCGAACCGTGCCCGGCACCAGCTCGGCCGGCCGCGCGCGTTTCAGGCCGTGTGCGGCCATGTAGGCCATCGAGCCATGAAAACCGTTGTTCAGCCACTCCAACAACCCGGCTTCGGCATGCGACAAATCCACATCGGCCACGCCGATCTGGGAAAATCCGCCCGCCGTGGCCCACTCACGCAGATTCGCGAGCAGCGCGGCCATGTCCAACCCTGAATCTCGAGCACCGATCATTTGTCGATACTACTGACCCGCATGCTGACCTGGCGCGATGAAGCTGCTTGTGCGAGCACGGCCGCAGACCTTGCGCGTCGTGCAGGCTTGAATGAGGCGTTCATCGAACTGCACGGCGCGCTCGGTGCCGGCAAGACGACCTTCGTGCGCCACCTGCTGCATGCCCTCGGTGTGCCGGGCCGCGTGAAGAGCCCGACTTACACCGTGATGGAGCCCTACGAAGTGGCGGGCGAGAGCGGCCCGCTCGACATCTGGCACTTCGACTTCTACCGCTTCAACGACCCGCAGGAATGGGAAGACGCCGGTTTTCGCGACGTGTTCGCGAGCACCGGCCTCAAGCTCGCCGAATGGCCCGAGAAGGCCGAGGGGCTGCTGCCGCTGCCCGACCTGCGCCTGTTCATCGAACCGGGTCTGGGTGACCAGCGCGAAGTGCGCATCACAGCGCACACCGCCCGCGGCGTGGAGCTTTTGCAGTGAAGAGCCGCCGCCAGGCGCTGCGCTCGATGGGCGCCATCGCCCTGCTGCTGGGCGCGCGCGACCTGGCCTTCGGCGCCAGCATCGTCGCCGTGCGCGTGTGGCCGGCCGCCGACTACACCCGCATCACGATCGAGTCCGACACGCCGCTGTCGGAAAAACACTTCCTTGCCGAAACCCCGAGCCGCCTCGTGATCGACATCGACGGCCTGGAGCTCAGCCCGGCGCTGCGCGAGATCGTCGGCAAGGTGCGCGCCGACGACCCCTTCATCGCCGGCGTGCGCGTCGGCCAGAACCAGCCGCGGGTGGTGCGCCTTGTGATCGACCTGAAACAGCCGACGGCGCCGCAGCTCTTCACGCTCGCTCCGGTGGCCGCGTACCAGCATCGGCTGGTGTTCGACCTGTTCCCCACCCGTGAACGCGACCCGCTGCTGGCACTGATCCGCGAGCGCGAAACGGCCGAGCAGCAGGCCGCGAAGAGCGTCCAGGACGCACTCGGCGAGTTCATCGGCAAGATGGACAAGCCGCCGCTGCTGCCACCGAACCCCGCCGAGTCGGCCGGGCCGCCGCTGGCCACGCAGCCGACCCCGGCACCGGTGCACACGCCGATGCCGCAGGCGCAATTGCAGACCCCGGCACCGCTCAGCCCGCAGGCCCAAGGCAAGATCGACCGCCTCGTGGTGGTCGCCATCGACCCTGGCCACGGCGGCGAAGACCCGGGGGCCGTCGGCCCGAGCGGCCTGCGCGAAAAGGACGTGGTGCTCGCGGTGGCGCTGCAGCTGCGCGACCGCATCAACACGCTGCCGAACATGCGTGCGATGTTGACGCGCGACGCCGACTTCTTCGTGCCGCTGCAGGAGCGTGTGCACAAGGCGCGGCGGGTGCAGGCCGACTTGTTCGTGTCGATCCACGCCGACGCCTTTCTCAGGCCGGAAGCCCGTGGCGCGTCGGTGTTCGCGCTCAGCGAGGGCGGCGCCAGCAGCTCGGCCGCGCGCTGGATGGCGAACCGCGAAAACGCAGCGGACATGGTGGGCGGCATCAACATCAGGGCCAAGGATTCGACGGTCATGCGCGCGTTGCTCGACATGAGCACCACCGCGCAGATCCGGGACAGCCTGAAGCTCGGCGGCGAAGTGCTGGGGCAGATCGGCAAGGTCGGCCGGCTGCACAAGGGCAGTGTCGAGCAGGCCGGCTTCGCGGTGCTGAAAGCACCCGACATTCCGTCGATCCTGGTCGAGTCGGCCTTCATCTCGAACCCCGAAGAAGAAGCCAAGCTGCGCGACCCGCGTTACCAGGCGCAGCTGGTGCAGGCGCTGGCTGTCGGCATCCAGCGCTATTTTTCGAAGAACCCGCCGCTGGCAAGATCGCGGCAGCTCTGACATCCCACGAGACAAACGGACCCCCCATGCTGCACCCCCAGACCCGCGCCTTGCTCGACCTCATCGAACAGAAGAAGATCCCGCCGACGCACACGCTGAGCGTGGCCGATGCGCGGGCGTATTACCGCGACCGCCGCAGCGTCACGCAGCCGGTACCGCCCGAAGTCGGGCTCGTGCGTGAACTGCAGATGATCGGGCCGCTCGGGCCCATCAAGCTGCGGCTGTACCGCCCGCTCGGGTCGAGCGCCACCACCCCGCTGCCGGTGCTCGTGTACTTTCATGGCGGCGGCTGGGTGATCGGCGACCTCGACACGCACGACAGCCTGTGCCGCTCGCTGTGCAACGAGTCGGGCTGCGCGGTCGTCTCGATCGACTACCGGCTCGCGCCGGAGCACCGTTTCCCGGCCGCGGTGGACGACGCCCTGGCGGCAACACGCTGGATTCGCAGGCAGGCCGCCGAGCTGCACCTCGACGCGTCGCGCCTGGCCGTCGGCGGCGACAGCGCGGGGGGCAACCTCGCGGCCGTGGTCTCGATCGCGGCGCGTGAAGCTGGCGACCTGCCGATCGCGTTCCAGCTGCTGATCTACCCCGCCACCGACCAGCACCGCACGGCGCCGTCGCACACCACGAATGGCGAGGGTTACCTGCTGACGCGCGAAACGATGGACTATTTCAGCGGCCACTACATCACCGACACGACCCAGTACCAGGACTGGCGCAGCTCGCCGCTGCTGCACACCGACCTCGCGAAACTGCCACCCGCGCTCGTGCTCACCGCCGGCTACGACCCGCTGCGCGACGAAGGCGCGGCCTACGCCGAAGCACTGACCGCGGCCGGCAACCGCGCCAGCTACGTCTGCTTCGAGCGCCAGATCCACGGTTTCATCACGATGGGCAAGGTGCTCGACGAGGCGAACACGGCGGTGACGATGTGCGCCGCCGAACTGCGGCGCACGCTGGCTCCCTGATGCTCGCGCGCCTGCTTCTTGGCGGCCTGCTGGCCTGCGCGGGTGCGAGCCATGCCGCGGCGCCTTCGGTTTTCATCGAGGACATGACGTGGACCGAGCTGCGCGACGCGCAGCGTGCTGGCAAGACGA
This sequence comes from Burkholderiaceae bacterium, assembly GCA_040080605.1. Taxonomy (GTDB): domain Bacteria; phylum Pseudomonadota; class Gammaproteobacteria; order Burkholderiales; family Burkholderiaceae_C; genus LMDS01. The sequence continues at coordinate 42,977 of JBEBIB010000009.1, forward strand.
CCCTCATCATCCCGGTCGGCGGCACCGAGCAGAGCGGCCCGCACCTCGTGCTCGGCAAGCACAACGTGCGCGTGAAGCTGCTGGCCGGGCGCATCGCCGACACGCTGGGCAACGCGGTGGTGGCGCCGGTGCTGGCCTACGTGCCCGAGGGCAACATCACGCCACCGAGTTCGCACATGCGCTTCACGGGCACGATCTCGATCCCCGACGCCACGTTCAAGAGCCTGCTCGACGCGAGCGCCCGCGGTTTCAAGCAGCACGGCTTCACCGACGTGGTGCTGATCGGCGACCACGGCGGTTACCAGAGCCTGCTGAGAGCCGTGGCGGCCAAACTCAATCAGGACTGGGCCGCCACCCCGGCCCGCGCCCATTTCATCGACGCGTACTACCGCGTCACGCAAACGGCCTATGTGCAATCGCTGCAGGCAAAAGGTTTGAGCGAAGCGCAGATCGGCGTGCACGCCGGTGCCGCCGACACGGCGCTGCAGATGGCCGCCGACCCCGCTGGCGTTCGAGCCGACCAGTTCGCACTCGCGGCGCGCGAAGGCCCGGCCCTCGGCGTGACCGGCGACCCGCGCAGCGCCAGTGCCGCGCTCGGCCAGGTGGGGCTCGACCTGATCGTGTCACAGACAGTTGCAGCGATTCGGCAGGCTGTTGCGCCACGTCACTGACGAGCGCGGCTTTGCTTCGATAATCCGAAGTTCGAACAACGACGAGACAGCCCTTGAGCAAGACCCGAATCATTGCCGCCGCGAGCGTGCTCGCCACCACCGCCACGCTGGCCTGGTGGGCCAGTGCGCAAACGAGCCCTGCCGCGAGTGCGGCGGCCGTGCCCAAGCCGGCCACCGTCAACACCGTGCCCGGCATGCCGCCGGTGCCCGACCCGAAAAACCTCTACAGCGAAACCGGCGCCAACCGCCTGAGCCCTGCCGTGGCCGGGGCACTGGAACGGGTGTACGTGCCCAACCGCAGCGCCAACACGGTGTCGGTGATCGACCCGGCCACGCTGAAGGTGGTCAAGACCTTCCCGGTCGGCATCAACCCGCAACACGTGGTGCCGTCGTGGGACCTGAAGACCCTCTGGGTCGCGAACAACGCCGAAGGTCGCACCGACGGCAGCCTCACTCCGGTCGACCCGCTCACCGGCAAGCCCGGCGCGCAGATCATGGTCGACGACCCGTACAACATGTACTGGTCGCCCGACGGGCAATACGCGATCGTGGTGGCCGAAGCCTACAAGCGCCTTGACTTCCGCGACCCGCGCACGATGGAGATGAAGTACTCGATCGCGACACCCGACTGCGCCGGCATCAACCACGCCGACTTCTCGATCGACGGCCGCATCGCCTTCTTCACCTGCGAGTTCAACGGCTCGATCACCAAGATCGACCTCGTCAACCGCAAGGTGCTGGGCACGCTCAAACTAAGCCAGTACTTCAACCGGCCCGACGCGCTGGCGCTGATCGCCAAGCCCGGCAAGAAGCCGAAGAAGGTGCCCGACCCGAGCCAGCTCGGCGCCGAGATCTGCACCACGCCCGGCATGCCGCAAGACGTGCGAGCCTCACCCGACGGCAAGACCTATTACGTGGCCGACATGATGGCCGACGGCGTGCACGTGGTCGACGGCGAATCGTTCAAGCAGACCGGCTTCATCGCCACGGGCGTCGGCGCGCACGGCCTGTACCCGAGCCGCGACGGCAAGAGTCTCTATGTGGCCAACCGCGGCAGCAACCTGATCCGCGGTAAACCCGGTGGCCCGGGCAGTGTCTCGGTGATCGACTTCGCCACCGCCAAGGTGCTGAAGACCTGGCCGATCGAAGGTGGCGGCAGCCCCGACATGGGCAACGTCAGCGCCGACGGCAAATACCTGTGGCTCTCGGGCCGCTACGACAACGTGGTCTACCGCTTCGACACCGAGACCGGCGCGGTCGACAAGGTCAAGGTCGGCCGCGAGCCGCACGGCTTGACGGTGTGGCCGCAGCCCGGGCGCTACTCGCTCGGGCACACAGGCAACCTGCGCTGACGCTTGCGGCGGCAAGCTGCGCTGAGCGAATCAGCGTTCGGCGCGCAGGGGCCGGAAGAACTCGCGAATCTCGTGCGCCAGCGCTTCGGGCTGCTCCATCGCGGCGAAGTGGCCGCCCTTGGGCTGTGTGGTCCAGCGCCGGATATCGCCGTACATGCGCTCGGCGACCGAACGCGGCGGGCGCAGTATCTCGCGCGGAAACTCGCTGTAGCCCATCGGCACATCGACCGTGGCGCCCGGCGGCACCGGCCAGGGCCGGTTCAGGCGCGCGTGGTACGGCCAGAACGACGAACCGATCGCCCCCGTGGCCCAGTAGAGCGTGATGTTGGCCAGCATGTCGTCACGCGAGATGGCATTCGCCGGGTCGCCGTCGCAGTCGCTCCAGCTGCGAAACTTCTCGACGATCCAGGCCGCCAGGCCGGCCGGTGAATCGGTGAGGCTGAAAGCGAGCGTCTGCGGCCGGGTGCCCTGGATCCACTGGTAGCCGGTCTCATCTTTCAGAAAATGCTTCAGCTCGCCGAGGAAGCGGCTTTCTTCCTCGGTCGGGTTCTGCAGCATGGCCGGATCCCGCCGCAGCGCCAGCAGGTTCAGGTGGATGCCGACGAGGTGTTCGGCGTATCGGTAACCAAGCCTTGACGTGATGAACGAACCCCAGTCGCCGCCCTGGGCGCCGAAGCGTGGATACCCCAGCACGCCGGTCATCAGCTCCTTGAACACATCGGCGATTTCTTCGACGCCGAAACGCGGCTGCCCGGGCCGGAACGACAGCGTGTAGCCCGGCAGCGAGGGCGCCACCACGGTGAACGCATCGGCCGGGTCGGCGCCGAACGCGGCCGGGTCGGTAAGCATCGGGATGAGGCGCCGGAACTCGAACACCGAGCCCGGCCAGCCGTGCGACAACAGCAGCGGCAGCGGTGCCGGGCCCTGCCCTGGCTCGTGGATGAAGTGCACATCAATGCCCGCCATCGGCACCGAATACTGCGCAAAGCGGTTCAGCTCGGCTTCATGGGCGCGCCAGTCGAAGCCGGTGCGCCAGTGTTCGACCAGCGCCTGCAGGTAGCCCACATCGGTGCCGGTGCGCCAGGGAGGCTCATTCGGCGGTTCGTCGGGCCAGCGTGTCTGCGCCAGGCGCTGGCGCAGATCGTCAAGCACCCCGTCGGCGATGCGCAGCGTGAAAGGCGACGGTGTGGCGTGAGACATCGCACGCGCTCAGGTGATCGACGATTCGTCGCCTGGCACCACGGCGCAGCCGCTGATGCGCCAGCGTTTGTCGCTCTGGCGTTGCAGCTCGTACACCGCGCGCCACAACCGCCCCTCGGCATCGCGGAACTGCACCACCTGGGTGACCACGCCGTCCACGCCCTCGGGGCGGAAGTAGCTGACCGAGCGCGGGCGAATCAACATCGCGTAACTCTGGCGCACCATCGCCATGAAGACCTGCGCGTCACCGAACTGCTGGCGGATGGCGGGCGCGGCGTATGAGAAAGCCTGCTCGGCCTGGTCGTCGGCCAGGGCCTTCAGCTGGGCCTCGACCACCGCGCGCACGGCACGGCTGTCGCCGGCGCTGACGCCTTCGGCCTGCGCCACTCCTGCCAGCAGCACTGCACATGTGGCAGCTGCAACCAGCCCACGTCCGATCCAGCGTTTGAACATGGCAGACCCCCGCGTTTGTCAGTCCGTGCATTCTGCGGCCACGGCCGACTTCGTGCTCAGGCCACCTGCTTGCGCCGCGCCCGCCACGCGCCGACCAACACCAGCAGGCCCGGCAGCAAGATCGCGCCCCAGATGATCTTGTCGAGGTTCACCTTGACCCACGGGATGTTGCCGAACAGGTAACCGGCCAGCGTGACGCCGCCCACCCACAAGGTCGCGCCGACGATGTTGAAGAGCGTGAAGCGGCTGCGTGTCATGTCGGCCACGCCGGCGACGAAAGGCACGAAGGTGCGCAGGAACGGGAAGAAGCGTGCCGCGATGATGGTGATGCCGCCGTGCTTCTCGTAGAAGGCGTGCGCCTGGTTGAAGGCGTCGCGGTTGAAAAAGCGCGTGTTCTCCCACTTGAACACCTTGGGCCCGAAGTAGCGGCCGATGCTGTAGTTGCATTGGTCGCCGAGGATCGCCGCCACCGTCAGCAGCACCAGCGCCAGCGGCAGGTTCATCAGCCCGGCACCGCACAGCGCCCCCACCACGAACAGCAGCGAGTCGCCCGGCAGGAAGGGCATCACGACCACGCCGGTCTCGACGAAGATGATCAGGAACAGCAGCGCGTAGACCCAGGCGCCGTAGGCCTGCACGAAGGTGGCGAGGTGCACATCGACGCGCAGGATGAAGTCGAGAATGAAGTGAACGATTTCCATGCGGCGCGATTATCAGTGCCGGGTGCGTTTGGCCACCGCAAGCCCTGCGAATGCGCAGGGATCAGCTCAGGCCAGCGTGTCGAGCGCCCAGACCGTGTCGCCCCAGGCCGCCAGGGCTTCGGGGATCGGTTGGTCGGCCTCGACGCCTTCCCAACGGCGCTGCAGCTGGTGGGCGCTGGCGATCAGGTTCCATTGCAGCTCCTGAGCCAGGGCCCAGAGCTCGACGCGCAAGGCCGGGTCGCTCTCGGCGCCGCTGGTCAGCATGCCGAGCTGCTCGGCGGTGATACCGGCGTCGAACAACATGCTCTGCAGGGCTTCGGCCTGTTCGGCGAAAGAGCGCAGCACGCTGCGGCTGGCGTCGTCGAGGTCGGGCGTGGTCTGGTCGAGTGCGTCGTGCCATTCGGCCAGCAGGCCGGCGAGCAGTTGCAGCCGCTGCACCGACTCGGCCACCCCAGGGCCGGGCTCGTCGACCGGTGCCGGCAAGGTGGCGAGCAGGCGCTGCACCGAGGCCACGCCGGCAGCGTCGAAACGGCGCGGGCTGATGCGCAGCATCAGCGACACGCGCTGCTCGGGGTACTGGCGCTTGCCGTCGAACATGGCGGTCACCACTTCGGCGAGCGACAGCACCCGCCCGAGCGGGCTGATGGCGCCGCCAGCCAGGCCGCGCGGGTAGCCCGAGCCGTCGAGCTGCTCGTGGTGCTCGACGATCGCGCGCGTGACCTGCGCCGGGTAGGCATCGAAGCGGTCGACCAGCATCGCCGACGTGATCGGGTGCACATAGAGCGGCCGGCGCTCGCCGCTGCTCAGGCGGTGCCCGGCCTGCAGCAGTTCGGGGTCGATGTGCAGCATGCCCAGGTCGTGCAACAGGCCGGCGGCCGCCGCAGCGCTCATGTCGGCCGCCGATGCGCCGGCTTCACGCACCAGGTGGGCGCACAACAGGGCCATCAATACGCCGTGGTCGAACTGCTCGAAACTCGTGTCGCGCGCCAGCGTGAGCTGGAAGGCGACCGGCGCCGGCAGCGGGATGGCGGCCACGGCGTCGAGCAGCGCGTCGCGCGCCGCCTCGTCGGTCGCCATCGCGGCAAAGAAGGGCAGGCTGCGGATCGCGTCGGCCGCGGCCTTGCGCAGGCCGGCCGCGTCGATCGTGGCATCGGCATGCACACATTCGTCGAGGCGCATCGCCAGCGGCTGCGCCACCAGCGCGCCGACGCCGGCGGCGTCGAGGCTCACGCCGCCGTCGAGCAGCTTGTCGCCACGCAGGTTGTAGATGGCACGCGCCGTGCGCAACGGCCGGCGCTGCGCCAGCTCGGCCACGGCGTGCAGGAATGCCGGGCTCTCGGCGTCGGCGGACTCGTGGGAAGCAGGCGTCGGAGACATTCGGAACGAGCTGGTTGACCAGGATCTGAAGCTAACCGATCCGCACCGGCCGGCACCACCGGGTGCCCGCTCGGAAAGGCCACTCGTGTGACATCACAACGCCCTTTGAGGCACTTTCTACAATGCGTTGATGAACGCCTTGTTGCAAGCGCCTCCGCGCCGCCCGATCCGTGAGCTGCCCGACGAGCTGATCAGCCAGATCGCCGCCGGCGAAGTGGTCGAGCGCCCGGCCTCGGTGGTTCGTGAACTGGTCGACAACGCGCTCGACGCCGGCGCCACCGAAGTCGCCGTGAAGCTGGTCGGCGGCGGGATCCGGGCCATCGTGGTCGAAGACGACGGCCACGGCATTCCTGCCGCCGAGCTGGCGCTGGCGCTGCGCCGCCACGCCACCAGCAAGATCGCCTCGCTGCCCGAACTCGAAGGCGTGGCGACGATGGGTTTCCGCGGCGAAGCGCTGGCCGCGATCAGCTCGATCGCCGAAGTCACGCTCGCCAGCCGCACGCCAGACGCCGCGCACGCGCAGCGGCTCGACGCGCGCTCCGGCGAGCTCGCGCCGGCCGCGCGCGGCGTAGGCACGAGCGTCGAGGTGCGCGAGCTGTTCTTCAGCACGCCGGCGCGGCGCAAGTTCCTGAAGACCGAGAGCACCGAACTGGCCCATTGTGTGGAGGCCGTGCGGCGCCATGCACTGACCCGGCCCGACGTGGGCTTCGCGGTCTGGCACGAAGGCAAGCTGGTGCAGCAGTGGCGCAAGGCCACGGCCGTGCAACGCATCAGCGACGTGCTCGGCGCCGAGTTCATGTTTCAGAGCCGCGAGCTCACGCTCGACCTCGGCGTGTTGCGCGTGACTGGCCGCGCCGGCACACCGGAAGCGGCGCGCACCCGCGCCGACCAGCAGTACGTGTTCGTCAACGGCCGGCACGTGCGCGACAAGCTGATCGCGCATGGCGCGCGCTCGGCCTACGAAGACGTGTTGCACGGGGGGCGCCAGCCGGCCTACGTGCTGTTCATCGAGATCGCGCCCGACCGCGTCGACGTGAACGTGCATCCGACCAAGATCGAAGTGCGCTTCCGCGATTCGCGCGAGGTACACCAGGCGGTGCGGCGCGCGGTCGAGGCGACGCTGGCGGTCCCGCAGGCGGGTGCTGGCGCTGCCGCGGCGCCCACCGTGTCGACGCCGTGGCCCGAGGCTTCAAGCGGCCGCTTCGACGCCGCGCGCCAGGCCCCTCTGGGCCTGCAGCAGACCGCCCTGCTCTACGGCCAGCCGCTGAGCACACCTCTCGCCGTACAGGAACGACCCAGCCCGTGGGCCGCGGCCCCGGCTGCGCCGTTGACCTCGGCGCCGTTCGACACCAATGCACGAAGCTGGCCGCTCGGCCGCGCCGTCGCGCAAATCGCCGGCGTGTTCGTGCTGGCCGAAAACGACCAGGGCCTGGTGATCGTCGACATGCACGCCGCCCACGAACGCATCGTCTACGAGCGCCTGAAGGCGAGCCTCGGTTCGGCGGCGATCGAAAGCCAGCCGCTGCTGATCCCGGCCACCTTCGCTGCCACCGCGCAGGAGATCGCCACGGCCGAAGCGCAGGCCGAGAACCTGCTCGCGCTCGGCCTCGACGTGGCCCCGCTCTCGGCCAGCGTGCTGGCCGTGCGCTCGCGCCCGGCGGCGCTGGCCGGCGGCGACGTCGTCGAACTCGCGCGCAGCGTGCTGGCCGAACTGGCGCAGTACGAGGCCAGCACCGTGATCCAGCACGCCCAGCACGAGATCTTGTCGACCATGGCCTGCCACGGCGCGGTGCGCGCCAACCGCCAGCTCACCCTCGAAGAGATGAACGCGCTGCTGCGCGACATGGAAGCCACCGACCGCTCCGACCAGTGCAACCACGGCCGGCCGACCTGGCGCCAGATCACCTTGAAAGAACTCGACGCGCTGTTCTGGCGCGGGCGTTGAACTTGTTCCCCACCTCACCGCTCTCTTGCCGATGCCGAAAAATCTGATCCGTGCGTTCTGGCTCGCCGCCACCTTGCTGCTCGCCGGCGCGCTGACCGCCGGCTGCGCCAGCTTCGACGAACAGCAGCGCAAGTGGATCTTCCAGCCGCAGACCGCCGGCGCGTCGCAGCGCACCGGCAACACCGACGGCATGGACGACGTGTGGATCGAATACACGGCCCCAGGCGACGCCAGCAAGGTGAAGCTGCACGCGCTCTGGCTCGCCAACGACAACCCGCGCGCGCCCGTGCTGCTGTACCTGCACGGCGCGCGGCGCAACGTGTCGAGCAGCGGCTTCCGCATTCGCCAGATGCAGGAACTGGGATTTTCGGTGCTGGCGATCGATTACCGCGGCTTCGGCCGCAGCAGCGAAGGGCTGCCTTCCGAAGCCACCGTCGCCGAAGACGCGCTGGCGGCCTGGGCCTGGCTCGACAAGCACCACGGCCGGCAGCCGCGCTACATCTTCGGCCACTCGCTCGGTGGCGCCATCGCGGTGCAGCTGGCCAGCGACGTGAAGGACGCGAAAGGCCTGATCCTCGAAGGCACCTTCACGTCGATCCCCGACGTGTTCGAGACCATGAAGTGGGGCTGGCTGCCGATCACGCCGCTGATCACGCAGCGCTTCGACTCGGCGCGCAAGATCGCGCGCCTGACACTGCCGGTGCTGGTCGTCCATGGCGAAGCCGACACCCTGATCCGCCCCGAACTCGGCCGCGCGCTGTTCGAGCGCGCCGGCGGGCCCAAACGTTTCGAGCTGGTGCAGGGCGGCACGCACTACAGCACCAACGGCGTCGGCCAGCCGCAGTACAGGGAAGCCCTGCGCGCGCTGTTCGGCCTGGGCGCCTGAAGCAGGCGCGCATGCTCCAATCGGGGCAACACGCGAGACACACCATGGCCACCCTGAAGCTGAAAACTCCCCCTGCCCCCGCGACCGGCCGCCTTTCACCGCAGCGCACCCCGGTGCGCGGTGTCGGCGCCGGCGTCAACAAGCGCCCGACCCTCGCCGAAGCGCAGGTGCAGCGCGCCGAACGCGAGGCGCGCTATCAAGAGCAGTTGCGCCAGCGGTTCGGCGACCGGCCGCCAGCAGGGTTCACGCGCCGCGACGAACCGCAGAACGCCCGGCCCGCACCGCGCCAGGAGCGCCCGCCACGTGCCCAGCCGGCCCGCGCGCGCCCCGACACACCCGAGCGCGACGCGCGCTACGAAGACCAGCTGCGGCAACGTTTCGGCGGCGCACCGCCACCCGAGTTCGTGCGCAGTGGCGATGTGCGCGGCAACCCGCGCACCGACGGGCGGGCGGCACCGCGCGCCGATCCACGCGCCGCCCCGCGCTTCGACGCGCGCGCGCTGCGGCCAGAACCCCGCCAGCAACGTTCGCCGGCACCGCAACAGCGTCACCGCCAGGACGACGAGCGCGAACCCGCCGAGCACGTGCCCGGCAGCATGCGCCTGTCCAAGCGCATGAGCGAGCTCGGCATCGCCTCGCGCCGCGAAGCCGACGAGTGGATCGCGGCCGGCCTGGTGCGTGTCGACGACCAGATCGTCAAGGAACTCGGCTCGCGCGTGGTCGCGGGCCAGCGCATCACGGTCGACGCCAAGGCGCGCTACCAGCAGGCGCAGCGCGTCACCGTGCTGGTCAACAAGCCGGTCGGCTTCGTCAGCGGCCAGGCCGAGGACGGCTACGAGCCGGCCGTGGTGCTGGTGACGCCGGCGAACCAGTGGCACGAAGACCGCTCCGGCACACGTTTCTTGCGCGAGCACCTGAAGAGCCTGGTGCCGGCCGGCCGGCTCGACATCGACTCGGTCGGCCTGCTGGTGCTGACGCAGGACGGTCGCGTCGCCAAGCAGCTGATCGGCGAAGACAGCGAAGTCGAGAAGGAATACCTCGTGCGCGTGGCCACCGCCAACGGCAAACGCCTGCCCGACGCGTCGCTCGCGCTGCTGTGCCACGGCCTCGAGCTCGACGGCGAAGCGCTGCGGCTGGCGCTGGTCGAGTGGGTCAACGACGACCAGTTGCGCTTCGTGCTGCGCCAGGGCAAGAAGCGCCAGATCCGCCGCATGTGCGAAGCGGTCGGCATGCAGGTGCTGGGCCTGAAGCGCGTGCGCATCGGCAAGGTGATGCTGGGCGACTTGCCTCCGGGTTGCTGGCGTTACCTGCGCATGGACGAGAGCTTCGTTTGAGCGCCACGACCCTGCCCGCGCCGCGCAACCCGCAGTGGGGCGCCCTCGCCTGGCTGCTGCTCGCGACCTTCCTGACGGCCGCCATCGGCGCTTTCGCATCGATCGACGCGAAAGAGTTCTACGCCAGCCTGAACCAGCCCGCGTGGTCGCCGCCGCCGACCGTGTTCGGCCCGGTCTGGAGCGTGCTCTACCTGATGATGTGCGCCGCGGCCTGGCTGGTCGTGCGCCAGGTCGGCACGGCCGCGGCACGGCCTGCGATGTGGTTGTACGGCGCACAGCTGCTCTGCAACGCGCTGTGGACCTGGCTCTTCTTCCACTGGCACTGGGGCGTGGTGGCTTTTGCCGAAGTGCTGCTGCTGTTCGTGCTGGTGGCGCTGACGCTGCGCGCGTTCTGGCGCGTGCGCACGCTCGGCGGCTGGCTGATGCTGCCGTACCTGGCGTGGGTCGGTTTCGCCTCGGCGCTCACGCTCGCGATGTGGCGCCTGAACCCCGGCGTGTTGTGAACGACAAGCGAAAGGCGATGACCCCGGCGGTCGTCGTCCTGACCATCACGTTGCTGCTCGGCCTGCAACCGGTCACGACCGACCTGTACCTGCCCGCATTGCCGACGATGCAGCGCGAGCTCGGCGCCACGGCCGGCGCGACGCAGATGACGCTCTCGGCGCTGATCATCTGCTTCGGCCTGGCGCAGCTCGTCTGCGGCCCGCTCTCCGACCGCTTCGGCCGGCGCCCGGTGTTGCTCGGCGGCATGGTGCTGTACTGCGTGGCCAGCGTGATGGGCGCGCTAGCACAGGAGATCGGCCCGCTGGTGGTCTGGCGTGCTGTGCAGGGCGCGGCGATGGCCGCGGCCGTGACCTGCGGCCGCTCGATGGTGCGCGACCTGTTCCAGCCGCACGAAGGCGCGCGGGTGATGTCGCGCGCGCTCGGCGGCCTGGGCGTGATCGCGCTGCTGAGCCCGGCCCTCGGCGGGCTGCTGGTGCAGTGGCTGAGCTGGCACGCGGCGCTGCTGACCACCGCCTTGTTCGGCGCGGCCACGCTGGCTTTCATCGCCTGGCGTTTCGAAGAGACGCTGGCGCAACGCGACCCGCGCGCCACGCAGCTGATACCGCTGCTCGCCAACTGGCGCAGCGTGTTGCGCCACCCGAGTTTTCGCGCCTGGACGGCGCTGCTGTGCTGCACCTATGGCGGCATCTTCACGATCCTGGCGAGCTCGTCGTTCGTGTTCATCGACGTGCTCGGCCTGTCGCGCCTGGCTTACGGCGGCGTGCTGGCCATCAACTCGCTCGCCTACATCCTCGGCACCGTGTTGTGCCGGCGCCTGCTGCTGCGCCACGGGCTGCGTGGCGCGGTGAAGCGGGGTGCACTGTTTTCACTGGCGAGCGGCGTCGGCATGGTGGCCTTGAGCCTGGCCGGCGTGCATTCGGTGTGGGCGATCATGGTGCCGATGGTGCTGTTCGCCGTCGGCCACGGCGTGAACCAGCCCTGCGGCCAGGCCGGCGCGGTCGGCCCGTTCCCCGAGAAGGCCGGCACCGCTGCATCGATGTCGGGCTTCCTGATGATGCTGACGGCGTTCGGCGCCGGCATCGTGCTCGGCCGCAGCATCAACGGCACGGTATTTCCGCTCACGCTCGGCGTGGGCTTCTTCGGCGTGGTGCTCGCCGTCGTCGCCTGGACGCTGGTGCAGCGTGACGGTGAGCCTTACGCACGGCCCGGCGCCCTGAGCGCACAAGCTTGAACATGACGACCACACCCTTCGCCCTGCCCTACCTGTGCCTGGCCGGCCCCACCGCGTCGGGCAAGTCCGGCGCCGCGCTCGCGATCGCGCAAGCCCTGGCGAACGACCGCCCGGTCGAGATCGTCAGCGTCGACTCCGCACTCGTCTACCGCGGCATGGACATCGGCACCGCCAAGCCCACCGCCGAAGAACGCGCGCTGGTGCCCCACCACCTGATCGACATCATCGAACCCTTCGAGGCCTACTCGGCGGCGCGCTTCGTGGTCGACGCGCAGCGGCTGATCGGCGAGATCACGGCGCGTGGCCACCTGCCCTTGCTGGTGGGCGGCACGATGCTGTACTTCAAGGCCTTGTTCGAAGGACTCGACGCGATGCCCGCCGCCGACCGCAACGTGCGCGCCGCACTGGCAGCGCAGCTCGAACGCGACGGCCTGCATTCCTTGTACCGCGAGCTGCAACGGGTCGACCCGGTCACCGCGGCGCGCCTGAAGCCGGCCGACCAGCAGCGCATCCAGCGTGCGCTCGAAGTGTTCCGCGTCAGCGGCCAGCCGATCTCGTCGTTCCACAGCGACAAGCCGGCGCAGGCGATGCCGCCGTTGATCTCGCTCGAACCGAGCGACCGCGCCTGGCTGCACCGGCGCATCGAACAACGTTTCGCCGCGATGCTCGACGCCGGCCTGCTCGAGGAAGTGCGTGCGCTCGGCGAGCGTGGCGACCTGCACGCCGACATGCCCTCGATGCGCTGCGTCGGCTACCGCCAATCCTGGGAAGCGCTGGAGCACGAGTACGAACACGGCGAACACCTGCGCGCCGTGGTGCAGGAGACCGGCAGCGCCGCCACGCGCCAGCTTGCCAAGCGCCAGCTCACGTGGTTGCGCAGCATGCCGTGGCGGCACACGGTCGCGTGCGACGCGGAAGATGCCACCGCGCAGGCCGTGGCACTGGCGCGGCGGCTCGCGCCTGCTGCGATATGAGGCACGTCGCTTGACACTGCTGCAGGTCCATGCGCTCGCCAAACGTTATGGCGAGGCCACGGTTTTTTCCGGCGTCGACCTGAACGTGGCGCCGGGCGAATTCGTCGCGATCCTCGGTGAATCCGGTGTCGGCAAGTCGACGCTGCTGAACTGCATCGCCGGGCTCGACACCGTCGACGCGGGCCGGGTCCAGATCAACGGCACGAGCATCACGACGCTGCCCGAAGCCGAGCAGGCGCTGTTCCGCCGCCACCACCTCGGCTTCGTGTTCCAGGCCTTTCACGTGCTACCGCATCTGAGCGTGGCGCACAACGTCGGCCTGCCCTTGCTGCTGCAACGCCGGCCCGACCCGGCGCGCGTCGAAGCGCTGCTAGAAGCGGTAGGGCTCAGCGGCCTCGGCGCGCGCCTGCCGGAAACGCTCTCGGGCGGGCAACTGCAGCGTGTGGCGATCGCCCGCGCGATGGTGCACCGCCCGGCCTTGATCCTTGCCGACGAACCGACCGGCAACCTCGACCCGGTGACCGCCGAGCGGGTGATGGACCTGCTCTCGGCGCAGGTGCGCGAACAGGGCGCGGCCTGTGTGCTGGTCACACATTCAAAAACCGCCGCGGCGCGTGCCGACCGCGTGCTGACGCTCACGGCGCACGGCATGCAGGCTGGCGCACCACCCGCATGAGCTCGTTGCTGCTCAGGCTGTCGTGGCCCGAGCTGCGCCACCACCCGTGGCGCAACCTCGCAGCGCTGCTGGCGGTCACGCTCGGCGTCGCACTGGCGTTTTCGGTGCAACTGATCAACCAGTCGGCACTGAGCGAATTCAGCTCGGCGGTGCGCGCCGTCAATGGCGAGCCCGACTTCGAACTGCGCGGCCAGCGCATCGGCTTCGACGAAGCGCTGTACGAACGGGTCGCACGGCACCCGCAAGTGGCGCTCGCGAGTCCGGTGGTCGAAGTCGACACCTATGGCTTCGACGCAGCCGGCCAGCGTGTCGCGCTCAAAGTTCTCGGCATCGACGCACTGGTCGTCGCCGGCATCGCGCCCGCCTTGATGCCAAGAGCCAACGCCGATGCCGAGCGTTTGGCGATGCTCGATCCGGGCGCGGTGTTCCTCAACGCCACGGCACAACAGCGGCTCGCCGCGGTTCACGGGTTACGCGTGCAAACCAGCGCCGGCACCACCACTCTTAAGCCCGCCGGCAGCGTGCTTGCCAACGGCCCGCCACTCGCGGTGATGGATATTGCCGGCGCACAGACCGTCTTCGGCTGGCTCGGCCGCCTCAGCCGCATCGACGTGCGCCTGGCGCCCGGCGCCGACCGCGCGGCGGTGCTGCGCGAACTGGCGCTGCCGGCGGGCATCCGCGCCGCGGCGCCGGACGAAGCGGCGCAGCGTGTGTCGAACGTGTCGCGCGCCTACCGTGTCAACCTGACGGTGCTCGCGCTCGTCGCCTTGTTCACCGGCGCGTTCCTGGTGTTCTCGATCCTCTCGATCTCGGTCGCCAAGCGCCAGCCGCAACTCGCGCTGCTCGGCGTGCTGGGCCTGAGCGGGCGCGAGCGGCTGACGCTGGTGCTCGCCGAGTCGGCGATCCTCGGCGCGGTGGGAAGCGTGCTCGGCCTGGCGCTCGGCACGGCCTTGGCCGCACTCGCACTGCGCCTGCTCGCTGGCGATCTGGGCGGCGGTTACTTCCCCGGCGTGGCGCCGAGCCTGCAGTTCGATATGGCATCGGCCGTGGTCTACGGCCTGCTCGGTGTCGCCGCCGCGGCCATCGGCGGCTGGTTGCCGGCGCGTGCGGCGCAGCAGCTCGCACCGGCCCAGGCGTTGAAGGGGCTGAGCACACGCAGTGGCCACGCAGGCTCGGCCTGGTTCGGCCCGGCGCTGCTGCTCGCCGGCGTGGCGCTCGCGCTCTTGCCGCCGGTCTTCGACATTCCGCTCGCCGCCTACGTGTCGGTCGCCTGCCTGCTGCTCGGCGGCATCGCGTGCGTGCCGGCAGGCGTGGGACTGCTACTGGCGCGGGTCGCGCCGCCCGAGCAAGCGCTCGCGCTGCTGGCGGTAGAGCGCGCCCGCCACCAGCGCCACACCGCCACCATCGCCGTGGCCGGGGTGGTCGCGAGCCTGAGCCTGGCGGTCGCGCTCACGGTGATGGTCGCGAGCTTTCGTGATTCGGTGACGCAGTGGCTCGGCACGGTGCTGCCGGCCGACCTGTACGTGCGCGCCGCCGCCTCGGTGAGCGCCAGCGAGGTGGCGACGCTGCCGCCCGAATTGCTGCGCCGCGCGGCCGCGCTGCCCGGTGTCGCACGGGTCGAATCACAACGGGTGTCGCAAGTGCAGCTCGATGCGGCGCGGCCGGCCGTCGCCTTGATCGCCCGCGCCCTGCCCGACCCGGCGCGTGCCTTGCCGCTGGTCGGCGAACTGGTGGCGCTGCCCGCCGGCGAGACGGCGGTGTTCGTCAGCGAAGCGATGGTCAGCTTGTACGGCGCCGCCCCCGGCACACGCCTCACGCTGCCCTTGCCGAAAGCCGGGCCGACCACGTTCTACGTTCGCGGTGTGTGGCGCGACTACGCCCGCCAGCACGGGGCGCTGGTGCTGCCAGCCGAAGACTACCGGCGCCTGACCGGCGACGAGCGTGTCAACGACATGGCGCTGTGGCTGGCCGAGGGCAGCGACGCTTCGGCGGTGCAGCAATCGTTGCGCACCTTGTCCACGCAACTCGGCATCGACGGCGCCTTGCTCGAATTCGCGTCGGCCAGCGAGATCCGCAAGGTCTCGCTGCGCATCTTCGACCGCAGCTTCGCCGTGACCTACTGGCTGCAGGCGGTGGCGATCGCGATCGGCCTGTTCGGCATCGCCGCGAGCTTTTCGGCGCAGGTGCTGGCGCGGCGCAAGGAGTTCGGCCTGCTCGTGCACCTGGGGCTGACGCGCGCGCAGGTGCTCGGCGTGGTAGCCGTCGAAGGCGCGGTGTGGACGGCGGCCGGCGCCTTGCTCGGCCTGCTGCTCGGCCTGGCGGTCAGCGTCGTGCTGGTCAAGGTCGTGAACCCGCAGAGTTTTCACTGGACCATGGAACTGCTGTTGCCCTGGGGGCGGTTGGCCCTGCTCTGCGCCGCGGTGATGGTGGCCGGCACACTGACGGCATGGCTCGCCGCGCGCAGTGCCGTGGGGCGGCAGATGGCGCTGGCGGTCAAGGAAGACTGGTGAAGCAAGATGCCGGACTCAACCGAACTCAGCCTTTCACCGGCGCTGCTCGACAAGCTTCGCGCGCGTTATGCCGAGCCGCACCGCCACTACCACTCGCTCGCGCATGTCGAAGCACTGCAGCGCTGGTTCGCGCGCTACCGCACGCTGGCCCGCGAGCCTTGGGTGATCGACGCGGCGATCAGGTTCCACGACGCGGTCTACGACACGCAACGGCAAGACAACGAACAGCGCTCGGCGGCTTTGGCCCATGACGAGCTGACGGCGCTCGCCTGGCCCGCCGCCAGCGTGCAGCGTGTCGCCGGGTTGGTGCTCGCGACCCAACGCCATCAGGCCGAGGTGTCGGACACCGACTCGTGGCTGTTTCTCGACCTCGACCTGTCGGTGCTCGGCCAGAGCCCGGCGCGCTACGCGGCCTACGCCGATGCGGTGCGGGCGGAATACGGCTGGGTCGAGGCTTCGGCCTACCGGGCCGGCAGGGCGCGCGTGTTGCGAAGCTTCCTCGAACGCGATCGCATCTACCAGACGCCCGTTCTGCACGAGGCCTGGGAACGTGCAGCGCGAGCCAATCTGCAGAATGAACTCGCCTCGCTGACGGCACCGGGCTGAACCGGCCCGGTCGTCAATTCAAGGCAGACCCGGCAGCCCGGGAAGACCGGGCGGGTGAGGCGGCCGGGGCGGCCGCGGCAGCCCCCCTGGTGGGCCGGGTGGCCGGGGCAACCCCGCACCGGGCGCGTGCGGCGGTCTCGGCACGTGGCCGGGGCCATGCACATACCCGGGCCGCGGCACATGGGGCGCCGGCACATACACCGGCGCATGCCCGTAGCCCGGCCCATACCCGGGCCCATAGCCCGGTGCGTAACTCGGTCCGTAGCCGTAACCCGGGCCCCAGTACTGGCGATGCCCGTACCACGGGCGGTGCCGGTAGTGCGTGCCCCAGTAGTCGCCCATCACGAACGGGGTGATCGGGATGCCGAAGCCGGGGCCGTAGTAGTTCGACACCGGCACCCAGCGGTTCTCGTAGGGGTAGTAGAGGCTGCCGGCCAGGGCCCAGCCGCGTTGGCCATCGGAGGCGACCACATCGCACCAGCGGTAGCCGCTGGTGCAGCCGTAGACCTGCACGTAGGTGCCGGGCGGCAGCCGCATCACCGTGGGGTAGTTGCCGGCCGGGCCGGCCCGCACGTTGACCCAGGCCTTGGTGCGCGCCTGCTCCGCGGCGGCCAGCACCGGCAAGGCCAGGCTCAGCGCAGCCAGCATTCGGAGCACGGGTTGTCTTGTCATGGCGACCTCCTGGTGGCGGCCAGCATAGCGCCAATGCGCGCCGCAGCACAACGCCCGGGCGCGGGGTCGCCCGCGTCAGCCCGGGACGGGCGGCGCGACCAGGGCGCTGACGGCGAAGTCGCGCAACGCCACCCCGATCCGCGGCAGGCTTTGCGCACCGTGGCGTCGCAACTGGTCGCGAACCAGCTCTTCCATGCCACCGACGAGCGCCAGCAACTGCCCGTCGCTCACGTCGCCCAGGCCAGGCTCGAGCTGCTGGCGCCGCTGGTGGAAAGCGCGCCATTGTTCGACCCACTGCGCCATCACCCAGTCGCGCCGATCGAGCGCACGGCGGCCAGCGCCGAGCACCTCGACCGTGAACGACCACGCCGCCGCCGGCACGCTCGCCATCGCGGCGAGGTAGGCATCGATCGCGACACGGGTGCGCAGCGCCAGGTCGTCTCGCGGCACGCCCGCCAACGCGCTGCGGATCGCCGCGAACAGGCTGCGCATGCCGTCTTCATAGGCGGCAAGGAAACAGTCGTCGAGCCCGGGAAAGTGCTCGTAGAACGTTCGGCGCGAGACACCGGCCAGCGCGATCACATCGGCCACCGTCGCCGCGCCATAGCCCTTCTCGGCCACGACACGGGCCACCGCGTCCAGCAGGCGCACCCGCTGCGAGCCGGTCACGGCCGCCTGCGTGAGCGGGTGGCGGCCGCGCGGCAGCTTCTGCGGGGTGGCTGGTTTGATCCGGCTTGCGTGCATGATTTGAAAACATTACCATACACACAGAAAACACCAATGTTTTTAAATCATTGCCCGGGTCGATGACCCTGCCGAAGGAGCCGAAGATGCTTGCGAACCTACTGGTGGGCCTGGTCGCGGCCCTGCACGTCTACTTCATGGTTCTGGAGATGCTGCTCTGGGACAAGCCGACCGGCCGCCGCGTGTTCGGGCTGACGCAGGAATTCGCAACCGCGTCGAAAGGCCTGGCGGCCAACCAGGGCCTGTACAACGGCTTTCTGGTCGCAGGGCTGGTCTGGGGCATGAGCCAGGGCGCAACAGGGCAGCCGGTGAAGCTGTTCTTCCTGGGCTGCGTGATCGTCGCCGGCGTATTCGGTGCGCTGACCGTGAACCGCAAGATCCTGTTCGTGCAGGCCATTCCCGCCGCGGCAGCAATGGCCGCGGTCTTGCTGACCTGAAAGCACCGCGCGGCACCGCAGTGCCGCGCAAGCCTCAACGCCCTCAGTCGGCCGCGAAGCAGTAGTACAGGCCGGCGCCGCCGGTCGCCTTCAGCGCGTCCTGGCTGCAGCCGCGGCTCATGTGTGACGAGTTCCACGACTTGGCCGGCACGCTTTCATCGAGGCCGGTCTTGTCGTGGTGGCCGACCATCGCCGAGCCTTCGCCGCTCTGGGTCCAGTTGCCGCAGGTCGAATTCACGTTGCCGGCGATGAATGTGCCGTCGGGCTGTGAGCCGGTCAGCACGTCGTGCATGTTCGGCGTATCGCCGCGCCCGTTGACGCCGGCACCGGTTTCGGTCAGCGCGGTCATCTTGTTCAGGTTGTTGACGCCGTGCAGTTGCGCCACGTCGGTCGCCACGACCACGCCCTTCGCGTTCTGCCACGGGCCTTTGCCGATGCGGTCGCGCGCGTTGATGCCGGGCACGTTGGCGGTCGGTTGCTGGCTCAGGTAAGCGCGCCAGGTGCGGCTGCCGGCACCGGCCGCGGCAGCAAGCGTCTGACACTGTTTGTCGGCGCCGGCCAGGCCGCCGAGGTCAGCGCCCTTGCCCGGCCCGGCGCTGGTCACGAAGAAGCTCATGCCGGTCTTGCCGCCGGACATGCTGCCGCAGGCGGCGAGCAAGGAAACAGCGGCGGCGCAGGAGGCCAAGGGCCAGATGATCGATGAACGCATGTTGGTTTCTCCTCGGGTTGTGATCGGTGACGACACGGCAGTCTGCCAAATGTCGAAGCGCTCGCAGACTAACAAGCCGACTCGGTGAAAGGGGCAAGGACAAACACCGAGGAATAAATCAGCGTCGGGCTTTTGGCGGCGCAGTGCCGCGGCTGCGCGCCGCCCACAGCTTGTACGCGGTCGGCGTGAGTTCGCGCTTGAGCAACTGGACGAGCTGGCCTTGCGTGAGGCCGTGGCTCATCAGCACGGCGTTGAACGGCGGGCGGTCGTCCCAGGCGGTCTGGATCACGGCGGCGATTTCTGCGGCACTCAAACGGGGAACGGGCTTGGCCATGGCGGGCGATTGTGGGCCATCGCTGTGCGATGCTCCGGCATGAACCGACGCGACTGGCTTCTATCGACCGCCGCCTGCGCCGCCGCGCTGCGGGTGCAGGCCGCCCCCTCGCCCGCCCCGCTGCGCTGGCCGGCTGACTTGGGCGCGCACCCCGAGTCGCGCACCGAATGGTGGTACCTGACCGGTTCGCTCGAAGCCGGCGCGCGACTGTGGGGTTTCCAGGTCACCTTCTTTCGATCGGCCACGGGTCTCGCGGCCGGCAGCACCAGCCGCTTCGCCGCGACCGAATTGGTGTTCGCGCACGCCGCGCTGACCGATCTGGAACAGAAACGCCTGCGCCACGACCAGCGCATCGCCCGCGCCGGCTTCGGCGTGGCCGGAGCGGTCGTCGGCAACACGCAGGTGCAGTTGCGCGACTGGCAGCTTGGCCGCGAAGAAGCCACACCCGGGCGCAGCCGCTACCAGGCATCGATCCGCAGCGACAGCGCCGGCTTTCGTTTCGACCTGCAGTTCGACGCCACCCAGCCGGTGCTGGTGCAAGGCGTGAACGGCCTGTCGCAAAAAGGCCCGCAACCCGGGCAGTCCAGCCGCTACTACAGCGAACCGCAGCTCGCGGTGCAGGGCATGCTCACGCTCGACGGCAAGCCGACTGCCGTGCAGGGCCGGGCCTGGCTCGACCACGAGTGGAGCGACACGCTGCTCGACCCGGCCGCCGTCGGCTGGGACTGGATCGGCATGAACCTCGCCGATGGCAGCGCACTCACCGCGTTCCGCGTGCGCCGCGCCGACGGGACGAGCCTGTACGCCGGCGGCAGCTTTCGCGCGCCCGGACAATCGGCGCGCAACTTCGGCGCCGACGACGTGCGCTTCAGCCCCGGTCGCGTGTGGCCGAGCCCGAGCTCGAAGGCGCGCTACCCGGTAGAGTGGCGCGTCGACACGCCCGCCGGTGTGTTCACGGTCAAAGCCCTGCTCGACAACCAGGAGCTCGACAGCCGCGGCAGCACCGGCGCGATCTACTGGGAAGGCCTGAGCGACCTGCTCGACGCGAACGGCCAGCGTGTGGGCCGCGGTTACCTCGAGATGACCGGCTACGCGGCCAAGCTGCAGCTCTGAACGGTCAGTGCGCCCCGCCGCCGCCGGCCCCGGCCCCTACCGTCGGCTTGGCGAGCCACACCATCACGATCAGCGCGAAGAACAGCACCGCCGACAGGTAGAAGATGTCGGTCACCGCCATCGTGTAGGCCTGCTGGTCGAGCAGCCGGTTCACGCTGGCCAGCGCCTGCTGCTGCGTCGAGCCGCTCGCTACCAGCTGGTCGAGCGTCTGCATCGCCGCAGGGTTGCCGCGGTTCACGCTTTCGGCGAGTTGCGCGTGGTGCAGGATCGCGCGGTCTTCCCAGATTGTCGTGAACAGCGAGGTGCCGACCGCGCCCGCGGTGATGCGCACGAAGTTCGACAAGCCCGCGGCCGACGGCATGCGCTCGGGCGGCAAGCCCGAGAACACGATGGCCTGCAACGGAATGAAGAAGAACGCCATCGCCGCGCCTTGCAACACGGTCGGGATCAGGATCGTCGTGAAGTCGGCCTGCGTGTTGAAGTTCGAGCGCATCCACAGTACCAGGCCGAAGCCGACGAAGGCAACCGTGGCGAGCTTGCGCGGGTCGATGCGGCTCACGTTCTTGCCGACCCACGGCGACAGGATGATCGCGAGAATGCCGACCGGCGCTGTCGCGAGGCCAGCCCAGGTGGCGGTGTAGCCCATGTGCTGCTGCAGCCACAGCGGCAACAGCACCACGTTGCCGAAGAAGAGGCCGTAGGCGATCGACAGCGCCAGCGTGCCCATCACGAAGTTGCGCCGCGCGAACAGGCGCAGATCGACGATCGGGTGTTTTTCGGTCAGTTCCCAGGCCAGGAAGAACAGGAAGCTCACGACCGACACGACCGACAGCATGACGATCTGGCCGGATGAAAACCAGTCGAGCTCCTTGCCCTTGTCGATCATGACCTGCATCGTGCCGACGAAGAGCACGAGCAGCGCCAGGCCCACCACGTCGAGCGGCACTCGGCGCGGGCCGGGGTCGCGTTTTTTGTAGATCGACCAGGTGAGTGCCGCGGCACCCAGGCCGACCGGGATGTTGATGTAGAAGATCCACGGCCACGAGATGTTGTCGGTGATCCAGCCGCCGAGCAGCGGCCCGGCGACCGGCGCCACCAAGACCGTCATCGCCCACATCGCCATCGCGATGCCGGCCTTCGCACGCGGGTAGCTGGCAAGCAGCAGCGTCTGCGAGAGCGGAATCATCGGCCCGGCCACCAGGCCCTGCAACACGCGGAAGGCGATCAGCGACTCGATGTTCGGCGCCAGGCCGCACAACCACGAGGCCAGCACGAACAGCAGGATGCTGGCGGTGAACAAACGCACCTGGCCGAAACGCTGCGTGAGCCAGCCGGTGAGCGGCACCGAAATCGCGTTGGCGACCGCGAACGAGGTGATGACCCAGGTGCCCTGCGCCGGGCTCACGCCCATGTCGCCCGAGATCGCGGGGATCGATACGTTGGCGATCGAGCTGTCGAGCACGTTCATGAACGTGGCGAGCGACAGCGCGATCGTGCCGAGCACGAGCTGCCCGCCCTGCAGCGGCTCGAACGCGACGGGTGCGCGCGGCGCGGGCGGCGCCGGCGCCATGTCGGGCGCGCCGGGCGCCACGGCGGACGTGGAAGACATTCAGCGGCTCCGCAAAGTCACTTCAGGCGCGTGGCGGCCGGAACGGCGGCAGCGCCGCTGACGAGCGTGGCCACCGACGCGGCGGCCGACGAGACGCTCGCGGTCGCCGCGGCAGGCGCCGCGACGCGGGCGCTGCTGGCCACGTCGAGCTTCGCGACCTTGCCGCCGTTGGCGACAATGATCTTGCGCACTTCGGCATCGGCCGCGGTATTGTTCTGCTCGAACACGGCCGTCTGCGCGATCGTCGACACACGCGACGCGTCGGCCAGCATGCGGCCGTTGGTTTGGCTGATGTCGACCTTCGCGTCCATCGACAGGCCGACGCGCAGCGGGTGCTCGACCAGCTGTTTCGCGTCGAGCTTGATGCGCACCGGCACCCGCTGCACCACCTTGATCCAGTTGCCGGTGGCGTTCTGCGCCGGCAGCAGCGCGAAGGCCGAGCCGGTGCCTGCGCCCAGGCCTTCGATCGCGCCGGTGTACTCGACCTTCTTGCCGTACACGTCAGCCACCAGCGTCACCGGCTGGCCGAGGCGCAGCTTCTGCAGCTGGCTTTCCTTGAAGTTGGCCTCGACCCAGACCTGGTCGAGCGCGATCACCGACATCAGCGGCGCCCCGGCCTGCACGCGCGAACCGAGCTGCACGCTGCGCTTGGCGACATAACCGTCAACAGGAGCCAGCAAATCGGCACGCTTGAGCGCCAGGAACGCTTCGCGCACACGCGCCGAAGCGCGCATCACGTTCGGGTGCTGTTCGAGCGCGGTGCCGTCGGTGAGTGTCTGGTTCGAGACCAGTTGTTCGCGCGCGGCGAGCGTGGCCGACTGCGCCGCCGCCACGCTGCTGCGGGCTGCGGCGAGCTGCGAGTTGACGTGGTTGAACTCTTCCTTGCCGACGGCGCCTGTCGCGACCAGCGGCGCGCGCCTTGTCACGTCGTCCTGCGCGCGGGCGAGCTCGGACTGCGAACGCGCGAGGTCGGCTTCACGCAAGGCGATCTGCGCTTTCAGCGTGCCGTTGTTCGCGTACAGCGTGCGCACTTCGCGCACCGTCTGCGCGAGCTGGGCTTCGGCCTGGTCGAGCGCGACCTGCGCGTCGGCCGGGTCGAGCTTCACCAGCACTTGGCCGGCCTTCACGTGGTCGGTGTCGTCGGCGTTGATCGCGACGACGGTGCCACCGACTTGCGGCGTGAGCTGCACGACGTTGCCTTGAACATAGGCGTTGTCGGTCGACTCGTAATGGTTGAGCACGAGCGCCCAGTAGGCGGTGTAGGCGATGCCGCCGAGCACGACGGCAGCGGCGACGGCGCTCAGCGCCTTCTTGCGGGCGGGGTTGCCCTGCGACGCGGGGATGGTGGTTTCGGCGGCGGTCATGGTCGTTCTCCGGAAATCTGTTCGGTGTGTTCGTTGTTCAGCGGTTCGCCGGTGCGACAGCGACTGCGGCGACACGCGGCGTGTCGTTCACGTCGGCCACGTAGCCACCGCCGAGCGCACGGATCAGCGCGATCTGGCTGTCGAGTGCGCGGGCTTTCAGGTCGGCCGCCTGGCGGCGCTGGTTCAGCACGCTGGCTTCGGCGTTGAGGACTGTGAGGTAAGTGCCGAGACCGGCCTTGTAGCGCTGTGTGGCCAGGTCGTAGGCCGACTCCGACGCGGTCTGCGCCAGCACCTGCTCGCGCTGCTGGCGTTCGATCGAACGCAGCGAGCCGATCTGGTCGGCCACGTCGTGCACGGCGTCGATCACGGCGCCGTTGTAAGTCTCAATCGCGGTGTCGAGGTCGGCCGCCTTCACCTTCAGGTTGGCGCGCAGTCGGCCCGAATCGAAGATCGGCAAGCGGATCGCCGGGCCGGCGCCGTACTGCTCGCTGCCCGACTTGACGAGCTGGTCAAGGCCGATGCTGGCAAGACCCACGAAGGCCGTTAGGTTCACGTTCGGATAGAACTGCGCCTTCGCGCTCTTCATGTCGCTGGTGGCGGCTTCGATGCGCCAGCGTGCGGCCGTGATGTCGGCGCGGCGGCCGAGCAGATCGGCCGGCACGGCGGCGGGCAAGGGCACGGCCTGCACGCTGCGCAACGCGGGGCTCAGCGTGTCGAGCGCATCGGGGGCTTGTGCGCTCAAGGCCGCGAGGGCATGGCGCGTCAACGTGATCTGTTCGGCCAGCGCTTCGATCTGCTGGCGCGATTCCGGCAAGGCGCCCTGCCCCTGGCGCAGCTCGACGGTCGTGTCCAGACCGCCATCGACACGCTGGCGGATCAACGAGAGTGTTTCGTCGCGCTGCGCGAGCGCGCGCTCGGCGACCGTGCGCTGCTCGACCAGGCGGGCGAGCTGCACGTAGGTGCGCGCCACCTTGGCCGCGAGCAGGATACGCGCAGCCTCGGTGTCGGCCTGCGCAGCGCGCTGCGCGCCCACGGCGGCGTCGAGCGCGGCGCGGTTGCGGCCGAACAGGTCGAGTTCCCATGAGGCGTTGGCCTGCAGCGTGCCAAGCGTACGGATCGAACCGCCGAGCGGCGGCGGGTAGATGCTGGTGGCGCTGAAGCGCTGGCGGGTCACGTCGAAGACGCCGTTGACTTGCGGGCCTTCGGCGGCCTGGGCACCGGCCACGGCCGCCTGGGCGCGGGCCAGGCGAGCCTGCGTGATCCTCAGGTTCGGGTTACCGGCGATGGACCGCTGGATCAGATCGCTCAACGTGGAGTCGCCGAAACCGAGCCACCAGTCGGCGGCGACCGCCGGTGTCGAGACGGTCGCGTCGAGCCCGGCGGGGGCCTGCGTCTGCGCCACCGGCGCGATGCCGGCGCTGCTCGCGCAGCCCGCGAGCGTGAGCACCAGCGACGAAGCGATCGCGACGGCCATGGCCGCGACCGTGGGCAAGGCGGCGCAGCGGGCCGAGACTTCGCCGGGCAGGGTTGATAGTTGTTGTGGCTTCATTTGCTTAGGCAGGTATTTGGGCGAAAACCGCCAGAGAATCGATTTCATGGTTTCACGCTGCGAACGGCCCGATCAATCGGCGTCGCGCAAGGCTTCGCCGGTCTCGAGCATGCGGTTCAGGTAGGTCTTCAGCGCCAGCCATTCGGTCTTCGAAAAGCCAGACAGGTGCGCGTTCATCACGTCGCTCAGCACGGCCGGCACGCCGGCCACCGCGGCCTCGCCTTCGGGCGTGAGTTCGACCTGCACGACGCGCCGGTCTTCGGTCGAGCGCACCCGTTTGCACAGGCCCTTCTTTTCGAGGCGGTCGAGCAGGCGTGTCATGGCGCCGGCATCGACTTGCAGCCAACGCGCCAGTTCGGCCACGGTGGCGCTGCCGGAGTTCCTGATCTTCAGCAGCGGGCCCCACTGCGCCATCGTCAGGCCGTGCGCATCGAGCCGCTTGTCGGCCTGGTGGACGATCGACAGCATGATGCGCTTCATCAGGTAGCCGACGCTCTCTTCGGCACAGTAAGTGCCGGCACGGTAGAAGTCGGCGGGAGCGGGAGGACGGGCCACGGAAATGCCTTGCGGGTGGGAGTGAATGAACTATATATGCCTAGGCAACTATTGTCAAGGCTTGTCACCACCAGCAGCAGGTCCAAGCCCCGCTGGCAGGCCACTGCCCTACACTGCCGGCCATGCCCAGCACCGCCACGATCAGCGCGCCCGCCACACCGGTTGCGGACGCGCCCCCCCGCAACGTCAAGTCCTTGAGCGGTCTCTTGCCGTTCCTGCGGCCTTACCGCGGCCGCATCGCGCTCGCGGTGGTGTTCCTCGTGCTGGCGGCCGTCAGCACGCTGGTGTTTCCGGTGGCGCTGAAGTCGCTGATCGACCAGGGCCTGGTCGCCGCCGACCCCGGCGCGCGCGTGATGGCCTTGCGCGAACACTTCTTCGCGCTGTTCGCGGTCGGCGCCGCGCTCGGCCTGTTCTCGGCGCTGCGTTTCTACATGGTCACCTGGCTCGGTGAACGCGTGACGGCCGACCTGCGCAACGCGGTCTACGCGCACGTGGTGACGCAGAGCCCCGAGTTCTTCGAGACCACGCAGACCGGCGAAGTGCTGTCGCGCCTGACCACCGACACCACGCTGGTGCAGACCGTCGTCGGCTCCAGCCTGTCGATGGGCCTGCGCAACGCGGTGCTGGGCATCGGTGCGATGACGATGCTGATCGTGACCAACCCCTACGTGATGACGCAGGTGCTGGGCATCCTGATCCTGGTGGTGTTGCCGAGCCTGTACTTCGGCCGGCGCGTGCGCAAGCTCAGCCGCGCCAGCCAGGACCGCGTGGCCGACTCGAGCGCGATCGCCGCCGAGGTGCTGAACGCGATTCCGGTGGTTCAGAGTTACACGCAGGAGCTGCGTGAAGCCAAGCGCTTCGACGTGTCGACCGAGAACGCCTTCGTCACGGCCGTGAAGCGCACGCGCATGCGTGCCGCGCTCGTCGGTTTCATCATTACCGCGACCTTCGGCGCATTGCTCTGGGGGCTGTACCAGGGCACGCAGGCGGTGGTGCGCGGCGACATCAGCGCCGGGCACCTCGGGCAGACCGTTGTCTACGTGATCATCCTGGTCAGCAGCGTGGCGGTGTTGTCCGAGGTCTACGGCGACCTGCTGCGCGCCGCCGGCGCGACCGAACGTTTGATGGAGTTGCTGAGCCTGCGCTCGCCGATCGCGTCACCCGCGAAACCGACGGCGCTCGCAGCAACGAGCGGCGGTTCGTCGGTCGCGTTGCGCGACGTGACTTTCCGCTACCCGTCGCGGCCGCAGCATGCGACGCTGTCGCACTTCAACCTGAACGTGCAGCCTGGCGAAACGGTGGCGCTGGTCGGGCCGAGCGGCGCCGGGAAGAGCACGGTGTTCCAGCTGCTGCTGCGCTTCTACGACGTGGCTTCGGGGCAGGTGCTGGTCGACGGCGTGCCGGTCAAAGACGTGGCGCTCGACGACCTGCGCGAACGCATCGGCATCGTGCCGCAGGACAGTGTGATCTTCTCGGCCGACGCGATGGAAAACATCCGCTACGGCAAACCGCAGGCGAGCGACGACGAAGTGATCGCGGCCGCAAAAGCCGCGTTCGCGCACGACTTCATCAGCGCGCTGCCCGAGGGCTACAAGACCTTTCTGGGCGAGCGTGGCGTGCGCCTGTCGGGCGGGCAGCGCCAGCGCATCTCGATCGCACGCGCGATGCTGAAGAACCCGCCGCTGCTGCTGCTCGACGAAGCCACCAGCGCACTCGACGCCGAAAGCGAACGCATGGTGCAGGCCGCGCTGGAATCGGCGATGAAGGACCGCACCACGCTCGTGATCGCGCACCGCTTGTCGACGGTGCAGCGCGCCGACCGCATCGTGGTGCTAGAAGCCGGCGAGATCGTCGAGACCGGCACGCACGCGCAACTCGTCAATTCCGGCGGCCTGTATTCGCGCCTGGCGGCCCTGCAATTCGACCGCTGAAGTCGCGGAGATAATCCAGTTCGTTCCAACCGGAAGTTCGCCGTGACCTCGCCTCTCACCCGCCCCGTGCGTTCCCAATACGAAGACTTCATGCGCCACGTCGACACGCACGGCGTGTTCAAGGCCGACCGCACCGGCACCGGCACGAAGAGCGTGTTCGGCCACCAGATGCGCTTCGACCTGAATGAGGGCTTTCCGCTCGTCACCACGAAGAAGGTGCACCTCAAGTCGATCATTCTCGAACTGCTGTGGTTCCTGCGTGGCGACGGCAACGCGAAGTGGCTGCAGGACCGTGGCGTGACGATCTGGAACGAATGGGCCAAGCCCGACGGCGACCTCGGCCCGGTCTACGGCGTGCAGTGGCGTTCGTGGCCCAAGCCCGACGGCGGCCACATCGACCAGATCGCCGAGGTGGTCAAGCAGCTCAAGAGCAACCCCGATTCGCGCCGCATCATCGTCAGCGCCTGGAACGTGGCCGACCTGCCTGCGATGGCGCTGATGCCGTGCCACGCCTTCTTTCAGTTCTACGTGGCCGACGGCAAACTGAGCTGCCAGCTCTACCAGCGCAGCGCCGACATCTTTCTCGGCGTGCCCTTCAACATCGCCAGCTACGCACTGCTCACGCACATGCTGGCGCAGCAGTGCGACCTGCAGGTCGGTGATTTCATCTGGACCGGCGGCGATTGCCACATCTACAGCAACCACGCCGAGCAGGTGGCACTGCAGCTCTCGCGCGAGCCGCGCGCCTACCCCACGCTCGAGATCAAGCGCCGGCCAGCCTCGATCTTCGACTACGAGTACGACGACTTCGCGGTGCTCGGCTACGAACCGCACGCGGCCATCAAGGCGCCGGTGGCGGTTTGACGTTGACGGCGGGCAGCAGATGCCGCGTGAAAAACGCGGTGATCTTCGAGTCCACCGCCGGCATGGCGCTCCGGTCGAAGCCGGGTGGGTCGTTCAGCATGTCGCCCAGCAAGCCGGTCAGGCCCGGCGGCAGTGGCGACAGCAGCGCACCGTGACCGCCATGCTGCAAGTCGGCGATGTGCTCGCACGCTTGGCAGGCTTGCAAGACCCGGTCGCTGTGGACGCGTGGCACGAGCCAGCGGTCTTGTTGCGCCGTGACGAGGCCCAGCGGCACACGCGGGTGGGCGAGAGACGCCATGTCGAAGTCGGCTGACGACGGCACACCGGCGACGACGGCCGCCACGCGCGGGTCGGCGTGGGAGCGCAGGGTGGTGTCGTCGAAACGGTGGCGGATCACGGCCAGCGCCACCCACTTTCGCAGCCCGTCGAAAACACTCCCGGTCAGCCGCGTGATCAGCCCGACGCAGGACTGGAAGTCGTCGACCAGATTCGCCTCGCAATGCTGCTTGAACCGCGCCGGCGACCACTGCCCTCCCGCCATGCTGAGCGCAGTGTGCCCACCGGCCGACATGCCGTAGACGCCGACCTTGTCCAGGCTCAGCAGTGGTGCGAAACGCGGGTCGCGCCCGACCGCGTCGATCGCACGCGAGACTTCGGCGGGCCGCAGGGTCCAGCTCTCGGGGCCGGGTGTGCTGTCGTTCCTGTAGTTGTCGGCCCGGTGCTCGGGCATCGCAACCACGAAGCCGCTTTCGACCAGACTGCGAGCCAGATCGGCATGCACCCAGGGCGCGCCACCGGAACCATGCGAAATGACGACGAGGCGGCCATTGCCCGCCATCGGTACGCCCTGCTCGGCCAGGTTCAGCGTGAAGTGCCCTCGCTGGACCGGCCGAGCCTCCGAGTTCGAAGGAAAGTAAAGCGTGACCGGGCCGTCGACAGTGCTCGCGGCGATCTCGGTCAAGCCGACACTGGCCTGTGCTGCGCAGGCCGACCCGGCCAGCAGGGCGCTGCAGACGATGCGGCTGCAAGCTGCCGCCCACGTTGAAAAGCTGGAAACCATCGAACGCACTCCTCACATCGAAGGCCCCTGCCCCCGGTGAACGTGAAGATCGCGCTTTGCAACGCTGCTGTCTCGCCGAAGCCTGCAAGCGTCGGCTTCCGGCTGGCCGATTTCAGGAATCGGCCAGCTTTTCCCGCCGGAACTCGGTCGGCGTGAGGCCGGTGTCCGCCTTGAAGGCCCGATTGAACGGACCGATCGACTGAAAACCGGCTTCGAGTGCGATCGTCAGCACCGGCAGCTCGCGCCGCGCGGGGTCGGCCAGCGCGCCGCGCGCTTCGTCGAGCCGGAAGCCGTTGACGAAAGCGTTGAAGTTGCGGTGCCCGAGGCGCTGGTTGATCAGCCGCCGCAGCCGGTACTCGGGCACGGCCAGCCGCGCCGCGAGGCTGGCCACGCTCAGATCTTCGCTGCGGTAGGCACGCTCGTGCTGCATCAACCGTTGCAGGGCGATCGCCAGGCGCTCCTCGGCCGGGTCGGGTGCCGTCGGCGACGGCCGCGCTTCGGCCGCGGCCGGTGGCACGGCGGCGCGAGCCACCGGGCCTGACGGGAACAATTCGGTGCCACGCAAATGCAGCATCTGGACGGCCACCACCGCGACGATGCACAACAAGACCACCACATCGAACAGCGCCACCTCGGCCGAGAGCCGGCCCTGCGGCGCGGAGAGCCGGGCCGCCAGCATCACCAGGGTGTAGGCGATGCCGGTCACCAGAATGAAGATGCGCAAGCGGCGCCGGCGCTCGACCAGATCGACGCGCCAGTGCGCCACAGCAGCGAGTGCGGCCAGCACAGCGAACAGCAAGGGCACGGCCCGTTGCAGGCCGGCCAGCAGCGGCACGGCGTGTGGCCCCATGGCGCAGTTGATGCCGCTCAACGCAGCGGCCGCGAGCCAGGTGATCCAATGAACCGGCCGCAACGAGAAGTCGTCGTCGAACAAGGCCTGCACGAAGACCCAGAACAGCACCGCGTTGGCGACAGAGACCGCCACCAGCGGCGCCTGCCACAGCAGGGGCACCAGCGCTTCGAACAGCGGTGTGGCGCCGATCACCTGTACACACAAACCGAGCGCCAGCGCGGCTCCGGCACGCGCGCTGCGCAGGCGCGGCCTGTCCCGCCACAGCACCACGGCCAGCAGCGCCAGGAAGGCCAGCAGCGTGCCGCGCACCGCGGCGTCGAGAAGGGTCAGTGGCAGGGCAGCAGGCACACGGCTGGGCAGGATGAAACGGCCCCGGCACGATAGCAGGCGAGCCTGCCGAACATGAAACTCCGCAAGACTTGTCAAACCGGTTCGCGTCATGATGCGCGCTCACGGCAACGGGAAGCGGAGCATGCAGGACATCGAGGTGCGAGGCGGCATTGACCTCTCTCGGCCGGAGCGCCGCTTCGAGCATGAGCGCGCGGTTCGGGAAGCACTCGAGAGCCCGGGCCAGCACGAGTGGGCGCGCTACGGGCCGCGGATGCAGCGCGTGATCGCGCACGTGCACGACCACCTCGACGCGCCGCTCGACCTGAACGCGCTGGCCGAGCTGGCCTGCCTCTCGCCGCACCACTGGCACCGCATCTACCACGCGATGTACGGCGAGACGCTGGCCCACACCGTCAAGCGCCTGCGCCTGCACCGCGCGGCGGGCCAACTCGCGTGTTCCGCGGTGCCCGTCGCCGAGGTGGCCCGTGCCGCGGGTTACCCGAGCGTGCCGTCGTTCAACCGCACCTTCAAGTCGGTGTACGGGCTGCCGCCGGCACGCTTTCGCGCGGCAGGCCAGCACCGCGACTTCGAACTGCTGCCCGCGGCCCCGCATACACCGGCCTTCGAGGTGGCCGTGGGTCACACCGAAGCGCTGCCGGTGCTCGCGATGGAGCACCGTGGTTCCTACATGGCGATCGGGCGCACCTTCGACCTGCTGTTCACGCGCCTCGCCGCAGCCGGGCTCGCGCGGCCCGGCATGCGCATGTTGACGCTGTATTTCGACGACCCTGATCTCGTGCCCGAGCGCGCGTTGCGCGCGCAGGCCGCGGTCGCCGGCTTCGCCGAGCCTGACGCCGACTGCGGGCTGCTGCGGATCACCCTGCCCGCCACCGCCTGCGCCACGCTGACGCACATCGGCCCTTACTCGTCGATGAAGGCGGCGTACCGCTGGCTGTTCGGTAACTGGCTGGTGCACTCCGGCTTCGAGCCGGGCAGCGGCCCGGTCGTCGAGGAATACCTCAACAGCCCGCGCGATACGGCACCGAAGGACTTACGCACATTGATTCGACTGCCCTTGCACAATGGAGGCATCACCTCATGAGCAGCAGGAAAAAGACCTGGGCGGAGCGCCTGCACGAC
Organism: Burkholderiaceae bacterium; assembly: GCA_040080605.1. GTDB lineage: Bacteria > Pseudomonadota > Gammaproteobacteria > Burkholderiales > Burkholderiaceae_C > LMDS01. The sequence goes on from JBEBIB010000009.1 coordinate 74,661, forward strand.
GGCAAGGCCCATCAGATCAAGCCGGCACCCATCGACATCGCCGGCATGAAGGCGGGGCAAATCATGCTGGTGCCAACCGCACTGATGGTCGACGCGTTCATCCGCACGGTTCCCCGCGGTCGCAGCCTGAGCGCACGGCAGTTGCGCGACGCGATGGCCGCCGAGCACGGGGCGGAGGTCACCTGCCCGATCACCACCGGCTTCCACCTGCGCACCGTGGCCGAAGCGGCTTGGGAAGCACTGGCCGGTGGCACCCCGATCGGCCGCGTGACGCCGGTGTGGCGGGTGCTGCCGTCGGGCTCGTTGACGCTGAAGAAGCTGTCGTTCGACAGCGCGTTCATTCGCGACCAGCGCGCAGCCGAAGGCCTCTAGACGAACCCGACCGTCAATTCGGGCAGGTGGGCGCTGAAGCGTGCACGCCAGCGCTCGCCGGGTTCGACCGTCCAGGCATCGGTCCAGGTGCCGGTCGTGATCAAGTCGCCTGCCCGCAGGTCGGGCGCGCCGGGGCAGGCGCGCAGTTCCTTCAGAAAGTGGTGCAGCGCCCGAAGCGGGTCGTCGAGCACGTTGGCGCCCACGCCCTCTTCGACCAGCGAGGAGTTCCTGTGCAAACCGAGGCGGATGCCGGCGAGCAAGCCCTGGAGTTCTTGCGCGTTTTGGGCCAGCTCGCCGACCGGCACTTTCTTGCCCACGAGCAGGTGGCCGTGCAGGCCCCCGTCGGCCACGGTATCAGGGGCGACGAACTTCCAGCCCGGCCGGTGCGACTGAACGATCTCGAAACCCGGCGCCACCCAGTCAAGCGCGTCGAACAAGTCGCCGAGGCTCGCGTCGGCCCGCGGCGTGGCCTTCATTCCGAACACCGCCTCGGGCTCGATGCGCGGCTGGCACAAGCCCGCCAGCGACACCTCTGTTTCGCCCGCGTCGCCGGTGGAAAGGGTCGTGCTCCAGACGAAGCCCCAGATGGGCGCGAAGACGTTGTAGCGTGGCCAGATGCCGCGGTTGGTAAAGCCGATCTTGAATCCGCGCGGCACTTCACCACGGGCCAGCCGCAGCTCGCGCACCGCGAGCGCCGCCTCGTAGGCGGTCGGCAAGTCGGGGAAGGCGGGGTTGCCCACCGCCTCGGGCCAGAGCTGGCCGCTGTCACAGTGGTCGAGCAGATCCTGAGGGGTCATCGAGGCTCCTGGTGTCGTGCAAACGATATCAGGACGCCCAACCGGGTTCACTCGTGGAGGTAGATGTCCGCGGCGACTTCGGGCTCCAGATCGGCCGCCTCGGACCAGGAGATCAGCGCCACCCGGGCGGCCGACGGGAAGTTGAGGGACGGCTGCAGTTGCCGCAAGCGCACGCCGAACCGTGCAACCCAGATGTGCTTGACGTTGGAGGGTTCGGGGTGCACGCCGGGCGGCATGTGGTGCCGGTACCAATACCGACGCAAGCTCGTGCCAGCCAGTACCGTGGCGAACCAGATCATCAGGGCCACGACCACACCCGACCATTCATTCGCCAGATGGCCGGTCAGCGCCATACCGGGAAGGAAGATGACGGAAACGAGATTGAGCTTCACGCGGAATGCCCGGCAGTCCTGAACCGCACTTTCGTGCTGTATCAAAGATAGTCCGGAGTCTCTCTGGCGTCGGTTCGCCAACGAACACAGCGGAGCCTATTTTTTCAGTCCTGGCGCCCCATGAAAAAAGCTCCCAGGCCATCGCTGACTGGGGAGCTTCATTCATCGGCGGTCAACGCCGAACTGTCGTCTGGTGGAGCTGGGGGGAATCGAACCCCCGTCCGAAAGCCATTGCCGGGCAGATCTACACGCTTAGCTGACTGATTTGGTTTTAGATCCGCGGGTCGCGCAGCAGCACGCTACCCACTTCTCGATTCACTAGATTTAGTCCTGTGAAGAGTGACCCAACTCAGGACGAGCCAATGTGTATGACTTCGCAGCCTTCAGGTTACCCCTCAGGCCCAGCCCATCGGCCAACTGTTGCGAAGCTCACCGGTTTTAAGCGGCGAGGGCGTACGTTTGATCGTTCGCAGTTACTTTGTTTCCAGTGGATTTACGAGCGAACTGGTGCTCGGCGTGCACTGTTCCAACTCCGCACCTTCGTCGAAGCCAGGTCAGCCCCAGAGCCCTTAGTTTAGGCCATTGCGAGCAACTGCAAGAGCTGCTGCGGCGTCCGCACGATGTGATCGGCGTCCCAGGCTTCGATGGACTCGCCGAGGCCAAGGTAGCCCCAGGCCACGGCAATCGTCGTCATGCCGGCGGCCTTCCCGGCCTGCACGTCGCGCAGATCGTCGCCGACATAGACACACGCGCCGGCTTCGGCACGCATGCGCCGCGCCGCTTCTAGCAGCGGCTCGGGGTGCGGTTTGGCGTGCGGCGTGGTGTCGCCGCAGACCAGCGTGCCGGCGCGGGCGAACAAGCCGAGCGCGCGCACCAGCGGGTCGCTGAAGCGAGTGGCCTTGTTGGTGACGATGCCCCAGGGCAGGGCCTGTGCGTCGAGCGCGTCGAGCAGCGACTGCACCTCGGCGAAGACACGTGTGTCCTGCGTCATGCGCGCTTCGTAGCGCTGCAGGAACTCGTCGCGCAAGGGCGCGAACTCCGGCGCCGGCGGCGCCACGTCGAAGGCCCGCCCGACCATGCCGCGTGCGCCGGAGCCGACCATCGGTCGAAAGTGCGCCAGCGGGTACGGTGCCAGGCCACGATGCACGCGCATGTCGTTGGCGGCACCGGCGAGATCGGGCGCGCTGTCGATCAGCGTGCCGTCGAGGTCGAACAACACCGCTCTGATCGGCACACCGCTGGCCGACCTCATGCCGGCCGTCTGCAGGCCAGCAGATAGTTGACGCTTGTATCTGTCGAAAGCCAGTAGCGCTGGGTCAGCGGGTTGTATTCCATGCCGCGGGTGTCGAGCAGGTCGAGGCCGGTATTGCGGCACCACTGCGCCAGCTCGCTCGGGCGAATGAACTTGGCGTACTCGTGCGTGCCCTTGGGCAGCAGCTGCAGCACGTGCTCGGCGCCGACGATGGCGAAGACGAAGGCCTTGGCATTCCGGTTGATGGTGGAGAAGAACACCCAGCCCCCGGGCTTCACGAGCGTCGTGCAGGCCGCGACGATCGACGACGGGTCGGGCACGTGTTCGAGCATCTCCATGCAGGTGACCACATCGAAACTGCCCGGCGCTTCGGCCGCCAGCGCCTCGGCCGAAACCTCGCGGTAATCGACGTCGGGCGTCTGCGCTTCGAGCGCGTGCAGTTGGGCCACCTTCAGCGGCTTGGCCGCCAGGTCGATGCCGAGCACGCTGGCACCGCGCCGCGCCATCGAGTCCGACAGGATGCCGCCGCCGCAGCCGATGTCGAGCACCCGCTTGCCCGCGAGCGGTGCATGCGCGTCGATCCAGTCAAGGCGCAAGGGGTTGATCTGGTGCAGCGGGCGGAACTCGCTCTCGGTGTCCCACCAGCGGTGCGCAAGATCGCTGAACTTGGCGAGTTCCTGGGGGTCGGCGTTGATCGTTTGAGTCATGGGCCTATCGTATCGAATGCCAGGCAGTGAACGGCTGGCCCAGAAAGCAGAAAACCCCGCCGGGGCGGGGTTTTCAAGGTCAGCCGGGGCTGATTACTTCTTGGTGCGCGTACCGACCACTTCGATTTCGACGCGGCGGTTCTTCTGCTTGCCTTCCTTGGTCTTGTTGTCGGCGACAGGCTGCTTCTCGCCCTTGCCTTCGGTGTAGACCCGGTTCTTCTCGATGCCCTTGCTGACCAGATAGGCCTTCACGGATTCCGAGCGCTGAACCGACAGCTTCTGGTTGTAGGCATCGCCGCCATCGGAGTCGGTGTGGCCGACGGCGATGATCACTTCGAGGTTGATGCCACCCATCTTGCTGACGAGGTCGTCGAGCTTGGCCTTGCCTTCGGGCTTCAGGTTCCACTTCGCCACGTCGAAGAACGCGTCAGCGGCGAAGGTCACCTTTTCGCTCACCGGAGCGGGCGGCGGCGGCGGCGGGGGAGCAGCGGGCTTCGGAGCAGCAGCAGGCGCCGGTGCCGGAGCAGCAGCGGGTGCCGCAGCGGGTGCAGGCGCCGGAGCAGCCATCGGCTTGATCGCGCCATCGCAATCGGCCAGGGCCGTGGCGGGGGTCCACGAGCCGTCACGCCAGCAAAGTTCGTTGGTGCCGTTCTTCCAGGGCAGGTTACCGCTGCCGTTGACCCAGTTGTCGACCGACTGCGCGAACGCGCCGGACATGGAAGTTGCGAGGGCAGCGGTTGCAAAGAGCGACGCCACCTTGTTCAGTTTCTTCATGATTCTCCTCTCGAGGGAAGGCGCAGTAATGTTCTGCAAAACGTCCGAACCGGAATCGGAAAGTACTGGCTAACTCCCGCAGCACGGGCGCTGACCACCGACCGACTTATTGTGCCATAGGGCATTCGACGAACCTCTTTTTGGGGCACCACCGGGCGCTCGGCCGGGTCGATGTTGCTTCGTCGCGACAGCCAACGCCAATTACAATCTTGGGTTGCGCTGGGTGCACTGCAGAAATATGCCGGCTCCGAGCGCCCTCCTCAGGCTTCGTCGCAAGAAAACCGCATGACTCAGTTCGCCAAGGAAACGCTGCCCATCAGCCTGGAAGAGGAAATGCGCCGGTCGTACCTCGATTACGCGATGAGCGTGATCGTGGGCCGCGCCCTCCCTGACGCCCGAGACGGCCTCAAGCCGGTGCACCGGCGCGCACTGTTCGCGATGCACGAGCTGAACAACGACTGGAACCGGCCGTACAAGAAGTCGGCACGCATCGTCGGCGACGTGATCGGCAAATACCACCCCCACGGCGACCAGTCGGTCTACGACACGATCGTGCGCATGGCGCAAGACTTCTCGCTGCGCCACATGCTGGTCGACGGCCAGGGCAATTTCGGCTCGGTCGACGGCGACAACGCCGCGGCGATGCGCTACACCGAGATCCGCCTGGCGAAGATCGCGCACGAGATGCTCGCCGATCTCGACAAGGAAACGGTCGACTTCGGCCCCAACTACGACGGCAGCGAAAAAGAGCCGCTGGTCATGCCGAGCCGGCTGCCGAACCTGCTGGTCAACGGTTCGGGTGGCATCGCGGTGGGCATGGCGACGAACATTCCGCCGCACAACCTGAACGAGGTCGTCGACGCCTGCCACCACCTGCTGAAGAACCCGGGCGCGACCATCGACGAACTGATGGAGATCATCCCGGCGCCCGACTTCCCGACCGCCGGCATCATCTATGGCCTGTCGGGCGTGCGCGACGGTTACCGCACCGGGCGCGGCAAGGTGATCATGCGCGCGAAAGTGCACTTCGAAGACATCGACAAGGGCCAGCGCCAGTCGATCATCGTCGACGAGATCCCGTACCAGGTGAACAAGAAGACGCTGCTCGAGCGCATCGCCGAGCTGGTGCACGAGAAGAAGATCGAAGGCATCAGCCACATCCAGGACGAGTCCGACAAATCGGGCATGCGGGTGGTGATCGAACTCAAGCGCGGCGAAGTGCCCGAGGTGGTGCTGAACAACCTGTACAAGCAAACCCAGCTGCAAGACACCTTCGGCATGAACATGGTGGCGCTGATCGACGGCCAGCCGCGTTTGTGCAACCTGAAAGAGCTGATCGAGGTCTTCCTCGAACACCGCCGCGAGGTCGTCACCCGCCGCACCGTGTTTGAACTGCGCAAGGCGCGCGAACGTGGCCATGTGCTCGAGGGCTTGGCCGTGGCGCTGGCCAACATCGACGAGTTCATCGAAACCATCAAGGCTTCGCCGACCCCGCCGGTCGCCAAGGCCGCATTGATGAGCAAGAGCTGGGACTCGGCCATGGTGCGCGAGATGCTCTCGCGCGTGGCCGGCGACATCCCGGGCGGGCTGGAGGCGTACCGCCCCGAAGGCCTGCCGAAGAACTTCGGCATCCAGCCCGACGGTCTGTACCGCCTGTCCGACGATCAGGCCGGCGAAATTTTGCAGATGCGCCTGCAACGCCTGACCGGGCTCGAGCAGGACAAGATCATCGGCGAGTACAAGGAAGTGATGACGCAGATCACCGATCTGCTGAGCATCCTGAACACGCCGGCGCGGGTGACCACGATCATTTCCGACGAACTTGCGGCCATCAAGCTCGAATTCGGCCAGACCAAGATCGGCGCACGCCGCAGCGTGATCGAGCACAACGCGATGGACCTCGGCACCGAGGACCTGATCACACCGACCGACATGGTGGTGACGCTCTCGCACACCGGCTACATCAAGAGCCAGGCGCTCAGTGAATACCGCGCGCAGAAACGCGGCGGGCGCGGCAAACAGGCCACGCAAACGAAGGAAGACGACTGGATCGACCAGCTCTTCATCGCCAACACGCACGACTACATCCTGTGCTTCACCAACAAGGGCCGCGTCTACTGGCTCAAGGTCTGGGAAGTGCCGCAGGGCTCGCGCAATTCGCGCGGCCGCCCGATCGTCAACATGTTCCCGCTGCAACCGGGCGAAAAGGTCAACGTGGTGCTGCCGCTGACCGGCACATTCCGCACCTTCCCGGCCGACCACTACGTCTTCATGGCCACCGCTCAAGGCGTGGTGAAGAAGACCTCGCTCGACGAATTCAGCAACCCGCGCAAGGCCGGCATCATCTCGGTCGACCTCGACGAAGGCGACTTCCTGATCGGCGCCGCGCTGACCGACGGGAAGCACGACGTGATGCTGTTCAGCGACGGCGGCAAGGCGGTGCGCTTCAGCGAAGAAGACGTTCGCCCGCTCGGCCGCAACACCCGCGGCGTGCGCGGCATGATGCTCGACGACGGCGTGAGCGTGATCGCGATGCTGGTCGCCGAAGACGAAACCCAGAGTGTGCTGACCGCCACGCAGAACGGCTACGGCAAACGCACCAGCATCGTCGAGTACACGCGCCACGGGCGTGGAACCAAGGGCATGATCGCGATCCAGCAGAGCGAGCGCAACGGCAAGGTCGTCGCCGCGACGCTGGTGCGTGCGGATGACGAGATCATGCTGATCACCGACAAGGGCGTGCTGGTGCGCACCCGTGTTTCGGAAATCCGCGAACTCGGCCGCGCCACCCAGGGCGTGACGCTGATCGCGCTCGACGGCGGCACCCAGCTCAGCGGCGTGCAGCGCATCGTCGAAAACGACGCCAATGCCGACGCCAACGGCGACGCTTCCAACGAACCCACCGGTGACGCGGGCGACGAGCCCCCGACCGAGGAGAACTCCTGATGAAAAGAACCCTTGTTCTGGCGCTGCTCGCCAGCGCCACGCTGGCGCATGCCCAGACCGCCTCTGCACCGGCCCCGGCACCCGTCTCGGCGGCCAAGAAGGAACTGGTGCAGAAGGTGTTGTTGCTGCAACAGCCGGCCATCGAGAACATGGCGCGCAACCTCGTCGAACAGCCGGCCGGGCAGATGATGCAGGCTGCTGGCCGCGCGTTGCAGCAGCAGGTGCCGGCCGAGAAGCGTGAAGCCGTGGGCAAGGGTATCGAAGCCGACGTGAAGAAGTACGTCGACGAGTCCTACCCGACGATACGGGATCGCGCCGTGAAGATTGCGCCCACGACCATCGGTGCCGTGCTCGAAGAGAAGTTCACCGACGACGAACTCAAGCAGCTGATCGCGTGGCTGGAATCGTCGGTCAACAAGAAGTACCTGCAGCTCGGCCCGGAAATGCAGAACGGCTTCATGCAGAAGCTCGTCACCGAAGCGCGCCCCGTGCTCGACCCGAAACTGCAGGCGCTCGAGACCAAGGTGCGTGCTTCGCTGGGTGTGCCTGCCGACCCGGCAACGTCGGCTGCGCCAACGGCGCCGGCCAAGGCCGCGGCCCCGGCACGCAAGGCGTCCGGCGCCAAGTGATCGGGTGCTGATCCCGCAGGGCGACGCCCGCCTTGCCCTCGCCACGGCGTCGTGGTCTTGACGCATGCGAGAATTTGCGCTTGACCATGGCTGATTCCTCCCCCGCAAACGCCGACGCCCTGCTCGCCTTTCGCGTGCAGATCGACGCGCTCGACCGCGAGCTGCTTGCGCTGCTGAACCGCCGCGCCGCGCTGGCCCAGCACGTCGGTGAAGTGAAGAAGCGCGAAGGCTCGGTCGCGTTCCGGCCCGAGCGCGAAGCGCAGGTGATCGACGGCCTGAAGCTCGCCAACACCGGCCCGCTCAAGTCCGACAGCGTGGCGCCGATCTGGCGCGAGATCATGTCGGCCTGCCGCGCCCTGGAGACGCCCACACGCGTGGCCTACCTCGGCCCGGCCGGCACCTTCAGCGAAGAAGCGGCGCTCGGCTTCTTCGGCTCGTCGATCGTGCATGTGCCCTGCGCCAACTTCGACGAGGTGTTCCACGCCACCAGCGCCGGCTCGGCCGACTTCGGCGTGGTGCCGGTCGAAAACTCGAGCGAAGGCGTGGTCACACGATCCCTCGACCTGTTCCTGACGACGCCGCTGTTCATCATCGGCGAGACCAGCCTCTACGTGCGCCATCACCTGCTGCGCGGCGTGAACTCGCTCGACGGCATCGAGGCGGTGTGTGCGCACCCGCAGGCACTGGCGCAGTGCCACGGCTGGCTCAGCAACCACCTGCCGAACGTGGAGCGCCGGCCGGTCTCGAGCAATGCCGAAGGCGCCCGCATGGCAAGCGCCGACCCGCGCCTGGCCGGCATCGCCAGCGAGCGCGCCGCGAGCCAATTCGGCCTGCACGTGGTGGCGCCCGCAGTGCAGGACGACGCGCACAACCGCACGCGCTTCGCGATCGTCGCGCACCCGCACAAGCACCCGCAGCCCAAGGCCTCGGGGCACGACTGCACGAGCCTCGTGGTCTCGGTAAAGAACCAGCCCGGCGCGGTGCACGACATGCTGGTTCCGCTGAAGCAGCACGGCGTGTCGATGACGCGCTTCGAATCACGCCCTGCCCGTTCGGGCCAGTGGGAGTACTACTTCTACATCGACCTGCAAGGCCACCCCGACCAGCCCCACGTCGCCGCGGCGCTGCAAGAACTGCGCGAGGTCTGCGCGTTCTTCAAGCTGCTCGGTACCTACCCCATCGATGTGCACTGAAGAGGGCACCCAAGTCTCATGTTCAACCAACTCGGAGTGATCGGCTGTGGCCTGATGGGCGGTTCGTTCGCGCTTGCACTGAAGCGCGCCGGCCTCGTCAAGCGCGTGATCGGCTACAGCAAGTCGCCCTCCACCACCGAGAAGGCGAAGAAGCTCGGCATCATCGACACCGCGGCCGAGTCGGCGCTGCTCGCCGTCTCGGGCTCCGACATCGTGCTGATCGCCGTGCCGGTGTCAGCAACCGAGGCCACCTTCAAGGCCATTCGCCATCTGGTGGAGCCCGGCGTGCTGCTGATGGACGTGGGCTCGACCAAGCGCGACGTGGTCGACGCTGCGCGGCGCGTGTTGAAGGATCGCATCGGCTCGTTCGTGCCGGCGCACCCGATCGCCGGCAAGGAAGTGTCGGGCATCGCACATGCCGACGCCACGCTCTACAACGGCCGCCAGGTGATCCTGACGCCGCTGCCGCAGACCTCGCCGGAACTGGTGCAGAAGGCCACCGACGCCTGGGCCGCGATCGGCTCGCAGGTCTTGCGGATGACGCCCGAGAACCACGACGCAGCGTTCGCCGCCGTGAGCCACCTGCCGCACCTTCTTGCGTTCGCGTACTTCAACTCGGTCGCCCGGCAACCTGCGGGGCGCGACTACCTCTCGCTCGCCGGCCCCGGCTTTCGTGACTTCACGCGCATCGCGGCGAGCGACCCGACCGTGTGGCGCGACATCCTGATGTCGAACCGCGAAGAGCTGCTGAAGCAGACGATGCGGGTTCGCCACGCGCTCGAAGCGATGGAGATCGCGATCAAGTCGGGCAACGCCGAAGCGCTGGAAGACATGATCCGCAGCGCCTCGGAAGCGCGGGCAGGCTGGCAGATGAACGCTTCCAAGCCCAACACCAGCCACTGATTTTTCGCGCCGCAACGGCTGCGCCGCCGCCGAATGTTCAAGACCCGTTTTCTCGACCTCCCGCCGCTTCAGTCTGCCGCGGGCACGGTGCAGTTGCCCGGCTCCAAGAGCATCTCGAACCGGGTGCTGTTGCTGGCAGGGCTGAGCGCGGGCACGACGGTCATTCACGACCTGCTCGAGTCCGACGACACGCGGGTGATGCTCGACGCGCTGCTGGCGCTCGGCTGCGAGGTTGAACCCGATGGCGACACGCTGCGCGTGACCGGCCTCGGCGGGCAGTTGAAGACACGTGAGGCCAAGCTGTTTCTCGGCAACGCCGGCACCGCGATGCGCCCGCTCACGGCCGCGTTGGCGGTTCTTGCAGCCACGCAGTCGGGCAGCTTCGAACTGAGCGGCGTGCCGCGCATGCACGAGCGGCCGATCGGCGACCTGGTCGATGCCTTGCGGCAGCTCGGCTGCGGCATCGGCTACCTCGGCAACGACGGTTTTCCGCCGCTGCAACTGCAGCCCGGTGCGGCGCCCTTGCATACCGCCCGGCCGATCCGGGTGCGCGGCGACGTGTCGAGTCAGTTCCTCACCGCCCTGCTGCTGGCGCTGCCGCTGGCCGCAGGGCAGCAGGCCGTCGTGATCGAGGTCGACGGCGAGCTGATCTCGAAGCCGTACGTCGAGATCACGCTGAACCTGCTGGCGCGCTTCGGCATCGCGGTCGAGCGTGACGGCTGGCAGCGTTTCACGATTCCGCAGGGCAGCGCGTACCGGTCGCCGGGCGACATCCGCGTAGAAGGTGACGCGTCCTCGGCCTCGTATTTCATCGCGCTCGGGGCGATCGCCGCCACCGAAGCGCCGATCAGGATCGTCGGGGTCGGCTCGGATTCGATCCAGGGCGACATCCGTTTCATGGATGCGGCGCGGGCAATGGGCGCGCAGATCAGCAGCGGCCCCGGCTGGCTTGAAGTGAGACGCGGCGCGTTCCCACTCAAGGCCATCACGCTCGATTGCAACCACATCCCCGACGCCGCGATGACGCTGGCCGTGATGGCGCTGTACGCGACCGGCACGACCCGGCTCGACAACATCGCGAGCTGGCGCGTCAAGGAAACCGACCGCATCGCCGCTATGGCCACCGAAATGCGCAAGCTCGGCGCGGCCGTGCTCGAAGGCTCGGACTTCATCGAAGTCACGCCACCCACGCGATGGCAGCCCGCGGCGATCCACACCTACGACGACCACCGCATCGCGATGTGTTTTTCGCTCGCGGCGTTCAATGGCGCGGCCGTGCCGGTGCGCATCCTCGATCCGCAATGTGTCGGCAAGACCTTCCCCGACTACTTCGAGACCTTGTTCGAGTGTGTGAGCGCTGCGCCACACCACGTGCCGATCGTCACCGTCGACGGTCCCACCGCGTCCGGCAAAGGCACGCTCGCCAGCGCCGTGGCCAAGGCGCTGGGTTACCACTTTCTCGACTCCGGCGCCGTCTACCGCGCCACCGCGCTGGCCGCGATGCGCGCCAGCGTGCGCGCCGACGACGAGCAGCGCCTGGCCCAGCTCGCCGCGAACCTCGACCTGCACTTCGACGCCGACACGATCTGCCTCGGCGGGCAGGACGTGACCGAAACCCTGCGGCTCGAAGAAGTGGGGGCCCTCGCCTCCAAGGTCTCGGCCTGGCCGCTGGTGCGGGCGGCGCTGCGCACGCTGCAGGTCTCGTTCCACCGCATTCCCGGCCTGGTGGCCGACGGGCGAGACATGGGCACCGTGATCTTCCCCGGCGCGCAGTTCAAGGTCTTCCTGACCGCCAGCGCCGCCACGCGCGCCGAACGGCGCTACAAGCAGTTGATTTCAAAGGGAATTTCCGCTAATATCGACAGTCTTCGCGCCGAGTTGGAGGCACGTGACGCCCGGGATCAAACCCGCAGCGTTTCGCCTCTCAAACCGGCCGTGGATGCGATGTTGCTGGACAACTCGGCACTTTCCGTCGAAGCCTCGGTGGAAGCGGTGCTGAAAGCCTGGGAACAACGCAGGCCGTTCGGGGCAACTTGATCGGCGGAGAGAAGTAAAAGCAAGGCCCGTCGCTCTCCCTCCTGTGCCGATCATCCGAAGGCGCGCCAGGGCGGCGGTTGTTAAACCTAACCCCGCGGTCGCAAGGCCGCACCGGAACCACTCAATGTCCCAAACTCAAGTTGCCGAAACCTCCGGCATGGAATCCTTTGCCGCCATGTTCGAGGAGTCCCTGACTCGCTCTGAAATGCGCAGCGGCGAAGTCATCACTGCTGAAGTGGTGCGCGTCGAACACAGCTTCGTCGTTGTCAATGCAGGCCTCAAGTCGGAAGCGTACGTTCCGATCGAAGAATTCAAGAACGACCAGGGCGAGCTCGAAGTCCAGGTCGGCGATTTCGTTTCCGTCGCGATCGACGCGGTCGAAAACGGCTACGGCGACACCATCCTGTCGCGCGACAAGGCCAAGCGCCTGGCTTCGTGGCTGTCGCTCGAGAACTCGCTCGAATCCGGCGAGTTCGTGGTCGGCACGGTCAACGGCAAGGTCAAGGGCGGTCTGACCGTTCTCGTCAACGGCATCCGTGCCTTCCTGCCCGGCTCGCTGCTCGACACGCGCCCGGTCAAGGACATGAGCCCGTTCGAGGGCAAGACCATGGAGTTCAAGGTCATCAAGCTCGACCGCAAGCGCAACAACGTCGTGTTGTCGCGCCGCGCTGTGGTCGAAGCCTCGATGGGCGAAGAACGTGGCAAGTTGCTGAGCACGCTGCATGAGGGCGCGATCGTCAACGGCGTCGTCAAGAACATCACCGAGTACGGCGCGTTCGTCGACCTCGGCGGCATCGACGGCCTGCTGCACATCACCGACATGGCCTGGCGCCGTGTGCGTCACCCGAGCGAAGTGGTTCAGGTCGGCCAGGAACTGCAGGCCAAGGTCCTGAAGTTCGACGCCGAGAAGAACCGCGTCTCGCTGGGCATCAAGCAGCTGGGCGACGACCCGTGGCACGGCGTGTCGCGCCGTTACCCGAACAGCACCCGCCTGTTCGGCAAGATCACGAACATCGCCGACTACGGCGCGTTCGTCGAGATCGAGCCGGGCATCGAAGGCCTGGTGCACGTCTCGGAAATGGACTGGACCAACAAGAACGTCGCCCCGAGCAAGATCGTTTCGCTCGGCGACGAAGTCGAAGTCATGGTTCTGGAAATCGACGAAGACAAGCGCCGCATCAGCCTGGGCATGAAGCAGTGCAAGGCCAACCCGTGGGAAGAGTTCTCGACCACCGTGCAGCGCGGTGACCGCGTCAAGGGCCCCGTCAAGTCGATCACCGACTTCGGCGTGTTCGTCGGTCTGGCCGCCGGCATCGACGGCCTGGTGCACCTGTCCGACCTGTCCTGGCACGAGCCGGGCGAAGCCGCCGTGCGCAACTACAAGAAGGGCCAGGAAGTCGAAGCGATCGTGCTGGCCGTCGACGTCGACCGCGAACGCATCTCGCTCGGCATCAAGCAGCTCGACTCCGACCCGTTCACCAGCTACACCTCGGTCAACGACCGTGGCATGGCTGTCACCGGCAAGGTCAAGATGGTCGACGCGCGTGGCGCCGAGATCCAGCTGAACGACGACGTGACAGGTTACCTGCGCGCCTCTGAAATCAGCCGCGACCGCGTCGAAGACGCACGCAACGTGTTGAAGGAAGGCGACGAAGTCAACGCCGTGATCCTGGCCGTCGACCGCAAGACGCGTTCGATCCAGCTGTCGATCAAGGCCAAGGACAACGCCGACAACCAGGAAGCGATGACCCGCCTGGCCCAGACCAGCGAGCGTGAAAACGCCGGCACGACGAGCCTGGGCGCCCTGCTGCGCGCCAAGCTCGACAACCAGAAGGACAACGGCTAAGCCGTTTTCCAGCTGAGTCGAATGACCCGCTCCGATCTCGTTGCCCAGCTGGCTGAAAGATTCAGCCAGCTGACGCATCGCGACACGGAGTTCGCGGTCAAGACGATCCTCGATGCGATGTCTTCGGCCTTGTCCAAAGGGCACCGCATCGAGATCCGTGGTTTTGGCAGCTTCTCGATCAACCGCCGGCCGCCGCGCGTGGGCCGCAACCCTCGCAGCGGCGAGCAGGTGGTGATCCCCGAGAAGCTCGTCCCCCATTTCAAGCCTGGCAAAGCGCTGCGCGAAGCCGTCGATTCCCAGGTGCCTGCCGATGCAGCGCCCGCCGATGCCCAACGCACGCCGTTCGAAGGCTCGGGTTCCTAAGCATCTTTGCGCGTCAGCCCGCCGCTAAAATCGTGGCAGGAGTCTCGATGCGAATATTTGTCTGGCTCGTTCGGGCCGCCATCTTTTTCACCCTGTTTGCGTTCGCGCTGAACAACCAGCAGGAAGCCGGTATCCGCTGGTTCTTCGGCCAGGAGTGGCGTGCGCCGATGGTCTTCATCGTGCTCGCCGCGTTCGCGCTCGGTTGTGCCTTCGGCGTGTTCGCGATGGTGCCGGCCTGGTGGCGCCACCGCCGCGTGGCGCGCAAGCACGCACCGGTCGCCGTTGCGCCGGCCGAAGTGACGCCCACGACGATGTCACCCGACTCCACGCTGTCGCTTCCGCACCCGCCCCGCGATGGACTTTGACCTGCAGTGGTTGCTGCTCGGCCTGCCGCTGACCTTCGCGCTCGGCTGGGTGGCTTCGCGCTTCGACCTGCGCCAGTGGCGGCGCGAGCAGAAAGACTCGCCCAAGGCCTACTACAAGGGCCTGAACCTGCTCTTGAACGAGCAGCAGGACAAGGCGATCGACGCTTTCATCGAAGCCGTTCAGCAAGACCCCGACACCTCCGACCTGCACTTCGCGCTCGGCAACCTGTTCCGCCGCCGCGGCGAATACGAACGCGCGGTGCGTGTGCACGAACATTTGCTGCGCCGCGCCGACCTGCCCCGCACCGAGCGTGACCGCGCCCAGCACGCGCTGGCGCAGGACTTCATGAAGGCCGGCCTGTTCGACCGCGCCGAAGAAGCCTACAAGGCACTCGACGGCACGGCCTTCGACACCGAAGCGCGCCTCGCGCTGCTGACGTTGCACGAGCGTTCGCGCGACTGGCGTGCCGCGGCCGAAGTGGCGCAGAAGCTTGAGCAGCGTGGCACCGGCAGCTTCGCGTCACGCATCTCGCACTACTGGTGCGAGATCGCACTCGAAGCCGATGCCAAGCACCAGACCGACGAAGCCGATGCAGCGCTGAAACGCGCCCGCGAAGCCGCGCCGCAAGCCGCCCGCCCGCTCGTGCTCGCCGGCCAGCGCGCGCTGCGGCTCGCCGAGCACGCCGACGTGCTGGCGTTGTGGGGCGTGTTGCTGGTGGCGCACCCGGCCGCCTTCAACCTCGTGGCGCGCGAATACGCGCAGAGTGCACTCGCCAGTGGCGAAGCGGCTGCAGCGCTTGTGCGCCTTCAAGAGCTCTACCAACGCGCACCCACGCTCGACCTGCTCGAAGCGATCGCCCTGCTCGACACAGACCCGGCCCACCAGCGCGAGCGTCTGCTCGCCCACCTGCGCGAGCACCCTTCCTTGTCGGCCGCACAAGGCCTGCTGGGCCAGCACACCGGCGGCGCGTTCGACGAATCCGAAACGAAAGCCTTGCGTGACGCCGTCGGCCGCGCCGCGCAGCCCCTGCGGCGTTACCGCTGCGCCGCCTGCGGTTTCGAGGCGCAACACTATTTCTGGCAATGCCCGGGCTGTTCCAGCTGGGACAGCTACCCGCCGCAGCGGCTGGAGGACCTGGCATGAACGTGACCCGCGAGCGATTGGTCAAAGCACGTGTGCTGGTGGTCGGCGACGCGATGCTCGACCGCTACTGGTTCGGCGCCGTCGACCGAATCTCGCCCGAAGCACCGGTGCCGGTGGTCCTGGTCACGCGTGAAGAAGAGCGGCTGGGCGGCGCCGCCAACGTGGCTCTGAACGTCAAGACACTGGGCGCACAAGCCACGCTGCTGACCGTCGTCGGCGAAGACGAGCCGGCCCGCAAGCTGCGCCACCTGCTCGAGAAAGAAGGCGTCACCGCCCTGCTCGGCAGCGACCCGCAGCTCTACACCATCGTCAAGCTGCGCGTGATCGGCCGCAACCAGCAACTGATCCGTGTGGACTTCGAGAACCCGCCCGATCACGAAGTGCTGGCAGGCATGCTCAGCGAGTACGAGCGGGTTCTGAACGAGCACGACGCGGTGCTGTTTTCCGACTACGGCAAGGGCGGCCTGACGCACATTCCCCGCATGATCGAGCTCGCCCGCGCCGCCGGCAAGCCGGTCTTGATCGACCCGAAAGGCAGCGACTACAGCCGTTATGCCGGTGCCACCGTGATCACCCCGAACCGCGCCGAGCTGGCGCAGGTGATCGGCGCGTGGAGCAGCGAAGCACAGCTCGTCGAACGTGCCCAGGCGCTGCGCAAGGAACACCGGCTCGACGGCCTGATGCTGACGCGCTCCGAAGACGGCATGTCGCTCTTCGACGGCGACGCCCGCGACGGCGGCCACACCCGCGTGCCCGCGCAAGCGCGCGAGGTGTTCGACGTGACCGGCGCTGGCGACACCGTGATCGCGACACTCGCCGCCATGCTCGCCTGTGGCCTGAGCTTGCGCGAAGCGATGCCGCTGGCCAACCGCGCCGGTGGCATCGTGGTCGGCAAGTTCGGCACGGCCAGTGTCAGTTACGAGGAGTTGTTCGCATGAAGGTCGTCGTCACCGGAGCGGCCGGCATGATCGGCAGCAACCTCGTTCACGGGCTGAACAAAGCCGGCATCGACGACGTGATCGCCGTCGACGAAATGACCGACGGGCAGAAGTACAAGAACCTGCTTGGTGCAAGTATCAGCGACTACTTCGACAGAGAAGAGTTCTACGCCCGCTTCACCCGCGGCGAATTCGGCCGCGTCGACGCGGTGCTGCACCAGGGCGCGTGTTCCGACACCATGGAGCACAACGGCCGCTTCATGCTCGACAACAACTACCGCTGCTCGAAAGACCTGCTCGACGCCTGCCAGGCGCAAGGCACGCGCCTGTTGTACGCCTCGTCTGCGGCCACCTACGGCGGCAGCGCCTCGTTCGTCGAGACGCCTGAGTTCGAGCGCCCGCTCAACGTCTACGGTTACTCGAAGCTGCTGTTCGACAACATCGTGCGACGTGTGCTGCCCACGTCCGGCACGCAGATCGCGGGCTTCCGATACTTCAACGTCTACGGCCCGCGCGAGCAGCACAAGGCGCGCATGGCCTCGGTCGCGTTTCACCACTTCAACCAGTTCACCGAGACCGGCAAGGTCAAGCTCTTCGGCGAGTACGGCGGCTACGGCCCCGGCCAGCAAAGCCGCGACTTCGTGTTCGTCGACGACGTGGTCGCGGTCAACCTGTGGTTCCTGGCGCATCCGGACCGAAGCGGCATCTTCAACCTGGGCACCGGCCGTGCCCAGCCGTTCAACGACGTGGCCGTGGCCACCGTGAACGCCGCACGCGCGCTCAAAGGCGAAACAGCACTGGCGCTCGACGAACTGGTGCGACGTGGCCTGGTCGAGTACATCGACTTTCCGGAAGCGCTGGTCGGCAAGTACCAGAGCTTTACGCAGGCCGATCTGACGCGGCTGCGCGCGACCGGCTGCGACCACCGCTTCGCCGACGTGGCGCATGGCGTGCAGGCCTACGTGAACTGGCTCGCGCAAACGCCGGCCTGAGGCGCTGAAGCGCAAGGGCCTCCACCTTTCGGGGGTGTTCTTTCGGGCTGGCCCGCCGTGGCGATTTTCAAGCCGGCCGTGCCCTCGAACAATCCAGCCAGAGCCTGCAATTCCGCAGCGCTCGCCACACTGGAGAACCCCATGAACCTGATCAAGATCCTGCTCGCCACCGTGCTCGCGCTGAGCGCCACTTTTGCTTTCGCCGCCGTCGACGTCAACAAGGCCAGCCAGGCCGAACTCGAGACC
This sequence comes from Burkholderiaceae bacterium, assembly GCA_040080605.1. Lineage (GTDB taxonomy): Bacteria > Pseudomonadota > Gammaproteobacteria > Burkholderiales > Burkholderiaceae_C > LMDS01. The sequence continues at coordinate 92,557 of JBEBIB010000009.1, forward strand.
ATCAAGGGCGTCGGCCCTTCGATGTCGGCCAAGATCCTCGAAGCCCGCAAGGCCGGCGCGTTCAAGGACTGGCCCGATTTGGCCGAGCGCGTGAAAGGCATCGGCAGCGGCAACTCGGCGAAGTTCTCGGGCGAAGGGCTGACGGTCAACGGTGCCGCCTACACGGCTTCGGCCACCCCGGCCCCCACGCCGCGTGCCCCGAACAAGGCCGGCACGGCGCCGAAGGAAGCGGCGAAGAAGTGAGACGGCGCGGCTACCAGCCGAAGAAGCTCACGACGTCGGCACGCCGATTCATCGTGTCGGCCACGCCGAGCGCCATCAGCTCGCGTGTGTACGGGGCTTCGAACAGCAGGTAGCTCGCCAGCGCCGCGCCGCGTGCGTCGTCCCCTCGGCCCTCCACGCCCACGCCGCGCAACATGCCGCGGATCGGCAGTGGCAAGGCGCCGAGGTGGCGTGCGGCGATGTCGTCGAGGCGCTGGCTCGGCGCGATCACCAGCACTTCGATCGGCTTGAGGCTGCTGCGCGCCCGCGCCTCGGGGGTCAGCAGCGCGAGCGTGCTGTTGATGCGCTGCAGCCGCTCCACGTCGACCGCCAATGCATCGAGAAAGATGTTCGACAACGCGTGGCCCGCGATCTGCGCCAGGTTCGGGTACTCGCTGCTGCCGGCACGTTCACCCGGCGGCTCGTGCATCCGGCCCGCGCCCACCACGAGGATGCGCTCGGCCCCCAGGTGCACGGCCGGCGAGATCGGCGCGGCCTGGCGCATCGAACCGTCACCGCAGTACTCGGTATGGCCGCCGATCTTCAAGGCCACGGCCGGGAACACGAAAGGAATGGCCGACGAGGCCAGCAGGTGCTGCACGCCGATCGCGTCGCGCACGGCAATGCGCTGCGAGCGTGTCCACGGCAGGATATCGGCGACCGCGTCGTAGAAGGTCACGTGCAGGCCCGAGCCGTAGCTCGACGCGGTGACGGCCAGCGCTTTCAAGTGGCCGTCCTTCATCACCTGGTGCAGGCGTTCGGTGCTGACGAGCCGGCTGAGCAAGTCCTGCAGCGGCGAGTTGTCGAGCAGCGAACGTGGCTTGGCGCGGCGCCAGCGCGCGATCACCCAGCCGATCGACATCATCGTCAGCCAGCGCGCGCCGGTGCGGATCACGCCGAAAGAATCGGAGCGGTACACCTGCTCGGCGTGGAAGTTTTCCCAGACCTCGCAGATCGTGTCGACCGCCGCATCGAAGTTGTCGGCACGGCACGCGAGTGCGGCGGCGTTGATCGCGCCGGCGGAGGTGCCGGCGATCACCGGAAACGGGTTGGCTGCTGGCGCGCCGCTGTCGCGCCGGATCTGCGCAATGGCCTTGAGCACGCCAACCTGGTACGCGGCACGCGCACCACCGCCCGTGAGCACGAGGCCGGTGGTCGGCGTGGACGAGGTGTTGGCGGCGGCCATTACCCCTTATCGGCCGAAGCTGAGCCCGGCTGAAGGCCGGTGGCCTTGCGTCACTCGTACACCACGACGGCGCGGCCGTTGCGTGCGCCGGCGCGCCAGCGGTCGAGCGCGGCATCGGTCGGGTAGAAACGCGCCGAATCGCCGAGGTCGAGCTCGCCGCTGGCACTGTCGCGCTGCAGCTGCAGGCGCACCGTCAGGCCCTGCGCCAGATCACCGTGTTCGGTGGCGACGCGGCGCGTGGGGAAGTCGCGCAGCACATCGGCCACCGGCGGCACGCTGCCGTTCACTTCGACGCGCAAATACTTGCCGAAGCGGCAACGCGCACCCGCCAGGTCCCAGACCTGCGCGACCGTCAGGCGCAGGCCGCCCGAAAAACGATCGGGTTGCACCTTGCCCTGGACGATGATCAGTTCGTCGTCCTTCAGCAAGTCGCGGTTGGCGTTCAGCAGGTCTTCGTTCGCGACCGCTTCGATCACTTCGCTCTTGTCGTCGAGCTTGAAGATCGCGACGCGCCCGCGCTGGCCGTTGATCACGCGCAGGTCGCTGACGATGCCGGCCAGCAGCTGCGGCTCGCGGCTGTCGAGCAGGTCTTCGATCTTGCGTTTGGCGAAGCGCCGCACTTCGTCGCCGCTCTGGTCGAACAAATGGCCCGACAGGTAATAACCGAGCGCGCCCTTCTCGAGCGTGAGCCGCTCCTTGATGCTCCAGGCTTCGGCATGCACCAGCGCCGGCTCCTGCGTGCTCGCCGCGTGGCTGCTTTCTTCGTCGGGGCCGAAGTCGAACAGGCCGCCCTGGTCGGCATGCGCGGCTTGCGAGTCGGCCCAGTCGAGCGCCAGGCTCACGCTCGCGAGCATGGCCGAACGCTCCGGGTGCAAGGGATCGAACGCACCGGCCTTGATCAGCGCTTCGACCACACGCTTGTTGATGCGCTGGCGATCGACGCGGGCGCAGAAGTCGAAAAGACTCTTGAACGGCCCGCCCTCGGTGCGCGCTTTCACGATCGCCTCAATCGCGCCCTGGCCCGTGCCCTTCACAGCGCCCAGCCCGTACTGAATTTCCTTGTCGGCGACCGGCTCGAAGCGGTACACACCCTTGTTCACATCGGGCGCATGCAACACCAGGCCGAAGGTTCGAAGATCGAGCATCAACACACGCAGCTTGTCGGTGTCGTCCATCTCCACCGTCATGTTGGCGGCAAAGAACTCGGCCGTGCAGTGCACCTTGATCCAGGCCGTGTGGTACGCGAGCAGCGAGTACGCGGCGGCGTGCGACTTGTTGAAGCCGTAGCCCGCGAACTTTTCCATCAAGTCGAAGACTTCGTCGGCCACTTCGGCCGAAATCTCCTTCTTCGCCGCACCGGTGCGGAAGATCTCGCGGTGCGTGGCCATCTCCTCGGCCTTCTTCTTGCCCATCGCGCGGCGCAGCAGGTCGGCGCCCCCGAGCGAATAACCGCCCAGCACCTGCGCGGCCTGCATCACCTGCTCCTGGTAGACCATCACACCGTAGGTTTCGCCGAGCACGGTCTCGAGCAGCGGGTGCGGGTAACTCACCTCTTCGCGGCCGTGCTTGCGCGCGCAGAAGGTCGGGATGTTCTCCATCGGCCCGGGCCGGAACATCGCGTTCAGCGCAATCAGGTCTTCGATGCGTGTCGGCTTCGCGTCTTTGAGCATGCGCTGCATGCCCGAGCTTTCGAACTGGAACACCGACTCGGTGCGGCCTTCGGAGAACAGTTTGTAGACGCGCGCGTCGTCGAGCGGCAGCTTGTCGTAGTCGAAGCCGGCATATTGCGGGCGGCGCTTGAGGATGAACTCTTTCGCGATCTCCAGGATCGTCAGCGTCGCCAGGCCCAGAAAGTCGAACTTGACGAGGCCGATCGCTTCCACGTCGTCCTTGTCGAATTGGCTCACCGCGCTGTCGCTGCCGGGCTGCATGTAGAGCGGGCAGAAGTCGGTGATCTTGCCGGGTGCGATCAGCACACCGCCGGCGTGCATGCCGACGTTGCGCGTGATGCCCTCGACACGTGCTGCGAGCGCCAGCAGCTCGGCCACTTCGACTTCGGCCGCTTCGCGCTGTTCGAGTTCGGGCGCTTCACGCCGCGCGTAGATCAGGCCGGGGTCGGGGTTCTCGGGCACCTTCGCGAGCGTGACCTGCTTGCCCGGCGGCGCCGGGATCAGCTTGGCGATCGAGTCGACGTGGCCGTAGCCCATGCCCAGCACACGCCCCACGTCGCGCAGCGCCGCCTTGGCCGCCATCGTGCCGAAGGTGGCGATCTGGCTCACGGCGTCGCGGCCGTACTTGGCCTTCACGTAGTCGATCACGCGTTCGCGGTTGGCCTGGCAGAAGTCGATGTCGAAGTCGGGCATCGACACGCGTTCGGGGTTCAGGAAGCGCTCGAACAGCAGGTTGTATTGCAGCGGGTCGAGGCCGGTGATGTTGAGCGAGTACGCCACCAGCGAACCGGCGCCCGAACCGCGCCCCGGGCCGACCGGGCAGCCGTTCTTCTGGGCCCAGTTGATGAAGTCGGCGACGATCAGGAAGTAACCCGGGAAGCCCATCTTCAGGATCGTCGCGATCTCGAAGTCGAGCCGCTCGACATAACGTGGCCGCTCTGCTTCACGCTTTGACGCGTCGGGGTAGAGCTGCACCAGGCGCGCCTCGAGCCCTTCGTGCGACGCGAGCGCGAAGTACTCGGGCATCGCGAGCTGCTTGCCGTTCACCAGCGGCGTGGCGAAGTCGGGCAACTGCGGCTTGCCGAGCACGAGCGTCAGGCTGCAGCGCTTCGCGATCTCGACACTGTTGCGCACGGCGCTCGGCAGGTCGGCGAAAAGCGTTTCCATCTGCGCCTGCGACTTGAAGTACTGCTCCTGCCCGAAGCGCTTCACGCGCCGCGGGTTGCTGAGCATTTCGCCTTCGGAAACGCACACGCGCGCTTCGTGGGCTTCGAAGTCGTCAGGTGCCAGAAACTGCACCGGGTGCGTGGCCACAACCGGCAAATTGCACGCTGCGGCCAGCGAGGCCGCAACACGCACGTGCGCTTCGTTGCCGGGCAGCCCGGCGCGCTGCAGCTCGATGTAAAAACGGTTCGGAAAGGTCGCCGCCAGCCGAAGCGCGTGTGCGCGGGCACGTGCCGTGTCACCCGCGACCAGCGCCTGCCCGATCGCGCCGTGTTCGGCACCCGACAAGGCGATCAAGCCTTCGCCCAGCTCGTCGAGCCAGGCCCAGTGCACCCAGGCCTGCGCGCGCTGCTCGTTGCGCAGCCAGGCGCGCGAGATCAACTCGCACAGGTTCAGGTAACCCTGCGAGTTCTGCACCAGCACCAACAAGCGGGTCGCGGCCTTTTCGCCGGCGGCAGGCTCGATCCAGAGGTCGGCACCAATGATCGGTTTGACCCCGCGCTTGCGCGCCGCGCTGTAGAACTTGACGGCGCCGAACAGGTTGGCGAGGTCGGTGATGGCCAGCGCGTTCTGCTTGTCGGCCGCTGCGGCCGCGACCGCCTCGTCGATGCGCAGCGTGCCATCGGCAACGGAAAATTCGGTGTGGGTGCGCAGGTGAACAAAGGCCATGCGCTGCATTTTAGGGAAGGCGAGGCCCGTAAAATTTCAAGCGTGAAATCAATTCTCAATGTCTCGGCTTACAAGTTCGTCGGCCTGAGCGAACCTTCCGTCTGGCGCGACGCCATCCGCGCGCAGGCGCAGGCCTGCGGGCTGCGGGGCACGGTGCTGCTGGCCGAAGAAGGCATCAACCTGTTCATGGCTGGCACACCCGAAACAATGCGCGCGTTCCTGGAGTGGCTGCGGGCGCAGGCACCGTTCGCCGACCTCGTCACCAAGGAAAGCGAGTCCGAGGATCTGCCCTTCGGCAAGCTGATCGTCAAGGTCAAGCCCGAGATCATCCGCATGAACCACCCGATGATCCGGCCGCAGAACGAGCGTGCACCGGCGGTCGATGCGAAGACGCTGGCTAGCTGGCTCGCGGCCGGCCACGACGACAGCGGCCGGCCCGTTGTCACCCTCGACACGCGCAACGCCTTCGAGGTCGACCACGGCCGTTTCAGCGGCGCGCACGACTGGCGCATATCGAAGTTCAGCGACTTCCCCGCGGCGCTGCTCGCGCACCGCGACGAGCTGGCCGGCAAGACCGTCGTCAGCTACTGCACCGGCGGCATCCGCTGCGAGAAGGCGGCGCTGCTGATGCGCGAGGCCGGTGTCGAGAACGTGCTGCAGCTCGAAGGCGGCATCCTGCAATATTTCAAGGAGGTCGGCGGCCAGCATTTCGAAGGGAATTGTTTCGTCTTCGACGAACGCGAGGCCTTGTCTGACACACTGGCCCCGGCCCCGCCGCTATAAATCACGCATGAAGCCGATTCCCCGCCTCGCGCCCTCGCCCGCCACCCCGCTCGCGCGCGCCTTTGCCGACGTGCGGCAGGCCACGCTGGCGCTGGCCGCGCCGCTGTCGCCCGAAGACTGCCAGGTGCAGTCGATGCCCGACGCCAGCCCCACCAAGTGGCACCTCGCGCACATCACGTGGTTCTTCGAGACCTTCATCCTCGAACGTTTCGAGCCCGCGTTCAAGCCCTTCGACGCCAGCTTCCGCGTGCTCTTCAACAGCTACTACCAGGGCGTGGGCGAGATGCACCCGCGCGCGCAACGCGGCCTGATCACGCGGCCGACGCTCACCGACGTGCTGCGCTACCGGGCCGATGTCGATGGGCGCGTGCAACGGCTGCTCGCCTCGCACCCCGATGACCCGGCCTTGGCTGAACTCGTCACGCTCGGCCTGCACCATGAGCAGCAGCATCAGGAGTTGCTGCTGACCGACATCAAACATGCGCTCAGCATCGACCCTCTGCACAAGCCCTACGCGAAGCGCTGGCCGATGACGACGGTGCGCACGCAGCCGCTGCGCTGGCTCGGATTCGAAGGCGGCATGATCGAACACGGTTTCGACGCGGCGCTCGATGGCGCGTTCAGCTTCGACAACGAAGGCCCGCGGCACCGCGGGTACATCGCACCGTTCGAGCTCGCCTCGCGCCCGGCCACGTATGGCGAGTACCTCGCGTTCATCGAAGATGGCGGCTACCGGCGCCCCGAGCTGTGGCTGTCGATGGGCTGGGACTGGGTGCGCGGCGGGCAACGCAGCGCACCACTCTACTGGCGCCAGATCGAGGGCGTGTGGTTGAACCACACGCTGCAAGGCCAGGTCGAGATCGACCCGCGCACACCGGTGTGCCACCTCAGTTACTTTGAAGCCGAGGCTTTCGCCCGCTGGGCCGGCGCCCGCCTGCCGACCGAGGTGGAATGGGAGTTCGCCGCGCGCAGCCTGCGCGCGGCGCAGCGCCCGAACTTCGCCGACCGCGGCGCATACCACCCGTTGCCGGCCGACGACGCCTCGAACGACGAGCCGCTGCAGATGTTCGGCGACGTGTGGGAATGGACGCAATCGTCCTACAGCCCCTACCCGGGCTACCGCGCGCTGCCGGGCGCGGTGGGCGAATACAACGGCAAGTTCATGTGCAACCAGTACGTGTTGCGCGGCGGCTCGTGCGCCACACCGGCCGGCCACGTGCGGGCGAGCTACCGCAACTTCTTTTCGCCCGACGCGCAGTGGCAGTTCAGCGGCGTCCGCCTGGCCCGCTAGGAGTTCAGGATCCCGAGCACCTCGGAGCGGAACTCGCGCTGGTAGAGGATGTAGACCACGCCCACCGTGGCCACGAGGAACACGATCGGCGAGAAGAACCAGCCGATCGCCGCGAACGCGAAGTAGTACCCGCGCAACCCGTCGTTGAAGGTTTCGGCCGCCAGGCCGACGATGCGCCCGGCCTTGTCGGCGAAAGCTTCGCGCGAGAGGCCTTCGCTGATGAATCGCTCGGCCTCGGGCGCGGCCGCCACCAGCAGCGCGCCGAAGGTGTATTGCCGCATCGACCACGTGAAACGGAAGAACACGTAGACGAAGATGCCCAGCAGCAAAATCAGCTTCAGATCGAAGATCAGCGTGGTGGTGCGAGCGGCGAACGGCAGGTCGCGCACCAGCTCGCCCGCCTTGTCACTGCCGAGCACGGCGAGCAGGCCACCGATGATCAGGATGGTGGTCGACGCGAAGAACGACGGGCTCGTCGACAGGTTCTGGATCACCACGCCGTCGACCACACGCACCTCGCGGTAGGTGGTCTGCAGCATCCACTCGCGGCGCACGGCGTTGGTGGCGCCGAGCACCGAGCGGTGCGAGTCAGCACGTTTGCGCGCGAAGTGCGCGTAACCGGCCCAGCCCACGAAGAACAGCAGCAGCGCCACCCAGTCGATCCAGGGCAGCACTGCCAGCAAGGTGATGAACTTTTCCACAGGGCGACTGTATCAAGTGCCACCGTGGAAACAAGCGCCCGCGCAGCGCGGGCGCTTTCACGCGGGGTTCAGCGCGTCAGCCGTGCGGCCACTTCGGCCACGCGCTGACCGAACAGCTTGGCGGTGGCGATGTCGCCCGGCACCATTTCGTCGGCCGAAGCGTCGGAAGGCGTGACCGTCATCAGGCCGGCGTAGCCGCCCACGTTGTTCGGGTCGTCGCGCGTCGAAGCCTTGGCGTTCGGCGCGTGCATGCCCATGCCGACCCACAGCATGCCGTGCTGTTGGGAGAGCGTCATCATCTGCTGGATGGTCGAGAACTTGTCGCCGTTGAGCGTGGCCGAGTTCGTGAAGCCGGCGGCGAGCTTGTCGCGCCACTGTTTCATGAACCAGGGCTTGGACGACGCGTCGGCGAACTTCTTGAACTGCCATGAAGCCGCGCCCATGTAGGTCGGCGAACCGAACACGATGGCGTCGGCGGCGGCCAGGGTTTCCCAGCCGCCTTCGGGCAGGTTGCCTTCGGCGTCGATGGCAAGCAGCGAACCGCCTGCTGCTTCGGCCACGGCCTGCGCGACTTTCGCGGTGTGGCCGTAGCCGCTGTGGAAGACGATCACGATCTTGGGCATCAGATTCTTTCGTTGTGAAGAGAGAGTTTCGGGCAATGGATCAGCTCGCGCGCTTCGCGTCGATGCTGATCGCGCCGGCGCCGAACGCGGCCAGCACGAGCAGGCCACCGGTGACCGAAATGTTCTTCATGAACATCAGCTGCTGCATCATTTGCTGGTCGGCCGGCAGGCTCCAGTAGGCGTGGAAGATGAAGCTCGCGAGCAGCGTGAAGCCGGCCAATGCAAGCGCCGCCCAGCGGGTGAAGAAGCCCAGCATGATCGCCAGGCCGCCGCCCACTTCGAGCACGATGGTCAGCGCCGCGAGCAGCGACGAAGCGGGCAAGCCCACAGACGCGATGTAACCCGCGGTGCCGGCGAAGCCGCCGATCTTGCTGAAGCCGGCCAGCACGAACATCAGGGCGAGCAGGATGCGGCCCACGAGGGCCAGGGGGTTTTGAAGGTTGTTGAGCACGGGAAGCCTTTGGTCGATTGAAAAGTGAAGGGGAAGGGAAATTCAGTGGAGGTCGAAGACGAGCACTTCGGCATCGGTGCCGTTGGTGATCTCGAGCAGCGTTTCGTTCTCGATGCGCAACGCGTCGCCGGCCTGCAGATGCTGGCCGTTGACGTCGAGGCTTCCGCGCACCAGGTGCACGTAAGCCTTGCGCGCCGGGTCGAGTTCACGCTTGAGTGCCTGCGTGGCACCGAACAGGCCGCTGTAGATCGCCGCATCTGCGTGGATCGTCACGGAGCCGTCGCGGCCGTCGGGTGAAGCCACCAGGCGCAGCGTGCCGTTCTTCGAACCGGCGTCGAAGTGCTTCTGCTCGTAGCCGGGCTCGATGCCACGCTGGTTCGGTTCGATCCAGATCTGCAGGAAGTGCGTCGTGTCTTTCGGCGCGTGGTTGAACTCGCTGTGGCGCACGCCGGTGCCGGCGCTCATGCGCTGCACGTCGCCGGGGCGGATCACGCCGGCCACGGCCGCACCGGCTTCGCCGTTGCCCATGCTGTCCTTGTGCGCCAGCTCACCGCTCAGCACGTAGCTGACGATTTCCATGTCGCGGTGGCCGTGGGTTCCGAAGCCGGTGCCCGGGGCGATTCGGTCTTCGTTGATGACGCGCAGCGCGCCGAAGCCCATGTGCTTCGGGTCGTGGTAGTCGGCGAATGAAAAACTGTGGAAGCTCTTGAGCCAACCATGGTCGGCAAAGCCCCGTTCGTTCGATTTGCGCAGTGTGAGCATGTCGGCTCTCCTTTGGATGAGGAGACTTTAGGTGCGGCAGACCGCCCCACGGTGCGGCGCGCGTTGAAGTGATCGTTCAAATAAGATGAACGACTTTTCATCCCGCCCTGCCCCATGCCCGACAGCCGCAACGTCCTGACACCCGACGCCCTTTCGATGATGGACGTGATCGCCCGCACCGGCAGCTTCGCCGCCGCGGCCCGCGAGCTCGGCAAGGTGCCGTCGTCGCTGACCTACAGCGTGCGCCAGCTCGAAGACGCGCTCGACGTGTTGCTGTTCGACCGCCGCTCTCGCCAGGCCCGGCTGACCGCCGCCGGCGAAGAGCTGCTGAATGAAGGCCGGCGCCTGCTCGAGCAGATGGACGCGGTGACGCACCGCGTCAAGCGTGTGGCCACCGGCTGGGAAACGCAGCTCAGCGTGGCGGTCGACGGCGTGCTGTCGCGCGTGACGATGTTCGAGCTGTGCGAGGCCTTCTACGCGCTCGCGCCACAACCCGCGGCGCCGCGTGCTGCCGACAGTGCCGCCCTGCCGGCCACGCTCGGCAGCCCGGGCACACGCCTGCGGCTGCGCACCGAAGTGATGTCGGGCACCTGGGAGGCGCTGGTCTCGGGCCAGGCCGACCTGGCGATCGGCGTGGGGCTGGACCGCGCGCCGTCACCGGGCTACCAGATCAAGGAGCTCGGCAGCCTCGACTTCGTGTTCGCAGTGGCGCCGCACCACCCGCTCGCGACCTGCGGCGCGCCGATCAGCGACCTGGAGCTGGTGCGCCACCGCGCCGTGGCGGTCGCCGATTCGGCGCAGCGCCTGACGCCGCTGACGATCAACCTGCTGCCCGGGCAGGACGTGCTGACAGTGAGCAGCATGCAGCTCAAGATCGAAGCGCAGTTGCGCTGCATGGGCTGCGGCTTCGTGCCCGAACCGCTGGTGCGCGAGCACATCGCGGCGGGTCGCCTCGTCGTCAAGCCGGTGCACCGTGGCGCGCAGACGGTGCGGCTGGCCTACGCCTGGCGCACGCCGGTGAGCAGCACGCCGGGCGCGGCCCGCAAGCCGCAGCTCGGCCTGGCGCTTCGCTGGTGGCTGGGCCAGCTCGAGAGCCCGGCCACGCGCAAGGCACTGCTCGACCGGCACACGCAGACGCCGCTCGCGGGCATGTGAACAAGGCTTCGGGATCGATGGCCAACGCAGCCTACGTCGGCCGCTTCGCGCCCTCGCCCACCGGCGCGCTGCACGCCGGCTCGCTGGTGGCTGCGCTCGCGTCGTGGCTGGACGCGCGGGCTCATGATGGGCGCTGGCTGGTGCGCATCGAAGACGTGGACACACCACGCTGTGTGCCGGGTGCGACCGAACAGATCCTCGCGCAGCTCGCGGCCTGCGGCTTGCTCGCCGATGACGCGCCGGTGTGGCAATCAAACCGCGGCAGCTTGTACGAAGCCGCGCTCGCACGCTTGAAGGCCAGTCGCTGGGCCTACCCCTGCGGATGCACACGCAGCGACATCGAGCGTGCATTGCGCGAGAGCGGCAGCGAGCGGCCACGCCACCACGAGCTCGTCTACCCCGGCACCTGCCGCCACGGCCTGCATGGCAAAACTGCGCGGGCCACGCGGCTGCTCGTGGCACCGGCTCCGGGCACCGACGATGCGCTGACGATCGACTGGCACGACCGGCGCCTCGGCTCGTCGCAGCAAGAGGTGAGCAGCGAAGTGGGCGACTTCGTGCTGCAGCGTGCCGACGGGCTGTGGGCTTACCAGCTCGCGGTCGTCGTCGACGACGCGGCGCAAGGCATCACTCACGTGGTGCGCGGCGAAGACCTGGCCGACAACACGCCGCGCCAGATTCACCTGCAACGCTGCCTGGGCTGCACCACGCCGATCTATCTGCACACCCCGCTGGTGCTCGGCGCCAACGGCGAAAAGCTGTCGAAACAGAACGGCGCGCAGGCGATCACGCTGCAGAACCCGCTGCAAACGTTGGGGGCGGCGGCTGCGGCGCTGGGCCTGCACGTCGAGGGCACGAATCCTGCGGACTGGCTAGTCGCCGCTGTCAAAGCCTGGCGGGCACGCTGGGCCGTCTGAGCGCTGCGCCAAGGCTGGCATGATGCCGAACTCGATGAACAACCCGATTCCAAGGCTCACCATGACCACCACCGCTTCCGGCCTCCAATACGAAGACACCGTGCCCGGCACCGGCGCCACCGCGCAGGCCGGCCAACAGGTTTCCGTGCACTACACCGGCTGGCTCTACAACGACGGCGTCAAGGGCGCCAAGTTCGATTCCAGCAAGGACCGCAACGACCCGTTCGAGTTCGGCCTCGGCGCCGGCATGGTCATCAAGGGCTGGGACGAAGGCGTGCAAGGCATGCAGGTCGGCGGCACGCGCGTGCTGGTGATCCCGCCGCAGCTCGGCTACGGCGCACGCGGTGCGGGTGGCGTGATCCCACCGAATGCGACACTGATGTTCGAAGTCGAACTGCTGGGCGTCTGAAGCCTCTATGTCCGTCCAGTACGAGATCGTCCACACGACGATCTACCACTACCAGCAGCCGGTGAGCTTCGGCGAACACCGGGTGATGTTTCGCCCGCGCGACAGCCACGACCTGCGTGTGCTGGCGACCGACCTGGAAGTGAGCCCCGAGTCGATGGTGCGCATGATCCAGGATCCGCACTCGAACTCGGTGGCGCTGGTGCAGCCGCTCGAGTCGGCAACCGAGCTGAAGATCGTCTGCAGCTTCACGATCGAACACGCCCACACCAACAACCTGGAACTGCCGCTGGCGCCGAGCGCCGAGGTCTTCCCGTTCGCGTACAGCGTGGAAGAACGTTTCGACCTGGAACACTACCTGCGCCCGCATCACGACGACCCGGGCGGCCACCTCACGGCCTGGGCGCGCCAGTTCATCCGCACCGACGGGCTCACCGGCACGCGTGACCTGCTGGTCAAGATGAACCAGTTCATCCGTGACAACTTCGGCTATGCCGCGCGCGATGAACAAGGCACGCAGACGCCGCAGGAGACGCTCAAGCTCAGCACCGGCTCGTGCCGTGATTTCGCGCTGCTGATGATGGAGGCGGTGCGGCGCCTGGGCATCGCCACCCGCTTCGTCTCGGGCTACCTGTACGACCCGGCGCTCGACGGTGGCGACGCCGACGACACGGTCGGCGCCGGTGCCACGCACGCCTGGCTGCAGGCCTACTTGCCGGGTGCGGGCTGGGTGCCGTTCGACCCGACCAACAACCTGCTCGGCGGCAACCAGCTGATCCGCGTCGGCGTGGCGCGCGACCCATCGCAGGCCGCGCCGATTGCCGGCAGTTGGTACGGCGAGAACGGCGACTACCTGGGCATGACGGTCAACGTGGTGGTGCACCGGCGCTGAGCCGGCGATCGACGCCGCAAGCGCCCACAAAAAAGCCCGCTTACGCAGGCTTTTCTTTTGAGCCGGTGGGCCGGTTCAGCGGGTGAAACCACCCGGTCGCGGGCGCTGCGGCTTGAACGGGCCCTTGCCGGCCGGTGCACCCGGCTTGCGCGGCGCGAAGCCACCGGCCTTGTGGTCGACACGGCCGGCGCTCGGCGCGCGGTCGAACGGGCTGCGCTGAACATCGCCACCCATCGGCGGGCGCGGCTGCTCGAACCGGTTGCCGTCGCGGTCACCGAAGTTGCGGTCGCCGGCATTGCGGTCGAACGGCGCGCGCTCGCGCGGCGCAAAACCTTCACCCTGGCGCGGTGCGAACGGCTTCTTGCCGAAGCTCTTGGCCGGGCCGAAACCCGGCTTGCCGAAGGGCTTGCCACCGAAGCGGCCGGCCGGTGCACCTTCGCTGCGCATCGCGAACATCTTGGGCTCGGGGGTCTTGGGCTCGAGGCCTTCGACCACGGTCACCGGAATGCTCTGCGTCGTGAACTGCTGGATGCGGCGGATCATGCCCACGTCCATGCGCTCGCCAAGCGTGATCGCCAGGCCGTTGCGGCCGGCACGGCCGGTGCGGCCAATGCGGTGCACGTAGTCTTCGGCCTTCATCGGCAGGCCGTAGTTGATCACGTGGCTGATGGTCGGCACGTCGATGCCACGCGCGGCCACATCGGTCGCGACGAGGATCTTCAGTTGCTGATTGCGCAGGCCCTGCAGCACGCGGTTGCGGCGGCCTTGCGGGTGGCCACCGTGCAGCGACGCGACGTGGTGGCCCATGTCGGCCAGGCGGTCGGCGAGCCAGTCGGCGTCACGCTGCGTGCTCGTGAAGACCAGCGCCTGTTCCATTTCCTTGCGGGTCAGGATGTGGTCGAGCAACGCGTTCTTGTGGTTCACGTTGTCGGCCCAGTGCAGGCGCTGCTCAATGTTCTCGTGCGTGTCGGTGTGCGACGACACGTCGATGCGCTTCGGGTCGCGCAACAGGTTCTGCGCCAGGCGGCCCACGTGGCCGGCAAAGGTGGCGCTGAACATCACGGTCTGGCGGGCAGCGGGAATCGCGTCAGAGATGGTGTTGATGTCATCGATGAAGCCCATGTCGAGCATGCGGTCGGCTTCGTCGAGCACCAGCATCTCGACGTTCTCGAGCACGGCCTTGCCGGTCTGCAGGTGGTCGAGCAGGCGGCCCGGGGTCGAGATCAGGATGTCGAGCGGGCCGCGCAAGGCAGCGATCTGCGCCGGGTAAGGCACACCACCGACGACGGTCGCGACACGCAGGCCTTGCACGAAGCGGCCATAGGTGGCGGCGGCCTTGGCCACTTGCATCGCCAGTTCACGGGTCGGGCACAGCACGAGGATGCGCGGGCCGTAGATCACGCCGCGCTCGCGCTTCACCGAGGTGTCGCTGCGGGCAGCGAGCACACGTTGCAGAGCGGGCAGGATGAAGGCGGCGGTCTTGCCGCTGCCGGTGCTGGCCGAGACCATCAGGTCGGCGCCAGCCAGTGCGGGCGGAATCGACTGGCTTTGCACTTCGGTCGCGGTGTCATAGCCGGAGGCGCCAACTGCTTTGGTCAGGGCTTCATTCAGGCCCAATGTTTCGAAACTCATGGTCTTCAGATCTCACATACACGGCGCCGCCGCACGCCACTCGTGGTGGGCGCGCGAACAAAGCGCCTGCCGACACGTCAAGTGCCGACAGATAAGTCGCTGGGGAGAAGGTCCGAACCAGCGCCATGAACTGGGGCTGGACCTCGGGAACAGTCAAAGCGACGGCATCGCCGCCAACCGTTCCCGAAAGCTTGGATAAGCTCACGGTGTTCGAACAAGCCGCACGTCGCGCCGGTTGCGCTTCTCGTGGGAAGACTCGATGAGGTCAGAGGGGATGAACGAAACGCCGCACTTTAGCCAAACTGCGCAAATTGCGGCGAAGGTCGGATTCTATGCCGTATCGGGTTTTCCCGCAAGCGGCTCAGTGCGTCACTTCGCCAGAAGGTGCTCGCGGTAGTAAGCCAGCTCTTCGATCGACTCGTGGATGTCGGCCAGCGCCGTATGCGCCTGCGCCTTCTTGAAACCGGCCAGGATCTCGGGTTTCCAGCGCTTGGCCAATTCCTTCAGCGTGCTGACGTCGAGGTTGCGGTAATGAAAGAACGCTTCGAGCTTGGGCATGTAGTTCGCGAGAAAACGCCGGTCCTGGCAGATGCTGTTGCCGCACATCGGCGACGTGCTCTTGGGCACATAGCGTTTCAGGAACTCGATCACCTGCGCTTCGGCCGAGGCTTCGTCGACGGTCGAGGCTTTCACGCGGTCGACCAGCCCGCTCTTGCCGTGCGTGCCCTTGTTCCACGCGTCCATCGCGTCGAGCGCGGCGTCGCTCTGGTGCACGGCGAAGACCGGGCCTTCGGTGCGGTGGTTCAGGTTCGGGTCGGTCACCACGACGGCGATCTCGATGATGCGATCGGTGTCGGGGTACAGGCCGGTCATCTCGAGGTCGATCCACACGAGGTTCTGGTCGCTGCTGGTCAGAAGGATGCTGCTGCTGTTGCTGTCGGTCATGGGTTTTCTCCTGGCGGGGATTCTCGCAGCCCCGGGCGCCGCGCCGTGCCGGCCGCCCTACACTTCCGCCCATGCAAGCTTCCACCTTGACCCTCGTGTTCGCCGCGGCGCTGGTGGCGTCGCTGGGCGTCAAGTTCTGGCTCGCCACACGCCAGATGCGCCACGTGGCCACCCACCGCGACGCCGTGCCACCCGCGTTCGCCGCGACCATCACGCTCGCAGCGCACCAGCGCGCCGCCGACTACACGCTCGCCAAGGGCCGCTTCGGCCTGCTGACGATGGCCTTCGGCGCGGCCGTGCTGCTGGGCTGGACGCTGCTCGGCGGCATCGACGCGTTGAACACCGTGCTCCGCGACAGCGTGCAGCCACGCTGGGGCAACATGGCTTACCAGCTCTCGCTGTTCGTCTGCTTCGCGCTGATCGGCGGCATGCTCGACCTGCCTTTCGAGCTGTACAGCACCTTCCGCATCGAGCAGCAGTTTGGCTTCAACCGCATGACCTGGAAGCTGTATGTGGCCGACACGATCAAAGGCGCTGGTATCGGCGTGCTGATTGGATTGCCCATCGCGGCGTTGATCTTGTGGATCATGGGAGCCACCGGGGGCATGTGGTGGCTGTGGGCCTGGGCTGCGTGGATGACTTTCAGTCTTCTCATGATGGTTCTGATACCTAGCTTCATCATGCCGCTATTCAACAAGTTCGAGCCGCTCGCCGATGAGTCACTGAAATCCCGCGTGCAGGCGCTGATGGCACGCTGCGGCTTCGCGGCCAAAGGCCTGTTCGTGATGGACGGCAGCAAACGCTCGGCCCACGCCAATGCCTACTTCACCGGCTTCGGCGCGTCCAAGCGGGTGGTCTTCTTCGACACGTTGCTGAACAAGCTCTCGCCGGGGGAAGTGGAAGCAGTGCTGGCCCACGAGCTCGGCCACTTCAAGCACAAACACGTGATCAAGCGCATCGCTTCGATGTTCGCGATCAGCCTGGCCGGCTTTGCCCTGCTCGGCTGGCTGTCGACGCAGGTCTGGTTCTACGCCGGACTCGGCGTGCAGCCTTCGGTCGGCGCGCCGAACGATGCGGTCGCGCTGCTGCTGTTCCTGCTGGTAACCCCCGTGTTCGGCTACTTCGTCTCGCCGCTGTTCGCCCAGCTGTCGCGCCGCCACGAGTTCGAAGCCGATGCCTACGCCTGCCAGCAGGCCAGCGGCGGAGACCTCGCCAGCGCCTTGTTGAAGCTGCACGAAGACAACGCCTCGACATTGACGCCCGACCCGGTCTACGTTCGTTTTTACTACTCGCACCCGCCCGCATCGGAGCGCCTGGCCGCGCTGGCGCGGGCCTCGGTGCCCCAACCCGCGTGAAGCCATGAGCAACCTTCTCCACCAGAAATGCCAGGCACTCGAAGGCGGCCAGCCGATGAGCGACGCCGCCGTCCACGACCACCTGGCGCAGGTCAGCGGCTGGCACCTGAAAGACGGCTCGATCGAGAAGACTTATTCGTTCAAAACCTACTACGAGACCATCGCGTTCGTGAACGCGCTCGCGTGGATCTGCAACACCGAAGACCACCACCCCGAGCTGGCCGTGAGCTACAGCCGCTGCGTGGTGCGCTTCAACACCCATTCGGTCGGCGGCATCTCGATCAACGATTTCATTTGCGCGGCAAAGACCGACGCGCTGGTGGCCTTCATTGGGTGAGCCTTTGTCGGTGACCGCGCGTTGAGCAAACACGCCACGCTCGACCTGGGCCTGGTGGTCGCGGGCCACGGCCGCCACTACATCGTCGAAGACGCCGAGGGCGTTCGCCTGACCTGCCACCCGCGCGGCAAGAAGAGCGACTGCGTCGTAGGCGATCACGTGCGCTGGCAGGTGTCGGGCGACGAAGGGGTGATCGAACACGTGGAGCCGCGCCGCAACCTGCTGTTCCGGCAAGACGAATGGAAGACCAAGTCGTTCGCAGCCAACCTCGACCAGCTGTTGATCCTGGTCGCGGCCGAGCCGGTGTTCAGCGAATCACAACTCGCGCGCGCGTTGATCGCCGCCGAGAGCGCCGGCATTTCAGCGCGCATCGTGCTTAACAAGGCCGACCTGACGACGATCGCTTCGGCCCGGGCGCGGCTCGCGCCTTACTCGGCGATGGGCATCGACGTGCTGGAGATGGCGCTGAAGACCCGCCCCGACGAAGCCCGCGCCCTGCTCGACCCGCTGCTCGAAGGCCGCGCCACGCTCGTGCTCGGGCCCAGCGGCACCGGCAAGAGCACCTTGATCAACCTGCTGGCGCCCGACGCGAAAGCGCAGGTCGGCGAGATCTCGCAAGCCTTGAACTCCGGCCGCCACACGACGACAACGACGCAGTGGTACTGGATCGATGCCGCGCGCCGCACCGCGATGATCGACTCGCCGGGTTTTCAGGAGTTCGGCCTGCGCCAGATCGACGCGAACCAGTTGTCGGGCCTGATGCCCGACCTTCGCGCCCACGCCGACGACTGCAAGTTCTACAACTGCAGCCACCTGCACGAGCCGGGCTGCGGTGTGCGTGCGGCGCTGGAGCGTGGCGAGATCAGCGAGTCGCGCTACCGCATCTACGGCGAGATTCTGAGCGAGCTGGTGCAGCGGCGCTGAAGCGCCGGTTCAGCCGACCAGGTTGGCGAGCGACAACAGCGCCAGCAGCAGCATCCACAAGACCACCGAGCGCCACACCAGGCCGACCACACTGCGCAGGTGGCCCGGCTCGGGCGGCAGGCCCGGGGTGGAGCCTTCGGCGACCACCGCTTCGGGCGCGGCGCCGGCTTCGAATGTCTTGGACCGGTCGGGCGTGACGCCGGGCGCCGCAGCGCCCCCGAGTTGCACGCCCACGGCACCGGCGGCGGCGGCCAGGATGATGCCTTCGTTCGGGTGTTTCCACAGCCCCGCATCACGGCGCCAGCAGGTCACCGCCTCTTCGAAGTTGCCGACCACTGCGAATCCGAAGGCCGTGAGCCGCGCCGGCACGTGGTCGAGCAGGTTGAAGAGGCGCTGCGACAGGTTCATCAGCCTCTCGTTCACGGCCGCGTCGATGGTGCGGCTCTTGAAGGCCCAGTAGCGGCTCGCGTATTCGGCCATGCGGTACAGCACCGCGCCGGCCGGGCCGAGGCCAAACGACGACAGCAGCACGAACCAGAAGAACACGCCGAAGACGTGGCGGTGCGCGGCCAGCAGCGAGTGTTCGATCACGTGGCGCAGTAGTTCGGTGCGCGGCAGCTCGCTCGCGTCGAGGTGGCGCCACTCAGACAGCAGGCGACGCGCTTCGGCCTCGTCACCGCGGTCGAGCGCGTCGCGGATGTCGGTGTAGTAGTGGCTGAACTGGCGAAAACCGAGCGTGACGTAGAGCACCGCCACGTTCCACAGCAGCGCGAGCAGCAGGCTGAAGTGCGCGATGCCGGCGTAGATGCCCCACGCGAGCAAGGCCGGCACGACCGTCGTGATGCTCCAGACGACCCAGGCGTGGTGATCGCGCCCGGCGTCGAAGTTGCGGCCGGTCCAGCGCAGCCAGCCGGTCAACGCGTCGTGCACCACGTTGCCACGCGGCAAGGGCTTGAGCTGCTCGATCAGCAGCGCGAACAGGACGGCGAAGAAACTCATGCGCGGCAATGATACCGGCGGGGTCTACACGCCCGGCTTCAGGCCGCGAGCAAGCGGTACAGATTGCGCAACATCGCGGCTGTCGCGCCCCAGACGAAGTAGCGGCGCGGCTCGCCGCGTTCGTCCACGCCGTGCCAGGGCATCGACAGGAACTCGCGCCGCACGTCGCCCACCTCGATCGAATGGCGCTGGTGGTTCGCCGGGTTCATCAGGAAGGACAGCGGTACCTCGAACACCTCGGCCACTTCGAACGGGTCGGCCTGCAGCGTGAAACCCGGGCGCACGAACGCGACCACCGGGGTCACTATGAAGCCTGTGCCGGTCGTGTACGTGGGCATCGTGCCCAGCACGTCGACGAACGACGACTCGAGGCCGATCTCTTCGTGGGCTTCGCGCAGGGCGGTGGCAGCAGCGTCAGCATCCTCCGGTTCGGCGCGCCCTCCAGGGAAACTGATCTGGCCCGGGTGGTCGGTGAGGTGGTCGGTGCGCTGGGTCAGCAACACGGTGAGTTCATCGCGCGGCACGAGCGCGATCAGCACCGAGGCGTGGGCCGGCGGACGCTCGACGAAACGCGGTTCAGCCTTGGTTTCCGGCGACCAGACCGGTGGCGCGATGAAGCGCTGGCGCAGCGAATCGGTCAGCAGCGAACCTGCGCTCACGGGCGGCAGGTGATCGTCCACGCCGAGCACGGGGAGTTTTTGCGGATCGAAGCTGAGCGCCATCGGGATTCCAGAATGAAGAAAGCCGCCCCTGAGGGCGGCCAGTCGGGACACGGCCGCAGCCTGTGCTGCGGTGGCCGCGTCAGGCCAACTTCTCTTTAATGCGAGCCGACTTGCCCGAACGGCTGCGCAGGTAGTACAGCTTGGCACGGCGCACGTCGCCGCGGCGCTTGACTTCGATCGACGAGATCAGCGGGCTGTAAAGCTGGAACGTGCGCTCCACGCCTTCGCCGCTGGAGATCTTGCGAACGATGAAGCTCGAGTTCAGGCTGCGGTTGCGCTTGGCAATGACCACGCCTTCGAAAGCCTGGACCCGCTTGCGCGTGCCTTCGACCACGTTGACGCTGACGATCACGGTGTCGCCAGGGGCGAACGCGGGAATGGTTTTGTTGAGCCGAGCGATTTCTTCGTGCTCGAGGGTCTGGATCAGATCCATGGTTTTCTCCAAGTGATCTTGCCGGCGCTTGGTTTGGAATTGGGGTGGGGCGGCGGCACAAATGGCCTGTGCCCCTGCGCAGCAGAGGATCGAAAAGCCTTTGATTATAGCCTGAGCGTTGTCAGAAAGCGCTCGTCGGCCGGCGTCAGGCGGCCAGCGGCCCGGGCGGCGGCCAGCAGATCGGGGCGGCGCCGAGCTGTGAGTTCGAGCGATTGCTCGCGCCGCCAGCGGGCAATGTCCTTGTGGTGGCCCGACATCAGCACCGCCGGCACCGCTTCTTCACCCTCGTCGCCTGTCAGCACTTCCGGCCGGCTGTAGTGCGGGCAGTCGAGCAGGCCGTCTTCGAAGCTGTCCTGCTGGTGCGACTGCGCGTCGCCGAGCACGCCGTCCTGCAGCCGCGCGACCGCGTCGAGCAAGGCCAGCGCCGGAATCTCGCCGCCCGAGAGCACGAAGTCGCCCAGGCTCAGTTCCATCGTGACGTGGCGATCGACGAAACGCTGGTCGATGCCTTCGTAGCGGCCGCACAGGAAGATCGCGCCGGCGCCGTTTGCGAACTCGCGCACCACCGCCTGGTCGATGCGCCGGCCGGTCGGCGTGAAGTGCACCAGCGGCGGCGCCTGCACGTCTTGCCGCGCGGCACGCACGGCGACCATTGCACGCTCCAGCGGCTCGGCCAGCATCACCATGCCCGGCCCGCCGCCATAGGGCCGGTCGTCCACGCGCCGGTAGTTGTTGTCGGCGAAGTCGCGCAGCGGCCAGAGCTTGACGTCGACCTGCCCCGACTCGAACGCGCGCCGCGTGATGCCGTGCACCAGGTGCGGCGCGAACAGCTCGGGAAACAGCGTGACGATGTCGAAGCGCATGGGTGGGCCGCTGCGCCGGGTCAGAAGTCCAGACCCCAATCGACGGTGATCAGGCGCTGCTCCAGGCTCACGTCGTCGATGTAGGCCGCGACGAAAGGAATCAGCTTTTCGCCCGCTTCGTCGACCACGCCTTCAGGCGCCACGCGCAATACGCTGTGCGGCCCGGTGTCGATCAGCCCGGCGACCGTGCCGAGCGCTTCGCCCTGGCGGTTGACGACGTTCAGGCCGATGAGGTCGACCCAGTAAAACTCGTCGGCACCGGCGGTCGGAAAGCTCGAGCGACCGATGAAGACGCGCGCACCACGCAGTGCTTCAGCGGCGTCGCGATCAGGCACTTCGTGCGCCAAAGCCACGACCACTTCGCCGTGTTCCTTGACCTGCGTGATGCGAAGTACGGGCGGGAGCGGCTTCACGACCGTCGTCGGGCGAACCACGCCGGCTTTTTCGGAAGGTTTGAGAAACCAGCGGCGCGAAGAAAACAGCGCCTGCGGGTCGGACGCGAAAGGCTTGACCTTGATCCAGCCTTTCAGCCCCCAGGCATCGACAACGATGCCCACCTCGACCGCGTCTTCGGGCCAGCCCGGCTCCGCAGCGAGGGTCGGCGCGGCAGCACTCACGGGAGCGAGTGCACAGCCGCGCCAGGCCGTCTGGAAATCAGACCGCGGCCTTGGCCTGGGCGACCAGGCGCTGGACCGTCGGCGACAGCTGGGCGCCGGTGGCGGTCCAGTGTTCGATGCGGTCGAAAGCCACGCGCAGCGGCTGCTCGCCACCCGACGCGACGGGGTTGTAGAAACCCACGCGCTCGATGAAGCGGCCATCGCGGCGGGTGCGCGAGTCGGCGACGACGATGTTGAAAAACGGGCGCTTCTTGGCACCACCTCGTGCGAGTCGGATCACGACCATGACTGTTCCTTCAGAATGTTCAATCTTCCACCGCACCAGGACACCGCACCGGTCAGGGCGCGCAGGTCAGGCAGATCGGGAGCCACCGGAGCCCTTGCACCTCGCAGTGCGCAGCCTCCGACAGCACGTGCTGTCCCTCGTTGCCGTAGATACACCGGGGCTTCACCCGGCCAGCAACGAAACCGCGCATTATAAACTCAGACCAACCATCCATGGGAACCGACATGACCGCCGCCTCGCTGCTGATCCGCCCCAGCACCCCCGCCGACCTGCCCGCCATCACGGCCATCTATGGCTGGAATGTGCTCAACGGCACCGGCACCTTCGAGCTCGAAGCCCCCGACGAGCCCGAAATGGCGCGCCGCCGCGACGACGTGCTCTCCAAGGGCCTGCCCTGGCTCGTGGCCGAGCGCGGCGGCGTGGTGATGGGCTATGCCTACGCCAACCACTTCCGGCCGCGCCGAGCCTACCGCTTCTGCCTGGAAGACTCGGTTTATCTGGCTGCCGACGCCAAGGGCCAGGGCCTGGGGCGTTTGCTGCTGGCCGAACTGCTGGCGCGCTGCGAAGCCGCCGGCGCGCGCCAGATGCTCGCGGTGATCGGCGATTCAGCCAACCTCGGCTCGATCGGGGTACACCGCACGCTCGGTTTCGAACCCATCGGCGTGATGAAGGCGGCCGGCTGGAAGTTCGAGCGCTGGCTCGACGTGGTGCTGATGCAGAAGAGCCTGGGCCAGGGCGCCGACACCATGCCGGTGGACGCGGCGTGACCGCGCTTCGCTGGCCCAAGTCGAAGACGCTGGCCACCTGGATTGCAGTCATTGGCGGCTGCTTCGGCTTGCACCGCTTCTACCTGCACGGGCTGAAAGACATTCCGGGCTGGCTCGTCGTAGCGCCCACGCTGGCCGGCTTGTACGGCGTACAGCGGATGCGCCACCTGGGCGTCGATGACCACCTGGCCTGGGCGCTGATACCGCTGCTGGGGGTAACACTGAGCATCGCCATGGTCAGCGCCCTCGTGCTCGGACTGACCTCCGACGAAAAGTGGCAGGCGCGCTTCAACCCGAACGGCCCGGTGCAGCCCACCGGCTGGATCGTTGTCATCGGCGTGATCACCGCGTTGAGCCTGGGCGCCGGCGTGTTGATGGCCACCATCGCCTTCAGCGCACAGCGCTACTTCGAGTACCAGGCCGCACCGCCGGCCCGGTGATCAGACAAACAGGCGCAGGCTGATCCAGTAGAAGATGCCGGCGACAAACGCCGAGGCCGGGATCGTGAAGATCCACGCCCACACGATGTTGCCGGCCACGCCCCAGCGCACGGCCGAGGCCCTTCGCACCGAACCCACCCCGACGATCGCGCCTGTGATGGTGTGCGTGGTCGACACCGGCACGCCCAGCGCGGTCGCCAGGAATAGCGTGATCGCACCACCCGTTTCGGCGCAGAACCCACCGACCGGCTTGAGCTTGGTGATCTTCTGGCCCATGGTCTTCACGATGCGCCAGCCGCCGAACATGGTGCCCAGGCCGATGGCGATGTAGCAGCTCCAGATCACCCAACCCGGAGGCATGGCGTCACTGGCCGAGGTGTAGTTCGAGGCGATCAGCAGCATCCAGATGATCCCGATCGTCTTCTGCG
Organism: Burkholderiaceae bacterium; assembly: GCA_040080605.1. Lineage (GTDB taxonomy): Bacteria > Pseudomonadota > Gammaproteobacteria > Burkholderiales > Burkholderiaceae_C > LMDS01. The sequence continues at coordinate 116,296 of JBEBIB010000009.1, forward strand.
CGTCGTTGCCGCCGTGTCCCAGGCTGTACAGGCCGGCCGAGACGAGCTGCAGGCGCCGGAACAGGTTGTCGACCCGCAGCGGCGAAGAACGTCGACACAGGTGCGCCACCAGCACCATCAGCAACGAGCCGAGCAGGAAACCGAGCAGCGGCGACACGAAGATGAACAGCACCGTCTTCCACACCCCCGCGGCAATCAGCGAGCTGGCACCGGCCTTGGCGATCACCGCACCGACGATGCCGCCGATCAGCGCGTGCGACGAGCTCGACGGAATGCCGTACCACCACGTCACCACGTTCCAGAAGATCGCGCCGATCAATGCACCGAACACCACGTGGTGGTCGACCACACCCGGCAGCACGATGCCCTTGCCGACCGTGGCCGCCACGTTCAGGTGAAACACCGCGATCGCCAGCACGTTGAAGAAGGCCGCGAAGATGATCGCCTGCTGAGGCTTGAGCACGCCGGTGGAAACCACGGTCGCGATCGCGTTCGCCGCGTCGTGGAAGCCGTTCATGAAGTCGAACGCGATCGCCAGCACGACCAGCATCGCGACGACCCAGAAGGCAGTCTGTACGGAACCCATGGATACGAAGCGTCAGTTCAGGAATTTTCGAGGACCACGCCCTCGATCAGGTTCGCCACGTCCTCGCACCGGTCGGAGATGGACTCCAGCAGTTCGTAGATCGCCTTGAGCTTGATCAGCTCACGCACATCGGTTTCTTCGCGGAAGAGCTTCGACATGGCCGAGCGCATCACGCGGTCGGCGTCGGACTCGAGCTTGTCGATCTCTTCGCAGGTCTTGATCGCCGCTTCGGCCGTGGCTGGCTGGCTGATCTTGGGCAGCAGCGAGACGGCGTGCTGCACCCGTTCGCAGCACTTCGCACTCAGGTCGCCCAGGCGCAGCACGTCTTCGGTCATCGCCCGCACGTCGTAGAGCGACATGGTTTCGGTCGCGTCCTGCAGCAGGTCGAGGATGTCGTCCATCGCGTTGATCAGGCCGTGGATCTGCTCGCGGTCGATCGGCGTGATGAAGGTCTTGTGCAGCAGCCGGTTCACTTCGGCGGTGATGCGGTCGGCCTGCTTCTCGGCGCGGTCGACCTCGGCCGCGTACTTCTCGCGCAGCCGGGGGTCGGCGTAGTTCTGGATCAGCAGGATGAAGGATCGTGCGCCTTCGACGATGTAGTTTCCATGCTGGTTGAACAGCTCGAAAAAATTGCCTTCGCGTGGCAGCAGCTTGCCGAACAGCATGTGTGTCTCCCGGAGATGTCATCAAACTGTCATCAATTTGACTCGGCGGGAGTGTACTTGCCGGGGCACGCGCCTCTGCGTCAGTTTCAGGCGAACGGCGCGTCGCCCGCCGAATGAAAGTACTCGCGCGGGCCGCGGAACGCGGCGAGCCGCACCAGCAACTCATGAAAGTCGGCCTTGCTGTCGACCGGGTTGAAGTCTTCGGTGCCGATCACGAACACCGGCGCGCCGTCATACGAGCGAAAGTAGCTCACGTAGGCATCGCACAGGCGCTGCAGATACTCGGCCGAGATGCCCCGCTCCATGCCGATGCCACGCCGGTTGATCCGCTGCAGCAGCGTGGCCGGCGTGGCCTGAAGCCAGATCACGAGGTCGGGCTCACCGAACTGCCCTGCCACTTGCGCGTGCATCTGGCTGTATAGGCGGTACTCGTCGTCGCTGAGGTTCAGCCGCGCGAAGAGTGCGTCCTTCGCGAACAGAAAGTCGCTGACGAGCGCACCCGCGAACATGCCGGGCTGTGCGATGCCCTGCATCTGCTTGACCCGCTGGAACAGGAAGTGCAATTGGGTCTGGAACGCGTAGCCCGGCATGTCGGCGTAGAAACGGCCGAGGAACGGGTTCTCTTCGGCCTGCTCCAGTAGCAGGTCGGCACCGAGCTGCGCCGCGAGCTTGCGGGCGAGCGAACTCTTGCCCGCGCCGATCGGGCCTTCGATCGCGATGTGTCTAAAGCGCTGCAGGCCGGCGGGCATCAGGTGCGGAAGATGAAGTACACCGCGCCCACCATGCACAGGCCGGCCCACACGAAGTCGAGCTTGAAGGGCTGGTCCATGTAGACCATCGCGAAGGGCACGAAGACCGCGAGCGTGATCACCTCCTGCGTGATCTTCAGCTGCGCCAGCGAGATGCCGCCAGCGTAGCCGATGCGGTTGCCCGGCACCTGCAGCAGGTATTCGAAGAGTGCGATGCCCCAGCTGATGAGCGCGGCGGTGTACCAGGGCTTGTCGGCCAGGTTCTTCAGGTGGCCGTACCACGCGAAGGTCATGAAGACGTTCGACGCCGCGAGCAGCAGCACGGTCTGGAGCGATACCGGGATGGAGTTCATGAAGGCAGTTTATCGGCCTGCTGGTCTGCCACCCGGGCGAGCAGGTTTTGCACAGGCCCGAAGCCTGGCACGCTCAGGTCGGGCGCGATGTCGACGAGCGGGCGCACCACGAACGCGCGCTCGTGCAGGCGCGGGTGCGGCACGGTCAGGGTGGCGCTGTCGATGCGTTGCTCGCCGTAGAGCAGCAGGTCGAGGTCGAGCGTACGCGGCGCGTTGCGGTAGGGGCGCTCGCGCCCGTGGGCTTGTTCGATGCGCTGCAGTTCGGCCAGCAGCGCATGCGGGTCGAGGTGCGTGTCGAGCCACACGACGGCGTTGAAGTAGTCGGGCCCGCTGGATTCGAGCGGCGCGCTGCGGTAGACCGGCGAACTCTGGCGCAGTCCCGTGTTTGGCAAGGCGGCCAGCGCCGTCCGCGCGGCCTGAAGCGTGGCGCGCGCATCGCCGAGATTGGCGCCCAGGCCGATGAAAGCCTGCACCGGCGCGTGCGGCTCAGCCGTCGATGGCGGCATACACGAGCTGCCGGAACAGCTCGCGCACTTCGTCGAGCTGGCCGGGCGCCTGCACCATGATCATCGCGAACATGGACTCTTGCGGGTCGACAAAAAAAGCCGTGCCCGCAGCGCCGCTCCAGCCGTAGGTGCCGACCGAGCCGGGCTCGGTGTGCTCGCCGAGTGCGGTCTTCACCGCAAAGCCGAGCCCGAAGCCGTGCCCGGGTGGCAACACCTCGCCCGAGCGGGGCAACGCGCCAAGGTGGTCGGCGGTCATGAACTCGACCGTCTTGCGCCCGAGCAGACGCCGGCCGTCGAGCGAGCCGCCGTTCAGCAGCATGCGCAGAAAGCGCGCGTAGTCGGCCGTGGTGGAGAACAAGCCGCCACCACCGTTTTCGAGCGCAGCCGGCACGCGGGCATCGAAGGTCGAGACCGGCACGCCGTTGTCGGGGTTGATGGCGAACGGCTCGGCGATGCGCCCGTGCTGCGAGAGCGGCACCACAAAGCCGGTGTCGGCCATGCCCAACGGCTCGAAGACCGCGGCGCGCAGGTGGTCACCCAGCATTTGGCCGGCGAGCACTTCGACGAGGCGGCCGAGCACGTCGGTGGCGCGGCTGTAGTCCCACAGTGCGCCGGGCTCGTGCATCAGCGGCAATTGCGCCAGCGCGGCGCAGTGCTCGGCGCTGCTGCGGTCGCGCGCGAACAGTTTCGCTTCCGAGTAGAGCAGCCGCACCGCCGACGGCTCGAGAAACTCGTAGGTCAGGCCGGCGGTGTGGCGCAACAGGTCGTGCACCGTCATCGGGCGGTTCGGGACTTTCAGTTCGAGCCGGCCGGCGCGCTCCACGCCGACCCGCGTTCGCGTGAACTCTGGCAGGTACTTCGACACGGGGTCGCGCAGCATCAGGCGGCCCTGCTCGACCAACAGCATCGTCGCCACCGACACGATCGGCTTGGTCATCGAATAGATGCGGAAGATCGCGTCGCTGCGCATCGGCCCGCCGCGCACCGGGTCGAGCTGACCGACGCTGTCGAAACAGCCGACCGTGCCGCGCCGGTGGATCAGCCATTGCGCGCCCGGCAAACGACCGCGTTCGACGAGCCCGGCGAACGCGTCTTGCAGGCGCACGAGCGCGTCACGGTCGAGGCCGGCGGCTTCGGGCGGCTTCATGCAAAGCGTTTAGGCGTCGCCGACCGAGTCGACCGCAGCGGCGCCATCGCCGCCGCCCCCAGCGCCGGCAGGCTTGCGGCGCCGGCGGCGGCGCTTGCGGGCCGGGTCGGCCTCGGGGGTCGTCGCCCCTGCAGCTTCCGGCTCGTTACCCGGCACCGCGGCCGCGCGTGGCGCGCTGCGCACGCGCCGCACCGGCTCCTGGCTGCGCGCCGCGTCGAGCAGCGCGCGCCGGCCGTTTTCGTCGGCGAGCGAGAAATCTTCCCACCAGTTGGCGAGTTCGCCTTCCACTTCGCCGGCATCGCCGCGCAAGCGCAGGAAATCGAAGCCGGCGCGAAAGCGCGGCTGCTCGACCAGCGTCATCACGCTGCTGCCGGTGCGGCGCTCGAAGCGTGGCTGCATCAGCCAGATCTCGCGCATGTCGGCGGCCAGTTTGCCGCGGCCCGAGATGTCACCGATGCGCGAATCGAACACCGTGTCGACCGCCTGCTGCAGCGCCGGGAAAGAAGGCTCGCCCTGCGCCTTGAGCTTGCTCCAGCCGGCCAGCACGTCGTGCCACAGCATGCAGGCGAGCATGAAGCTCGGCGCCACTGGCTTGCCTTCACCGACACGCCGGTCGGTGTCGGCCAGCGCGAGTTTCACGAACTTCTCGCGGCCGTCGTGGCGCTGCGCTTCGTCGAGCACCACGTCGATCACCGGGAACACGCCGCGGTGCAGGCCCTGCTTCTTCAGCTCTTCGATGCTCGCCAGCGCGTGGCCGGTCTGGAGCAGCTTGATCATTTCGTCGAAGGTGCGCGAGGCCGGCACGTTGTCGAGCAAGGCGACCATTTCCTTGATTGGCGCGCGCGTTTTCGGCTCGATCTCGAAGCCGAGCTTGGCCGCGAAACGCACGACACGGATGATGCGCACCGGGTCTTCGCGGTAACGCGCGGCCGGGTCGCCGATCATGCGCAACAGCTTCTTCTTCACGTCCTTGATGCCGCCGTGGTAGTCGACCACGATCTCGCGCACCGGGTCGTAGTACATCGCGTTGATCGTGAAGTCGCGGCGCGCCGCGTCGTCGACCTGCGGGCCCCAGACGTTGTCGCGCAACACGCGGCCTTCGGCGTCGATCACGTGGCTCTTGCCGGCGAGGTCGCTCTTCGACGTTTTTTCGTTGCCGCTGACCTGGTCGGCAGCCGCGGCTTCGACCATCGCGCGAAAGGTCGAGACCTCGATCACCTCCGACAGGCCGCGGTCCTGGCGCCCGCGCCCGAACACGACGTGCACGATGCGAAAGCGCCGGCCGATGATGAAGGCACGCCGGAACAGGCCCTTCACCTGCTCGGGCGTGGCGTTGGTGGCCACGTCGAAGTCTTTCGGCCGCAGCCCCACCAGCAGGTCGCGCACCGCGCCGCCGACGATGTAGGCCTCGAAGCCGGCATCCACCAGCGTGGTCACGACCTTGACGGCACGTTCGTCCACCAGTGACGGGTCGATGCCGTGTTCGCTCTTGGGCACCTCGACACGCTTGCCGGCCGCTGTGATCAAAGGCTCGGCCTTGGCGGTCTTGCCGAGCAGCTTGTCGATGAATTTCTTGATCATTCGCTTGGGTTCACTCGAACAGTTTCAGGACGCGCCAGCCGCGCTCGGTGGCCACGGCTTCGAGGGCCGGCGTGGGGTTGGTCGCCACCGCGTCGGTCGCACGCTCCAGCAGCGCAAGGTCGTTGACGGAGTCGCTGTAGACGCTGATGCGCTCGAAGCTCTGCCAGCTGCAATCACGCTCGGCCAGCCACTGCTGCACCCGCAGCACCTTGCCTTCGCGGTAGCTCGGCGTGCCGTCGATGCGGCCTGTGATGGTACCCCCGGGCCCGCGCTCGAGCCGCACGGCGATCAACTCGCCGATGCCCAGGGCCCGCGCGATCGGCGCGGTGATGAAGTCGTTGGTCGCAGTGACGAGCGCGATCAGGTCACCGCGTTCCTGGTGCGAACGCACCAGTTGCAGCGCGGCCGGCCGCAGGTTCGGCGCGATGACCTGTCGCATGAATTGAGCGTGAGCGACTGCCGCCGCTTCGGCCCCCCGCGCGCGCAGCGGCTCGGTCGCGAATTCGATGTAGGCGTGAATGTCGAGCGCGCCGACTTTGTACTGCGCATAGAACGCATCGTTGCGGCGCTTGAACTCGATGGCGTCGACCCAGCCGAGCCGCAGCATGAACTCGCCCCAGGCGTGGTCGGAATCGAGGGGGAGCAGCGTGTCGTCGAGGTCGAACAGGCACAGGTTGCGGCTCGACTCCAGACTCACGCGCCGCCCTCTTCGATCAGCATCTGCTTGAGCAGCGGCACGGTGATGGCGCGCTTGTTCGCCAGCGCGAATTCGTCGAGCCGGTCGAGCTGCGCCATCAGGTACTTCAGATCGCGGGCGAAGCGGGTCAGCAGGTAGCCCATCACCTCGTCCGACAGGAACACACCGCGGCGGTCGGCCTCGCGGCGAAGTGCGGCGCGCATTTCGGGCTCGTTCAATGGCTGCAGCGCGAACACGTGGCCCCAGCCCAGGCGGGTGCGCAGGTCTTCGCGCAAGGGCAGGTCGACCGGCGGCAACCGGCCGGCGGCGACGATCGGCACGCCGCGGGTCGTGGCTTCGACAAAGAGCGTGAAGGCGGCGTGCTGCGGGTCGGGCTGGAGCTCGTCGCAGCGGTCGATCACGATCAGCGCCCAGCTCTCGTCGAACATCCACGGCGCCGGGTCTTCGGCGTTGAACCAGCCGGCCTGGGCGCCCTGCTGCTGGTACTGCAGCACCAGCGCCTGCAGCAGGTGGGTCTTGCCACTGCCGCTCGGCCCCCACAGGTAAACGGGCGCCGACTGCGGCCCGAGCGCCTGCAGGTGCGCCACCGCCAGCGCATTCGCACCCGGCAGGAAGTTGTCGAAGCTGTTCGCCGCTTCGACGCCGATGGAAAGCGGGATTTGCTTCATCCGAGGTACAACTCGCTGGCAACGTAGCTTGCGCGCACCCGCCGCACCGCGACCACCAGCAACGCGCTGACCGGCAGCGCCAGCAGCACGCCGACGAAGCCGAACAGGTGGCCGAACGCCAGCAAGGCGAAGATGACGGTGAGCGCGCTCATGCCGATGCGTTCGCCCACCAGGCGCGGAGTGAGATAGAAGCTCTCGATCAACTGCCCGAAGCCGTAGACCACCGCCACGGCGATCAGCCCGTACCAGCCGCCGAACTGCAACAGGCCGGAGATCAGGGCCAGCACCAGGCCGAACCCGAAACCAACGTAGGGAATGAAGACCGCCAGCCCGGTGAAGACACCCACCGGCACGGCCAGCTCGAAGCCGAACAACGCCAGCGCGATGCTGTAGTAGGCCGCCAGCACCAGCATCACCAGCAGCTGCCCGCGCAGGTACTGGCCGAGCACGTCGTCGCACTCCTGAACGAAGCCGTGCACACGTTCGCGCATGCGGGGCGGCACCAGGGCGCCGAGGCGCTCGGTCAGGTTCATCCAGTCCAGCAGCAGGTAGAACAGCACCATCGGCACCAGGAACGCGTTGCCCAGCACCGCCAGCACGATGCTGCCGCCGATGCGGGCCGAACTCAGCGCGGTGGCGATCGAATCGTCGACGTTGGCGTCGAGGTACTTGAGCACGAAGGCCTTGATGCTCGCGGTGTCGAGCGCCACGTTGATGCCGAAGTTCGCCAGCAGCGGCGCCAGACCGGTGTTCAGGCGGTCGGCCAGCAGCGGGATCTGCGCCCGCAACAGCGGCAACTGCTTCGACAGGATCGGCACGATCAGCAGGATCACCGCGAGCACGACGACGATGGCCGTCACTTCGACCAGCGTGACGGCCAGCACGCGCGGCACCCGCCGCGCCGCCAGCCGCTCGACCAACGGGTGCAGCACATAACCGAGCACCGCGGCGACGAAGAACGGCGTGAGCACCGGCCCGAGCAGCCAGACCAGCAGGAGCGCGAGCGCCCCCAGGGCGATCCAGGTGGTGGTTTGGCGTTGGGCTGGGGTGAGGGTCATGGGGTGTGAGTGTGCGGCTCCAGGCGGGTGCTGAACGCTGGCGCAGCGCGGCGAGCCCGGCGAATTCTACGGGCCAGACCCGCCGCCGGGAGGCATGTCAGTGCAGGCGCGCCGCATCGCCGCGGCCGAGTGCCAGCAGCTGAGCCTCGACCAGCGCACGGTCGGGCGCCGCGGGCACGTGTTCGAGGTAGGCCGCCAGGTCGCGCGTGGCGGCATCGACCATGCCCAGCTCGGCACACACCAGGCCGCGGTCACGCCGCTCGTCCCAGGCCCGCGGCAGCAGCACGACCAGGCGCTGCTGCACCGCCAGCAGCCGCTGCGTTTCGCCGGCGCTGCGATGCACTTCCTTCAGGTTGCGCAGCATGCGCGCGAGCACGTCGCGCGCCGTGGCGGTCTGCAGGAACAGGCCGAGCGGCGCTTCGAAGTCGCCTTGCAGCCCGCGGTTGCGCTTGTACGGTGCGAGCAGTTCGTCGAGCTCGTCGCGCGAGAGCGAATGGCCGGTGAACGGGTCGATCACGACCTCGCCCTGCGGCATGCGCAGCTTGACGAGAAAGTGGCCCGGGAAGGAAACACCGCGCGCCGTCAGCCCGATTTGCGTGGCGAGCTCGATGTAGAGCACGGCCAGCGTGATCGGAATGCCGCGCCTTGTAGCCAGTACGGCGTGCAGGTAGCTGTTGTTCGGGTCGTAGTAGTGGTTCACGTTGCCAGCGAAGCCCAGCTCCTGGAAAAAGAAGCGGTTGAGCCAGCGCAGGCGCTGCACCGGCACGGCGTCGATCGGGAACTTGCGCTTGAGACGGGCGGCGAGCTGGTCGATCTCGGCAAGAACACCCAGCGTGTCGAGCTGCGGGAACTCGTCTTGCGCGATCGACACCGCGGCCTCGACCAGCGACAGGCTGGCGTCGTCGGCCACCAGCGTCGTGAAAAACTCAAGGGCGCTGGGCGTCTCGAATTGCAGTGGGCCGGGCATGGAACCAGTTTAGCCGCGGCGCATGAAATGGCGAAGGCGGATGCCCATCGCTGCCAGCGCGGCGAAGTAGAGCAGCGCCGCACCGCCGAGGAAGGCCGCCATCAACCCGATGCGCCGCGCTTCGTGCGCGCCCAGCGCAACCCAGTCGAAGGCGTGTGCACCCCAGCCGAGCAGGCCGCCCAGCAGCGCCGAGGCCACCAGCACGCGCAGGCCGAAGCCGAGCCAACCGGGGGCCGGCGTGTACCAGCCGGCACGGCGCAGGCCGATGAAGAGCCACACGGAGTTGACGACCGCGCCGAGGCCGATCGACAAGGCCAGGCCGGCGTGTTTGAGATAGGGCACGAAGATCAAATTGAGGCACTGCGTGAGGATCAGCACGGTGACCGCGATGCGCACCGGCGTGCGCATGTCCTGCCGCGCATAAAAGCCCGGCGCGAGGATCTTCACGCCGATGATGCCGAGCAGGCCCGCGCCGTAACCCATCAGCGCCAGCGCCGACTGCCGCACCGCGTCGGCCGTGAAGGCGCCACGGTGAAACAGCGTGGCCAGCAGCGCGTCGGGGAACACGAGTAGTGCCACCGAACACGGCAGCGCCAGCAGCAGCGCCAGGCGCAGGCCCCAGTCGAGCAGCCCGGCGTACACCGGCACGTCGTTGCGCGCCTGCGCGGCCGAGAGCTGCGGGATCAGCACCACGCCGAGCGCCACACCCAGCAGCGCGGTCGGGAATTCCATCAGCCTGTCGGCATAGGTGAGCCACGAGACGGCGCCCACGCCTTGGTGCGTGGCGATCTGGGTGTTGATGATCATCGACAGCGGCGCCACCGAGACACCGATCAAAGCCGGCCCCATCTGGTGCAGCACCCGCTTCACGCCGGGATGCGACCAGGCGCTGCGCACCGCGCCCCAGCGCAGGCCGATGTGCGGCAACTGGCCGATGTGGATCAGGGCGGGCACCTGCAAGGCCAGCTGCAACACGCCGCCGATCATCACGCCGACCGCCAGCGAGTAGATCGGCTCCACGCCCCAGCGCTTGAACACCGGTGCCAGCAGCCAGCCGGCGCCGATCACGGCGATGTTCAGCAATACCGGCGTGGCGGCGGGCACCGCGAAACGCTTCCACGTGTTGAGCACGCCCGAGCACAGCGACACGAGCGAGATGAAGCCGATGTACGGGAACATCCAGCGTGTCATCACGACCGCGCTGTCGAACTGCGCCAGCTCGGAACCCATCATCCAGACGACCACGGGCGCCGCGATCACGCCGATCACGCAGGTGACGAGCAAGGCCCAGAACAGCACGGTCGCCACGGCGTCGACCAGGCGGTGGGTGACCTCGTCGCCCTCCACGGCCCGGGTGGCGGCGAGCACCGGCACGAAGGCCTGCGCAAAAGCGCCTTCGCCGAACAGCCGGCGCAGCAGGTTCGGGATGCGGAAGGCCACGTTGAACGCGTCGGCGCTGGCGCCAGCACCGAACAGCGACGCCACCAAGATTTCGCGCCCCAGGCCGGAGATGCGCGAGGCCAGCGTGAACAGGGAAACAGAGGACGCGGCCCGCAGCAGGTTCATGAACGACAGTGTGGCGCCGGGTGAGGGCCGCTCGGCAAGGCAGACCGGGCGAATTATAGGGAGCGCCCACGCCCGGGCCACGGGTGGATTGCAGCCGCTTCGGGGTCGATGCTATACTCGCGGTCTTTGCTCCAATTGCTCAAGCTTTAATATGGCCACCACCTCCAAAGCCAAGAAAAAAACAGTTCGCATCGCTTCGGGTCTGAAGCGCGTGCGGCAAGACGTGAAACTGAACGCCGCCAACACGGCGCTGCGTTCGAAGTTCCGCACCGTCATCAAGAACGTGCAGAAGGCCGTGATCGCCGGTGACAAGGTCAAGGCCGCCGAGATCTTCAAGAACGCCCAAGCCGTGATCGACTCGGTCGCCGACAAGGGCCTGTTCCACAAGAACAAGGCCGCGCGCCACAAGAGCCGCCTGTCGGCCAAGGTCAAGGCACTGGCTGTCGCTGCCTGATCTGCTTCCGGCACCAAACGAAAGGCTCGCATTGCGAGCCTTTTTGCTTTCCGGGCGTGGGGAAACTACTTCGGCGGCACGTTCGGCACGAGGCAGGCCTCGGCCAGTTGCAGTTGGTTGTCGCGGGCGAAGTTCATCACGAAGTCCCAGGCCATCGGCTCCACGCCCTTGAGCGCCTCGCTGACGATCACGCACTTGATGCCGTTGATGACACGCGGCACGCACAGCGGCGAATAACCGATGTAGGCGCCGATGCCGCCCTGCACGCCATCCGGCCGGAAACACGACATGGCGCCGGCCAGCCGTTCGGCCCAGTCGCTCGGGCGGAAGGCCTGGCCGTCCAGGGTGAGACCCTGAATGAAAAACTCGCGTGGCTTGGGGCTGGTCATCGGTTCGGTGCGGCCGGCGGTGGTCGGCCATGCAGGACCCTCGGTCCGGGAAGGCCGTTGTGCGGCACGCGCCATTGTGCCGTGGATGTGTTGCAGTGCAGCACGATCCGTGCCGATGATCGGGGAGTGCATGCCGTTGTCATCGCCCGTTCCCGGCCCCGCTTTAGAATCGGCGCAGGGCGGGACGTGACTTTCGAGCACTCCCGCCCGTTTCATTGACGCCCTCTTCTGGAGTCCCTGCCATGAACGCCCCGGACAAGCTGCCAGTCTCCGCCGAACCCCATGTGATGCACACCTACGGCCGCCTGCCGCTGGCGCTCTCGCACGGCCGAGGCTGCTGGGTCTGGGACACCGACGGCAAGAAGTACCTCGACGGGCTGGGCGGCATCGCTGTCAACACGCTTGGCCATGCGCACCCCAAGCTGGTGCCTGCGCTGCAGGAACAGATCGGCAAGCTGATCCACAGCTCGAACTACTACCTCGTGCCGCTTCAGGAGCAGCTCGCCGCGAAGCTGTGCGAGCTGTCGGGCCTGAGCAATGTGTTCTTCTGCTCAACCGGTCTCGAAGCCAACGAGTGTGCGATCAAGATCGCCCGCAAGTTCGGCCACGACAAGGGCATCGACCGCCCCGAGATCGTCGTCTACGAAGCCGCGTTCCACGGCCGCTCGATCGCCACGCTGTCGGCCACCGGCAACCCGAAGGTGCAGGCCGGCTTCGGCCCGCTGGTCGAAGGTTTCGTGCGGGTGCCATTGAACGACGTGCGTGCCATCGAGGAAGTCGCCAACACCCACAAGAACGTGGTCGCGGTCTTCCTGGAAGTGATCCAGGGCGAAGGCGGCATCCACCCGGCGACGGTCGACTACCTGCGCGAAGTGCGCCGCGTCTGCGACGAAAACGACTGGCTGCTGATGCTCGACGAAGTGCAGTGCGGCATGGGCCGCACCGGCAAGTGGTTCGCGCACCAGTGGGCCGGCATCCACCCCGACGTGATGCCGCTGGCCAAGGGCCTGGGCTCGGGCGTGCCGGTGGGTGCGGTCGTCTGCGGTCCGCGCGCCGCGAACGTGTTCGGGCCGGGCAACCACGGCACCACCTTCGGCGGCAACCCGCTGGCGATGCGCGCCGGGGTCGAGACCATCCGCATCATGGAAGAGGACGGCCTGCTCGCCAACGCAGCGACGGTCGGCGCGCTGCTCAAGTCGGGCCTGGAGCGCGAGCTCGCGGGCGTGAAGGGCGTGGTCGAAGTGCGCGGCCAGGGCCTGATGCTCGGCATCGCGCTCGACCGGCCGTGCGGCGACATCCTCGGCCGCGCCGCGAAGGCCGGGCTGATGCTGAGCGTCACGGCCGACCGCGTGATCCGCCTCGTGCCGCCGCTGATCCTGAGCGCCGACGAAGCGGCGCAGATCGTGGCGATCCTGTGCCCGCTGATCAAGGCCTTCCTCGCCGAAGCCTCGTGATGAAACCCGGCATGAGCCTCATCAAGCACTACCTTCAGTTCAAGGACCTGCGCGCCGAGGAGTACACCTACCTGTTCGAGCGCGCCGCCACCATCAAGAAGCGCTTCAAGAACTACGAGAAGTACACGCCGCTGGTCGACCGCACGCTGGCCATGATCTTCGAGAAGGCCAGCACGCGCACCCGCGTGAGCTTCGAGGCCGGCATGTACCAGATGGGCGGCTCGGTCGTGAACCTGACGACCGGAGACAGCCAGCTCGGCCGCGCCGAGCCGATCGAAGACAGCGCGCGCGTGATCAGTCGTATGGTCGACATCGTGATGATCCGCACCTACGAGCAGAAGAAACTCGAAGCCTTCGCGGCCAACTCGCGCGTGCCGGTGATCAACGGCCTGACCAACGAATACCACCCGTGCCAGATCCTGGCCGACGTGTTCACCTTCATCGAGCAGCGCGGCAGCATCAAGGGCAAGGTCGTGGCCTGGGTCGGCGACGGCAACAACATGGCCAACACCTGGCTGCAGGCGGCCGACGTGCTGGGCTTCACGCTGCACGTCAGCACGCCCGGCGGCTACGAGATCGACGCCAAGCTCGGCAGCGTCAACAACCCGTCGTGCGTGAAGACCTTCAACCACCCGATGGACGCCTGCGAAGGCGCCCACCTGGTCACCACCGACGTGTGGACCAGCATGGGCTACGAAGCCGAGAACGAAGCGCGCATGAAGGCGTTCGTCGACTGGTGCGTCGACCGCGACATGATGGCCGCGGCCCAGCCCGACGCGCTGTTCATGCACTGCCTGCCGGCGCACCGCGGCGAGGAGGTCGAGGCCGAGGTGATCGACGGCCCGCAGTCGGTGGTCTGGGACGAGGCCGAGAACCGCATGCACGCGCAGAAGGCGCTGATGGAGTACCTGCTGCTCGGCAGGATCGGCTAGCAGAGCCGGTCGGCGCCATGAAGCTGGCCCTCGTCACCGACCTGCACGCCAACCGCGAAGCGGTCGGCGCGGTGATGGCCCATGCCGAGGCGCGCGGTGCCGAACGCTTCGCGTTCATCGGCGACTTCGTCGGCTACGGCGCCGACCCGGGCTGGGTGGTCGACCTCGTGCGCGAACGCGTGGCACGCGGTGCGATCGCGGTCATGGGCAACCACGACCAGGCCGTCGTGCAGGGGCCGCGACCGAGCATGATTTCAGACGCCCGGCTCGCCGTCGACTGGACCCGTGCGCAGCTTTCGGCCGAGCGACTCGGCTTCCTGTCGACCCTGCCGATGTCGGTCATCGACGGCGACATGCTGTTCGTACACGCCAACGCCTACGCGCCGTCCGACTGGGGCTACATCGCCGGCCAGGCCGACGCGGTGCGCAGCCTGCAGGCCAGCGACCGGCGCTTCACGTTCTGCGGCCACGTGCACGAACCGCATCTGTTCCACATGACGGCCACCGGCAAGGCCGGCGACTTCGAGCCGACGCCAGGCGTTCCGATCCCGCTGTCGCCGCAGCGCCGCTGGCTCGTCATCCCCGGCGCTGCCGGCCAGCCACGCGACGGCGACCCGGCCGCCTGTTATGCCAGTTTCGACACCGCCACCGCCACCCTCACCTTCCACCGCGTGCCGTATGACGTCGAAGCCGCCGCGGCCAAGGTGCGTGCCGCTGGCCTGCCCGAAGCGCTGGCGCAGCGCCTGATCGATGGCAGCTGACGAAGCGTCCGCCGAAGCCGGGTTCACACGCAACCAGCCCCTCGAAGTCGGCCAGGTGATCGACGGTTTCCGGCTCGAGGAGCGCACCCACCAGGGCGGCATGGCACAGCTCTGGCGCGTGACGCGTGTCGACTCCGACGACCCGCTGCCGCTGATCATGAAAGTGCCGCGCATCAAGGGCGGCGACGACCCGGCCACCATCGTCGGCTTCGAGGTCGAGCAGATGATCATGCCGTCGCTCGGCGGCGTGCACGTGCCACGCTTCATCGCCAATGGCGACTTCACGCGACAGCCCTACATCGTGATGGAGCGCATCGACGGCGGCTCGCTGAAAGCCCGCTTCGACGCCGCGCCGATCCCGCTCGACGACGTGGTGCAGATCGGCGCGAAGGTCGCGACCGCCCTGCACGACCTGCACCGCCAGCACGTGGTGCACCTCGACGTGAAACCGAGCAACATCATGTTTCGCCCCGGCTCGGGCGAAGCAGTGTTGATCGACTTCGGCCTGTCGCGCCACGACCACCTGCCCGATCTGCTCGAAGAAGAGTTCGAGCTGCCGATGGGCACCGGCCCCTACATGTCGCCCGAGCAGGTGCAGTTCGTGCGCAACGACCCCCGCAGCGACCTGTTCGCGCTCGGCGTGGTGCTGTACCACCTGGCCACCGGCGAACGCCCGTTCGGCGCGCCGACCAGCGTGCGCGGCCTGCGCCAGCGCCTGTACCGTGAGCCGGTGCCGCCGCGCGCTTTGCGCGCCGACTGCCCGCCCTGGCTGCAGGAAATCATCCTGCGCTGCCTCGAGGTCAAGCCCGGCTTGCGCCACCAGAGTGCGGCCCAGCTCGCCTTCGCCCTGCAGCACCCGGGGCAGGTAGTGTTGACAGCGCGGGCCACGCGCAGCGGGCGCACGAGCGGACTGCAGACCGCGCGGCGCTGGTTCACCGCGATGGGTGCCGAGCCGGCCGCCGATGCGAGCGCCGTGGCGCAAACCACGCGCAGCCCGATCCTGATGGCGGCAGTCGACGTGGCCGGCGCCGAACCGCGCCTGCTCGACGCCGTGCGCACCGCCGTGCAGCGCCTGTTGCAGACGGAACCGGGCGCGCGCCTGGCCTGCGTGGCGGTGATGAAGACCAACCGCATCGGCATGGACGATCTGCTCGACCAGGACGGCAGCAGCAAACACGTCAACCTGCTGGTGCAGCTCAAGCACTGGGCGCGCCCGGTGCAGCAGGCGCTCGCACCGGGCGGCGCGGCCTTCGACGGGCGAGTCACCTTCCACGTGCTCGAAGCGCCCGACGCGGCCGGCGCGATCATCGACTACGCGCGCAAGAACCACGTCGATCACATCGTGATGGGCGCGCGCAGCAGCGGTGGCTTGCGGCGTTACCTCGGCAGCGTTTCGGCCAAGGTGGCGGCCGAGGCCGATTGCACGGTCACGGTGGTGCGCACGCCCGCGGTCGCCGGCGGCTGACGCCGCGCCCGTGCCGGTGTCCGAAAAAACCGACACCACGCACGATTTGCCGGTGCTACCTTTGCAGCGCCATGAAAAACCTCTGGGACATCTCGCCCCCCATCGCTGCCGATTCGCCGCTCTTTCCAGGCGACACCGCCTACTCGCAGCAGTGGACGGCTGAAATCGGCCCGGGCTGCCCGGTCAACCTGAGTGCGATCACGATGTCGCCGCACATCGGTGCGCACGCCGACGCACCGCTGCATTACGGCCCGGGCGCGCCGACGATCGGGCACGTCGACCTTGTGCCCTACCTCGGCCCGTGCCGCGTGGTGCACGCGATCGGCTGCGGCGCGCTCGTCAGGCCCGAGCACCTGCGCCCCTTTGTCGGCACCGGCATGCCACCGCGCGTGCTCGTGCGCACCTGCGCCAAGGCACCCACGGCGTGGTCGCCCGAATTCTCGGCCTTCGCGCCCGAGACCATCGCTTGGCTCGCGTCGCTCGGCGTGCTGCTGGTCGGCATCGACAGCCAGTCGGTCGACCCCGCCGACAGCAAGACGCTGGACAGCCACCAGCAGCTGCTGAAGCACAACCTGCGTGTGCTCGAGAACCTGGTGCTCGACGACGTGCCCGCCGGCGACTACGAGCTGATCGCCCTGCCCCTGAAACTGACGACGGCCGACGCTTCCCCGGTGCGCGCGGTACTGAGAGAACTCTGATGACAACGACCCGAAACGATTGCGTCGCGCTCGACGCGAACGACCCGCTCGCCAGCCTGGGCAGCGAATTCCAGCTGCCCGACGGCGTGATCTACCTCGACGGCAATTCGCTCGGCGTGTTGCCCAAAGCCACGCCGGCGCGCATCGCGCAGGTGGTGCAGGAAGAATGGGGCCGCGACCTGATCCGCAGCTGGAACACGGCCGGCTGGGTCGACCTGTCGCAGCGCATCGGCAACAAGATCGCACGGCTCGTCGGTGCGGGCGAGAACGAGTTGATCGTCGGCGACTCGACCTCGGTGAACCTCTACAAGGCGCTGTGCGCCGCCGTCGAACTGGTCAAGGCCGACGCACCGCAGCGCAGGCTCATCGTCTCCGAGCGCAGCAACTTCCCGACCGATCTCTACATCGCCGAGAGCGTGGCGCGCACCCACGGCTTCGAGCTGAAGCTGATCGAAGCCGAAGACCTTGCCACGCACCTGAACGAGCAACTCGCCGTTCTGATGCTCACGCACGTCAACTACCGCACCGGGCGAATGCACAACATGGCGCAGGTCACACAAGATGTCCACGAGGCCGGCGCACTGGTGCTGTGGGACCTGGCGCACTCCGCCGGCGCGGTGCCGGTCGATCTGAAGGCGGCCGACGCCGACTTCGCCGTCGGTTGCGGCTACAAGTACCTGAACGGCGGCCCCGGCGCGCCGGCCTTCGTGTGGGCACACCCGCGCCACACTGCGCGCATGGACCGCGATCAATTGCGGCAGCCCCTGTCGGGCTGGTTCGGTCACGCAGCCCCGTTCGAGTTCACGCCCGACTACCGGCCCGCGCTCGGCATCCAGCGCTTTGCCTGCGGCACACCGCCGGTGCTGTCGATGTCTGCGCTGGACTGCGGGGTCGATGTTTTCCTGAAAGCAGCAACATTCGGCGGCATGGCAGCCCTTCGCCAGAAGTCGACCGCACTCACAGCGCTTTTCACCGAACTCGTCGAAGCCCGCTGCGCCGGCCACGGCCTCACGCTCGTCACGCCGCGCGACGCCGCGCAACGCGGCAGCCAGGTGAGCTTCGCCCACGAACAAGGTTACGCGATCATGCAGGCGCTGATTGCGCGCGGCGTGATCGGAGACTTCCGCGCCGGCGAGCCAGGCGCAGCCCCCGAGTCGTCGCACCTGCTGCGCTTCGGCTTCACGCCGCTCTACACACGCTTCACCGAAGTGTGGGACGCGGTCGAACACCTGCGCCAGGTGCTGGCGACCGGCGAGTGGCGCGAAGCACGCTTCAGCCAGCGCTCCGCCGTCACCTGAGGCTCGCCATGACAAGCCCCACCGAAAAGATCGTCGCCGAGGAAGGCGCGCAGCTCGACTTCTCGAAGGACATGAGCTACAGCGACTACCTGCACCTGGGCGAGATCCTGCACGCGCAGCACCCGCTGTCGCCGGCGCACGACGAGATGCTCTTCATCGTGCAGCACCAGACCAGCGAGCTGTGGATGAAGCTGCTGCTGCACGAACTCGGCGCTGCCGTGCAGTGCGTGGCGAGCGACGATCTCGGCAGCGCCTTCAAGATGCTCGCGCGCGTCAGCAAGATCATGGAGCAGCTCGTGCATGCGTGGGATGTGCTCGCAACGATGACACCGCCCGAGTACTCCGCGATCCGCCCTTATCTGTCGAACAGCAGCGGCTTCCAGAGCTGGCAGTACCGCTGCATCGAGTTCACGCTCGGTAACAAGAACGCGGCGATGCTGAAGCCGCACATGCACCGGCCCGAGATCCTCGCGCGGGTCGAAGCGGCGTGGCGCGCGCCGTCGCTGTACGACGAATCGCTGCGCCTGCTCGCGCGCCGCGGTCTCGCGGTGCCATCGTCGGCGCTTGAACGCGACTGGACGAAAGCCCATGAAGCCAACGACGCCATCGAACAGGCCTGGCTCGTCGTCTACCGCGACCCGAAAGCCTACTGGGATCTTTACCAGCTCGGCGAAGAACTCACCGACCTCGAAGACACCTTCCGCCTCTGGCGCTTCCGCCATGTCACGACGGTCGAGCGTGTGATCGGCTTCAAGCGGGGCACCGGCGGCACCTCGGGCGTGGGTTACCTGCGCAAGATGCTCGACGTGGTGCTGTTCCCCGAGATCTGGAAGCTGCGCACCGACTTGTGAGCCGGCTCAGCGCGGCTCGGCCCGCAGCACCTCTTGAATGCGCACCAAGAGGGCTTGGTTCGGCACAGGCGAAACATTGACTGCGAACGCGAAGTTGTCGGCCATCGTTTCTTCGGGATGCAGGATGTAGTTAGTGTTGCCACCGAGCCGCGCGAGGTAGTCGGGCACTTGCCTCGGTTCGTGCCAGACCGGTTGCCCGTCGCGCAGCACCGGCAGCGTCGGCCGCGCGGCGTCGCCCGGCGTCACTTCGAGCAAGCGCACCTGCATCACGCTGAAGAACGACTCGCCCGGCTTCAACTCGGCACGGCCGGCCGTCAGCAGCGGCATCAAGGCCACGCTGCGACCTTCGACCGTGGTGCGCATCAGGTGGCGGTCGAAGGGCGCGTCGGGGTTGGCGATGCGCTGGGGCAACCAGGCGGCCGGCCACTGCAGCGGCACCGTGCTCTCGAAGCCGATCGTGGGGTACAGGCGCGTTGCCAGCGCCGGCGCATGGCGCGAGACGACATGGAACAACTCGTGCGCGAGGATGTAGGCGTCGGCACCGGCCGTGTCGGGCAAGCCCGCCAGCGGTAGCACCACGGCGCGCCCGCGCGTGTAGGGGTTGCCGAACGCGTCGCGCCCGTTGGTGCTGATCAGAAGCACCTCGGGCGGAAGCGGCACCTGCAACGCCGCGAACTTCGGAGCGAGTTGCTCCAGCGCTTTGCGCAAGCGTGCCTGCTGCGCGTCGGTCCAGGGCAGCACCGCCTCGGCGCTGAAAGCGCGAAACTCCTCGACACTCACCGGTGGCGTGCGCCCGAGCGTGGAGGCGCGTTGCAAATCGCTCGTCAGCGGCATCCATTCGTCCACCGAACCGAGCACCGCACGGCCTTCTGCAACGCTGGCAAAGCGCACCGTCGTACCGGGAAACCCGGTGAACTGCGCCTGGGCCGCCCCGCACAGCAACACGAACCACAAGGCGCCGGCACAGCGCGCTCGCACAACGAGGGTCATCGACATGGTCAGGTCTTTCAGGCTGGCCGTGCTACTTCGCGCCCACGCTGGCCAAGCGGAAACGGGCGGCCCCGTGCTCGATGAACTCCACCACGCCAAGGTCGGCCGACTTGCGCCAGTAGTCGCCGGCCTGCGATGTGTCGCCTTCGACATGGAATTTCTCGCCGATGTAGAAATACGCTTCGCACAAGGGCTCGATCGGCACCTTGGCCCCCTTGGCCGACGTGATCACGGCGTCGACACTTGTGTTGCCGAGCACCAGCTCGATCAGCGGCCGCGGCCAGTCGGTGGGCAGTTGGTCGGCCGGGAAGAGCCCTTGCAACGCCGTCGTGCTCTGCCCAGCACGGCGTGTCGCCAGCGCCAGCCACACGATCGGGTAACCGCGCCGCACTGCCGCCCGGTCTTTCAGAAGTTCTTCGAAGTCGGCCTTCGCCACGCTGAACTCGCCCTTGAAATACCGCGACAGTGCCCGGCTGTTCAAAGCCTGCGAATCCCTCGGCGCACGTTGCAGCACCGCGTTCGCGAGTTCGATGGCACGGTCGAAGTCACGCAGTTCGATCGCGTTGACGGCCGCCGCGTTCTCGATCTCGTTCGTGCCTTTCGACAGCGACATCGCCAGCTCGAAATCGGTGCGCGCCTCTGCGTGGCGTCCGAGGTGGTCGTACTGCACCCCACGCTCGTTGAGCGCCTGGGCTTCGAGCGCCGCCGGCAGCCGGCCACCCTTGATCTGCGCCGTCAACGTAATCACCTTGAACATGGCCTGGGCCTGTGTCGCGGTGACCACCTTGGTCTTGCCTCTGCGAACCGCTTCTTCGGTGTCCTTGAGTTCCCGGGTGACCGACTCCCCTTCCGACACCGCGATGGTCGGCACGCCCGCCACACTGCCCAGCCGCGGCAGCATCTTGGCCACCTTGGCCACGTGGGCCTCCCAAGCCTGCGGCTCGATCTGTTCGACGCCCAGGCGGGCTTCGGCGAGGTACTCGACACGGCGTGGCGTGCCTTCCAGCGAGAGCTTCAGCGAGACCGTGTCGTCGCCTTCGTCGACACGTTGCGAAAACGGCTTTGCAAAGACATCTTCCGGATACTCCAGCACCACCTTGTGGCTGTAGCGCCCGGGATAGGCGATCGCAAAGGCGTCGCGCCGTGACTCGGACTTCGGCATCATCAAGGCCGAGACCACGCCCCACTGCACGACATCGGCCTGCAGAAAGCGCTGCTCCGGAAAGCGCCAGAACTCCGGCACGATGAAACGCTGCACAAAGGTGATCGCGTCGTCTTGCGGCGAATCTTCGACGCGCATCTCTGCCGTGCTTTGAATCTTCGGGTAGATCCGCAGGTAGTCGCGGTTCAGCTCGACCGCCACTTCTTTCGCACCTCGCTGGGCAACCAGGTCGCGGAACACCTCGGCCAGCTCGCCACGGTAAGTGATGCGCGACTCGAGTGTCGGCGCGTCGATGAAACGCGTGACGCGGATCGTATCGGTGATCACGAACCGCTCGGCATCGAACGGGGCCGGCAAGCTCACCAGCGCGGCGCTGGCGTCTGCGAGCAACAGGCCGGAACCGAGGCCGATCGACTGGCGCCGGGCCAGTTCACCACTTTGTTGCGCGCGGGTGGCGTCGAGCCAGTACACCGCGCCGTTCAGTTCGACCCGCGCGATCACGTGGTCGAAGGCCAGCGGCCCGGGAAGCTGCTGGGCCACGCGGCCGCGCAACAGTGTCGACACCAGTACCGGCGAGGCCACCACATCCAGGCGCCGCAGCAGTGCGATCAGCAGCGTGACCTTGTCCTTGCAGTCGCCGAATCGCTGTTCGATCACCTTGTCGGGTGCGGCCGGGCGGTGGCTGCCGATGCCCGCTTCGGTACCGAAATAGCGCACGTCCTTCTGCACGAACTGCAGCGCGGCGACGACCCGCGCGGCCGGGTCGGCCGAGGCCGCCCGGATCTCGGCCGCTTTCTGTTCGATCGCCTGGCCGACGGCGTTCTGCGCGAACAGCGCCTGGCCCCAGCGCGCCACCTCGGCCCAGTCGGCAAACTCGCTGAACTGCAACTGGTGCGGCACCACCACGCTGTAGGGCGCACCCGCATCGGCACGCAGCTGTGGCACGGCTTCACGCCGGAACACGGTTTCGCGCTGCGCGCCGAGCACGCGCGACTCCTCGCGCATGTCGGTGGAGCCGGCCTGCATCCGGATCGGCCGCTCGGCCGGCGCCAGCAGGCGCACCTGGTACAGCGCAACCGGGCCGCGCTGCGAGCTCATCCATTCAACGTGGGCGAACTTGCCGTCGAACACCGGGTTCGAGCCACGGACCGAGTACGCAAAATCGATCTGATCGCCGACACGCACATCGTCGAGCACGATCGACACCGTCACGCGCCCGTCGTACATCTGGCGCTCGAGCTGGGCTTCGCGCTGCAGCAGCCGGATCTTCTTGCGGTCGATGCGGGTGGCACGCTTGCCGTCGCGAAGCACGTCGAGGCGGTGCAGCACGAAGCTCTGGTAGGTCGGGTCGAACTCCAGTTCGATCTGTGAAGCTGTGGCCAGGCCCGCCACATCGTTCGGCACCCGCACGACGTGCGAGTAGTTCCAGGCCGACTTTCCTTCGACGCGGATCTGGCTGTCGATCACCCGGTAGTGCATCGGCGCGGCGTCGACACGGGTGGTGGCCTGTTCCCTGGCGGGAACAACCCACGTTGGCTCGGGCTCGACGGTGTAGCCCGGGTTCGCAGCAGAGTCAGTGGCGACCGGCGTCGCCGCGGCTTTTGCGGCCGGCACGCGCGGCGCGGGGGGCTTCGTTGTCGTGGGTGCCGTTTGTGCTGCGACAGTGTGGCAGCCGAGTGCCGCGGCACATGCGAGCAGCAGCGCCCGGATCGATTGAACGGTGTTCAAGAATTCTCCCTGCGGGCAGCCACGCTGCACGTCGCAGGGACTCTATCAGCAGACTCCCGGGTCAAGCTCGATGGCACCCCGGCCTGCGAGGCGCCCGGGATGCCGCCTTCAGCCCAAATTCACGGGCACGAAAATCTTCTCGCCGTCGCGCTGCACCAGCAGCGCCACGCTCTTCGGCTTGGCGCTCATCACGGCCTTGACCTGATCGATCGACTGAACCGGCTTGCCGTTGATGGCGAGCAGCACATCGCCTTCTTCGATACCGGCCTTGGCCGCCGGGCCGGCCACGCCTTCGACCACCAGGCCCTGGTCGATCTGCGACTGCTTGCGTTCTTCACGCGTCAGCGCGCGCAGCGACAGGCCGAGCTGGCCTTGCGGCACCGCGCCGTCGGCGTCGGCCACCTGCGTGGCGCCGGCGTCGGCAGCCTGCAGCTTCGCTTCGATCTCGCGCGGCGACTTGTCGCGCCACACGGTCAGCTTGACCTTCTCGCCCGGCGCCGACAGGCCGATCAGGCTCGACAGCGCGCCCGAGCGGACGACCGGTTCGCCATTCACCTCGGTCACCACGTCGCCGGCCTTCAGACCGGCCGCCGCGGCGGCGCTGTTCGGCGCCACGTTGGCGATCAAGGCACCGTCGGGCTTCTTCAGGCCGAAGGATTCGGCCAGGGCCTGGTTCAGGTCCTGAACCGTCACACCCAGGCGGGCATGGCTGGCCTTGCCGGTCGCGACGATCTGGTCCTTCACCTTCAACGCCACGTTGATCGGGATCGAAAAGCTCAGGCCCTGGAAGCCACCGCTCTGCGAATAGATCTGCGCGTTGATGCCGACCACCGCGCCGCTGCCGTCGAACAGCGGGCCACCGGAGTTGCCGGGGTTCACCGCCGCGTCGGTCTGGATGAAAGGCACGACCGCGTCACCCGGCAGCGAACGGCCCTTGGCACTGACGATGCCTTGGGTGGCCGTCTGCTCCAGCCCGTAAGGCGCGCCGATCGCGAGCACCGGGTCGCCCACTTCGAGCTGGCGCGCGTCGCCCAGCCGCACGATCGGCAGCCCGGTCGCGTTGATGCGCAGCACGGCGATGTCGGTGGTCGGGTCCGATCCCAGCACCTTGGCCGAATACTCGCGCCGGTCGCTGAGCTTCACGGTCACTTCCTTCGCTTCACGCACCACGTGCGCGTTGGTCAGGATCAGGCCGTCGCTGCTGATGATGAAGCCCGAGCCCATGCCCTTGAACGGCACCTGCCCGCCCTGCTGGCCACGGCCCTGGAAGCCGGGCATGCCGCGGAAGAACTTGAAGAACGGATCGTTCTCGAAGCCGGGCGGCAGGCCCTGCTCTTCGGCAGACGCCTTGTGCATGCCGGCCACGGTGACACCGACGACAGCCGGGCCCGACTGCTTGACGATGGCGCGGTAGTTCGGCACGCCCTGCGCGCTGATCATCGGGACCGGCGGCGGCGTGGCCGCTTCGGGTGCAGTGGCCGTCACGGCGGCAACGGATTGCGCAGCCGTGGTGGCGGTTGTCGGGGCCTTGCCCTTCAACCAGGCAGGCATGTCGATCGCGCCGGCGGACACGACGGTCAGGGCACCGACCGCGAGCAAGGCGGCGCTGAGGGGTTTGAGCTTCATGGCAACTCCTTCGTCTGAATGCAGTGCGGAATGATTTCCGCATGCGGCAGAAGATAGGGGCCGCCGGTTAGGGCTCGGTTAGCGCCAGGTTAGGCGAAAGTTAAGAACCGGTCGGGAAACGCACCGTCACCTGCAGGCCGCCGAGCTTCGACGTGGCCAGCGCCACGGCCGCGCCATGCTGCCCGGCCACGCTGCGCACGATCGCCAGGCCGAGGCCCGAGCCCGGCTCGTCGCCGCTGGCGCGGCGGTAGAAACGGTCGAAGACACGCTCGTGGTCTTCGGCTGGAACGCCCGGGCCGCTGTCGTCGACCTGCAGCATCGGCACGGTGCCGTCCATCGACACGCGCAGCTCGACGCGCGCGCCCGGCGGCGAATAACGCACCGCGTTGTCGGCCAGGTTGCGCACCAGCGCCGTCAGCGCGGCGGCGTCGCCGTTCACGGCCACCGGCGCATCGGCGAACAAGGCCAGCGCCGTGCCGCGCAGCTGCGCCAGCGGCAGCGTGTCGGCCACGGCCTGGCGCACCAGCTCGCTCAGGTCGATTGGCGTTGCGGCCGGCGGCTGCGCGCCGGGTTCGCTGCGCGCCAGAGCCAGCAACTGCTCGACCAGCCGGGCGGCACGCGTGATGCCCTCACCGAGCGCGCCGATGGCCGCGACGCGCGAAGCCTCGTCGGGCGCACGCTGCAGCAACTGCAGTTGCAGCTTCAGCGCCGTCAGCGGCGAGCGCAACTCGTGCGCCGCATCGGCCACGAAAGCGCGCTGCGTTTGCAGCGACGCCCCCAGGCGTTGCAGCAGCGCGTTGAGCGATTGCACGAGCGGCGCCACTTCGTCGGGCAGGCCTTCACAGGGCAGCGGCTGCAGCGAATGTTCGTCACGCTCGCGCACGTCGGCCGCCACGCGGTTGAGCGGCGCCAGCGTGAGCGCGGCGAGCCACCAGATCACCAGCGCCAGCAGGGGTGCGATGAAGAGCAGCGGCGCCACGCTGCGCAAAGCCGCGTCGGCCGCGAGCTTTTGCCTGATCTGGCGCGGCTGCGCCACCTGGATCACCCGCGTCGGCGTGGCCACGCCGAAGGTGCGCCAGGTCTTGCCCTGCACGTTGATGTCGGCCAGGCCGAGCAAGGCCCGCTCGGGCAAGGTGCTGTGCTCGCGCGAGGCGTAGATGCTGCGGCCGTCGACGGTCCAGATCTGCACCACGAAGTCGAGCTGCTCGTCCTGCAGCGCGCTCGCCTGCCCCGGCGCGATCTCGCCCTGGTCACGCAACGACAAGGCCATCTGGCGCAACTGGTAGTCGAACAGCGTTTCGGTCTCGGCCAGCACGTTGCGGTAGGTGAACCAGCCCATCACGAGCGCGGCCGCGGCCAGCATCGCCAGCAGCGAGAGCAGCAGGCGAACGCGGATCGAGTTCATGCCGGCTTGCTGCCGACGAAGTAGCCCACGCCACGCACGTTCTGGATGAACTCGGCGCCAAGCTTGCGGCGCAGCTGGTGGATGTAGACCGAGACCGCGTTGCTCTCGATCTCTTCGCCCCAGCCGTAGAGCCGGTCTTCGAGCTGGGCGCGCGACAGAAGCGCGCCGGGGCGCTGCATCAGCGCTTCGAGCACGGCGAATTCGCGCGCCGAGAGCAGCACGGCCACACCGTCCTTCGTGACCTGGCGTGTCGCCGGGTCGAGCGTGACGCCGCCGAACGACAAGGCCGGCTCGGCCCGGCCCGCACCACGCCGCAGCACGGCGCGGATGCGCGCGCCGAGTTCATCGAGCTCGAAGGGTTTGACGAGGTAGTCGTCGGCCCCGGCGTCCAGGCCGGTCACCTTGTCACCGGGCCCGTCGCGTGCGGTCAGCACGATGAAGGGCGTGGCGTCCTGGCGCGCACGCACCGCGCGCAGCACCGCGAGGCCACCCACCGGATCGGCCGGCGCACCGGCCGCGCCGGTGGCCGGCAGGCCGAGATCGAGCAAGACCAGGTCGAAACGTTCGCTCGCCAGCGTGCTGCCGGCCGCGGCCGCGTCGCGCACCCAGTCGACCGCATGGCCTTCCAGGCGCAGCGCCGCGCGCAGGCTTTCGCCGATCATGCGGTCGTCTTCAACCAGCAGCAAGCGCATCAAAAGTTCAGAGGTTGTTTCATCGGGTCGATCCGAAAAGCATACCTTGTGATGCAAATGCGCCGTGGTGGTGGCGCTGGCAGCGCGGTATCGTGCGGCTTGACCCACCTTGCCGCACCGATGCCCAACCAACTGCGCCACACCCTGCTCTCGTTCCGCGACCTGCTCGTCACCTTCGGGCCGTTCATCGTGCTCGCGGTCGCGCTGCTCGGCCTGGCCTACTGGGCGCTCGACCCGAACCCGCCGAAGAAGGTCGTGCTCGCCACCGGCGCCGACCAGGGTGCCTACGCCGAGTTCGGCAAACGTTACGTGCAGGCGCTGAAGGCCTACGGCATCACGGTCGAACTGCGCCCGACCCAAGGCGCGGCCGAGAACCTGCAGTTGCTGCGCGACCCGGCTTCGGGCGTCGACATCGCCTTCGTGCAAGGCGGCGCCGACGACCGCACGGCGCGCGAAGACGAAGAAGACTCGAACCTCGTGGCCCTCGGCAGCCTGTTCTACGAGCCGGTCTGGCTGTTCTATCGCACCGACTCGGCGCAGCGCCTGCTGAAAGCGCCGACGCTCAGCTCGATGTCGCAATTGCCCGGCTGGCGCCTGAACATCGGCGCCGAAGGCAGCGGCGTGCCGAACCTGGTGAACAAGCTGATCGCGGCCAACAACATCGAGCCCGCGTCGCTGACGCTGCTGCGCCAGCCGCAGACGCCCGCCGTGGTCGCCCTGCTCGGCGGCGAGGTCGATGCACTCGTGTTCGCTTCGGCGCCCGAATCGCTGATGGTGCAGATGCTGCTGCAGACGCCCGGCATCGCGCTCTACAACTTCGCGCAGGCCGACGCTTATTCGCGCCGTTTCGCCTTTCTGACGCCGGTGACGCTGCCGCGCGGTGTCGTCGACCTCGCGCGCGACCTGCCGCCGCAAGACGTGCGCCTTGTCGCGCCCACCGCCACGCTGCTGGCGCGCAAGGAAACGCACCCTGCGCTGATCCAGCTGTTCGTGCAGACCGCGCAGCAAGTGCACGGCAGCGCCGGCTGGTTCCAGCGCAAGGGCGAGTTGCCGATCGCGGCCGGCACCGAAGAGCCGCTCGCCAAGGAAGCGCAGCGTTATTACGCCACCGGCATGCCGGTCCTGCAGCGTTACCTGCCGTTCTGGCTGGCGAACCTGATCGACCGCATGTGGCCGGTGCTCGTGACCATCGTCGCCGCGTTGATCCCGCTGTCGCGCATGCTGCCGCCGCTGTACCAGTTCCGCATCCGCAAGCGCATCTTCCGCTGGTACGCGCAGCTGCGCGAAGTCGAAGACGCGATCGACAAGCGGCCGGCGAGCGAGCTGTTGCAAGACCTGAACGTGATCGAAGCCCGCGTCGTCGACGTGAGCGTGCCGCTCAGCTACGCCGACGAGCTCTACGCGCTGCGCAGCAACATCCAGATGGTGCGGCGGCGGCTGGGTGGCGCCGATGCGCCGCTGGTGGCGAACTCCTAAAATCTCACCCACCGGATCGACAGGACACCCTTCATGGACACCCGCACCTCCCCCTTCCGCCTGCGCATCGAGCGGGTCCGTGATGCGCTCAAGAAACACGGCCTCGCCGCCGTATTGGTGCCGTCGAGCGACCCGCACCTGAGCGAATACCTGCCAGAGCGATGGCAAGGCCGGCAATGGCTGTCGGGCTTCACGGGTTCGATGGGCACGCTGGTCGTCACGCTGAACGGCGCTGCGGTATTCGCCGACAGCCGCTACTGGGTGCAAGCCGAAGCCGAACTCTCCGGCACCGGCACCGAACTCGTGAAGATCCCGACCGGCACCGCCACCCACCACCTCGACTGGATCGCCAGCCACGTGTCGGCCGGTGCCACCGTCGGTGTCGACGGCAACGTGCTCGGCCTGGCCGCGGCGCAGATGTTGCAGAACGTGCTCGACCGCGCCGGCATCCGCCTGCGCACCGACTTCGACGCGCTCGCCGAAGTGTGGCCGGAGCGCCCGGGCCTGCCGACCGCCGCCGTCTACGAACACCACGCACCGCAGTCGCCGCTGGCGCGCGCGACCAAGCTGGTGCAGGTGCGTGAAGCGATGGCCCGGCACGGCGCGACGCACCACTTCGTCTCGACCGTCGACGACATCGCCTGGCTGTTCAACCTGCGCGGCGCCGACGTCAGCTTCAACCCGGTGTTCCTGGCCCACGCGCTGATCGAAACCGATCACGTCACCCTCTTCGTCGCCGATAACAAGGTCAGCGCCGAACTGCAAGCCACGCTCGCCGCTGACAAGATCCACGTCGCCCCGTATGCGCAGGCCGCGGCCGCGCTCGCCGCACTGCCGGCCGACGCCGTGCTGCTGCTCGACCCGCGGCGCGTGACCTTCGGTTTGCGTGGCCACGCCACGGTGCGTGTGGTCGAAGCGATCAACCCGAGCACGCTGCTCAAGAGCCGCAAGAACGCCGACGAAGCCGCCTTCGTGCGCGAAGCGATGGCGCAGGACGGCGCGGCGATGTGCGAGTTCTACGCGTGGTTCGAAGCCGCACTGGGCAAGGAGCGCATCACCGAACTGACGGTGGATGAAAAGCTCAGCGCCGCCCGTGCCAAGCGCCCCGGCTTCGTCGGCCTGAGCTTCAACACCATCGCGGCGTTCAACCCGAACGGCGCGATGCCGCACTACCACGCCACACCGGAATCGCACGCTGTGATCGAGGTGGCACCGGGCGAAGGCGGCCTGCTGCTGATCGACTCCGGCGGCCAGTACCTCGGAGGCACAACCGACATCACGCGCGTCTGGCCGATCGGGCGGATCACGGCCGAGCACCGGCGCGACTACACGCTGGTGCTCAAGGGCACGCTGGCGCTCTCGCGCACGCGATTCCCGCGCGGCACGCTGTCGCCGATGCTCGACGCCATCGCGCGCACGCCGCTGTGGCAACACGGCCTCGACTACGGCCACGGCACCGGCCACGGTGTCGGTTATTTCCTGAACGTGCACGAAGGCCCGCAGAGCATCTCGAAGACCGTGCCCGACGCCAACATGGCGATGGAGCCCGGCATGATCACTAGCATCGAGCCGGGGCTGTACCGGCCGGGCCGCTGGGGCATCCGGATCGAGAACCTGGTGCTGAACGTGCCGGCCGCTTCGGTCGGGGCGACGGGCAGCACCGAGTTCGGCGAGTTCCTCGAATTCGAGACCCTCACGCTGTGCCCGATCGACACACGCTGCATCGAACGCAGCCTGTTGCGGCAGGACGAGATCGACTGGCTCAACATTTACCACGCGACCGTGCGCGAGCGCCTGAGCCCGCTGGTCAGCGGGGCCGCACTGGCCTGGCTGCTCGAGCGCACCACGCCGATCTGAGGCTGAAAAGCGCGTTTCAGCGGCTGCGCGCATGCCGTTGATCGGCGCACGCCGCAGTTCATCCGCGCTGCGCCGCAGCCCGTCGCAAGCGCCTTGGCGGTGGACCTCGCCGCTCCTAAAGTTCGTTTCAAGCCAACCCCACAACGAACTTCCCAGGAGCCCACCATGATCAGCCGCCTCACCGCTTTCGCCGCCACCTTCGCCGTTCTTGCCGCCGCCACGCTGACCTTCGCGACCGCCGCGCAGCAGCCCGCCGAGAGCCGCGCGCCGCAGGCGAAACAAGTGCGCGTGGTGCAACTCGAAACCGTGACCGTCATCGGCCACCGCTCGCAGTTGGCCCAGCGCTGAATCGCAAGACAGACACCCCGCGAGTCGCAACCCGACTCCGGCTCACACGCCCCAGGCCTCCCGGACTCCGGGCCTCGGGCGTTTTTTTATATTGGGCGGGCTGATACGCTTGCCCCATGGCTCCCGCCTCCTCGTCCGCCCACTCGCCCTTGCCCGCCATCGGCGTGGACCTGGGCGGCACCAAGATCGAAGCGGTGGTGCTCGACGCCCAAGGCGTGAGTCTCTGGCGCGAGCGCGTGGCCACCCCAGCGGGTGACTACCGCGCCACGCTCGCCTCCGTGGCCACGCTGGTCGCCCGCGCTGAAAGTGAACTCGGTTTGCAGCACTGCAGCGTGGGCGTCGGCACGCCGGGCTCGCTGACACGCTCGGGCCACATCAAGAACGCCAACTCGACTTGCCTGAACGGCGAAGCGCTGGAGCGTGACCTGGCCCAGGCGCTCGGCCGCCCGGTGCGCGTCGCCAACGACGCCAACTGCCTGGCGCTGTCGGAAGCCACCGACGGCGCTGCCGCCGACGCGGCGGTTTCGTTCAGCGTGATCCTGGGCACCGGCGTCGGTGCCGGCATCGTCGTGAACGGGCGGTTGCTCGCCGGCCCCAACGGCCTGGCTGGCGAATGGGGCCACAACCCGCTGCCCTGGGCCGAAGCGGGTGAGCATCCGGGCCCGGCCTGCTACTGCGGGCAACGCGGTTGCATCGAAACCTGGGTCAGCGGGCCCGGCATGGCTCGCGACCACGCGGCGCACGCCGGCAAGCCCCTCGACGCGCGCCAGATCGGTGAAGCCGCGGCACGTGGCGACGCGGCCTGCGAGGCCACGCTGCAACGTTACGAAGCGCGGCTGGCGCGCAGCCTTGCGCACGTGATCAACGTTCTCGACCCGGATGTGATCGTGCTGGCCGGCGGTGTCTCGCAGCTGCAGCGCCTGTACGTGAACGTGCCTCGCCTGTGGGGGCAGTTCGTCTTCAGCGGCGGCATCAAGGACAGCGTGCACACGCGCCTGGTGCAAAGCCTGCACGGTGACTCGTCCGGGGTGCGCGGCGCGGCCTGGTTGTGGCGCTGAGCGTCGGCTGACACGGTCTCGTTCGTCGCGCCGAAGCGCGCTTCGGCCGGCAAAAATTGCAGCCTGTCGCAAGCCGCTTTCGGCGAAGCGGTGGCGCTCCTACAGTTCACTCCAACGCAGCAGACACCGCTTGCTGCCACCCCAGGAGCCCACCATGATCGACCGCTACTTCACCGCCGCCCTCACCTTCGCGCTGTTCATCGGCGGCACGCTGGCCATCGGTTCGGAGCTGTTCGGCATGGACCGCCCCGGCGCCCAGAAAACCGCGGCGATCACGCAGGCGACCGTGGTGCAACTGCCCACCGTCGTGATCATCGGCCGGCGCACCCCGCCCGCCTCGGCCGTCGCCAGCAGCGACATCAACGAGCCGGGCGCACAGCGCCTGCAGTGAGCGGCTTCTACAGACCCGACCGCAACAAACGCGCCGAGAGTGCCTGCGACAAGGTGTCGGCCCCGTCCTGCAGATGCGCACGCGCATCCGCGCTCAGACCACCGCGCCCCGCGGTGGCTCGGATGCGAAGCAGCAGCGCCTGCGCCCGAGAGCGCACCAGGCTGCGCGCATCGGCCCGGCCGGAAGGGCTGGGCCGCAGCAGCATCGCCGACACCCGGTTGATGTATTCGCGCTGCAGTTCGCGGCGCGGCGCGCCGATGTCGCCCGCGCTGCCCAGTTCGCTCCAGACGTCACGCTCCAGCCGCCCGTACAACTCCGACAGCTGAAACGCGTCTTCGCGCCGAGCGACCTTGCCCTGGCTGTCGATGATGCGCGCGGCCACCGCGTCGCTCATCAGCTGGCCGAGCAAGGCACGCTGCAAGCCGAGCACCCGCTGCGTCAGCGAAAAGTCGGTGGCGACCGAGCCTTCGCCGCCATACAAGGCCTCGCCGCGTTCCTGGAAGTCGGGTGCCAGGCGTCGCTGCAGGGCCGGTGACACCACCAGGCTGTCGGCCGCGAACAGGCTGCGCGACATCACGTCGAGCGCTTCGCGCTGCAGCGCCGCCGGCACCGGCTGCAGCGGGTCGCGGCCGCTGCCGGGGTAGTCGCGCAGCGTGCGCACGCCGCCGATCTGGCGCGCCAGCACCCCGACCGCGCCGGCCGCGTCGGCCACCGCGAAGTCGAGCGAGCGGCGCAGAGACGCATAGTCTTCGTCGGGCGAGAGCGTGCGCGATTCCTGGCGCTGGAACAGGTCACGCGCGATCGCCAGGCGCTTGCGTGCGAAGGCGATGGCGTCGTTGCCCAGGTCGTATTGCAAGGCGTCGGGGTCGATGCCGAGGAAGTTGTCTTCGTCGGTGCCGTAAGCCAGTTCGGGTTCGCTGCTGCGCGCCGCGATGCGCGCGAGTTCGGCTTTTTCGTCGGCCGCCGCGATCGGCTTGTAGGCGTACTCGATGGCCCACAGGTCGTAGGGCCCGAGCCCGCCCTGGAACGGCGCGACCGGCGCGCTGCCGGGGGCCGCCAGGTTGATCGGCGCGTAGTCCATCACCGAGCCTGCCAGCGCGTTGCGGCGCGTGAAATCGGGGTCGGAGAGCTGGTTGTCGCTGTAGACCTTCGAGGCGCGGAAGTTGTGGCGCAGGCCGAGCGTGTGGCCGACCTCGTGCATCGTCACTTCCTTGAGGAACTCGAGCACGAACTGCTGCGCTTCGGGGCCTTCGGGCGCGAGCTCGCCGCGCGCCGCGAGCACGTCCAGGCCGTAGGCGAGCTGCTGGCCGGCCAGGTCGGCGTATTCGCAGCGGCTCGGGTCGGCGTGTTCGTACCCGGCGTGCTCGGCCGGGTCGGCACCCGTCTGCAGCAGGCGGCGCCAGTCGATCGTGCTCGGTGGCAGCACCTGCGCGCGCTGGGTGCGCCGGCTGCGTGCGGCGAACGCCTCGATCGCGATGTTGCTGGCCAGGATTTCGCCGCTGCGCGGGTCGACGTGGCTCATGCCGATGGCCACGAACGACGGCCCGCTGTTGCTCATCCAGCGCACTGCGGCGAGGCCGGGGTCGAAGGTGTCGAAGTCGGCGTCGTCGGCCTGCACCTTGACCTCGATCGCGTTCGTGAAACCGATCCCCTCGAAGGCCTTGTTCCACTCCAGGATGCCGGCGCGGATCGTGTCGCGGTACTGCAGCGGGATGCTGCGGTCGAGCCAGTAGACCAGCGGCTTGACCGGCTCCGACATCGCCGCCGCCGGGTCCTTCTTCTCGAGCCGCCAGCGGTTGATCTGGCGCACCGTGGGCGAGCGTGCGGTGTCGCTGCCGAAATCTTGCAGGGTCGAGGTGAAATGGCCGATGCGCGGGTCGGGCCGGCGCGCGGCCATCGCCTGCTCGGGCAGGCGTGTCAGCGCGTATTGCAGCGTCATGAACAGGCTGCGCGGGTCGGGCACGCTGCGTGGCACGGTCGGCACTGGCGAGCCAGGCGGTGCGCCGAACTGCGGTGCGCTGATCGACCCGGTGGCGTAGTGCGCCAGCACCTCGATCACCACGCTCTCGGGTTTTCCGCGCACCGCCGTGATGGCCGAGTTGCGCGGGTCGAAACCGTAACCCTGCCGGTAGGTGCGCTGCAGGTCGGGGGCGCGGCCGAGCATGTCGTTCAGGAACAGGCTGTTCAGGTCGACCAGCACCGATTTGGAGGTCGGGTGCGGCTGGCTCAGCACCGCCGCGCTGGCCAGAAGGCTCGGCGAAAACGCCGCCACCAGCGCCCGCGCTTCGGGCGTGCCGGCCGGCGCCACGTAGCGTGTATTGCGCACCAGCATCTGCACCTGGTTGTTGATGCGGCGGAACTCGATCAGGCGCGCGTCTTCGAACAAGCCGCCGAACAACCAGGCCTCGCCGATGCCGGTGGTGACCTTGGGCGAAAGGAAAAACGGCTTGCCAAAATCCTCGGGCTTGAGCTCGAGCCACGACCGCTCTTCGCGGCGGTACACGGTGAACAGGCCCTCGATCTTCTGCGCGTCGCGCACCACCGCCGCAAACGGCTGCAGGTTGCTCGGTGGCGGGCCACCGGGCTGCGGGCTGCCGGGCGGCACACCCGAGGCCGAGATCGCCGGCGCCGCGCCGACCTGCACCGCGGGCCCAGACCGCGCCCAGCCGGGCAGCCACGAGGCGCAGCCCGACAGCAGCGCCAGCAAGGCGATCGCGAGAAGTCGGGCAGCGTGTCTCATGAGGTTTGTCGGACGAAGGGGCGGCGAGTCAAGAAGGCCGATGGCAGCGATGCTGCAGTTTCGCCGAAGCAGCCGCTCGCGGCGCGTGGCAAAGCCCTACAACGCGGGGCAGAGGCGCCAGTCTGCCGCGAATTTCACGCCAGCGCGCGCCGGTCGCGGTCGGTCACGCCGCTGACGGCCAGCACCAGCAGCAGCGCGGCGGCCCAGCCGAAGATGGCTTCGAACCAGGTCAGCGTGGGCGTGACGCTGCGCCAGAAATCGTCGGGCCGCGCCGGTTCGGGCGGCAGCGGCGCCCATTCGCGCGCCTGCTGCAGATCGACAAGCGGCAGCAGCAGGTCGAGCGAATAGAGCCACGGATGGAATTCGGCCGTGCTGCGCGTGGCGGCGCGTGTCGGCGCGATGGCACGCTCTTCGTGCGCGGCCCAATAGGCGCCGCCGCACACCAACCACGCCAGCACCATCGCGCCGACCAGCCGCATCGGGCGCTCGCCGTAACCGGCAACGACACCGTAGAGCCAATGGCAGGCGCGCGGCACCCAGCGCAGCGCCGCCGGCACCTCGGCGGCGATGCGGCCGATGCGCCCGAGGTGGCGCTCGCGCTGCATGAACACGAGGCTCGCGCCGTGCGCCCTGCCCGTTCGGCGCAGCACGCCGATCAGGCGCCGCCACGGCTCGGGCCGGTAGTCTTCGTCGAGGTGCAGCGGATCCTGGCGCGCCAGCCAGTCGAGCCGGAAGCCGGCGTCGACCGGCGCGCCCTGGGCGAAGCGGTGGTACTTGAAATCGTCGAGCACGAGGCGCTGGCCCCAGGTCGACGCATCGTCGGCGAGTGCACCGGCGCGCGCACCCGAGAGCGATGCACCGTCCAGCGGCGTCTGCAATTCGCGCAGGCACAACACGCCGCCGACCCGCGTGCGCTCGAGCAACAGGGCCGGGTTCTGGTCCCAACCAAGATCGCCGGCGGCGTCGAACCCGGCGCCGGTGCAATCGAGGTTGCCTTCGATGCGCGCACGCTGCAGGCGCACCCGGCCCGAAGCCGAGAAGCCGGTGTCGAGGTAGACGTTGCCGGCCACATGGATGCGGTCGAGGTTGAGTGCGTCGCCGCGCCCGCCCTGGCTGTCGATGCGCGCGGTCAGCCGGGCCTGGTCGGCGCGGACATCACCACCGACCGTCACGCCGACGAAGCGCACTTCGCCGATCGCCGCGAAGCCTGCCGAGATGATCAGGTCACCACCGATGCGCGCACCGTCGGCCACCAGCGGGTGGGTGTTGGCGGCCGCCTTGCTGTCGGCATCGACGCCGAGCTGGGCGCGTTCGAGGTTCAGATCGCGCAGGATCTTCGCGTGTGACAAGCGCACCTCACCCTGCACGCTGCAGCCCGAGTTCAGCGCCAGCTCGCCGACGATCACGCAGGCTTCGGCGCGCAGCCCCGGCAGCGAACAATCCGGCAGGCCCAGGCTGCCGGCGATGCGCGCGGCGTCGAGCAGCAGCGTCGTGTCGAAGTGGCAGCGGTAGAACCACAGGCTCACCGGCACCGCAGTGTCGACGAGGTTCAAGCGGCCGACGATCCACGCGCCCATCAGCTGGATGCGCCGGCCACGGGGCCGCGCACCGCGGGCGCCGCCACGCGCCAGGAAGGCCACGAACTCGGCACGCAGCGCCACCTCGGGCGAGGCCGCGCGCGGGCGCTGGTAACCGACCTTGGCGATGCCGCCGCTCAGGCAGCCGTCGAGCAGCACCTGCTCGGCCTTCCACAACGGCTCGAAGTCCTGCAAGGCCATGCCGGCCGCCCGGACGTCGCCCGATCGGCTTGGCGTGGCGGCTGGCTGCGGCATCGTGCGGTGAGCCTTACTTCAGCGCCTTGTAGCGCAGGCGGTGCGGGCGGGCACCTTCTTCACCGAGGCGGCGCTTCTTGTCGGCTTCGTATTCCTGGTAGTTGCCGTCGAAGAAAACCCACTTCGAGTCGCCCTCGCAGGCCAGGATGTGGGTGGCGATGCGGTCGAGGAACCAGCGGTCGTGGCTGATCACCATCAGCGAGCCGGCGAATTCGAGCAGCGCGTCTTCGAGCGCGCGCAGCGTTTCCACGTCGAGGTCGTTCGACGGTTCGTCGAGCATCAGCACGTTGCCGCCCTGCGCCAGCGTCTTGGCCAGGTGCAGGCGACCGCGCTCACCGCCCGAGAGCTGGCCGACGAGCTTCTGCTGGTCGTTGCCCTTGAAGTTGAACTTGCCGATGTAGGCGCGCGAGGGCATCACGAACTTGCCGACGACGATGTTGTCGAGGCCACCCGAGACGTCTTGCCACACGGTCTTGTCGGCCTGCAGGTCTTCGCGGCTCTGGTCGACGAAGGCCATCTTCACGGTCGGGCCGACCTTCACGGTGCCGGAGTCGGGCGTTTCCTTGCCGGCGATCATGCGGAAGAGTGTCGACTTGCCGGCGCCGTTCGGGCCGATGATGCCGACGATCGCGCCAGCCGGCACCTTGAAGCTCAGGTTGTCGATCAACACGCGGTCGCCGAAGCTCTTGGTCACGCCGTCGAATTCGAGCACTTCGTTGCCCAGGCGCTCGCCGACCGGGATGAAGATCTCGTTGGTCTCGTTGCGCTTCTGGTAGTCGGTGTCCGACAGTTCCTCGAAGCGCGCCAGACGCGCCTTGCTCTTGGCCTGGCGACCCTTCGGGTTGGCGCGCACCCACTCGAGTTCTTTTTTCATCGCCCGGGTGCGGGCGTCTTCGGTCTTCTGTTCCTGCTCGATCCGGGCTTCCTTCTGTTCGAGCCAGGTGCTGTAGTTGCCCTTGTACGGGATGCCACGGCCGCGGTCGAGTTCCAGAATCCATTCGGCCGCGTTGTCGAGGAAGTAACGATCGTGGGTGATCGCGACCACGGTGCCCGAATAACGCTGCAGGAACTGCTCGAGCCAGTCGACGGATTCGGCGTCCAGGTGGTTGGTGGGTTCGTCGAGCAAGAGCATGTCGGGCTTGGACAGCAGCAGGCGGCACAGCGCGACGCGGCGCTTCTCGCCACCCGAGAGCTTGCCGACCACGGCATCCCACGGCGGCAGGCGGAGCGCGTCGGCGGCAATCTCGAGCTGCAGGTCGGTGTTCTCGCTGCCGGCCGACGAAATGATCGCTTCGAGTTCGGCCTGCTCGGCGGCGAGCTTGTCGAAATCGGCGTTCTCTTCACCGTATTCGGCATACACCTCGTCGAGCCGCTTCTTCGCCGCCAGCGCGCCGCCGATGCCTTCTTCGACCGCTTCACGCACGGTCTGATCGGCGTCCATCACCGGCTCCTGCGGCAGGTAACCGATCTTCAGGTCGGGCATCGGCGTGGCTTCGCCTTCGATGTCCTTGTCGATGCCAGCCATGATCTTCAGCAGCGTCGACTTGCCCGAGCCGTTGGTGCCCAGCACGCCGATCTTGGCGCCGGGAAAGAAGCTCAGCGAGATGTCCTTGAGGATCTGACGCTTCGGCGGCACGATCTTGCCGACGCGGTTCATCGTGAATACGTATTGCGCCATGGTTCTTTCGATGAGATGAGTGGAGGGTCGCCCGCGCATCGGCAAACTGCAATCCCCGATGTCGGCGGATCGCGCAAGCGACAGGGCTTGGCAGAAGCGGGCGGACTGCACGATTATCCCGGAACGGGCGGCGCACAAGGGTTTGCCCGGTACAATCAATTCACCAGCACACGCTTCAGTCACTGTGCTGCCGTCATCCTGACCTGAGCCCCGCGCTCAAAACACCCCCTCTGCCTGCGACTGGCGCCCGAAGTACGAGCGACAGGCCGATCTCTCCGTTTGGAATCCCATGTCTTTTGACACTCTCGGCCTCGCCGAGCCCTTGCTGCGTGCCGTTGCGGAATACGGCTACACCACCCCCACCCCGATCCAGATGCAGGCCATTCCGGCCGTGCTCTCCGGCGGCGACGTGATGGGCGGCGCCCAGACCGGCACCGGCAAGACCGCCGGCTTCGTGCTGCCGATGCTGCACCGCCTGATGGCCAACCCCGCCGTTCGCGACGCCAAGGGCCGCCTGCCGATCCGCGCACTGATCCTCACCCCCACCCGCGAGCTCGCCGCGCAAGTCGAAGAAAGCGTTCGCACCTACGGCAAGCACAGCAAGCTCACCAGCATGGTGATGTTCGGCGGCGTCGGCATGCAGCCGCAGATCGACAAGCTGCGCCGCGGCGTCGACATCCTCGTCGCCACGCCGGGCCGCCTGCTCGACCACCACCAGCAGCGCACGCTCGACCTGTCGCACGTGCAGATCTTCGTGCTCGACGAAGCCGACCGCATGCTCGACATGGGCTTCGTGCACGACATCAAGAAGGTGCTCGCGGTGCTGCCGCCGAAGAAGCAGAGCCTGCTGTTCAGCGCCACCTTCAGCGACGAGATCAAGGCCCTGGCCGACCGGCTGCTGAACGCACCGGTGTTGATCGAAGTGGCACGCCGCAACCAGACCAACGACCAGATCGCGCAGAAGGTGCACCCGGTTGGCCGCGAGATGAAGAAGGACCTGCTGATCCATCTCATCAAGGAAAACGACTGGGACCAGGTGCTGGTGTTCACGCGCATGAAACACGGCGCGAACCGGCTGGTCGAGCATTTGCTCAAGGCCAACATCAGCGCGATGGCGATCCACGGCAACAAGAGCCAGACCGCCCGCACCAAGGCGCTGGCCGAGTTCAAGACCGGCGACCTGACGGTGCTGGTGGCGACCGACATCGCCGCGCGCGGCATCGACATCGACATGCTGCCGCACGTGGTGAACTACGAGCTGCCCAACGTGCCAGAAGACTACGTGCACCGCATCGGCCGCACCGGCCGCGCCGGCGCCAAGGGCGAAGCGGTGTCGCTGGTCTGCGTTGACGAGAACGGCTTCCTGCGTGACATCGAACGCCTGATCAAGCGCGAGATCCCGAAAGAGATCGTGCCCGGCTTCGAACCGCACCCGAGCGAAAAAGCCGAGCCGATCGTGCTCGGCCGGATGGTGATCGGCGAAGGTGCCGGCCGCGGTGGCCAGCGCCACCACGCCGCTCCCCGGGGTGGCAATGGCGGCGGTGGTGGCGGCGGCCGAGGGGGCAACGACTCGCGTTCGGCACCGCGCCCGGGCGGCTCGCGCCCCGACGGGCAACGCAGCGGGCGCCCGCCAGCACGCACCGGCCAGCCCAAGCGCTGAGCCCGGCACACCTGTCGCGCCACGCGGCAGGAATTGGACACAACCCGGCGCGCGCGCGCCGGGTACAGTCGGCCCGCATGGGCCAAGCCAAAGTTTCATCACGCACCGCGCTGCTGGCCGGCGCCACCGGCCTGATCGGTCGCGCGCTGCTGCCGCTGCTTGAAAAGAGCGAGGCCTACTCGCTGGTGCACGTGCTGGTGCGCCGCGCGGTCAGCGGCATCGAAGCGCACCCCAAGGTTACTTTCCAGGCCGTCGACTTCGCGCACCTGCCGCAACCTTTCCCGAAGGTCGACGACGTCTACATCGCGCTCGGCACCACGATCAAGGTGGCCGGCTCCGAAGCCGCCTTCCGCCAGGTCGATTTCGACTTCGTGGTCAACACCGCACGCGCTGCACGGGCCGCGGGAGCGCACCGGTTGGCGGTCGTCTCGGCACTCGGCGCCGATACCAACTCGCGCGTGTTCTACAACCGCGTGAAAGGTGACATGCAGGCTGCCGTGGCCGGGCTCGGTTATGAATCGGTGGTGATCGTGCAGCCTTCGCTGCTGATGGGCGACCGCGCCGCGCTCGGCCAGCCGGTGCGCAGCGGCGAAGTCTGGGCCACGCGGATCTTCACACCCGTGATGTGGATGGTGCCCAAGGGCGTGCGGCCGATCCACGCCAGTGCCGTGGCGAGCGCCCTGCTGGCGGCCACGCTCGCCGGCAAGCAGGGCCTCCACCTCCTGAGCTCGGGGCAGATGCAGGCGCGACCGCGCTGATGCCGGGGCACGGCGCGCTCGCGGTCGTGCACGACGACGCGACCTGCGTCGTCGTCGTCAAACCCGCCGGCTTGCTGTCGGTGCCGGGGCGCGGCGAGCACGGTCAAGACTGCCTCAGTGCACAAGTGCAGGCCGCCTTCAGCGACGCGCTGGTCGTGCACCGGCTCGACATGGCCACCTCGGGCCTGATGCTGTTCGCGCGCGGCACGGCGGCGCAACGTACGCTCAGCATCGCCTTCGCGGCGCGTGAAGTGCACAAGCTTTATGTCGCCGTCGCCGACGGCCACGTCGAACACGACAGCGGCGACATCGACCTGCCCCTGATGGCCGACTGGCCGAACCGCCCGAAACAGAAGTGGGACCACCAGCACGGCAAGCCCTCGCTGACGCGCTACCGTGTGCTCGCGCGGGACGACACCGCGCGCACGACGCGTCTCGATCTCGAACCGGTCACCGGCCGTGCCCACCAGCTCCGCGTGCACCTGCTCAGCCTCGGCCACCCGATCCTCGGCGATGCGCTTTACGCGATGCCCGCGGTGCAGGCGCGGGCCACACGATTGCTCTTGCACGCGAGCGCGTTGCGCTTCGTGCACCCGGCAAGCGGCGCGCCGATGTCGTTCGAGTCGGCTGCGCCCTTCTGAGCGTCGCACCTCGCCTTTCTAACCGGCGCCGTGCTTGATGCGCAGGCGCTCGCGCGAGGCCCTGCCACGCTGTTTCCACAACGACGCCTGCTGCTGCCGTTCGAGCACGCTCATCGTGTCGCGCCGGGCTTCGCGCAGCAGCTTGTGGTAATTGCGCAGGCGGTCGTCGCCCACACCTTCACGCACCGCGCAGCCGGGCTCGTCGTGGTGTTTGCAGTCGCGGAAGCGGCAACTCCCGGCCAGCGATTCGATGTCACTGAAGCTCACCGCCAAAGTCGCTTCGTCGACATCGGGCCGCAGCGTGCGCAGGCCCGGCGTGTCGATCACGCACGCGCCGCCCGGCAGGCGATGCAGCGAGCGTGAGGTCGTTGTGTGCTTGCCGCGGCTGTCGTGCTCGCGCACCGCGCCGGTGTCTTGCGTGGCGACGCCGAGCAAGGTGTTGGTGAGCGTGGACTTGCCTGCCCCCGACGAGCCGAGCACGACCAGGGTCTGGCCCGCGCCGAGGTAGGCGGCAAGCCGCGCCCTGGTGCGCGGCTCGGTGCCGTCGACCGCGAGCAGGTCGACGTGCGCTGGCACGCGGCCTTGCAACGATGCGATGCGCTCTTCGAGCGCGCCGTCGGTGCGCGCGATCACGTCGGCCTTGGTCAGTACGACGACCGGCAGCACGTCACTGGACTGAACCAGTGCCAGGTAACGCTCGAGCCGGCGCGGGTTGAAGTCGTCGTCCAGGCCCATCACGAGCAGGGCGGTGTCGACATTGCTG
Source organism: Burkholderiaceae bacterium (assembly GCA_040080605.1). Taxonomy (GTDB): domain Bacteria; phylum Pseudomonadota; class Gammaproteobacteria; order Burkholderiales; family Burkholderiaceae_C; genus LMDS01. Next base: position 157,946 of record JBEBIB010000009.1, read on the forward strand.
ACGACCGGGTGGCGCCGGCCGTCGGCATCACGCCGCACGATGCGCGAGAGCGGGGGCACGCGCGCTTCGACCCAGCGCTGGCCGTGCACATCACGCTCGACCAGCACCCAGTCGCCGACCGCGAGCGCGCTCTCTTCGTCGGTCAGTGTGCGCATCAACCGGGGCAAGGCGCGTGCGCCGTGTTCGTTCTCTCCGTCGTGCACACGCACGGTTTCGCGGTGCACTTCGGTGAGCCGCATCAGTTGTCTTGAATCGTCATGGTTCTCCGGTGAAAGGGTGGCAGCGAGGTTGGCCAGCGCCGGCGTGAGGCCGAGTGTGCGCAGGCGTTCGAAATGAATCTGGATCATGGTGATCGGTGACCTTCGTGTCCAAAGGCGCGGGCCGCACGCAGCCACGCGCCGGTCGGCCTCGAGCGCAGGAGTGCTCGGGGCCAGCGGATGGGGAAACAAGGTCGGCGGCGGCGTGAAGCCGTGCGTAGGATCAGGTCTCGATCAGCGCCCCGAAGTTGTCGGGGTGAGGTGCCGGGGAGGCACCCGGAAGTTCAGCGAGGACGAGTGCGCAGGCTCAGGCGGCGGCCGACGTGAGGGCAGTGTTGAATGTCTTCATGGGGCACCTCCTGCGAGTCGTGGATCGGGGAAAACGAAGCAGCGTGCTTCGCATCGAAGCACAGTATGTGGCGATCAACACGCCGGCGTCAACCGCGCGTGCGCCTCCAATGGAACACCCTTGCTTTTTCGCAACGCGGTCACATCTACGATCAGGGTCTTTGGCGCCTCGTATGATCGCGCCGTTTGCAGGCTCGTGAACTTCAAAAGGACGTGGCGATGAAATCCCTGATCTTGGCTCTTTCGGTGGCGGTCTTCGCCGCCGGCATGGCACCTTCGATGAGCGAAGCCAAGCGCCTGGGCGGCGGTGGTTCCTCGGGCATGCAGCGTGCCACGCCAGCGCGCAGTACCCCCGACGCCGCCCCGGCCAAGCCTGCGCAAGCCGCTCCGGCCGCTGCCGCGGCGCCGGCGGCTGCCGCGGCCCCGAAACGCTCGTGGATGGGCCCGCTCGCCGGCCTGGCCGCCGGCCTGGGCATCGCCGCGTTGATGAGCCACCTTGGCATGGGCGCCGAGTTCGGCAACATCATCATGATGGTGTTGCTGGGCATCGTCGCCTTCGTGGCGATCCGCTTCCTGATGGCCCGCTTCGGCCGTGGCAACGCGCGCCCCGCGATGGCCACGTCGAACGGCATGCAGTTCGCAGGCGCCGGTGCCGGCAACAACAACCCGCCGGCGCCGCAAGGCGGCTCGGGCTGGGGTTCGACCGCTGCCGCTGCGCCGGTCGCGTTGCCGGTGGCAGCTGCCGCCGTTGCCGGCAACCTGCCGGAAGGTTTCGACGCCCCGGCGTTCGAGCGCATCGCGAAGATGATCTTCATTCGCCTGCAAGCGGCGAACGACAGCTCAGACCTGAACGACCTGCGCAACTTCACCACGCCGGAGATGTTCGCGTCGATCCGCCTCGAGCTGCAGGAGCGTGGTGCGACCACCCAGCAAACCGACGTGGTCAAGATCGACGCCGAGGTGCTCGACTTCGCAACCGAGAGCGAGCGCCAGGTCGTCAGCGTGCGCTTCCACGGCCTGATCCGCGAAGACAAGGACGGCGTGGCCAACCCGTTCGACGAGGTCTGGCACATGGTCAAGCCGCTCGACGGCAGCCGAGAATGGGCCATCGCCGGGATCCAGCAAAGCCATTGATCGGCACGCCGATCTGCTTCACCATCAAGGGGCTTCGGCCCCTTTTTGTTGGCCATCTCTCACCCGCAAGGCTCGCATGACCCAGCATCTTTTCATCCTCACCGGCGCGTCGCGGGGCATGGGCGCGGCGATCGCAGAACAACTGCTGCAGCCGGGAAATCGCCTGCTGTGCCTGTCGCGCCACGTCAACGAGGCGCTCGCGGCGCGCGCGCAGGCGGCGGGCGTTGTCTGCGAACAATGGGCGGCCGACCTGGCGCTGCCGGTCGAAGCTGCCGCGCGCCTGCAGGCCTGGCTCGCCACGCTCGATGCGAACGCGTTCGCGAGCGCCACGCTGATCAACAACGCGGCCGCGCTGACGCGCATCGGGCCGGTCGAGACCTGCACCGATGCCGAGCTGTCGGCGTCGCTGCGGGTCGGCCTCGAAGCGCCGATGCTGTTGTGCGCCGCGTTCCTGCGCGGCACGCGCAACTGGGCCGCGAACAAGCGTGTGCTCAACATTTCTTCCGGCCTCGGCCGGCGCGCGATGGCAGCGCAAGCGCCCTACAGCGCGGCCAAGGCCGGGCTCGACCACTACAGCCGCGTGCTCGCGCTCGACGAAGCCTTGCAGGCCAACGGCGCGCGTGTCGTCTCGCTCGCGCCGGGCGTGATCGACACCGACATGCAGGTGCACCTGCGCGCGGCCGACGCCGCCGTGTTCCCCGACAAGTCGAACTTCGTCGGCCTCAAGGACAACGGCCAGCTCACGTCGCCGACCGACGCGGCGGCGCGGATCCTCGCGTACCTGAATCGGGCCGACTTCGGCGCGAACCCGGTGGCCGACGTGCGCGACGCCTGAGCGGCGTTCACCGCACGCTCAGACGGCTGCCGGCCCCTGAAACCCGCCGCTGCGAAACGTCAACACCAGCGTGTCGCGGTGCGCGCCGTCGCCGACCGGCTGGATCGGCGTGCTCTCGTGCACCACGCGCGCGTCGTCGATCAAGAGCGTGGTCCACGGTTCACTCATCGTGAAGCGCAGGCCGGCCGGGCCATCGGCTTCGAAGACGCGGGTTTCGCCGCCTTTCACCTGCACGCGGCTCACCAGCAGCACCGCGACGAAGTCGACGCCGTCGCGGTGCGCACCTTCGGGCGTCGGCCGGCCGATGCCGTCGGTGGTGTCGATGCGGAACTGGTGCGCTTCGACGAACCACGGTTGCGGCCGGGTCCAGGCCGAACACTTCGCGCTGAGGCTGCGCAGCAGGCGCGACCACACCGGCTGCGCCAGCACGTCGGCCTGCATCGGTTCGAACCAGCGCTCCAGCCCGCCGTGCAGCGCGTTGTATTCGAGCGGCTGCCAATGCGCGCGGTGCGGCACGGCCTGCACCGCGTCGGCTTCGACCACGAAGCAGGAGTGGCGGCGCCGCCGGTAGCGGCCGCCGTCACGCAGGTAGGCGTCGGGCGGCAGGTCGTTCCACGACGGGCGCAGCGCATCGAGCTCGGGCAGCGTTGCCGGCAGCAGCTCGCAAAGGCCGCTCGGGCTCAACGCGGCGTGGCCACGAAGGCGCATGGACTGAAGCAGGTCGCGCGGTGACGTGATGGGTGGGTTGAGCAGCAAGGTCGTCATCCCGCCATCATGCCGCGCTTCACGGCAGTCACGGCAGGGTTGTGCACCTGTGCTGTGGCGTCGAAGGCTCGTATGCTGCGTTCCACCGTGTGCTGACTCCGGAGGAACACCATGGTCATCTGCCCCGTCGCCATCGCTGTAGGGTGCAAGAAGTGCCCTGCTTTCTCTTTCTGCCCGGCCAAGAGCACGCTCGGCGACTACAAGCCCGAGCCGCCGGCTGCCAGCAAGCCGCCGGCCAAGAAACAGTGAAGGTTCAACGCACGCTGATGCGCGCGCCCTGCAGGCTCACGACCTGACCCGAGCGGATCTTGCAGGTCTTGCGCAGCTCTTCACGGCCGTCGACCTGAACCAGACCGTCGGCCACCATCAGCTTGGCCACGCCGCCACTCGGCGCGAGGCCGGTGGCCTTGAGCAGGGCGTCGAGCGTGATGTACTCGCCGCGCAGATCGAAGTCGATCAGTTGCATGGCGGCAGTCCGAATTCCTGCGCCAGCAGCGCGTAGGAGGTGCGCCGCGCCGCCGGGTCGTGCGCCCAGGTGTTGACGACGAGTTCTTCGAGCTGTAACTCGCTCGCCAGCGCACGCAGTTGTGCGCCCACTTCCGCCGCCGTGCCGACGAAAGCCCTGCTGCGCATCGCCTCGACCGTCGGCCATTCGTCGGCACTGAAGCCGCGCGCCGCGATCACGTCGGGCGACTGCAGCGGCCCGAGCACACCACGCGCCCGGTCGACACGCCAGCGCTCGCGGCCGAGCGCGTGATGGCAGGCTTCTTCATGCGTGTCGGCCACCAGCGCCCAGACACAGATCGTCGGCTGCGGCGTCGGGTGGCGCTCACTCGGCCGGTACAGGCGGCGGTAGATCGCAAGCGCTTCTTCGGCCCCCTGCCCGTCGACGAAGAAGTACGCGAAGGCATAGGGCAGGCCGAAGTGTGCCGCGAGCTGCGCGCCGTAGTTCGAGCTGCCGAGAATCCAGACCTCGGGCGCGTAGGCCCCGAGCGGATGCGCGGTGATGCCGTGGTGCGAGGGCAGCGTGGTCCAGGCCTGCAGGTCACGCACCTGCTCGGGGAAGTCGTCGGCGGCGGCATGCGCATTCGGGTTCAGGGCGCGTGCGGTGCGCATGTCGCCGCCCGGCGCACGGCCCACGCCGAGGTCGATGCGGCCCGGCGCCAGCGCTTCCAGCACGCGAAACTGCTCGGCCACCTTCAGCGCGCTGTAGTGCGGCAGCATCACACCGGCGCTGCCGATGCGGATGCGCGTGGTGCGCGCGGCAATGGCGGCCATCAGCATCTCGGGCGCGCTGCCGATGATGGTCGGCAGGCCGTGGTGTTCGCTGACCCAGAAGCGCGCGTAGCCGAGGCGTTCGCAATGCTGCGCCAGATCGAGCGTGTCGCGGATCGCCGCGTCTTCGGTGCTGCCGGCGAGTGAAACGGATTGGTCGAGAACGGAAAGTCGGATGTCGGTCACGTCAGCCTTCGGGATGGGTCGGGTCGATCCAGCGCACGGATTCGGGTTTTTCGATCGGCTCGATGTCGAGGTTGACCGCCACCGCCTCGCCGTCGCTGCGCACCAGCACACACTCGAGTTTTTCAGTCGGGCTGGCGTTGATCTCCTGGTGCGGCACGAAGGGCGGCACGTAGATGAAGTCGCCCGGCCCGGCCTCGGCGGTGAACTCGAGCTGCTCGCCCCAGCGCATGCGGGCACGGCCCTTCACGACGTAGATGACGCTTTCGAGCGGGCCGTGGTGGTGGGCGCCGGTCTTCGCGCCGGCGTGGATGTGCACGGTGCCCGCCCAGAGTTTCTGCGCGCCGACACGGGCGAAATTGATCGCCGCCTTGCGGTCCATGCCGGGCGTCTGCGCGGTGTTGGCGTCGAGCTGGTCGGCGCAGACCACGCGCACGCCGCTCACTTTCCAGTCGGTGGGCGGAGTCGGTTGGTGGGGGTCGGCGGGCATGTTCGCTCCTGGCGCGGGTCGGATCGAGGCCGATTCTGAATCAAGCTCTGGTTGTCTGCAGACCACATCCGGCAACGCGACGGCGCCGTTTCGTGTACATTCTGCCCACAGTTATACGCAAGACAGTTTGTTCGTGGTTCTTCTTCTACCTGTCGCGGTTCTCGCGGCGGGCATCGTTAGAAATCCCCTGATCGTTTCTTGAGTGTTGCTGCATGCGCCTGCATGTGCGGCGCATTATTTTGATGATTGATAGGATTTTTCCCATGACGACCCAAACCGGTACCGTGAAGTGGTTCAACGAGAGCAAGGGCTTCGGCTTCATCGCTCAAGACGCGGGCGGCGCTGACCTGTTCGCCCACTTCCGTGACATCCAGGGCAACGGCTTCAAGACCCTGCTGGAAAACCAGCGCGTCGAATTCGAAGTCAAGCAAGGCCAGAAGGGCCTGCAAGCCGCGAACATTCGCGTGCTGTAAACCCCAGGGCTTCGGCCTTGAACAAGAACCGCGGCTCGCCGCGGTTTTTTTATGCCCGTCTCGCGCACGTCGCCTGCGAGACGGCGACCGCTGCGGGGCACGCCTAAGATCCGGCCCTCGAACTCCGGAGACAAGACATGACCACGCTCGCCGCCCTCACCAACCACCAGATCCGCCTCGCTGCGCGCCCCAACGGCCTGCCCACCCGCGACGGCTGGAGCTTCACCACCGAGCCGGTTGCCGAACCGGCCGAAGGGGGTGTGCTGGTCAAGGTCAACGCCCTCTCGCTCGACCCGGCGATGCGCGGCTGGATGAACGAAGGCAAGAGCTACATCCCGCCGGTCGGCATCGGCGAGGTGATGCGCGCCGGCGGCGTCGGCACGGTCATCGCGTCGAAGAGCCCCGCGTTCGCGGTCGGCGACACCGTCAGCTGTACGCCCGGCGTGCAGGAGTACTGCCTGATCCCGGCCGAGCAGTTCAAGCGCCAGGGCCTGTTCAAAATCGACCTGCGCCTGGGCACGCCCACGCAGTGGCTCAACGTGCTCGGCATGCCCGGCATGACCGGCTACTTCGGGCTGATGGACGTGGGTCAGCCGAAACCCGGTGAAACGGTGGTGGTCTCGGGCGCCGCCGGCGCGGTCGGCCAGACGGTCGGCCAGCTCGCCAAGATCAAGGGCTGCCGCGTCGTCGGCATCGCCGGCGGTGCCGCCAAGTGCGAGTGGGTCGTCAAGGAACTGGGTTTCGACGCCTGCATCGACTACAAGGCCGGCGACGTGAAAGCCGGCCTGAAGGAACACTGCCCGAAGGGCGTCGACATCTACTTCGACAACGTCGGCGGCGAGATCCTCGACGCCGTGCTCGCGCGCCTGGCGATGAAGGCACGCATCATCATCTGCGGCGCGATCAGCCAGTACAACAACACGACGCCGGTGCAGGGCCCGAAGAACTACCTCTCGCTGCTGGTGCACCGCGCGCGCATGGAAGGCATCGTCGTGTTCGACTACGCGGCGCGTTTCCCGATCGCGGTGGCCGAGATGGCGGGCTACCTGAAAGACGGGCGCATGAAGAGCAAGGAAGACGTGGTCGCCGGCATCGACACCTTCCCCGAAACGCTGCTCAAGCTCTTCAACGGCGAGAACTTCGGCAAGCTGGTGCTGGAAGTCGCGAAACCCTGACCGCAGGCGCGGGCTAGACTTGCGCCGCCGAACACCGGCGCTTCGATGAACGCCCCTTCCCTTCCCCCCGACGCCCCGCCGCCGGCCTTGCTGACGGCGTGGCTGGCGCAGAGCCACGACCTGCTGGCGATGACGGCGCCTGATGGGCTGATCGTCTGGGCCAACACAGCCCTCCTGCATGCAACCGGCGCCGTAGCGCAGTCCACGGTCCTGATCGATCTGCTTCAGCCAGGCCCCGGGATCGAGACGGCGCGCAACACCGTGTTGCAGGCCCTGCAGACTGGCGCACTGCCTGCGGACACCGCCTTGTGCCTGACCGGGCCTGCCGGCGCCGCACTGTGGGTCCAGGCCCGCGCCACGCGCATCGATGCCCACATCCTGTGGACGCTGCAGGACACCACCGCAAGCCGCGCGCTCGCCACGCAGGCGCAGCGCCAGTCCGAACGCCTCGAACTGGCCCAGGACTTTGGCCGGCTCGGCGTCTGGGAACGTGAGATCCCGTCGGGCGTCGGCCGCTGGGACCGCCATGTGTTCGGCTTCTGGGGCATGGCGCCGACCGAAGGCACGCCCAACTACGCCGATGCGATGAGCCGGGTTCACCCCGAAGACCAATCGGCTTCGATCTTCGAGAAGTCGACATTGCAGGCCGGGCGCTACGCGCAGCACTTCCGTGTCGTGCACGGCGACGGCAGCACCCGCTGGATCCATTCGCAGTGGGAGGTGAAGAACTCACCCGGGGGCCGGCCCGAGCGCGCCGTCGGCATCATGGTCGACGACACCGCGATCTACCGGCTCGCGCAATCGCTCGACAGCACGACGGCCCAGTTGAAGCTCGCCGCCGAGCTGGCCGACATCGTGATCTGGCGCCACGACCTGCGCACCAACCGCGTCCACTACAACGACCACGGCCTGAAAGTGCTCGGCATCCCGCACCGAGCCGAGGGCGTCACGCTCGACGAAGCACGCATGCACGCGCACCCCGACGACCTGGCCATGCTGGCGGCGTCGTCCGCCGCGGCGCTGACCAGCAGCGTGCCGGTCGATGTGGAAGCCCGCCACCGCCGCCCCGACGGCACCTGGCGACGCATGCTGGTGCGGCGTGTGGTCGAGCGCAACGCGGCAGGCGAACCGGTGGCCTTTCTCGGCGTCACGCTCGATGTGACCGATCAGGTCGAGCGCTCGCATCGCGCCGAGCAACTCGCGCAGCGCCTGGAGGCGGCTGCCCGGGCTGCACGTGTCGGCATCTGGACCACCAGCATCGGCATGATCCAGACGGAGTGGAACGCGCAGATGTACGAGCTGTTCGACATGGTCGGCGCGACCCGCCCTCCGACGCTCGCAGAGTGGATCGCCGGCTGTGTGCACCCCGACGACGCCACCCGCGTGGGCATCGCCACGCGCGACTACCTGCGCAATGCCCAGGGGGCCGTCGAAGTCGAGTTTCGCACCCGGCGGCGCGACGGCAGCAGCCGCTGGATGGTGCTGCGTGCCGACATCGACCGCAGCAGCCCCGAGGTGCCGCGGGTTTTCGGCATCGCGATGGACGTGACCGACCGCCACGAAACCCTCGCGGCGTTGCACCAGGCCAGCGAACGCTCCGCACTCATCACCCGCAGCGCCGGCATCGGCACATGGGAAGCCGACCTCGACAACCAGCATGCGCGCTGGGACGAACAGATGTTCCGCCTGCGCGGCCTGGAGCCCCGCGCCCTGGCGCTGAGCCGCGAAGAACGGCTGGCACTGCTGCACCCCGACGACGTGGCCGGCGTGATCGACTCCTACGCCAACCCCGACACCACCGCGCAGCCCGGCGCCTACGAGTTCCGGGTGCGGCTGCCCGACGGCAGCTACCGCTGGATCGCCTCGCGCTCCGCCGTGGTGTTCGACGCCGACGGCCGCGCGGTGCGCCGCGTCGGCGTCAACTGGGACGTCACCGAGAGCCGCAACGCCGAAGCGGCACGCCAGAAGACGCTGCTCGCCGAGCGCGAGAGCCAGGCCAAGTCGCAGTTCCTTTCGCGCATGAGCCACGAGCTGCGCACGCCGCTGAATGCGGTGCTCGGCTTCACGCAGCTGCTGCAGAGCGACACCGAACTGAGCCGCTCGCACAGCCAGCAGGTCAAGCTCGGCCACATCCGCTCGGCCGGCGAACACCTGCTGGCGCTGATCAACGACGTGCTCGATCTCTCGAGCCTGGAAGCCGGCACGCTGCGGCTCGACCTGCAGGCGGTCGACCTCGGCGCCGCGGTAGCGCAGGCGCTGCCGCTGGTGGCCGCTCTGGCGGCCCGGCACGAGGTGGCCCTGCACGCCGGGGCGGTGAGCGGCACCGTGCGGGCCGACCCGATTCGCCTGCGCCAGGTGCTGATCAACCTGCTGGCCAACGCCATCAAGTACAACCGGCCGCACGGTCAGGTGGTGATCGAGTCAGAGTCGGGCGAACGCTCCGTCTGCCTGCGGGTGCGCGACACCGGCCGCGGCCTGAACCCCGAACAGCTCTCGCACCTGTTCGAACCCTTCAACCGCCTGGGGCTGGACAGCCAGGGCATCGAAGGCTCCGGAATCGGCCTGACGGTCGTGAAAGCGTTGGTCGAAGGCATGGGTGGGCAGGTCCACGCGTCGAGCCTGGTCGGCCACGGCACGGTCTTCGAGCTCACGCTGCCGGCCTCGGCCGGTGCGCCTGCGCCCGAACCGCTGCACGCTGATCCGGCCCCCGCCGCGCGCCGCCCGCAACGCAGCGGCACGCTGCTCTACATCGAAGACAACAGCGTCAACGTGTTGCTCGTGGAAGAACTCGTCAAGACGCTGCCGGGGCTGCGCACCGTCTCCGAAGGCACGGGCGCCGCCGGCGTGGCGCGCGCGCTGAGCCTGCGCCCCGATGTGATCCTGATCGACCTGCAACTGCCCGACTTCGACGGCTTCGAAGTGCTGCGCCAGCTGCGCGCGCGGCCCGAGACCGCGGCCACGCCCTGCATAGCGCTGTCGGCCAACGCGATGCCCGAAGACATCGCGCGCGGCCTGGCCAGCGGCTTCGACGACTACTGGACCAAGCCGATCAAGTTCAAGCCGTTTCTCGACGCGCTGGAGCGCTTGTTCCCGGGCGTGGCGCCCGCGATCACAGCCCCTGCGGCGCCAGGCCCCGCTGCCTGAGCATCGGCAGGGCGGTGGGCGCGCGGCCGCGGAACGCCTGGTAGGCGGCACCCGGTTCGAGCGAGTTGCCCGAGGAATAGATGAAGCGCCGCAGGCGCTCGGCGACCGCGGGGTCGAAGGCGCTGCCGGCTTCGACGAACGCCTGGAAGCCGTCGGCCTCCAGCACCTCGGCCCACAGGTAAACGTAGTACTGCGCCGCGTAACCCGAGCCCGCGAACAGGTGCTGGAAGTGCACCAGCCGGTGGTTCATGCCGACCACCGCCGGCGCGCCGATGCGGGCCAGTTCGGCACGCTCGAAATCGACCACGTCGGGCGCCTGTTCCGCCGTGAGTGCATGCGCCGCCAGGTCGACCAGCGCCGAGGCGGTGTAGCGCACCGTTTCGTACCCCTGGTTGAAGAGGCGCGCGTCGTGCAGCTTCGCGATCAGCGCATCGGGGATCGGCTCGTCGGTGAGATGGTGGCGCGCATGGCGCTTGAGCACCTCGGGTTCGCTCAGCCAGTGTTCGAACAGCTGCGACGGCAACTCGACGAAGTCGCGCAGCACGCTCGTGCCCGACAGACGCTCGTAGGTCACGCTCGACAGCAGGCCGTGCAGGCCATGGCCGAACTCGTGGAACAGCGTGGTCGCGTCGTCGAAGCTCAGCAGCGTGGGCTCGCCCGGCGCACCCTTGGCGAAGTTGTTGTTGTTGACGACGACCGGCGTCACCACCGCGGAGCCCTTGGCGCCATTGCGCGACTGGTTGCGAAACGAGCTCATCCAGGCGCCGCTGCGTTTGCTGGCGCGCGCGAAGTTGTCGTGCAGGAACACGCCGACCAGGCTGTCACCCGGACCACGCACTTCGTAGACCTTCACGTCGGGGTGGTAGGCCTTGACCGCGGGCTGTTCGATGAAACGCACGCAGAACAGGCGCTCGGCACAATCGAACGCGGCCTCGACCATGCGCGTGAGCGGGAAGTAGGGCTTGACCGTGGCTTCGTCGAGCTCATAGCGCACCTGGCGCACTTTTTCGCTGTAGTAGCGCCAGTCCCAGGGTTCGAGCGTGATCTGCTCGCCGCGCGACAAGGCCATCGCTTCGAGTGCTTCGCGTTCCTGCTCGGCACAGGCCTTGGCCGGCTCCCACACCTGCGTCAGCAAGGCGGCCACGTCGGCCTGGCGGCCGGCCATGGTGTCGGCCAGCGCGTAGTCGGCATAACTCGCAAACCCCTGCAGGCGCGCCTGCTCGTTGCGCAGCGCCAGGATCTCGCGCGCCACCGGGCGGTTGTCGTGCGCACCGTCGTGCTCGCCACGTGCGGTCCAGGCGCGCCAGGCCTGCTCGCGCAGGTCGCGGCGTTCCGAGAAGGTCAGGAACGGCACGATGTGCGAGCGTGACAGCGTGATCACCAGCGCGTCGGCGATGCCACGCTCGACGGCCGCCTGGCGCGCGGCGGCGACCACGAACTCGGGCAGGCCGGCGCGTTCGGCCGGCGTGCGCAGCACGAGCTGAAACGCCGACTCGTCGGCCAGCACGTTCTGCCCGAACAGCGTGGTCAGTTCGGCGAGCCGCGACATGACCTGCGCATAACGCTTCTGTTCCGCCGCGCCGAGGCGGGCGCCGGCACGAACGAAGTCGGCGTGGAAACGTTCGAGCACCCGCCGCTGCTCGGGGCTCAGGCCGAGGATCGCGCGCTCTTCATGCAGCGCGTCGATGCGCTCGAACAGCGCCGCGTGCATCGAAACCGCGCTCGAATGCGCCGCCAGCAGCGGCGCCATGCGCATCTGCACGGCCTGCAGCGCGGGCGAGGTTTCGCTCGACGTGAGGTTGTGGAACAGGCTTTCGATGCGGTCGAGCAGACGCCCGCTGCAGTCGAGCGCGGCCACGGTGTTCTCGAAGTTCGGGGGCTGGAGGTTGCAGCCGATCGCGTCGACCTCGGCACGGTGCTCTTCGATGGCAGCGGCAAACGCCGGCTCGAACAGCTCGGGGGTCACCTCGGCAAAAGGCGGCAGGCCATAGGAGTTGCTCCAAGGCTGCAGAAGGGGGTTGCTTGTGGCAATCGGCATGGTGGGTCTCGGGGTCGGAGAGGCCGACATGTTAGGGCCTGTGCCGGCCTGCCGGGCCGGCGCCCGTCACTTGCCCTTCTGGATCGCGATCTCGTCGATCTCGTTGTAGGTGCGGCCTTCGCAGGCCTTGGCGAAGGCTTCACGCTGCACGCCAGCCGCGCCGGCACGTTCATTGAACTGCGCGCCGCGCGCCTGCAACTCGTCGATGGCCTTGTCGCGCGCCAGCACCAGCTCGTTGTAGGCGGTGACGAGCTCGGGTTTGGTGCGGTCGAGCGCGGCGCCCTGCTCGGTCAACACCTCGCCGGACTTCATGATCGCCGCCTTGTCGGTGTTCAGGCCGGTCTGCAGCTTCACGAGTTCGGCTTCTTCGTTCTTGACCTGCGCCTGCTGCGTCAGGCATTGACGCAGCTGCTCGCGCGTCAGTACCGGGCCGCTGGTCTTGCCTTTGCCGAAGGTGACTTCTTTCGGCTTGTCGGCCGCTTGCGCTGCGCCGGTTACAAGCAGGGCACAGACCAGCAGGGCATGTTTCAGGGTCGGGTTGAGCATGATGGACAGCAAGGGTTTCGGCAGCCGCGAATCATGCCACCGCGTCGCGCATGGTCACGAATTCTTCGGCCGCGGTGGGGTGGATGCCGAGCGTCGAATCGAACACCGCCTTGGTGGCGCCGGCCTTCATCGCCACGGCAAAGCCCTGGACGATCTCGCCGGCGTCGGCGCCGACCATGTGCAGGCCGACCACACGGTCGCTGGCGTCGTCGACCACCAGTTTCATCAGCGTGCGTTCGCTGCTGCCCGAGAGCGTGTGCTTCAGCGCCTTGAAGTCGCTGCGGTAGACGCGGACCTTGCCGAAGCGTTCGCGCGCTTCGTGCTCGGGCAGGCCGACGGTGCCGATGTTCGGGTGAGTGAACACCGCGGTCGGGATCAGTTCGTAGTCGACCGAACGCCGGCCGGCGCCGAACAGGCGATCGACCAGCGTCATCGCTTCGGCCAGCGCCACGGGCGTGAGCTGGATGCGGTCGGTCACGTCGCCGAGCGCGTGGATGCCCGGCACGTTGGTGGCGTAGTGTTCGTCGACGATCACCGCGCCTTCGGGGCTGAGCGTCACCCCGAGCTCGGCGAGGCCCAGGCCCGCGGTGTTGGGCTTGCGGCCAGTGGCGTAGAGCACGCTGTCGGCCGCGATCACCGAGCCGTCGCGCAGGTGCACCTGCAAGGCGCCTGCGGCACGCTCGATGCGCTCGACATCGGCGCCGGTGCGCACATCCACACCCTTCTTCCGCATCTCGGCCGCCACGAAGTTGCGCACGTCGGCATCGAAACCCCGCAGCACCTGCTCGCCACGGTAGAGCTGCGTCACCTGCGCGCCCAGGCCGCGAAAGATCGACGCGAACTCGCAGGCGATGTACCCGCCACCGACCACGACGAGCCGGTGCGGGAAGGCCGGCAGGTCGAAGATCTCGTTCGACGTGATCGCGAATTCGGCGCCGGGCAAGGCCGGGACGACCGGCCGGCCACCGGTGGCGACGAGAATGTTCGCGGCGGTGTAGATCTGCCCGCCCACCTCGACCTCATTCGGGCCGGCCAGGTGCGCACGCGCCGCGATGACCGTGGCCCCGGCGTCCTTCAACAGCTTGCCGTAGATGCCGTTCAGCCGGCTGATCTCGCGAGCCCGGTTGGCCTTGAGCACACCCCAGTCGAAGCTCGGCGTCGCGTCGTTCGACCAGCCGAAGCCGTGCGATTCCTCGAAGGCTTCGGCGTAGTGCGCCGCATAGCTGTACAGCTTCTTCGGGATGCAGCCCAAGTTCACGCAGGTGCCGCCGAGCGGCGCGTCTTCGGCCACCGCCACGCGGGCGCCGCGCTGCGCGGCCATGCGTGCGGCACGCACGCCGCCGCTGCCGGCGCCGATGACGAAGAGATCGAAGTCGGTCGCGGCCATGGGCGCTCCTGTCAGGCCAGCGACTTCTGCAGCGCTTCGGCGACCAGCGCGTTGACGCCGCCCTCGTGCGCCGCCGCACGTTCGTTCAGCCGCTTGACCAGTTCGGCCGGCAGCTTGCACGCGAACGGCACCAGGCCGGCCGCCGAATCGATGCGGCGCTGCTCACGCTTGTCGGCCACACCCGCGGCGCCCTGGCCGAAGCGGCCCGGCACGCCGGCGCCCTTCATCTGGCCTTCGAGCCGGGCAGCGAGGTTGCGGACGAGATCGGTTTTTTTCATGCTCATGGAACGCTCTTTCAGACAGGGTCGATGCCCCGATTGTCTCGCGTGCGCCAAGGCATTGCGGTGCCTCTGGTCTAATCGCCGCTTTCCGTCGGGCGCCCCATGGCAATCAAGGCCACCATCTACAAAGCCAGTCTGCAGATCGCCGACATGGACCGCAGCGTCTACGTCGACCACGCGGTCACGATCGCGCGCCACCCGTCGGAGACCGACGAACGCATGATGATCCGCCTGCTCGCGCTCGCGCTGCAGTTGCCGGCCGACGACCTGAACGGCACGCTCGAATTCGCCAAGGACCTGTGGGACAACGACGAACCGGCCTTGCTGCACAAGGACCTGACCGGACAGATCGTGCACTGGGTCGAAGTCGGCCAGCCCGATGACAAGCGCCTGCTTCGAGCCAGCGGTCGCGCCGCGCGCGTGAGCGTGTTCAGCTTCAGCCACAGCACGCCGATCTGGTGGGCCGGCATTGCCAACAAGGTGAGCCGTGCGAACAACATCGACGCCTGGCAGATCGAGGCGCCGCAGAGCCAGGCGCTGGCCGGGCTGGCGCAGCGCGGCATGCAGTTGCAGGTGAGCGTGCAGGACGGCACGGCCTGGATCGGCGACGGGAAACAGAGCGTCGAGATCACGCCCGTTCGCTTGAACCCGGCCTGAACCCCGCCTGACACAGGGCGCGGGGCGCTGACCGACAATCGGGGCCTGCCCACTCCCGCCCGCGCGATGAACTTCCAGATCGAACACCAGCCCGAGCAGAGCCGTTTCCTGACCGTCGTCGAAGGCCACCGCTCCGTGGCCGAATACCGCCTGCACGACGGTGTGCTGGCCATCACCCACACCGAGGTGGCCCCCGAGCTCGGCGGCCGCGGCATCGCCGGCGCCTTGATGCAGGCCGTGCTCGCCTATGCGGGCGCCAACGGTCTCAAGGTGAACCCGCTGTGCTCCTACGCTCGCAGCTACATGCAGCGCCATCCCGAAACAAAATCGCTGCTGGCATGAACGAAACCGACGACCCCTTCCTCTGGCTCGAGGACGTGCAAGGTGAAGCGGCACTCGCCTGGGTGCGCGAGCGCAACGCCGAGTCGCAGAACGTGCTGATGGCACGGCCCGAGTACGCGCCCACGCGCGAGCGCCTGCTGCAGGTGATGAACTCGAAAGAGCGCATCCCGTACATCTCGCGCCGCGGTGCCTGGTTCTACAACCTGTGGCAAGACGCCACCCACAAGCGGGGCCTGTGGCGCCGCACCAGCCCGGCCGAGTACCGGCTGGCCGAGCCGGCCTGGGAAACGGTGCTCGACCTCGATGCGCTGGCGGCGGCCGAAGGCGAGAACTGGGTCTGGGGCGGCGCAGTGGGTCTGGCACCTTCGCACACGCGCTGCCTCGTGATGCTGTCGCGCGGCGGTGCCGACGCAAACGTGGTGCGCGAGTTCGACACCGTGGCCAAGGCCTTCGTGAACGACGGCTTCGTCTTGCCCGAGGCCAAGTCCGACATCGAGTGGATCGACGCCGACACGGTTTTTGTCGGCACCGATTTCGGCCCGGGTTCGATGACAGATTCCGGCTACCCGCGGGTCATCAAACGCTGGAAGCGCGGCACGCCGCTCGTGGAAGCGGTGAGGGTCTTCGAAGGCGAGAAGGCCGACGTGTCGGTGGGCGTTTCGGTCGACACCACGCCCGGCCACGAGCGCACGCTGATCCAGCGCAGCCTCGACTTCTATCACTCGAAGCGCTTCGTCCTGCAGGGCACGAAGCTGCTGCCGCTGGACGTTCCCGACGACGCCTCGGTCACGTTCTGGAACAGCAACGGCGCGCCCGCCGACACGCTGCTGATGGAACTGCGCAGCGACCTCGCCACCGCCGCGATCACACACCAGCGTGGTTCGCTGCTGGCCATCGACGCGGCCGCCCACGCCCGCGGTGAACGCCGGTTCGCGGTGCTGTTCGAGCCCAGCGCCACGCGCTCGCTCGCCGGCTTCGCGCTGACACGCGAGCACGTGCTCGTCAACGTGCTCGACAACGTGGCGAGCAAGCTCGAAGAATGGCGGCGCACGCCAGAAGGCTTCAAGCGCCGCGAGGTCGCCGCGCCCTTCCCCGGCACGCTCGGCGTGAGCGGCCTGCACGACCCGATGCTCGTCGACGACACGCTCGCCGAGGCCTACCTGCTGACCTACAGCGACTTCCTCACGCCCGACACGCTCTCGCTCGGCCAGACTGGTACGGACACGCGCGCGGTGCTCAAGTCTTTGCCGGCGACCTTCGACGCCACCGGCATGCGCGCCGAGCAGTCGTTCGCGACCAGCGCCGACGGCACGCGGGTGCCCTACTTCGTGGTCTGGCCACGCGGCCTGAGCGCACAGGCGCCTTCGACCGGCAGCACGCCGACGCTGCTCTACGGGTACGGCGGTTTCGAGATCTCGATGCAGCCTTGGTACTCGGCCGCGTTCGGCACGGCATGGCTGGCGCGCGGCGGCGTTGTCGTGGTGGCCAACATCCGTGGCGGCGGCGAGTTCGGCCCGGCGTGGCACCAGGCGGCCGTGAAAGAGAACAAACAACGCAGCTACGACGACTTCATCGCGGTGGCACAAGAACTGATCAGACGAGGCATCACCAGCCCGCAGCACCTCGGCATCGAAGGCGGTAGCAACGGCGGCCTGCTGGTCGGCGCCACGTTCACGCAGCGCCCCGACCTGTTCAATGCCGTCGTCTGCAGCGTGCCGCTGCTCGACATGCAGCGTTATCACACGCTGCTGGCCGGCGCGTCGTGGATGGCCGAATACGGCGACCCCGACAAGCCCGAGGAATGGCAGTACATCTCGAAGTACAGCCCCTACCAGAACCTGCGCAAGGGCGTGAAGTACCCGCGCGTGCTGTTCACCACCTCGACCCGCGACGACCGTGTGCACCCCGGCCACGCCCGCAAGATGGCGGCACGCATGCTCGCGCTCGGCCACGAGGTGCTGTACTTCGAGAACATCGAGGGCGGCCACGGCGGCGCGGCCGACAACGAACAGCGTGCGCACGTGCAGGCGCTGGAAATGAGCTACCTGTGGCGGCAGCTCGGCCCATGACCACACCGAGAGACATGAACATGCACAAGACACGACGCTCGATGCTGGTGAAGACCCTCGCCGCCGCACTGGCCGGCCTTGCGCTGGCCGCGCCCGCCGTGGCCGCTTTCCCCGAGCGCCCGATCAAGATCATCGTGGGCTTCCCGGCCGGTGGCCCGCTCGACACACACGGCCGGCTGCTCGCCGACAAGCTGCAGGCGGCGCTCGGCCAGCCGATCATCATCGACTACAAGGCCGGCGCCGGTGGCACGGTCGGTGCCGACTTCGTCGCCAAATCACCGGCCGACGGCTACACGCTGATGCTCGCCAACACCGGCGTGATGGTCATCAACCCGGCGATCTACCCGAAGCTGACCTATTCGACGCTGAAAGACTTCGTGCCGATCGCGCGCACCGCGCAACAGCCGCTGGCGCTGCTCGTCAACCCGGCCGTGCCAGCGAACAGCGTGCAGGAGCTGGTGGCGATGGCGAAGAAGTCGCCCGGCAAGCTCAACTACGGCTCGGCCGGCAACGGCGGCAGCTCGCACCTCGTGCCCGAGATGTTCAAGCAGGCGACCGGCACCTTCATCGTGCACATCCCGTACCGCGGCAGCGCGCCGGCATTGACCGACCTGCTGGCCGGCCAGGTGCAGATGATGGCCGAGTCGATCCCGCTCGCGTCGCAGTACGTGAAGCAGGGCAAGCTGCGCGCGCTGGCCATCACCGGCCGCGAGCGCAACGCGGCGCTGCCGGGCGTGCCGACCTTCGCCGAGGTGGGCGTGAAGGGCATGGAGGTGGTCGGCTTCTACGGCGTGATGGCGCCGGCCGGCACGCCGAAAGACGTGGTGGCAAGGCTCACCGAAGCCTTCAGGCAGGTGCTCGACAACCCCGACCTGAAGAAGAGCATGGTCGCGCAGGGCGCCGACCCGGCCTACCTGAACAGCGAGCAGTTCGCAGCCTACCTCGCGGCCGAGATGCCGGTGTGGGCCAAGGCGGTGAAGGACTCCGGAGCCAAGCTTGACTGACAACCCCGACGCGCAAGCGGTGCTCGACTTCTGGTTCGGCACGAAAGGTGAGCCGGAACACGGCGCGGTGCGCGACCTGTGGTTCCGCAAGAGCGATGAGACCGACCGGCAGATCGCCGAGCGCTTCGGCCCGCTGATCGAACAGGCCTTGCGCGGCGAGCTCGAAGCCTGGGCCGCCGAGCCGCACGGCGCGCTCGCGCAGACCGTGCTGCTCGACCAGTTCACGCGCAACAGCTTTCGCGACACGCCGCGCGCCTTCGCCGGCGACAAACGTGCACTCGCCGCCGCGATGGCGATGGTCGGTTCGCGCCAGGACGAAAGCCTGCTGCCGGTGCAGCGGGTGTTCGTCTACCTGCCGTTCGAGCACGCCGAAGGCATCGGCATGCAGGAAGAAGCGCTGCGCCTGTTCACGCGGCTCGTGGCCGAAGCGCCGGAGTTGCAGAACATGTTCGACTACGCGCAGCGCCACCACGATGTCGTGCAACGTTTCGGGCGCTTCCCGCACCGCAATGCGATCCTTGGGCGGCAGTCGACGGCCGAGGAGATCGAGTTCCTCAAACAACCGGGTTCGCGGTTCTGAAAGGAAAACCGATGGCTTCGATGCGCCGCCGCAGCCTGTTCGTTTCCACGCTGCTGCTCACACTGCACTTCGGCGCAACCGCCCAGACGGTAGGCATCCAGGGCCTCGCCTGGCTGCAAGGCTGCTGGACGATCGACACACCCGAGCGCGTCGTCGAAGAGCAATGGAGCGCGCCACGCGCTGGCCACATGCTCGGCGCCAGCCGCACGGTACGCGGCGGCAAGCTCGCTGCGCACGAGTTCGTGTTGCTGCGCGAACGCGGCGAACAGCTCGCCTACGAAGTGCAGCCGTCGGGGCAGGCGCCCACGGTGTTCCTGTCGGTCACGCTGGGTGAGCGCAGCGTCGTGTTCGAGAACCTGCAGCACGACTTTCCGCAGCGCGTGGCCTACGAGCGCAAGGGCGATCAGCTGCTGGCCTGGATCGAAGGGCCGCGGCCCGGGCAGCCGGGGCAGATGCGGCGCATCGAGTATCCGTATCGGCGGGTGGCTTGCGCGTCAGACTGACGCTCAGCCCGTCAACCGCCCCAGCTTCAACCGCAGCACCCGGTCGCAACGCAGCGCCAGCGTCTCGTCGTGCGTGACCAGCACGAAGGCCATGCCCTGGCCGCGCGCCAGGTCGATCATCAGCTGGAACACACCGTCGGCCGTTTCCCGGTCGAGGTTGCCGGTGGGCTCGTCGGCGAGCACACAGGCCGGGCCGCCGGCGAGGGCTCGCGCGATCGCGACCCGTTGACGCTCGCCGCCCGAGAGCTGCGACGGGCGGTGACGCGCGCGATCGGCCAAGCCGACTTGCGCGAGAACCTCGTTTGCACGCGCGCGCGCTTCGGGCTTGGCCGCGCGGCGAATGCGCAGCGGCATCGCCACGTTGTCGAGCGCAGTGAACTCGGGCAGCAGGTGGTGGAACTGGTAGATGAAGCCGAGGTGCTGGTTGCGCCACGCGCCCTGCTCGGCCGCGCCCATCTGCGCGAAATCGCGGCCTGCGAGTTGCACACTGCCCTGGCTCGGCGCTTCGAGCCCGCCCATCAGGTGCAGCAGCGTGCTCTTGCCGGAACCCGAGGCGCCGACGATCGCGATGGTCTCGCCCTGGCGCACCGTGAGGTCCACGCCCTGCAACACCGTCACGTCGAGCGCGTCGTCACCGCTGCCTTCCTGAAAACGCTTGTGCAGGCCCTCGGCCCGGATCACGACGTTGTCACTCATACCGCAGGGCCTCGGCCGGCTGCACGCGGCTGGCGCGCCAGCTCGGGTACAGCGTGGCCACGAACGAGAGCACGAGCGAGATCACGACGATGGGCACGATGTCACCGCTCTGCGGTTCGCTCGGCATGCGGCTGATCAGGTAGACGCTGCTCGGCAGGAAGCTCACGCTCAGCAGCCGCTCAATCGCCGGCACGATCACGCCGACGTTGAAGGCGATCAGCAGGCCGAAGGCCACACCGCCGAAGGTACCGATCACGCCCGAGAGCGCGCCCTGCACCATGAAGATGCCCATCACCGAGCGCGGGCTCGCGCCGAGCGTGCGCAGGATCGCGATGTCGGCACGTTTGTCGGTCACCGTCATCACGAGTGTGGAGACGAGGTTGAAGGCCGCCACCGCGACGATCAGCGTCAGGATGATGAACATCAGGCGCTTCTCGAGTTGCACGGCGGCGAACCAGTTGCGGTTGGTGCTGGTCCAGTCGCGCACCTGCACCTGCAGGCCGAAGCCTTGCGCCAGCTGCGCCGAGACTTCGCGCGCCTGGTTCAAATCCTTCAGCTTCAACTGCACGCCGGTCGGGCCTTCGACGCGGAACAGCTTGGCCGCGTCGTCGATGTGCAGCAAGGCCAGCGTGCTGTCGTATTCGTAATGGCCGGCGTCGAACACCCCCACGACCGTGAGCTGCTTCAGGCGCGGCACCACGCCGGCCGGTGTGACCTGCCCGCCCGGCGCCATCACCGTCACCTTGTCGCCCTGGCGCACGCCGAGCGTGCGCGCGAGTTCGATGCCGAGCACCACGCCCCAGTCGCCGGGCACGAGGCGCGCGAGCACGGTGTCTTTCAGTTGCGCAGCGATGTCGGTGACGGTTGCTTCGTCTTGCGGTGAAATGCCGCGCACGATCGCGCCACGCAGTTCGTCGCCACGGGCGATCAGCGCTTGCGAAGCGACGAAGGGCGCGGCCCCGATCACCTGCGGGTTCAGGCGCGCTTTCGCCGCCGTGGCCTGCCAGTCGGGCAATGCCGCCCCGTCGCTCGACAGCACCTCGACGTGCGAGATCACCGAGAGCATGCGGTCCTGCACTTCCTTGCGAAAGCCGTTCATCACCGACAGCACGATGATCAGCGCCGCCACCCCCAGGCCGATGCCGAGCATCGACACGCCGGAAATGAAGGAGATGAAACCGTTGCGGCGCCCGGTGCGGCCGGCGCGTGTGTAGCGCCAGCCGATTTGAAGTTCATAGGGCCAGTTCATTGGGGGGCGATGCTACCCGAGCGGGTATCGCCTCGGCCGGCCAGAGGCCAAGGAGTGGCGACAATGGACCGGCACAAGGAGGCCTTCGCATGCTGTTCGACCCTGCACGCCATGAACCCTGCGCTTCGACCGCGTGGAGCGAAGCCCGCGCTCGCGCCACCATCGAGCACATCGTGCGCGACGCCGAAGCGCAGTTCTCGACGGAACGGCACTGGCCGATCCACCCGCGCGACGCCGGGCCGGGCGACGACGTGTCGGGCGCGGGCTTCACCCCGCTCTACTTCGGCACCTGCGGTGTGTTCTGGGCCTTGCACCACCTGCAAAGCCTGGGAGCCGCGACGCTTGTGCGCTCCTGCGAGCCCTTTGTCGAACCCCTGCTCTCGCTGAATCGCGCGTGGCTCGGCGACGAGTACGAGCTTCATCGCGCCTCGTACTTGATGGGCGACACGCCGATCCTGATGCTCGGTTACGGGCTGGCGCCCTCGCCCGGCACCGCAGACCGGATCGAGGCCCTGATCGAGGGCAACCTCGACAACCCCACCCGCGAGCTGATGTGGGGCTCGCCCGGCACCCTGCTGGCCGCGCTTTTCCTGCACCAGCACACCGGCGAGGCGCGCTGGGCCGAGCTGTACCAAAGCACCGCCACCAAACTCTGGTCGCAGCTCTTGTGGTCGAAAGAACACCAGTGCCACTACTGGACGCAGGACATGTACGGCACGCGGAGCACCTACCTCGACGCGGTGCACGGCTTCGTCGCCACCGCCTCGCCGCTGATCCGCGGACGGCACTTGCTCGGCACCGGGGAATGGGCCGCGTGGCAGGCCTGCATCGAGAACACCATCCAGCGCACCGCGACGGTCGAGGCAGGCCTGGCGAACTGGCGTGCCTGGCTCGATGCCCCGGGCGACCGCAAACGCCCACTGCTGATGCAGTTCTGCCACGGCGCGCCGGGCTTCGTGATCTGCCTCGCCGGCCTGCCCGGCACGGCGCTCGACGACCTGCTGCTCGCCGCCGGCGAGGCCACATGGCAGGCTGGCCCGCTGACCAAGGGCTCGAACCTGTGCCACGGCACCGGCGGTAACGGCTACGCATTCCTCAAACTGTTCGTGCGCACCGGCGACCCTGTCTGGCTGGAGCGTGCCCGTGCCTTCGCGATGCACGGCATCGCGCAGACCGAGGCCGAAGCGGCCACACACGGCCACATGCGCTACTCGCTGTGGACCGGCGATCCCGGGTTTGCGATCTACCTCTGGGACTGCATCCACGGCACAGCGAACTTCCCGACGCTGGATGTCTTCTTCGCCGACGCGTGAGCCATTGTGTTCGGCCGATCGGCCTTGCCCGCACGCGACGATGTGCCCCCGCGTGTCCGGGGGAGCTGCGCACGGCCATAATTTTGCGTCGTCACCACGCGAAGAAGGCCGCCATGATCGTCCTGCACCACCTCAACGAATCACGCTCGCAGCGTGTGCTCTGGCTGCTCGAAGAGCTGGAGCTGCCCTACGAGATTCGCCACTACACGCGTGACGCGAAGACGCGCCTGGCGCCGCCCGAGCTGCAGGCCGTGCACCCGCTCGGCAAGTCGCCGGTGGTCGAGGACGATGGCCTCACGCTGGTCGAGTCGGGCGCGATCGTCGACGCGCTGATCCGCCGTCATGGCGCGGGCCGCTTGCAGCCCGCCGCTGGCTCCGCTGACTTCGAGCGTTATCAGCAGTGGCTGCACTACGCCGAAGGTTCGGCGATGTTGCCGCTCATGCTCAAGCTCTACGTCTCGCGGCTCGGCGACGCTGGCGCACCGTTGAAGCCGCGCATCGACAGCGAGCTGGCCAACCACCTCGGCTACGTGGACCGCGCGTTGCAGGGCCGCGACTGGCTGGTGGGCAACACTTTCAGCGGCGCCGACGTGCAGATGAGTTTCGTCGGCGAAGCCGCGCGCGGCCTGCGCGCGAACTACCCGGCGATGGACGCCTGGGTGCGGCGCTTCCAGCAGCGGCCGGCTTACCGGCGCGCGCTCGAACGCGGTGGGCCGTACTCGATGGCCGATTGAGGCGCGGCCCGGCGAGCCCCCAGCCGGCCGCCGGTGATCAAACGAAGGTGTTGACCTGCGTTCCCAGCGAACCCGAAGTCGCCAACGCGGGCTGCGGCAAAGCCTGGATCAATTGGGCGGCCGACGACGCCTGCATGTTCAGCGCCTTCTTCAGCACCAGCAGCGAAGCCGTACCCGCGACAGTCCCCGGGTCGGCGGCGGATGCATTGGCAACGGTGGCATTCGAGACGGCTTCCATGGGCAGACCTTCGTTCGGGTTCATCGATATTCGGTTATCGGCAGATGGGGCGCGGGCTTGAGCGCCTCGAAGTTAGACGCAGGCGCAGCGCCCCGGGCCGGGCCGGGCGGGACCGAGGCCGACGCTCGACAAGCGCTGCCGCCCCTGTACGATGCCTGCATGAACCGCTTGCTGATGTTGTGCCTGCTCGCCTTGTTTCAGCAAAGCGCGTTCAGCGCCGTCTACAAGTGCGACAAGGGCGGCGGCAAGATCGAGTACCAGGAGACGCCATGCCCGAACGGCAGCGACATCACGAGCAAGGTCACTCGGCCCGGCCCGTCGGCCGCCTCCCAACCGGCGGCGACGACATTCAGCGGCAAGCAGTGCGTCGGCGACGGGAACATCGACATCAGTTTTGCTGCGATGCCGATACGAACCACCCTGTCTGTGCTGGCCGACTATTCCGGCAACAAGCTGGTGGCCGACCCCGCGATCGTGGGCTCGGCGGCATTCAACTACGAGTGCATGCCGTGGACAGAGGTGCTCAAGGACATTGCCGCGCGCCATGACCTCGTCGTCAGGGTCGAAAGTGGCACGATCTTCGCGCGCAGGAAGTGAGCGCACGGGCCTGCCCAACGCCGGCCCGATGCACCAAGCCAACCCTTTGCCCCACCACCCATGTCCGCAGCCCTGATCGCCGCCCTGTGCTTCACCGGAGCCCTGCTCCTGACCACCGCCTACTTCGTGATGGGCGGCGCACCGCTGTTGACGCTCCAGCACGACACGCCGAAAGACGCCCGCTTCGTCGGAAGCTTCTTCAGCGCCTACTATCGGGCCGCGATGTTCATCGCCGCGGCCACGGCGGTCTGCTATGCGTTCGCGGGCAGGCTGGCCTTCGCGGCGGGTGCGGCCGCGCTCGCGCTGCTGGCCGCCCTGCTGCGCCGCAAGCTCATCACGAAGATGGCCTCGCTGGGCGAGCGCATCGAGGGCGGCGAACCGCGCGCCATCCCCGCGTTCCGCCGCCTGCACGCCGCGGCCATCCTGATCAACCTGGCCCAGTTGGTGCTCATCGTGTGGAGCCTCATCTCGGTCTCGCTGGAGTTCCGACAAGCGCCCGCCGTGCGCGCCGGGCTGCCGTTCGACGCGCCGCCTGCCGCGTCGTTCGAGCGGGCGGCCAAACAGCCGCTCACGCGCGCGGGTTGACCTGCGCAGCAGGCGAGCCCGGCTTCAGCGGCCCGCCTTGAGCGGGCTCTCTTCCCTCGTCATCCAGCGTTTCAGGTCATGAACCGGCACGCGCGCGTCCAGAATCTCCGCGAAGACGGCCGCGGCCTCCTCCGGCGCCAGGTCGTTGGCGCTGCCGAAGGCGAGTTGTGCGACTTCCATGGCTTCACCGCCCGCGACGGGAGGACGCAGCTCGCCGAGGCGCGCTGCGAATCGCCTGATCCACTCGTCGTTCGTGCTGTTCGCGGTGTCCATGGTTCATGCTACCGGCTCCGGGGTTTCGACCGCAAGTCTCAAGGGCCCGGTTCGTTTGGTACACACTTCCGCCCGGTTTGGCATTTCACCGGAGCTCGGTCATGACCCCCTCGCTGGATCGAATCGATCACATCCACGTCTACGTGGCCGATCGCGAAGTCGCGGAACAGTGGTACGGCGACGTGCTGGGCCTGTTGCGCGTGCCCGAACTCGAGCCTTGGGCCGCCGATGGCGGCCCGCTCACCGTGGCCAACGCCGCCGGCACGATCCACCTGGCGCTCTTCGAGCGAAAACCCCAGCCGACCCGATCGACGGTGGCCTTCGGCGTCACGGCGCCCGAGTTCGTGGCGTGGCGCAGACACCTCGTGGCGGCCCTCGATGCGCCTGCCAAGGTCGACGACCATCAACTGTCCTGGTCCTTGTATTTCTCCGACCCCGACGGCAACCCGTTCGAAATCACGACCTACGACTACGACGCGGTTGCAAAGCTGTCCTAGGCGATTGACCGCTCATCTTCAGCGTTAGACACCACCTGACAAGATCCAGGCGCCCGACCCACACCCAGAATGCCAACACCCTCCCCATCGCCCGGTCGTTTTCGCAGCGCGATCCTGTTCCCTCCGATCCGCGCCGTCCTGGGCTTCTTCTGGGTCGGCGGCGCCATCGGTCTCGGGTCGGGTGCGGCCGGGCTGCTGCCGGAGAGCTTGAAGCCCTTCGCGCCCCTCATCCTCGCGGTCGGCGCCCTGCTCGGTTACGACACGTTCGTGCGCATCGTGGAACGGCGGCCGGTCGTCGAGCTGTGGTCGGCAGGCTCGTTCAGGGAAGCCGACGTCGGCGCCGCGATCGGTGTCGCGCTTTTCAGTGCCGTGATCGGCCTGCTCTTTCTGCTCGGCAGCTATTCGGCAACGGTCGCGCAGAGCACGGCGGGTGTCGTACCGGCCCTGGTGGCCGCGGTGATGGCGGGGGTGACGGAAGAGCTGCTGATCCGCGCAGTCGCGTTCCGGATCCTGGAGACCTGGCTCGGCAGCTGGCTGGCGCTGGCCGCCTCGGCCCTGCTGTTCGGCCTGATGCACCTGCCGAACCCGCAGGCCACCGCGCTGAGTTCGGTGGCGATCGCGCTCGAGGCCGGGGTGATGCTGGCGGCGGCCTACATGGTCACCCGCAGGGTCTGGCTGGCGGTGGGCATCCATGTCGCGTGGAACTTCACGCAGAGTGGCCTCTTCGAGGTGCCGACCTCGGGCCTGGAAGCTGGCGGTTTCCTCGAAGGCCGGCTGCACGGGCCGGCACTGCTCTCGGGCGGGGCCTTCGGGCCCGAGGCCTCGATCGTCGCGGTCGCCGTCTGTCTGGCGCTGGGAGTCGTTTTTCTTCGTCTGGCCCAGGCGAAGGGGCATGTGCTTCGGCCTTCGTGGCGCCGCGCTCGCAGGGGAAGCTGACGACAGGACGCTTCGTTCAAACTCAGGTCGGCAGTTCGTCGTTCTGCCGCAGGCGCACGCACTGCGGATGGCCCTGGTAGCGGCTTAGCTCGCACTGCTTCTGCATGCATCGGTAGAGCGCGAAATTGGTCCTCGGCGCACACGCCGACGCGGGCATTTCAGCAACGGCGGCGCGGCGCGTCACGGGCATGTTGTCGGCCGGCATGGGCCGGGCCGACTGCGCCGATCGCGCGGCAGCCGGAAGGGGCCGCACCGCGTCGGCCACGGTCGGTGGCGGCGAGGCCGGCGGCGCAACGCTTTGCGCCGGCTCGGGGAGAGGTCCGGGCGCCGCTTGCGCAACCGCACCCGGACCCGCGGCCGTGGGCGCCCGCTCGAGCAACTGCTCTGCCGGCAGCGTCGTGGCGGGCGCCTCGCTCACAAGCGGTGTGACCTCGTCCCGGATCAACAGATAGGCCGCCAAAGCCCCGCCTGCGACCACGGCCAGCAAGCCGGCCACCGGCAGGAGCGAACGCTGCGCAGGCGGCCGTGCGCGGTGCGTCTCGCGCGCCCAGACCGGAACAGGTTCCACCGCGTCGGGCGGCGCGGTCCGCCAGTGCGGGTCACGATCGAAGTCGATGGGCGCAGGTCCCGGGCCGGGAGGCTCCGGGTCGGAGAGAGGCGCCCCCGCTCCCGAAATCGCCGGCATGCGAAAGCTCGCTGCCCCCGGCAGGGTCGCAGAAGCCAGCAGATCGGCGCTCGCCTGCAGCCGCTGCTTGAATGCCGCTACGGTCTGCGGCCTGTCGTGCGGATCGTTTGCCAGCGCGCTCTCGAACGCCGCGACGAAGCGGCTGTCGTAGAGCCCGATCGGCCGCACCCGAAGCGGCGCCAGGCCATCCGCTGCGTGCGGCGCGCCCATGCAGAACCGCGCCACGGCCGCGATCGAATACAGGTCGGACCACGCCCCCAATGCACGCCCGCTCGCGGGCTCGGCCAGTTCGGGGGGGCGAAAGCCCGGCTCGGGCCAGGCAACCGGCTCCGGCATGCGCACACCTATCGCCGCTCTGACAGCGCCCGTGTCGAGCAACAACGGCCCGCCATGGGGCCGCATCACGATCTGGCCGGGGCACACGTTGCCGTGCACCCATCCGTCGTTGTGCAGACTTTCGAGGGCGTCGAGCAGGGGCTCGACCAGGTCCCGAAGCCAGCCCTCGGTGGGCGGCTCGGACATCAACGAAACGACCTCGGCAAGCGTGCATCCTTCCAAGCGCGGCAACAGCCGGAACGCGGTTCCCCTGAGACGCCACACACAAGCGACACGCACAAGCGCCGGATGCAACGACCGTGTCAGAAGGTCCGATTCCGATACGAAGGCTTGCAGCCCCTGTTCCCAGAGTGCGGCGTGGTCGGCCGAGCGCGGCCGCAATACGCCGCTCGAATCACGCATCGACAGGCTGACCGGCGCGTACTCCTCGATCAGCACCTCGCCCCCTGATGCGCTCGCCGTCGCCCCGTAGCGAATGACGAACTCGTCGCGCGAGTGCACCCTGGCGAGCACGAAGCTTCCCACCACTGCCCGCGCTGGCAGCGGAGGCGGCTCGATTTCGGAGCGACGTGGCATCGGAATCATGGCAAGGTCTCAGATAAGGCGCCGACAACGAGCGCCGTGCCCAGGCGAACAGCACAACTCATGCCGGCCGTTTGACAGTCATGAAAATTCTGTGCCCGGTGCTGTGCCCTGCACGTGGGCGGGCGCCCTGGAAACGTGTAGGCAAGCACCCCCAGCCTGCGCGCAGCCGGGCGGCTCGCGCCGCGCCTTACCATCTGTGACCACCCGCCCACCCCGACCCACATGAC
>JBEBIB010000035.1:0-48419 GCA_040080605.1 Burkholderiaceae bacterium
GGTCAGGGGCAACGGGGGCAGGGCGTCGGGCATGGGCTGGTTTCGGTCGGGGCGGTTGAGCATGATGATCGCCGCATCATGGGCCTCGGTAAACCCGCGCGGGGCCAAGGTGCTCGCGATGGCTTCGGGGTCAGACCACCGTGCCGAACAGCCATCCGGCGCCGGCGGTGACCGCCATCGCGATGGCTCCCCAGAATGCCACACGCCAGGTTCCTGTCCAGACCCCGGCGCCGCCGGCCCGCGCGGACGCCGCACCGAGGCCTGCGAGAAAGACCAGCGAGGTGATCGCGGTCCACAGTACCAGGTGCTGAGTGGGGGCAGCAACGACCACCATGATCGGCAGCACAGCGCCGACCGCGAAGCTGGCGGCCGAGGCGAACGCTGCCTGCAGCGGCCGCGCTGCGGTGACCTCGGAAAGCCCCAGCTCGTCGCGTGCGTGGGCGCCCAGCGCGTCGTGGGCCATCAACTGCCCGGCCACCTCGTCCGCCAGCGCGGCGTCCAGGCCTCGGGCCACATAGATGCCCGCGAGTTCCCGCTGCTCGGCTTCCGGGTTCGCCTTCAACTCGGCGCGCTCGCGGTTCAGGTCGGCGTTCTCGGTGTCGGCCTGCGAGTGCACCGACACGAACTCGCCGGCCGCCATCGACATGGCGCCGGCGATCAGGCCGGAAACGCTGGTCAGGAGAATCGTCTTGTGGTCGGCGCCGGCCGCGGCCACACCCAGCACGAGACAGGCCGTAGACACGATGCCGTCGTTCGCCCCCAGAACGGCCGCGCGCAGCCAGCCGATGCGATCGTTGCGATGACGCTCGGTGTGTCGCTGTGAAGTTCTCAAGTTGTTTCCTTTGTGTGGCGAGGTGGGGCAACGGCCAGGCGTCAGCGTGGCGTTCATCATGCCTTCGGCGAACGCGGGGTGGCCGATCGTCGTGCGCGGCACCGGCCTATGCTCGCACCCATGAACAATCGAATCAGCCAGATCCTCGCGCAGATGGCGGCGCTCGAAGCCGATCTGCGAACCGCGGTTCACGAGCAGGAGAGCCGCATGTTCTTCCAGATCAAGGGCAAGCGGGTCGAATTCGAACACTCGGTGAAGACGGCGCACCTCAAGCTGAAGAAGAATTTCTTCCGCTGGCTGGTCACGAACCGGCCACAGAACCTGATCACGGGGCCGCTGATCTACGGCATGGTGATTCCGCTGCTGCTGATCGACCTCTGCGTGAGCTTCTACCAGTGGGCGTGTTTCCCGATCTACGGCATCGCCAAGGTGCGGCGCAGCGACTACCTCGTCTTCGATCGGCATCACCTCGGGTACCTCAACTTCATCGAGAAGTTTCACTGCACGTACTGCGAGTACGGCAACGGACTGATGGGTTACATGGCCGAGATCCTGGCCCGGACCGAGCAGTATTTCTGCCCGATCAAGCACGCCCGCAAGGTCCTCGGAACGCACGCGCGCTACAACCGCTTCCTGGACTACGGCGAAGCGGAGGCCTACGAAGCGAAGCTGGAGGAGTTCCGCATGGCGCTGGGCAAGGATGACTGAGGGGCGCCAGATCCGTGGTGTCGCAACCCGCAGCGGTGAGGGCGGCGGCGATTTGCTAGACTAGCGACGACCGCGGGGGGGTAGCTCAGCTGGGAGAGCGTCGCGTTCGCAATGCGAAGGTCGTGAGTTCGATCCTCATCCTCTCCACCACAAACCTATAGAACACGGGCCTTAGCGGCCCGTTTTCTTTTGTACCCACCTAACGACCCACCGATACTCGGACTGGTTGCTGCAGAGCGAAAACCTGGCCCTTCAACGGGCCGGCCCGAGGAGACCGCATCCGAGCGGCTGGTAGTCGCCGTGAGACCTTCCGCCAACGGGCCACTAGTCCGTTGCAATGGTAGGCTGGGCTTTGTCTTTACCGGCGAAGTTCTCACGGACGTCGAATGCGCATGAATGTCACCGATGCATGGCAAGTCGAGGCTGAGGAAATTTCCCTCGGAGTGACGGACCATGTGTTCGAGCTGGTGGACTGCGTGGACGTGCCGGCCGAGCTCGCCGCCCACGTGCAGGCCGCAGACACCGACCCGGAACGCTCGGCAGTGTTTGACGAGTGGATGGCCTACCTGTCCGAGCATGACCTGCTGCTGCCCGTCGAGCAGTCTTGCGATTCGCAGGGCCTGCTTCTGCCTTGGGACATGCGTGGTGTGCGACTGCAAACCGTTCCCTTGGCAACGCTGAGCCGCCTCCACATGTTCTTTGCGAAATGCCCTCGGCACACCCGCGCGCTGATCGTTCACTACGTGTTCTGGTTGGTGCGCTTCGAGCGGGTGCAAAGGCGAGGAACCGCCGAGTGGACGGTGAACGACGTGGTCTTCCCCAAAAGTGAGGTGCCCGCATTCTTCAAGCCCAGTCGGCTCACCCTTCGAAACTCGGCGCGATGAGTCGGTTTTCCTGACCAGGGCGAGTTGCCGACTACGCGCCATCGTCGAAAGGTCAGGAGTTCCCGCAGCAGAAACGCGCGCAGTTGCCCAGGCACGAGATCTAAACCAGTTTAGGTGTTGACGCCGACTCCGGCGCAGCTTGCCGGCGGCCAGCCGCCGCTCACCTGCCGGTCAACTCGACGAGCCCCGCTGTTCGTACAAGTGCCGCTGAAACCCCACGAACACCTCACGCACCTGATCAGGCCGCCCCAACTCCGCAAACGCATCCGCGATCGCATTGTTGTACCTGAGCTTGAGCAGCGGAGATAGCTTCTCGGCGTCGAGCTCGTCCACGCCCTGCCGCACATATTGCGCCAGCACGAATTCGACGAACGCTTGCTGCTTGTCGGTGAACTGCGCCGCCGTCGCAGCCTTGGCGTTGTCGGCCCGCTCGGCCCGTGTCATCGGCTCGGCCGCGAAGGCCACATACGCGAGCACGTCGAACAGGTCGCTCTTCTCGGCTTCGATCGCCTTCTGCATCTCGGTCAGTTGCTCGCGGCCGAAGCCCTTGTCGGCCAAGCCTGCCAGCAACTGCTTGCGCGTGTCCGGCGCACCCCAGATCGCCCGCAGTTCATCTTCGTCTCTGAAAAACTCCGGCAGCGCACCAAACAGGCTTTCCAGAAACTGCGCCGCCGACATCGGCTTTCCATCAGCACTCCAAAACGTCGTCGCAGTCATGTGCTGAATGTTGCGCGCCTTGCCGTCCGCCAGCGTGACCTTGATCTTTGCCGGGCGTGGCTCCGGCAGCGGGCCGGGCGGCTGTGGCGGGAGCGGGTCGCCACCTCCACCCTCGCCACGCGGCTTCGGCGCCTCTGGCTCGATCGGCTCACCATCCCACTCAGGGTCGCTGAAATGGTGGTGCGCCTTCACGAAGTCATAGATCGTGAAGTAGTCCTTGCCGTCGTACAGCCGTGTGCCGCGGCCGATGATCTGCTTGAACTCGATCATCGAAGCCACGGGCCGCATCAGCACGATGTTGCGCACGTTGCGCGCGTCCACGCCGGTGGAGAGCTTCTGCGATGTGGTCAGCACCGTCGGGATGGTCTTCTCGTTGTCCTGGAAGTCGCGCAGGTACTGGTCGCCCAGTGCGCCGTCGTTGGCCGTCACCCGCGCGCAGTAGAGCGGGTCGGTGCTGGTCTTGGCCTGGTTGATCAGGTCGCGCACCGCCAGCGCGTGGGCCTGCGTGGCGCAGAACACGATGGTCTTCTCGCGCTGGTCGATCATTCCCATCAAGAGCTTGACCCGGTAGGCCTCGCGTTCCTTTATCTCGATGATCTTGTTGAAGTCCTTTTCTTCGTACCGCTTGCCGGCCTCGATGTCGCCCTGCACCACCTGGTCGTCGGGCGTGTAGACGTAGTCGTCAAGCGTGGTGGCGATCTGCTTGACCTTGAACGGCGTCAGGAAGCCGTCGTTGATGCCTTCCTTGAGCGAGTACACGAACACCGGCTCGCCAAAATAGGCGTAGGTGTCGGCGTTGATCGTGCGCTTGGGCGTGGCGGTCAGGCCGAGCTGCACCGCCGGCGCGAAGTAGTTGAGGATGTCGCGCCAGGTGCCTTCGTCGTTGGCCCCTCCGCGGTGGCACTCGTCGATGACGATGAAGTCGAAGAAGTCTGCCGGGTATTCGCCGAAGTACGGCGCGCCGCCGGGGCCGCTCGTGAAGGTCTGGAAGATCGTGAAGAAGATGCTGCCGTTCTTCGGCACCCGGCCCTTCTTGCGGATGTCAGCCGGGTCGATGCGCACCAACGCATCGTCGGGAAAGGCCGAGAAGGCGTTATAGGCCTGGTCGGCCAGGATGTTGCGGTCGGCCAGGAACAGGATGCGCGGTCGGCGCGCTGGCTCGGCACCGCTCTTCCAGTCGGTCAGGTTCCAGCGACTCTGGAACAGCTTCCACGCCAGTTGAAAGGCAATGAAGGTCTTGCCGGTGCCGGTGGCCAGCGTCAGCAGGATGCGATCGCGGCCGGCCTCGATGGCTTCCAGCACGCGCGTGATGGCGATGTCCTGGTAGTAGCGCCCCTGCCAAGTGCCGCCCTTGTCCTCGAACGGCACGGCGGCGAAGCGGTCGCGCCAGGCGTTCGGCTGGGCATTGGTCAGCTTCCACAGTTCGTCGGGGCTCGGGTAGCTGGCCACCTCGCCCTCGGCGCCTGTCACCATATCGATGGCATAGATCGCCTGGCCATTGGTGGCGTAGGTGTAGCGCACCGCCAGCTTCGCGGCGTAGCTCTTGGCCTGGCCGACGCCTTCGGTAAGGGCCTTGTCCCAGGCCTTGGCCTCAATCACCGCAAGCTTTGTGTTGCGGTAGACCAGAACGTAGTCGGCAATCTCGGCCTTGGCCCGCGCGCCCTTGCCGCCGCTGCCCTGCAGACGGCCCAGCGTGATGCCGTGCTCGCGCAGGATGCGGCTGCCTTCGACCACGCCCCAGCCGGCAGACTTGAGGCCGGGGTCGATGTGCTCGGCGCGGGTTTCGGCTTCGTTCATCGGTCTACGTCGCCGGGCGAAACGCCCAGGCAGGCCGTAGTCTGGCCCGGCCAGTCAAAACCTGATCAAGAAACGGGCAGGCCCTCAGGCAGCGCCAAGTTGTTGATTTGGTTAGAAAAACTTCGAATCTCTGTCCCATCATCCCTCCCGGAATCAAAACCCAATCAAGAAAGTTCAGGCCCAGTGCGGCACGTAGCCGGCTCGCGGGTGGTCCGGGTCGGCCACCCGGATCAGGCCCGCTTCCAGCGTCTTGTTGATCACTGCCGTCGCCTGAGCGGCGTTCTTTGACGCAATGCCCAGCCGCGTGCACAGGCTGGCGTTCTTCATCTTGTCCCCGCTAAGGAACTTCAAAACCGCATGGAAGTAACAGGCACGCACCCGTTCTTCCGGGGTCATCTCGGCAAAGCTTCGTGGTCCATAAAGCACCGCCTGGGTGGCATTGCCATCCGCCCGGAAGAGCGGTGCCGGGAGTTGGAAGACCTCGCAGGCCTGAACTACCTTGTCGAGGCCGCTTCCTTGCTCCTCGCACATCGCCATACGGCGCATCAGCGACGCCAGCGCAGTACAACAACCGCGCGCGCATTCCCGAGCACGCGCAGATCTTCGAGCGCTGGGCCCGGGCCTCGGCGCATGCGCGCGAGAACGCCGCGTGCCGCATCGACGTGCCTTACGGCGAGGGGCCGAACGAAACGCTCGACGTGTTCCCTGCCGCGCAGCCCGACGCACCCGTGCTCGTGTTCATCCATGGCGGCTGGTGGCGCTCGCTCGACAAGCGTGACCACTCGTTCGTCGCGCCCGCGTTCACGCAGGCCGGCGCGATGGTGGTGGTGCCGAACTACGCGTTGTGCCCGTCGGTGACGATCGAGGCGATCGCGCTGCAGATGACACGCGCGCTCGCCTGGACGTATCGTCACGCCGCGTCGTTCGGCGGTGACCCGACACGCATCGTCGTGGCCGGGCACTCTGCCGGCGGGCATCTGGCGACGATGTTGCTGTGCTGCCGTTGGCTGCAGGTGGGCCTGGATCTGCCGGAGCAACTGGTCGAGTCGGCGCTGTCGATCTCGGGCCTGTTTGACCTGGAGCCGGTGTGCGAAACGCCGTTCCTGCAAGCCGACTTGCGCCTCAAGCCGGCCTCGGCAAGACGCCTGAGCCCGGCGTTCTTTCCACCACCGGCGGGCAACCTGTATGCCACCGTCGGTGCGAACGAGAGCGAAGAATTCCTGCGCCAGAACCGGCTGATCCGCAGCGCGTGGGGCGAGCGCGCGGTGCCGGTGTGCGAGGGGGTGCCGGGCACGAACCACCTCGACGTGCTGCACGAACTCGCCGACCCGCAGGCGCATTTGCACGGCTTGGCGCTGCAACTGCTCGGGTTAACCCGGAAGGTTTCGGCTTGAAGATGAGAATGTCTATCATTTGTTTGACGAACATAGCTCCGACCAATGCGGTGCATTGGCGGTTTGTATTGGCGAAGGGCCTGGTGCTGGGGTAGCGTCAGGCGTGCCGCTTGGTCGAACGACGACGTGACGGTGGCCGCTTGCAGTTCAACTCACAGGAGATCGACATGGGCTTGAAAGGTTCGAAGACCGAGCAAAACCTGAAAGACGCCTTCGCGGGCGAATCGCAGGCGAACCGGCGCTACTTGTACTTCGCAAACAAGGCCGACATCGAGGGCCAGAACGACGTCGCTGCCTTGTTCCGATCCACCGCCGAAGGCGAGACCGGCCATGCGCACGGTCACCTCGAATTCCTCGAAGCCGTGGGCGACCCGGCCACCGGCCTGCCGATCGGCTCGAGCCGCCAGAACCTGGCCGCGGCTGTGGCCGGCGAAACGCACGAGTACACCGACATGTACCCGGGCATGGCCAAGAGCGCGCGCGACGAAGGCTTCGACGAGATCGCCGACTGGTTCGAGACGCTGGCCAAGGCCGAGCGCTCGCACGCCAACCGCTACCAGAAGGCGCTCGACGCGCTGGTGGACTGACGCGCGTATTGCGCTCACCGAACAGGGGGCTTCGTGCCCCTTGTTCATTGCAAATTCTGCTTTGCCGCCAGGACATTCGATGAGCACACGCGAAGGCAACCTCGAAGCACCAACGCGCCACCCGGTCGACTGGAAGAACCCCGCGTTCTACGACCAGGCCGCGTGCGAAAAGGAGATGGAGCGCATCTTCGACATCTGCCACGGTTGCCGTCGCTGCGTGAGCCTGTGCCAGTCGTTCCCGACGCTCTTCGACCTGGTCGACGCCACCGCCGACGGCGAAGTGCACGGCGTGGAGCACAAGAATTTCTGGAGCGTCGTCGACCAGTGTTATCTGTGCGACCTCTGTTATATGACCAAGTGTCCGTATACGCCACCGCACCCCTGGAACCTGGACTTCCCGCACACGATGCTGCGTGCCAAGGCGATCAAGTTCAGGAACGGTGAGGTGGGCGCGGGAGAAAAGCTGCTCGCGTCGACCGACACGCATGGCCAGTTCGCCGGCATTCCGGTCGTCGTGCAGATGGTCAACGCGATGAACAAGACCAGGCCGGTGCGCAAGCTGCTCGACAGCGCGCTGCACGTTCACCCCGACGCGTGGCTGCCCGAGCTCGCGACGCAGCGTTTCCGTTGGAGCGCCGACAAGGACAGCGCGGCCACACCGGTCGTGAACGGCGAGCGCACGCCCGGCAAGGTGGTGATCTATTCGACCTGCTACGTCAACTACAACGAGCCCGGCATCGGCTTCGACCTGATCAAGCTGCTCAAGCACAACGGCATTGCGTACACGCTGGTCGAGAAGGAAAGCTGCTGCGGCATGCCCAAGCTCGAACTCGGCGACCTCGACGGGGTGGCCAAACACAAGGAAGCCAACATCCCGGGGCTGGCGAAGTACGCGCGTCAGGGTTACGCGATCCTCGCCGCCATTCCCTCGTGCACGCTGATGTTCAAGCAGGAGCTGCCGCTGCTGTTCCCCGACGACGCCGAGGTGAAGGCCGTGCAGGACGCGATGTTCGACCCCTTCGAGTACCTGATGGCGCGCCACAAGGACGGCCTGTTGAAACTCGACTTCAAGGCCGCGCTCGGCAAGGTGAGTTACCACATTCCCTGCCACGGCCGGGTGCAGAAGATCGGCAAGAAGACCGAAGAGGTCTTCAAGCTGATCGGCAAGACGGTGGAGGTGCAACTCAACACCGTCGAGCGCTGTTCCGGCCACGCCGGCACTTACGGCGTGAAGACGCAGTTCCACGCCAACGCGATGAAGATCGGCAAGCCGGTGTTCAAGGCGATGGCGAAGGACGAGCCTGACTACATCAGCTCCGACTGCGCATTGGCCGGCCACCACATCGCGCAGGGCATGGCCGTCAACAACTTGCCCGCTGCCCGACTGCAGCACCCGCTGAGCCTGGTGCGCATCGCCTACGGGCTGGAGTGAATCACATGACGATCACCAAGGAATCGCTGCTGACGCTGGAGGCCTACGCGAAGATCCGCAAGAGCGCCAAGCCCGAGTTCATTGCGCACCGCAAGCTGCGCACGGTGCACCTGGGCGAGCACGTCAGCGTGCAGTTCGAAGACGAGCGCACGATCCGGCGCCAGATCCAGGAGATGCTGCACATCGAGAAGATCTTCGACGAAGACGGCATCCAGAGCGAGATCGACGCCTACGCCGCGCTCGTGCCCGACGGCAGCAACTGGAAGGCCACGATGATGATCGAGTACCCCGACGCGCACGAGCGCAAGCGCGAGCTGGCGCGGCTGATAGGCGTCGAAGACCGCTTGTTCGTCGAGGTCGAAGGCCACGCCCGTGTGTACGCGATCGCCGACGAAGACCTTGACCGCGAGAACGAAGAGAAGACCTCCGCCGTGCACTTCGTTCGTTTCGAGTTCGGCAAGGCCATGCGCGAGGCGGTGCGCGCCGGCGCGAGCGTGAAGCTCGGTTGCGACCACACCAACTACCCGGCGCACACGGTGATCGCGCCCGAGACGCTGGCGAGCCTGGCGGGAGATCTGCGCTAACACACGAACCGTTCTTTCTCGCCCCGCAAGCCGGCCTCGCGCCGGCTTTTTTCTATGCAGCCGATAGCCATAGTTAATTGAGAACAGTTCTCAAATAGCTTAGTATTAACCCTGTGATTCCGCTTCAACCTCCCACTCTTTCAAAGGAAGTACCGATGTCCCTGATCAACACCACCGTCCAGCCCTTCAAGGTCCAGGCGTTCAAGAACGGCAAGTTCATCGAAGTCACCGAGCAAAGCCTGAAGGGCAAATGGTCGGCGTTCATCTTCATGCCCGCCGCGTTCACGTTCAACTGCCCGACCGAAGTCGAAGACGCGGCCGACAACTACGCCGAGTTCCAGAAGCTTGGCACCGAGGTCTACATCGTCACCACCGACTCGCACTTCGCGCACAAGGTGTGGCACGAGACCTCGCCTGCCGTTGGCAAGGCCAAGTTCCCGCTGATCGGCGACCCGACGCACGTGCTGACGAACATGTTCGGCGTGCACATCCCCGAAGACGGCATGGCGTTGCGCGGCACCTTCGTGATCAACCCCGAAGGCGTGATCAAGACCGCCGAGGTGCACTCCAACGAGATCGCCCGCGACGTGAAGGAAACGCTGCGCAAGCTGAAGGCGGCCCAGTACACCGCCGCCCACCCGGGCGAAGTGTGCCCCGCCAAGTGGAACGAAGGCGCATCGACGATCACCCCGTCGCTCGACCTCGTTGGCAAGATCTGAACCTGTCACTGAAGTAGTAAAGAAGGAGCTTCACATGTTGGACGCAAACCTGAAGGCGCAGCTCAAGGCCTACCTCGAGCGTGTGAAGCTGCCCTTCGAAATCACGGCGTCGCTGGACGACAGCGCCGCTGCGCAAGAGATGCATGGCCTGCTGCAGGACATCGTCTCGCTGACCGACAAGATCACGCTGAAGACCGACGGAACCGATGCCCGCAAG
The DNA here is from genome assembly GCA_040080605.1 of Burkholderiaceae bacterium. GTDB lineage: Bacteria > Pseudomonadota > Gammaproteobacteria > Burkholderiales > Burkholderiaceae_C > LMDS01. Next base: position 9,872 of record JBEBIB010000035.1, read on the forward strand.
CCGTCGTTCGCGTTGAACCGCATCGGTGAAATACCGCGCATCCGTTTCGCCGCGATCCCGATGGGCCACGAGTTCACCTCGCTGGTGCTGGCACTGCTGCAGGTCGGCGGCCACCCGCCGAAGATCGAGGCCGAACTGATCGAGCAGATCAAGGCGCTCGACGGCGACTTCCGCTTCGAGACCTACATGTCGCTCACCTGTCACAACTGCCCGGACGTGGTTCAAGCGCTGAACCTGATGGCGGTGTTGAACCCGCGCATCACGAGCGTGGTGATCGACGGCGGGCTGTACCAGAAGGAAGTGGAAGCGCGCCAGATCCTGGCCGTGCCGATGGTGTTCCTCAACGGCGAGCACTTCGGCCAGGGCCGCATGGAAGTCGACGAGATCGTCGCCAAGCTCGACACCGGCGCCGCCGCGCGTGATGCGGTCAAGCTCAACGCGAAGGAAGCCTACGACGTGTTGATCGTTGGTGGCGGGCCTGCGGGCGCCGCAGCGGCCGTGTACGCAGCCCGCAAGGGCATCCGCACCGGCATGCTGGCCGAGCGCATGGGCGGGCAGACGATGGACACGATGAGCATCGAGAACTTCATCTCGGTGCTCGAGACCGACGGCCCGAAGTTCGCGGCCGCGCTGGAGCAGCACGCCAAGCAGTACGACGTCGAAATCCTGAACCTGCAGCGCGCCGAGAAGCTGATCCCGGCGGCCGAGAAAAGCGGCCTGATCGGCGTGCAGCTCGCCAACGGGGCCCTGCTCAAGAGCAAGACCGTGATCCTCTCGACCGGTGCGCGCTGGCGCGAGGTGAACGTGCCCGGCGAACAGGAATTCCGCAACAAGGGCGTGGCCTACTGCCCGCACTGCGACGGCCCGCTGTTCAAGGGCAAACGCGTGGCGGTGATCGGCGGCGGCAACTCCGGCGTCGAAGCGGCGATCGACCTGGCCGGCATCGTCGGCCACGTCACGCTGCTCGAATTCGGCGAGCAGCTGCGGGCCGACGCGGTGCTCGTCAGCAAGCTCCACAGCTTGCCCAACGTGGTGGTGCACACGCAAGCGCAGACGACCGAAATCACCGGCGCCGACGGCAAGGTCAACGGCCTGAGCTACACCGACCGCGCCAGCGGCGAAGCGAAGCACGTCGAGCTCGAAGGTGTGTTCGTGCAGATCGGCCTGGTGCCGAATTCCGAGTGGCTCAAGGGCACGCTGGAGTTGTCACGCCACGGCGAGATCGTGGTCGACAACCGCGGCCAGACCTCGCTGCCCGGTGTGTTCGCGGCGGGTGACGTGACGACGGTCCCGTTCAAGCAGATCATCATCGCGACCGGCGACGGCGCGAAGGCGGCGCTCGGCGCGTTCGACCACCTGATCCGCAGCTCGGCACCCGAGCCGGTCGCGGCTTAAGGGATCAAACGGCGGGCGCCACGGCGGCCCGCCGGCTCACGCGCCAGCCGTCGAGCGAGTACACGATCAGCGCGGCCCAGATGCACGCGAAGCCGATGAAGCGTTCCATCGGAAATGCCTCGCCGAACGCCCAGATGCCAATCACCACCTGGATCGACGGGCCGAGGTACTGCACGATCCCCAGAGTGGCCATCGACAGGCGGCGTGCACCGGCCGCGAACAGCAGCAGCGGCACGGCGGTGATCGGGCCGAGCGCGATCATCCACACGTTGGTCAGGGCGTCGGGCGCCGGGAAGCTCGACGTGCCGTGCATCGCCGCCAGTCCCAGCGCCAGCACGGCCAGCGGGGCCAGCAGCAGCGTCTCCAGCGTCAGGCCTTCCAGGGCGCCGAGCACCGCGATCTTGCGCATCAGGCCGTAGCCGCCGAAGGTGACCGCCAGCGAGAGCGCGATCCACGGCGGCCGCCCGGCCTGCACGGTGAGCCACAGCACGCCGCAGGCCGCGATGGCCAAGGCGACCCACTGCGCGCGGCGCAGCCGCTCGTGCAGCAGCGTCATGCCCAGCAGCACGTTGACGAGCGGCGTGATGAAGTAGCCCAGGCTCGCCTCGAGCACGTGGCCTTGCATCACGGCCCAGATGTAGGCGAGCCAGTTCGCGCCGATCAGCAGCGCGCTGGCCACGAAGGCCGCCAGCACCTTCGGTTGGCGCAGCACCGGGCGCAGCCAGCCCCACTGGCGCCGTGCCGTCAGCAGGGCGACGAGGAAAAGCAGGCACCACAGCACGCGGTGCGCCAGGATCTCCGGCGCCGGCACCGTGGTGACGATGCGGAAGTACAGCGGAAACAGCCCCCACCAGACGAAGGCGAGGGTGGCGTAGACGACTCCAGCTTGCATCCTCTGGCGTTCAGCCCTGCGCCAGCAGGTGTTTGCCGTACTGCTCGCGCAGCCGGTTCTTCAGCATCTTGCCGGTGGCGCCGAGCGGGATCGCGTCGACGAAGACCACGTCGTCGGGCGTCCACCACTTCGCGATGCGGCCTTCGAAGAACGCGATCAATTCGTCGCGCGTGACTTCGGCGCCCGGCTTCTTCACGACGATCAGCAGCGGGCGCTCGTCCCACTTCGCATGCAGCGCGGCGATGCAGGCCGCCATCGCCACGGCCGGGTGCGCCATCGCGATGTTTTCGAGGTCGATCGAGCCGATCCATTCGCCGCCGGACTTGATCACGTCCTTGCTGCGGTCGGTGATGTGCATGTAGCCGTCGGCGTCGATCGTGGCCACGTCACCGGTCGGGAACCAGCCCCGCCCTTCGTCATCGCTCACCAGCGGGTCGCCGCCTTCGCCCTTGAAGTAGGTCTGGATGATCCACGGCCCGCGCACCAGCAACTCGCCCGAGACCTTGCCGTCCCAGGGCAGCGCCTTGCCTTCGGGATCGACGATCTTCATGTCGACGCCATAGACCGCGCGGCCCTGCGTGCTCTGCACCGCCATGCGCTCTTCGGGCGACAGATCGAGGTGCTTGCCTTTCAGGATGGCCGCCGTGCCCACCGGGCTCATCTCGGTCATGCCCCAGGCGTGGATCACCTGCACGTCGTACTTCTCCTGGAATGCCTTCATCATCGCTGGCGGGCAGGCCGAGCCGCCGATCACGGTGCGGCGCATGGTCGAGAACTTCAGGCCGCCGGCCTCGACGAAGCCGAGCAGGCTTTGCCACACGGTGGGCACACCGGCCGAGACCGTGACACGCTCGGCCTCGAACAGTTCGTAGAGCGACTTGCCGTCCAGCCCCGGGCCCGGGAACACGAGCTTCGCGCCCATCATGCAGGCCGCGTAGGGCAGGCCCCAGGCGTTGACGTGGAACATGGGCACGACCGGCAGGATCGAGTCGCGCGCCGACACGTTCAACGCGTCGGGCAGGGCGATCGCGAAGGTGTGCAACACGGTCGAACGGTGGCTGTAGAGCACGCCTTTCGGGTTGCCCGTGGTGCCCGAGGTGTAGCAGAGCGACGAGGCCTGGTTCTCGTCGAACGAAGGCCAGTCGAACCGGTCGTCGTTCGCGTCGACCAGGTCTTCGAAGCACAGCAGGCCGGGGATCTTGCTTTCCTTCGGCATGTGGGCGCGGTCGGTCATCGCGACGAACTTCTTGATCGTCTTGACCCGCGACACGACCGCCTCGACCAGCGGCAGGAAGGTCATGTCGAAGAACAGCACCTGGTCTTCGGCGTGGTCGGCGATGTAGACCACCTGGTCGGGGTGCAGGCGCGGGTTGAGCGTGTGCAGCACCGAGCCCGAGCCCGACACGGCGTAGTACAGCTCCATGTGGCGGTAGCCGTTCCAGGCCAGCGTGGCCACGCGGTCGCCGGGTTTCACGCCGAGCGAAGCGATGGCCTTGGCCATGCGCCGCGAGCGCGAAGCCAGGTCGCGGTAGGTGCAACGGTGGATGTCGCCCTCGACGCGGCGCGAAACGATTTCCTGGTCGCCGTGGTGGCGCTCGGCGTGGACCAGCAGCGAGGAGATCAGCAGCGGCTGCTGCATCATCAAACCGTTCATCTTGACTCCATGGAATGTGGTGGGGCATGCGGCCCGGCCAGGCCGGCGCCACGGTGCTTTCGATTGTGCCGTGCCATGGCGGCGCGCCACCTCAGGGTTTGAACTGCAGCGCCATGGCACACATCGGGCCGCGCCCGGTTTTCAAACGGAGCAGCGCACGGCATCATCCGGGCATGGCCCGCATCGTGTTCACGCAGCAGCTCAAGCGCTTCACCGAGACCCCCGAGGTGCATGCACCCGCGGCCACGCTGAGAGCGGCGCTCGAAGCCGCGTTCGCCGTGAACCCGCGCCTGCGCGGTTACGTGCTCGACGACCAGGGGCATTTGCGCGCCAACGTGGTCGCGTTCATCGACGGGGCACGTTGCCACGAGCGGGTGGCGCTGGCCGACCCGCTGAAGGCCGACAGCGAGGTCTACGTGATGCAGGCCTTGTCGGGCGGGTAGGCTGCGCCGGCAAAAAAATCATTCGGCCGCTTGTCGATTTGATCCCGCGCCGTTCGTCGAAGCAGAACCAGCCAACCAAACAAGGATCTTCCGCCATGGAACAACGTGCCTGGGCCGCTACCCGCAAGGGCTTGTTCGAGCTGCGCCAGCGCGCCGGCGCCTGGGCGGTCGAGCGCATCAGCTTTCTCGGCGAGCCGGTGTCGATGGTGCTGCCGCCGACGGGCAGCGGGCGGATGTTCGCCGCGCTCAACCTCGGCCATTTCGGTGTGAAGCTGCACGGCTCCGACGATGGCGGCGTTACCTGGAAAGAACTGACGACACCGGCGTACCCGCCGCAGCCCGAAGGCGAGCCGCTCGCCGGCGTGGCCTGGAAGCTGCTGCAGATCTGGTCGATGGAAGCGGCGCACGGCACGCTCTGGGCCGGCACCTTGCCGGGCGGGTTGTTCCGTTCGGCCGACGCGGGTGAGTCCTGGCAGCTCGTCGAGCCGCTCTGGAACCACCCGGCCCGCGCCGAGTGGTGTGGCGGCGGCTACGACGTGCCCGGCATCCACTCGATCTGCCCGCACCCCACGCGCACGGGCGAAGTGCTGGTCGGCTTGAGCGTCGGCGGTGTGCTCGCCAGCACCGACGACGGCGCTTCGTGGGTCACGCGTGCCGGCGGCATGCGCGCGACCTACATGCCGCCCGAGCGACAGCTCGACCCGAACGTGCAGGACCCGCATTGTGTTGTGCGCTGCGCGGCCCAGCCCGATGTGCTCTGGTGCCAGCACCACGCCGGCATGTGGCGCTCGACCGACAACGCCGCCTCGTGGCACGAGGTCACCGACGTGCCGGTCTCGAACTTCGGGTTCGCCGTGGCGGTGCACCCGGGACATGCCGACTCGGCCTGGTTCGTGCCGGCCATCGCCGACCAGAAACGTGTGCCGGTCGACGGCGCGATGGTCGTCAACCGCACACGTGACGGCGGGCGCAGTTTCGAGACGCTGCGCAGCGGGCTGCCGCAACGCCACTGCTACGACCTGGTCTACCGCCACGGGCTGGCGGTCGACGAGGCGGGTCGTCACTTGCTGATGGGCAGCACCACCGGCAACCTGTGGGGCAGCATGGACGCCGGCGACCACTGGGCCGCGGTCGACGTGAAGTTGCCGCCGATCTACGCGGTGAAGATGGGTTAGCTCAGCGCAGCTCGCCGTCCACGTAGTACCAGCGCCCATCTTCGCGCACGAAGCGGCTGGTCTCGTGCAGGCGCTGCGCACGGCCACCGAGCTTGCTGCGGGCCACGAACTCGACCGTGGCATGGTCGGCGCCCTGCAGCGTGTGGCGCCGCACGTCCAGCCCCAGCCATTTCAACCCTGGCAGGTTCGGCTCCATCACGGCCGGCCGGGTGCTCGCGTGCCAGGTGGCGCGCAGGTAATCCGTCAGGTCGAGCACGTAGGCGCTGTAGCGCGAACGCATCAGCGCCTCGGCCGTGGGCGCGAGAAGGTGCAGCGGCCCGGCGTGGTAGCGGCCGCAGCAGTCGACGCAGGGCCGGGAGGGCAGGGCGCCGCAAGGGCAGGGAAAAGTCGTGATCATGGCCACCGATCTTGCGCCACCGAAACCGCGACTTCGCACCATCCCATGGCGATCGATGCAAGGCGAGAAGAAAATCAGCGCAGCGAGGCGAGCGAGAGGATCAAATGAAAGCTGCATTGCGCGTCGGTTCGGCAACGCTCGCGTTCGTCGTTCTGTGGGCAGTCGTGCTGTTCGCGGGAACGTCGTCCGGCTGGTGGAAGCAGGCGCTCGCGCCTCGCGGCGACACGGCCGGGTTCATGGGCGCCGCTGCCAGGCTCGTCGACTCCGGCAACAAGGGCAACGCGGTGTTCGCTGTCATCGAAGGGGGCTCCGTGCATCGTGTCCATGCCGTCTCCGTCGGCGATGCGGTGGACGTGGATACGGTGTTCCAGGTCGCTTCTCTCAGCAAGTGGGTCACGGCCTGGGGTGTCATGGCGCTCGTGCAGGAGGGAAAGATCGACCTGGAAGCACCCGTTGGCACCTACCTCACCCGGTGGGCGCTCCCTGACAGCAAGTTCGACCACAGCAAGGTGACCGTGCGGCGGCTGCTCAGTCACACCGCCGGGCTCTCCGACGGTCTGGGATACGCCGGTTTCGCGCCCGGCGCGGTCGTTCCCTCTCTGGAGGATTCCCTCAGGCGACCGGATGCGGATCCCGGCATCGGCGGCGTCATCGAGGTCGGACACGAGCCCGGATCCGAGTGGAAATACTCGGGAGGGGGATACGCCATCCTGCAACTCCTGATCGAAGAGGTGAGTGGCGAGCCCTTCGCTGCCTTCATGCAACGGGTCGTCTTCCGGCCCTTGGGTATGGTTCGCTCGTCGTACACCTGGACACCGGCGACGGGATCGACACTCGCAAAGTTCTATGGGGTCGACTCACGACCGACGCCTCACTACCGCTTTTCGGCCGTCGCGGCTGTTTCTCTGTACACGTCGGTGTCTGACCTCACGCGTTTCGTTCAGGCCCACCTGCCGGGAAAGGGTGGCGAGCCGATCGGACGCGGGGTGCTTTCGCCCGCGACCATCGAAGAGATGCGGCGGCCCCACGCATCCAAGTTCGGGGAAGACATCTGGGGCCTTGGAACCATGCTGTACGCCAGCAACAACAAGGCTGGCTTCATCGTCGGTCACGACGGCAACAGGCGCGAGCCACCCATCAACACCGCTGTCCGTTTCAACCCCGCCAACGGCAACGGAATTGTGATTCTCGAGACCGGAACCCCCAGGCTGGCCACCCGGTTGGCCGGAGAGTGGGTCTTCTGGGAAACGGGTAACGTGGACTTCATTTCATTCGCGATGGCGGTCTCCGGCGTGATTCGCCTGATCGGTATCGGCAGCGTCGTGATCGTCTTGGCGGTGCCGACAGTCGCATGGTCGCTTCGACGCAAACGCAAGAGACGAGCGCTCGAAGCCGGCTCCGCCTGACGACAGGTTCCCGCGAATGGGCTCATGACCGTCGGTCTTGTGCCACCCACAAGCCGAGCACCACCAGCAGCAACGCGACGATCAACGTCGGCGCCGGTGGTTCGTGCAGCAGCAGGCCGCCGAGCAGCATCGCCGTCAACGGGCTCAACGACAGATACAGCGTGACCTTCGAGGCCACCGCATGGCGCAGCGCCCACAGCCACAGGAAGTAGCCGATGCCGCTGCTGATGCCGATGAAGACGACCGCGGCCCAGCCTGTCGTGCTGAGCAGCGGCACACGCACGGCCGCGTCCTCGAACTGCGCCCACACCGCGAGGAAGAGCACGGCCGCCGCCATCGCGATCGCGCTCACCGGCAGGGCCGCATGGCGGCGCAGCACCGGCCGGTACAACACGCTGCAGACGGCGCCGCACAGCGCGCTGCCGAGCACCGCCAGTTCGCCCCACAGCGGCGCATCGGCCACCAGTGCCTGCGGCCCGAGCGCTACCGCCACGCCGCCGAGCGTGAAGGCCACGCCCAGGCCCTTGCGCAGGCTCAGGCGTTCGTGGCCGAGGGCAGCCGCGACCAGCAGCGTCAGCAGCGGGAAACACGCGAACAACAACGCCGCCTTCGCCGCCGACAGCGTCTGCAGGCCGATGTTGAGCAATGCGATCAGCAATGCGAACTGGCCAATGCCGAGCAGCGCGATCCGTGGCCATTCGCGCGGCGCGATCACTGCCGGTTCACGCGCGGCCAGCACGAAGGGCAGCAGCGTCGCCAGCCCGATCGCGTAGCGCAGGCCGGCCAGCGTGGCGGGGCCCAACTCGCCGACGACGAATCGTGTGGCGACGATCGCCGCACCCACTTGCACGCCGACCGCCGCGGCCGCCCACGGCGCCCAGGCCGCAGCATTCATCGCGGTGTTTTCCGGTCTAGCGGCAGCTCCCAGCTTTCGCCCACCAGGTCGTGGCCGAAGCTGTGGTGCGCTTCGCTCGCCACGAGCCGGTAGCCGGCCTTGGTGTAGATGCCGCGCGCGGCCAGCAGCAGGCTGTTGGTCCAGAGCACGATCTTCTGGTAGCCGGCCTGGCGCGCAAAGCGCTCGCACTCGTCGACGAGCCGCACGCCCAGGCCGAGGCCGCGTGCGGAAGGCTCGATCAGCAGCATGCGCAGCTGCGCAACACCGTCTAGGGGTTCGTGTGTCTTGTCGTCGCGCGCCTGCACCAGGAACACGCTGCCGACGTTGGCGCCGTCGCGCTCGGCGATCCAGCAGGCTTCGCGCTTCGCATCGAAACGGTCGACGAAGTCGGCGGCGATGCGGGCGACCATCGCTTCGAAGCTCGCGTCCCACGCGAATTCGTCGACATACAGCGCGCCGTGGCGCGAGATCACCCAGCCGATGTCGCCCGGGCGGTGCGCGCGCAGCAGGTAAGGGGCCTTGTGCGCGCCACCATCGCCGAGCAGTTTTTCGATCTGCGACATCGCCTGCAGCAGCTGCTGCTGTTGCGGTTCGGTGAGTGTCGCCAGCAAGGCCGTCACGTCGGCCTGCGAGCGGGTGTTGAGCGGCGCAAAAGCACGCCGGCCGGCGGCGGTGAGGCTCAGGTGCTGGTGGCGTGCATCGGCCGCGGCGCGTGTGGTCTTCAGCAGCCCGCGTTCCTTCAGCCCGCGCAGCAGCCGGCTCATGTAGCCGGGGTCGAGGTCGAGCTCGCGTGACAGCTCGGTGGCGGTCTTGCCGTCGTGGTGCGCCAGCTCCCACAGCAGCCGCGATTCGGTCAACTTGAACTTCGTGTGCAGCAGGCCTTCGTGCAACACGCCGATGCGGCGTGTGTAGAAGCGGTTGAACTCGCGGATCAGTTCGACGCGGGTGGCGGTGGTGGGGTCAGACATCGCTGCAAACAAGTTGCCAAAAGCAAATGATAAGTTGTCAGCAATCGAATGCCAAGTGGGTTCAGGGTCGTTGCCGAACCGGCCCAAAACCCCGGGCTTGCGCACAAAACTGTATAAACGTACAGTATTCAAATGGACCTTGTGCCCGCTGCCGTTTCTGCGCCCCTGCCGCCGCCCCCGGCAGGGGCGGGCAGCGCACGCGCCCCGCGTGACCCGCCGCGTCGGCCTGTGCCCGCCCCCGAAACCCTGCACCCCACACTCTGGCTCGGCCACCAGCTCGCCCGCCACGCCGACGTGGCCGTGCCCAGCGGCTTCAAGGCGCTCGACGCCCAGTTGCCCGGCGGCGGCTGGCCGCGCCGAGCGCTCACCGAGCTGCTGCTGCCGCACCCTGGCGTCGGTGAAATCCGTCTGCTGTGCGCCAGCCTCGTCGCCACCCAGAAAGCCGGCCGCCTGGTGATGCTGTTCGATCCGCCGTCGGCGCTCTCGGCGCACGCGCTCGCGCAGCTCGGCTTCGACGTGGAACAGCTGCTGATCGTCAACACCCGCACCCGCGTGATCCCCGGCACCGACAGCCTGTGGGCGCTCGAGCAGGCGCTCAAGAGCGGCCACGTCGGCGCGGTGCTGGCCTGGCTGCCACCGCGCCTGCAGCCCGAGCGTCTGCGCCGCCTGCAGCTCGCCGCGCACAACCACGACGGGCCGGCCTTCGTGCTGCGCGAAACCAGCGCTGCGCAGCGCCCCACCTCGGCCCCCTTGCGGCTGGGCTTGCGACCGGGTGGTGCCGATGTGCTCGCGGTGCGCCTGCTCAAGCGCCGCGGCCCGCCGCTCGACGTGCCGCTGCAGCTCGAGCTGCCGCCTGTGCTGACGAGCATGGCACTGCAGCGGGCGCGCATCGGGCCGAGCGCCGGGCTGCCGGCGGCGGCGAACGAATCGTCGCTGGCCTTGCACGCGGCCACGTTCATCAATCTCGCGGCGGCGGGCTGAGCCTTGCGCTTGGCGGGCGACGTGATGCTCTTCCGGATGAACCTGCGCCGTGCTCTGGATCGCCCTGCACCTGCCGCTGCTGTCGCTCGAATCCTTCGCGGCGACCTTCCCGCAAGAGTCGGGCTCGCAGCCACTGGCATTGACCGATGGCCTGAAGATCCTCAGCGCCAACGCCGCGGCCCGCGCGCTCGGCGTGAAGCCCGGGTTGAAGCGCGCTACCGCGCTCGCGCTGGCGTCGCAGCTCGTGCTCGGCCAGGCCAGCGCGGCGCGTGACGACCAGGCGCTCATCGCCGTCGCGCACGCCGCACTCGCGTTCACGCCGATCGTCGTGATCGCGGAGGCGAACGGCGCGGTGGGCGCGCCGCCGCCGCACACCGTGTTGCTCGACGTGCGAGGCAGCCGGCGTTATTTCGGCGGGCTGAAACCACTGGTGCAGCGCCTGCACGCAGCGCTCGCGCCGCTCGGCCACGCGCTGCACACTGGCATCGCTCCCACTGCGCTCGGCGCCACCGTGCTGGCGCGTTCGCACCGCCATACCTACTGCGCCGACCGGGCCGCGCTGCACGCCGCCCTCGATCCCTTGCCGGCGTGGTCGATCGGCCCTGGCCGCGAACACTGGGACGCGCTCGAAGGCATGGGCCTGCGCACGCTCGCCGAACTGCGCCGCCTGCCGCGCGGCGGCCTGGCGCGGCGTTTCGGGCCAGCGGTGCTGAGCGAGCTCGACCGTGCCTACGGCGACTGCCCCGATCCGCTGGAGCCGATCGCCTTGCCCCCTTCGTTCGAGAGCCGGCTCGAACTTTTTGCGCGCGCCGACACCACCGAGCAGGTGCTCTACGGCGCCGGCGTCTTGCTCGCGCGGCTGGTGCCCTGGCTGTCAGCGCAGCACGCCTTCGTGCGTCGCTTCACGCTCGTGATGCAGCACGAGCCACGCTGGCGCCGCGACGCGCAAACGCCGAGCGCCACCACGCTCGACGTGGCGCTGGCCGAGCCTTCGCGCGACACGGCCCACCTGCTGGTGCTGCTGCGCGAGCGGCTGGCGCAGCTCGAGCTGCCCGCGCCGACGATCGAACTGCGCCTGCATGCCGAAGACATCGTGCGCCGCCCGCCGCCGAACGACGAACTCTTCCCCACCGCGCGCAGCGAAAGTGAAGGCCTCACGCGCCTGATCGAACGCCTGCAGGCGCGGCTCGGCCACGGCCAGGTGCAGCGCATCGCCGCGGTCGCCGACCACCGGCCCGAGCGTGCCACGGTGGTCCACGTGCAGGAGGCGACACAACACTGGCGCACGCGCGCCTTTGCCGGATCGGTCGCCCTGCAGAACGCCGCCACGCCGGTGCGCCCGGTCTGGCTGCTGCAGCAGCCCGAGCCGCTGCGCGAGCGCGCTTCCGGCCCGCTGCTCGACGGCCAGCCGCTGCAGTTGCTGAGCGGCCCCGAGCGCATCGAATCGGGCTGGTGGGACGCGGCGTTGATCGAGCGCGACTACTACATCGCGCAGCTTGCCGATGGCGCGCTGGTGTGGGTCTACCGCGCGCGTTTGCCGGCGGTGACGACACTGTCGCAAGCGTGGTTTCTGCAAGGGCGCTTCGGGTAAGACCTGAGCCAGCAGCACCTTAAGCCCCCGCGAAGGGCCGCTTACGCAAACCCGAATAGCCGGGCTCGCAGCCTGCTGCGCATACTTCGCAAAACCGGGCCGCCGACGGCAGGCCCACGGGCATCACAACGAGGAGACAGCATGCGATTCACCCCCTGGGTGCTGGCAGCGGGCGCGCTCGCGCTGAGCGCCGGCCTGGCTACCGCACAAGACAAACCCGCCGAGCTGAAGATCGGCATCAGCACCTTCACCTCGGGCGCCGCTTCGGTGTTCGGCGTGCCGGCCAAGGCCGCGGCCGAACTGCTGATCGACGAGATGAACGCGGCCGGTGGCATCGGTGGCGTGAAGATCGCCGCCACCTACATCGACGAAGGCATCGGCGGCGACAAGCTGCTCTCGGAATACCGCCGCCTGGTGCAGGAGCAGGGTGTGCGCACCATGCTGTCGGCCATCTCCAGCGGCAACTGCAACATCATCGCCCCGGTCGCCGAAGACCTGAAGGTGCTCAACGTGATGTGGGACTGCGGAACCGAAAAAGTGCTGGAGTCCAAGCGCTACAAATACGTGGTGCGCACCCAGGCCAACGCCACCACCGAGATGGTCGCCACGGTGCTGTATCTGCTCAAGACCAAGCCCAACTTCTCGAGCATCGCGGTCGTGAACCAGGACTACGCCTGGGGCCGCGATTCGTGGGAAATCTTCATCAACACGCTGAAGGTCTTCAAGCCCGACGTGAAGGTCGTGGCCGAAATGTTCCCCAAGCTCGGCGCGGCCGATTTCTCGACCGAGATCAGCCGACTGCAGGCCTTGAAGCCCGACGTGATTCTTTCCACTTCGTGGGGCGGTGACCTCGACACCTTCGTGCGCCAGGCCGGCCAGCGCGGCCTGTTCACGCAGGGTGGCCTGTTCGTGATGCCGCTGCTCGAAAGCTCGCTCGAACGGCTCGGCGCGGCCGTGCCCGAAGGCATCATCGCCGGCGCCCGTGGCGAGCACTACTGGGCTCACCCCGAAACCCGCGACGATCCGAAGCACAAGGACTTCATCGCCAAGTTCAAGGCCAAGACCGGCGCCTACCCGATCTACCCGACCTACCACATGGCGCAAGCGCTGGTCGGCCTGAAGACCGGTTATGAAGCCGCCATCAAGGCCAACGCCGGCAAGTGGCCTTCACCCGAGCAGGTGGCCGAAGCGATGCGTGCGATGAGCTTCACGGCCTATGGCCGCCCGATCAAGATGCGCGAAGACGGGCAGGGGTTGGAAGACCAGTTGCTGGGCCTGACCAAGCGCGTGCCGCAGTACCCGTTCGCGGTGATGGACAAGATGATGCTGGTCCCGGCCGATCTGGTCACCACGCCGGTCGGGCAGCTGTCGCCGACGTGGGTGAAGACCATCAACCCGGCCATCCTCAACAGCGACCGCCTGAAGAGCTACGACTTCAAGTGATGGCCCGGTGATGAACCGCACGCCTGCCGAAGGCAGCGTGCGGGTCTCGGCCCATGGCGTTGGCCGCCCGCGCATGACCAGACGAATCGAACGCCTGCCCGGCGCAATTTGAAGCCATGGACGCCAGCCTGATCATTCTTGCCCTGATGGACGGCGTGTCCTACGCGGCGCTGCTGTTCCTCGTCGCATTGGGGCTGACGCTGATCTTCGGCGTCATGCGCATCCTGAACATTGCGCACGGCAGCCTGTACGCGTGGGGCGGTTACTTCGCCGCGACGCTCGGCCTGGCGATCACCAAGTTCGCCTTGCCGGCGTGGATGGGCCTGCCGGCGCTGTTCGTCGCGGCCCTCGTGATCGGCGGCCTGCTCGGGAGCATTCTCGAGTTCGCGCTGCTGCGCCGCATCCTCGACAAGGACCCGGTGCTTCAGCTGCTCGTCACCTTCGCCGCCTTCATGGTGCTCGAAGACCTGCAGCGCATGATCTGGGGTTCGCAGCCGATCTTCGTTTCCGACGTCGTGAACCAGCTCGGCACGCTCAGTGTGGCCGGTGTCACCTACACGCGCTACCAGTTGCTGGTCTTGCCCACGGTCGCGATCCTGGCCTTCGTCGGCCTGCGCTGGTTCCTGCGCAGCACCGCGCTCGGCCGCCAGGTCACGGCCGTGACGCACCACCGCGAGGTCGCCACCGCGATGGGCGTGAACACCAACCGCGTCACCTGGCTCACGATCGCGATGGGCGGCGCGCTCGGCGCGCTCGGTGGTGCGCTCGCCTCGCCCACCACCTCGTTCACGCCCGGCATCGGCGCCGACATGATGGTGCTGTCGTTCGCCGTGGTCGCCACCGCCGGGCTGGGTCAGATCGGCGGTGCCGCGCTGGCGGCCCTGATGATCGGCATGGCACGCTCGTTCGCGATCTACCTGATGCCCGAAGTCGAGGTGCTGATGCCGTATCTGATCATGGTCGGCGTGTTGCTGCTGCGGCCCGAAGGCCTGTTCTCCACGCCCGCCGCGCGGCGCATCTGACATGAACTTCATGCCTGGAACGCCCCGCCTGCAACTGCTCGTCGCTGCACTGGTTGCGGCCGTGCTCGCCTTCAGCCTCGGCTTGCCATGGTTGAAGACGCCGGTGCTGCTGGCGCTGGCCAACGGACTGGCCGTCACCGGCGTGATCGTGTTGATCCGCGCTGGGCAGGTCTCGTTCGGGCATGCGATGTTCGCCTGCCTAGCGGGGTATGGCGTGGCCTTCATCGGACGCGCCTACCACCTCGACGCGCTGCTGCTGATCGCCCTCGGTACGGCCGCCGCCGCGCTCGCCGGCGCGCTGATCGGCGTCTTCATGGTGCGTTACCGCGGCATCTTCTTCGGCATGCTGAACCTGGCGTTCTCGATGGTGCTGTTCTCGGTGCTCGGCAAGTTCGGCGCCTTCACCGGCGGCACCGACGGGCTGCGGTTCGACCGGCCGAGCTTCGGCTTCGTGCACCTCGAGCGTGAAGGTTTCGAGACCGCGCTGCTGCTGCTCGCGCTCGTGCTCGCGGTGCTGGCGGGCATGCTGGTGCAGCGCTACTTCGGCAGCGTCAACGGCCAGGCGCTGGCGGCGATCAAGACCAACGAGACCCGGCTCGAATACCTGGGTCTGTCGGCCAAGCGGGTGTTCTGGGGAGGCTACGTGCTCTCGGCCACGCTGTGCGGTTTGGGTGGCAGCCTGTTCGCGCTGACGCAGGGCCTGGTGACACCGGAGATGGGCTACTGGGTGCGCTCCGGCGAGATCGTGTTCATCGCGATCCTCGGTGGCTCGGGCCACGCCGTCGGCGCTTTCATCGGCGCCTTCGTGTTCGAGTTCATGAAGCTCTACGCCGCGGCGCTGCTGACCGGCGCCTGGCAGATGGTGCTCGGGCTCATCCTGATCGTGATGGTCTTCGTCGCGCCGCGTGGCTTGTTCGGCCTGTTCGAGCGCCAGCTGAAGCGCGCCGTTTCCGGAGAGCGCCCATGACCGCGCTGCTCTCCACGCGCGGCTTGTCGCTGTCGTTCGGCGGCGTGGTGGCGGCCGAGGCGATCGACTTCGACCTGGCCCCCGGCGAGCGCCTCGCGGTCGTCGGCCAGAACGGCGCGGGCAAGACCACCTTCATCAACATCTGCACCGGTTACCTCAAACCCAGCGGCGGGCATGTGTTCTTCGATGGCACGGAGGTCACCGGCCACAGCCCGCGCTCGATCACGCGGCGCGGCGTCGGCCGCTCGTTCCAGCTGCCCCAGGTGTTCACCGAACACACGGTACGCGAGTGCCTGATGCTGGCCGCGTCATCCGTGAAACAGCGCCACGGTTTCTGGCTGCCGCTCGCGGAAGCGGTCGACGCCGAGGAGGTCGACGCCACGCTCGAACTGCTGCAGCTCGCCCCACGTGCGAACGACCTGGCCGGTGCCCTGCCCGAAGGCCAGCGCAAGCTGCTCGACGTGGCGATGGCGCTGGTGCTGCGCCCCAAGCTGATGATCATGGACGAGCCGACCAGCGGTGTGTCGAGCGACGAAAAACACCAGCTGATGGCGGTGCTGATGCGTGCGCTCGACGAACGCAAGGTCACGAGCATCTTCGTCGAACACGACATCGACATCGTGCGCCGCTACGCGACCCGGCTGTGTGCGTGGATCGCCGGCAAGATCGCGGCCGACGGCGCGCCGGAAGAAGTCTTGCGCGATCCGGTCGTCATCAAGAACGTCATTGGTGAATAGAAAATGAGCCCCCACGCTCACTTCGTTCATTGCCCCCCGAGGGGGCGCTCAGCGCCCTTGGGGCGGCCCGGCGGGCGCTGACATGCTGAACCTCGAAAACATCTCCACCACCATCGCTGGCATCCAGGTGCTGCGCGGCATCAGCACGCAGCTGCGGCGCGGCAGCATCGTCGCCGTGGTCGGCCGCAATGGCGCGGGCAAGACGACCTTGCTGCGCCTGATCATGGGTTTCCTGCCGCAGCACGAAGGCCGCGTGCTGCTCGACGGGAAAGACCTCGGCGCCGTGCCGGCCCGTGACCGTGCGCGGCTGGGCATCGGCTACGCGCCCGAAGACCGCGTGATGTTCCCGAGCTTCAGCGTCGAAGAGAACCTGCGCTTCCCGTGCGAAGTGATCGGCATGAACAAACGTGCCGTCGACGCGCGGCTGGCCGAGACGCTCACCATCGTGCCCGAGCTCGAACCGATGCTGCCGCGCTCGGGCGCGGCGCTCTCGGGCGGGCAGGGCAAGATGGCCGCGCTCGGCCGTGCGGTGATGGCCGGCGAGCGGCTGGTATTGCTCGACGAGCCGTTCCAGGGGCTCGCGCCGGTGCTGGCGCAGCAGTACTCTGCGTCCTTGCAGCGCCTGCACCAGGCCCGCCCCGAACTGTGCGTCGTGATCACCGAATCGAACCGCAGTCTGCTGAAAGACATTCCGACCGACACGCTGGTGCTCGAACGCGGCGAACTGCAACGCGCCGATGCCACCGCAGCGCTGGCCCACTGACATCGCAAGACACAAGGAGCACACCATGAGATTGAAAGACCAGGTCGCCATCGTCACCGGCGCCGCCAGCGGCTTCGGCGCCGAGATCGCACGCCAGTACATCGCCGAAGGCGCGAAGGTCGTGGTGGCCGACATCAACGGCGCCGGCGCCAAGGAGATTGCCGATTCGCTCGGCGCCAACGCCATCGCCGTCACCTGCGACGTGACGAAGCGCGCCGACATCGACGCGCTCGTGAAGACCACGGTCGAGCGGTTCGGCAAACTCGACATCGTCGTCAACAACGCCGGCTGGACGCACAAGAACCAGCCGCTGCTGGACGTGGACGAAGCCACCTTCGACCGCGTCTACGACATCAACGTCAAGTCGATCTTCTTCATGGTGCACGCGGTCGTGCCGCTGATGCGCAAGGCACGCCGCGGCGTGATCCTGAACGTCGGCTCCACGGCCGGCATCCGCCCGCGGCCGGGCCTCACCTGGTACAACAGCTCGAAGGGCGCGGTCAACCTGATGAGCAAGTCGCTCGCGGTCGAACTCGGCGCCGACAACATCCGCGTCAACGCGATCTGCCCGGTGATGGGCGCGACCGGCCTGCTCGAATCCTTCATGGGCATGCCCGACACGACCGAGAACCGCAAGAAGTTCATCGCGACGATCCCGATGGGCCGGCTCTCGACGCCGCTCGACATCGCGAAGGCGGCGGTGTTCCTGGCCAGCGACGACGCCGAGTTCATCACCGGGATCGAGTTTCCGGTCGACGGCGGGCGCACGGTCTAGGACCCGCACTAGCGCGGCACGAACACCTGCTGCGCGCTGTCGGCCGAGAACAGCGCGGCGCGCACCCAGGCGCCGGCTTCCAGTTTCATCAGCAGCACGTGTCTGGGTGCCAGCTCGAACAACGGCCGCAAGTCGACCGTCACGCGCGCCGGGGTTTTCGCGCAGCGCGCTTCGAAGTACAAGACCCAGGCGTTGCCGCCCGCGCGCTGCGCGACCTCATGCCGAAGCGGGAGCGCAATGCACACCGCGCCGTCGGCCGACAGGCGCACGCGTTGAAGCAACTGCGCGCCGAGCTCGGGCTTCGCGGCGATCAAGGCCGTCACGGCCTTGTCGTCGTTGGCCACCGCACCGGACGGCAGCAGCGACGGCAAATCATGCAGCGCGATCGACCAGTGGCCCTGCACCCGCGCCGCCTGCAGGTCGAGCGTGATCTGGCTTTCGTTGCCACGGTGGGCTTGTGCGGCCCACGTGGCGAGGCACAGCAGCGCCACTAGGACACCCCTGAATTTCATCGCGCAGGGGCCGATGCAGGCGCCGCTTTCACGAGCGCGAGCAGCCCGTCGATCTGGTAAGCCGGGATCGTCATCACGCTGCCGTCGCGCGGCAAGCGGGCGTAGCGGCTGAGGCCGTCGGGCGCGACGTTGCCGACTTCGAGTGTCAACACCGGCCGCCCTTCGGCGCCGCGGATCAGCACGATCAGCAGCGGCCGCTCTAGGCCGTAGGCCGCGAGCGCGCCCGGGTCGACCACCAGGCTGCGTTCGATGCCGGTGCGCGAGAACGTGCCGAAGGCTGCGCCGATGCGCTCGGCCGAGGCCGCGTCGGCACGGTGCTGGTGGTCGGCGACCTCACCGGCCACGTCGGCATGTTTCAGCCAGCGGTTCGCACTGTCGCGCTCGAAGCGCTGCAAACCCTCGGGGCCGAGCAGCTCGACCGCCGTCCAGCTCGCCTCGGGCGCCGCGATCAGCGGCGCTGCCGCCACGTTGTCTTCGTCGATCGCCGCCGGGCCGGCCGGGCGCACGGCCTGCCACACCACCGAGGCCAGCGCCAGCGCGAGCACGGCGAGCCACAGCGCGGTCGAACGGCCGCTGCGTGCCGTCACCGCCGCCGCCGCCACCAGACGAACACCGACAGCGCCAGCGCGGTCAGCGGCAGCAATACGGTGCTGAGGATGAAGGTCGCGCGCATCTGCCCGTTGGTCAGCTGCACGCGCGGCAGCTCGTACTGGCGCGGCGTGATGTCGATCAGCCGCTGCTGGTCGGCGAGGTAACTCACCGCGTTCAGGAACAAGGCGCCGTTGCCGAGCACGTGGAAGAAGGAATTGGTCGCGAAGTCGACATCGCCCACCAGCACCAGCTCGGCCCGCTTGTCCGCCGCGTCGAGCTTCTTGCTCGCCAGCACCGCCAGCGTCTGCAGGCCGGTGTCGGCCTTGCCGGTGGCGGGCGGGATCGGCTCGCTGCGTGCTGCGTCACCGGTCTGCACCAGTGGTGTCAGGCGCACTTCGCCGCTGCGCTTTCCGGGCAGCGGCGCCAGCGACGCCGCGCCGGGGAAGAAGGTCAGCGGCAGGTTGCGCGTGATCTTGTGGCGCGGGTAGGTCGACACGGCGGGCGTGGCCGGGTCGGTCCAGTAGTGGCTCTGGTCGTCGAGCACGAGGCGCGGTTCGAGCTTCAGGCCGAAGTCGGCGAAGAGCGTTGCTAGGCCGCTGTCGACGAACGGGTCGACCAGTGCGATCAGCCTCCCGCCCGCCGCCGAATAGGCCTGCAGTTGCGCCACTTCGGCCGCCACGAAAGCCTGCTGCGGCCCGGCGATCACGACCACGGTGCAGCCGGCGAGTGCGTTCGGACCGGCCACCAGCGTCACGATGCGTACGCCGTAGCCGAGCGTCTGCAGGGCATCACGCGCCATGCCCATGCCGTGGCGTTCGTGCACCACCAGCTGGCGGCCGCCGCTGCTGTGAGAGTGGCCCGAACCCATGTCGCCCTCGAAGTGGTCGTGCGACTTCAGGCTTTGCGGGTCGGCCTCGACGTGGCCGTCGGTGAAACACACGGCCTGGTCGCCCGTGGCCGTGACGCGGATCAGCCCGTTGGTGAAGTCGGCCTCGCTGCCGCCGTTGACCACGACACGCCGGCCGGCCGACTCGAACACCGCGGTGCCGGCGAACTGCACCTGCTGGCGCCGCGCTTCGGCCGGTGCCAGCGCCGGGTCGAAGCTGCGCACCGTGAAAGCGCGGTTCTGCGCGGCGTACTGTTCGAGCAGCGCGCGCGCGTCGTTCATCTCCTTGCTGCGCAGGTCGTAGAAGAAGGTCACCGCCACCGGCTGCTGCAGTTCGTCGAGCACACGCCGCGTCTGCGGGCCGATCGAGTAGACGCCGGCGCTCGTCAAGTCCCAGCGTTTCGGGTGGTCGAGCGCCCACTGGTTCACGGCCACCGCTGCGACCCCGAGCGCCAGCGCCGGCAGCAGGAACTTCAGGCGGGCGAACCAGCGTTTCATGCGCGCCGCCCCTTCAGTACCGCGACCGTCAACGCCAGCGACACGACCAGCGCGCTGATGAAATACACCAGCGTGCCGAGGTTGATCACGCCACGGATCACGTCGACGTAGTGGGCCGAGAGCGACAGGTGCTGGAACAAGCGGCGCAGCCCCGGCAGCGCATCGAGCGTAGCCGCGTAGTCGGCGAACCAGAGCAGCGTGAGCGCGCCCCAGGTGAGCAGGGCGGCGACGATCTGGTTGCTGGTGAGTGCCGAGACCAGCAGGCCGATACCGAGGAAGGCCGCGCCCAGCATCGTGATGCCGAGGTAGCCGCCGACGATGGGGCCGAGGTCGGGCTGGGCGTAGAGCAGCAGGGGCAGCACCGCGGTGGCGCTGCCGGCCAGCATCAGCAGCAGCATGGTGAAGGCGGCGGCGAACTTGGCCAGCACGATCTGCAGCTCGCTCAGCGGCAGCGAGAGCAGCAGCTCGATCGTGCCCGACTTGTTCTCTTCCGCGAAGATGCGCATCGTGACCAGCGGCATCACCAGCAACAGCAGCAGGCTGATGTTGTGGAAGGTGCCGACCATCTGCGCCACGTTGACGAAGAACAGTCCGAAGCTGAAGAACCAGCCCGCCAGGGCCCAGAACACCGCGAGCAGCACGAAGGCGATCGGCGTGGCGAAGAGCTCGCGCAGTTCCTTGACGTAGAGGGCGAAGAAGGCGTTCATGCTGCGGTGGTGGGGCGCTGCGTGACGGCGGCAATGAAGCGGTCTTCGAGCGTCGGGTGTTTGGTTTCGAGCGCGAGCAGCCGGCCTGAAGCGAGGGCGCGGCGGGCGAGGGCGTCGGCCACTTCGGGTGAGTCGACGCTGCACTCGAACACGGTCACACCAAAGTCGTCGCGGGCGCTGGTGTCGCTCACGCCGGCGACGGCAGAGAGCGCCGCCAGTGCGGCCTCGGCGTCCATGCCACTCATGCGCAGTTCGAGTCGCGGTGCGGCAGCCGCGTCGGCCATCGCAACGGTGCGGCCTTCGTGCAGCACGATGACGCGGTCGCACAGGGCCGTCACTTCCTGCATCAAGTGGCTGCAGAAGATGACAGCGCGCCCGGCGCTGCCACGGCGGATCAAGGCGCGGGCTTCGACGATCTGCAGCGCGTCGAGGCCGTTGGTGGCTTCGTCGAGCAGCAGCACTTCGGGGTCGGCGAGTGTCGCCTGCGCCAGGCCGACTCGCTGCCGGTAGCCCTTGGAGAGGGTGCCGACCGGCTTCTTCACGACGTTCTCGAGCGCGAAGTTGGCAATGGCACGATCGATCGCCTGGGTGCGCACGCTCCGCGCCACGCCCTTGGCGGCGGCGACAAAATCGAGGTAGTCACGCACCCGCAGCGCGTCGTAGAGCGGCGCGCGTTCCGGCAGGTAGCCGATGCGCCGGCGCGCGGCGAGCGAGCCGCTGCCGATGGGCTCGCCGCAGACCCGCACCTCGCCGCTGTCGGGCGAGAGAAAGCCGGCGACCAGCCGCAGCGTCGTCGTCTTGCCGCAGCCGTTCGGGCCCAGCAGGCCGAGGATCTCGCCGCGCTGCACCTTGAAGCTCACGCCACGCAACACCGGCTGCGCGCCATAGCTCTTGCGAACGTCCAGGAACTCGATGCTCGGCGACACGTTGACTTCGTAGGGTGATGAAAAACGACCCGCCGGGGCGGGTCGTGCAACCGGGGCGCGAAGCCCTTGTTCGCTGAACCTTACTCGAACACCTTGCCCTTGTGTTCTTCGTACTGTGCCGGCTCGTGGCTGTACCAGAGCTGGCCGTTGCGGGTGTCGCGCAGCATCTTGAGCTTGTCGATCGAGCGCATCGACTCGTTGGCGCTCCAGGTGATGCCGGGCACCACGCCTTTTTCGTTCTCTGCGGTGTAGACCGCGTCGCCCGACATGATCACGTAGCCGGTCTTGGGCAGCTTGAGCATCAGCGACTGGTGGCCTTGCGTGTGGCCCTTGGTGTCGAGAATGACGACGGAGCCGTCGCCGAACAAGTCGAAGTCACCGCTGAGTTCGAGGAAGTCGAAGTCGCGCGTGGTGTCGAAGTCTTTCAGCACGAAGGCGGCGCGCTGGAACTTCTCGGGCCACCACGCGTTCTTCAGCTCGGCGTTCTGCACCACGTGCCGCGCTTTCGGGAACATCTTGATGTTGCCGGCGTGGTCGAGGTGGAAGTGCGAATAGATCACGTACTTCACGTCGTCGGCCTTGAAGCCGAGCTTCTGCAGCTGGCGGTCGATGACTTCGTCACGCGACTGCTGGATGTTGAAGGCACCGCACAGGCCGGCACCCCAGTACGAGGCGCACTGGTTGTCGGACACGGCCACGTTGTTGCCGGTGTCGAATACGATCAGGCCACGCGGGTGCTGGATGATGTGCATCGTGACCGGCGCCTTGACCTTGGTGCCGACGCCGCTCATCGCGGTGAGGAAGCCCTTGTCGAGTTCGAGCAGGCCGCTCGTGACCTGCCAAAGCTTGATGTTCTGCCCGTACGACGCGACGCTCGCGACACACAACGCGGCGGCGGCCGCGATTTTGAACAGCTTATTTTTCATGGGTGTCTCTTCCTCATTATTTTTTGCCCCCTGCCGTGTGCTGTGCCCGTGCACGGGGAATTGGGGTAACGGGCTGCCCCTCCGGTGGCGAGCGAACCGGCCACTCGTTTGATTCTGCTGGACTTGCCCGGCGCTGTCACCCGGCGTTGGCTTCATAAACCGTGAAGGCGGCGTTTCGCGGCCGTGAATTCCGGGTCTACCCGCGGTTCGCCCACCCCGTCGACGGCGAAACCGCTTAAGTCCGCACTAAGGCCACGTTCCCAAATCGCGAATGGTTCTTTGAGGCCGGCGGGTGCACAGTGCAGGCTGTCGCAAAGGGGACCGCAGGCAAAGGCATGGACACGGCACTGGAACTGGAGCAACTGCGAAGCTGGATCGGCCGCACCGAAACGCGCACCGACCAGGTTTGCGCTGCGCCGGTGGCTGCTTTGGCCGCCACGCTCGACCGTGACGACCCCGAACCGCTGCCCGGCAGCGACCTGCCGCCACTCTGGCACTGGCTCTGTTTCACGCCGCAGGCGCGTGCCAGCGAGATCGGTGCCGACGGCCACGCCAAACGGGGCGGCTTCCTGCCGCCGGTGCCGCTGCCGCGGCGCATGTGGGCGGGCGGCAGGCTGCAGTTCAACCACCCGCTGCAGGTGGGTGACGAGATCACGCGGCTTTCGCGCATCGCCGACGTGAGCGTCAAGCATGGTCGCAGCGGCGCGCTGGTGTTCGTGACCGTTCGGCATGAGGTGAGCAACGCACGCGGCCTGGCGCTGAGCGAAGAGCACGACATCGTGTACCGCGACAACCCGGTGCCCGGCGCGCCGCAACCCGAGCCGCAAGCGGCGCCCGCCGATGCCGCGTTCAGCCGCCAGATCGTGCCCGACCCGGTCTTGCTGTTCCGCTACTCGGCGCTCACCTTCAACGGCCACCGCATCCACTACGACCGGCCCTACGTGACCGAGGTCGAGGGCTACCCCGGCCTGATCGTGCACGGCCCGTTGATCGCAACGCTGCTGCTCGACCTGCTGCGCCGCGAGCGGCCGGAGGCGCGCGTACGCCGCTTCGTTTTCAAGGCGATGCGGCCGATCTTCGACATCCATCCCTTCACGGTCTGCGGCCAGCCCGAAGCCGGCGCCCACGGCGAGCAGCGTGTGGCGCTCTGGGCCCGCGACCACGAAGGTTTTCTGGCCATGCAGGCCCACGCCGAACTCGGCTGACCCACCCTCGAACCATGCCTTCAGCTCATCACCAGTACCAGGACATCCGCGACGCGGTGCGCGCCCTCTGCGCCGAGTTCCCTGATGAATACCACCGCAAGGTCGACGCGGCGCGCGGCTACCCCGAAGCCTTCGTCGACGCGCTCACGAAAGCCGGGTGGATGGCGGCGTTGATTCCGCAGGAATACGGCGGCTCGGGCCTGGGCTTGTCGGAAGCCTCGGTGATCATGGAAGAGATCAACCGCGCCGGCGGCAATTCCGGCGCCTGCCACGGCCAGATGTACAACATGGGCACGCTGCTGCGCCACGGCTCGGCCGCGCAGAAGCAGCAGTACCTGCCGAAGATCGCGAGCGGCGAGTTGCGCCTGCAGTCGATGGGCGTGACCGAGCCGAGCACCGGCACCGACACGACGAAGATCAAGACCACCGCCGTCAAGCGTGGCGACCGTTACGTGATCAACGGCCAGAAGGTCTGGATCTCGCGCATCCAGCATTCCGACCTGATGATCCTGCTGGCACGCACCACGCCGCTGGCCGATGTGAAGAAGAAGAGCGAGGGGATGTCGATCTTCATCGTCGATTTGCGCGACGCCATCGGCCACGGCCTGGACGTTCGGCCGATCCCGAACATGGTGAACCACGAGACCAACGAGCTGTTCCTCGAGAACCTGGAAATCCCCGCCGAGAACCTGATCGGCACCGAAGGGCAGGGTTTCAAGTACATCCTCGACGGCCTGAACGCCGAGCGCACGCTGATCGCCGCCGAGTGCATCGGCGACGGCCACTGGTTCATCGACCGCGTCACGCGCTACACCAAGGACCGCGTCGTCTTCGGTCGCCCGATCGGCCAGAACCAGGGCGTTCAGTTCCCGATCGCCGAAGCTCACATCGAGGTCGAAGGCGCCGACCTGATGCGCTGGGAAGCCTGCCGTTTGTTCGACGCGCACGAGCCCTGCGGCGCGCAGGCCAACATGGCCAAGTATCTGGCGGCCAAGGCGAGCTGGGAAGCGGCCAACGCCTGCATCCAGTTCCATGGAGGCTTCGGCTTCGCCTGCGAATACGACGTGGAGCGCAAGTTCCGCGAGACGCGGCTGTACCAGGTGGCGCCGATCTCGACCAACATGATCCTGAGCTACGTGGCCGAGCACGTGCTCGGGTTGCCGCGGAGTTACTGATGCTGCCCTTGGAAGGCATCACCGTCGTCGCGCTCGAACACGCGATCGCCGCACCGTTCTGCACGCGCCAGCTGGCCGACCAGGGTGCGCGCGTCATCAAGGTCGAGCGACCCGGCGTCGGCGACTTCGCGCGCGCTTACGACCAGCGGGTGCACGGCCAGTCGTCGCACTTCGTCTGGGTCAATCGTTCGAAGGAAAGCCTGACGCTCGACCTCAAGCACGCGCAGGCGCCCGAGGTGTTGTCGCGCCTGCTCGGCCAGGCCGACGTGCTGGTGCAGAACCTGGCGCCCGGTGCGGCGGCGCGGCTCGGGCTGTCGTTTGAGGCGCTGAGCGCGCAGCACCCGAAGCTGATCGTCTGCGGCATCTCGGGCTATGGCGACGACCTGCAGCAACCCGGCCCCTACCGCGACAAGAAGGCCTACGACCTGCTGATCCAGAGCGAGTCGGGTTTCGTGTCGGTCACCGGACAGCCCGACGACCCGGCCAAGGCCGGTTGTTCGATCGCCGACATCGCAGCCGGCATGTACGCCTACAGCAACATCCTGACCGCCTTGATCGAGCGTGGCCGCACCGGCAAGGGCAAGCGCATCGACGTGTCGATGCTCGAAAGCATGGTCGAGTGGATGGGCTACCCGATGTACTACGCCTTCGAAGGCGCGCCACCGCCGCCGCGTGCCGGCGCGGCCCACGCCACGATCTACCCCTACGGCCCGTTCCCGGCCGGCGGCGGCCAGACCGTGATGCTCGGCCTGCAGAACGAGCGCGAGTGGCGGGTGTTCTGCGAGCAGGTGCTGCAGCAGCCCGGGCTCGCGATCGACGAACGCTTCAACACCAACGCGCGCCGCACCGCCGCGCGCGAGGCGCTGCGCGAGATCATCACGCAGGCCTTCACGGCGCTGACCGCCGAGCAGGTCGTGGCGCGGCTCGACGCGGCCGGCATCGCGAACGCCCAGGTCAACGACATGGCGCAGGTCTGGTCGCACGCGCAACTGCAGGCGCGCCAGCGCTGGGTCAATGTGACGACACCGGCCGGCCCGGTGCCGGCATTGCTGCCACCCGGGGCGCACGACGCACAAGGCGTGCGCATGGACGCGGTGCCCGCGCTGGGCCAGCACAGCCACGCCATCCTCGCCGGCCTGGGTTACTCCACCGATCAGATCACCGCACTGCAGCGCGACGGCGCGCTGTGAAAAGAACCCCATGAACATCCACTCCGACCCCGGCCAGGCGCTGGCGCATTTCGTGGCCACGCTGCGCTTCGAAGACATTCCCGCGCCGGTCTTGCGCCGCACCGAAGACCTGTTCCTCGACTGGCTCGGCTCGGCGCTGGCCGGCAAGGGCGCGCGCCCGGTCGAGAGCATCGCGCGTTTCATGGAAAGCATGGGGCCGGCCGACGGCCCCAGCGAAGTGCTGATCCACCGGCGCGGCAGCAGCCCGCTGGTGGCGGCGGCGATCAACGCGGCCGCCTCGCACTTCGCCGAGCAGGACGACGTGCACAACGGCTCGGTGTTCCACCCCGCCGCGGTCGTGTTCCCGCCCGCGCTGGCCGTCGCGCAGGCGCTCGGCCTCGGCGGGCGCGATCTGCTGCGGGCGAGCGTGGTGGGCTACGAAGTCGGCATCCGCGTTGGCGAGTTCCTCGGCCGATCGCACTACCGGGTGTTCCACACCACCGGCACGGCGGGCACGATCGCGGCCGCGGCTGCGGTCGGCAGCCTGCTCGGCCTCACGCCGGCGCAGATGCAGCATGCGTTCGGGTCGGCCGGCACACAGTCGGCGGGGCTGTGGGAATTCCTGCGCGACGCCGCCGATTCCAAGCAGTTGCACACCGCACACGCCGCAAGCGCCGGCCTCAGCGCCGCTTATCTCGCGCGAGACGGCTTCACTGGCGCGCAGCGCATCTTCGACGGTGTGCGGGGCATGGCGGCGGGCATGTCGAGCGACTCCGACCCGACGCGGCTCGACGATCGCCTGGGCAGCCGGTGGGCGTTGGTCGAGACCTCGTTCAAATTCCACGCCTCGTGCCGCCACACGCACCCGGCCGCCGACGCCTTGCAGCAGTTGATGCGCGAGCATCGGCTCAGTGCCGACGCGGTGCAGCACGTGACGGCGCAGGTGCACCAGGGCGCGATCGACGTGCTTGGCCCTGTCACCGACCCTCAGACCGTGCACCAGGGCAAGTTCTCGATGGGCACCGTGCTCGGGCTCATCGCCACGCGCGGTCACGCCGGGTTGGCGGAGTTCGATGCCGATTACAAGGCCGGTCCGGTGGTGGCGTTCAGGAACAGGGTCGAGATGGTGCTCGACCCGGAAGTCGACGCCGCCTACCCGGCACGCTGGATCGGCAAGGTGCTGGTGCAGACGACCGACGGTCGCACGTTCGCCAGCCGTGTCGACGAGCCCAAGGGCGACCCCGGCAACACGCTCGACCGTGCCGAGATCGAAGCGAAGGCCGTGCGGCTCGCCGCGTATCAAGGAGGCGCGAGCGAAGCCGAGATGCGTGGCGTGATCGAACGTGTGTGGTCGCTGGCCGATGCGGCTAGCTTGCCCAAATTCTTCGCCTGAGCGATGAGCTTGCAACGTTCGCTGCTGTTCGTGCCGGGCTCGCGGCCCGAGCGTTTCGACAAGGCGCTGGCGGCGGGCGCCGACGCGGTGATCGTCGATCTGGAAGACGCCGTGGCGCCGGCCGACAAGGCGAGCGCGCGCGAGGCGGTGCGTGCGTGGCTGCGGCCCGAGCATGCCGTGGTCGTGCGCATCAACGCGGTCGATACGCCGTGGTTCGCTGACGACATCGCGCTGTGCGCGCAGCCCGGCGTCGCCGCCGTGATGCTGCCGAAGGCCGAGCGTGCCGACACCATCGCCATATTGATGGCCGCGGGCGCGCCACGCGTTTTGCCGCTGATCGAAAGTGCGGCGGGCTTCGCGGCGCTGACGGTCGTCGCCGCCGCACCCGGCGTGCAGCGACTGGTCTTCGGCTCGATCGACTTTCAGCTCGACCTCGGCATGCGCGACGCGCATGAAGACGAGCTGCTCTTCTTCCGTTCGCAGATCGTGCTCGCCTCGCGCCTCGCCGGCCTGGCCGCGCCCATCGACGGCGTCAGCTCGGCCATCGACGATGCCGCCGCCTTGCACGCCGACGTGCAGCGCGCCCGCCGCCTCGGCTTCGGCGGCAAGCTGTGCATTCACCCGAAGCAGGTGGCCGGCGTGCGCCGCGGCTTCGCGCCGAGTGCCGACGAGCTGGCGTGGGCGCAACGGGTGCTCGCCGCATCGGCCGCGGCCGGTGGTGCGGCCATCGCGGTCGATGGCAAGATGGTCGACAGGCCGGTGCTGCTGCGCGCCGAGCGAATCCTCAGCGAAGGCGCGCTGATCAGTCGTCCAGAAACCCGCCCTTGAAGAAGCTCCACGCCGTGCCGTCGTGCAGGTAGAAATACCCGTCGGCGCAGTTCTCCTTGCCCGGGAAGTACTCGCGGTACTCGCGCGGCACGAGGCGCGCGAGCTGCGAGTCGCTGAGTTCCTCGAACTGCTCGGGGTCGATCGGCTGGCCGACCTTCAGGCGTTGTCTTTCCATCTCAGGCTTTGAAGTTGCAAGCCCGATTCTGACGCCGCCGCGCGCGTGCTCAGCGCGCCGCCACGCCTGGCACCGCCCGCGCCGGCAGAACCGTCCGCGTGGTCGGGCGCAGGCTCTTGGCCCGCTCCCGGGCTGCCTTACCAGCGCTTTGTACGGCATCGGGCAGAGCCACGACTTCGGCGCCGCGCGGCCCGAGCACCAGCACCATTCCCGACTTCGGATCGATCGCGAGCGAAGCCTCGTGCACGCACGTCTCCCCCAGCGCACGTGGGCTCCCGCAGCCGACCGGAGCGCTCATCACGATGCTGGATAACAGTGTGGGCGCCAGCAGGTTGCTGCCCAGTTCGACGACCGCGATCTCCGGCTCGCTGGCGACCTGCGCGTCGCCGGTGCCGACGAGTTTCACGCTGTAGACGAGGCCGTATCGCCCGTCGCCGGTGATTGCGTAGCCCATGGCGCTGCGCCCGGTCGCGAGCACGGTCGCGAGCGAAACAGACCCGTATCGTGTCTGCACCAGGCCACTCGTCGTCAGCACGTGCAGCCCGCTGTCCGAGGCCGAGAGCAAGGCCATGCCGTCGGCCACGCTGTTGAGGGTGGGGTCGGTGTACCCGGGTTGCACGCCCCGATGGCTGGCGAGATAGAGGGCGCGCGTGCCATTCGACTTCACGGTGCCACGCGAAAGAAGATTCGACTCGTGCCCCGCACTGCGCACGATGCCGAAGGGCGGGTCGCCAGCCTGGTCGAGCGCACCGACGCCGGTGCCGAACTCCCAATCGAAGTTCGGGCTCGGGCGCAGCCAGTCGAATCGCAGCCCCGACACGCTGCTGCCGCTGGCGTCGGCACTGCGCGTGGCCACGAAGAAGCTGCCATCCGCGTTGTGGCTGAGCGCCTTCTGCATTACCGCGAGGCGGGTGTCGGCGTCGGCGCCGACGCTGCCGGCTTGCGTGGCCGCCCAGCGCTGCGACAGCGTGCCCGGGTCCAGGCCGCGCAACCCGTCGGCCGACAAGGCCAGAAGCACGCTCTCCTCGGGCGATACATCGATGTCGATCACGCCGGGCAGGGCGGTGCTGCCCAGCACCCATGCACTGCCCGACAGGCCATAGCGGAAGACCGTGCCGCCGCCCGCAAAGAACCAGGCGCGTTCGCGCTCCGACCACGTCGCCGGGCGGCGTGCGCCGTAAGGCAGAGCGACGTTCGCTGCCGGCCCCACGCTGGCCGCGTGAACCGGCAGCGTCACGCTGGTGCGAAGCAGCGGCGTGTCGATCGTGGCCGACACAGGGGTGCCGGGCGTTGTTCCGTCGACATCGAGCACCACCATGAAGCGGTTGCCGACGAACCGCGGGTCGAGCACATAGGTGGCGCTGCGCAGCGCGGCGCCTGTGACCTGGAGCAGCCCGCTGGAGACGAGATCGCTGCGGTTGATCATGCTGCCCGAGAGAAAGATGCGGCCGCTGGTACCGGCCAGCGCCCCGGGCGACGACCGGGTGATGGCCTGCAGCGCGTTGCTCATCGTGTAGATCAGCCGCACCGGTTGCACGCCGGGGCGGTCCACCGACACGTCGATGAAGGCGGACTGGATGAACGTGTATTCGGTCAGCAGCGAGGTGTCGATTTCGACGCTGAGTGCATCCTGCCCCGTCACGCCGGTGCTGCGCAGCAGCCGCAACCAGGGCGTGGAGACCGTGGCCGACCAGTTGACCCGGCCGCCGTCCACCATCGTGACGGGGGTTGAAAAGCGCGTGTCGGCGAGCGTGCTGGTTTCGTTCAGCTCGGCCGCGGGGGGCTGGTTCAGAAGCAGGGCCGAATCGATGCTGACCGACACGTTTCGGCTGATCTGGCCCACCTGCGGTGGCCCGCTGAACAGGATGCCGCCGCTGTAGAAGTTCCCGGTGGCGCCGCGGGTGTCGATGATCAGGTCGAAGTCGTCGCCGCCCACGTTCACGATCGACAGGATCGCCGGCGTTTCGGGCAACTGGGCGAAGATCTCGGCGGTCACGGGCGCGCTCGACCAGGTGGCTTTTGTCAACGTGATGCGCCGTGTGAGCAACTGGCCGTCGGTGGCGGCCACGCTGATGGGGTCCATGACGGACACGATCGACATGCCTTGTTCGCCCGACGCCGGTGGCAATACGGTGTAGACCACGGTCGTGCTGGCCGAGTAGCTGCCGAGTTGCGCCGACCTGATCGACACCGGCAGCTCGTAGGTGCCGGCGCGCACCTGCTGGCTCGTGATGCGCAGCTTGCCGTCGACCCAGGCCGCAGCGAGCGCTTCGGAGCCGGGCGCGCTGATCGTGATGGTGCCGGCTTCGGCCGGCACGCTGACGGGAATGTCGATGCTCGGCGCCGCTTCCGCGCCCACGCGCGACAACTCGGTGCGTGCTGCCACGCCGATGTTGGGCTTCACGTTGACGACGACACGCGTGCTCGT
Organism: Burkholderiaceae bacterium; assembly: GCA_040080605.1. Classification (GTDB taxonomy): domain Bacteria; phylum Pseudomonadota; class Gammaproteobacteria; order Burkholderiales; family Burkholderiaceae_C; genus LMDS01. Next base: position 40,795 of record JBEBIB010000035.1, read on the forward strand.
CGGCTCCGCCAGCAGCTTCTTGCATTCGGCGTCGTCGCACACCGCGATCTGCAACAGCTCTTCGTGCAGGCCGGTGGCCAGATCGGTGCGCAGGTCGACATCCAGAAAAATGGTGTCGTAGACGGTGGGGTTGGCCAGGCGCACGTCGCTGAACAGGCGGCTCTCGGGCTGGTCGGAAAACGCCACGGCCACGTAGAACTGCTGGCCGCCCTTCAGGCCGCTGATGCGGCCCTCGACCTGGAACGTCAGCCCGTTGCGCTCGACGATGTCGATGTCGCGCTGCGCCGGGGCCGTGAGCTTGACCGGCCCGTCGTTGCTGCCGCTGTCACCTCCACCGCCGCCACCGCAGGCCCACAAGGCCGAGCACATCACGAGGGCCGCCCAGCGCCCGAGCATTCCGATCATCGAAGGGTCCTCTGGGTCGAATGTGTGCTGCGGCCGCGACTCACGGCAGCGCCCGAAGCAGCCGCTTCATCACCTTGCCGTTGGCATTGCGTGGCAAGGGCTCGGCGCTCCAGGTGAATCTTTCGGGCACCTTGTAGTCGGCCAGGCGCTCGGCGCAGTAGCGCTTCAGCAGCACGTCGTCAGGCTGCAGCGTAGGCGCGTGCACGAAGGCGTGCACCCGTTCGCCGAGAACCGGGCAGGGCTTGCCGACGATCGCCGCTTCGACCACGCCGGGCCAGGCCATCAGCACGTTTTCGACCTCGACCGAATAGACTTTGAAGCCGCCGCGGTTGAGCATGTCCTTCTTGCGGTCGACGATGCGCACGAAGCCTTGTTCGTCCACCGACCCCATGTCGCCGGAATGCCAGTAGCCGGCGGTGAATTCGCGTGCCGTGGCGTGCGGGTTGGCCCAGTAGCCGGGCACGACCATCGGGCCGCCGATCCAGAGTTCGCCGGTGGCGCCGGGGGCCACTTCGCGGCCTTCGTCGTCCATCACGCGGATGTCGGTGGTAGGCAGGGCGACGCCGACCGAGTCGGCATGGGCGCGCGTCAGGCCGGCCGGGATCATCGTCGCGGGCGAGGTGGTTTCGGTGGCGCCGTAGGCGTTCTGCAGCGTGAGGCCGGGCAGCGATTGTGCGAGGGCGTCGATGGTGGCGACCGGCATCGGCGCGCCGCCATACCCGCCGACACGCCAGGCCGACAGATCCGCTTCGCCGAAGACCGGGCTCAGCAGGCAGAGTTTGTACATCGCCGGCACCATCAGCGTGTGGCTGACGCGTTCGCGCGCCATCAGCTGCACGAAGGCATCGGCCTTGAACTCTGGCACGATGACCACGGCGCCGCCCACCTGCCACATCGTTGCGATGATCGCGATCAGGCCGGTCACGTGGCTCGCAGGCACCGCGAGCGCCGAGCGGTCTTCCGGGCCGAGCTTCATGCAGGCCTGGAAGTGCAAGACCGAGTGCGCGATAGACAGGTGCGTGAGCATCGCGCCCTTGGGCTGGCCGGTCGTGCCCGAGGTGTAGAGGATCACCGCGACATCGGTTTCGCGGGTGGGGGCAACGGGCGGGATCGCCTGCGCCGTGTTCGCCAGTGTGGCCAGGCTGTTGGCGGAGATGCGGCGTGACAAGGCCGGCGAGTCGCTGCTGTCGGGCACACGCTCGGCCAGCTCATCGTCGAACACGATCGCCATCGCGCCGCACTGGTTCGCGATGTAGGCGAGACCCGGGCGCTGCTCGCGCACTCCGACCGGCACCGCGATCGCGCCGAGGCGTTGAAGCGCCAACAGCACGGTCAGGAACTCGGGGCGGTTGCTCAGCAGCATCAGCACCCGTTCGCCGGCCGTGATGCCTTGCGCAGCGAATGCGGCCGAAAGCCGATCAGCCTCTTCACCGACCTGCGCGTAGCTCCAGCGCCTGCCGTCGAAGACGCTGGCATCGTGTTCTGCCCATGTGGCGCGCGAACGTTCGAACATCGCCTGCAGGCTCGTCGGCCGCTCCGCGAAACAGCGCACCACCCGGTCGCCGTACAAGGCCTCGGCGCGCAGCGCCGGCATCACGCAGTCTTGCCAATGGGTCACAAGGCGGCCCGCTCGACGTTGGCCCCGCGCTCGACCACCACTTCGCTGTCGACGATGCGACGCGAGTGGTTCAGATCGCTCTGTGCGATCAGCACCGAGGTGGCGCTGCCTTTCAGCCCTGCGATCACTTCGCCGAGGCGCTTGGACAGCACCGGCGCCACGCCTTCGAACGGTTCGTCGAGCAGCAACAGCCGCGTGCCGACCGCCAACGCGCGCGCGAGCGCCACCAGCTTCTGCTGCCCACCCGAGAGCAGCAGCGCCTTGCGCGAGCGCATCTCCAGCAACTCGGGCAAGACGCGGTAGACGAGGGCGAGCCGCTCGGCTTCTTTCAACGACTTGTTCACCCACACCGGCACGAGGATGTTCTCTTCGACCGTGAGCTCGGGCACGAGCCCCCGGTCTTCCGGCATGTAGCCGATGCCGAGCGCGGCGCGCGCGTGCGGTGGCAACTTGGCCAGATCCTGCCCATCGAACACGATGCGGCCCTGGCTCGGCGCCAGGTGGCCCATCAGCGTGCGGATCAGCGTGGTCTTGCCGGCGCCGTTGCGGCCGACCAGGCCGACCATGCGGCCGGTGTCGACCTGCAGCGACAGGCCACGCAGCACCTGCACCGACTGGATCGCGACGTGAACGGATTCGACTTGAAGCACTGACGTCACTCCTGCAGCAGTTCGCCGGTCACGTAACGGCGCACGTCGTCGGTCGCCAGCGCTGCGCCGGGTGCGCCGTCGGCGATGATGCGGCCGCTGTAGAACGCGACAACGCGGCTCGCGTAACGCTCGACGATGTCCATGTCGTGTTCGACGAAGAGCACTGTCATCGCTTCTTGTCCCAGCGCCGACATGATGGTTTCCATCATCGGGAATTTTTCTTCGGCCGAGACGCCGCTGGTGGGCTCGTCGAGCAGCAGCAGTTTCGGCGCGGCGGTCAGCGCCATCGCGATGTCGAGCAGTTTGCGGATGCCGCCAGGCAGCTCGGCCACACGGCGCTCGCGGTGTTCGGCGAGGCGGAAGCGTTCGAGCAAGGCATCGGCGCGGTCGATTGCGGACGCGCGCCGCGCCGGCTGCCAGAAGCTCAGGGCCTGGTCGTGGCAGGCGTTGGCAACGAGCATGTTGTCGAGCACGCTCAGGTCGCCGTAGAGCTGCGGGATCTGGAACGAACGCGCGACACCCAGGCGCGTGATCGCACGCGGGTCGAGCGGCGTGATGTCGCGGCCGTCGAGCGTGATGTGGCCTTCGTCGGGTTTGAGGTAACCCGTGATCATGTTGACGAAGGTGGTCTTGCCGGCGCCGTTGCTGCCGATCAGGCTCACGCGTTCGCCGGTGGCGATGCTGATGCTGATGTCGGCCGCCGCGACCACCGCGCCGAAGCGTTTGTTGAGACCGCGGGCTTCGAGCATCGCCGTCATTTCGTCGATCCTTTGGTCCACAGCGAGCCGATGCCTTTGGGCAGGAAGCGGATCACGAACAGCAGGAACAGGCCGAGCGCGAGCTGCCAGGTGTTCGGGAAGTACGCGCTCGAAAACGAACGCACCACTTCCAGCACCGTGCTCGCGACGAAGACGGCGGCAACGCTCTGCCAGCCTGCGAGGATCGCGACGAAGACGAACTCACCCGAGGTCGTCCAGAAGCTGAAGTTGGGTTCGATGTGGCCGAGCGACATCACGACCAGCGCACCGCCGAGACCACCACAGAACGCGGCCAGCACGAAGTTGATCGCCATGGCCTGCCGCACCGAGCCGCCGAGGTATTCGACGCGCAGCTCGTTCTCGCGCACCGCCAGCGTGACGAGGCCGCGTGTGCTGTCGAAGTAGACCCGCGCGAGCAGGCCCATCACTGTCGCGACACCGAGCGTGACGAGGTACAGGATGTAGCCGACGCGTGCATCGGGCAGCTTCTGTCCGAGCAGCGTCGGCCGGCCGAGGTTGAACCCGTCGGAGCCGCCGAGCACGTCGAGCTTCATCAAGAGGCCGTAGGTCACCATCGAGAGTGCGAGCGTCAACATCGCGAAGAAGATGCCTCGGTAGCGCGAGAGCAGCGGCGCGAACGGCGCGGCGATCAACACCGCGACCAGCCCGCCGGCGAGCGGCAGGCCGAGCGCGTCGGTGAAGCCGAGCTTGTTGAACAGCAGCGCCGCCGTGTAGCCGCCGATCGCGAACACCATGCCTTGCCCGAAGGGCACCACGCCGCCGCGCATCAGCCCGACGATGCCGAGAGACACCAGGCCGTTGGCGGCGGCCATCGTGATCAGGAAGGTCAGCCACTTCGGGCTGAAGAAGCCGGCGGCGGCGAGCGCGGCGAAGGCCAATACGCCGAGCGCCACAGTTCGGCCGTGCGCGGGCAGGGCCGACGCCGAGGGCTTCGCGGGCAACGAATTCATGACGGCGGACATGGCGTCAGATCTTGCGCGCCTGGGTGCGCTGGAACAGGCCTTCGGGCCGGAACATCAACACCACCGCCATCACGATGTAGATCGAGAACAGCTCGGCCACCGGCGCGGTGTGCACGGCCAGCGAACGTGCAAGGCCGACGATCAGCGCACCCACGGCAGCGCCTTCGATGCTGCCGAGGCCGCCGATGATCACGACCGCGAACGACACGATGATCACGCCGACCGAGACGCCCGGCTGGACCGAGATCATCGGCGCGGTGAACGCGCCGCCGAGCGCAGCGAGGAAGATGCCGACCGAAAACGCGAGCATGTAGACGCGCGACACGTTCACGCCCATGCTGGCCGCGATCTCGGCACTGTGAATCACTGCCAGCATGATCTTGCCCTGGCGCGTGCGGTTCAGCCCCCACCACACCAGCAGGCCGACGACGACGGCCAGCGCCACCAGCGCGAAGTCGTAACCCACCCAGGTCTGCACGCCGACATGCACGTTGCCGAACAGGCTGTAGGGCTCGGACACGTAGTACGGGTTCGCGCCCCAGACGAGCTTGGTCACGTCTTCCAGGATCAGGAACATCGCGTAGGTCACCAGCACCAGCAGCACCTCGTCGCGGCCGTAGAAGAAGCGCAGCAGGCCACGCTCGGTGAGCGGCGCCACCACGGCCGCCACCACCACGGCGGCCAGCAGCATCGCCACCAGCGAGTACGCCGGCGCCCACTGCATGCTGGCGCCCCAGCCGACGAAGCTGGCCGCCGCGTAAGCGCCGAGTGCGTAGAAGCTGCCGTGCGCGATGTTCAGGATCTTCAAGACCCCGAACACGAGCGTGAGGCCGAGCGCGACGATGAACAGCCACGACGCGTAGGTCAGACCGTCGATCAGGATGGTGAAGACTGCATTCATCGTCGAGCCCTTTGCTTCAATGGCTTACGGGCATCCCTTGGCGCCCGGGAAGCCGGCCTTGATCCAGTCTTCCGACTTCATGTTCGCCGGGGGGTTTACGCAGTCGGCCGGGAAACGCTGGATGTCGTCGAGCACCACCATCTTCTTGGCCGCGTCGTAACGGGTCTTGCCGATGGCGGTGTCTTGAACCGCCTGGTGGCCGTCACCGAGGGCCATGCGGATCCGGCCGGCCGGCGAGTCCCATTCCATCCCGGTCAACGCGGCGGCGAGCTGCTCGTGGTTCGGCTTCTTGCCGCCGTTGGCGGCCATCGCCTTTTCGACGGCGAGCTTCAGGCCCAGCAGCGACTGCACCATGCGGTACGGGGCCTGCACCGGGTAGGTGTTGTAGGCCTTCGAATACAGCTCCCACCACCAGTCGTTGAGCGCCGACTTGGGCGACATCAGCCCGTAGGCGCCACGCGCGCCGAGGATGGTGCCGTCGGGCATCTTCTCGCCCAGGCCCGGCAGCACGTGATCGGCCGCCGACAGCACGACCTGCGTGCGCTTGAACAGGCCGCGCGGCCCGGCTTGCAGGATGAACGCCTGCAGGTCGCCACCCCACAGCGACGAGTGCGTCACGTCGGCCGGCTTGGCCATCAGCGCCGAGATCTCGGTGCCGTACTGGCCGGCGCCGAACTTGGGCAGCTGGTCTTCGCCGGCCTTCGCGGCGGGGTACAACTTTTCCATCGACCAGGTGAAGTCCTTCTTCGAGTCCTGGCCCCAGGCGTAGTCCTGGTTGATCATGTTGAAGGTCTCGGCCTTCACGTTGCGCGCCTTCATGTAGCGCACCAGGGCCACGTTGTCCATGGCCGCGTGCGAGGCGGTGCGGAACACGTAATTGAACTTGTTGTCCTCGAAGATGCGCGGGGTGCCGCAGTCGTAGAGGATCAGGAACTTCTTCATCTCCTCGGCCGCCGGCGCCACCGCCAGGCAGTCGCCCGAGCCCACGTAGCCCACCACCGCATCGACCTTCTCGCGGTCGTAGAGGTTGCGCAGTTCCTGCACCTGCTTGGTGGCGCCGCCGTTCTCGTCGACGTAGACCGCCTCGATCTTCACGCCGCCGAAGCCGACCTTGTTGTACGGCGCGGGTGCTGCGCCCTTGTTGAACGCATCGACGAGAACCTTCGCGCCGTTCACGGCCGGGATGCCGAAACTTTCGGCCGCCTGGCCGGAGAGGAAGCTGACGATGCCGACCTTGAAGGTCTCTTGTGCTTGCGCTCCGCTGGCACACAGCGCGGCCGCCGCGCCCACTGCCGACAGCATCGCTGCGGGCCTGAAGAACCGAACGCTCTTGATCCTGGTCGTCATGTCTTGTCTCCTGTCGTGGTGGTGCTTAGGTGGGCGTTGCGATCGGCGTGGCCATGTCCAGGCCGGCCATCGCGAAGCCGCGTTGGAAATCGATCATGTGTTTGCGCGTCCACTCCGCCGCGGCATCGGCACGACGCGCCTGCAGCGCATCGACGATGTGGCGGTGCGCGGCGAGGTTGCGTGGCTTGGCCTGCGGCAGGTGCCGAAAGATCTGCAGCAGCGTCGGGCTGTAGAGCAGGCCGATCGGCTCGCGCGCCAGCATCAAGGCGTGGTTGTGCGTGGCGCGGCCGACGAGGGCGTGGAACTCGACGTCGAGGCGCACGAGGGCCGCGTCATCAAGCGTGTTTTCGCTCGCCGCGATGTTCTCGTTCAGCTGCTGCAGGTCGAGCGGTTCGGCGCGCTGTGCCGCGAGGCTCGCCGCGAGCGGTTCGAGCGAGACCGCGAGTTCCCACAACTCCTGGAAGGTCGTCTGCTGCAGCAGCAACAGGCGCGCAGCGCGCGGCGCAAGGTCTTGCACGCCCGGCAGGTACGCGAACAGGCGCCGCCCTTCACGGCGTTGCAGCAGCCCTTCCTGTTCGACCTGGCGGATGGCTTCGCGCACGGTCGAACGGTGCACGCCGAAGCGCTCGGCCAGTTCGGTTTCGGTCGGCAGGGCCGAGCCCGTCGGCAACGCACCGTCGAGGATCGCGCGTTCGATGGCTGCCGACACGGCCTTGTAGGCCGGCTCGACCACCACACGCTGGAACAGCTCGGCCGGTGCCGCCACGCTCATCGTCGACCCTCGTTCGCGCAGGCTCTGCGCATCAGGCCGCGATCTTTGTCCGACAAACGGACTTCTGGAATCTCGCTAACCCGGGGAAGGGTTTTCGTGTGGGTGACAGGGCGGTCCGAGGGCGCCAGCGACCCGCTGCGTCGCAACGCCGACAATCGCCCATCCACCCGCCCGCCACCATGCCCCCGAAG
>JBEBIB010000056.1:0-10000 GCA_040080605.1 Burkholderiaceae bacterium
TCAGATTCGTAGGGGAGGTAGTTCGCGGCCATGCCGCATCAACGCACCTCACGTGCCAGCAGCTCTCAGGGACTTCCCTTCTGCCGCCCAGACTCCTAGGCGGGCGCGCCGCCGGGCTCAGGTCTGCGCGAGCAGCGTCTCGACGAGCTGGTGCAGCGCCGCGAAGTCGGGCTCGCCGACATAACGCTGCACGATCTCGCCACGCTTGTTGATCAACACCGTGGTCGGCGTCAGTTGGACCTGGTCGAAGCTCTTCGCGATCTCGCCGGTGTTGTCGATCGCCACCCCGAACGGCAGCTTGCGCGTCTCGGCGAAATTGATCACGTAGGCCGGCGGGTCGTAGCGCATCGCCACCGCCAGTGTCTCGAAGCCACGCGCCTTGAACTTCTGGTGCGTGGCGACGATCTGCGGCATCTCGTGCACGCAGGTCGTGCAGCTGGTGGCCCAGAAGTTCACGAGCACCACCTTGCCACGCAGGCTGTCGATGGTCGAGCGGCTGCCGTCGAGCAAGGTGTAGGCGGCATTCGGCGCCATCGCCGCCTTGCCCCCACTGCCCGCGCTGAAGTACGCGGCTGCGCCCAGCGCCAAAGCGACAATGGCGGCGACGGAGAATCGGGCAGTCGTGTTCACAGGAGGTCTTTCATGCAGCGCAGAAAGTTTACGTCAGGCGTGGTTTCCCTCGGGGGCCTGTGGGCGCTCGGCAGCGGCGCCGAAGCCGCTGCGCTCAGCGAAGGCGACGCCACGCTCGGCGTGCGCGCCGCGCTCGAACGTGGCGCGGTCGCGGCCGTCGCCCTGCTCGGCAAGAGTGGCGGCTTTCTCGACAACCCGAAAGTGCGCATCCCGCTGCCGGGCTTCCTGAACGACGGCGCCAAGCTGCTCAAGGCCACCGGGCAGCAAAAGCGCGTCGACGAGTTGATCACCGCGATGAACCGCGCTGCCGAAGCCGCGGTGCCCGAAGCCAAGGCGCTGCTCGTGAGCGCCGTGAAGGCGATGAGCGTGAGCGACGCCACCCGCCTGATCCGCGGTGGCGACAACTCGGTCACCGAGTTCTTCGCCGACAAGACCCGCACGCCGCTGGGCGTGAAGTTCCTGCCGATCGTGACCAAGGCGACCGAGAAGGTGTCCCTCGCCGACAAGTACAACCGCGTCGCCGGCAAGGTCTCGGGCCTGGGCCTCGTGAAGAAGGAAGACGCCAACGTGCAGCAGTACGTCACCCGCAAGGCGCTCGACGGCCTGTACCTGATGATCGGCGAAGAGGAACGCAAGATCCGCCAGGACCCGGTGGGCACCGGCAGCGCCATCCTGGGCAAGGTGTTCGGCTCGCTGAAGTGAGCCGCGTCAGCCGGCGCGCCGAGCCGAGCTGATCAGAGCCCCTTCGAGAGCTCGAACAGCAGTGCCGACGGCAACGACGTGGCGAGCACGTCGCGCCCGACGCGCGCCATCGTCGACCCCGATAAGCCCGACATCTCGAAGGCGTTGCCTTCTTCGACGATCTCGATGAACACGAAGTCGGGCACCTCGGCCAGGATCTCGTCGCGCAGAGCCGTGAGGCGCTCGCCGCTCTGGATCGCTTCGACAACGATGGCGTGCGGCAGGCCTTCGCGGCAGAACGCGGCGGCTTCGTCGACCGTGCCGACGAAGTCGACGATCAGGCTCATGTCACGCAGCGCGTCGCGGATCTGCAGCCGCATGTCGCGGCGCGACGCCACCACCAGCACGTGGCTGCCGGCCAAACCCTGCGAGTGAGACGACACCGAAAAGCCGTCGTTCAACTCCATCGCGCTGACCGCTTCGACCTCGTCGGTGGCGGTGCGCGGAAACTCGAGCACGAGGGTCGTGAAACCAGCTTCTTCGCTGCGCTCGACGAACAGGCCCATGGTCCACGCCGTTTGCTCCAGCAGGCGCCAGGTGAGCGAGTCCAGGCCGCTCGGCGCCGTGGCGCTGGCCACGTCGGTCACTTCGTCGAGCGGGCGGTGCGCGAAGCGGCACGACAGGCGCGCGTTGGCGGGCCAAGCCTTGATGTCGATCGAGAACACGATCTGGGAGTGAGCGCCTGCCAACGCCCAGTCGAGCGTGGAATTGAGCAGGCTGAACAGCAGCGAAGCATCGACCACCACTTCAGCCGGCTTCAGCTCGGGCTTGAGCACGATGCCGCGGGCCTGTGTTTCGCGCCCGCGGTGCGCCAGCACACCGCCCAGCACGTCGGCGAGTTGCAGCCGCTCGTGCGACTGCCGGATGCGGCCCGACGCGAAGCGTGTGAGCTGCTGGCCGATCATGCCGACGCGGCGTGCGCTTTCGACCTCTTCACGCAGGGCGCGCAGGCCCTTTCGGTCGATGTTGCCCGTGCTGGTGAGCAAATTGATGCGCTCGAGCGCTGCCGTCAACGGCCCGGCGATCTCGACGCCGATCTGCGCCACGAGTTCGGCCCAGCGCGCGCTCGTCGGCGATTTGTCGTCGACTGGCGCGGCGCTTTGCGCTCCGGGAGTGCGACCAATGTCCGACATGTCCATTCTCTTTTCCTGGGTCATTTTGCAATTGACGCGCCGTGAGGTCGTTATTTCGGCGCGCTCGGTCAGTCAGAGGAGTTTGTGGCCATGCAAGTTCGCACGCCAGCGTCTCGACGTGGTTTTCCCCAGAGCCGGGGGAGTGAATAAATCACGAGTCGTCACTTTTGGACACAATTGTCAGGTTTGTTGTGTCGGTGACCGCGCCCAGGCTCAGATCGCGCCTGCGGCGCGGAGCGTGACGATCTCCGCGCCGGTCACGCCGAATTCGCCGAGGATTTGCGTCGTGTGTTCGCCCAGCAAGGGCGGGGGCCTGCGGTACTGCACCGGCGTGGCCGAGAACTTCATCGGGCTCGCCACCAGTCGCACGCTGCCCGACAGTGGGTGCGGCATCTCGACCGTCATCTCACGCGCCAGCACCTGCGGGTCGGCGAACACGTCGGCCAGGTCGTTGATCGGGCCGCACGGCACCTTGGCCGCTTCGAGCGCGCCCAGCCAGTCGGCGCGCGCCCGGGTTTTCATGAGAGCGGCGAGCAGCGGCACGAGCACGGCGCGGTGGCGCACGCGGTCGGCGTTGCGGGTGAAGCGCGGGTCGCGCGCCAGGTCGGGCTGGCCGGCCACTTCGCAGAACTTGGCGAACTGGCCGTCGTTGCCGACCGCGACGATCATGTGCCCGTCGGCCACTTCGAACACCTGATACGGCACGATGTTCTGGTGCGCGTTGCCCATGCGCTGCGGCACCGCGCCCGAGGTCAGGTAGTTGGCGCCGAGGTTGGCGAGCATCGCCACCTGCGTGTCGAGCAACGCCATGTCGATGGCCTGGCCAACACCGGTGAGGTCGCGGTGGCGCAATGCGGCCAGGATCGCGGTCGTGGCGTACATGCCGGTGAACAGGTCGGCCACGGCCACGCCCACCTTCTGCGGGCCGCCGCCGCTCGCGTCGTCGGCGATCTCGGCGCGCGACGGGCCGGTCACGCTCATCAGGCCGCCCATGCCTTGCACCGCGTAGTCGTAGCCGGCGCGTTCGCGGTACGGGCCGGTCTGGCCGAAGCCGGTGATCGAGCAGTAGACGAGGCGCGGGTTCAGCGCCAGCAGGCTGGCGGCGTCGAGGCCGTAGCGCGCCATGTCGCCGACCTTGTAGTTCTCGACGAACACATCGCTTTGCAGCGCGATGCGGTGAATCAACGCCTGGCCTTCGGGCCGGGCGATGTCGACCGTGATCGAGCGTTTGTTGCGGTTGGCGCCGAGGTAGTAGGCCGCTTCGGCGGTGTCGTGGCCGTCGCTGTCTTTCAGGAAGGGTGGGCCCCAGCCGCGGGTGTCGTCGCCGCCGCTGCTGCCCGGGCCGGGCGGGCGTTCGACCTTGATCACGTCGGCGCCGAGGTCGGCCAGCGTCTGCGTGCACCAGGGGCCTGCGAGCACCCGCGAAAGGTCTAGAACACGCACGCCGCGCAGCGGCAAGTTCGGCGAGGGGCTGTGGTCAGGGCTCATGCAAACGATTGTGCGGCAGGCGTGTGGGCCCCGATGCTCGGGATAATGCGCCGATGAAACCGATTGCGGCGCTGCCGATTTCGCTCGTTCTGGCCGGCCTCGGCGCCTGTTCGCCTGCGCTCGACTGGCGCGAGACGGCAGCCGAGGGCAGCGGCGTCGTCGCAATGTTTCCGTGCCGCCCGGATCGCCATGCCCGCAGTGTCGAACTGGTGGGCGCGAAGCTGAAGATGGTGATGCTGGTGTGTCCGGCGGCCGGCTCGACCTACGCGCTGAGCTTTGTCGACGTGCCCGATCCAGCCAGGGTGAATGCTGCGCTGGTGGAGTTGCGCGCCGCAGCATTGCGCAACGTGCAGGCGCCGCTGCCTTCGACGGCCCCGGCTCAGGTCGCCGGCATGACCCCGAACGCCGAGGCCGTGCGACTGTCGGCTTCGGGGCGGCTTCCGGACGGTGTCGCGGTGCAGGTGCACGCGGTCTTTTTTGCGAAGGGCCTGCGTGTCTATCAAGGCAGCGTGATCGGCGCGAAGGTTGCGGCCGAGGCAAACGAGGTCTTCTTTGCCGGTTTCAGGTTTCCCGCATGACCGAGGCGCGTGGGTCCAACGGGAGTGAACTGCTCCCGCCGGCGGCGGCGGTGTGGGTATTTCTCAGCTTCGCGTTCGCCTACTTCTTTTCGGCCCTCGTGCGCGGCGTGACCGCCACGCTCGCTCCCCACTTCAGCGCCGAACTCGGGCTGAGCTCAGGGGATCTCGGCTTGCTGGCCGGCGCCTACTTTCTCGGTTTCGCGACCACCCAGCTGCCGCTGGGCAGCGCGCTCGACCGGTTTGGGCCGCGCCGCGTCCTGCTGGTGTTTCTGGGTGCCGCGGCGCTGGGCTGCGCGGCGTTCGCTATCGCGCGCAACTTCGTCAGCCTGACGCTGGCGCGGGCCCTGATCGGCGTCGGCGTGAGTGCGTGCCTGATGGCGCCGCTCACGACCTTTCGGCGCCGCTACTCGGCTGCGGCACAGATGCGCGCCAACTCCTGGATGCTGATGGCCGGGTCGATGGGCATGGTGGCGTCGACGCTGCCCGTGCAGTGGCTGCTGCCGCTGATCGGCTGGCGCGGCTTGTTCTGGGCCATCGGTGCCTGCATCGGTCTGGCGATGCTGGGCATCTTCCTCCTGGTTCCGCGTGACACGCCGGCCACGGCCGCCGTGACGCGTGGGAACCTGAGCGGATACGCCGAGGTCTGGACCCACCCGACCTTCGTGCGGTTCGCGCCGATGGGCTTCTTCCACTACGGCGGGTTGATTGCGGTGCAGTCCCTGTGGGCCGGGCCGTGGCTGGTGCAGGTGTGCGGATGGACGCCGGCGCACGCGGCACAGGGACTCTTCGCCATCAACGTGGCCATGCTGCTCAGTTTCATGGCCTGGGGTGTGGTCGTGCCGAAGCTCCACGCGCGAGGCTGGACCGCGCAGCGGGCGATCGCTGCCGCTGCGCCCTTGAGCCTGGTGGCGCTGCTGCTGGCTGTCGTCCTGGGCGCCGACGCCACGGCTTGGGTCTGGGTCTTGTTCTGCGCCGGCTCCTCCGTCGTCGCGCTGTCCCAGCCCGCGGTGGGGCAGGCGTTTCGTCCCGAACTCGCCGGCCGGGCGTTGTCGGCCTACAACCTCGTGGTGTTTCTCGGGATCTTCGTGGTGCAGTGGGGCATCGGGCTGGTCATCGACCTCGCCCGCGCGAATGGGTGGAGCACCCTGTCGGCCTATCGTGGCGCCGTTGCGTTGTTGGCAGGCTGCTGCACGCTCTCTTATGTGTGGTTTTTGCGTCGCGACGAGCGCGCGGTGCGGCACAAAACGGTTCTTTCCCGCTGAACTGCTGATAACTTCCCGCCATGCCCGGACTCATGATCATTGCCCACGCGCCGATGGCTTCTGCGCTGAAGTCGGTTGCCGAACACGCGTTCCCCGATTGCGCGCGCGTGCTCGAAGCGCTCGACGTGCCGCCCGACATGCCGGTCGAAGAGGTCGAAGCGCTCGCCCGGGCGATGCTGGCCCGGGTACGGTCGCCCGAGGCGTTGATCTTCACCGACGTGTTCGGCGCCACCCCGTGCAACGTGGCCCAGCGCCTGGGCGATGGCACCCAGGTGCGGGTGATTGCAGGCGTGAACGTGCCGATGCTGTGGCGCTCGCTGTGTTATTCGAAGGAATCACTGGAGGCCGTCGTCACACGCGCGATGGCCGGCGCGGCCCAGGGCGTGATGCAGGTGGCGACGACCAAGCCGCAGAACCAGACTCTCAAACCGGGTGGAAATGATCAAGACAAGCATCAGCATCAGCAATAAGCTCGGCCTGCACGCACGCGCATCGGCCAAGCTCACCAAGCTGGCCGGCAGTTTCGAGTGCGATGTGTTCATGAGCCGCAACGACCGGCGCGTCAACGCCAAGAGCATCATGGGCGTGATGATGCTGGCCGCGGGCATCGGCAGCGTCGTCGAGATCGAAGTCGATGGGCCCGACGAAGCTGCTGCGCTGGCAGCCCTGACCGCGCTGATCAACGACAAGTTCGGCGAAGGTCAGTAGCCGGCCCGCGCGGGAGCGGCTTCAGGCGCCGAGAAAGTGCCTGCGGTACCGTGCCGGCAGGTCCTCGATGCGCATCAGCATCGGCAGATCGGCGGTGTTGAACAGTGGGTCCCAGGCCGGCGGACCCAGCACCTTGGCGCCGCAGCGCAGGTAACCCTTGATCAAGGCCGGCGGTTCCAGGTCGAGGTCGCGTCGCAAGTCGGCCACCGGCAACGGCAGGCGCGGCTCGGCGCGCCATTCGATCGGTGCCAGGTGCGTCTGGCGCAAGCGGTGCCACAGGCTCGCGGCGAAGTGGCCGCCGTCGCGCATGCCCACGCTCGCGCACCCAACCATGGTGTCGAGCCGGTTGCGTTGCATGAACTCGGCCAGCGCGCCCCAGAGCGCCATGATCACCCCGCCCGAGCGCCACGAAGGGTGCACGCAGGAGCGGCCCAGTTCCACCATCTTGGCCCGCAAGGGGCGCAGCCGGGTGAGGTCGAACTCGGTGTCGCTGTAGAAGCCGCCCACGCGTCGCGCCGAGGCTGGAGTGAGCACGCGGTAAGTCCCGATCACCGGACCGGGTTCGCCGTCGACACCGTGCGCCCTGACCAGCAAGTGTTCGCAGTACGGGTCGAACACATCGATGTCGTGGCCCGGCGGCGAGCTGACGGGGACCGTCAGGCGCGCACCCATCTCTTCTGCGAAAACCAGGTACCGAAGCTGCTGGGCTTCGAGAACGTCTCTTTCATCGCGAGCCCAAACCGCGTCGAAGCTGGCCTTTTCGATGGCAGGTGTGCCTTCGGGTCGTGGTTGTCGATGAAGTGACCTCCGCGGCGCTTCGGGGGCGCCGAGGCTGGCAACCGGGAACGTGGGGAGCGGCAGTTCGCGCATGGGAGTTCTCGTGTGTTGGCTTCGCCGCGCATGTTCGCGAGCGACAGTGACGCGACCATGAAGCTGCCGTGACGACACCGTGAACAGCGTAGGCAGCCACGACCGCGCTGCCATCACCTGTCAGATGTACCGATGTGAACTTGCGGGGGCCGCTGCTAGCATCGGCCGCATGAGCTTTCAGGTCTTCGGTCTGCCCGTATCCCGCGGGGTGGCGATCGGGCGCGCGGTGCTGGTCGCGTCGAGCCGTGTCGACGTCGCGCACTATTTCATCGACGATGAGCGCGTCGACGCGGAAATCGATCGCCTGCGCGTGGCGCGCGATGCCGTTGCGTCGGAGCTGGGAGCGCTGCAGCGCGACATGCCGGCCGAAGCGCCGGCCGAACTGTCCGCTCTGCTTGACGTGCACCTGATGCTGCTACACGACGACACACTCACAGGTGCCACGAAACACTGGATCCGCGAGCGCCACTACAACGCCGAATGGGCCTTGTCGGCCCAGCTCGAAGTGCTGGCGCGCCAGTTCGACGAGATGGAAGACGAGTACCTGCGCGAACGCAAGGCCGATCTCGAGCAGGTGGTCGAGCGCATGCTGCGTGCCATGGCGCGGGGGCCGGCCTCGTTGTACGCGCCGGCGCCTGGCGTGCGAGCGCGCGACTTCGCAGGCGAAGACCCGCTCGTGCTGGTGGCCAACGACATCGCCCCTGCCGACATGCTGCAGTTCAAGCGCAGCGTGTTCACGGGGTTCATCACCGACGTCGGCGGCAAGACATCGCATACCGCGATCGTCGCGCGCAGCATGGACATCCCGGCCGTCGTGGGGGCCCGCGAAGCGAGCCGCATCATCCGCCAGGACGACTGGATCGTGATCGACGGCGACGCCGGCATCGTGATCGTCGACCCGTCACCGATCGTGCTCGAGGAATACCGTTTCCGGCAACGACAGAGCGAACTCGGCCGCGAGCGCTTGGCGCGGCTCAGGCACACGCCGGCTGTCACGCTGGACGGCGAAAGGGTGGAGTTGCTCGCCAACATCGAGATGCCCGGCGATGCGGCGGCCGCGCTCGAGGCCGGTGCCGTCGGGGTCGGGCTGTTCCGAAGCGAATTCCTCTTCATGAACCGCGACGGGGAGCTGCCTGGAGAGGACGAACAGTTCGAGGCCTACCGGGCTGCGGTCGAGTCGATGAAGGGCTTGCCGGTGACCATTCGCACCGTCGACATCGGCGCCGACAAACCGCTCGACCGCATGTCGGCGAACGAATTGCGCCACGAACACGCGTTGAACCCGGCGCTCGGACTGCGGGCGATCCGCTGGAGCCTGTCGGAGCCAGGCATGTTCAGGCAGCAGCTGCGCGCGATTCTTCGGGCCAGCGCTTTCGGGCAGGTCAAGCTGCTGATCCCCATGGTCGCGCATCTGAGCGAAGTGCTGCACACCCTTGAAGCGCTGGCACGAGCGAAGCAGCAACTGACCGAGGCTGGTCGCGCGTTCACTACCGTGCAGGTCGGGGCGATGATCGAAGTACCTGCTGCGGCGCTGATGTTGCCGACGTTTCTGCGCTACTTCGACTTCGTGTCGGTGGGCACGAACGATCTGATCCAGTACACGCTGGCGATCGATCGTGCCGACGAGGCCGTGGCGCACCTTTATGACCCGTGGCATCCCGCGGTACTGGGCTTGCTCGCGCAGACCATCCGACAGGCTCACGCGGCGGGCAAAAGCGTGAGCGTGTGCGGCGAGATGGCGGGTGATCCAGCCTTCACGGAATTGCTGCTTGCCATGGGCTTGCGAAGCTTCTCCATGCACCCGTCGCAGATCGCGTCGATCAAGCAACGTGTGCTGAGAACCGATGCCAGGCGCTGGGCGGGGCAGCTCGAGAAGGTCCTGAGTGCCGATGACCCTGAGGCGTGCTGCGCCGCTGTTGCTCTCGCACTGGCATCGGCACAGCGAGGTGCCATCGGAGTGGCCACATGAGGTGAGTTTTTTTGGCGACCTTTGACCGCGCCCCAAAAAGCATGCTACAGTCGATGTCTTCGCTGAATGCAGCGGCGCCCAGGCAAGAAGCAGCGGCACCAAACCAGACAGTGAAAAATGAGATAGCCGAGTATTTGACAGGGATTTGAAAACCATGCCAGAATCGTCCTCTCAGCTGATAAGTGCAAACGCAGTATCAGCAGCTACCGAAAGGTAGTGCCGCAAGGCAGCTCTTTAAAAACTAACAGCCGATAAGTGTGGGCGTTTGAAGGCGAGTGCCAAGACAAACCGGGGAAGCCTGGGGAGTCGAGGTCTCATGGACCTTAAACGCTCACTGAAAATAGAAGTTCATGCAAGTGAAGTTTCTATCAATTCTTTGAGTAATTTATCAAGATCGAACTGAAGAGTTTGATCCTGGCTCAGATTGAACGCTGGCGGCATGCCTTACACATGCAAGTCGAACGGCAGCACGGGAGCAATCCTGGTGGCGAGTGGCGAACGGGTGAGTAATATATCGGAACGTGCCCAGTAATGGGGGATAGCCCGGCGAAAGCCGGATTAATACCGCATACGACCTACGGGTGAAAGCGGGGGATCGCAAGACCTCGCGTTATTGGAGCG
>JBEBIB010000001.1:0-476437 GCA_040080605.1 Burkholderiaceae bacterium
CCCCCGTTGCCCCTGACCCCCGGCGCCCTCGACGGCCTGCGTGTCGTCGAGATGGGCCAGCTCATCGCCGGCCCGTTCGCCGCCAAGATGCTCGGCGAGTTCGGCGCAGACGTGGTCAAGATCGAACCGCCCGGCGCAGGCGACCCCTTGCGCAACTGGCGGCTGCTGCAGGACGGCACCTCCGTGTGGTGGCAGGTCTCGTCGCGCAATAAACGTTCGGTGGCGATCGACCTGCGCACGCCCGAAGGGCAGGACATCGCCCGCCGCCTGATCGGCGAAGCCGATGTGCTGGTCGAGAACTTTCGCCCCGGCACGCTCGAAGCCTGGGGCATGGGCTGGGACACGCTGAGTGCGCTCAACCCCGGCCTCGTGATGCTGCGCATTTCCGGCTACGGCCAGACCGGCCCGTACCGCGACCTGCCGGGTTTCGGCGCCATCGGCGAAGCCATGGGCGGCCTGCGCCATTTGACGGGCGAGCCGGACCGCGTGCCGGTGCGCGTGGGCGTCTCGATCGGCGACACACTCGCCGCGCTGCACGGGGCCATGGGCGTGCTGATGGCGCTGTACCACCGCAAGGTCAACGGCGGTGCCGGCCAGGTGATCGACGTGGCGCTGCACGAGGCCGTCTTCAACGTGATGGAAAGCCTGGTGCCCGAATACAGCGCGTTCGGTGCGGTGCGCGAAGCGGCGGGCAGCGCGCTGCCGGGCATCGCGCCGTCGAATGCCTACAAGTGCAACGACGGTTATGTGCTGATCGCCGGCAATGGCGACAGCATCTTCAAGCGCCTGATGGACACGATCGGCCGCAACGATCTCGGCAGCGCGGTCGATCTGTCCAGCAACGCCGGGCGCGTGCTGCGTGTCGCGGAGATCGACGCGGCCATCGAATGCTGGACGCAGGCCCGCAGCGTGGCCGACGTGCTCGCCATGCTCGGCCCGGCGCGCGTGCCGGCCGGCAAGGTCTACACCGCCAAAGACATCGTTGAGGACCCGCACTACCGCGCGCGCGACATGATCCTGCGCCAGCGCACGCGCGACGGCCACGAGATCGACGTGCCCGGCATCGTGCCCAAACTCTCGGCCACGCCGGGCACGCTGCGCTCGTCGGCGCCCCACCTCGGCGACGACACCGACACGGTGCTGGCGCAGATGGGGCTGACGGACACCGACATCGCGGAGCTGCGTCGCAAAGGCATCGTCGCCTGAGACTCGGAACGCAGCACCGCGGAGCGGTGCCTTCCCGCCCCTAATTTGCAGCGTCCGAGTGTTCGCCAGCGCACAGACATGGGGGTGGATGCGGCGCACGCTTCGCGGCACGATCAGCTGCGGAGGTGCCTCATGATTGCCTTCGAAGTGCGAGACATGTATTCGAGCCGCTCGGCCGGCGCCATCGTCAAGTCGGTCAAGGCGGTGGACGGCAGGGCGCAGGTGCGCGTCGACCTGGCCGCGCACAGTGTCGAGATCGAACCCGACCACGCGCTGCCGCAAGAGCTGAGCGAGGCGATCGGCCGGGCCGGCTTCACCGCCGTGGCGGTGGTTCCGCCTGCCGCACTGGCTCCCGATTCGACACCGCCCCGAAAGCCGCCCCCGAAGATCGCCTTCGACGGCACGGTCGACGTTCTGCTGACCTGGGACTGAGCGCGACGCCTGCCCGGCGTGTTTTCAGCCCGGCATCAGGTCGAGCGCATTCGACGCCCCCGTCAGCGCCGGCGCGGCGGCCGTGATCACGCTGGTCGGCATCAGCTTCAGGTAGTCGGCGAATCGGCCTTTGGCTTCGAAGTGCCCGCGGAACAGCACGCCGTCGAAGTGCCCGCCCAGCCGCGGCACGATGCCCCCGCCGACGTAGACCCCGCCGTGCGCACCGAGCGTGAGCGCCAGGTTGCCGGCGATGTTTCCGAGGAACGCGGTGAACCGCTGCACGGCTTGCACGCAGAGCGCGTCGGAGCTGTCGAGCGCCGCGCCGGTGACGTCGGAAGGCGACAACGCGCGTTCGGCCGTGCCGTTCAAGTTGCACAGCGCGCCGTACAGATTCACGAGCCCGGCACCCGACAGCACCCGCTCGGCCGACACGTGGCCGAAGCGCTGCCGCAGCACGGCCAGGATCGCGGCTTCGTGATCATCGGTGGCGGCCAGCGTCACGTGGCCTCCTTCGCCGCTGATCGCCGACCAGCGGCCCGCGCCCTGGGGCACCAGCCCGGACACGCCCAGGCCGGTGCCGGCACCGAGCAAGGCCATCGTGGCGCCCGGCACGGCCGTGCCGGAACCGATCTGGCGCAGGTCGCCGGGGGCCAGCGCCGTGAGGCTCATCGCCAGTGCGGTGAAGTCGTTGATCACGAGGCAGCGTTCGGCACCGAGCGCGCGCTTCAACTCGGCAATCGAAAAGCTCCAAGTGTGGTTGGTCATCACGACCCGGTCCGAGGTGACCGGCGTCGCGATGCCGATGCCGACCCAGGCCGGCTGTGCATGGCCCTTCTCGGCGAGGTAGGCCGCTGCCGATTCGTAAAGCGACGCATTGGCAGAGCACGCCCGCACCGACACGTCCTGGATGGCGGAGCCCGGGCCCGCCTGCCAGGCCCAACGCGCGTTGGTGCCGCCGATATCGCCGAGAAGTCTGGGAAAGCCTGTGCTCATGGGTCGTGTCTCCGGCCGGCATGCTACGCCGTCCGGGCGCGAACACCACGGCGTCACGAGGGCAGGAAGTCCACCGGCCAGCTCACGATCATCTGGTCGACATCCTTTGCGCCGAAATCGAACTGGCGGATGCGCGCCAGCAGCTTCTGCTCCAGCTCGGCCGCCTTCAGCTCGCTCGAGATGATGCGGCACTCGACCGACCCGCTCGGCGCGATCTTCAGTTCGAGCACGACCTTGCCCTGCAGGCCCGGCTCTTCACGCAGCGCGCGGTTGTAGATGGCGTAGATGGCACCCTTGTTGCGCTCGAACACGAGCTTGATCTCTTCGATCGAACGCGAGGCCTTGCCGCTGCCACCGCGCTGCACGGTGCCACCGGCCCCCGAGCCTGTGCCGGTGCCGTCGCCCTTGCCACCGCGCACGCCACCACCACCCGCACCACCGCCACCACCACCACCGGCCACGCCTTCGACCAGCGTCGTTGCGCGGCCCGCCAGGCCGCCACCGCCGGTGTTGCGGCTGTAGGCCGCGGTGTTGATGCCGCCGCTGCCGCCGGTGGCGTTCGAAGTGATCATCGAGCGTGCCGGCAAGCCGGCTTCGTTGCCCGCGCCCACGCCGACCCCCACGCCAGTGCCGACGCCGGGACCTTGCTTGATGTCCTTCTGCAGCTGCACCGCGACCGGTGCGCCGCGCAGTTCGGCGAGCTGGTCGCTCATCGCCAGCAGGCCCACGCCGGCGGCCTTGCGGCGCGCGTTGTCGGCGAGCTTTTCACCCGGCGCCTTGTTCGGCACCGGCAGGCGCGCTTCGGGCACGGTGGCGGCCTTCGGCGGCTCGGGCTTGGCCGGATCAGGCTTGTTCAGGCTCGGCTCGGCCTTTTCCTTTTTGACCGGCTCGGCCTTGGCGACCGGCGGCGGCGGCACCGGCTCGCGCTCGAGCAGCAGCTTGGCCAACCGCGGCGGCAACTCCTGTGGCGCGGTGCGGTCGATCTGGGGCGGCGGCACGAAGATCATCGCGATGCACAGCAGCAGCGCAACGATCAGCACCCGTGTGAGGATTCGCTTGAAACGCGCTTCGTCTTCCGGCGAGGGCGACCATGCCAGCAGTGGCGAGCGGAATGAGACGGCCAGTGCGCTCATATGTCCTTCCTGCGAACCGCGAACGACACGTCGCTGAAGTTCGCACGTGCGCTGGTGTACATCACCTTGCGCAGCAGCTGGTAGGGAATGTTCTGGTCACCCATGATGGTGATCGCCTTGCCCTTGTCCTGGTTCTCGGTGCGCACGATCGCGCGGCTGCCCAGCACGTCGAGCTCGGCCTTCAGCGGCTCGATCAGGTCACCCTGGGTCGCCATGACCTCGGCCACGTTGGCCACCTTGCGGCCGTCGACCAGGATCTCGGTACCGCTCACGACGAGCACGATGGTTTCTTTCGGTGCCTTCTCGGTGAACGATTCCGGCAACTTCACGGCCTTCGGGCTCGGGAGCAGTTCCACCCCCGAAGCACCGGAGAGCAGAAAGAAGATCAGGATCGTGAACACGTCGATCAACGAGACGAGGTTCATGTCCAGCATCGTCTGGTTGCGGCTCTTGCGCTCGGCGCGCTTTTGCAGCGGGGTCAATTTCATGGCGCCCTCTATCGTTTGGTGATGACGGGCGCATCGCCGATCGAGATGTTGGGGAACAGCTCGGCACGGGCGGTCCGCTTGCCCTGCACCGTCTGCGACTCGCGCGTGGCGTCCATCACCTGCACCAGCGTGTCGTAGGACGTGTTCGGCTCCGCCAGCAGCGTCGCGTCGGTCTTGTCGGGGAAGCGGGTCTTGATCTGCGTCATCAGTGTGGTCAAAGCCTTCACGTCGTGCACCGCACCGACGTTCGGAATGCGCGCGATCAACCCGCCGATGCGGTCACCGACCTCCAGGCTCTCGGGGCGGATCACGATCTCGAGCTTCAAGTCGTCGACCTTCAGTTGTTCCACGCCCGAGTTCTGCGCCGGCAGCGACACGTCGAGCACCGTCAGGCGCGTGAACACGGCCACCGACAGCAGGAAAGGCACCAACACCACGATCAGGTTGATGAACGCGGTGATCTCCAGGTGCGCTTGCTCTTTGCGCAGGCGACGAACTCGCATGATCAGGCCTCCCGCCGGGCCGCCCCAAGGGGGGCCTGCGCCCCCTCGGGGGGCAGCGAACGAATGTGAGCGTGGGGGCGCTTCATCAGCGGGCTCCGGCCTGATCGGACTTGAGGCGCTGCACCAGGTTCAGGAAGCTGATCTTCGCGCCTTCGAGGCCATCGACGATCTCGCTGGTCTTGGCCTGCAGGAACGAGTGGATCAGCAGGAAGGGAATGGCGACCATCAGCGCGAACGCGGTGTTGTTCATCGCGATCGAGATCGAGGCCGACAGCAGCTCGGCCTTCTCGGCCGGGTTGACCTGGGCCACCGCGGTGAAGCCCTTGATCAGGCCGATGATGGTGCCGAGCAAGCCGACCAGCGTGATCACGTTGGCGAAGGTGGCGATGTAGTGGGTGCGCTTCTCGAGTCGCGGCACGATTTCCATCATGCCCTCTTCCATCGCGGCGTCGAAGTCTTCGCGGCGGCCCGGGCTCTGCATGCGCGTCAGGCCGTAGTTCACAATCTTGCCGATGGCCGAGTCGGATTTGGCCGTCACGCTCTGCACTTCCTTGAACTGGCCGTTCTCGAGCATGGGCTTGACCTGCGACCACAGCTTGCGGTTCTGGTTGCGCGCACGGCTCAGGAAGATGTAGCGCTCGATCGCGATCGTGACGCCGATCGCCATGATGAGCAGGCTGGGGTAGATGAAGAGGCCGCAGTCCTGGAAGAACTTGACGATCGTGGCAAAGGTACTCATGGGTGGATCTCCGAAAAAAACTGAAGGCTCGATGTGGGTGTGGCGCGAATCACTTTCGGCTCGGCGCCGCGGTGTCTGCAGCGGCGCGCGCTTGTGTCGCCGCGCCGTAGTGCACCTGCCTGCGGAACACGTCACGGTCGACCGGCGCGAGCGCTTCGTCGAGCACGCCGCCGGTCGGCCGGCCCGAGAGGTCGCCGGGCAGGGGCTTCTTCCAGGGCACGATGTAGAGCACCTTGGGCAACTCGCTGTTGCCGATGATCTTGGTGCGGTCGACGTCGGCGCGGTCCTGTGCGAAGGCCGGCGCGGCGCCGACCAGCAGCGTGGCCAGCAGCGCAGTGCGCAGGTTCGGGCAAGCATGTGTCATGACTGTTCCTTCTTGGCCGCCGCGTTCTGCGCGGGTTTGCGGTTCTTGAGGTCGGCAACCCACTTCGTCACCACCACGTCCTTGCCGTTGGGCAGCGTGAGGTAGCGGTCGTAGAGCTCCAGCGCACGCTTGGCGTCGCGCAAATACAGGTCGTGCAGGATGCCGAGGTTCAGGCAGGCGGCGGCGTAGTTCGGGTCGAGGTCGAGTGCCTTTTCATACGCGCCGCGCGCCTTGGCGAACTGGCCTTGCTGGCGGTAGGCGATACCGAGCTGGTTCTGGAACACCGGCTGCTTCGGGTTCGCCTTGACCGCCTGTTCGAGCGCGGCCACGGCTTCGTCCAGCTTGCCGGCACGGCTGTAGATCAGGCCGAGGTTGGCCTGCGCACCGCCGAGTTCGGGGTGCGACTTGGCGAGCGCCGCGAATGCCCGCTCGGCTTCTTCGGTTCGGCCAGCAGCGAGCAGGCGGCGCGCGGCATCGAAAGCGCGCTGGGCGTTGGCATCGACCGGCGCCTGCACTTCAACCGGTGCGGGCGCGGGGGCAGGCGCCGCCACAGGGGCCGCGGCGCCGGTCGTGGTGGCCGGCCTTGCAGCCGATGCCGGCGTTGCCGCCGGCGCATCTTTCGCCGAGCCTAACCCGTTCCATGCATCGGTCAACGAAGCACAACCCGTCATGCCGAAGCACAGCAGACCGAGCGCGCCGGCACGCATCAGGTGTTCAGCGAATCGCATCGATGACTCCTTCGCTGCGTTCGACCTTGCCGTAGCGGGCCGGGCGCAGTTCGCCGAGCGCCGTGAAGCTGCTCTTGACCCACTTGTCGTAGATGCCTTCGGAAGTGCGCCGTGCGTTGGTCTCGTGCAGCTCGATGGCTTTTTCCTCGAACGGGAAGGCCTGCTCCTCGAGCAAAACGTTGTACTGCTCCAGCTCGGCTTTCGACAACTTCTTCGGCCGCTGCGAACCCATCAGCGCCTTGCCGAAGTCCTGGTACAGCGCAGCGGTGTGGAACGTGGCGGCGGTGATCACGTCGGCCACGCCGTAGTCGGCGGCCACGGCATAAGCCTTCAGCGTCTCTTCGAGCTTGGTCTTCTTCAGCTTCAGCTGCTTGGCCAGAGGCTCGACCAGCGGCACCTTGCGGTAAGCCTCGAGCACCGGCTCGGCCATCGCCAGTGCGGCGGTGGCGCCGAGGTAGCGGGTGCGGTTGGTGCGGGCGCTGCCGGCGCGCAGGTCGGCGGCATGAATCTCTTTCATCAGCGCGAACTCGCGTGTCGCATTGCCGTCGGCCTTGGCCAGCTTGGCGAGGCGAAAGCGGGCTTCGAGCGCGGGCTCGAACGGCTCGGGGTAGCGCTTCAGGTAACCCTCGTAGGCCTTGGTCGCGGCCACGCGCGAACCGCCCTTCTCGCTGCCCTTCTCGTACAACTCGGCGGCCTGCCAGAGTGCGTCGCGGGCAACCTTCGGGTCTTTCGCCGTTGCCGCCAGGCGTTCGAACTCGCCGGCCGCCTGCGCCCAGTTGCCCTTCTCGAGGTAAGCCACCGCGAGCTTGTTGCTGACCTCGCCCTGCAGCGGGTGGTTCGGGTAACGCTGGCGGAAGTCTTCGAGCGTGCGCGCCGCACCGTCCCAGTCCTTCAGGCCGATCAGCGCGGCAGCCGCATCGAACTGGGCCGTGGCGCGCACCGCCGATTGCGGGGCGACCGCGGCCACGCGGTTGAAGTGGCCGACGGCATCACGTGCCTGCCCGGCCGCGCGGGCCTGCTCGCCCTGCTTGTAGATCGATGCGGCCTGGCGTTCGACGAGCTCGTTGCGGCCAGCCTCGCGCTCCGGCGTGAGTGCGATCACTTCGCCGTAGGCCTTCTCGGCCTGATCGAAAGCACCGCGTTCGAAGGCGGTGTGCGCGACCACGGTCCACGCGGTGCGGCGCTGCGGCGCGGCGGCCGGGGGGTCGAGCGCCAGCACCTGCTTGGCCACCGTCGAAGCACGCTCCCCGTCACGCAGCGCGAAGAGTTTTTCGGCGGCATTGGTGAGCACCGTGCCGGCACGCGGGTCCTTGCCGAACGCGGCCGCAAAACGCAGTGCGCTTTCGACGCTGGCGCGTTGCAGCGCCGGCGCCTCAGCGGCAGGTGCGCGCTTTTCCTGCGCGGCATACGCGAGCAGTGCCGCGTAGCCGGCATCGGCGCTCTTGTCGCTGGCCGGGTACTGGTACGCGACCTTCTCGTACTCGACCGAAGCTTCGGCGAAGCGCGAGTCCTCGAACAGCAGTTCGGCGAGCAGGAAGTTGTTCTGCGCCGCCTGCGGGTCGTTCGGGAACGAGGCGATGTACTCGCGGTACCAGCGCACCGCTTCCTGGTAGTCGGCGGTGTTCTTGCTCTTCTGCGCGCTCGCGTGGTAGTGGCGTGCGAGCTCGGCGACGTGGGTCTTGACGAGCGGCTGCGCGCGTTCCCAGCCGGCTTCGTTGGCACGCCGGAATTCGCTCTTGCTGCCATAGCGGCCCACGTAACCCTTCTTCGCCTCGAGCGCCAGGTTGGCGAAGCCGCCCTGCTCGTAGATGCCGATCACACGCGCCTGCATCAGCGGCGCCTGTGCCTGCAGCGGGTGCAGGCGGGCGAAGGTCGCGAAGGTGTCGGCAGCGTCTTTCACGCGGTCCTGCTTGATGTAGAGCTCGCCGAGCTGCTGGTAGACGCGGAATTCGTAGCCACGCCGCACATCTGAGGTGATGTAGGCGGGAATGGTTTCCGCGCCCTTCAGGTTCTCCAGGCTCAGGCTCATCACGCGGAACGTGTCTTCGACCAGCTCGCGGTCGGCACGCGTCAGCGCAGCGATGCTTTCGAGCTCGCCTTCGTTCTCGAAGCCCGGCAGCTTCAGGTCGAGCACGCCGAAGAACGGGTTCAGCGCGTCCTCGAGACGGCCCTGCTTGAACATCGACCAGCCCTGCATGTAGAGCGCACGCTCGCGGAACGGGTTGCCCGAATCGCCCTTCAGCACTGTGGCGTAGGCGGCCTCGGCCTTCACGTAGTCGCGGGTCGCGAACAGCAGTTCGCCGCGTCGGAAATGGGCTTCGTCGCGGTACAGCGTGTCGGGGTACTCGCGCACCAGGCGGTCGAGCGTCTGCAGCGCCACTTCGAGACCGCCGCCCTGCTCCTGCGCCCGCGACAGCTGGTACAGCACGCGGTCGTTGCCGGGGTCCTTCGGGTAGGTCTTCAGGAAGTCCTGGTAGCGCGTGATCGCGGCCTTGTAGTCGGGCACGCCGGTGGCGCTCTGCGCGCTGTTGTCGTCGGCCACGTCCATCTCGAGGTCGCCGAGGCGGCGCAGCGCTTCCTGGCGCTGTTCGGCCTTCGGGGCCGCGTCGAGGAAGCTGCGGTAGGCGGTGATGGCCTGCGCCGGGCTCGACTTGACGACCGTGTCCTGCGCGACCACGACCTCGCGGCCGGCGAGCGACTTGAGCGTGGGTTCGTTGTCGGGCGTGCCGCTGCGCTTGTTGCCGGCGCAGGCGCACAGACCGGCCACGAGCAGCAGGCTGAGGCTATGGCTTGTTCGCACGGTCGCCCTCCTTCGTGGAGGTGGCGCGGTCGTAGATCTGCGCAACGGCGAAGCGGGCCTGCGTGGCGTAGACCGCGAGGCGTGCCTTCTGTCGATCGAGCTCGGCCACGGCCAGGCCTTGCACGGCCTGCTCCTGGTCACGGCTGAGTGCGGCAACCCGCGGAATCAGCGCCTGGATGCGGGCTTCGAGTTCCTTGATGCGCACCGCAAAACGTTCGAAGCGCGCCGGCTCGTCACGTTGTGCCTGCACCAGCGCGGCGTCGTGCTGCGCGGCTTCTGTCAGCTGGGTCTGGATCACGCCGACGGCTTTGGTCGCGTCCCACAGGCGCGCCGGGTACTGCTGCGCCAGTTGCCAGGTGAGCGCACCGCTGACACGCCGCAGCCGTTCCTGCGTGCCGGCATCGACCTCGGCGCCGGGCGCCGCAACGGTGGCGCGGCCGCTGTCGATGCGGGCCAGGAAGTCACGCTGCTTCGCATCGGCCAGCGCCTTGCTATCGGATGCAGCGGCCACGCGCGCCACTTCCTTGATGACCGCTTCGCCGCGTTGTTGCACTGCCGTCAGGCCGCTTTCGCCGGCCTTCGAGAGGATCTTCGGCAGCCGCTCGGCAAAAGCCTGGCGGCGGTTCGCGAGCATGTCGTCGAAGACGCCGAGGTTGTCTTTCCAGTGCTCGAGGTTGCGGGTCAGGAAACGCAGGTCGCGGTAGTTCTTGAAACCTTCCTGGAACTCGTGCTGCGCCAGCACCTGGGTCAGGTGGTTGGCGTGCGGCATCTCGGGCAGTTCGTCGATCTTCCAGAACCAGCCCATCTCTTCGCCGGGGTTGCTTTCGAGCAGGCCGGCGAGCAGCTTGCCGGCGCGGATCGCGGCGATCGACTCGTTCAGGCTGCCGCCTTCCTTGTCGAAAGCGGTGATGGCTTCGTTGTAACGTTCGAGCGACTGGCCATAGGCGCCGAGTTCGGCCAGCGCGTAAGGCACGGCGATGCGTGCTTCGAGCACCGCCGCGTCGCTGGCGTCGCGCTCGGCCAGTTCGGTCCAGGGCACGAGCGCGAGCTTCGGGTCTTTGAGCGCGGCGGCGGCCCAGCCGAAGCCGAGCAGGGCCTTGTTCGACTGCAGACCCTGCAGGCGCACACGTTCCAGCGCACGGCGCGCGTCTTCGGGGCGCTCGGCCTGCAGCGCGGCGAATCCGAGCGCCACGTTGGCCTTGTCGCGCAGGCTGCGGTATTCCTCGTTGGCGGCCGGCGCGCGGCCGAGTGCGTCGAGCAGCTTGCTGCCGCCTTCGAGGTCGCCGTTGCGGATCATCGCCACGCCGAGGTTGAAACGGGAGTAGGCGCCTGCCGTGCCCGTGCCCTTGGCCAGGCCTTCGAGCGCGGTCACGGCGCTGGCGTAGTCGCCACGCGCCATCAGCAGGTTGGCCTTGAGCAGGCCACGTTCTTCTTCCAGATCGGGTGGTAGATTCTTCTCGACCTGGTCGACGGCCTGCTCCGCTTCGGGCAGGAAGCCGCGCTGGTAGCGGATCTTGGCCAGGTAAAACCAGGCCCGGTCACGCACCGCCGGCGACGTGCCTTTTTCGATCAACTTCGCGAAGATCTCGCCCGCCTCGCGGTGCAGGCCGTACGACAGCATCAGCCCGCCACGCAAGACCTCGGCTTCGTCGGCGTGGCTGGACACGCGCTCGAAGTGCTGCGACACCATCAGCCCGGTCACGGCCGTGAAGTAGCGGCCCTTGAAGAAGTGATAAAGCGTATCGCCGTAGTGCGGGTCCTGGATCACGTGGGCCGTCGGCGCCTCGGGCGCGGGGCTGCTGTTGAAGGGCCACCACGCGGCACTGGCCACGCCGGGCGACAGCACCGCCACCGCAAGCGCAGCGGCGCAGAGCCGCCACGCGGCCTTTTGTCGGATCGTCCTCAGGAGCATGGAGGTTTACTGCCAGACCTTGACTTCGAACTCGGGCTGCAGCTTGGCCGTGGCGTCCTTGATCTGCAGTTCGATGTACTTCGGGTCGGTGCCTTTGTCGAACTTGACGGTGGCGCCGCGTTTGTAGTCACGATCGTGCGGGCCCTTGCCGGTGAAGAAGGCCACGATCTCATGCGTGCCGGCCTTCAGGTTGCCGAGGTAGACCCGCTGCACGCCACCGCGGTGCAGCGCTTCGACTTCGAGCGGCGTGTAGAGGTAGTTGGCGACCAGCTTGTCGTCGAGCTTGATCTGCACCGAGTCGAGCGAGAACAGCTTGCCCACGTCCATCGAGACAAAAAGCGCCACCTGCGTGTTGGCCGGGAACAGCAACTCTTCTTCGAGCACGAGCAGGTCGCGGTTGAGCTTGATCACGTCGCCCTTGATGTCCTGGATGCGGCCATCGAGACCCCCGGCTGGTGCGCTCGCCGAAGCCGCAGCGGCCAGCGGAGCGCTTGCGGACGCGGCCGGCACGGGCGCGCTCACCGCCGCAGCGGGCGGAGCGCTCGCAGCCGCCGCAGGCTTGGCCGGTGCATCGGCGCCCTGGGCGGGCAAGACGGCCGACAGCGCGGCCACGGTCACCACGAAAGCGGCGGCGAAAAAACCGGAGGATCGAAACAACATGGCGCCCACTCTCTTAAAAGGTTGCCGACACGAAGAGCTGCAATACATCGGCGTCGAAGCTGTAGGCCTTGCCGGTCCGCACGTCGGTGAAATCGCTGTACCTGAAGCGCACACGCTCGTACGAGCCGTTGAGCTTCACGTCGTACTTGCCCTGCAACTTGCCCATGCTGTACGACAGCTTGCCGCCCAGGCCGATGGTGTTGTAGGTGCCGAGCTGCCGGTTGCGCGAGACGTAGACGGTCTCGACGGTGGCGTTGTCGCTGTAGAACAGCGCGCGTTGCTGGGTGTTGTAGCGCAGGCTCGCGTCGGCCAGCCAGGCGTCGCCGAAGTAGCGGCTGTAGCCGAACTCGACGGTGTGGGCCTTGATCGCCCAGGTGTCCCAGTAGTAGCGGTATTCGGCCCGCACCGCGTTGCGCGAACCCATGTCGCCGATGACGCGGAACTTGACCGCCCTGCCTGTGCGGGTGCGCGGGTTGCGCTCGGGCACGGTGGCGCCGAACACGCGCGCCACGCGGTACGGGCTGCCGAGGAAACCGTCGTCGGAGACGGCTTCGAAATTCGCGCTCATCAGCCAGGTGGGCGTGAGGATCTGGGTCACAGCGAGGCGGTATTTCCAGTGCGTGGCGTCGTCGAAAAACCCGACGCCCTTCTTGCCGACCTTGTCGACACCGCGCGTGAAACCCAGGCTCACGGTCGACATGCCGCCGAACACTTCCTGTGCCACGTCGATGCTCAGGTAGTCAGCCGTGTAGTCGGGCTCCTTGCTGCTCGTCAGCGCCAGCGTCATGGTCGAGTCGCGCACCACATAGTCGACGCCGAAGCCGTATTCGGTGCGCTTTTCCTTGTAGGGGCTGGCGGTGGTCACGACGTCGATCGACGCGTTGCTGACCGAGTCGATGTAGTACGACGCCGAGAGCGCCACCTTGTCGAGCAGCTTCTTGCGCACCAGGAAGGCCGGGCCGATGGCGCGCACACCACCACCGTCGTAGGCGTGGATCATCGCGTCGGCGCTGTCTTCGGGCAGGTCGACGGCCTGCACCGCGCCCGGCGCGATCAAGCCGCCGAGCAGGCCGGCGAGCGGCGCGCCGGCCGCGTGGCGCCATGCGAAGAGCGCCTTCAGCGCACGGCGCCACAGGCCCCGGGTCTCGTGTCGCAGATCAGTTGCAGCCACAGCCGCCCCCTTGCACGCCGGTGGCACCGCGTGCGCCCTCACGCACCTCGAAGACGTGGTCGCGGTGTTTGTCGGCCAGGCCGTTGCGCGAGAACTTCATCATCGGGTCGGCCAGGCGTTCGCGCTCGTAGGGCTTGACCCAGGGCTCGATGGCACAGCCCGACAGCAAGGCCATCGAGACGAGTGCGGCGATCGATGCGCCGCTTGAAAGCACACGCAGCATGTTCATTCCTTCAACAAGCCCCGGATCTGCTGGTCGTAGGTGTTCTCGAAACCGTCGCGGTAACCGCGGTGCACGTAGCGCACGCGGCCTTCGCGGTCGATCAGCACGGTCGACGGCATGGCGCTCAGGTCGTAGAGCTTGCTGACCTTCTTGTCGCTGTCGAGCGAGACCGGGAACTTCAGGCCGAGCTTGGTGGCCAGGTCGACGGCGTTCTTGGTGTCGTCGTCGACGTTCACGCCGAGCAACACGAAACCCGACGAGCCGTACTTGTCGTACAGCCTGCTCAGGTGCGGCATTTCCTGCCGGCACGGCGCGCACCAGGTGGCCCAGAAGTTGACGAGCACGACCCGGCCGCGTTGTTCCTGCAGGCGCAGGTTCGGGCCGCCGAGGGTGCGCAGCGTGAAGTCGGGCGCCAGCGCACCGGGCGCGATGGGCGCGGCGTAGGCGACGGCACACACGCCGATCGTCGCGGCCAGCAGCGCACGCGCGCTTCGCAACAGGTGGGTCTTGAGCTTGAAGAGGTTCATGCGGTGCATCGCTCAGAAGTAAAAACTCAGGCCGCCCGTGAACTCGAGGTTCTGCGTGCTCTGGCGCTTGCCGAGCAGATCGAGCGAGAAGATGTGGTCGCGCATGTCGACCTGCAGCGACAGCCAGTCTTTCAGGTACACCTTGGCGCCGAAGCCGAGGTTAAAGGTCTGGCGGCGCTGCGCGTTGAAGCTGGTGCTGCCGATGCCGCCGATGACGTACAGCGACGACGGGAACGCGCGGCTGCGCAGGAAGAACACCTCGCCGGGAAGAATGTTCAGCCCGGCCGACACGTTGTAGTAGCTCAGCTTCTCGGTCGGGTTGACGAAGATGCCCCCCGGCAGGATCTGCCGGAACGATTCGTCGCTGACCTTGGTCTGCCCATAGACAGCCTGCACGAACACGTCTTCGGTGATGTGGTAGCCCAGGCGCACGCCGTAGACCAGGCTGGTGCCGAAGTTCTTGGTGGCGTAGCTGCCGGCGAAGGTGCCGATCTCGAAGTCGTTCGACGGGAACTTGGGCAGCTTGATCGGGCGGCGGTCGACCTCGGGCACGATCACCTGCTCGTTCGGCGCCTTCTGGTCGGCCTTCTGCTCCTGGGCGGTCGCTGCGAAGGGCAGCACGACAAGGGCGGCGAGCAATGCCAGCGTGGCTGAATGTGGTTTCTGCATGGTCACTTTTCGGCCGTTAGAAGAAGAAAGAAAGGCCTGCGGTCAGCGCCCGGTACTGGTTGCTGCGGGCGTCGGAGAGGTAGGCGGTGTACAGGCTGTAGTCCAGGCGCGCGACGAAGCGGTCGGTGAGGTGGAACTTCACGCCGAGCGTGGCGTTGGTCAGGTTCGAGTTGGTGCTCGACGCCGACACGAGGCTGGTGTTCGGGATGTTCTTGAAGCGGCCGACGCCGATGCCGAAAAACGGCGAGAAGCGCTGGTCGGACCAGGGCTCGGACTGCACGTTGACGTGCCAGAAATTCGTGCCTGAAAAAACCCCTTGCACCTGGCCGGCCGTTGCTTCCATGCTGAGCGTGTCGCTCATCCTGTAGCCGGCCCAGAGCTTCAACATCGGCTCGGCCTTGAAGCGGCCCCAGCCGGCTCCGAACTCGAGCCGACGCAGCAGGTAGTCGTCGAGCGCGATGTCGCGGAAGCTCTTCGCACCGCCCGCTTCGGTGAGCGTGGTGGCGAGCTGGCTGCGGTTGACCCAGCCGATCTTGCCCCCAGCGGTGCGCACCTTGTACCAGTCGGTGTGGCGCAGTTCGATCGAGATCCACTCTTCGCGTGCCGCGACGAAGTGGATCGGGTAGCCGCGCCCGGGCCCGGTGCGCAGCTCGATGAAGGGGTCGGTCACCTGCACCCGCTCTTCGTTCGGCTCCGCGGCACGCGCAGGCGCTGCGGCCAGCAACGAGAGCGCGCTCAGGCAGAGCGCAAGCAGCGTGTTCGAAAGGGGCGTGAATCCAGCGGTTCGGCGGGCGGGGGTTGGACTCATTGGGTGTTGCACGTGCCGCTCAGGTCGGCCGGGGTAAACATGCTGTAGGTGGCGGTACTGAACTCGTCTTGCCCGTTGGGGGCGGGGTGCGTCATCCAGTACTGCATCAGCCGCGCGTTCGGGTCGTTCAGGTCTTCGAAGATCAGGCCGCCGCCGTGCAGCACGTTGAGCACCAGCGGCTTGGTCAGCAGGCGGCTCTGCGTGACGGCCCCGATCACGACCGAGCCTTGCGCCGAGTAGAAGTTCTTGTACATGTCGGTCGTGCGGATCACGTCGGCCGTGTTGGCCGGGTCGGTCAGGTCGACGGGCTGCGCGTTGGCCACCACGCGCAGTGCGCCGCCGGTGCCGGTGGTGTTGTCGTGGCAACCCGAACCGGCACAGGTGTTGGTCGAGATCGCACCGCCGATGTTGATCTGCAGCCGCGCCACGAAGATCGGGTTGATGCACTTCTGGAAGTACGCGAACGACAGTTTCTGGCCCGTCACCCCGACCGGGTTGCTGACCTCGGGCGGGTTACCGATCGGGTTGTTGCCACTGCCGCCGCACGCGGCCAAGCCGAGTGCGAGCAGGCAGGCCGCGATGCTGCTGCGTCGCGCCCGCTGCCCCCGTTGATCTCGTTGCGCAGTCGTCATGGTTACGGGCAACCCCCGCGGATCCAGTTGGCGATGGTGTTGTAGTTGGCGCTGCCCACCGGCAACACCGCCGTGGCCTGGCCCACCGCACCGGCCGGGTGCGGCACGGTCGACGGCCGGCTCAGCAGGTAGTTCGACGCCGCGTTGCAGGTGTCGGAGATCATCGACAGGCTGACGTTGAAGTCACCTTCCGGGCTGCCGGTCAGCACGAAGCGGTTCTGGCGGAAGCTGGCTCCGGCCGGCGTCGTCTCGCTGCCGATGGCCTGGTGGCAACTGGCAGCGCAGGTCGAACTCAGGATCGGGAACACCTGGGCCGCGAACACCGACTCGCTCAGACTCGCGGGCTGCACCCCGCCGCTGAACGGGTTGTTGTAGTACTGGCCGCCGAGGTCCATCCACTCGGTGATGAGTCGCTTCTCGGCTGCGTTGAGCATCAGCGCGTGGTTCGGTGCGCCGCCCGGCGGGTTCGGATGGGCGGTCGTCGCTTCGGCGCCTGCCTTGAGCGTTTCACCGAACATGATCTCGGCCAGGCGGCTGCTGCGCGCCATGCCGGCAGCGTTGCCCGCCATGGTCTCGACCAGCGCCGCGCCGCGCACGATTTCCGGCACGCCTTCGCGGATGCGGGTCACCGGCAGGCCGGTGGCGGTGTCGATCACCGGGTCGCCGAGCAGCAGTTCTTCGTACGAGGTGACGCGGCCGGTGCCCGAGGTGGTGCCACGCAGGTCGAGTTTCACGGTGTCGGCGTGGCAGGTGGTGCAGGTGTTGGCACCGGCCGTGCCGCGGGAACGAGCCCAGATCGGCGCGATGTGATCGGGGTAGTTGATCAGACCGTTCGTGGGCACCGCGGTCGCCAGGTCGTCGGCCGGGTTGGTGTTGCCGGTGTACTTGACCGAGATCGACGCGAGCGCGGTCACGCCGCTCTTGCTGGTGTCGGCCCAGACGTCGGTGTAGGCCATGTCGGGCTTCAGGTTGAGCGCCGTGGCGTCGAGGCGGGTGCGCAACGAGGCCATGGTTTCGCCCGACTGATGGGCCGCCGACATGCTCGGCAGCAGGCCGGCCGGCATGGTGTTCACCACCGCACCGGAGTTGAGCGCACCGCCGCGGCGCGGGCTGTGGCAGCCGTCGCAGGTGCGGCGCTCGCCGGGGCGAACCTGGATCCAGTTCAGGTGGGTCTGGATGCCGCGCCCCTTGGCGTCGACGATCGAGAACGCGAGCGGCACGTCGGCCGGCACCTTCAGCTTGAAGGAACCGTCGGGTTCGACCGGCGCGTAGCCGAGGATCTGCACCTGCTCGAAATCGGTCTCGCCGATCGCCGAACGCAGGCCCATCGTGTTCGACGGCGGCGCCACCGCGCGGGTGGCCCGCACGAAGCGCGCCGGCGAGCAGCCGTAGGCCGGATCGGCCGGGTCTTTCATGCGCGCCAGGTCGGCCACACGCTGGCGTGTGTCCATCGTGTCGGTCGGCGTGGTCTTGGCGATGCCCACCGTGCAGTTCGTCGGCAGGTCGACCGGCGCCAGCATGG
This sequence comes from Burkholderiaceae bacterium, assembly GCA_040080605.1. GTDB lineage: Bacteria > Pseudomonadota > Gammaproteobacteria > Burkholderiales > Burkholderiaceae_C > LMDS01. Next base: position 17,511 of record JBEBIB010000001.1, read on the forward strand.
TTTCGCCCATGCGCTCGAGGCCGTCGGTGTCGTAGATGCTGCGCACTTCGATCAAGGCCATGCCCTGGGCGGCCAGCGTCGCGTCGATGGCCGTCGGGTCAATCGCGTTCGGCTCGGTGCGCGCCTGGATCGCAACCGGGTCGGTGTACATGAAACCGACCGGCGGCGCGGCGACGATCAGCCAGGTCTGCGGGCCCGGGTCGTACATGTAGATGGCATAGGACGCGCGAACGTTGTCTTGAACCGGGCTTGCCGCGATCTGGGCGTCGGTGCGCTCGTCGTCGTTCAGCAACGCGAGTTCTTCGGCGGTCAGCGTCGCGCAGGCCACGACCACGCCGTTGCGCGTGACTTCACAGGGGCGATAGCCGAGCAGCACGCGGTTGGAACCGTCCCACAGCGGGTACGGCGTGGTGATGCGACCGAACATCGACAGGCCGCGGCCCTGGTTCAGCGTCTTGTCGGTGACTTCGGTCTGCCCCCCCTGGGTCGGCACGGTGCTGTTGGCCGGCGTGTTGTTCTCGGAATAACGCGCCGCATCGATGAACATCAGCGCGCCGCCTTCCTGGGTGCGCGACAGGGACATCAGGTCGGACGAGACGAAACCCTTGTACTTGCCGCTGGGGTCCATGTCACGTGGGTGCAGGAAGCTGTTGCCCGGGCTCTGTGCGCCGTAAAGCACGAACATGTCGGTGCCGTCGGGCTTGGTGCGGAAGATCGCGAAGCGGTTGCGCGGCCCCACGTGTTCCCAGCGCGAGAACATGATGTCGCCGTTCGGGCGCACCACGGGGTTGCGGTCGTGGCTCTGGTTGACCGAGATCTGCGTGATCGCACCGCCGGTGCCGTCCATCGTGTGCAGGTTCAGCACCCGCTCGCGCTCGTATTCGTCAAGGGCGAAGTAGGTCTGGCCGGGAATCGCACCGAGCGCCTTCGAGCGGGTCTGGCGGTTCGAGGAGAACACGAAGCCGCGACCGGCCGGCAGGTAGGCCGGGTCGACGTCGTCGGAATCGCTGGCGCTGGTCAGGCGTTTGAAGGTGCCGCCGGTCAGGCCGCCGACCGTCATGTCGTATTCCCAGATGTTCCAGGCGCCGGTGCAGGCCGGCAGGTCGTCGATCTTCGAGGTGTTCGACGTCGGGCACTTCATCGAGAACACGATCTTCTTGCCGTCGTACGACACCTCCGGGTCGGAGGCGTCGCCAGCACCCTGCGTGAAGCGCGCGGTCAGGTTGTGTTCGGGCGCGCTGGCCGATGACTTTTCGCGCACCATCAGGTCGCCGCCGGCCGCGAAAGACGTGCCGTTGGTCGGATTGATCGTGATCGTGTTCGAGCGCTTTGCATAAGCGATCGGCACGTCGCCGTTCACCGTGACCGAGGTCGAGTCGCTGCCGCTGCTGCCACAACCGGCGAGGCCGGCCGCAAGCAGAATGGCTGACAAGGCCATCAACTGCGCGTTGGTTCTGGTACGAGTGTTCATGGATTTCCCCCTGTAGATCTGTTCGTTCATTGACGAGCTTGTGTGCCGGCCTGCGCCCCACCGTCGAGCAAGCCCGACGAGTAGTGCAACTGCCCGGCTGCGTCGATCACGACCGCGTCGACGCCCTCCTGTGATTCGATCAGCCGCATGCCTTTTTCCACGCCGAGCACGAAGACGCTCTTCGACAGGCCCTCGGTCGTGAGCCCATCGGCGGCGAGGATGGTCACGCTGTGCACGCTGCTCGGCGACTTGCCGGTTTTCGGGTCGAGCACGTGGTGGCAGCGCACACCGTCCTGCTCGAAGTAACGTTCATAGTCGCCGGAAGTGGAAATCGCGGTGTCTTCGAGCGGCAGCACCGCCACCACCTCGCCGGGGCGGCGCGGGTCGCGGATCGCGATGGTCCAGGGCCGGCCGCGGTGGTCGCCCATCACGCGGCTGTCGCCACCGGCGGAGACGATCGCGTTGCGGATGCCGCGCCGCGCCAGGATCGCCGTGGCGTTGTCGACCGCATGGCCCTTGGCGAAGCCGCCGAGGTCGATGCGCACGCCTTCGCGGGCGAAGCGCAGCGTGCGCGCTGCGGGGTCGAGAATCAGGTTCTGATACCCGACCGCTTCACGCGCCTGATTGATCGCGGCGTCGCTCGGCTTGATCTTTTCGCGGTAGTCGTAGAGGTGGCCGACACCGGCGTAAGTGATGTCGAAAGCGCCACCCGACAGCTTCGAGAAATCGAGCGCGCGGCTGACGAGCCGGGCCATTTCTTCGCTGAGCTTGACCGGCGCAGCCGCAGCGTGGCGGTTGATGCGCGACAGCTCCGACTCGGGCTTGTGCGGGCTCATCGCATGGTCGATGCGGTGCATCTCGTTCATCACCGCGTTGATCGCGGCTTCTCCGTCGGCGCGGTCTTCGCTCCACAGTTCGACCCGGACCGCGGTGCCCATGATGGCTTCTTCGCGGGCATGCCAATCGCCTTGCATGGCGGCACTTCCACGCCCGAAGTCCGTCGAGCGGCGGCCGGAGCCTGAGGAGCCGAAGATCATGGCCGCCCCCCGGAAAGCGCACGGCCCAAGACCAGACCACGCTGCAATTGCGCGTTATGTGGCTTGAACCGAACCTGAGGTGTTTTCACTCCGCTTCCCTGTTGTTGTTGCTCGTCGAACTGTCGCTGCCGACCCGAAAGAGGCGAACCGTGTGCCTGATTCGGGAGCGCATCATCGACCTTTAGTGCGCCTTAAAAGGCGTCAATAGTTGGCAACTGCAGAGCACCTTACATCCGGTCGCAGAAGAAACCGTCAGCATTTGTCGGGTGTGCAAGCAGACGCTTCAAATGTGTTCGCAAGCGACCTGATTGGTCGCTCGACAGATGCCGTTTCGAAGCTGAATCGAAGCTGAACCTCGGGCCTGGGGCTTGCGCCGATAATGCAAGGCTTCGCGCGCAACCCATGCAGCGCCACGCCACGACACCCCATACCAACCTCACCGACCGCCTCCATGCTCAGCGCCACCCACCTTGCCTGTTCCCGGGGCGAGCGCCTGTTGTTCAAGGACCTGAGCCTGGCGCTCGCGCCGGGCAACTGGCTGCAGGTCAGCGGCACCAACGGCGCCGGCAAGACGACCTTGCTGCGCACACTCGTCGGCATCAGCGTGCCCGACCAGGGCCAGGTCTGCTGGGATGGCGTGCCCATCACCGAGTGCAGTGACGAATTCAAACGCGCGCTGTTGTATCTGGGCCACCAGGCGGCCGTGAAAGACGAACTCACGCCGCTCGAGAACCTCACGCTTGGTAACGAGCTCGACGGCCTGCCGCTGGCCGAAGCCGATGCCTTGGCGGCTTTGCAGCGCCTGGGACTGCACGGCCGCGGCAAACTGCCAACCCGATGGTTGTCTGCAGGCCAGAAGCGCCGCGTGCTGCTGGCCCGCCTGCTGGTGCGCCCGGCCATGCTGTGGGTGCTCGACGAACCGTTCGCGGCGCTCGACACGAACGCCGTGTCCCTCGTCGGCGAACTGATCCTCGCTCACCTCGAACGCGGCGGCATGGCGGTGCTGACCAGCCACCAGCCGGTGCTGCTGCCCGGTGGCGCCGAGGTGAGCCTGTGAACACTCTCTGGATCGCCACCCGCCGCGACCTGCTGCTCGCCGCCCGCCGCCGCAGCGAGATCGTGACCGCGTTGTTCTTCTTCGTGGTCGTCGTCACGCTGTTCCCGCTCGGCATCGGCTCGGAGTCGGAACTGCTGCGGCGCATTGCGCCGGGCGTGATCTGGGTCGCGGCCTTGCTCGCCACCCTGCTCGGCCTGCCTCGGCTGTTCGCGGCCGACCACGCCGACGGCACGCTCGAGCAGATGATGCTGTCGCCACGCTCCTTCGTCTTGATGGTGGCGGGCAAGATCACCGCCCACTGGATGCTGTGCGGCCTGCCGCTGGTGCTGATGGCACCGCTGCTCGGCGTGCAGTTCGGCCTGGACGCCGGGGCGTTGCAGGTCACCATGGTCGCCTTGCTGATCGGCACGCCGGTGCTGAGCCTGATCGGCGCGGTGGGCGCGGCGCTCACGCTCGGCGTGCGCGGCGGTGGCGCGCTGCTCGCGCTGCTGGTGCTCCCGCTGTATATCCCAACGCTTATATTCGGGGCCGGCGCCGTCGAGGCCTACTCGGCAGGCCTGGGTGCCGGGCCGCAATTGTCCATTCTGGGCGCGCTGCTCGCCATCACCTTATTCTTCGCGCCGTGGGCAGCAACCGTTGCCCTGCGCATTGCCATTGAATAAATGAACAAACCCACCTCATCGCTCTGGAAGTACGCCTCGCCGGCCGCCTTCTACCCTCTGGCCGGGCGGCTCGTGCCGCCGTTCGCGTGGGCCGCCGCGCTGCTGGCGCTGGCCGGCCTGTGGATCGGCTTCTTCGTCGCCCCCACCGATGCCCAGCAGGGCGAGGGTTACCGGATCATCTTCGTGCACGTGCCGGCGAGCTGGATGTCGATGGTGATCTACCTGGCGATGGCCTTCTGGGCTGCGATGGGCCTGGCCTTCAATACCCGCCTGTCAGCCATGATGGCCACGGCCCTGGCGCCCACCGGCGCGATGTTCGCGTTTCTCTCGCTGGTGACGGGTGCCCTCTGGGGCAAGCCGATGTGGGGTGCCTGGTGGGTCTGGGACGCACGCCTCACGTCCGAGCTGATCCTGCTGTTCCTCTACCTCGGCTTCATGGCGCTGCAGGCCGCCATCGACGACCCGCGGCGCGCCGACAAGGCCGGCGCGGTGCTGGCGATTGTCGGGGTCGTCAACGTGCCCATCATCTATTTTTCAGTGAAGTGGTGGAACACTTTGCACCAGGGCGCGTCAGTGTCATTGACGCGCTCGCCGTCGATGGCGCAAACCATGCTCTGGGGCATGCTGCTGATGGCGCTGGCGTTCTGGATGTACGCGATCGCCGTGGCACTGGCGCGCGTGCGCAACATCATTCTCGAGCGCGAATCGAGCGCTGATTGGGTCAAAGATGCACTGGAATAACGCGGCAGACTTTTTTGCGATGGGCGGGTATGCCTTCTACGTGTGGGGCAGCTTCGGCGTCTGCGCGGTCTGCATGGTGGTCGAGCCCTTGCTGATCCGGCAAAAGCACCGGCTCGTGCGGCAGCGCCTGCGCGAGCATCGCAACATCAACGCGGCCACCGGCTGGTAACGAGGGCCACTGCCATGAAACCGCGCCACAAACGCATCGCCATCATCGTCGGCGGCGTCGCCAGCATAGGCGTCGCCGGCGCGCTGGTGCTCAGCGCACTGCAGAGCAACGTCGCGTTCTTCTTCACGCCCTCGCAGGTGGTGGTGGGCGAGGCGCCGAAAGACCGCGCCTTCCGCGTTGGCGGCATGGTGCGCGAAGGCAGCCTGAAGCGCGACCAGATGACGGTCAATTTCGTCATCACCGACACCGCGAAAGACGTGGCGGTGAGCTACACCGGCATCCTTCCCGACCTGTTCAAGGAAGGCAAGGGAGCGGTCGTGCAAGGCAAGCTGCGCGGCGACGGCCATTTCGTGGCCACCGAAGTGCTGGCCAAGCACGACGAGAACTACATGCCGCCCGAAGCGCAGCACGCGGTCGACCAGGCCAACAAGATGGGCAAGACGCTCAAGTGAGCGAATACGACCTGATGAGAGCAGCCACCCTATGACGCCCGAACTCGGCCACCTCGCCCTGATCCTCGCTTTCCTGATCGCCATCATTCAGGGCGTGCTGCCGATCGTCGGCGCGCACCGCGGCCACGCCGGCTGGATCGCTCTGGCGCGGCCGGCCGCGCAGACCCAGTTCGCGCTGGTCCTTTTTTCGTTTGTTTGCCTGATGCAGGCCTTTGTGGCGAACGACTTTTCGGTCGCCTACGTGGCCGGGCATTCCAACTCGAAACTGCCGACCATGTACCGCGCCTCGGCCGTGTGGGGCGGCCACGAAGGCTCGCTGCTGCTGTGGGTGCTGATGCTCAACGGCTGGACGCTCGCCGTCAGCCTGTTCTCGCGCCAGCTGCCGGAGGCGATGGTGGCGCGTGTGATCGGCGTGCTCGGCCTGGTGTCGGCCGGCTTCCTGATGTTCATGCTGTTCACGTCCGACCCGTTTGACCGCCTGCTGCCGGCCGCGGCCGACGGGCAAGACCTGAACCCGCTGCTGCAAGACCCGGGCCTCGTGTTCCACCCGCCGATGCTCTACATGGGCTACGTCGGCTTCTCGGTCGCGTTCGCTTTCGCCATCGCCGCCTTGCTCGCCGGGCGGCTCGACGCCGCCTGGGCGCGCTGGTCGCGCCCGTGGACGACCGTCGCGTGGGTCTTCCTCACGCTCGGCATCGCACTCGGTTCGTACTGGGCCTATTACGAACTCGGCTGGGGCGGCTGGTGGTTCTGGGACCCGGTCGAGAACGCCTCGTTCACGCCCTGGCTCGTCGGCACCGCACTGATTCACTCGCTGGCCGTGACCGAAAAACGCGGCAGTTTCAAGAACTGGACCGTGCTGCTCGCGATCTGCGCTTTTTCGCTCTCGCTGCTCGGCACCTTCCTCGTCCGCTCGGGCGTGTTGACCTCGGTGCACGCGTTCGCGGCCGACCCGAAGCGCGGTGTGTTCATCCTGCTCTTCCTCACCGTCGTGATCGGCGGTTCGCTCGCACTGTTCGCCTGGCGCGCGCCCAAGGTCAGCATGGGCGGCGCCTTCGCCGTGGTCTCGCGCGAAACGCTGCTGCTGATCAACAACGTGCTGCTGATGGTGGCCGCCGCTTCGGTGTTGCTGGGCACGCTGTACCCGCTGCTGATCGACGCCCTCGGCCTCGGCAAGCTCTCGGTCGGGCCGCCCTACTTCAATGCCGTCTTCATGCCGCTGATGCTGCCGCTGCTGTTCCTGATGGCGGTCGGCCCGCTGGCGCGCTGGAAGCAGGCCGACGCCCGTGACATGGCGCAGCGCCTGCGCCTGGCCGCCGTGCTCGCGCTCGTCGCCGGCATCGGCCTGCCGTTCCTGATCGGCGCGTGGACGCCGCTGGTCGCGCTCGGCCTGCTGCTGGCGGTATGGATCTTTGCGAGCACCGCGTTCCAGATCCGCGAACGGCTCAAGTCCGGCTGGCCGCCCCGGTCGTTCTGGGGCATGCACGCGGCGCACTTCGGCATCGCGGTATTCGTGGTCGGCGTGACGCTCGTGAAGGGCTACGAGGTCGAGAAAGACGTGCGCATGGCGGTGGGCGAAACGGTCGAGATCGGCGGCTACACCGTCAAGCTGCTCGGCGTGAACCAGGTGCCGGGGCCGAACTACGTGGCCCAGCGTGGTGATGTCGAGCTTTCCAAAGGCGGCGAGGTAAAAGCATTGCTGCACCCGGAGAAGCGCAACTACTTCTCGTCGCAGATGCCGATGACCGAAACCGCGATCGACTCCGGCTTCACGCGCGACCTCTACGTCTCGCTCGGCGAGCCGCTGAACGCGCCGGGCGCAGCGCCGGTATGGAGCGTGCGCGTCTACTACAAGCCCTTCATCGTCTGGATCTGGGGGGGATGCCTGTTCATGGCGCTCGGCGGCGCGCTCGCCGCGAGCGACCGGCGCTACCGCTTGAAGGCGAAGCAAACCGCGCTGCAAGGGGCGGCGGCATGAAACGTTTCCTGATCCCGCTGGCGCTGTTTCTGGTGCTGGCGGTGTTCCTCGGCATCGGCCTGAACCGCGACCCGCACGAAGTGCCTTCGCCGCTGGTCGGCAAACCGGCGCCGATGTTCTCGCTGCCGCGACTCGACGCCGACCCGCAGGCGCCCGCCGGCACGCAGAGCGCGAGCTTCGGCCCGAAAGACATGGCCGGCAAGGTCTGGCTGCTCAACGTGTGGGCCTCGTGGTGCGTGTCGTGCCGCCAGGAACACCCGGTGCTCGTCGACTTCGCCAAGTCGAACATCGCCCCGCTGATCGGCCTGGACTACAAGGATCAGCGTGCCGACGCCAAGGGCTGGCTCGCGAAGTTCGGCGACCCGTACACGCTCTCGGTAGTCGACGCCGACGGCCGCGTCGGCATCGACTACGGCGTTTACGGCGTGCCCGAAACCTACGTGATCGACAAGGCCGGCACGATCCGCTTCAAGCAGATCGGTCCGGTCACGACCGAGGTGCTGCAGAAGAAGATCCTGCCGCTGATCAAGGAACTGCAGAGATGATCCGCGCCGCGGTATTTCTCGCGCTCGCGCTGCAGCTCTTCCTCTCGCCCGCCTCCGCCAATGAAGCCGCACCACTGGCCGACGACCCGATCGTCGAGCAACGCCTGCTCGACATCGCCGAAGAAGTGCGCTGCCTCGTGTGCCAGAACGAGTCGCTCGCCGGCTCGCGCGCCGACCTGGCGCAAGACCTGCGCCGCGAGATCCGCAGCCTGATCAAGCAGGGCAAGACCGACAAGGAAGTGATGGACTTCCTCGTCAGCCGCTACGGCGACTACGTGCGTTACCGACCGCCCGTGAAGCCGAGCACCTGGCTGCTCTGGGGCGGGCCGTTCCTGCTGCTCGCCGGGGGGCTGGCCGGCCTGGTGCTGTTCGTGCGCCGGCGCCGCGACACGAGCGCGGCGCTGTCGCCCGAAGAACAACGCGAGGCCGCGGCCTTGCTCGGTGAAAAATCCTGATGACCGCCCTGACCGCCTTCGTCCTCGCCTCCGCCCTGCTCGTCGTCGTCACCCTGCTGCTGCTGCTGCGCCCGTGGCGCCGCCGGCCGGTCGACCTGACGGCGAGCACGCGCGAGATCAATGCCGGCATCTACCGCGACCAACTCGCCGAGCTTGACCGCGACCTGGCGGCCGGCACGCTCGCCGAAGCCGACCATGCCCAGGCACGCGGCGAGTTGCAACGCCGCCTGCTCGACGACGCCGGCGTGAGCGAGACCACCGCCACCGCCCCCGGCGGCGCGCGCGTGACCACGGTCGTGATCGCGCTGGCGTTGCCATTGCTTGCCGCGGCCATGTACACCTTCCTCGGCCAGCCGGCCGCGCTCGACCCGGCGGCGCGCCAGGCCAGCGCGCAGCCCGATGTCGAGAAGATGGTGGCCACGCTCGCGGCGCGGCTGGAAGCCAAACCCGACGACCCCAAGGGCTGGGCCGTGCTCGGCCGCTCCTACCGGGTGATGGGCCGCATGCCCGACGCGCAGAAGGCCTTCGAACGCATCGGCGCCGAGCTCGACCGCGACCCGGTGCTGCTGGCCGAATACGCCGACGTGCTGGCAGCCAACAACAACGGCAACCTCGAAGGCAAGCCGATGGAGGCGGTGGCACGCGCATTGAAGCTCGACCCCGACAACCCGATGGCGTTGGCGCTGTCGGCCACCGCCGCATTCAACCGCAAGGACATTGCCTCTGCCGTGGCACAGTGGGAGCGCTTGCTCAAGCAGCTGCCGCCGGAATCGGAAGACGCGAAGTGGGTGCAGAACCAGCTCGACCAGATTCGCACCGCCGTGGCCAGCAGCAACGCGGCACGCGCCGATGGCACGCAACTCATCGCACCGCCGACTTCGGCGAGTACCCCGCCTGCGGCAGGCACGGTCGCCGCGGCCGGCGGCGACACCAGCATCCGCGGCCAGCTGAGCCTGGCGCCGGCGCTGGCGGCGCAAGCCCTGCCCACCGACACCGTGTTCGTCTTCGCGCGCGCCCTGCAAGGCCCGCGCATGCCGCTGGCCGTGCAGCGCGCCAAGGTGTCCGACCTGCCGCTCAGCTTCAAGCTCGACGACTCGCTCGCCGTGAGCCCCGACTTCAAGATCTCGGGCTTCACCGAGGTGCGCATCGAAGCGCGCATCTCGCGCAGTGGCAGCGCCACGCCGAGCCCGGGTGACCTGATCGGCACCGGCCCGGTCGTCAAGCCCGGGGCCACCGGCTTGAGCGTGAAGATCGACCAGACGCGGCCGTAGTCAGCGCCCGGCGCGTTGGTCTACCTGCGCTGGAACCGGAAGTCGCACTTTCGTTTGCCGATGCGCTGGCCCGAGCCGCTCGTGGCCTCGAACGTGGCGCGCACGCGGTAGCTGTAAGGCTTGCCACGAAACGCCTGGCCGACCGCGTAGTCGGGGTTGCCGACGATGCCGTCGAGTTGAAGCGCAGCGCGGCCGTCGGGGGCGATGCTGCCGGTGAGCAGGTGCCAGCTCGGCTCGCCCTCGGCGCCGTGGGTGCCGCGGAACACACCGCCTTTCACTTCGGCGGGGAAGCGGTGCACGTAGCCCTTGGCGTCTTCGTCCTCGTTGTGCGGCGGACAGGTGAGCGTCACGTCCCAGCGGCCATCGAAGGCAGAAGCCTCTTCGGCCGCCTGCGCGGCAGGAACGACGATGCACGCCGACACGAGCCAGGCCGCGCTGATCCACAGGCGGGCCACCACACTGCCGTGCACAAGCATCATCGAGCCTCTTCCCGGGCCATCAGCGCAGCGCGGCGCGCCAGGCTCTCTGCCGGCCACAGCTCGCTGGCCTTGTAGTACTCGGCGACCGCCGGCGTGCCGGCGTCGAGCACGACCCAGGGCTGCTTCGATGCGGTGAAGATGTGCACGTCGGGCGGCATCGAGGCCGGCTCGTCGAGCGTGCCGACGCGCACGAAAGACACGGCCATGCCGGCGCCCGAATAGTGGCTCCAGACTGCCACGCGGCACCGCGGGCAGCGCGCGACCAACTGGCCCTTGCCGCTGTTCGACGGCGTGTCGACCAGTTCGACCTCGCCTTGCAGCAACTGCACCCGGTCGCTTTCGATCATCGCGTTCAACGCGAACGACGCACCGGTCTCGCGCTGGCACCAACGGCAATGGCAGCAGTGAACGAACAGCGGTTTGCTCACCACGCGATAACGCACCAGGCGGCAGGTGCAGCCACCGTCGGCGAAAGAGGTCTGTTCGCTCATGAGGTCAACGTGGCTCCTGCGCCGGCAGCGTGTAGTCGAATTCGTAGCGGTGCTTGCCGTCCTTGATGATGATCGCCAACGTGCCGGCGAGGCCCACCAGTTCACCGGTGCCGGAATCGGGCACCACCGTGACCGAGAGCTGCGGCGCGCCGCGGTTCATCGTGCCGGTGTGCTGCAGCACGAAGCCGCCGCTGCGCCCGCCGAGCGTGCCGCTCACACGCTCGATCGCCACGTAACCGGCCGAGCCCTTGACGGCCGTGCCGGCCATCAGCATCTCGCCCTTGCCGGTGCCCACCAGATCGCCGCTGAACGTCTTGTCGAGCAGCATGCGGCCGAGCGTGGCGTCGGCGCCGGCATCACCGAGCGGCGCCGGCGACATCCTGACTTCGAACAGACCGGTGGCGCGTGTCGACATTGTTTTCTCCCTCAGACAGGACTGTGCGGGCGCGGGCGCCGCTTGAGCAAGGGTGCTTTTACCAAAGCCTCAATAAAGCGTGGCACGCTGCCGGGCCGGCAGTTCGCGGTCGTAAGTCTTGCCATCGAAAGCACCGTCGGTGAGCGCGGCCAGTATCTTGCCTGGGGTCGGCAGACGCTCGCGAACGTCGGGGGCAGCCGGCTGCCACAAGCCGGAGCGCTGGATCGCCCGCGCGCATTGAAAGAACACGGTGTCGACGTCGATGCGAACGACACATTTTGGGCAGGCGCCCTGCACCTCGAAACGAGCCAGCTGCGCAGGCTCGGTCGTGATGCTCGCTCGGCCGTTCACGCGCAGCGTTTCACCGAGGACTGGGATCAGGAACAACAGCGCGACCTTCGGATCGGCCACAATGTTGCGCAGGCTGTCGGCACGGTTGTTGCCGCGCCGTTCGGGCAGCAGCAGCGTGGTCTCGTTCTCCACGACGACGAAGCCGGGCGCGTCACCACGCGGCGAGGCGTCGAGCCCGCCCGGCCCGGTGGTGGCGAGCACCGCGAACGGCGAAGCCTCGATCAGCGCGCGGTAAAGCGGGTGCACGAACGGCACCTCTTTCTTCAGCGTGGCCGGGCTGAGTTCGCCGAGCAGCGACTCGAGTTGTTCGACCGTGGTGATCGTGTGCGGGTCGGCGGTGAGTGCCATGGGGGCTTGCTCCTGCGTCTCAGCGAAGTGGGGTCGGCTGGGCCTGGCAATCGCTCATTCCCGCAACCGGAAGCGTTGCAGCTTGCCGGTTTCGGTGCGAGGCAACGCGGCGCGGAACTCGATCGCGCGCGGGTACTTGTAGGGCGCGATCGCCGCCTTCACGAAGTCCTGCAGCGTGCGCTTCATCGCATCGTCGCCAGCATGCGGCGCACGCAGCACGACGAAGGCCTTGACGATCTGACCGCGCTCTTCGTCGGCCACGCCGATCACCGCGCATTCGGCGACAGCCGGGTGCGCGAGCAGCGCCTCTTCGACTTCGGGCGCGCCGATGTTGTAGCCGGCGGAGACGATCATGTCGTCGGTCCGCGACTGGTAGACAAAGTAGCCGTCGGCGTCCATCAGGTAGGCGTCGCCGGTGTAGTTCCAGCCGCCACTCACGTAGTTCGCCTGGCGCGGGTCGTCGAGGTAGCGGCAGCCGGTCGGGCCCTTCACGGCCAGGCGCCCGACGGTGCCCGCGGGCACCGGCTGGCCGGCGGCGTCCATCACGCAGGCGCGGTAGCCGGGAATGGCGCGGCCGGTGGCGCCGGGGCGGGCGGTGGCTTCGTCGGCCGAGATGAAGATGTGCAGCATCTCGGTGGCGCCGATGCCGTCGATCAGCTCGATGCGGGTCGCGTCGCGCCACAGCGTGCGCGTGGCAGCAGGCAGCGCTTCGCCCGCCGAAACACACTTGCGCAGCGTGCCGCCGTGCGCGGCAGAAATCTTGCGCTCGCGCGCGGCAGCAGCCATCGCGCGGTACGAGGTCGGTGCCGTCACGAGCACGGTGGCGCCATAGCGGGCGACGGCATCGAGCAGATCAGGCGGCGAGGCTTTTTCGATCAACACGGTCGACGCGCCCACGCTCATCGGGAACAGCGTCAGCCCGCCCAGCCCGAAGGTGAACGCGAGCGGCGGGCTGCCGATGAACACGTCGTCGCCGTTCGCGCGCAGCACGTGCGGCGGGAAGCAGACGCAGCTCGCCATCACGTCGCGGTGGAAGTGCATCGTCGCCTTGGGCTGGCCGGTCGTGCCCGAGGTGAAGGCGAGCAGGCAGGTGTCGTCGGCGGCGGTGGCTACGTTCTCGAACTGCGCAGGCTGGCCGGCCATCACGGCTTCGAGGCCAGCGCCCGACGCGTCGCCGAAATACACGACCTGCGCGAGCCGCGGTGCTTGCAGCTGGGCGACTTCGAGCTCGCCCCGCAAGGCGTGGTCGCACAGCGCGTGCGTGACCTCGCCTTTTTCGATGATCTGCATCAGCTCCTTTGCGCGCAGCATCGGCATCGTCGCCACCGCGATGCCACCGGCTTTCATCACCGCGAACCAGCAGGCCACGAGCATCGGCTTGTTGGCCGAGCGCAGCAAGACGCGGTTGCCGGGCACGAGACCCATGTGGCTGACGAGCACGTTGGCGATGCGGTTGGCTTCGCGTTGCAGGTCGGCATACGACCAGCTCGGGCCGCCCGGTGCGCTGACACAAGACCGGCCGCCGCGGCCTGCGTCGATGTGCCGGTCGAGCAACTCGGTCGCGCAGTTCAGCTGCTCAGGAAGCTGCAGTTCCGGCAGCTCGAAGATGAACTCGGGCTGCTGCGCCGCCGGCGGCAGGTGGTCACGTGCGAAGGTATCGATGTGCGCCGAGCTCGCCATCGTGACCTCCGCGCGTTCAGAAGGCCGAGATGCCGGTCTGCGCCCGCCCGAGGATCAGCGCGTGCACGTCGTGCGTGCCTTCATACGTGTTCACGACCTCGAGGTTGACGAGGTGGCGGGCCACGCCGAACTCATCGCTGATGCCGTTGCCACCGAGCATGTCACGCGCCAGCCGCGCGATGTCGAGCGCCTTGCCACACGAGTTGCGCTTCATGATCGACGTGATCTCGACCGAAGCCGTGCCTTCGTCCTTCATGCGGCCCAGCCGCAGGCAGCCTTGCAGGCCGAGCGTGATCTCGGTCTGCATGTCGGCGAGCTTCTTCTGGATCAGCTGGTTCGCGGCGAGCGGCTTGCCGAACTGCTTGCGGTCGAGCGTGTACTGGCGGGCGCGGAACCAGCAGTCTTCGGCCGCGCCGAGCGCCCCCCAGGCGATGCCGTAGCGGGCGCTGTTCAGGCAGGTGAACGGGCCCTTCAGGCCGAGCACTTCGGGGAAGGCGTCTTCTTCCGGGCAGAACACGTTGTCCATCACGATCTCGCCGGTCAGGCTGGCCCGCAGGCCGACCTTGCCGTGGATGGCCGGGGCGCTCAGACCCTTCGCGCCCTTGTTCAGAATGAAGCCGCGGATCGCGCCTTCGTCGTCCTTGGCCCAGACGACGAACACATCGGCGAAGGGCGAGTTGCTGATCCACATCTTCGCGCCGCTGAGCGCATAACCGCCTGCCACTTTCTTGGCGCGCGTGACCATGCTGCCGGGGTCGGAGCCGTGGTCGGGTTCGGTCAGGCCGAAGCAGCCGATCCATTCGCCGGTGGCGAGCTTGGGCAAATACTTCTGCTTCTGCGCTTCGCTGCCGAACTCGTTGATCGGCACCATGACGAGCGAACTCTGCACGCTCATCATCGAGCGGTAGCCGGAGTCAACCCGCTCGACTTCACGCGCCACCAGGCCGTAGCAAACGTAGTTCAGGCCGGCACCGCCGTACTGTTCGGGGATGGTCGAACCCAGCAGGCCGAGTTCGCCCATCTCGCGAAAGATCGCCGGGTCGGTGGTGCCGCTGCGAAAACCTTCGAGCACGCGCGGCACGAGCCTGTCCTGGCAGTAGGCGGCGGCGGCATCGCGCACGGCACGTTCTTCGTCGCTGAGCTGCTGGTCGAGCAACAGCGGGTCGTCCCACTTGAAGGATGCTTTGGTCTTGGCCATGGCGGGGGCTCCGTTGGATTGATGGTTCAGTTGATCGGGATCACGGCGGTGGCTTCGATCTCGACCTTGGCGCGGTCTTCGATCAGCGCGGTCACCTGCACCGCCGTCATCGCTGCATTGTAGGAACCGATGATCTCGCGGAACGCCGCCCCCACTTCGCGCCCGGCGGCGAGGTATTCGCGCTTGTCGGTCACGTACCAGGTCAGGCGCACGATGTGCTCGGACCGGCCGCCGGCCTCGCGCAGCACGTCGACGATGTTCTGCAGCGCCTGGCGCGTCTGCGCCGCGAAGTCGTCGCTGTGGAACACGCCTTGCGCGTCCCAGCCGATCATGCCGGCGATGAACACCTGGCGGCCGGTGGCGGCCACCCCGTTGGCGTAGCCCTTGGGGCGCGGCCAGCCTTCGGGAAGGAGCACTTGCATCTTGGTTCGTCCTTGTGGTCAGTTGCCTTCGAAGCGCGGTTTGCTCTTCGCGACGAACGCGTGGTAGGCCCGCGAGAAGTCTTCGGTCAGCATGCAGATCGCCTGCGCCTGCGCTTCGGCTTCGATCGCCTGCTCGATCGTCATCGCCCATTCCTGGTGCAGCATGGTCTTGGTGATGCCGTTGGCGAAAGTCGGGCCGGCCGCGATGTCGCGCGCCAGCGCCGTTGCGTCGCCGAGCAGCGTTTCGGTCGTGCACAGGCGGTTGAAGAAACCCCAGCGTTCGCCTTCTTCGCCGCTCATCGAGCGCCCGGTGTAGAGCAGTTCGCTCGCGCGGCCCTGGCCAATGATGCGCGGCAGGATGGCGCATGCGCCCATGTCGCAGCCGGCCAGGCCGACGCGGTTGAACAGGAAGGCGGTCTTGCTGCGTGCTGTGCCCACGCGCAGGTCGGAGGCCATCGCCATGATCGCGCCGGCACCGGCACACACGCCATCGACGGCGGCGACGATCGGCTGCGGGCAGGCGCGCATGGCTTTCACCAGATCACCGGTCATGCGCGTGAACATCAGCAGCTCGGGCGCCTTCAGCCGCACCAGCGGGCCGATGATCTCGTGCACGTCGCCACCCGAGCAGAAGTTGTCGCCGGCGCCGACGAGCACCACCGCGTGCACGTCGCTCGCGTACTTCAGCTGAGCGAACAGGTCACGCAGCTCGGCGTAGGACTCGAAGGTCAGCGGGTTCTTGCGCTCGGGGCGGTTCAGCGTGATCGTGGCCACGCCCTCGTTCACGTTCCATCGAAAGTGCGTCGCGCCGTAGTTCGCGAGCGGCTTCTGGTTGCCCGCGCTCAGCGCCGGGTCGACGCGAGTCTCAGTCTTCGTGTTCATGCCTTTTCCTCGGCGGTGAGATCGTGTTGTTGCACCAGTTGCACGCGCAGCGCGCCCAGATGGGCGTAAACCTGCTGCACGGCCCTGGCGTCGAGCCCGGCGAACAGTTCGAGCACCCACTGTTCGTGTTCCTGCGCCATGGCCTCGAAGCTGCGCCGGCCCTTCGGCGTGAGCCGCACGATCCAGGCGCGGCGGTCTTCGGGGCTGCCTTCGCGCACGACCACACCTTCACGCTCCAGCTCGTCGGTCAGGCCCGTCACGTTGCCGCCGGTGACCATCAGGTAACGCGACAGCACGCGCATCTTCAGCCCGTCCTTGTAGCGAAACAGCTGGGCCATGTAGTCAAAGCGCGCCAGCGAAATGCCGAAGCGCTCGCGCAAGCGCTTGCGGATCTGCGCTTCGATCTGGGTGGTGCTGGCGAGCATGCGCAGCCACAGCTTCAGCGTGGCGTGGTCAGCGCTGCCGGCGCGGTTTTCGTGGCCGAGCTCCTGGGCTTCGGTGAGCAGGGCGTGGGAAGCGTCGTCGCGCTTCATGTTGCCGCCTCCGCACAAGGTGTTCGCATTGAGAAGAGCAAAACGTCGCCGGCAGGGGCGCGGGTGGGCGAGTGGCGGCGCGCCTCTGGGGTGGCGAGGAGCGGAGCAGCCCGAGGGTTGCGCCGCGCAGCGGCGTCGAGTGCAGGTGTTTGAGCACCGAGCGCAGCGAGGGCGAGTTCTGCGCTCGCCCTCGGGCTGCGAGCACCGCAGCGCAGTCGTCGCGCAGCGGCGACCACCCCAGCGAAGCGCCGACGCTCGCCCACCAGTGCCCCTGCTTGCACCCAAGGCGGAAGTACATGCAGCAACAAGAACTTCACCCTAAACCCCCAACGCCCGATTCGCCTGCTCGACCGCAGACCCCACCGCCCCCGAAGTCGCCGCCCTCTCCCGCTCCAGGTTGCGTTCGAGCTGCGACTTGGCCGCCCGGTACTGTTTGGGCCAGGCCACTTCGGTGTAGCCGATCTTGGCCGACTCCATCAGCGTCCAAGCCGGGTTTGCCAGATGCGGCCGCGCGATGGCACACAGGTCGGCACGGCCGGCGGCGATGATGCTGTTGACGTGGTCGGCTTCGGAAATCGCGCCGACCGCGATCGTCGCGATACCAGCTTCGTTACGCACGCGGTCGGAAAACGGCGTCTGGAACATGCGGCCGTAGACCGGCTTTTCCTGCTTGCTGACCTGGCCCGAAGAACAGTCGATCAGGTCGGCGCCCGCGGCCTTGAAGGCGCGTGCGATCTGCACCGCGTCGTCGGGAGTGATGCCACCTTCGACCCAGTCGTGCGCCGAGATGCGCACCGACATCGGCAGATGCTCGGGCCACGCGGCGCGCACCGCGGTGAACACTTCCAGCGGGTAACGCAAGCGGTTCTCGAGCGATCCACCGTACTCGTCGCCGCGCTGGTTCGTCAGCGGCGAGATGAATGACGACAGCAGGTAGCCGTGCGCGCAGTGCAACTCCAGCCAGTCGAAGCCGGCCTCGGCCGCGTGGCGCGTGGCGCGCACGAAATCGTCACGCACACGGCCCATGTCGACGCGTGTCATCGCACGCGACCAGTCGCTCACCCCGTCGAGGTATTGCTGCTTTGATGCCGACAGCAGCGTCCAGTTGCCCGCGTCCAGCGGCTGGTCGGTGCCTTCCCACGCCACACGCGTTGAGCCCTTCGCGCCGGCGTGGCCCAGCTGCATCGCGACCTTCGCGTCGGAGTTGGCATGCACGAAGTCGACGATGCGCTTCCAGCCGTCGCGCTGCGCCTGGTTCCACAAACCCGGGCAGCCCGGCGTGATGCGCGCCTCGGGCGAGGTACAGGTCATCTCGGCGACGACCAGGCCGGCGCCGCCCATCGCCCGCGCTCCCAAGTGCACGAGGTGGTAGTCGGCCGGCAGGCCATCGACACACGAATACTGCGCCATCGGCGAGACGACGATGCGGTTCTTCAGCGTCACGCTGCGCGCCGTGAACGGCGTGAACATCGGGGGGACCGGCGCGTGCCCCGGGCCACGCTTCACACCGACATGTTCGGCGATCCAGTCTTCATAGTCTTCCACATAGGTCTTGTCGCGCAGCCGCAGATTCTCGTGGCTGATGCGCTGGCTGCGCGTCAACAGCGAGTAGGCGAACTGCTCGGGCGGCAGGTTCACATAACGATCGACGTTCTCAAACCACTCGGTCGAGTTGCGTGCCGCGTTCTGGATCCGCAGCACCTCGATGCTGCGCACGTCTTCGTAGTGCTTCAGCGCGCCGGTCAGATCGCTCGGCGATTGACCGATGCAACGCGCCAGTTCGATCGCATCCTCGAGCGCGAGCTTGGTGCCCGAGCCGATCGAGAAGTGCGCGGTGTGTGCCGCGTCACCCATCAGCACCACCGGCGCTTTGCCGTTGTGGTGCACCCAGCGTTCGCACACCACCCGCGGGAAACGGATCCACTGCGTCGACCCGCGCAGGTGCGCGGCATTCGAGATCAAGGCGTAGCCGTCGAGGTACTTGTCGAACAGGTTCTCGCAGTAGGCGATACAGGCCTCCTTGCTCATCTTGTCGAGCCCGGCCTTCAGCCAAACGCTCTCTGGCGCCTCGATGATGAAGGTCGAGGTGGTGTCGTCGAAACGGTAGGCATGCGCCTGGAACCAGCCGTGCTCGGTTTCCTCGAAGGCGAAGGTGAAGGCCTCGAACAGCTTGTGCGTGCCGAGCCAGACGAAGCGGCACAGGCGGTTGTCGATGTCCGGCCGGTAGGTCGCGGCGTACTTGGTTCGGATGCGACTGTTGAGCCCGTCGCAGGCGATGATCAGGTCGGCATCCGGGTACTGCTCGTCGCCCTGCACATCGGTCTCGAACACGAGCTGCACGCCGAGCTCTTCGCAGCGCTGCTGCAGGATGTTGAGCAGGCGCTTGCGGCCGATGCCGCAGAACCCGTGCCCACCCGAGCGCATCTTGTGGCCGCGGATGTTGACCTCGATGTCGTCCCAGTGGTTGAAGGCGCCGAGAATCTGCGCTGCCGAGACTGGGTCCGACGCCTGCAGGTTGCCCAGCGTCTGGTCGGAGAACACCACGCCCCAGCCGAAGGTGTCGTAAGGCCGGTTGCGCTCGACCACCGTGATGCTGTGCGAGGCGTCTTGCAGCTTCATCAGCAGTGCGAAGTACAGGCCCGACGGGCCACCGCCGATGCAGACGATGTTCATGGAGACTCCGGGGCCGAGGGTCGGCAGCGCGAGAAGATTAATCCCGAATAGTTGACTTGTAAAGCATTTTGGTAAAAACCGGTTCCTGTCATGCCCGCTGCTGACACAATGCCGAGGTGGTACGCAACGTGCACGTCGCTGAGGGTCACGCTGCGCCATCAACCCATGCTCCCCGCCCGACTCCACCCCTTCCGCCCGCGCCTGCTCGACTCGCTGCGCGGTTACGACCGCAGCCGCGCGCTGGCCGATGTCGGCGCCGGGCTCACGGTCGGCGTGGTCGCGCTGCCGCTGGCCATGGCCTTCGCGATCGCCAGCGGCGTCAAGCCCGAGCAGGGCATCGTCACCGCCATCGTCGCCGGCTTCCTGATCTCGGCGCTCGGCGGCTCCACGGTGCAGATCGGCGGGCCCGCCGGGGCCTTCATCGTGATCGTGTTCGGCATCGTCGAGCGTTACGGCCTGACGAACCTGCTGATCTCGACCGCGCTCTCCGGCGTGCTGCTCTTCGTGATGGGCGCGCTCAAGCTCGGTACCCTGGTGCGCTACGTGCCGGTGCAGATCATCATCGGCTTCACCAACGGCATCGCGGTGCTGGTGGCGCTGTCGCAGCTGAAAGACCTGTTCGGCCTCGCCGTGCCCAAGGTGTCGGCAGATTTTTTCGCCCAGCTTGGCGCGCTGTTCTTGAACCTGCACAGCTTCAACCCGTACGCCTTCGTGATCGGCATCGTCTGCTTCGGTGGCCTGTTCCTGTGGCCACGGCTGTTCGGCAAGAACGCCGTGTTGCTGCCGGCGCGGCTGATCGAAGGGCGGCTCGTCAAGTTCGCGTCGCACGTGCCCGGCCCGGTGGTGGCGCTCGTCACGATGACGGCGCTGACGGCCTGGTTGCAGTGGCCGGTCGAAACCATCGGCAGCCGCTTCGGCGGCATTCCGCAAGGCCTGCCTTCGCTCGAGCTGCCGCCTTTCAGCTGGGAAAGCGCGAAGCAGCTGCTGATCCCCACGCTCACGCTCGCGCTGCTCGGCGCGGTCGAGTCGCTGCTGTGCGCCCGTGTGGCCGACCAGATCACGGCCTTCCCCAAACACGACCCGAACCAGGAGCTGATGGCACAGGGCATCGCCAACATGGTGGTGCCGGTGTTCGGCGGCATCCCGGCCACCGGCGCCATCGCGCGCACCGTGACCAACGTGCGCTCGGGCGCCACCAGCCCGGTCTCGGGCATGGTGCACGCGCTCACGCTGCTGCTGATCGTGCTGGTGGCGGCGCCGCTGGCGTCGAGCGTGCCGCTGGCGGCGCTCGCCGGCATCCTGCTGTTCGTGGCCTGGAACATGGGCGAGTGGCACCAGTTCTCGCGCTCGCAGTTGCGCCGCTTCACGCTCGGCTACCGCGTGATCCTGCTCGGCACGTTTTTCCTGACCGTGGTGTTCGACCTGATGGTCGCGGTGCAGCTCGGCATGGTCACGGCCTGCATCTTCTTCATCTGGCGCATGGGCACGCTGTTTCGGGCCAACGCCGAGCCGGCGGCGAACGCGCCGGCGGGCGTGCACGTGGTCGAGCTGCATGGGGCGCTCTTCTTCGGCGCGGTCGGCAAGGTCGAATCGCTCGCCGAACAACTACCCGCCGCCACCCGTGCGCTGGTCTTGCGCCTGGACCACGTGTTGTGGATCGACGCCTCCGGTGTCGACGCACTGACGCAGCTGCACCGCCGGCTGCAGCGTGACGGCATCACGCTGTGGCTGTGCGAGCTCGGACCCGACACGCTGCAGGCCTTGCGGCGCACCGGCTTCGCGGCGCTGATCGGCGACGCGCACATCGTGGCCGACCTGCCCACCGCGCTCGCGGCCGCGGCACCACCCGCATGAAGGTGCCCTGGCCCGCGCCGGTCGCGCCCGACGACGACGAGCACGTGCGCCCGTTCATCAACGAAACGCTCGACGCCCGCACGCTGTACTTCTCGGTCAGCGCGATCCAGAGCCGCATGCTGATCCAGCACGGCGACGCGCTCGACCTCGAATACACGCGCCTGATGATGGGCTTTCTGCTGTTCGCCCCCGCGCCGGCGCAGATCGCCCTGATCGGCCTGGGGGGCGGCTCGCTCGTCAAGTTCTGCCACCGCCACCTGCCGCACTCGGCGCTCACGGTGGCCGAGATCAACCCGCACGTGGTGGCGCTGCGGGACGCGTTCGAGGTGCCGCCCGACGACGCCCGCCTGCGCGTGATCACGATCGACGGCGCGCACCTGGTGCGCGACACGCGCGAGCGTTTCGACGTGCTGCTGGTCGACGGCTTCGACACCGAAGGCCTGCCGAAGGCGCTGCGCTCGCAGCGCTTCTACGACAACTGCGCCGACGTGCTGCAGCCCGGCGGTTTGCTGGTCGTGAACCTGCACAACGACCGCCTCCACTGCGACACCTGGGTCGAGCGCATCCGCCGCAGTTTCGCCGGGTCGGTGCTGCTGGTCGACGACAGCGACGGCAGCAACCGCGTCGTGTTCGCGTGGAAAGGTGAACTGAGCGCACCGCACACCGCCGCCGCGATCGCCCGCCGCGCCGGCATCAGCGCCGCCGCCTGCGCGCCACTGCTGCCGGCGTTCGCACGCATTCAGTCGGCGATGGGCGTGCAGCTCGCGCTGCCGCAGCGCTCGGGCTGAGGTGGCCCGTTCAGGCGCCAGGCAGGCACAGCGCCTGCGCGATCGCCGCGCCCAGGCCGTGCGCCAGCGCAAAGATCGATGCACCCGCCAGCAGACCGCCCGCCAGCCGCACCGGCAACACCGATTCGCCGAGCACCCGGCCGCGCGCGCCATAACGCAACCACAAGCGCGGTGCGAGCCACAGGCTGAGCGACGAGGCAACGGCAAAGCCCGCCATCACGCCCGCACCCTGCCACGGCCCCGACGCGAGTGCGGCGACG
Source organism: Burkholderiaceae bacterium (assembly GCA_040080605.1). Taxonomy (GTDB): domain Bacteria; phylum Pseudomonadota; class Gammaproteobacteria; order Burkholderiales; family Burkholderiaceae_C; genus LMDS01. The sequence goes on from JBEBIB010000001.1 coordinate 39,723, forward strand.
ACCAGCGCCGACTGCAGCAGGCCGCAGGGCATCAGCGCCCAGCACAGGCCGAGCAGGCCGGCACGCTGCGTGACGGGCATGCGCGCGAAAAAGCGCAGGGGTTGCGCTGTCGCCAGCGACGGGTTGGTCTGGCGCGTGGCCTGGGCCAGCCAGGCCGGCGCGCGACCGGCCCAGAGCAGCCACAGGCCGAGCGCGATCGCGGCCACGTGCAGCATCGTCCACAGCGGGCGCAAGAGCGGCGCGGCGGCCTCGAAGCTGCGAACCCAGCCGACGCTCAGGGCCACGAGCGCACCCGCCGCCGCGTAGCTGGCGAGCCGGCCGAACTGCAACGCGACCAGCGCGCGGTGCGCCTGCGCGGCGCCGCCCTGGTGGGCGATGGCGCCGTGCGCCGCGCCGCACATCGCGGCGCAGTGCGGCCCGCCTGCCAGGCCCATCAACAAGGCCGAGACGATCAGCGCGCCGTCCATCGGGCCGGTGCGCCTAGATCACCCGCGAGAAGTGCTCTCGCGTGCGGTCGGCCTGCAGGTGGCGGTCGAACACCATCGCCACCGAGCGCACGAAGTAGCGGCCCAGTTCGGTCACTTCGATCGAGCCGGCCTCGAGCTTCACCAAGCCGCTCGCCTCCAGCGCGCGCAGGGCTTCGAGTTCGGTGGCGAAGACCTTGCGAAAGTCGACCAGGTGCGCCAGCGCGATCGATTCGAACTCGACCCGACCCTGGCACATCAGCGCCATGATGACGGCGCGCCGCAACACGTCGTCGCGCGACAGCGCCAGACCGCGCGTGACCGGGAACTGGCCCTGGCCGAGCGCGTCGGTGTACTCGTTCAGCGTCTTCGCGTTCTGGCTGTAGGTGGCGCCGACCCGGCCGATCGCCGACACGCCCAGGCCGATCAGGTCGTTGTCGGGCTGGGTGCTGTAACCCTGGAAGTTGCGGTGCAGCCGGCCCTGGCGCCGCGCCACGGCCAGCGTGTCGTCGGGCAGCGCGAAGTGGTCCATGCCGATGTAGTGGTAGCCCGCGGCCACGAAGCCCTCAATGGCCTGCGCGAGCATCGTGATCTTCTGCTGCGGCAGCGGCAACTGCGTGGCGTCTATGCGGCGCTGCGGCTTGAAACGCTGGGGCAGGTGCGCGTAGGCGTACAGCGCGATGCGGTCGGGGCGCAGCGCGCAGACCTGCTCGACCGTGCGCGCGAATGAGGCCGCGGTCTGCAGCGGCAACCCATAGATCAGGTCGACGTTGGTCGAGCGGAAGCCAAGCGCGCGCGCGGCTTCGAGCAGGCTCTCCACGCTCTCGTGGCTTTGCACGCGGTGCACGGCGCGCTGTACCTGATCATCGAAGTCCTGCACGCCGAAACTCAGGCGGTTGAAGCCAAGCCCGGCGAAATGCGCCAAGCGGGCCGGGTCGGCGGTGCGCGGGTCGACCTCGATCGAGATCTCGGCGTTCGGCGTGATCGCGAAGGCCTGATGCAGCATCTGCATCAGCCGCTCGAGTTCGGCGTCGGTCAGGAAGGTGGGCGTTCCGCCGCCCAGGTGCAGCTGGCTCACCGGCTGGCGCGGCCCGATCTCGGCCACGTGCAACGCCACTTCGCGCTCCAGCGCGTCGAGGTAAGGCGCGGCGCGTTCGTGGTGGCGTGTGATGACCTTGTTGCAGGCGCAGTAATAGCAGACCGACTCGCAGAACGGAATGTGGACGTAAAGCGACAGTGGCGCGACCCCGGCGTTCCGCGCAGCGCCCTGTACGCGGGTATGCAGCGCCTGTTTGTACTGCAGCGCACCGAAGGCCTCGACAAAACGGTCCGCGGTCGGATAAGAGGTGTAACGCGGGCCGGGAACGTCGAGGCGACGCAGCAATTCCGGGGAAACGGCAGGCTCGGTCATGTTGGAAGTGTTCACACGCGACTGTGGCGCTTTCCATGCTGGCGCCCTTTGACGAAAGTCAACCGCAGCGCACGCCGCAAGGCGCAGAATGTGATGCATGTCAACCCACACCGTGCACGAGACCGTCGTCATTCACCCGCAGCCGCCCACGCCGGTGCATGCCCATGCGCTGAAGGTGGCCTGCTCCAGTTGCAACCTGCGCGAGCTGTGCCTGCCGCTGGGGCTGAGCAAGGCCGAAGTCGAGCGGCTCGACACGCTGGTGGCCAACCGCACCTCGGTGCCGCGTGGCGAAACGCTCTACCGCAGCGGTGACCCGTTCCGCTCGTTGTTCGCGGTGCGCACCGGTTTCTTCAAGACCCGGGTGGCTGCGGAAGACGGGCGCGACCAGGTCACCGGCTTCCAGATGGCCGGCGAGTTGCTCGGCTTCGACGGCATCGGCTCCGAATTCCACACCTGCGACTCCGTGGCGCTCGAAGACTCGCAGGTCTGCGTGATCCCGTTCCACCAGCTCGAAAGCCTGTCGCGCGAGTTCAGCGAACTGCAGCGCCAGCTGCACAAGGTGATGAGCCGCGAGATCGTGCGCGAGCATGGCGTGATGTTGCTGCTCGGCAGCATGCGTGCCGAGGAGCGCGTGGCCGCCTTCCTGCTCAACCTCACGCAGCGGCTCCAGGCACGCGGCTTTTCGTCGACAGCGCTGGTGCTGCGCATGACACGCGAAGAAATCGGCAGCTACCTCGGGCTCAAGCTCGAAACCGTGAGTCGTGCGTTTTCCAAGTTCCAGGAAGACGGCGTGCTCGAGGTCAAGCAGCGCCAGGTGCGCGTGCTCAACGAAGCGGCCCTGCGCCAGCTCGTCAACGGCAGCACGAGCTGCTGACACGCGCGGCCAGCTTCAGCCCCGCGGCCCTGCGTTGTGGGGCCGGTTCAGTTCGTCGGGCTCGAGCCAAAGCAGCGCCGTGATGGCACCGGCCGTGGCCACCGCCCCCCAGAAGATAAGGAACGTGACGGTGTAGATCGCCTGCGACGACCAGCCGATGGACGGCCCGCCGAACCAGTGCAGGTCGCCCGGGTCGACCACGGCGAACACCATGATCTCGAGCACGCCGGCCATCAGGAACGCTGGCCACAGGATACGCAGCGCACGCTGTTTCATCATCGCGCCACCCTATCGGCTGACGAGGGGCGGCGTGGCCGCGTGGTTGCGGCCCTGGATCGCGGGCATGTTCGCCTGCGTGCCGGTCGGCCGCCCGGTGGGCATGCTCTCGGTGACCACGATGTCGGCGCCACGCACCGCGGTGAACGCCAGTGCGAAACTGCCGGCCACCACGACCCCGAGACCGCCGACCACGAACCACATGACGCCGACGCGCCACCAGGGCACGAGCGCGGCTGATTGAAGTTGGGTTTGCATCAGGGCACCTTCCATCGAACGAAACATTCAGCGCGGGACCACGAAGGTCGACTTTTCATTCAGCATCACACCCCGCGACGCCTCCGAGCTGAGCGTGATGCGCACCTGCATCGGGTGCGCGCCGGGCCCGAGCGCGCTCGCGGCCTGCGGTGGCATCTGCACCGACAGCGCAACCCAGCGCGCCTGCGTTGCTCCCACATCCACGTCGCGCTGCGACGTGACCACGGCATCGGGCAGGCCCGTCACCTCGATGTGGAAACGCTGCGCGGTTTCGGTCGAATTCATCAGTTGCACGCGGTAGACGTTCTCGATCCGGCCGTCTTCGACCATGCGCGCGAGCGAGGCGCGGTCTCGCACCACGTCGGCCTTGAACGGAGAACGCGACGCCAGGCTCGCCACGAAGGCGACGGCGATCACGAGCAAGACGGCGCTGTAGATCAGCACCCGCGGCCGCGCCACGCGGCGCCACATCTTCGCCGCCGGCCAGCCGCCCTGCATGCCGTTCTGCGTCGCATAGCGGATCAAACCGCGCGGGTAGTTCATCTTGTCCATCACGCTGTCGCACACGTCGATGCAGGCCGCGCAGCCGATGCACTCGTACTGCAGGCCGTCGCGGATGTCGATGCCGGTCGGGCAGACCTGCACGCAGAGTGTGCAGTTGATGCAGTCGCCCTTGCCCACCGAAGCCGGTGCCACGCCCCGGGCGCGCGAGCCGCGCGGCTCGCCACGCGCCGGGTCGTAGCTGATGATGAGGGTGTCACGGTCGAACATCGCGCTCTGGAAGCGCGCGTAGGGGCACATGTACTTGCAGACCTGCTCGCGCATGTAGCCGGCGTTGCCGTAGGTCGCAAAGCCGTAGAATAGGATCCAGAACGTCTCCCACGGCCCGAGCCCGAAGCCGCCCGAACCGAAGACCTCGGCCGCGAGCGACTGGATCGGCGTGAAGTAACCGACGAAGGTGAAGCCGGTCCACAAGCCGATGGCGAGCCAGGTGAGCTGCTTGCCGCCCTTGCGCCAGAACTTGTTCAGGCTCCAGGGCGCGGCGTCTAGCTTGATGCGGGCCTGGCGGTCGCCTTCGAAGCGGCGCTCGACCCACATGAAGATCTCGGTGTACACGGTCTGCGGGCAGGCGAAGCCGCACCACAGGCGCCCGGCCACGGCCGTGAACAGGAACAGGGCGTAGGCGCTGAGGATCAGCAGCCCGGTGAGGTAGATCACGTCCTGCGGGTGCAGGACCATCCCGAAGATGTAGAAGCGCCGTGCGCCCAGATCGAGCAGCACCGCCTGGCGCTCGTTCCACTGCAGCCAGGGCAGGCCATAGAACAGGATCTGCGTGAACCACACCAGCGCCCAGCGCCAGCTGGCGAACCAGCCGCTGACCGAGCGCATCTGGATCTTGCCCTCGCTCTGGTAGAGCGAGACGATTTCCGAAGACGACTCGGCCGCGGCGATGGGAATGACCTTGCGAGTCGACATCGGCTTCAGGCCCCGGCTGGCTTACGGCGGCAGCGCACTTTGCGACAGCCCCCACACATAGGCCGCCAGCACGTGGATCTGCTCCGGCATCATGCGCCCGCCCTGGGCCGGCATCACGTTGATCTTGCCGTTGTTGACGATGTTCACGATGGCGTCTTCGCCCCAGCCGTGCAGCCAGATCTTGTCGGACAACCGCGGCGCGCCGAGCGCCTGTGTGCCCTGCCCGCCCGGCCCGTGGCAGGCAGCGCAGGCGGCGAACTTGGACTGGCCGGCCGCGGCCTTGATGCCGTCGTGTGCGCTGCCCGACAGGCTGAGCACGTAGTTGGCCACGTTGCGCACGTCTTCCGGCGTGCCCACCGCGGCGGCCATCGGCGGCATGTTGCCCTGGCGGCCAAGCGTGATGCTCTCTTCGATCTTCTCGGGCGTGCCGCCGTGGATCCAGTCGGTGTCGGTCAGGTTCGGAAAGCCCTTGCTGCCGCGCGCGTCCGAGCCGTGGCAGGCGGCGCAGTTGTTGATGAACAGCCGCTCGCCGATCGCCATGGCTTCCGGGCTCTTGCGCAGTTCGGCGGCCGGCAGGTCCTTGTACTTGGCGTAGACCTGCGTCATCAGCCTGCCGGCCTTCTGCTGCTCGGCTTCGTACTGGTTCGCGCTGGTCCAGCCGAACGTGCCCTTCATGCTGCCCAACCCGGGGTAGACGATCACGTAGGCGAACGCGAATATGACGGTCAGCACGAACATGATCGCCCACCAGCGTGGCAGCGGGTTGTTCATCTCGACCAGGGTTTCGTCGTAGACGTGGCCGGTGGTGTTGTCGCCTGCCATGACCTCGCGCGTGCTGGCCACCCACAGCAGCCACAGGCACCACAGCAAGCCGAGCACGGTGGTCGCGCCGACGAAGATGGCCCAGCCGTTGTTGAAGAAGTCGCTCATGGCTGGCGCCCCTGGTCGGTGCCTTGTTCGCCGTCGAGGAACGGCAGTTGCGCGGCCTCGTCGAACGCCTGGGCGTTCTTGCGCGAGAGAGCCCAGCGCACGATGCCGGCGAAGGCGACGAATGACAGCAGCGTCACGATGATTCGAAGGGCGTTCAGGTCCATCTTCAAGTCCTCACTTCACAGAGGTGCCGAGCACCTGCAGGTAGTCGATCAGCGCGTCGAGTTCGCTCTTGCCCGCGAGGGCGGCAGCGCCATCCTTGATCTCGGCGTCGCTGTACGGCGCGCCGAGCAGGCGCATGGCGCGCATGCGCGGCTCCGACGCCGCCGGATCGAGCGTGGCCGCCTTCAGCCACGGGTAGGCCGGCATGTTCGACTCGGGCACCAGATCGCGCGGGTTGTTCATGTGGATGCGGTGCCACTCGTCGCTGTACTTGCCGCCGACGCGGTGCAGGTCGGGGCCGGTGCGCTTGCTGCCCCACTGGAACGGGTGGTCGTAGACGAACTCGCCGGCGGTGGAGTAGTGGCCGTAGCGCAGCGTCTCGGCGCGCAGCGGGCGGATCATCTGCGAGTGGCAGTTGTAGCAGCCCTCGCGCACGTAGATGTCGCGCCCGGCGAGCTGCAGCGCGGTGTAGGGCTTGAGGCCCGGCGCCGCCTCGGTGGTCGAGCGCTGGAAGAACAGCGGCACGATCTCGACGATGCCGCCGACCGCCACCACGAGCAGGATCAGCACGATCATCAGGAAGTTGTTGGTCTCGATCTTCTCGTGCGAGAAGCCGCTCGATTTTTCTTTGGGGTTGGCCATGATGGAGTTCCAGGTTCAGGCCGCGCTCGGCACGCCGGCGTGCGGTGCCGGGATGCGCAGCGGCACGTATTGCCCGGCCCGGGCGGTCTTGATCACGTTCCAGACCATCACGCCCATGCCGCTCAGGTAGAGCAGGCCACCGACGAGGCGGATCAGGTAGAACGGGAAGGTCGCCTTCACGCTCTCGACGAAGCTGTAGACCAGCGTGCCGTCGGCGTTCACCGCGCGCCACATCAGGCCCTGCATCACGCCGGCCATCCACATGGCGGCGATGTAGAGCACGATGCCCAGCGTGCTGATCCAGAAGTGCAGCTCGATCGCCCGGGTGCTGTACATCTTGGTCTGGCCGAACATGCGCGGGATCATGTAGTAGAGCGAGCCGATCGTGATCAGGCCGACCCAGCCGAGGGCGCCTGAGTGCACGTGCCCGACGGTCCAGTCGGTGTAGTGGCTGAGCGCGTTGACGGTCTTGATCGACATCATCGGCCCCTCGAAAGTCGACATGCCGTAGAACGACAGGCTGACGATCAGGAACTTCAGGATCGGATCGTCACGCAGCTTGTGCCAGGCACCGCTCAGCGTCATGATGCCGTTGATCATGCCGCCCCAGCTCGGGGCCAGCAGCACCAGCGAGAAGATCATGCCCACGCTCTGCGCCCAGTCGGGCAGCGCGGTGTAGTGCAGGTGGTGCGGGCCGGCCCACATATAGGTGAAGATCAGGGCCCAGAAGTGCACGATCGACAGGCGGTACGAGTACACCGGCCGCTCGGACTGCTTGGGAATGAAGTAATACATCATCCCGAGGAAGCCCGCCGTCAGGAAGAAGCCGACCGCGTTGTGGCCGTACCACCACTGCACCATCGCGTCCTGCACGCCGGCGTAGGCCGAGTAGCTCTTGGTCAGGCTGACCGGAATCACCGCGCTGTTGACGATGTGCAGCAAGGCCACCGCGAGGATGAAGCTGCCGAAGAACCAGTTGGCCACATAGATGTGGCGCACCTTGCGGATGCCGATGGTGCCGAAGAAGACGACCGCATAGGCGACCCACACAACGGCGATCAGGATGTCGATCGGCCACTCGAGTTCGGCGTATTCCTTGCCCTGCGTGTAGCCCATGGGCAGCGAGATCGCCGCCGCCACGATCACCAGTTGCCAGCCCCAGAACACGAAGGCAGCCAGTTTGGGCAGGAACAGCGCCACCTGCGACGTGCGCTGGACCACATACAGGCTGCTGGCCATCAGCGCGCAGCCACCGAAGGCGAAGATCACCGCGTTGGTGTGCAGCGGCCGCAGCCGCCCGTAGCTGAGCCAGGCGATGCCGAAGTTGAGCTCTGGCCAGGTGAGTTGTGCTGCGATCAGCACGCCCACCGTCATGCCCACCACGCCCCACAAGACCGCGGCGAGCGTGAACAGGCGCACTGTGCTGTCGTTGTAGACGGCAGGTGCGTTGGGGGGCATCGGGACGGGCATGGTCAGACTCCTTCGAGGCCGTTTATCGGCAACGAGAAGTTTCAAGGCACGACTCAGGTCGGTGGTTGATCGGTATCAAGCTTCGGTGAGTCTTCGCGCAGGATTCGCTCGCCTTCGCGCTCGAGATCGTCGAACTGGCCCGCGCCGATGGCCCAGCGAAACAGCACCATCAGCCCGAACACGAGCAGCACCGACATCGGCACGAGCAGGTAGAGGATGTCCATCGGCGTCAGTCGGCGCGTGCGATGCGCATGGCGTTGAGCACGACCGCCAGCGAACTGGCGGCCATGCCCAGGCCCGCTGCCCAGGGCGGGAACAGGCCGAACAGGGCGAGCGGCACGCAGGTCAGGTTGTAGGCCAGGGCCCAGCCGAGGTTCTGACGCACCACGCGCATCGCGCGGCGCGCGGTGGTGCGGGCGAACAGCACGTCGGCCAAGCGCCCCGACATCAGGATGAAATCGGCCTTCGAGCGGGTGATGGCAGCACCCTCGCCCATCGCGAACGAGACGTCGGCACGGGCGATCACCGGGGCGTCGTTGAGGCCGTCGCCGACCATGCCGACCCGCAGCCCGGCACGCTGCGCGGCGGCGAGGCGGGCGAGCTTCAGTTCGGGGGTGATCGCGCCCTGCGCGTCGGCGATACCGACACGTTCGGCGACGCGTTGCACACGGTCGGGCGTGTCGCCCGAGAGCAGCGCCAGGCCGAACCCCGCACGGCGCAAGTCGGCCAGTGTGGCGGTGGCATCGGGGCGCAGCGCTTCGTCGAACTCGAAACAGGCGAGCGCACCGCGTTCGTCGCCGAACCAGACCTGCGCGCCGGTGATCTCGGGCAGCGCCGGTTGCGAGGCGTCGACCCAGGCGCGCGCGCCGAGCCGGGTGGCGCCGGCGCCGGACGCGAACGCCTCCAGGCCGGCACCGGCCTGCTCGGTCACGCCCCTCCACGGCGACGGCGCCGGGTTGTCGGCATGGCGTGCCGCGTGCGCGGCCAGCGCCCGCGACAAGGGGTGCGAAGAAAACGCAGCCAGTGCGCCGGCCTGTGCCAGCAAGGCCGGCTCGTCGAGCCCGGCATGGCGCGCCTCGGGCAGCACGTGCACCGCGCGCAGCTCGAGCCGGTCTTCGGTCAGCGTGCCGGTCTTGTCGAAGTAGAGGGTTTGCAGGCCGGCCAGCGCCTCGAGCGCGTCGAGCCGTTGCACCAGCACACCGCGCCGCGCCAGCGCCCCGGCGGCGGCGAGCAGGGCCGAAGGCGCGGCCAACGACAGCGCGCACGGGCAGGTCACGATCAAGACCGACACCATGACCCAGACCGCGCGCGCCGGGTCGATGAACGACCACACGCCGCCGGCCGCCGCGGCGAGCAGCAAGACGACCCACAGGAAGGGCACGGCCACGCAGTCGGCCGCGCGCACCAGCGCCGGCCGCTGCGTGAGCGCGCTGCGCATCAGCGCGACCACGGCTTCATAACGGGTGTCGGCACCCAGCCGTTCGACCCGCAGCGTGACCGGTGCGCCGAGGTTCAGGCTGCCGGCGATCGCCGTGTCGCCCGGCTGTTTGGGCACCGGCCGCGATTCGCCGGTGAGCAGCGCTTCGTCGGCTCGGGTCTCGCCTTCGGTGACGCAGCCGTCGGCCGGAAAGGCCTCGCCGACCAGCACGCGCACGAGGTCACCCACGCCCAGCGCGCGCAGCGCCACCAGCGTGACGCTGCCGTCGGCCCCGATCCGCCGCACCGCCTGCGGCTGGCGCGCGAGTGCGGCTTCGAGCGACGCCGCCACGCGGCCTTGCGCCCGCAGGGCCAGCGTGCGCCCGCCGAGCAGGAAGAACACGAACATCGTCAGCGAATCGAAATAGACCTCGTGGCCCAGCCCGGCATCGGGCGCGAAGGTGGCGACCGAGCTGGCGAGGAAGGTGACGGCGATGCCGATCGCGACCGGCAGGTCCATGCGCACCTGGCGCTGCAGCACGCCTTGCCAGGCCTCGCGAAAGATCGGCGCGGCCGAGAACAGCACCACCGGCAGGCTCAGCAGCCACGAGGCCCACTGCAGCAGGCGCAGCAGATCGGGCGCCAGCGTGCCGGGCTCGGCCACGTAGGCCGGCGCCGCGTACATCATCACCTGCATCATGCAGAAGGCGGCGACGAACAGGCGCCAGAGCGCGTCGCGCCAGGCGCGCTGGCGCAGTGCGCGGGCCGGCTCGGCCAGGTCGGGCGCCGCGGCGTAACCGGCGCGCGCCACCGCAGCGACGATCTGCGAAGGCCGGGTCAGGGCCGCGTGCCAGCGCACGCTGGCACGCCGGGTGGCGTAGTTGACGCTGGCGCCGAGCACGCCCGGTTCGGCCCGCAATGCACTCTCGATCACATCGGCGCAGGCGGCGCAGTACAGCCCCGTCAGCGCGAAGTGCGATTCCGCGATGCGCTGCCCGGCCGCGTCTTGCTGCCACGACGTGAAGCCGACCTGCTCGGCCGGGTCGTCGATCAAGGGGCCGGGGTGGGCGGGGTGGAGCGCGAAGTCCGGGTGCATCCCGGCAGGCTAAGGCCGAACCTGCCGTGCGGGCATGACACAGATCAAGCACGGGTCAACCCGCAGGCGCAGCAGCGCCGCTGCACCGGCGCGGTGCCTCGGTGACATCAGGTCGCATCACATGGGGCAGGACCCCTTGCGGAGTGCCACGCCGCGGCGTAACACTACGCCTGACGGTGGCGTTGGCAACACGACATTCGCTTCTGCATCCATCAACGAGGAGACTGGAAAAAATGGCAGCACAAAAAGTGGTTCTGGTGACCGGCGGCATGGGCGGCCTGGGCGAGACGATCTCCACCAAGATGGCCGACGCCGGCTACAAGGTCGTGGTGACCTACTCGCCCGGCAACACCAAGCACGCCGAGTGGGTGGCCGACATGAAGACCCGCGGCTACGACATCATGGCCGTGCCCTGCGACGTGGCCGACTACGACTCGTGCACCAAGGCCGTGGCCGAAGTGCAGGCCAAGGCCGGCGCGGTCGACGTGCTGGTGAACAACGCCGGCATCACCCGCGACACCACGTTCAAGAAGATGGACAAGGTCAACTGGGACGCCGTGATCCGCACCAACCTCGACAGCCTGTTCAACATGACCAAGCAGGTCGCCGACGGCATGGTCGAGCGCGGCTGGGGGCGCATTCTGAACATCTCGTCGGTGAACGGCAGCAAGGGTGCGTTCGGCCAGACCAACTACTCGGCCGCCAAGGCGGGTGTGCACGGCTTCACCAAGGCGCTGGCGCTCGAAGTGGCGAAGAAGGGCGTGACCGTGAACACCATCTCGCCGGGGTACATCGGCACGAAGATGGTCACGGCGATCCCGAAAGACGTGCTCGACACGAAGATCCTGCCGCAGATCCCGGTGGGGCGCCTCGGCAAGCCCGAAGAGGTGGCCGGCCTCGTGATTTACCTCGCTTCCGAAGAAGCGGCTTTCCTGACCGGTGCGAACATCGCGATCAACGGCGGCCAGCACATGCAGTGAGCGGTACCGCCTCCACAACAACTCCAAGGAACAAGACATGATCAAAGCAGGGATCGACCAGGAAGCCATCGTCAAGATGTTCTCGGAAGCCAGCGTCAAGCAGGGCGAAGCATTGCGCAAGGGCGTGGCGGAAGCCACGCTGAAAGCGCTGCAGGGCCGCGAGCTGACGATGGAGAACATCAAGAAGGTGCTCAAGACCGTGACGCAGGCGGCTTCCACCGGCGCGGCACAGAACGTGGCGAGCCCCGTCGACGTGGAAGCGATGCTCGCCAAGGCCTTCGCCGGCATGGACGGCGCGCTGCTGCAAGCCGTCGAGGCCAACCACAAGGCGCTGCAGCAGTTCGTGGCGCAAGGTGCGGGCTTGCAGGACAAGCAGCTCAAGAGCGCCATGGCCAACATCGAGCAGATGGAAGACATGTTCTTCGCGACCGTGACCAAGGCCGCGCAAGGCGTGACCGGTCCGGCGCAAGGCCCGTGGGAACAGGTGCTGAGCGCGATGAAGATCAAGGGCACCGGCACCGGCGCGCAGGCCACGCAGACCGTCGAACAACTGATGGCGCAGGCCCAGACCGCCCTGCGCGACGGCCGCGCCGCGAGTGCCAAGACGATGCAGGCCATGATGGACAGTTATGCCGCACTCGTCAGCGGTGTGCTGATCGGCATGTCGGAAGGCCTGCAGGGCGGCGCCGCGCCGGCCGCCAAGACGGCGGCGAAGAAGAAGTAGCGCTTCCGTCCCCGATCCCCCTTACGATCCCCAGCCGCGCCCGATGCGCGGCTTTTTTACTGGAGATTTCGATGCGCCTTGTTCACGCCCTTCCGCTCGGCCTGGCCTTCGTTGCCGGCCTCGCCGTGTCACCCATCGCGCAGCGCTTGCTGCCCAGCGCCCAGGCGCAAGCTCCGGCGCCGGCCGCGCTCGTGCCGATGATCATCGACATCGCCGCGCTGAAAGACGCCGACCTGAATGCCACGCCCAACCCCGACCTGCGCAACAAGGGCCTCGTCACCACCACCAACGCCACGATTGCGGTCCAGATGGGCAACGTGGGCAAACATTTCCACACCAACGCCGACGAGATCCAGTACATCGTCGAAGGCAGCGGCACGGCCTGGCTCGGCGACCAGAAGCGCGAGATCCGCCCCGGCATGCTGATCATCATTCCGCGCGGCACGCACCACGCCGGCACCGAAGCGACCAGCGGCCGCTTCAAGGCGCTGGCGATCAAGATCCCGCCGCAGGACCCGAAGGACACGACCTTCGTGAACTGAACGCGTCGCGGGCCGCTCGCGCCCGCTTCTTCGTCACCCGTTTGAAGCCCTGGAAAGATCGATGGATCTTGGAATCGACATCGGCACGTCCGAAGTGAAAGTGGTGCTGCTCGATGGCGAACAAAACGTCGTCGGGCAGGCCCACAGCGCGGTGCCCATCGCGCGGCCGCAACCGCTCTGGTCGGAGCAGAACCCGCAGGACTGGTGGGCGGCGACCGTCGCCGCACTCGCGCAGTTGCGCGCGGCGCATCCGAAGGAATTCGCCGCCGTGCGCGGCCTCGGCCTGTCGGGCCACATGCACGGCGCCACCTTGCTCGACGCGCAGGACCGCGTGTTGCGCCCGGCGATCCTGTGGAACGACGGCCGCAGCCACGTGCAGTGTGCCGAGCTCGAACGCCGCGCGCCACGCTGCCGCGAGATTACCGGCAACATCGCAATGCCGGGCTTCACGGCGCCCAAGCTGATGTGGATAGAACAGCACGAGCCCGAAGTCTTTCGCTGCACCGCGCGCGTGCTGCTGCCGAAGGATTTCGTGCGCCTGCAACTCACCGGCGAAGCGGTGTCCGACATGTCGGACTCCGCCGGCACCCTTTGGCTCGACGTGGCGAAGCGAGCGTGGTCCGACACGATGCTGGACGCCACGCACCTGAAGCGTTCGCACATGCCACGCCTGGTCGAAGGCAGCGAAGCCAGCGGCACGGTGTTGCCGGCAGTCGCTGCCGAACTCGGCCTGCCGAAAGGCGTTGTCGTTGCTGGCGGCGCCGGTGACAACGCGGCGAGTGCCGCCGGCATCGGCGTGGCCGCGCCCGGTACGGCCTTTCTGTCACTCGGCACCTCGGGTGTCTATTTCGTCGCGAACGCTGCCTTCTCGCCGAACCCGGCGCGCGCAGTCCACGCCTTCTGCCACGCCTTCCCGAACACCTGGCACCAGATGACGGTGATGCTCTCGGCCGCGAGCGGCTTGCGCTGGCTGCGCACGCTCACGCACGCCGACAGCGAAGCCCAGCTCGTGGCCGAAGCCGAAGCGCTGCCCGCCGGCAGGCCGGTGCCGCTGTTCCTGCCCTACCTGTCAGGCGAGCGCACGCCGCACAACAACCCGCATGCCTGCGGTGTGTTCTTCGGCTTGACGCACGACCACACGCGTGCCCACCTCGCCCGCGCCGTGCTCGAAGGTGTGGCCTTCGCCTTCCTCGACGGCCAGCAGGCCTTGCTGGCCGGCGGTGCGCAGATCGACACCGTCACGCTCGTCGGCGGCGGTTCGCGCAGTGCGCCCTGGGCGCAGGTGCTGGCCGACACGCTCGGCCGCACGCTCGACCGGCGCAGCGGCGCCGACGTGGGCGCGGCGCTCGGCGCCGCGCGGCTCGGCCGGCTGGCGCGCACGGGCGACAGTTTGGCTTCGGTCTGCACCGCGCCGCCGGTGACCGACAGCTTCACGCCGAACATGCAGCGCAACGCGTTGCTGACCGAACGCCACCTGCAGTTCCAGCGCTTGTACAGCGCGCTCAACGCGGAGATGCATGCCACTGCGCCGGGCGCGAGCGGTCGCGGCGAAGGGCCCTGACCGTTCATGGCCCAGGCGGCGGCGCGGCGCCGTCTTCGGATCAGCGCGCTGCGGTGAATGCGCCCAGCAGCTTCAGCGTGCCGATGAAGGCGTTCACGCGCGCTTTCATGAAGTCGGCCCGCACCACATCGGCCTCGCCGAATTCGAGCAGCGTCGAATCACGCTGGCCGTCGCGCGGCCAGGCCGTGGCATCGCGCGGCACCGGCGTGCCGGTGGCGGCGAAGTCGAACCAGTGCGTCACGGCGCGCTGCGAGGCTTCGCGGTCTTGTGCGCTGGAGGGCGCGCCCAGGCACTGGCAAAGATCGAGCGTGCCCATCGTCAGTGCGACGTCGGCGCCGTGCGCGACGCCGGGTTTGCGGCCGCGCACGCCGCTCGGCACGTAGCCGTAGTAGTACCGCCAGGTCGGCGCACGGGCCGTGTGCAGGTAGGCGATGCGCCGCGCGAATGCGGTGAACACGAGGTCACGCACGGTCTGGCGACCGAGCTGCTCGTCGCTCAGATCCCTGGGGTAGAGCGACTTGACGGCGATGCGCGCGGCCCCGAGCCGCTTGACGATCGCGGCCGGGTCCATGCCGAACTCGACCGCGATGCTGCCGTCGTCGCTGGTGTTGCCGATGATCAGCGGCACGGCGGCTTCACCGCCACTTTGAAACGTGGAGAGGATCGGTCGCGGCAGAGCCGCGTCGCCGACGATGAAGCCCGGCGCCAGCGAGAGCTCGTTGCCGTCGAGCCTCTCGAACGCTTCGGCAGGCACCGCGCGCAGCTCGGCCGCGCTGGCCTGGGTGCCCTTCAGCTGCAGCGCGGTCGCGACCTTCACCCCCGTGGCACGCGCCTTCGTCAGCGTGTGGCTTGGAATGCCGTAGGGGCTTTGCGCAATGCCCTTGTGGAACAGGCCTCTGGCCAGCGGCGAGCTGAACAAGGCGAGCACGCTCTCGGCGCCGGCCGACTGGCCGAAGATCGTCACGTTGCCCGGGTCGCCACCGAAGGCGGCGATGTTCTGCTGCACCCACTTCAGCGCCGCGATCTGGTCTAGCAGACCGAAGTTGACATCGGCGCCCGGCTTCGCGCCCGCGATCGACGGGTGCGCGAAGAAGCCGAGCGCACCGAGCCGGTAGTTGATCGTCACCACCACCGCGCCACGCTGCGCGAGCGGCGTGCCGTCGTAGATCGGCAGACCCCCCGCGCCGAAGATCAACGCACCACCGTGGATCCACACCATCACCGGCAGCTTCGCGGCAGGCTCGGCCCGTGGTGTCCACACGTTCAGGTTGAGGCAGTCTTCACCCAACGGCCGCGGGTCGCCGGCACCGCTGTCGATCGACAGACTGGGCTTCTGGATGCAAGACGTGCCGCGTTCGAGCGCCGCGCGCGTGCCCTGCCACGCCACGGCCGGCTGGGGCGCACGCCAGCGTTGTTCGCCGACCGGCGGCGCGGCGTAGGGCACGCTCTTGAAGACGAGAAGGCCGGCTTCGGTGCGGCCTTGAAGGGTGCCGGTCGGGGTGGAGACGAGCGCGTCGGCCGGACTGGCCGCTTGCGCTTCGTGGGGCATGAGCACCAGGCTCGGCAAGGCGAATAGCTGAGCGACGATCCACGCGCAGATTCTTGTCATCGCGCGATTCTGCAGCAAGGCCTGGCGTTCAACCCGTGTGCGATGGGCTCGGCCAGGTGATCGACGAGGCTGATGTGAGAGCGCGGAACGCCGGTCGCGCAAACAGGTAGCCCTGCATCAACGTCACGCCCTCGCTCAGAAAGAAGTCCCGCTCGTCAGCGGTTTCGACGCCTTCGGCGATGATCTGTATGTCCATCTCCTGGCAGATTCGCAGCATGCCACGGGCGATGGCCTGGCGCGACTTGCAGGTATCGACCCCGCGCACCAGCGCCATGTCGAGCTTGATGATGTCCGGCGTGAAGTCGGCCAGCAGCGTGAGGCCGGCGTATCCCGCACCGAAGTCGTCGATGGCGGTCAGGAAGCCGCACCGCTTGTACTCGCGCAGGATGGTTGCCAGCCAAGGCCCGTCCTGGACACGTTCACCTTCGGTTACCTCGAAGATGATGCGCTCGGTCGGGAAACCATGCGTGCGCGCGGCCTCCAGGGTCGTGCGAATGCAGACCTCCGGCTTGTAGACCGCGTTCGGCAGGAAGTTGATCGAAATCCGCTCTTCCATGCCGAGTTGCGCCGCCGTCTTGATGGCTTTCACGCGACACGCCTGATCGAAGCGGTAGCGGTTGAGATCCGTCACCTGTGCCAGCACCGTCATCGCACCTTCGCCGTCGGGCCCCCGCACCAGGGCTTCGTGGGCGTAGACGCGGCGGCTGACCGCGTCGACGATGGGCTGAAAGGCATAGTCGAACTGAAAGCCCAGCCGGTCGCCCGTGCCACAACTGGTGCAGCGGTCCTGCACGTCTGTGTCCAGTTGAGTGAAGTCGGACGGCTGCGGCTGGATCTTGATCATCTGGGTTCCATGGCTCGATCCTGCAATATCGGCCGTATCGACCACAGGTTGAGCCGAAGTGCCCACGCAGCATGCCACCCGGCGCTGCCTGCGCGATCGCACAGGCAGCTGTTGGCCGCTCAATAGTGCGGCGGCAGCTCGTCCCGCAGCGACCGAAAACTCCCGGGATCGGCCGCACGCGCCTGCTCACGCATGTCCATCACTTCGCGCTGCAAACGATCGATCTGCGCCTGCTGGCGCACGATGACTTCGTTGAGCCGTTCCACCAGGTCTTCGGTGAAGGCGGACTTGATCTCGAGCTCCATCAGCCGCTGCTCGACGCTCTCGCTGCCGTTCATGTCACCGGCGCCGGGTTGAACAACACCAGCGCGTTGTGCAGCTTCCAGTGTTCGGCCCAGGTCTTCTTGCGGCCGCTGGCCACCTCGAGCATCAGGCGGAACATTTCCCAGCCGACTTCTTCGATGGTCTTCGAACCATCGGCGATGCTGCCGGCGTTGATGTCCATCAGGTCGTGCCAGCGCCGCGCCAGGTCGCTGCGCGTCGCGACCTTGATCACCGGTACTGCGGCAAGGCCGTAGGGCGTGCCGCGGCCGGTGGTGAAGACGTGCAGGTTCATGCCGGCGGCCAGCTGCAGCGTGCCGCAGATGAAGTCGCTGGCCGGCGTGGCGGCGTAGGTCAGGCCTTTCTGCTTCAACTTGTCGCCGGGTGCCAGCACGCCCGAGATCGGCGACGAGCCCGACTTGACGATCGAGCCCATCGCCTTTTCGACGATGTTCGACAAGCCGCCCTTCTTGTTGCCCGGCGTCGTGTTGGCGCTGCGGTCGACCTTGCCGCGCTGCAGGTAGGCGTCGTACCAGGCCATCTCGTGAATCATCTGTCTGGCAATCTCCGGCGTGGTGGCGCGCGAGGTGAGCTGGTCGATGCCGTCGCGCACTTCGGTCGTTTCCGAGAACATCACGCTCGCCCCGGCGCGCACCAGCAGGTCGGTGCAAAAGCCCACCGCCGGGTTGGCGGTCACGCCCGAAAACGCGTCGCTGCCGCCGCACTGCACACCGACCACGAGCTCGCTCGCCGGCACGGTTTCGCGCACGCGGGCGTTCAGGCGTTCGAGGTGCAATTGCGCGGTCGAGATGATCGAGTCGACCATCGACATGAAACCGACGTGCGCGTCGTCCTGCAGGCACACGACGTCGAGCACGGCTTCGGCGCTGGCGCCCACGTCGGCCACGTTGCGCTCGTCGACGATCGCGAACGAGCCCGGCGGCATCAGGCGTTCTGGTTGCAGCTTCTCGCAGCCCAGGCTCACCACCATCACCTCGCCGCCGAAGTTCGGGTTCAGGCTGATGTTGCGCAGCGTGCGGATCGGAATCTCCGCGCCGGGCGCGTCGATCGCCACGCCGCAGCCGTAGGTGTGCTCCAGCCCCACCACGTCGTCGACGTTCGGAAAGCGCGGCAGCAGCTCGGCCTTGATGCGCTGCACAGCGAAGTCGACCACACCGGCCACGCACTGCACCGTGGTCGTGATGGCGAGGATGTTGCGCGTGCCCACCGAACCGTCGGCGTTGCGGTAGCCCTCGAAGGTGTAGCCCTCGAGCGGCGGCTGCGCGGCCGGTTTGACGGTCGCGATCGGCAGCTTGTCGAGCTCGCGCGCGTCGGGCATCTTCAGCAAGCGCTCGTGCACCCAGCTCCCTGCCGGAATGTCTTTCAGCGCGTAGCCGATCGGGATGCCGTAGCGCAGCACGGGTGCGCCGCCATTGATGCCGACCAGCGCCACCTTGTGGCCCTGCGGCACGCGGTCGCACAGCACGAGCCCCGAAGGCAGCTGCGTGCCGGATGGCAGGCCGCCGTCGTTGGCGACGATCGCGACGTTGTCGCGCTCGTGCATGCGAATCGTCAGCGGCACCGCGGCGGTGATGGTCTCGGGCATCGAAAGCTCCTCAGTGGCTCAGTGGCGTCAATCGGCCGTGATCTTGCCGATCTCGATCACCTGCTTCCAGCGTGCGAACTCCGAGGCCTGGAACGCGGTGAACTGCTCGGGCGTGTTGCCCACGATCTCGAAACCGAGGTCGAGCAGCTTGGGCTTGACCGCGGGGTCGTTCAGCGCCGCCACGATGCCTTCGTGCAGCCTGGCCTTGATGTCGGCCGGCAGGCCTTTTGGCGCGGCAATGGCTTGCCACGAATAGACCGTCACGCCCTTCAGGCCCGACTCTTCCATCGTCGGCACATCGGGCAGCAGCGGCGAGCGCTTGGCGCTGGTGATGGCCAGCGCGCGCAGCTTGCCGCCGCGGATGTTGGTGATGCCGGTGTTGATGTTCATAAAGGTCGCGTCGACCTGCCCGCCCAAGAGGTCCGACATGGCGGGTGCGCCGCCCTTGTAGGGGATGTGCAGGCCGGTCGTCTTGGTCTGCTGCCAGAACAGCTCGGCCGTGAGGTGGTCGCTCGAGCCGTTGCCGGCCGAGGCGAAGCTCATCTTGCCGGGGTTGGCCTTGTGGAAGGCAATCACGTCGGCAAGTGTCTTGTGCGGCGAGTTCGCCGGCACCGTGAGGATGTTCGGCGCCTGCACGGCCACGGTGATGTAGTCGAAGTCTTTCAGCGCGTCGTAGGGTGCGCCCTTGATCAGGTGCGGTGCGATCACGAACGGCCCGAGCGACGACACGAAGATCGTGTAGCCGTCGGGTGCCGCACGCTTGACGAGGCCGGCCCCCAGCGTGCCGGTAGCGCCGGCCTTGTTGTCGACGATGAAGCTGCCGCCGAACTTTTCCTGCAGCTTGGGGCCGATGGTGCGGGCGATCATGTCGGTCGAGCCGCCGGGCGGGAACGGCACCAGCAGCGTGACCGGCTTGTCGGGCCAGGCAGCCTGGGCGCTCGCCATCGTGGCAAGGCCGAAGGCCAGGGTGGTCAGAATCTTTCTCATGGTTTGTCTCCTGAGGAATGGGGCGCTACAGCACCGGGGGTTTGCAATGAACGGTCGAGGCGCACTGGCCGACGACGGGGAACGAAATTTGGCGCTTCATGGCCGCACACCGACTTCAGCGTGTTCGCGCGTCCACACGCGGGCCTGTTCGCTCAGGCTGACGCCCAGGCCGGGGCGCGTGGGCACCAGCATGCGCCCGCCCTTAATCTCCAGGCGCTCGTTGAAGAGCGGCTCGAGCCAGTCGAAGTGTTCGACCCAGGGTTCGGTCGGATAGGCCGCGCCCAGGTGCACGTGAAGCTCCATCGCGAAGTGCGGCGCGAGCATCAGGTTGGCATGCTCGGCCTGCGCAGCGATCTTCAGGAACGGCGTGATGCCACCGACGCGTGGTGCGTCGGGCATCAGGTAATCGGCGGCGCGGTGGCGAATGAGCTCACCGTGTTCGGCGGCGCTGGTCAGCATCTCGCCAGTGGCGATGGGCGTGTCGAACTGCGCGGCGAGCGCGGCGTGGCCTTCGTGGTCGTAGGCATCGAGCGGCTCTTCGATCCAGACCAGGTTGTACTGCTCGAAGATGCGGCACATGCGCTGCGCGGTCGGCCGGTCCCACTGCTGGTTGGCGTCGACCATGATCGGCACCGCTTCGCCGAGGTGCTGGCGCACCGCTTCGACCCGCTGGATGTCGAGCGCGCCGTTCGGCTGGCCGACCTTGAGCTTGATGCCGCCGATGCCACGTTCGATCGAGGCCGCAGCGTTCACTTTCAACTGCTCGATCGGCGTGTGCAGGAAACCGCCCGAGGTGTTGTAGCAGCGCACCGAGTCGCGGTACGAGCCCAGCAGCTTGGCGAGCGACAGGCCGGCGCGTTTGGCCTTCAGGTCGTAGAGCGCCACGTCGAAGGCGCCGATGGCCTGCGTCGACAAGCCGCTGCGGCCGACCGAGGCGCCGGCCCAGCAGAGCTTGTTCCAGAGCTTGGCAATGTCGCTCGGGTCTTCGCCAATGAGTGCCGGGGCGATCTCTTTCGCGTGCGCGAACTGGCCCGGGCCGCCGGCCCGTTTCGAGTAGCTGAAGCCCAGGCCCTGGTGACCCTGCGCCGTTTCGATCTCGGCGAACAACATCACGATCTCGGTCATCGGCTTCTGCCGGCCGGTCAGCACCTTGGCGTCGCTGATCGGCATGGCCAGCGGCAAGTAGCAGGACGACAGGCGCACCCATTGGATGCTGTCGCCGGAGGTCGTGGAAAGCTGGTTCATCGTGATGTTCGTGGGTTGATCGGTTCGATCGGTCACGGTGCGGGCGTGCCCTTGATCGCCTCGAAGCGTTTGCCGAATTCCTGCCGCAGCTGCTTGCGCACTTCGGCCGCCGAATGCCGTCGAACTTCGTCCGGCGTGCCCGGCACGAGCGGCCGCACCGCCACCGGCTTGCGTTCGTCGTCGACAGCCACCATCGTGAAGAAGCAGCTATTGGCGTGGCGCGTTTCCTGGGTGCGGATGTTCTCGGTGATCACCTTGATGCCGACCTCCATCGACGAGGTGCCGGTGTGGTTCACCGCCGCCATGAAGGTGACCAGCTCGCCCACATGGATCGGCTGGCGGAACATCACCTGGTCGACCGACAGCGTGACCACGTAACGAGCGGCATAGCGGCTCGCGCACGCGTAGGCCACCTGGTCGAGGAACTTCAGGATCGTGCCGCCGTGCACGTTTCCGGCGAAGTTGGCCATGTCGGGTGTCATGAGCACCGTCATCGTCAGTTGGTGGGCCGGCCTGTTCATGCGAAGTTCCTGTGTGCAACTGCGAGACTCGGGCCAGCGCCGGGCCGCCCCAAGCGGCCCGAGCACCCGGCCGGCGGGTGGCGTCGGTATTCCGGCGCCGGGTGTCCCATCAGGTGGCGCCGTGCGCTTCGACGTAGAGCGCGTACACCGAGTGGCAGCTCGCCATGTAGAGGCGGTTGTTCTTCGGGCCGCCGAAACAAAGGTTGGCACACCGTTCGGGCAGGCGAATGTGCGCGAGGGCCTTGCCCTGCGGGTTGAACACCATCACACCGTCCAGGTCTTCCGACTTGCCCTTGAGCTGGAACACCTTGCGCCCGCCCACGTCGCTGGGCTCGGCCTGAAGTGCGCCATTGCTGCCCCAGCCGCACCACAGGTTGCCGTCGCGGTCAACACGAAATCCGTCGAGCGCGCCCTGGTCGGCGGCGTCGATCAGCTTGGTCTTGTTCGTCACGCTCAGGCCGTCGGCCGACACGTCGTAGCTCCAGATGCTGCGGTTCGGCGTGCCCTTCCACTCGACCACGTACAACTTCTTCTCGTCGGGCGAAAACGCCAGGCCGTTGGGGTTGACGAGCTCGGTGATCACGGCCGTGATCTTGCCGTCGCTGCCGATGCGGTAGACGTTGGTCGTGGCCTGCTCGGGCTTGGCGCGCGTGCCTTCCCATTCGCCGTTGATGCCGAAGAGCGGGTCGGTGAACCAGACGCTGTCGTCGGACTTGACGACGATGTCGTTCGGCGCGTTCAACTTCTTGCCCTCGAAGCTGTCGGCCAGCACCGTGAACTTGCCGTCTTTTTCGGTGCGTGTGATGCGGCGTGTCACCGAATGCTCGCAGGTCACGAGCCGGCCCTGGCGGTCGCGCGTGTTGCCGTTGGCGTAGTTGGCCGGGCCGCGGAAGACGGTGAAGCTGCCGTCCTTCTCGCTGTACTTCATGATGCGGTTGTTCGGAATGTCGCTCACCAGCAGGTAGCCGCCTTCCGGAAAGTACACCGGCCCTTCGGCCCAGCGCATGCCGCTGGCCACTTGCTCGATCGTGCTGCTGTAGATGCGGTACTTCGTGAAGCTCGGGTCGAGGATCTGCACCGACGGGTCGGGGTAACGCTGGTTCGGTTTGAACTCGAACGACTGCGCCGCAGCGCCGCCGCCTAGCACTGCGAGGCCGCTGCCTGCGGCGGCCTTCAGGAAACCCCGGCGCGGGTTCGTGGTCTCGTCTTGCATGGGTTTGTCTCCGTCATCTTTTTGGTTTGTCTGCGGCAGCCGGCCGCGCGGCCACGCGGAAATCAATGCATCAGCCCTTGGCCACCTCGTGCCCGGCCATCAGCTCCAGCGCCTTCACCAGCGCCGAGTGGTCGAGGTCGGCCATGCCGTTGGCGGCGCACACCTGCATCAGCTGCGCGGCGCTCGCCGTCTGCGGCAAGGCCACGCCGAGTTCGCGTGCGCCCTGCATCGCGAGGCCCAGGTCCTTCTGGTGCAACTTGATGCGGAAGCCGGGATTGAAGGTGCGCTTGATCATGCGTTCGCCGTGCACTTCGAGAATGCGGCTGGCCGCGAAGCCACCCATCAGCGCCTGGCGCACTTTGGCCGGGTCGGCGCCGGCCTTGCTGGCGAACAGCAGCGCTTCGCCGACGGCGGCGATGTTGAGCGCCACGATGATCTGGTTGGCAACCTTGGTGGTCTGGCCGTCGCCGTTGCCACCGACGAGCGTGATGTTCTTGCCCATCTTCTCGAGCAAAGGGCGCACCTTCTCGAACACGGCTTCATCGCCGCCGCACATGATGGTGAGCGACGCCGCCTTGGCGCCGACCTCGCCACCCGACACCGGCGCATCGATGTAGTCGGCACCGAGCGCGTTGATCTTCGACGCGAAGGCCTTGGTCGCCATCGGAGAGATCGAGCTCATGTCGACAACGATCTTGCGGGCCGTGCCGCTCGAAGCCTGCAACCCGGCGGCGACGCCGTTCTCGCCGAACAGCACCGCTTCCACGTCGGGTGTGTCGGGCACCATCGTGAAGATCACGTCGGCCTGGCGCGCCAGGTCGGCGGCGTTGGCACAGACCACGGCGGCCGACGCTTTCACGCTGTCGGGCACCTTGCCGCGCGTGTTGACGAAGAGCTGGTTGCCGGCATTGAGCAGGTTCAAAGCCATGGGCGCGCCCATGATCCCGAGGCCGATGAATCCGATTTTCATGAGGTGTCCCGTTGGTGTGAAAGAAGAAGCTGCGTGCGGGCCGCTCAGCGGTCCAGCGCGGGGCGTTTGGGGTTGAACGCCCAGCCCGGGATAAGGTACTGCATCGCCATCGCGTCGTCGCGCGAGCCGAGGCCGTGTTGTTTGTAGAGTTGGTGGGCTTTTTCCACCTCGACCATGTCGAGCTCGACGCCGAGGCCGGACTTTTTCGGCACCTCGACGAGGCCACCCTTGATCTGGAACGGTTCTTTGGTGAGGCGCTGGCCGTCCTGCCAGATCCAGTGCGTGTCGATCGCCGTCACCTTGCCCGGTGCGGCCGCACCGACGTGCGTGAACATCGCCAAAGACACGTCGAAGTGGTTGTTCGAGTGCGAACCCCAGGTCAGGCCCCAGTCGCGGCAGGTCTGGGCCACGCGAACCGAGCCGGCCATGGTCCAGAAGTGCGGATCGGCGAGCGGGATGTCGACCGACTGCAGCGCGAGCGCGTGGCTCAGCTGGCGCCAGTCGGTCGCGATCATGTTGGTCGCGGTCGGCAGGCCGGTGGCGCGGCGGAACTCGGCCATCACCTCGCGGCCCGAGAAGCCGTCTTCGGCGCCGCACGGGTCTTCGGCGTAGGCGACCACGCCGCGCATATCGCGCATCAGGCGGATCGCGTCTTTCAGCAACCAGCCGCCGTTCGGGTCGAGCGTGACGCGGGCTCTCGGAAAGCGTTCGTGCAAGGCGACGATCGCTTCGACTTCCTCGTCGCCGCGCAGGGCACCACCCTTCAGCTTGAAATCGTTGAACCCGTAGCGCTCGTAGGCCGCTTCGGCCAGGCGCACGATGGCACCGGGCGTCATCGCCTTTTCATGGCGCAGGCGCGACCAGGCGTTGTCGGCGTCGGGCTCGCTCGCGTACGCCAGGTCGGTCTTGGCCTTGTCGCCGACGTAGAACAGGTAACCCAGCATCTCGACCGCGTCACGCTGCTGGCCTTCGCCGAGCAGGGCCGCGACCGGCACATCGAGGTGCTGGCCGAGCAAATCGAGCAAGGCTGACTCGATGGCCGTGACGGCGTGGATCGTGGTGCGCAGATCGAAGGTCTGCAGGCCGCGCCCGCCGCTGTCGCGGTCGGCGAAGGTCTGCTGCACCTGCTGCAGCAGGCGCTGCTGCGAGCCGAGTGGCTGGCCGACGATCAGCTCACGCGCGTCTTCCAGCGTCTGGCGGATCTTCTCGCCGCCGGGGACTTCACCGACGCCGGTGCGGCCGGCACTGTCGGTCAGGATCAGCAGGTTGCGCGTGAAAAAAGGGCCGTGCGCGCCGCTCAGGTTGAGCAGCATGCAGTCGCGTCCGGCGACGGGGATCACGCGCAGCGCGGTGATCGACGGGGTGGCTTGGGTGGGCATGGCGAGCTCGGCGGGGTTGAGAAGCGGGCGGCAGTGCTAAAAACGCCTTGCAATGGTAGCGCTACCTTTTGCGAAACTCAAGTGCGGGAAACTGCGTATTCATGGCGGTCAAGCGCTTTGCCGGTCGACGATCGAAAAGCCGATGTCGATGACCCTCTGCGCCACGCCGCGGCCTTCGGCCCGGTCGACGATGAACTGCGCCGCCTGGCGGCCGATGGCCGCGCCGTTGATGTGAACCGTGGTCAGCGCCGGGTGCAGGTCGGCAGCGAAGTTCAGGTCGCCAAAGCCGACGACCGCCAGTTGCGACGGCACGCTGATGCCACGCGCCAAAGCTTCAGTCATCACGCCGAGCGCCAACAAATCGGAGCTGCAGAAGACCGCTTCGACCTCGGCGCCGCCGCTCAGCAACTCGCTCAAGGCACCCCGCCCGCTGCGCAGCGTGGTCGGTGCCGGCACGACGACGCGGCGCACTTCCGGCAGGCCGAGCGCGAGCGCCGCGGTCTCGAAAGCGCCGAGGCGGCGGGTGGCGCGTTCGTCGTCGCCGGCCACCACGGCGAAGCGGCGCCGGCCCTTCGCATGCAGGAACGCCGCGACCGCGCGGCCGACTTTCACGTGGGAGAAACCGACCAGCATGTCGATCGGCGTGGGCGTGAGATCCCAGGTCTCGACGACCGGGATGCCCGAGGCCAGCAGGCGCCGTCGCCCTTCGGCCGAATGCATGATGCCGGTCAGCACGATGCCGTCGGGCCGTCGCCCGATGATGGCTTCGAGCAGCGGGTCTTCGCGCGAACCGGAGTAGCCCGACTGGCCCAGCATCAGCTGGTAGCCGCGCTCGGCGAGCGACTCGGTGAGCGACTGCACCGTTTCCAGGAACACCGGCCCGGCGATCGTCGGCACCACGGCGGCCACCAGCCGGCTGCGGGTCGAGGCCAGGCCGCCGGCGAGCAGGTTCGGCACGTAGCCGGTGCGGGCGACAGCGTCACTGACCTTCTTCAGCACGTCGGCCGAGACTTGGTCGGGACGGTTCAACGCGCGTGAGGCGGTGATCGGCGCCACGCCGGCCAGCTTGGCCACGTCGTGCAGCGTCACGGCGCCGCTGCTGCGCCGGGCGCGACGGGGCTGGGTGGCGTCGAGAGTCATGCCGCATTCTAGGCAGATGACAGCGCTACCGTGGCAATGTCTTCCCCAGAACGACAAACCCCTCCGGCCTTGCGGTCCGAAGGGGCGGGTGGCTTGCGCCACCATTTGGAGATCCGGAGGAATGAGGTCCGGGGCTCCTATAGCGCAGTGACTGCGCCGGTTGGTTTGCCTGCAGGCAGGCTCTACAAACTTAGGTCACCGCGTGCGCTGCTTCAAGAACGATCGCCTGCTCACATGCCCTCTTGTCAGGGCGCCGCTTTCATGATGCTTTTCAGCAGGTCTTGCATGCGCGCTTCGACGGCGGCTTCCATGCGGATCGGCCGGCCCCATTCGCGCGCGGTTTCGCCGGGCCACTTGTTGGTGGCGTCGAGCCCCATCTTGCCGCCCAGGCCACTGACGGGCGAGGCGAAGTCGAGGTAGTCGATGGGGGTGTTCTCGACGAGCAGGGTGTCGCGCACCGGGTCCATGCGCGTCGTGATCGCCCAGATCACTTCCTTCCAGTCGCGGATGTTCAAGTCTTCGTCGGTCACGACGATGAACTTGGTGTACATGAACTGGCGCAGGAAGCTCCAGATGCCGAACATCAGGCGCTTGGCGTGGCCGGGGTAGCTCTTCCTGATGCTGACGATCGCCATCCGGTAACTGCAGCCTTCGGGCGGCAGGTAGAAGTCGACGATCTCGGGAAACTGCTTCTGCAGGATCGGCACGAACACCTCGTTCAGCGCCACGCCGAGGATCGCCGGCTCGTCGGGCGGTTTGCCGGTGTAGGTGGAGTGGTAGATCGGCTGCTCGCGGTTCGTCAGGCGGCTGATCTCGAACACCGGGAACCAGTCCTGCTCGTTGTAATAGCCGGTGTGGTCGCCGAACGGACCTTCGAGCGCGTGCAGGTAGCCGTTGATCTCCTTGGTCTGCACACCGTGTTCGCTGACGCCGGCGAAGCCCTTGGCCGCCACCGGGATGTGGCCTTCGAGCACGATCTCGGCACTGGCCGGCACCTGCAGCATCACCCCGGCATCGCCGACGCCGGAGTCGGTCACCTCGGTGCGGCTGCCACGCAGCAGCCCGGCGAACTGGTACTCCGACAAGGTGTCGGGCACCGGCGTCACCGCGCCGAGGATGGTCGCCGGGTCGGCGCCGAGCGCCACTGCCATCGGGAACGGCTCGCCTGGCTTGGCGAGCGCGAAGTCACGGAAGTCGAGCGCGCCACCGCGGTGGGCGAGCCAGCGCATGATGACCTGGCGCCGGCCGATCACCTGCTGCCGGTAGATGCCGAGGTTCTGGCGCTGGCGCGCGTTCGCCCCGCCCTGCGGCCCGCGGGTAATGACCAGGCCCCAGGTGATCAGCGGGCCGGCGTCTTCGGGCCAACAGGTCTGCACGGGCAGCGTGCCGAGGTCGACGTCGGGGCCTTCGAAAATCTCTTGCTGGCATGGCGCGCGGCGTACGCTGGCCGGCTTCATGTCCCACAGCGCCTTCGCCATGTGTAACAGTTTGCCGGCGTCTTTCAGGCCTTTGGGGGGTTCGGGTTCCTTCAGGCTGGCAAGCAGCCGGCCCACGTCGCGCAGCTCGCTGACCTCGGTGGCACCCATGCCCAGCGCGACCCGCCGGGGCGTGCCGAAGAGGTTTGTCAACGCCGAAATTTTGTAACCGGCGGGCTGCTGGAACCACAAGGCCGGCCCGGAAGCGCGCAAGACGAAGTCACTGACCGCTGTCATCTCCAGCCGCACCGACACTGGCTCTGCGACGCGTTTGAGCTCGCCGGCCTGCTCCAGGCCGCCCATAAAGTCACGCAGGTCTCGGTACTTCATGCTTAATAGTTATTAGAGACTTGTTTGATAGGGTTGACCGGTTATGAAGGGGCTTGATAGATTCCGCCCATCTTTGGCCCAGAGGGAAAACCCGCAGCCTTTCGCCCCTCGGCAAACCGGTGTGCACAGCCGCACCGACGCCGAGTGACAACCCGGTCGATGTTCGTTTCACCTGCCCTGCAGGCGGTTCGAACACCGGCCTTTGATTATCGCCGCCGCTTGCCGCGGGCCGTTCTTCCAGGGCCTGCACACCACCTCCGCAAGCGACGTGGCGAACGAAGGAGAGACAACAACATGAAGGCATTGCGCCCCATGATCTCGGCGGCCGAGTCGGCCCGCCACGCGACGGCCCAGTCCGTTTCGGTGTTCTTGCGCGACGTGGGCCATGGCCTGCTCGAAGTCAGCCACAACACGCTGGCCCTGATCGGCCTGATCCTCGCCGCCGTGGTGCTGTTCGTGGCCGGCCAGGCCGACCTGCGCCACGAAGCCGAAACCCGGGTTCTCGGCTGGCTTCAGCAGCGCCACGAAGCGCGCGCCGAGCCGGCCGACGCGCTGGCCGCAGAGCTGAGCGAGCCCGATGCCATCGCCCGCGCGACCGCGTCCGACCCGAAAGACCTTAACCGCCAGCAAGCCGCCGTGGCGCAATGGTTGTCGCGCCGCTACCGCGTGGCGCCCGAGCCGGTCAGCCGGCTGGTGCAGGAAGCCTGGCGCGTCGGCGAGAAGGCGAGCCTGGACCCGACGCTGATCCTGGCCATCATGGCGATCGAGTCGAGCTTCAACCCGTTCGCGCAGAGCGCGGTCGGCGCACAGGGCCTGATGCAGGTCATGACCAAGGTTCACAACGACAAGTACGAAGCCTTCGGCGGCAACCACGCCGCTTTCGACCCGGTGACGAACCTGCGCGTCGGCGTGCAGGTGCTGAAAGAGTGCATCGCCCGCGCCGGCAGCCTGGAAGCCGGGCTGCGCTTTTACGTCGGCGCAGCGAACATGACCGACGACGGCGGCTACGCCGGCAAGGTGCTGAACGAACAGCGCTCGCTGCGCCAGGTGGCGAGTGGCAAGGCCGTGCCGCTGCAACAGCCGACGCTGATCTCGGTGGGCGCCCCCGCGGCCGAAGCCGCCGCCCGGAAACCCGAAGCGATCGCGCCGGCCAAGCCCGACGAGACCCCGAAACCCGAACAACTCGCGCTCTTGCGCTGACCGTTCTGCCAGCCCTGCCCTTACACTGGCGGGGCCGCGCGACTGGCGATGCGGCCCGGCAGCTTTGCACGGGCCTGAGGTGGGTTACCACCGGGAAGCGCGGTCGGTGCCTGTGTTTGTGCAGGCTTTCCGTTCAGCCGTTCGCCTGGGCAGCCCTGTGGTCGTGTGCGCAATGCACACCGTGCGGAACTCGCGTTCCGAAACCCGGGGACTTCATCTGAAGAGGACTGCCGACCATGTTTGACCGCACCCAATCCACCGTCGCCCACATCGACCCCGATCTCTGGTCCGTCATCCAGCGCGAGAACCAGCGCCAGGAAGAGCACATCGAGTTGATCGCTTCTGAAAACTACGCTTCGCCGGCCGTGATGGCCGCGCAAGGCAGCCAGCTCACCAACAAGTACGCCGAGGGCTACCCCGGAAAACGTTATTACGGCGGCTGCGAGTACGTCGACATGGTCGAGCAGCTCGCCATCGACCGACTCAAGCAGCTCTTCGGCGCAGCACATGCCAACGTGCAGCCGAACTCCGGCTCGCAGGCCAACCAGGGTGTGTTCTTCGGCCTGCTGCAACCGGGCGACACGATCATGGGCATGAGCCTGGCCGAAGGCGGCCACCTGACACACGGCATGCCGCTGAACATGAGCGGCAAGTGGTTCAAGGTGGTGAGCTACGGCCTGACCGCCGCGGAAGAGATCGACTACGACGCGATGGAGCGTCTCGCCCACGAGCACAAGCCGAAGCTGATCATCGCCGGCGCCTCGGCCTACAGCCTGCGCATCGACTTCGAGCGCTTCGCGAAGGTCGCCAAGGCGATCGGCGCGTATTTCATGGTCGACATGGCGCACTACGCCGGCCTGATCGCCGCTGGCGTCTACCCGAACCCGGTGCCGCATGCCGACGTGGTGACCTCGACAACGCACAAGAGCCTGCGTGGCCCGCGCGGGGGCATCATCCTGATGAACGACGAGGCCATCGCGAAGAAGATCAACAGCGCGATCTTCCCCGGCATCCAGGGCGGCCCGCTGATGCACGTGATCGCGGCCAAGGCGGTTGCCTTCAAGGAAGCGCTGGCGCCGGAGTTCAAGGTCTACCAGCAGCAGGTCGCGAAGAACGCGGTCGTGCTGGCCGAAACGCTGATCGAACGTGGCCTGCGCATCGTGAGCGGCCGCACCGAGTCGCACGTGATGCTGGTCGACCTGCGCCCCAAGGGCCTGACCGGCAAGGACGCCGAAAACCTGCTCGGTGCGGCCCACATGACCTGCAACAAGAACGGCATTCCGAACGACCCGCAAAAGCCGATGGTCACGAGCGGCATCCGCCTCGGCACCCCGGCCATGACGACGCGCGGCTTCAAGGAAGAGCAGGCGCGCCAAACCGCGCACCTGATCGCCGACGTGCTCGACAAGCCGAACGACGAAGCGAATACCGCCGCGGTGCGCGCCAAGGTGGCGGCGCTGACGCGCGATTTCCCGGTGTATCGCTAGACCACGAGGCGGGGTCGCGTGCGCGATCCCCTTTTCTCTCCATGCGTTGTCCTTTTTGTAGCCACGAAGACACCCAGGTCGTCGAGACCCGCGACTCCGACGAGGGTGATGTCGTGCGCCGGCGCCGCCGCTGCCAGAGCTGCGACAAGCGCTTCACGACCTACGAACGCGCCGAGATCGCCCTGCCCTCGGTTGTCAAGAAAGACGGCACACGCGCCGAGTTCGACCCGTCGAAGATCCACGCCTCGATGACGCTCGCGCTGCGCAAGCGGCCGGTCAGCGTCGAGCAGATCGACGCCGCGATGGAGCGCATCCAGGAAAAGCTGCTCAACAGCGGCGCGAAGGAAGTGCCTTCCACCAAGCTCGGCGAGCTGGTGATGCGCGAGCTCAAGCGCATCGACAAGGTGGCCTACGTGCGCTTCGCCTCGGTGTACCGAAGCTTCGAAGACGTGGATGAATTCCGGCAGTTGATCAGGGACATTTGAGCGGGTTCCCCCGGACGGGGGTGTGCCCCGGGCGCACTCGCGAGAGGGGCGCCTCGTTCCCGCCACGTGGGGGCGCGCCGAACGGCGTGAATTTCTAAAGTCTGTGCATCGTTTCAACCACGAGGCACCGATGAAATACCCCACCCGATCCACACAGCGCCAACGCGGCATCACGCTCGTCGAAGCCTGCACCGTCCTGGCCGTTCTGGCGGTGCTGGTCTCGGCCGCCGCGCCCAACCTGCAAGGCCTGATCGACAGCCGCCGGCTCGACGGCGCGGCCACGCAGCTCGCCACCGACATCCAGTTCGTGCGCACCGAAGCCGTTGCCCGCAACCTGCCGGTGCGCCTGAGCTTCCATGCGACCACGGAAGGCAGCTGCTACGTGGTCCACACCGGCAACGCCGACCAGTGCGATTGCAACGCGCCTGGCCCGGCAGTCTGCACCGGTGACGCACGTCAGATCAAGACCGTGGCGCTCACCGCGGCCGACCGGGTGAGCCTGCAGACGAACACGGCTTCGGTGCTGTTCGACCCGCTGCACGGCACCAGCACCCCGACCGGCACGCTGCGCCTCGTCGGCCAGCAAGGCCGGGCCGTGCACCACATCGTCAACGTCATGGGGCGCGTGCGCTCCTGCTCGCCGCAAGGCGCCATGCCGGGCTACCGCGCCTGCTGAACCAGGAAAACTTGTCATGAGAACCAACAACACCCGCCGCACCGCCCGCGGCTTCACGATGGTCGAAGTGCTCGTCACGCTGTCGATGGCCGGCGTGCTCTCGAGCGTGGCCTTGCCCACATTCCAGGGCCACCTGCAGAAAGCCCGCCGCGCCGATGTGGTGGTCTCGATGATGCAGGTGCAGCTCGCGCAATCGCGCTGGCGCGCCAACGGCACGAACTACGGCACGCTGGCGCAGATCGGCGTCAGCAGCGTCTCGATGGGCGGCCACTACCGGCTCTCGCTCGGCAGCGAAGGCGACGACCGCTACGAGGTGCTCGCCTCGGCCACAGGCGCACAGGTGGGCGACACAGCCTGCCGCCACATGATGCTGAGGGTCGTCGGCGCGAACGTGGTGCAGGCCTCCGGGCCCGACAGCACGGTCGCGAACTCGGCCGCCGTGAACCGCAAGTGCTGGAACCAGTGATGGCCACGCCCGCCACCAACTCCCGCACCCAGCGCGGCCTGTCGCTGATCGAACTGATGGTCGGTCTGGCGATCGGCCTGTTCATCACGGCGATCGGCGGCTCGCTGCTGGCGAGCCACGTGCGTGAGAACCGCAGCCTGCTGCTAGAAGCACGCCTGATGCAAGACCTGCGCACCGCCGCCGACGTGATCACCCGCGACCTGCGTCGTGCCGGTTACTGGGGCGGCGCCGGCTCGGGTGTGTGGTCGGCGGGAGCCACCGGAATCGTCACCAACCCCTACGCCGCCGTCGCGCCGGACAGCGCAGCATCCGACGCCGTGAGCTTCCGCTACTCGCGCGACACGACGGAAAACAACGCGCTCGACAGCAACGAGCAGTTCGGCTTCCGCCTGCGCAACGGCACGATCGAGATGCTGCTCGGCGGCAGCGGCTGGCAGGCACTGACCGACGCCGGCACGCTCACCGTCAGCGCCTTCAGCGTGACCCCACGCGTCGAGCGGATCGACCTGCAAGGCAGCTGCAGCAAGCCCTGCCCCGTCGGCAGCACGACTTGCCCGCCGCAACAGGAAGTGCGCAGCCTCGCGCTGCTGATCAGCGGCCGCTCGGCCACCGACGCGAACGTCACCCGCAGCGTGCGCAGCCAGGTGCGCCTTCGCAACGATTCCTTCACCGGCGCCTGCCCTGTCTGACATGAAACACCTTCACCACTCCTCAACCGGTGCCCGCCGGCAGCGTGGCGCCGCCGCACTTGTCGTCACGACCCTGCTGTTCTTCGTGATGGTGCTGGTCACGCTGTTCGTGAACCGCAACCTCGTGTTCGAACAGCGC
Source organism: Burkholderiaceae bacterium (assembly GCA_040080605.1). Lineage (GTDB taxonomy): Bacteria > Pseudomonadota > Gammaproteobacteria > Burkholderiales > Burkholderiaceae_C > LMDS01. The sequence goes on from JBEBIB010000001.1 coordinate 72,787, forward strand.
GCGTCGGCGAACCAGTACCGCGCCACACAAGCCTTCGAAGCGGCCGAGGCCGGCGCCGAATGGGCGCTGGCTCAGCTCAACGATCCGCGGCGCATCGGGCCGGATTGCCTGCCGACGGGCGACAGCGGCGCCACGACGTTTCGCAGCCGCACCCTGAACCAGAGCGGGGCCGCGTTCGCACCGCGCACGTGGCACAACGCCGGGGTTGCCACGCCATTGCAGCCCACATGCGTTCGTTCAGCGTCCGGCTGGAGCTGCAGTTGCCCGACGAACGGCGCGCCCTCACTGAGTGCTCCCGAAGGTGACAGCCCGTTCCCCGCGTTCAGCCTTCAATTCGCGGCCGGTGACAAACCCAGCACGTTGCGGGTGACCGCCACCGGCTGCACGAGCCTGGCCGGTGAATGCCGTCCCGGCTCGTCGTCGAACGTGGACGCCACGGCGCGTGTCGACGTGACCGTGGGCCTGCTCGCCGGCCTGCGCACACCACCTGCGGCGGCGCTGACGACACGCGGCAACATCGACGCCGATGGCGCAGCGTTCGGCGCGCACAACGCCGACCCTGCGACCGGCCTGGCCCTCCACGCCGGCACCAGCATCGCGGCCAGCAACGCTCGCCTGACGACGGCCGCCGGTGCGCCGCTGGCCAGCGCACAGCAGAGCCACGATGCCGGCTTGGCCGCGATGAGCACCGACCGACTTTTCGCGTCGTACTTCGGCCTCGACAAGGCGCGCTGGAAGAGCCAGCCCGCGGTTCAGCGCATCGTGTGCGGCAGCGACTGCGCTGCGGCCATCGCGGCTGCAGCGGCCGCCACGGACGGCAGCGTGCTGATCTGGGTCGACGGCGACCTGGCGCTCGACGGGCCGGTCACGGTCGGGTCAGCCCAGCAGCCGGTCGTGATCGTCGTCGACGGCACGGCGAGCCTCCGCGGCGCGGTCGCCTTCCACGGCCTGCTCTACAGCAGCGCGCTGAGCTGGAACGACACCACCGCGCCCGGTGCCGTGTTGCGCGGCGCGGCCTTGTCCGAAACCACCTACACGGGCAACGGCGCACCCGATCTCGTCTACGACAGCGGCGTGCTGGCCACGCTCAAGACCCGAACCGGCAGCTTCGCCCGCATCAACGGCGGCTGGCGCGATTTCTGAGGAAGAACCATGAACAAGCTCCAGACCTCCACTCGCCATCAGCAAGGCATCAGCCTGATCGAAGCGCTGATCGCGCTGCTGGTGCTGTCGCTCGGCATGCTGACCGTATCGCAACTGCAAGGCCACTTGCGCCTCGGCTCCGACATCGCACGTCAACGTACCGAGGCGGTGCGGCTCGGCCAGGAAGACATTGAAGCGCTGCGTGGTTATTCGGTGATTGCGGCGTCGGGCGCGGAGCCTTCCTGGGCTGGCATCACGAGCGCGTCGCGCAGCGCCGATGCCAGCACCGGCTACGCCACCCACACCCGTTACACCGTGGCGCGCGAGATCGTCGACAACAACACCCTCGCGGCCAAGACCGCCGCCGTGACGGTGCACTGGAACGACCGCGACGGCGAAGCACAGAAGATCGTGCTGACCACCGTGATCGCTGCCAATGATCCGGCCCACGGCGGCGTGCTCGCCGTGGCGCCGAGCGCTGCTCATGCGAAGGGTGCGTCTTCCCGCTCCACCCGTGTGCCGCTGCTCGCCAAGAACCTGGGCGACGGCCGCAGCGCCATGAAGCCGACCGCCACCAGCACGACCGCGCTCGTCTTCGACAATGCGTCGGGCAACATCACGGCCCGCTGCAGCGGCATCAACCCAGCCACGGCCACACTCGACCTGGCCCTGGCCGACCTGACCGCGTGTGGCGCCATCAACGCGCAGTTGCTGAGCGGCAGCGTGCGCTTCTCGCAAACCGCGCCACCCGATGCGGCACGCGGCAACGACGCACCGCTGGCCCTGACCATCGCGCTCACCCTCACCGGCGGCCGCTACGCCACCGCACCCGAGTGCAACAGCGAGGCAGTGCAGACCGAATCCGGCGACCGTTACGTGGCCTACCACTGCGTGGTGGTGCCGCTCGCCAACGGCCGCTGGTCGGGCCGCAGCACGGTCGTTCCCAGCGGCTGGGCACTCGGCACCGCCGCCGACGCCCGCCGGGTCTGCCGCTATTCGGCCGACCTCGACAGCAGTGGCGCGATCGACAGCAACGAAGAACATCCGGCCGCGTACAACGCCGTCGATCATTCGCTCGCGAACCAGAACTTTCTGGTGATCGCCGGCAACCAGACCTGCCCCGCCGGCGCAGCGGGCGATGACTTCGTCAACCACGCCACCGCCGCGCACCAACCCTGACGTGATAATTCCGGGGACCGTGCCCACCATGAACCCACTCGCCAACTTCCCCTCGCCAATGCACGAAGCGCTCGCGCTGGCGCAGCATTCCATCGGCCTGAGCGAGCCCAACCCGCGTGTCGGCTGCGTGATCACGACAGCCGACGGCCGCGTGATCGGCCGCGGCCACACGCAGCAGGCGGGCGGCGCGCACGCCGAGGTGATGGCGCTGCGCGACGTGCTCGCACACGGCGAAAGCGCACGTGGCGCCACCGCCTTCGTGACGCTCGAACCCTGCTCGCATCACGGCCGCACGCCGCCCTGCTGCGACGCATTGATCGACGCCGGCATCGAGCGCCTCGTGATGGCGGTGCAAGACCCTAACCCGCTCGTTGCCGGCCAGGGCGCAGCCAGACTCCGCGCAGCCGGCATCGTCGTCGACGAAGGCGCGCTCGGCGACGAAGCGCGCGAACTCAACATCGGCTTCTTCTCGCGCATGCAGCGCGGCAGGCCATGGGTGCGGATGAAAGCCGCGATCACGCTCGACGGCCGCACCGCGCTCGACAACGGCGTGAGCCAGTGGATCACCGGGGAGGCGGCGCGCACCGACGGCCACGCGTTTCGCAAGCGCGCCGGCGCGGTGCTGACCGGCGTCGGCACGGTGCTCGAAGACAACCCGCGCCTCGACGTGCGGCTGGTCGACACTGCCCTGCAACCGCTGCGCGTGATCGTCGATTCGCGGCTCGACACGCCGCCCGCCTCGCGCATCCTAGACGCGCCCGGCGCCGTGCAGATCTACGCTGCACAGCCAGACGACGACCGCAGTGCGCGCTTGCAGGAACGCGGCGCGCAGATCACGCTGGTGCCGGGCCCGTCGGGCAAGGTCGACCTGGCCTCGATGCTGCTCGACCTGGGCCAGCGGGGCATCAACGAGCTGCACGTCGAAGCCGGCCACAAGCTCAACGGCTCCTTCGTGCGCGAAGGCCTGGTCGACGAGTTCCTGATCTACATCGCGCCCAAGCTGATCGGCAGCGGGCGTGAGCTCGCAGCTTTCGGCCCGCTGACGCGGCTGGAAGACGGGCTGGCACTGCGTTTCGTGAGCGTGGCGCAGATCGGCGACGACCTGCGCATCATCGCGAGGCCTGCGACAATTCGCTGATGTTCACCGGCATCATCACAGGCCTCGGCCACATCACGAACGTCAAGGCGCTCGGCGCCGACGCCAGCCATGGCAAGCAGCTCGTCATCGACACGCCGCAAGGCTATCTCGACGACGTGCAGCTCGGCGACAGCATCGCGCTCAACGGCGCCTGCATGACCGTCACCAGCTTCGACGCCTCCGCGAACCGCTTCACGATCGATATCTCCGCCGAAAGCCTCGACAAGACCGCCGGCCTGGCCGAGCTTGGCGCCGTGAACCTCGAAAAAGCGTTGCGTGCTCACGACCGGCTCGGCGGCCACATCGTCAGCGGCCATGTCGACGGCATCGGCCGCGTGAGCCATTTCGAGCGTGTCGGCGAATCGTGGGAACTGCGGATCGAAACCCCGGCCGCGCTGGCGCGGTTCATCGCCTACAAGGGCTCGATCACGGTCAACGGCGTGAGCCTCACCGTGAACCGCGTCGCCGATACGGCCAGCGGCTGCGAACTCAGCATCAACCTGATCCCGCACACGATCGAGAACACGACGCTGGGCCTGCTCTCGGCCGGCCGGCAGGTGAACCTCGAAATCGACCTGATCGCGCGTTACGTCGAACGCATGTTGACCGCGACAGCGGTGCACGCCTGACAAGTTCGGCGTGCCACGGGCTGCCAGGCCCGGCCACCTACAATTCGAAGATGTCCATTTCCCCCATTCCCGAGCTCGTCGCCGAGCTGGCCGCCGGCCGCATGATCATCCTGGTCGACGAAGAAGACCGCGAGAACGAAGGTGACCTGGTGATCGCCGCCGACCATGTGACGGCCGACGCCATCAACTTCATGGCGCGTTTCGGGCGCGGCCTGATCTGCCTCACGCTCACACCCGAGCGCTGCGACCGCCTGCAACTGCCTTCAATGACGCAGCGCAACGGCACCCGCCACGGCACGGCGTTCACGGTCTCGATTGAAGCCGCCACCGGCGTCGAGACCGGCATCTCGGCCGCCGACCGCGCCCGCACCGTGCAGGCGGCCGTGGCGCGCGACGCCAAGGCGAGCGACCTGGTGCAGCCCGGCCACATCTTCCCGCTGCGCGCGCAGGAAGGTGGCGTGTTGATGCGCGGCGGGCACACCGAAGCCGGCTGCGACCTGGCCGGCATGGCGGGCCTGTCGCCCGCGTCGGTGATCTGCGAAGTGATGAAGGACGACGGCACGATGGCGCGCCTGCCCGACCTGATCGTCTTCGCCAAGGAACACGGCCTGAAGATCGGCACCATCGCCGACCTGATCGAACACCGCAGCCGCAACGAAAGCCTGATCGAACGCGCCGGCGGCCGCAAGCTGACCACCGCCCAGGGCGAGTTCGACTGCAGCGCCTTCCGCGACCGCAACGGCGGCCTGCACCTGGCCCTGACACGCGGCAAGTGGACGGCCGCCGACGAAGTGCTGGTGCGCGTGCACGAACCGCTCTCGGTGATGGATCTGCTCGACGTCGGCGCCGACTGCGAGCACTCGTGGCCGCTGCCCAAGGCGCTGCAGGTGCTGCACGCCCACGGCCGCAGCGCCGCGGTGCTGCTGAACTGCGGCGAAGACGTGGCCGCGCTGGTGCCGCACGTGCTGCCCGCCCGGACCGGCGGCGAAAAGCAACCGCGCCAGATGGACCTGCGCACCTACGGCATCGGCGCGCAGATCCTGCGCGAGCTCGGCATCACGAAGATGAAGCTGCTCGGCAGCCCGCGCCGCATGCCCAGCCTGACCGGCTACGGCCTCGAAGTCACCGGCTTCATCGCCGCCGACAAGTGAAAGAGGGTTCTCATGCAAGACGCTGACACGGGCACGTCGCACGGCGGCGGCCAGCAAGCCCACGTCGACGGCCGCGACCTGCGCATCGGCATCGTGCAGGCGCGCTTCAACACCGCCATCACCGACAAGCTGGCGGTCTCGTGCCTGGCCGAACTGCACACGCTCGGTGTCGAAGCCCGCCACATCAAGCACGTGACCGTGCCGGGCGCGCTCGAAGTGGCGCTGGCGCTGTCGGCGCTGGCCGAGAGCGAAGACTTCGACGCGCTGATCGCGCTCGGTTGCATCATCCGCGGCGAGACCTACCACTTCGAGCTGGTCGCCAACGAAAGTGGCGCCGCCGTGACGCGCATTTCGCTCGACCGCGAAGTGCCGATCGCCAACGCGATCCTGACCGTCGAGAATGAAACACAGGCCTGGGCCCGGGCCGAAGACAAAGGCCGCGACGCCGCCCGTGTGGCCGTCGAGATGGCGAACCTGATGGAAGACCTTTCGTGACCGACACCCCCGAGCCCGAGCCTGACACCGCTGCCACGGCCGCCACCGCCAAACCGGCGGCCAAGCCCGCGCCCAAGCACCCGAAGCCGAAGTCGACCCGCCGGCGCTCGCGCGAAGTGGCCTTGCAGGGCCTGTACGAGTGGCTCGTCTCGGGCACCGACGCGAAGCTGATCGACGCCCACATGCGCGAGCAGGACGACTTCGCCAAGTGCGACGCTGCGCACTTCGACGCGCTGCTGCACGGCTGCATTGTTGAAGCCGTCGACATCGACGCGCTGCTGTCGAAACACGTCGACCGCAAGACCACGATGCTGTCGCCGATCGAACACGGCGTGTTGATGATCGGCGTGTACGAGCTCAAGCACTGCATCGCCATCCCGTACAAGGTGGCGATCAACGAAGCGGTCGAACTCGCCAAGAGTTTCGGCGGCACCGACGGCCACAAGTACGTGAACGGCGTGCTCGACAAGGCCGCCGCCGAGCTGCGCGCCGTCGAAGTCGAAGCAGCGCGCGCAGCGCGGCGCTGAGCAACACCACGGCGCCCTGGCGCTCGGCCATGAAGCACACGGTCTTCATCGCCCTGGCCACCCTGCTGCTCGCCTACGCAGGCCTGTGCGCCGCGCTGTTTTTCTTCCAGCGTTGGCTGATCTACCACCCGCAGCCGCGCGCCGTCACGGCGCCGGAATCGACGCTGCGCCTGCCGGTCGACGGCGCCGAACTCGTCGTCACCGTGCGGCCGCACGTCGGCCCGAAGGCGGTTCTTTACTTCGGCGGGAATGCCGAAGACGTGTCGCAGAACCTGGCAAGCTTCTCCAGAGACTTCCCCGGGCACGCGCTGTACCTGCTGCACTACCGCGGCTACGGCGGCAGCACCGGCAGCGCCACTGAGCAGGCCAACCACAACGACGCGGCCGCGCTGTTCAAACGGGTCCACGTGCAGCATCCGCAGGTCGTGGTGTTCGGTCGCAGCCTCGGCACCGGCGTGGCCGTGCGGCTCGCCAGCCAGGCACCGGCCTCCAAGCTGATCCTGGTCACGCCCTACGACAGCATCGCCGGCATCGCCGCTGCGGCCTACCCGTTCGCCCCGGTGCGCTGGTTGCTGCTGGACCGCTACGACTCGGGGGCACTCGCGCCGAGCGTCAGGATCCCGACCACGATCATCGCGGCCGAACACGATGACGTCATCCCACGTGCCAGCACCGACAAACTTCTGGCCCGCTTCGGCCCGGGCATCGCGACGATGACCATGATCCCCGGCGCCGGCCACAACGACCTCGACAGCAAGATCCCCTACCGCCAGACGCTGCAGGCCGCGCTCGGCATCCACCCCACACCCTGATCCCATGATGAAAACCGCGCGCCGCCTCGACCACATCGAACCCTTCTACGTGATGGAGTGCGCCAAGGCTGCGGCCGAGCTGGCGCGCAGCCCCGAGTGCGCCGACTCGCCGATGATCTTCCTGAACATCGGCGAACCCGATTTCACGGCCCCGCCGCTCGTGCAGCAGGCCGCCGAGCGCGCGCTGCGCGCCGGCCGCACGCAGTACACCGACGCCACCGGCCTGCCGGCGCTGCGTGAGCGCATCAGCCAGTGGTATGCCGAGCGCTTCGGGCTGACGATCGCACCGCGCCGCATCGTCGTCACGGCCGGCGCCTCGGCCGCGTTGCAACTCGCCTGCCTGGCGCTGGTCGACCGCGACGACGAAGTGCTGCTGCCCGACCCGAGCTATCCCTGCAACCGGCATTTCGTGGCGGCCGCCGAAGGCAAGGCGGTGCTGTTGCCGGCCTCTGCTGACGAGCGCTACCAGCTCAGCGCGGCCGGCGTCAGCGCAGCCTGGTCGGGGCGTACGCGCGGCGTGCTGCTGGCTTCGCCCTCGAACCCGACCGGCACCTCGATCGACCCCGACGAGATGGGCCGCATCGTCGCCGCGGTGCGCGCGCACGGCGGCTTCACGCTGGTCGACGAGATCTACCTCGGCCTGAGCTTCGACGAACGCTTCGGCCACAGCGCGTTGGCCCATGGCGACGATGTGATCTCGATCAACAGCTTCTCGAAGTACTTTTCGATGACCGGCTGGCGCCTGGGCTGGCTGGTCGTGCCCGACGATCTGGTGGCGCCCATCGAGAAGCTGGCGCAAAACCTCTACATCTGTCCGTCGACCGTGGCGCAGCATGCGGCGCTCGCCTGCTTCGAGCCCGAATCGATCGCCGAGTACGAACGCCGCCGCACCGAGTTCCGCGCGCGCCGTGACTTCCTGGTGCCGGCGCTGAACCGGCTCGGCCTCACGGTGCCGGTGATGCCCGACGGCGCTTTTTATGCGTGGGCCGACTGCTCGGCCCACAGCCCCAGTAGCTGGGATTTCTGCTTCGACATGATGCGCCGGGCCCACGTGGCCATCACCCCGGGCCGCGACTTCGGCCACCACGGCAGCGAGCGGTTCGTGCGCCTGTCGTACGCGAGCTCGATGGCACAACTGCACGAAGCGGTCGAGCGCCTCGACAAGGTGTTGATGCGGCCGGCCTGAAATCGGTGCGCACACCCCCACAGAATGGTGTGCGGATGTGACTAAGGCGGCGTTCCAGGGCCATTTTGGTGCTTCAACGCAGTGGCACTCGGCTAAGCTGCCGGGCGTGACCGATGCCAATATTCCGCCCGAGCCCGCGCCGAGAGATTCAGAGCCCGCGCCCTTGCCGAGCATGCCCGCCGAACTGGCTCTGTGGGGCGACTCCGACATCACCGCGATGCAGGGCCCGGCGGCAGCATTCCAGACCAACGCGCCGAATGCCCAGGAAGAGCAGATCCCGACCATCGGGCACATCGGCCGGTATGCGCTGAAGTACAAACTCGGCGAGGGCGGCCTGGGCACAGTGTTCGCAGCGCACGACCCGCTGCTCTCGCGGCTCATCGCGGTGAAAACGCTCAACCTCGAGCTCGACGTGAGCGAGCGCGATTCCTTCAACGCCCTGTTCCTGAACGAGGCGCGCGCCGCCGGTGGCCTGAGCCACCCGCACATCGTGACCGTGTTCGACGCCGGCATCAGCGACAACCGCGTCTACATCGCGATGGAGCTGCTCAAGGGCCGCGACCTGCGCCAGCTGCGCCAGGAAGGCTGGCGCGCCACGCCGGCCCAGGCCGCCTTGATCGTGCGCCGTGTGGCCGACGCATTGGCCTACGCGCACAGCAAGGGCGTGGTGCACCGCGACATCAAGCCCGCCAACATCTTCATGGTCGGCCGCACTCAGCCGCGGGTGCTCGACTTCGGCATCGCGCGCGTCGCGCACCAGCACGAAGCCGCGGCCAGCGGCGACATCGCGGCCGGCTCGCCCTACTACATGGCACCCGAACAGGCGCGCCAGGAAACAGTCGATCGGCGCGCCGACGTGTTCTCGCTCGGGGTCGTTCTCTACGAGCTGCTGACCGACCTGAAGCCGTTCCGCGGCTCCACGCTCAGCGAGATCACGAACGCGGTGCTCAAGGTCGACCCGCCACTGGCGAACAAGATCGACCCGAACATCCCCGAAGCGCTGGCGCTGATCACCGCGCGGGCGATGGAAAAGAACCCCGACAACCGCTACCGCTCGGCGCGCTCGTTCTCGCGTGAGCTGCGCCACTGGCTCGACGAAAACACCGTCACCTCCGAAGGCGAGGTGCCGTCCGAAGCGCCACGGCGCGCGCGCCCGGTGTGGGTGCTGGCGGCTGGCGCCGGGGTGCTGCTGGCCGCTGCCCTGGCCTGGTGGCAATGGGCGCCGGGCCACACCGACGCGCCGGCGGCGGTGGCCGCTCCCGTGGCAGCGCCGGCGCCGGCTCCGCAGGTGACTGCAGCGCCCGCCACGGTGGTGGTGCCGGTGGCCGAAACACCGGCCGGGGCGACCGCGCCCGAGGCGGCCGCGCCCATCGCCACCGCAGCCGCCCCTGAAGCGGTCGCCCCAGCCGCGCAGACCGCGCCGCCGCCCGGCCCGCCGGTCACGGTGGCCGCCGCCCCCACGGCCGCCGGCCCGGCCACACCGGCCAAGGCCGCGGCCACGCCGCCGAAAGAAACCACGCGTGAAAAACGCCAGCGCGAAGCCCGCGAGCGCGACGTGAAACCCGCCGCCGCCGCGCCGGCCGCCGCACCCTTGGCGACCGGCATAGTCAAGATCGCCGTCAGCCCCTGGGGCGAAATCGAGGTCGACGGTCGCCGCGTGGGCACCTCGCCACCGATCAACGAACTGTCGCTGTCCGAAGGCCGGCACCAGATCGTGATCCGCAACACCGACTTCCCGGCCTTGAGCAGCACCGTGATCGTCACGCCGGGCCAGCCCTATTCGCTGAAGCACAAGTTCTGATGAAGACACTGCGACTCGCCCTGGCCCTGGCCTTCACGCTCGCTGCCGCCGGTTGCGCGGTGCCACCGCCGGTGCCGACCGGCTTGATGGAAGTGATCGAGCGCCCGGCAGAAAAAGCCCTGCTCGCCGGCTGGCGCGCGTATGAAGACGCGCAGTACCCGCAGGCCGAGAAACAACTCGCGCAGGCGCTGCAGATCGGCCTGGTGTCGACCAGAGACCGCGCCGCGGCGCACAAGCTGCTGGCCTTCATCTTCTGCACCAGCGACCGCGTGGCGGCCTGCGAGGTCGAGTTCCGCCGCGCCCGCGCCGCCGACCCCGACTTCGCGCTCAGCAAGTCCGAAGCCGGCCACCCGCAGTGGGGGCCGGTGTACAAGCGCGTGCAGCCATAATTCGCGCGCTGCCGCGGCCTGCGGCGCCGCACTATCGCTGCCGATGCCTGACACCGCACCCAAGCCCTTCAGTTTCCCGCTGCGTGTGTACTGGGAAGACACCGATGCCGGCGGCATCGTCTTCTACGCCTTAGGGAAGCCCCTGCAAAAACATTAAATGAAGCTTGCACAAGCTTTTTTTCTGAGCTACAGTATCCAATCTGATAGCCACTTGTTTTCATTAAATGTCAATTCACATCTTCTGGCCGGATGAGCAGGACCTCCGTCAGCGAGGCTTCGACCGAGTCGCTCATGTCCCGTGTTTCTTTGACGGGGAGTGGCAGTACCTGCGCGATCCGTCCACCTACGTGATCGAGCGAGCGCTGCTGGACTGGACACCAACGGCAAAGGGCAAACGGGGCGCGAACAGGATGCCGACGAAGCTGAGCCTTCAGGCCTATGCCGAGTCACTGTCGAACTTCCTGGAGTGGGCTGAGCTACGCGGTGTCGACTGGAAGAACGCAAGCTACGCGCAGCATCTGCTGGATGGCTATCAGAAGGAAATGACCCAAGGGAGTTGGTCGACCAAAGGCAAGGGGTTGGCGCCTTCGACGATCAACGCTCGCGTGCAAGAGGCCTGCAACTTCCTATCCTGGGCGGCGCTCCGGGGCATCCGCGAGGAGTTCTTGGTGCCGACGACGACTCACTATGTCCAGGTCAGAAGCGCCACCGACAGCCATGGGCACCGAGGCCAAGAAGTCGAGAGTCGCGTGGGGAAGGTTCGTCTGGACCCCAAGACCTTGCGACTCCCAACTGACGCCGAGACGAAGAAGTGGCATCAGGCCGTACTGATAAAGAGGGGCGCCACGAAGGCCTTGATGGTCGAACTGATCATCAAGACCGCAGTTCGCAGAGAAGAAGCAGCCGCGTGGCGGTTGGATACGCTCCCCGAGCGCATCGAAGACTGGCACGTCATTGGCGAGCAAGTCGAGGCCACCATCAAGTTCGGAACGAAGGGGCAAGACTTCGGCGAGGACCACGGCGACAAGATCGGCCCCGCCCGGATCATCTGGATGCCACTCGAACTTGCACACAAGTTGCACGAGTACCGGCGCGGCCCTCGGCTCGCGGCGCGAGCGAAGTGGGCCAGGTCAGCCCCGACCAAAGCTGAACAGCGCGCACGCGCCGCGAAACCCTCACCCCACCTTTTCATCTCTGAGTCCACGGGCGAGCGCATTACCGCCAAGACGCTCTACGAAGCCTGGACCGGCGCTGGCAGTCTGCCCTTTGACGGATGGTCGCCCCATGCTGGTCGCCACTACTGGGCTTGCAAGACCTTGCTGACGCTGGCGAAAAGGAGAGCTGATCTCATCGCAGCAAAGGTCGACAGACTTCCCATTGACTGGATCACGTCGAACGCGCTGAGCGATATTCAGCAAGTGATCAAGCCTCAACTCGGCCACATCGATATGGCGACGACCGAGAGATACCTTCAGTGGGTCGCCCGCATCTACGCAAGCGGCGAGACCCAGTTGCAGTACGCAGAGTACCTCGACGACCTCGAGTACAAGAATGCAGAAGTGAGAACCGACCATGGCTGAACCAGGACGCAAAGTCAACAAAGGTCGGCACGACCCTGCTCTGACGCTCGTTTCAATGCCACAGTTGCCGACGCCTGTTGCCACGCCCACTCCCGGACAAAGCGATTCCGATCCACTTCTCTTCTGGACCGAGCATCCGTCCAAACCTCTCCCGATCGACCTTCGGCGGTTCGCGACGGGGGTTCAGGAAGAAGACTTGAAGGGCAACGCCAAGAGTCAGTGGACAGGTGATTTCACCGGACGGCCCGAACTGATCGCCGACTTGCTTCCTGCCATCAAGGAAGAGTGGCGGCTATTGCAGTCACAGTCCCATCGCAACAATCGTCTTCAGACACTCCGAACGTGGTGGCGCGTCCTCGACGAAGCCGAGCGAAGTGATCAAACCTCGCAGACCGTGGGCTCCAGTCGCGTGAAGGCAGTTGAAGACCTTCACGAGCTGCACTACGTCATATCAAAAAGAAACAAGGTCAGCACCACCCACCATGGCAACTTCCTGCGCTTGGTCAACGTCCGACTCAAGCAGAAGAAGCTTCCGGGCCTCTACTGGCCATCACCGGACTACGTTCAGAAATCGTCCGAGGTTCCCGCCCACTGGGAGATTGAGACGATACGCCATCGACTCAAACACAGCTGGTTCGGGACCCTCAGTCGCTGGGAGTGCGCCGACGAACAACCAGCCAACATGTGGTTGTGGAAGACGCTTCCGGCCGATCAATGGAAGGAACAGGTTCACGCTGTCTATCGTGCGGTGGTCGCAGAAACCGGCGATCCAGTGCCGTCGATGCGCGACGTTGCCCATGCACTCGATTCCCAGTCGAAAGTGGGCTGGATGGCACCAATTGGCGTACCCCAGTTGGGCCTCTATCCCAATGGGGATGACGTGCGGAATGCCTTCAATCTGTGCCTCCTGTACTCGGGTTGGAACATCCAGACGATGTTGGACGTGAACGTTACCGGCCGCTTCGTCGAGCCACACCCGACCAACCCCGACTACCACTTGGTGTACGGCTTCAAGAACCGAGGCCAATCAGAGCACTTCTGCATGGGTCGGAAGAAGCGAACTGATTCACCGGGAACAATCCTGACCCGCCTCGTGGAGCGAACGGCGCCGCTGAGGAAGAAGCTAAAGGATGAACATCTGCAGGTGTTGACCGACCTACAGGCGAATGCCGGAAACGAAACTCTGACACTTCGACGTATTGAGCTGGAACAGTGCTTGAAGTCGCCGTGGCTTTACTTCGACGTGCACAGAGGCATACGCCGGCTCTCGATGGGCAACTTCAACACCACAAGCGGCGGTCAGTATTTGCGCCTGCTCATTCACGAGATCAACCAAAAGCAACCGGCCGATAAACAAGTGCGAGAGTCGATCACCCCGGGTGATTTCCGGGACGCGTACATCGCATTTGCATACGAGTTCAGCAACTACTCGGTGCTGACCGCGCAAGTTGCCGCGAATCACAAGAACGCCGGCACGACGCAGACATACCTGCGACACAAGGCATGGCGCGCCCATTCGGCCAGGAAGGTTAGAGAACTGTCTACTGCTGTTTGGCACGAGATTGAGATCCATCGCAAGGTGGAACCTGCTGTGCTTCGCGCGAAGTTGGAGCATGGCGGCGTCTCAGATGACGAGCGTAGGCGCCTGGCTGTCTACAAGAAGAACCGCACCCGCGTCGGCGTAGGTTGCAAGGACTTCACTCATCCACCATCTTCCCTTGCTCCGGAACACGACGATGGGGCTGGGTGCCGTGTCCAACGTTGCACCTTGTGCCCCACGCACGCCATCGTCTTTGACGACAGCTATGAGCACCTCACTCGACGGCAAGCCGAACTGGAGGACACCAGAGACAAGATTCCCGTGCCCGTGTGGAACGAGTCGAGCTTCCCCCAAGAGCTTGAAAACACTGAGGCCATCCTCACGCGTTTCGATGCGGAAGTAGTTCACGAGCGACTGAGCTATTGGCAGGATCAGATCAAGTCTGGCAAACATGTCCCCATCGTCTTTGAAGGAACCTACACGTGAGCACTGCCGCCAAACCCGTCAAGGGCAATCAGAAAGATGGCGTACATGCACCGGCGAGCGGGGCCGCGACGCTCCGTGATGAGGTGCTGCGCGTCATGCGTCCAGCGAACATTCAGTCCATGACGCCGAAAGACCTCGTGTCAGTTCAATCAAAGCTTGGCTTTGGCACGACGTTTGGAATCTGGGCAACCTCGACAGACTGGCTGCCGCCCCTGTCGAGGCAGATGGCGAGGATTGACTTCAGAGACAGACTCGCGTCACAAGGTGTGCCTGAAGAGTACATGGAGGCTGCGCTCCTGTACCTTGTCCGTTACGCCGTTCTCATCGCGCTCGTGCCGACAGGGTCAGGCCGTTCAAATGGTCGTCATCTGGCGCTGACAACACTTTGCCGCATCTTCCATCAAACATTGCCACGCCTCATCGCAGGCGCGGTGCGACACATGGGCCAAGAAGACGCTGCAGCCTGTAGCTTCATGCGCTTCTATACGGTGGAAGACCTTTCCGAAATCAAGAGTCCGAATATTCAGGTCGACCTTCGCAGTGAACTCGACCGGATCATCGCCCTATGCGACCGAGGCCTCTGGACAGACGCCCCTCAGCTCGCCGCCAGAAAATGGTCGCAGCACTACACCCCTGATGTGAGAGGGGAGGATGCACGCCCCAAGGCTGAGGCGAAGCGATCCAAACGGCAGCCGCTTCCAGACGACTACGTCGCCGAGGGTGGCTGGCGGGTTCTCTGGATTGCCCGAGAACTGGGCGCAACGTTGCTCACCATTGCGACGCAGATCGCAGATGTCATTGCAGACGACCCAGTCGAAGGAGCCGACGTTTCCATCGATTCCGTTGGAAGCCGGCGACGCCTCAAGTTCAGACGCATCCTTGCGGAGCACCAGTGGACTGACAGCAAAGGCAACGAGATTCATGCACCCCCTTTTCCGCTCACCGCCAACGTGTGGGGCGGCGCAGCATTGGAAGCTGGCGAATGGCCGCCAACAACCGCAGCTCACGTTGTGGGTCTGCTGCAGTTGTTGCAGATGTCGCACCTCTGGATCGCCCTTCTCAGCGTTGGGTCGCGGATCGGTGAAATGCTCTCCTTCAGGCCGGGCTCAATTGTTTACTCCTCCGATGGCACGCCCTTCGCAAACGGGCTGACCTACAAGCTGGTGGATCGGATTGGTGGCGCCGAGCGAGATTGGCCTCTGCCCGATGTCGCGCTTGACGCGCTGCGCCAACAAGACGAGTTGTGCACGCTCATTCACAGACTTGGGTACCTCGGAGGTGACCCAGAGCCCGATGCCGCAGACGCAGCAGACAGTCGGCGCACGATCTGGTCGCGAATTGGAAGCCGCACGGAGTTCTCGTCCGACATCAATGATCGCCTGCGCTTGATGTCCATCTGCCTCGGGTTGACGGACAAGCCTGGTGGCGAGAACCTGACCACACACAGGTTTCGAAAGACGGTGGCTAGGCTGGCCGCACTGGCTCTGTCGGGTGCGCCCAAGATTCTCATGGACCTCTTCGGTCATAAGAGCATTGAGATGACCCTCCACTACATCCTTTCTGACCCCGATGTTCAGGCAGAGATCAAGCAGGTCGTCGAGGAAGTCGCCATCATGCGCGCGACGGACGCCATCGAGGACATCGACAACTACGGTGGGCCTGCGGCAAAGAAGATCGCCGGCATGCTTGTGCAAGAACGTGTTCGGCTGGGCAGAGACCTTGGCGCCGAGGACATCCGTCAACTGGCAGAGATTCTTACTCTCAGCGGCCAGAGTTGGGCGCTCGTACGCCCCGGCGTCATATGCACCAAGTTGCCAGGCAGTTCAGGGCCTTGCACAAAGAAGGTGGGGCGTCCAGAGCCTTCACGTTGCAGATGGGGCTGCGATCATCGGCTGGAGGAAGCCTATCTGCGCGACGACATCGACCGGTCCATTGCCGAGGCGGTTCGACTGTACGAGTTGGAAGTAGCCGACGACAACGAGATGGGCCAAGAGTTCTGGGCTGGACAAATCCTGGCGCACCTGAGGCGCTTCGACGACATCCATCGGAAGTGGGCCTCCAACTCGACCATCATGCAGGTGGTGCGCAAAGAGGAGTTGGTAGCATGAAAGCAACCGGCACCACCGATCTCTCCGCCCCATCAGGGCTGATCAAGTTTGCAAAGAAGCGAACCCAAGCGGTAGTCACCAAGCTGCGTGCCGCGATGAAGACCATCGAGGCCGAGATCGATGCGCATGAAGGCATCTACCCCCTCAATGGTGGCAAGCTGAGCCAAGCAGAGCTTTGTCGCCGAGCAGGGATCAGCAACGTTACGCTTTCTACGCCTGCGCACCGCGATACGACGCACAAGATGGTTGAGGCATGGCTCACCCGCGTCAAGAGCACCGCCGTCACGGGCAGGAAGTCTGTGCGCAGGGCCGTCACTGACCGAGCTGACGACTGGAAGCGAGCCCACGCTGCGATCGCGCAGAGCTACCGAGCAGCAGAACTCGAATACCTCGATATGAGAGCCACAGTGCAGAAATTGCAGCGCTCGCTACAAAAGCTAGAGGATGAGAACGCGGCATTGCGGAAGGTCCTCGAAAGCACTGGCGCGGCCAAGGTCGTTGCGTTTCCAAACCGAGATAAGTGAGCCACACAGCATGCCAAGACCCAGCATCATTCCGTCAGTACGCGCCAAGTTGGAGCAGTATCTTGAAGACCTCGAAGCCCGGTACCAACAACAACCAGGGGATGACCGTACCGCAACGCTGCCGGCCACAACTGACGGAAAGGTGAACGTGCGCGCCATTGCACTGGCGATCGAGTTGCGCCAAACCCAGGAGAAGTATCTCTTCGAGCGTGACGAGCTTTCATCGCTGATCAACCTGGTCGCAGAAGGGCAAGGCCTGCTTCCCATCGGCGCCCGAAATCTCGACATGGTC
Organism: Burkholderiaceae bacterium; assembly: GCA_040080605.1. Classification (GTDB taxonomy): domain Bacteria; phylum Pseudomonadota; class Gammaproteobacteria; order Burkholderiales; family Burkholderiaceae_C; genus LMDS01. The sequence continues at coordinate 89,767 of JBEBIB010000001.1, forward strand.
GACAAGGCCGTCCGAACTCGCTTTGCGCAGCAGGCCAAATCTGCGCGTGCGGACGCGCAGGCTGCTGTCGAAGCCAAGGCAGCCGAGAAACGCCTGTTGGAAGAGTTTGCCGCTGCGGTCGCGGAGATTGAAACGCTCAAGTCGGAGAACATGCGTCTGCGCAGCCAGCTTGAGCTGATCCACTCTGGCCTCTTTGTGCGGGTGTCTCCATGACGGTCGCCGCACTCGACAACTTCAGCGGCACCGTGGTCGTCGAGCGAGTGCTCTCGCAATTGGAGAACGGCTGCATCTTTTCCGCCAAGGGCAATGATGGGCGACTCCTGCGCGTCAAGTTTTCTGGCAAAGGAACTCAACCGCTTCCGGGCGAGGCGTTCGAGGTCGTGGGCCTGAAGGGCAGCTTCAAGGATCGATACGGCAAGGCCGTAACGCAGGTCGAATCCAAGCGCATGCGGCGGGTCATCAGTACCGGCGCCTTGCTGGGCCCGTGGCTGGAGAAGCTGTCCAACGTTGGCCCGACCCGATCCGCGAGGCTTGTGAGCGCGTTCGGACCCAGCCTGCCTGAAACTCTCAACGACCTTTCCCGCGTCGACGAGGTTGCCGCAGTGCTTGAACCCGGCAAACCTCGGCTTGCTCTTCGCATCGCCCAGCAGCTCTACGCTGCAGTCGCCGCGAAGTCCGGTGCCGATGCCACTGCTGCAGCGGAGATCGACTTCTTGGCCTATCTTGAGTCGTTGCACGTTGTCGACGTACAAGTCTCGCGGCGACTGTGGAATCTGGTGGGCGGCCTGGAGGCCAAGCAACGTCTTCAGCGCAACCCCTACCTGCTTGCCAGCCTCACGAGTTGGAAGAAAGCCGACTACGTGGGCATACGGCTCCTGAAGACGGCGGGAGAGAAGGATGGCCTCGATCATCATCCAGACCGGCTCCTTGGTGCGCTGGACAGCTGTTGGCGCGAAGTCCTCGCCGATGGCGACACAGCCGCAACGCCAGAGCGTTTGGCGACGCTTCTACACGCTCGCAAAGTCGATCCGGCACTCGCGCTCCAACTGGCCGAAGAAAGGCATGCCATCGCCCGGGTAGACGGCTTGCTCCGAGCGCCCGGCGCAGCATGGCTTGAGGATTCCGTGCACCGGCAACTTCTGGCGCTCGAAGCTGCGCCGGCAGCGCTCGCCGTTCCCACGGGGGCGGAACTGCGGCGGACCGTCTTCGATGCGGAGACGGCGACGGGCATGCAACTCGCCACGGAACAGCACGATGCCGTGGTTCGACTGCTGGCGCTACCGCTCGCGGTGCTCCAAGGCGGCGCCGGCGTCGGCAAGACGACGGTGATGAAGGTGCTCTCGACCGCTTGGGAGTTCCTCGGCGGCAACGTCGTGATGTGCGCGCTGGCTGGCAAGGCTGCCCTTCAACTCTCGCGTGGCGCGTCGTCGGCTTCCAGGCCACGGATCGCCTACACGATCGCAAGGCTGGTGCGCCTACTGGAGCGCCAGCAACGCGCCGAAGAATCCGGTGGCGCTCCGCTCGACTCCGATGTCTATGTCGATGGCAAGACGCTGCTGATCGTCGATGAGGCGAGCATGCTCGACACTCCGGGTTTGCACACCCTTCTTGGGCGACTGCCCTGCGGCGCACGGCTCTTGCTTGTCGGTGACCATGGGCAACTGCCGCCCGTTGGCATCGGGCGCGTGTTCCACGATTTGGTCGAAGACGGTACGCGGGTAGCGCTTCTCGCTCAGGTGCGCCGACAAGCCGAGGACAGCATGATCCCTCACACCGCGTCAACGGTCAGGTCCGGTTGTGTGCCTAGCCTTCAGCGGTGGGGCGGTCAAGCAAGGGGCGTCTACTTTGCGCCAGCGAAGGACTTGCAAGATGTACACCGGCGCCTCATGGCACTCGGCGACGTGATGGTTGTGGCCGCGCTTCGCGACACGGTGGCAGCAATCAACGAGGAGGAATCCGACTTCAGGCGTGGACACGACACCAAGACCGTGCGCCTCGGACCGATGGCGACAGTTGCCGTCGGCGACCCCGTCGTGGCCACGAAGAATCGATATCGCGAAACGATGTTCAACGGCTTGATGGGCAAGGTGGAATCGATCGGAAGCGGAGACGCCGTGTTTGTACGTTGGGAGGGCGAGGGCGAGGCGCGACCACTGGAGGACGACGCACGCCTCGATGTTGAACTTGCCTACGCGATAACCTGCCACAGGTCGCAGGGGTCGTCAGCGAAGAACGTCGTCGTGGTGCTCGAAAACTGCGTCTTGGCGACCAGGGAATGGCTCTACACGGCCATCACCAGGGCAAGAGAATTGGTCGTACTGATCGGCGACGAAGCGCAGCTCGGTCCGACAGTGATGCGACGGACCCAGCGCGTGACCGGGTTTCGTCTGTGATGGCACTTGCACTTTCATCATCAGCACGATCGGTCGCAACAGCGCAGAGTTATCCACCGGCGGCGTGGCGCATGCCACGCTGGCGCCGACGGTGGGTAACTCGTGTTCGCAGCGCCATGGCCTTTGAGGCGCAGAACCCGCGCTGCTGGGCAATGTCGCGAAGTCACGACAATCCAACTCAGCTCCCGGCATCCCAAGCCACGCCAGCTACGACGAACGCCTGCGGCATCGCAACGGCAGCCATCGAACGGTCGGTTCCAGCGAGTGCTGCGGCAGCGACATATGCCTGATAAAACTCGGGCGGGAATCGGCGCGGTCGCCCGCTGCTGAGTTCGATACAGACCAGCTTCCAGCAACCTCGGAGGACTGTCGCCTGATCTCGGTTTCGGAGCAATTGAAACCGACGTTCCATCGTCAGTTTGCCGTCGCCACCGAGCAGCCATGTTCCAAGCGTCAGCTCATCATTGACGGTTGTCGGCAGCAGGTAGTGGTAGTCGGCACGACGAATCGCCATGCCGCGATCGAGGCGTTGATAGTCCGCGAGATGAATGCCCAGCGCTTCCGAATGGGCCCATCCGATCTTCCCGCACCACTGGACATACACCGCATTGTTAGTGTGATTCAGGCCGTCAATGTCGTTGCCGTCCGGCGTGACCGGCATGGTGAACGGCTGCGGACGGTCCCAAACCATAGAAGTTGCCCTAAAGTGTGTTGGAGATCGATGGTAGCCGGCCACCGAGGTGAAGGACGATCAGCTGCATTCACCCGGGGATCAGGTCAAAGCGTAGCGGCCAGCAGTTCGCGCGGAGGTTGCCAACCGGGTAGTTGCTGGATGCGATGAAGCCAGGCGCGTACGTGCGGAGGAACCGTGAGCCCAACTTCGTCGGCCCAGAACAGGTAACCACAGAGTGCGCAATCGGCCACCGACAATTGCTCGTCGAGAATGAATGCTCGGCCGTCACTCAGCTCGGCTTCGAGCCGCGCGATGTCGCGCAGAAAGCGTGACAGCAGCCATTCTTGTGTAGCACTAGCGTACTCTTGCGGGGAAAACTGACGTGCAAACCGAACGTGTGGCAACGACAGGCCAAGACGATTTGCTTCCCAGAACAGCCATTCACGCACACGCGCCATGCGCTGCGGACTCTCGCCGCCCATGCGCTTCAGGCGCTCTGCGAGCAGACACAAGATGGCGTTGGACTGCACGAAACTCTCGGCGCCCCACACCAACAGCGGCACTTCATTGAAGCGCGCCAAGCTGCGAAATGGCTCTGACCGCTGTTCATGCGGCACAAAGATGTCGACATGGACGTAGTCGTGCTCGACCTGCCCGAACACCAATGCCAACCGCACCTTGTTGCTGTGGCCAGATTCACTGTTGCCGTACAGGGTGATGCCGGTTGGCGAGATTGGTGTCGTCATGTTGGATTTCTGGCGAGTATCAGGCTGAACATCATGCGCGGCGGACAGCATACGAGGCAAGGCATCCAGTCGATGCTTCCGCTCAGCGCCGGGGCACGGCCCGCGCAGCGCTTGCATGAGCGCCGAGGCGGGCCGATCGCACACCCAGCTTAGACGCGACGGGACGCACAGTGACGCTCAGGGCGTAGGCATCACGGCGGTCATAAGGCGCGCGTGTCCGCACCAGCCTTCACACAACGCTCATCCAACTCAAGCCAGTCAAAGAGATCGTCAATGTCCCGATCAAGCTGATGCAGCGAAGCCCCCGCCATCAGATACCAAGTGGCGCCGCCGTCCGAATGCTGCGCTGCGCTCACAAGCGAGGCGAGTTGTATCTGCATCGTTAGAAGCCGTTGCTTCTCCTGTTCGACCACCTGCCGCTCTTCGGTCCAGGCAGTGGAAGACAAGAAGATGCCTCGCCGTTCCGTGTCGGGTGACGACGCCCCCTCTGTTTGTATCCGATTCGTCATGAGAAACCTCCGAAGTTGAATGCTCAACGATACGGACGCCCCCGTGATTCGCAATCAAGAATGAGGTAAAAACCGCCCCCATTTCGCCATCAGCTCCCGGCCGATCCCGTCCAGTTCTTGTGCTCGGAGGAAAACGGCAAGCTCGGAGAAGTCATAGCCTGGGAGCGCGAGCGTGATCTTCGGTTCGACTCGTTCGCACAGGGAAACTGCGCGACCCCTTTGGGGCTTCGCTCGCGAGCCCCGTGAAGACGAATGATGATCTATCGATTTCTTCATACCGCGCTAAACCTTGCTTTCGTACGTGGCTCGATCGCTCAGCGGCGAATCTCCCAGTAGCGCTCGCGCTGCGATGCCCTTCACGAGGCGGATGGCAGAAGCCAAAACTATCGAGGGCAATCGCTGCCAGCCGAGAGCGACGAAATTTGAACCCACTCCTGCTCCTGACCCTTTGTCTGCCGCCCGAATGCGTTGTATTGGATCAAGGCCAGGGGCGGCCTCAGGCCAATGATGGTGCCGAACGCCACGTCCATTCCGATTGCCGGGCTGGCACGAAGCCGTTCGGTGTACGCCTGCCGTAGGGTCGAGCATTCCGCGCTCTGCTTGCGAGCCGCCTCACGGTTCGACGCGCTGCCGGGCTCTATCAGTTCAAGCTGCGTGCCAGGGATAAAGCCGAACTGCATGTTGGCGTAGTAGTACGTCTCGCCAGCCCACTGGCTCGCGAAGAAGGTGGGCTCGGCGTACCTGATGTCGGCGCCCCAGGTAAACGCCGAACTCGCCCGGCAGGCGAATTTGCTCGGCAGCAGAAGCTGAGCTTGGGAACGCCCGGCAGTGCCCTCCACCCGAGCGGTAAACCAAACTTGAGACCGGCCCAGGACCTCGATCTGTCCGCCATCAGTGCGGCAACGATCAAGGGCGGGCTGCAGGTATGTCTTGAGCATCGCCAGGCCAAAGACCGTGTCGGAGTCACCTCTTGCGGTCAGCTTGCGGGCACTCAACGACCGGACGATCTGCTCTGGCTGAAGCGCGCTGCTGACCGGCGGCGAAGTCGGCGCCGCGCAGCCTACGAGAAGCGCGACAGTCGCTGTGACGGCGAGGGTGTTCAGGTTCGTCATGGTCATACGGCATATATGCCGTGGCCTGAACGATACCATGCACGGCAACCTCACCGGGTGCCTGCAAACCGCGCTTCCGCCCCACGTCTACCACCGTCGCCTGCGCGTAGTACTTCCTTCGAGCCGGAGATTGCACGCGCCTTCGGAGCGGTGACGCGACAGACCCGCGTTGATCTCGGTGTCGCCCAAGATCAGATGGCGCTCATCGCCGGTGTGGACAGGTCTTACTTCGGCAAACTGGAACGAGGTGAACGACAGCCGTCGCTGTCGATCCTGCTTCGCATCGCAGGAGCGCTCGGGGTGTCAGGCGCAGAGTTGGTGAAACGCACCGAGGCCGCGATGGGTAAGCCGAAGGGACGCGTCAGAGAGAAGTAGCTTTGGGCGTCGTCGCGGCGGTGGTTGTCGTTGGCAACGCACAGCCACCCACCGAAGCCGTCAGCAGCCCCTTCAAGCGACAGCCGGGCGGCGGTCGTACCTGACAGTTCCGTCTTGAAGCATCGTGAATTCGAGATCGCTACGCTCGAAGGTGTCTGCGTCCAACCCACAATAGATGGAGTCGTGCAGCCAAGCGGCCATCGCCACCTGAATGGCCGCACTGTCAACCTCGCTACCCAGCGCCCCTGACCTCGTGAGGTCGATCAGCATCTTGCCGAAGACGGGGATTGCATCTGCGGTCCAATCTTGCCCCTTGCTGAGGGCGAGCGCCTCACGGGATCTGGCGATTTCGATAAGGTTGGGCGCGCTGATCTCGGTGTGAGCCTCGAAAACGGCGTCCAGCGATTCGTCCAAAACGCGGGTCTTGATGAGCATGAGCTTCTCCGATGTAAGAGTCTGGCGGTTGCCAACGTCGCCGCGCTAGACGGATCGAGCAGCATCCCGAATCTGGGTGCCGAGGCACTGCCCCGCGCTTGCCTCCGACCAAGCCGTGCCGCCGAACGTCAGGTCAGTGAACCGGCGCCGCGACGTACGTCCGCGACTGCTGAGACTACCCCCGACCATGTGCAACGATCAACCCGGCCCCGCGTACCGCACAAGTGGTTGAACCGGATCGGAAACGGCGGCGGGTTTGAATCGGAACGGGCGGCGCTTTTGGTCCGGAATACGCACTCACGCGCAAACTGAACCCAAAGGGTGTCCAAAGCCGTGCAGGCTTCGACCAAGCCTCGCTCTGACGCCGACAGCGCGACTGCCAATTTAGGCCGCTGCGCTCTGCAATCGACGGTCGTGCCATCGCACCGCTGACTCCATTTAGCCAAACTTCTTGCTCTCGAAGCTATCCCTAGAAGATGAACCCTATTGCGGCCAAGTCCCAGATTTGGTCGCCTTTCTGAGCCAGGCGCGAACTACCGAGTCGGTCCGACAAGAACTCCCCTGAAGCACCATCACAGTTCCTCAACAAATACCACCTGTCACCTCTTACAGATTGCGCTCCGAGAACTGTCGGCTTATGCTGCCGGCCCGAACCAAGGAGGGATCACCCGAACCCTCCCAACTCAACGATGACGCATTCACGGCGATCGAAGAAGTTCGCCGGGCACTCACAAGGCGCCCATCCTGGCGGACAAGATTTCCGGCCAGCGAGCCACCGCAGAGCGACTGTGACCACCACCCAGCAGTGACCCCACACGCGTCGCCTTGTCGTCGCGTAGGAAGCACTGTGATCTCCAAACAAAAATGCCAAGGGAACGTTTGTGACGGCAAGAAAAATCAAGAAGCTTGTACTCGCCTATTCGGGCGGATTGGACACCTCTGTCATCCTTCGTTGGCTACAGAACGAATACGACTGCGAGATCGTTACGTTCACTGCCGATCTTGGCCAAGGAGAAGAGCTTGATGTCGCGAGAGAAAAGGCGATCGCGTTGGGCGTAAAGCCAAGCAACATCTTCATCGAGGACCTTCGCGAGCAACTCGTTCAACACTACGCCATGCCCGTCTTCCGCGCCAACGCTGCGTACGAGGGGTACTACCTCATGGGCACGCCAATTGCGCGCCCGTTGGTGGCAAAAAGACAGATCGAAATCGCCCACGCACTTGGTGCTGACGCGGTTGCGCACGGCGCTACAGGAAAGGGAAATGACCAACTTCGTTTCGAACTTGGTTATTACGCACTCGACCCCAACATCAAGGTTGTTGCGCCATGGCGTGAGTGGGACATGCACAGCCGCACGGAACTGGTGGCCTACGCGGACAAGCACGGAATCCCTGTGCAGAAAGACAAGCGCGGCGAGCCACCCTATTCAGCAGACGCGAACCTGCTCCACATTTCTGCGGAGGGAAAGGCACTCGAAGACCCATGGGTGACTCCCGATGAAGATGTTTTCACGCGCAGCGTGTCCCCTGAGCGCGCACCGGATCGCCCTGCAATTGTGGAGGTCGAGTTCGAGCGGGGAGACCCAGTTGCGATCAACGGCACACGCATGACGCCTGCGCAGTTGTTGACAACCCTGAATGAACTGGGCGGCGAAAACGGAATCGGCCGCTTGGACATCGTTGACACGCGCTATGTCGGCATGAAGAGCCGAGGCATCTTCGAAACGCCTGGCGGCACGATATGGCAAGTGGCCCACCGCGCGCTTGAATCCATTACGCTGGATCGCGGCGAATCGCATCTTAAGGATGAGTTGATGCCGCGCTACGCCGAACTGGTCTACAACGGCTACTGGTTCGCTCCCGAGCGAGAGATGTTGCAAGCATTGATCGACAAGAGCCAAGAGCACGTCACCGGCACGGTGCGCGTCAAACTCTACAAGGGCAACGTCATTGTCGAAGGGCGCAAGAGCCCATTTAGCCTCTACTCGCAGAGTCACGTGACGTTTGAGAGCGACAAAGTCTACGATCCACGCGACGCAACTGGCTTCGTCAACATCAACGCACTCCGGCTCCGCCTGCTAGCGCAAGCACGCAGCGTTTCCAAGGCCGGGTAGCTCACTCCACGGATCACGCTCGCGAGGCGCACGCCGCCTCGTTGGCCAGCCTTTGCCCAAATGAAACAAATCACTCAACTCAACACGATCACCGACCTCGACGCGGAGTCGGCGCTATCTCTGCTAGAGACCGCGGAAATCGTCGAACGGCATATCCAGATGCAAGGCTTCGTGCAGCCGCTCCTTCGCGGCAAATGTCTCGCAATGGTTTTCGACGAGACATCGCTTCGGACGAGGAATGCGTTCGAGCGCGCCATGGTCGACCTCGGCGGGCACGCAATTTACTTTTCAGGACGCGAAGCTCGTATCGGTCGAAACGCCGAGAAGACCGAATACCTGCCGGACTTCGTCAACGTGATCAGTGGATTCAACGATGCGCTGCTCACTCGCATCTACGACCACGCACTCCAAACGAAGATCGCGTCCTTGTGCCGCGTTCCGTTCATAAACGGCATGTGCGACCAGCACCATCCGACACAAGCGCTGTGCGACTTTCTAACGATCCGCCGTCGCCTGCGTGAGTTGCGCGGGATCAAGATTGCATTCGTTGGGGACGGCACGAATGTAGCAACTTCATTGGCGCAGTTGGCGTCACTCGTAGGCTCGAAGTTTGTTATTGCCACGCCGGCGGGATGGGCGCCACCCGCTGAGCACGTTGCCGATCTCCAGGGCTACACATGGACTAGCGATCCGCATGAGGCCGCTCGTGATGCAGACGTTGTAGTCGGCGATGTGTGGGTGCCAATGAATAAGAGCCACGACGCCGAACGGCGGCGCTCCCTCCTCGCCCCTTATCGCATCAATCGAGAACTCATGGCGCTCGCGAAGCCGCACGCATTCTTCATGCACAACTTGCCAGCCAACCGAGGCGACGAAGTCACGCCTGACGTTATCGATGGTCCGCAATCGGCAGTCTACGAAGAAGCTGTGGCCCGACTGCACATTGCCCGGGCGCTGTTACTCCACATGCTGCACCCGAACCCGCAAGAATGCGTGGATCTCCTGAGATGACTGGTATGAGGAAACGCATGCCAAATCGGGACAACACTTCCTCTGAGACTCACCTCCACAGCAAAACACCACAGCCTTCAGATCACTTGGAGCCCGAATGGCTCAGTGTCTCGTCGGCATCGTTCGCGTGGCGCGTCGCGGTCTGGTTCACTCTTCTGGCCGCCGGGGCGTTGACAGCATCGGTCTCAGGTGCGTGGACCGCCGCGTGCGGAATCTTCTTGCTGGGCGTTGCCATGGCTCACGGCGTTGAACTTGCTCACCAAGCTTTGCATCACACTGGTTTTCGATCGCGGCGACTGAACGAACTTTTTGGCATCCTGTTGGGGCTGCCGATGCTCGTGTCATTCCATGAGTACCGCATCAATCATCTGAAGCATCATGCCCTGCTGGGCACTCCGGACAATCGGGAATTCTTCGACTACGGCTCAAGAACGTGGACTCTCGGGGGGATCTTCTCCCGGTTCTTGATGTGGCATCACTACACGAGCTTCTGCGTCCGACTCGTCAAGGCCTTCCTTGGGGCGCCGTTGGGTGACTTCCACCCTCGCTATCAGCGGTCAGTAAGATCGTTCTATTTCATTGCGGCCGCCGTCTTGAGCGCCTTGTTTGTGTGGTGTTGGGCGGCGTCGACTTGGCACCCCCTCGCCATTTGGTTGGCTGCGCTGTTTTTAGTTGCATCGCCTCTGCATGCATGGATCGAACTGCCGGAGCACTACGGTTGCAACGAGCACTCGACAGATGTCTTTCAGAACACGCGCACCATCAAATCAAATCTCTTCATGACGTGGCTGACCAATAGCAACAACTACCACGTCGAACACCACCTGTGGTCCAACGTCCCGATTCAGAAGATTCACATGCTCCACATGCGATCCCGCGGTCGCGCCCTTCACTTCAGCATGGGCTACTGGCAGTTCTACAAATCCGCCTGGCTTGCTGGACGAAACAACGCGACGCACGCAAATCCGTGAGGCTTCGGCTCGGTGAGCCGCCGCATGCGCCAACCTTCTCAGGAGAACCAACATGAACGTGCTTCTATGCGGTGGTATCAGGAAACACCACGACTTCCTCTATCAGGCTGGCTACGATGTGACGTGGCTTATCGCGCGCGACAACCAATTTCCAGAAGATCTGAAGTCTCCACCAAAGCGACTCTTCGTTTATTCGCCCGATGACAAGATCGAAACCGTGCATGCGGTTGCGATGACATTGCACGGAATTGTCGGCTTCGAGCGGGTCTTCTCGTTTCACGACGACTCGCAAGAATTGGCAGCTCGGTTGGCCGAGTCCATTGGTTGCGGCTTTACCGTCAGCCTCGAAGCCCTGCGCAACACGCGACAGAAACCCCTCATGCGTCGACGCCTAGACGAGGCATGCGTGCCGAGTTGCTGGCACGAGGTCGCGCACGACGAAACGTCACTGCTACAGGTTGCGGCATCCTGTGGGCTGCCCAAGATCATCATCAAACCGGTAGACGGCACCGGCAGCAAGTCTGTGGTCGCGCTGCAGTCCCCCGCGCAGATCAGTCAAGGATGGACGCGCGAGCATGTACCGACGTACCCGGTCTTGCTGGAAGAATTTCTCGAAGGCAAGGAATACAGCGTTGAGTCGTTCACGTCGTTCGGCGTGCACTACTTCGCCGGGATTACCGAGAAATTCATCGACGAGTCAACCTTTGTCGAGATCGGACACATCTTCCCGGCAGACCTGCAGCCGGAGCAAGCACGGCTGATCACCGACTATGTCGCGCGGGCGCTGACGGCCTTGGGCGTCGACAACTCACCGGCGCACACAGAAATCATGCTGACGCGCTCCGGACCGCGAATCATAGAAACCCACACGCGCGTTGGAGGTGATTGGATCCCGACCCTCGTTCAGCAGGTCACGGGCATCGATCTCTATGAATTGAGCGTGCTCGCACAGATGAACCACAAGTGGGACGGCGCGAAGTCGGTCTTCGCGCAGGCTACTGCAAAGGGCTTCTGCGGTATTCGCTACACGGTTCCCCCGGCAGCAGGAAGGCTCATCAAGGAGGTCTCCGGCATTGACGAAGCCAAGTCTATCAACGGGGTTCTTGAGGCCTACGCAATACGCAGGCCGGGTGACCGCACCAAGAGTTTGGTCGACAGCTTTTCACGCATGGCCTACGTACGGGCCACGCAGTCTTCGCGCGATGAACTGCTGTCCACCCTTGATAGAGCCACGGGCTGCATTCGCTACGACTACGAAGAATCACCATCGTGAGTCAGTCCTTTGGCAGACCAGCTTCGGACTTCCTGAAGGCCGAGTTCGCAATGAACCTAGGCCGCGGATTCATGCTCGTGGCGTTCACGTTGCAGCTATTCCAGACAAGCGGTGATATCTGGCACAACCTCGTCTACGTCGCCAGCGATGCGCTCTTCGCGTTCCTGATCCCGCTTGTTGCCGGCTCATGGATTGACCGTCATGGCCCCGGACCGCTCGTGTACAGATCAACCATCGCCGCGAGTCTCGTCGTCGCCGTGTTCGCCGCCTCCATTCAATTGTGGGGGCTGCATCCCGATGGCATGCTGCTCGCCAGCGTAGTGGTCGGTGTCCTGAACGCCGGTGTGCGGGTAGGAGTGTTCGCGTTGACGCCCTCTCTGGTTCAGTCGAACAGCCTTGCGAACATGAACGGCCGCCAGCAGATCGCCTTCCAAGCAGGCCACTTGTGTGGCGTGCTGGCGGCAGGCACGCTATTGGATCGCGTCGGTTTTAGCGCCTGCCTGGTCGCCGTGGCCGCGAGCATGGCCGTGGCCGGGTCGTTCTACTGGAGGGCCAGCGTTGGCCTCGTCCTCGTCGCCCCTATGCGAGGCTATAGCGGCAGCCTGTTGGCGGGCTTCGCCCGAATGTTGCGGCCGGTCGTTACGTCGCCAATGATGATCTGGATCATCGTCCTTGGCGCGGCCGATCTGATCGTGGTCGCTCTGTTCAATTTGGCTCTGCCATTGCTCGTCGAGCGACAGCTTGGTGGAAGTTCCTTGGCCGTGTCGGCGGCGGGGGTGTCCTTTGCACTCGGATCGATCTTGCTCGGGTTGGTCGTGACGCGAGCTGATCTGGAAATTCACCAACTGCACAAGGCGTTGATCCTCATGCCAGTCCTCGCCTTTGCAACCATCGTGCAGCTTCAGTTTTTCCATGCGTACGTCTACTTCGCACTCGTGTTTGCCCTGGGCTTCGCGACCGCGTTGCACACGGTGTACTTCACAACCACCGTGCAGGCCTTGGTCGAGCCATCTCTTCGAGGTCGGTTCGCTGCGATCCGTCGCATGACATCCGCAACCCTGGTCGGTAGCTGCTCTTACGCATTCGCCGCTGCTTATGCAGGCATGCAGATTCCTGGCGCTCTGCTGGCAGCTGGAACAGTCTGTCTCGCACTGGCCTTGGGCTGCTTAGCTTGGGTGATATTGCGTGCCGATGAAGCGAGGACTACCCACGTCGACCTGAAGAGTGAGTTCGTCAGGATCAGCGACAACCTTTCTCTCATTCCGAAATCACTGGAGCCAAGATGAAAAAGAAACTGATCGTTGTCGGTGGCGGTCCCGGCATGTGCGATCGTGCAATGCTGTTCGGCGCCGAGTTGACTCTCGTCAATCTGCCCGGTCCGTTTGATGCGGCGCTCTTGCCTTTCGCCAAACGAACGATCGTCACCGACTACGAAAACGATGATGGGTTGCTTCCGATGCTGCAAGGGTTGCACGGAGCGGACCCGTTTGATGCAGTGATTTCGATGACCGAACTCGCATTGCTTCCCGCCGCTCGCCTCTCGCGAGCCCTTGGTCTCAACGGTGTCAGTGTCGAAGCTGTGGAGCGCACGCGAGACAAGGTGTTGATGCGCCAATGGCTAGATCATCACGGCTTTCCCACAACTCCTGCCTTGGCCGCGTCTTCGTCTCTGGACATTGCCGCGTTTGCCGAAGTTCATGGGTTCCCAGTAATCGCGAAACCGCGGTGCGGGCAAGGCAGTCAGAGAATTCGACGATTCGACAACACAGAACAGGTCGTCACTGCGGCAATCGTCGGCGAAGACCTTATCGTCGAGAAATTCCTCGATGGCCCCGAGTTCTCGGTCGAAAGCTTCAGTTTCGGTCGTCGCCACGTCGTTTTCGCAGTCACTGGCAAGATCACCAACGATACAGACCCTCTGCACCCCTATGTGGAAATTGGGCATGTGGTCCCCGCGCCCTTGGCTGAGACTGACCGCGCGCGGATCGTTGAGTACGTCGTCAACTTCCTTGACGTAATGGGCATCACTGACGTATGCACGCACACTGAACTTCGCCTCACGAAGTCAGGGCCAGTGGTTATCGAGACGCATACCCGGGTCGGGGGTGACTCGATCCCGTCATTGGTACGCAATGCTACCGGCGCGGACCTGCTGGACTTCGCGGTGCGATGGCCATTGGGTCTGATCGATGGAGAACTTCCGATTCCGGGCACACGCGGTGCGGCAGCAATTCGCTTCTTCACACCACCGCCCGGAACCGTCCGTTCGATTTGTGGCATCGAACGTTGGCGTGGTCACCCAGGGGTCGTCAGCCTGCACTTGCCACTCAAACCAGGCGATCGTGTAGGTGCCGCCGCAGACTCGTTTAGCCGCGCAGGCTATGTAGTGTGCACAGGTGCCGACGCTGCTGCGGCTACTGCCGCCTGTGATGCGGTCGTGAGTGGCATCACGATTGACATCGCACCCCGGGACTGAGCATGGACGCTTCCGTCAAGAAGATTCTTACGGCTATCAACTCGTCAGTTGACTTCGATGTCCGCCTTGCAAAGGCGGACATCGCTTGCACCTCTGCCCACGTAGCAATGCTTCACCGCATGGGCATCCTCAGTGTCGACGAGCAGGACGCGCTGGAGCGTGGTCTGCAAAAAGTTGGCACAGCCATCGATGAAGGCGAGTTCGTTTGGAACCCTGAACTAGAGGACGTTCACACAAACATTGAATCAGGACTGGAACGGCTTGTGGGGCCATTGGCGGGCAAGATTGGGGCGGCGCGCGGACGCAACGACCTTGCCGTTACGGCACTGCGGATATGGCTTCGCGACAAATGCGAGGAAGCGACGGAAAAATTGATCGGCGTTGTCGGCGCCTTCGTCGCCCACGCGGAGGAGCACGCAGACACAGTGATGCCCGGAATGACTCATCTGCAGGCAGCACAACCGGTCAGCTTCGGACATCTGTGCTTAGCCTACGCCGAGATGTTTCACCGCGACGCAAGGCGATTCGCCCAAGTGCGGGAATGGCTTAACGAATCGCCCCTGGGCGCATGCGCACTTGCTGGCACGAGTTTCGAGATCGACAGACACTTCATTGCAACCCGACTAGGATTTGATCGCCCAACCACGAATTCGATCGACAGCGTGGCTGATCGCGACTTTGTCCTCGATTTCTTGGGCGCCTGCGCTACCACTTCGGTACACGTATCTCGCTTCGCAGAAGACGTAGTCGTCTGGCTAACGCCCCAATTTGGCTTGCTGTCTTTGCCCGACTTCCTCGCCGGTCGTTCCGCCATCATGCCGCACAAGCGCAATCCCGACGTGCTCGAACTGATACGGGCGAAGAGCGGCAGAGTCATCGGCAACCTCAACACTCTGCAGATCGTACTGAAGGGATTGAGCATGTCGTACTGCAGAGACCTGCAAGAGGACAAAGAAGCAGCATTCGACTCGGCAGATGCAATCTGCCTGTCCTTGGATGTTCTTGGGCTCGTCGTCGCCAACCTGCAGGTCCACCGTGATGTCATGCGCAAGGCTGCGGGAACCGGTTTCACGACTTCCACGGATTTCGCTGACTGGCTCGTTCGCCACAAAGGCCTCCCGTTTCGTCAGGCCCACCATCTCGTTACCAAACTCGTCGAGGTCGCGCAGCATCGCGGCTGCTCGCTAGGAGAGTTGGAGGAAGCCGATCGCGCCGCCGTCGACCCGCGGCTAGGCGGATCGGATTGGCCCCTCCTCGATGCCGAGGAGTCAATGCGCTCGCGCTCCAGCTACGGGGGCACCGCTCCCGAGCGCGTGCGTGCCGCCGCGCAGCACATGCGCGCTCGCATCGGCGAGTTCGCGCGACCCATTACTTCACGCGAAACAACGGGAAATGAACACTGAAACGAAAGAACAGCGCGGCTGCAACTTGGAACAAGCGCGCTCCGAATATTTAAGCAAGGGCTACACGGTCCTACGCGGCATCTATTCCCCGAAGGACATTGCTGCTTGGAGGATTGAATGCGAACGGCTGTGGCTGCTACCTGGCCTTCTGGACGATCTCAATCTGCGCACCGAGTTCCGCCGAAACGGGGCTGACACCTTTGTCGTGGACCGCCTCGACCCCGTGTTGGACATCTCGCCAATCTTGCTTGATGCCGTCCTTGACCAACGCCTGCTGGAGCCCTTGCGCATCCTTCTAGGCGCGCAAGCGTCCTTGCTCAAGTGCAAACTGATTCGCAAGGATCCAGACACCGGAGGCTACGCTCAACACCAGGACTTTCTCTATTGGCGATGGCTGCAATTGCCTGCCAACGACCTCTGTTCCGTGGGAATTCCGCTCTTCCCAAGTAACGAAGAGTCGGGTGGCATTGAGTTCTTTCCCGGTTACCACAAGTCGCTATTGCCCAGTGCTGACGGAAATCCAGATGCCGACTTCGATATTGCCTGCGTGGACATCTCCAAGGGCGAAACACCGGCATTGGAACCCGGCGATGCGCTCATCTTCCACGCATTGACTCCGCATCGAAGCGCTCCGAATCGATCGTCGCATCCACGGACCCTACTGCTTCCATCCTACGCAAATACGTCCATACCGGACTTGTATGCCAAGTACTACATGCGTGAAGTGAAGAGACGTTGCGCAGAGTTCGTAGGGTTCGAGCGCTACGAGTCGACGCTGAAATCCGTATCAGCGCGACACGACGAGTCCCGAGTTGAAAGGTAGACACATGAAGCACATCCTCGTACTGCACCCTGTCGCTGAATACACGCTCAGCCGCATGCTCGACGCCTGCGAGCGCCGGGGCTGGAAGTTGTCGATAGCGACCATCGATTCATCTACCGTCGGAGGCGACGGCACTCGGTTGCATCGCTGGCTGCGTGTACCGGAACTCAATGATGAGCCGGCTGACTTGCTACGCAGCGTCGAAGGCTTGCACTTCGATGCGGTCGTAGCTGGAAACGAGTTCGCTGTCATCGCTGCCGATGTACTCGCGAAGGAACTAGGCTTGGTCGGCAACGATCCCGAGCGCATCAAAGCATCGCGCGACAAGCGTCTGATGCGTGAAGTCTTTGCACAGGCAGGGGTGCCGCAGCCGATAGTCATCGGCACGGTCTCGTCACTGGACGAGGCCTACGCGCTGGACTGGAGTCGCGTAGTCTTTCCAGTCATCGTCAAACCGGTGAACATGGCCATGAGCCTTTTCGTTCGTCTCTGCCGCAGTCAGGAAGAGGTGACGGAGAATCTCGTTCGAATGTTCAACTTCAAGAAATCGAGACTGACCAACTACCTCTTCACGGCCTCGGCGATCATTGAGGAATTCGCGGACGGACAAGAGTACAGCTTGGAATGCGTGGTCGAAGATGGGGCAGTTGTCGCCTTGTATCCGACCAAGAAGTTCGTGTCGGAGTTGCCCTCCTGTTTCGAGATTGGGCACGTCAATTCCGTGCCGTTCAATCCGGACCAATCTGTCGCCCTGAACCAAATCGCTAACGGGGTGGCATCCAGTTGGGGCCTCGCGAGCGGCATCATGCACGTCGAGTTGAAGGTTTGCGGAACGACAATCAAAGTCATTGAGGCCGGTTGTCGCATCGCCGGCTGTCATATTTCCGAACTTGTGGAAGGGCGATACGGTGTCTCGTTGGAGGAAGTGCTGCTGTCGCATCGGCTCGGCCTTAGTGCCCGGTCGCTCATCGGTGCACCACCGAGCGAGGACTACTTTGGCATTAGGTTTTACTTTCCGCAGTCACAGCGACTACACCCTGCGGGAGACGCACTCAAGGAGGTGGCGTTTCACTACTCTCCAGACCAACCAACAAGTGGCGATCCCTTTTCGGTCAACCAGCGTTTGGGTCACTGTATCGTCGCGAGCCCAGACCATGCTGACATCTGTGAGTTCATAGGGGCTGCCTGAGCGCCCCAGGTTTCTTCAATCAATATTTCAACTCAAAAACATCATGGCAGCAGAAAAAGGCATGCTCATCCGTGGTCGCTTTGCGACCAAACTCTCTGAGGTCATGGAGTCCATAAACGCCTCGATCGACTTCGACCAGCGCATGGCGATGCAAGACATTGATGCTTCGATTGCCCATAGTGGAATGCTACGGCAACAGGGAATCATCTCGAAATCTGACCATGAACTTATCGTCTCCGGGCTGTCGACAATACGCGCTGAAATCGCGGACGATCGATTCACGTTCTCAAAGGACCTCGAAGACATTCATATGAACGTGGAGTCGCGGCTTCACGAACTCATTGGCGCTGCCGCAGGTCGCTTGCACACCGCACGCAGCCGCAACGACCAGGTGGCTACGGATTTCCGACTGTGGGTTCGCGACGCGCATGATCGGGCTGCCGATCTCTTGACCGCGCTGTTGCATGGATTGCTTGATCGGGCGCAGGAGCATGCGCACACGGTGATGCCCGGGTTCACACATCTGCAAAGCGCGCAGCCCACCACCTTTGGCCATCATCTAATGGCCTACGTCGAGATGTTCGGGCGTGATCTCTCGCGCGTTCGCGACTCGCGCCGACGGCTGAATGAGTCGCCGCTTGGTGCTGCAGCACTAGCCGGCACGTCGTTCCCGATCGACCGGGAGTTGACCGCAGGTGCATTGAAGTTTGACCGCCCGATGCGCAATTCACTGGACGGCGTGTCTGATCGCGACTTTGCCATCGAGTACCTATCGATAGCCTCACTTTCCATGGTGCATCTGTCGCGGTTGTCCGAAGAAATCGTGCTTTGGATGTCTCCACAATTCGGATTTATCAAACTCTCAGACGAGTGGACCACCGGCTCGTCGATCATGCCCCAGAAGCGCAACCCCGATGCAGCAGAACTAATTCGTGGCAAAGTTGGGCGCGTTACCGGTTCTCTTGTCGGTCTGTTGACGGTGATGAAAGGCTTGCCCCTGACATTCTCAAAGGATATGCAGGAGGACAAGGAACAGACCTTCGACGCAGCTGACACGTTAGAAATCTGTCTGCAAGCAATGCGCGGTATGGTCTTAGACATGCAGCCCGTCGTCGAGCGCATGCGAAGTGCTTCGGCTTTGGGTCACGCGACAGCGACCGACTTAGCAGACTGGCTCACGCGCTCAATCGGAATGCCTTTCCGCGAAGCGCATCACATCACCGGCCGACTCGTCCGCGAAGCCGACGCGCGCGGCGTCAGTCTAGAAGAAGTCCCGTTGGAAGCAATGCAGGCGGTCGACGAGCGAATTACACAAGAGGTGTACTCAGTGCTTGGCGTGGAGAACTCCGTGAACTCCCGTGTGAGCTTCGGAGGCACGGCACCAGTGCGCGTTCTGGAGCAAGTTGCGCACTGGAAAAGCGCTCTATGAAGTCGTTGGGAACCGCACGACTTCAATCGACAACCCGCCTCCTTGCAAGACTATTTGTACTACTGCTCCTCTGGAGCGGTGGTGTGGCGCGAGCGCAGGTCACTTTATTTGGGACGTTGGACCTCTACGCTGACTACACGTCCGGAGCTGGGAGCCATTTGGTGCGCTTGGACTCGAGCGGACTCAACACCAATCGGATTGGGATCAAGTCAGTCGAACCTTTGGGCGGAGACGTTTCACTGACTGCCTATCTCGAAATGGGCTTCAATCCGGATGATGGAACACTCACAGGCTCGGGCTTTGACAAGTTGAACTACCTCAGTGTCCTGGGGCCGGCGGGCCGCATAGCGATGGGGAAGCAATACACGCCTCAGTTCATCGTGTTGTCGCGCCTAGACGCTTTCGGTTCTTCCTTTTGGGGGACACCCTATGCGGTCTTTGCCGGGGGAAATCGTTACACCACCGCGACGAAGGCCTTTCAGTATCAAACGCCGAGGATGCTGGGTGACCGACTGCAGTTCTCCGCCCTGTACTCCTTGGGGGCGAGCGCAGCAACTTCAACTCAGAAGCAGTTCTTCGCATCGACCCAACTATGGGCAACGGACGCGCTGTACTTGGCTGTCGTGCTGGGCAAGGATCATCGCTACACCTCCGCCAGCCCCGACAGGAATCTCGTTCTGGTAGGTGCCGGCTACGACTTTGGATTCGTACGCGTATCGGGCGGATTTCAAACCTTGAAAGACCCGAATTCATCCGCGCAGGTGCACGAGTGGACTCTCGGCGCCTCGATGCCCGTGACCTCGCTGACTAAGGTCATGTTCAACTATGCCAAGTCTAGCGACCAAGCCTCGGTAGACAAGGTGGCGTCAACATTTGGCTTCGCATGCGTCCATGCCCTTTCACGCAGTACGAGTGTCTACGTGAGCGGTGCCCGTCTGCTGAACGGACTCAACTCTTCAAAGAATTTCGGCTTGGTCGTCAACAAGGGGCAGGCCACTTCGGACATCATGGTTGGAATCCGCGAGAACTTTTGAGCTAGTTCGATCTGATGGTCCTATCGATGCTTCGCACTTTCACGGACGTTCTCCAAATTGCGCGATCCCTACGAAAACATTCTCATCGGAAATTTCCTCTACAGCCTCGGTCTTCTCATCGGTGCGAAGATCGGCGACCAAGAGCTTCCCGGCTGCGTCAACTTGCTTCAGCAAACGCCGTTGGACAGCCGGCTCGCCGACGTGCAGTTGATCTACCCCGGAGTTGTGCGACTGATCGAGTTCAAGCGTCGAACGAATGACTCCGACAAGGAAGCTGCGCGGCTCTGGCTGCTTCGGGAATTTATCCAAGATGATGCTGCGCTGGTAAGTGTGTCGCGCGCAATTCACTGGTTTGTTGAATCGTCGGAGGCTCCGCTGGAGTGGCGGACGGACGTGCGCCCGTATCTTGACCTTGACACCGCCGAGCAGGGCCTCTCGCTTCGGCCTTTCCTGAGTCGTCTCGTCGACGCGGCGCTGAGCGCGCAAGGTCCGGAGTTTCCACCCGACCTCTTGACCAGATACCTGACAGAGGTAGGGACGTATGCAGGCGACGAGGGCACGTCGTCTTCGGGACTACTGGTGACTATTTCTGCGGACGGAACTTTGCACTACGTGGCATTGGATCGCATTCACGACTTCAGACTGGTCCTCAACGAGTTGAAGGAAAGAGCCCGGGAAGCAAGCCGCGAGATTGATCAACTGCGTACGACACGTGACGCGCAAACGCTGCGTGTGGCGGAGTTGGAACGTAGCCGAGGGCATGGCTATGAGCGGTAAGGAGTCGCCAGATCGATACCAATCCGCTGATCTGCTCGCCCGTGTCGTGGAACAGGCGATACGACTGCAGCGTTCAGCGGAAACTGCCGTCGGGCGGTCTGAACGCATGGCAGAGCAACTCGTCCATGCCGCCAATCGAGTTCCCACAGTGGTGTCTGAGGAAGTTGCGCGAAATCTCGACTCTGCTGCAGACAAGGCTGCGGAACGCATGTCCGCGAATCTCAAGGAAGTTCATGAGGCGGCGAACCGCGCGACGGCTACGTTCAGAGCCATCGAACGGCGTATCTCGTGGAAGGTCTATGGCCTGGCGTTGGGCGCGTTTGCTTTCGTGGGCGTCACGACAGTCGTAGCCGTGCAATACATGACGCCCAACATCGACGATATACGCCAACTTCGTACTGAGCGCGAGTCGCTGATGGCCGACATCAACCGTCTAGAAGCTGCCGGCGCTCGTGCCCAGGTGAGTTCGTGCCGTGACGATCGCGGGCGAACGCACGTATGCGTTCGAACCGATGAGGCAAAGGGTAGATACGGAGACGACTATCGCATCTTGTACGGTCACTGAGATGTACGGAGCAGAGCGCGATTCCAACTGCTCCGATATCGCGACTCGTTTGCGCCTCTGCCGGCGTCGGCGTCAGTAGGCATAACGATCACGTCACTTGCCTTTGGTGGGCGAGGCTCCGGAGTCGGGCGCCTAGAAACGCGCCAGAAGTAGTGTTAAATGACATGTGGGAATCTAGGAGCCGAGCCGGCATGTCGTTTAACAAACCCATCAATCAATGACGCTGCATGCATTGAATTGGGATAGTCGTTTAATGTTCCAACGGACATATAAAGCCAACTACTTGAAGTATTTCGAACGCGCACGCACCGAATGGCTGCGCTCGCTCGGCCATGGCCAGGAGCGCTTGCGCGTTGAAACAGGGGTGATGTTCGTCGTGACCGATACTGCGGTCAGTTACCGCAGCCCGGCGCGGCTCGATGACCTGCTCGACGTGACGGTTCACGTCAAGCACGCCGGCCTGGCGCAGATGACGATCGCGCAGCAGGCGTGGCGCGCGTCGGCCGAAGGCCAGAGGACGCTGCTCGCCGAAGGCACGATCCGCATCGCCTGCGTCAACGCAGGAACCTTTCGGCCCCAGCGGGTTCCGATTTCCATCACCAGCTCTCTGAACAAGAACAACGAATGAACCAGGACCTCTCGATCATCTCGCTCGTGCTGCACGCGAGCATCGTGGTGCAGCTCGTGATGGCGGGGCTGATGATCGCCTCGCTCGCGAGCTGGACCGTGATCTTCGGCAAGCTCTTCGGCCTGAAGCGCACGCGCGCCGCCAACGAAGAATTCGAGCGCGAGTTCTGGGTCGGCAAGAACCTGAACGAGCTGTACGCCGACGCCGCCAAGCGCCCCGACGGCGCACCGATGGAACGCATTTTCGCGTCGGGCATGCGCGAGTTCATGAAGCTGCGCGAGCGCAAGGTCACCGATGCCGGCGCTCTGCTCGACGGCGCACGGCGTGCGATGCGGGCAAGCTTCCAGCGCGAACTCGACACGATTGAGTCGAACCTGTCGTTCCTCGCGACCGTGGGTTCGGTCTCGCCCTATGTCGGCCTGTTCGGCACCGTGTGGGGCATCATGCACGCCTTCATCGGCCTGTCGAACATGACGCAGGTGACGCTTGCGACCGTGGCCCCCGGCATCGCCGAAGCGCTGGTCGCCACCGCCATCGGCCTGTTCGCCGCCATTCCCGCCGTGATCGCCTACAACCGCTTCGCGCGCGACATCGACCGCATCGCGATCCAGCTCGAGACCTTCATCGAGGAGTTCTCGAACATCCTGCAACGCAACGTCGGCGTGCCGGCGGCGGCGCACTGACATGCCGGCCGTCAGCCACCGCGGCAGCGGCTCGCGCCGCCGCACCATCAACGAGATCAACATGGTGCCCTTCATCGACGTGATGCTGGTGCTGCTGATCATCTTCATGGTGACCGCGCCGCTCATCACCACCGGCGTGGTCGACCTGCCGAGCGTGGGCAAGAGCAAACAGCGGCCCGAGCACGTGGTCGAGGTCGTGGTCGGCACCGACGAGACCGTGCGCCTGCGTATCGACGGCAAGGACGGTGGCGCGATCCCGCTGCGCAACATCGCCGCCACCGTGCGCGAAAAACAGGGCGGCGACGCCAACACGCCGGTCGTGATCTCAGCCGACCGCAACGTGAAGTACGAAGCCGTCGTGAAGCTGATGGACAGCCTGCAGCGCGCCGGCGTGCAGCGCGTCGGCCTGTCGGTGAAGAGCACCGGCAATTGAACGCAGCCCTCGCCCGCGACCCCTTCATGCCGCGCCAGCCGCGCGGCATGGGGGCCGGCCTGGGCCTGGCGCTGCTCGCACATGCGTTGCTGATCATCGCCCTCGCCTTCGGCGTGAACTGGCGCAGCAGCGAACCCGAAGGCGTGGAAGCCGAGCTCTGGTCGGCCGTGCCGCAGTTCGAGGCGCCGCGCGCCGTCACGCCACCGCCCACGCCGGCACCGCCCGAGCCGAAGCGCCCCGAGCCGGTCGCGAAAGCGCCGCCGGTGCGCGAGCCCGCGCCCGACCCGCAGATCGCGATCGAACAGGCCAAGCGCGAGAAAGCGAAGCTGGAGCAGACCGAGCGCGAAAAGGCCGAACGTGAAAAGGCCAAACGCGACAAGGCCGCCCGCGAAGAAGACGAACGCGTCCAGCAGCGCAGCGAGCAGGCGAAGAAGAAACAACAAGTCGAGAAGGAGCGCGCCGAGGCAGAAAAACTCGCCGACGCGCGCGAAGCCAACCTGCAGCGCATGCTCGGCCAGGCCGGCGCGACCGGCGGTGCCACGGCCACCGGCAACGCGGCGCGCAGCAGCGGCCCGTCGGCGAGTTATGCCGGCCGCATCATGGCGCGCATCAAGCCCAACATCGTGTTCACTGACCCGCTCGACGGCAACCCGATCGCGACCGTCGAAGTGCGCTTGGCGCCCGACGGCACCATCATCGGCAAGCGCCTGGTGAAGAGCAGCGGCGTGAAGTCATGGGACGACGCGGTGCTGCGCGCGATCGAACGCACCGAGGTGCTGCCGCGCGACACCGACGGGCGCGTGCCGGGGCCGTTCGAGATCGATTTCAAGCGCAGGGACTGAGCGAGCGGCTACAGGGCGGCGTTGGCATCGCGAAAGGCGACGTCGAGCAAATCGTCGATCAGCTCGACCAGCCGCTGGCCCTCTGTCGCGCCGCCGAGCACGGCGTGAAAAGGCAAGCGAGGCAACTCTCGCGCCTGCGCAGGCAGTTCGGTGGCCAGACCGTAGTTCGCCGCGGACGAAGCCCTGCCCGTCAGATCGACCATCGTGCCCACCATCCGCGTGGCGTTACCCAGCGGGTCACGCGCGACGACACGCCCGCGCGACAGCATGGATCGATAACCCGAACCGTTGCTGCGCAGGCGGAACCGCATTTCGTAGGTCGGCGAGCAGCCATCCAGGTGCGAGCGCAGCGAGCCCAGCATCGGATCGAAGTCGTCGGGATGCACCCTGCAGCGCCAGAACGCACTGCTGTCGGGCGCGTGGATCCGCGGGAACCCGAGGCGGGCTTTCCACTGAGGCGAGTAGTGCACGAGCTCGAGGCGAGGATCCAGATCCCAGACACCGAAGGTGGCGTTTTCGATCGACGTCGCCCAACGGCGTTCTTCAGGAGTTCGGTCCGACATGATTCCAGGGCCTTGCGTGGCAACGGTTCGAGTGTGCCCGCTTGAGCAGTTCATCGGCAGTGCAGCGGCGGGCTTGAGGACTCTCGTACGAGTTCTGCACGTGCCGAACTGCGCCAATCGTTGTGCTCGTCAAGCTCCACTCTAGGGATTCAGGGACAAGTCGCCTTTGCAAGAAGATGCCGACACCGTTGACTGGTCAACGATGGCGCTCCTGGAGCTGAGCTTCAGGCATCGACACAGAACGAGGTCGCCGTGTCGAAGCGCCTCATCCATCTTTGGGCGGCCCCATCGAAGGAGTTGCAATCATGGCAACGAAACTCGCTGCGCAGTCCGTGCTGGATGCGCCACTCACCTTCCCTGACATCAGCCCCGGCAATCGTGAGTTGATGCAACTCAACCTGAAACGCCGCCTGGAGTTCTTGCGAACGCCGGAGCTCTACCACGTCTGGTGGCGGCGCTGCACCGTGAAGGTGTTGATCGTGACCGATGGCGCCCTGAACTTCGGGGACGGTGACTTCGGGCTGTCGACCTTCGTGCGCACGCTGAAGAACGAGGCCCCGGGCCGCGTGCGTTTCGAGTTGACGTTGGCACACATTCGAAACGTGAGCGATGCCAACATGCTGGTGTCCGAGCCCGGCATAACGAACCGCATCGAGTCGTTCCGCTTCGACAACGCGGCCCACTTCACGCCGGAGATGTACGACCAGATCTGGCTGTTCGGCATCGAAACCAGCTACACCGGGATGGCAGGGCGCGGTACCTTTCTCGCGGCCGCGGAGATCAACGCCATCCATGCCCACATGCAACGCGGCGGCGGCGTGTTCGCCACGGGGGACCACGGCTTTCTCGGCCAGGCGCTCTGCGGCGGGCTGCCGCGCGTGCGAGGCATGCGCCACTGGGGAGATTTCCCGAGTGCCGACAACAACCTGAACCAGGTCAGCATGACCGGCCCGCGCCGCAACGACAGCAACCAGGAAGGGCACGATGCGGGAACTTCCTTCAGCGATCAAAGCGACGACATTCCCCAGCCGCTGGACCTGCTGCTCTACAGCTCCTATGCCGGCTTTCTGCGCACCGCGCGCTACCCGCACCCGGTGATGTGCGGCCGCATGGGTCGAATCGATGTGTTCCCCGACCACCCGCATGAGGGTGAGTGTCGTGAACCCCCCGACCTGAGCTTGAGCTTCGGCGGTGCCCCCGAATACCCCGTGGACGGTGCCGGCACGCAGATCGAGCCGCAGGTGGTCGCCTCGGGACGCGTGCGGGCCGGCAACACGACGCGCTCGACGGGGCCGAACGGCATGAAGACCCCGACCGTGGCGCAGACCTTTGGCGTGGTCAGCGCCTATGACGGTCACCGTGCCGGCGGCAAGGGCCGGGTCGTCTGCGATTCGACCTGGCACCACTTCGTCAACGTGAACCTGATCGGTGTGCTCGAGGGTGGCCAGTTCGACGAGTTCTCCAATGCCGGCGAGCATGCCAGCAAGCACAACGGCTTCCTCAGCTCCGCGGCCGGGCTCGCGGCCCTGAGCAAGATCAAGAACTACTACACCAACGTCGGCGTGTGGATCTCGCCACCCGCGCGGCATGACTGCTTCAACCGGTTTGCATGGTGGGAAATCGTCTTCAGCGACCGGCTCATCGAAGCCACCCTGACCAGCCCGGACATCGCCCTGGAACGCATCCCCGCATCGACGCTGATGCAGATCGGAATCCATGCCCGCGACGTGTTCGCTCGTCGGGCCAGCCAGTGCCAGACCCTGGAGTGGTTGATCGACTGGTCGAGGCGCTTCATCGAGGTGGCCTGGCTCGACCCCTGGGACCCGATCACCCGTGTTCGCCTGGAGAAGGGCGACCCCCCTTTGCCCGCGGTCGACCCGATGCCGATGCTCGACGTGGCCCTGGGATCGGCCCTGGTTTCGATGCGGCAGCAGTTCCCGTTCCCACCCACCAAGATCACCGAAAAGCACGACGCCGCGGCATTCAAGGCCATCAACAAAGGTGCCCAGTACGGGATTCAACTGGCGTCGAAGTTGACCCTGGATCAGTGCAAGTCATTCGCGACGCTCGTGCGAAAGACGTAGTGCTTGCCAGCCGCCGAGGATCTCATCAGCGGCTGGCTTCGAGGACTCGGCCGCTGCGAAACACGCTGCCGCAGTGAGCCCGACCGCCGAGGCCCCCAGCCGCTGGCGCATCGCGCCTTCCATCGTGGCTGGCGCTGCAAGCCGAAGCGGCCTGGCGCGATCTGCTGGCTCGGGTCGTCAGGACGCCGCGGGCGTCGAAGCCGGGGGCACCGCCTTCGGGGGCTGGGTGCCGTCGGATTTGTGGCGCTTGCGGCCGCTTGCCGTCTTTTTGACTTGCTTGGCAGAAATGGTTCTCTTGCCCACGCGCTTCTTCTTTGACAGTGCCATCTCGATCCTTTTGAGTAAAGGGGCTGAGGATACATGGCGCGCGGAGGGCCAGGCTTGTTCATGCGGCTCGTGACAGCCCTCCGGGCGCCGCTCACGGCAAATGCAGTGTGGATTCGAACTCGACCAATGTCGGCAATGAGCAGCCGTTGGTCGGGGCCCGGCTGGCTGCAGCTTCGTGCCCGATGCGGGTATGCAACGTGCTGAGCTCGAACTCGACAAATTCAGCGTGAGCGGCCGATGAACTTGCTGGCGGCTCAATGAACCCGCAGCACCTCGAACTGCTGTCGGGTTGGAGCGACCTGTATAGACACTTCATCACCCTCGCATTTGCCCAGTATGGCCCTGCCCAACGGGGCTTCGGTGCTGATGACCTGAACGAGCTGAGCACCACTGACCAACTTCATGCTGCCCCCATCCGGGCCGAGAAAGAGCTGTTGCTGCTTGTCGGCGGAATCGACCAGGCAGACCAGCGCGCCGAGCTGTATACCTTTGCTGGCGTCGTAGGGGAGCGGACGGAATTGGCGCCAATTGGCAATTGCCTGGCGGATGGCGTCGGCGCGACGAGCCTGGCCGGTGGCAAGGTAGGCAGCTTCGAGACCCAATGTGTCGTATTTGTTTTCGGCGGCGCTTTCATCGTGAGTCGCTGTTTCATGGGCCGCCCGCGCTGCCTGTTCGGCTTGCAGCAGGTCTTCGGCGAGCTGTTCGAGCACCTGCTGTTGAAGCAAGAATTTATCCATGATGGAACGCGAGGCGTCTCGAACAAGCGGGGTCAGATCTTGATTATGAACGGCTCCACTAGCTGCGACGCTTCTGTTGGCTGCAAGTCAACTTCAGCTATGCGCACCCAGCGGTCACCCGATACGGTAGCGGCTATGACAGCAGCGGGTCGCGAGCAGTCAACTCCGAACCACCGCCCCGCTCATCCCTTCCGCAGCAAACCGCCCCACGAAGGCACGATCGATCCGGTCCTTCCACCACCACACCCAGCGGCCCTCGGCCGACCAGTCGCCCCACGACGCGATCGCGCGGCGCTCGCCGCACGACAGCAGGCTGAGCGCACGCCGCTGCGGCAGGTAGTTCACCAGTTCACCGCCGGCCACGAAGCGCCGCAGGTTCAGCGCCAGCGGTGGCCCGGCGCGCACCGCGTACACACCGCTGCGCGGCCGCGGCGCGTCGCTGCGCGAGGCCACGTCGCCGGCTGCGAACACCTGCGGGTGCGAAGTGCTTTGCAGCGTGGCGCCGGTCGCGACGAAGCCCTGTTCGTCGAGCGCCAGGCCACTGCCGACCAGCCACTTCGGCGCGCTCGCACCGATCGCCAGAACCGGTGCGTCGCAGGCCAGACGCGCGCCGCTGCCGAGCAGCACGTGGCCGGCTTCGATGGCCGCGCAGCCGTCTTCGAACACCGTGACGCCAAGGCGCTTGAGGGCGCGCAGCGCGCGCGCCTGAACCTTGGCCGGGTGACTCGGCAAGGGCGGTGTGCCACCCGTCACCAGGCTGACGCGCGCGCGCTGGCCGAGCCGGTGTTGCAAGGCCAGCGCGAGCTCGACACCGCCCGCGCCCGCGCCCACCACCACCAGGCTCAGCGTGCGGCGTGCGGCGAGGTCGAGCAGCGGCTGCAGCAGTTGCATGAAGTGTTCGACCGGCCGCACGAAGAGCGCGTGTTCGCGGGCGCCGGGAACGCTGTCGCGGTCCATCACGGCGCCGGTGTCGATGCCGAGCGCGTCGAAATGCACGCTGCTGCCGTCGGCGAGCGTCAGGCGGCGCGCCATGGCGTCGAGTTGCACGGCCGCCTGCTGCACGAACGCCACGCCCGCGCGTGCGGCCAGTGGTGCGATGGCGATCGTGCCATCGCCCACCTCGTAATGCCCGGCCACCACGCCCGGCACCATGCCGGAATAGACGAGCTGCGCGAACGGCGAGACCAGCGTCACACGCGCGGCCGGCACCGGCTCGCGCGCGAGGTCGTGCAGCACCTGCACGTGCGCGTGGCCCGCACCCAGCAAGACGAGGTGCTTCACAGGCTCGTGCGCAAGGCGAAGGTTCCGGTCAAGGTTCGAGCACCAGGTCGGCCACGTGGGCGAGGCTGTGGCCGTGGGTGTTGTCGGCGTCGGCGCCGACGGCCACGCCGGTGACCACCGGCACTTCGCTGCTCTCGTCACCGAACAGTTCGAGGAAGTCGGCGGCGAGGTTGCGCTTTTCAGCCGTCCACTGGTGCAGCCGCGCCGGGCCGCTTTCGAGCACCTTGTAGCGCACCCGTTTCGTGAAGGCGTTGGGAATGGCGGTGCCCACCGGCAGGTGCGCGTCCCACACATAACAGACGGTCGCGGCCGGCAGCGGTTCGCTCGACTGCGTGCGCACCGCGCGCAGCAACTGGCGCTCGACGAAGGGCACCTTGTCGAGCGGCAGGTCGAAGAACACGCAGACCTTCAGCGCGGTGTCGTCGCCGGCCTTGGTGCGCAGGTCGTCGTCTTCGATCAGCTCGTCGGCGCGCCACTGCCAGCTCATCCGCGCCACAGAGCGCGCCGGGTTCAGCGGGTAGACGAGGTTGCCGTAGGAGTTGTCGGCCTCGATGCGCAGGGCGCGCCGGCCGTCGAGCTCGACGATGCTGAAGCTCGTGAAAGGCTTCTTCTGCCTGGGCAGGCCAGCCACATGCCAGGGCACGAGCGGCGCCGCGCCGGCCGCGCCGAAAGGCAATGGCGTGTCGGCATGCGCGGCACCAAAGGCGCAGGCCACGCACAGGCTGGTGAACCACTTCATCAGGCGATTCTGCTTCAGGCTGCGGCCGCGCGTGCAACGCGGCGTGTCGGCCGCGCGTCAATGACGGGCGCTCGGGCCCGGCACGCCGCGGGGCGCCGGCGGCGCCGCCGGGTGACCGCAGACCCGCGCCCGCAGGCGCGGCATCAGATAGTGGTCCAGCGACCAGCGACCCGGCCCCCACAGCAGCAGCCCGAGCAACAGGCTACCCCAGAACACGTGGCCCATGAAGGCGGCGTCGGGCACGTCCATCAGGCTCAGCACGGCGACCACGTTCATGACGGTCAGGCCGAGCGCGGCGAAGCGCCCGAACAGGCCGAACACCAGCAGCACCGGCAGCACCAGTTCGCCGCCGGTGCCGAGCCAGGCGGCCGCGGTCGGGCTAAGCAATGGCACGTGATACTCGTCGGTGAACAGCGCGAGCGTGGTGTCCCAGTCGCGCAGCTTGGTCAGGCCGGAGGCGAAGAACACCGAGCCGACATACCAGCGCGCCGCCAGCTGGGCCGCGGGCTGCAGCCACGTGAGCGATCCGGCGCCACGTTCGATGAACAGCCACAGGCGTGCGAGCGGAGTGTTGGGGGCCATGCCGGTTCCTTGTGTAGAAGCTGCAACTCAGTCGTGCAGCGCCGCCACACCTTTCAGCCACTGCCCGCGCACGGCCGTGCCGAGCCAGGCGGCGAAGTCGAAACCTTCGCCCGCGTTGTCGAGCGCGGTCGACAGGTTCAGGCCGGCCAGCAGGCTCTCGCACCAGTCGGCCTCGGCCGGCGCCAGCAGCTGCACGTGGGCGCGCCAGCCCTGGCGCACCACGAGCACCTGCTCGCCGCGTTCTGCGTCGAGCGCCGCGCGCACGTCCGCGAAAGCGGCTTCGCTGTGCGCTTCGTCGACCCGGTGCGCCGCGTGAATCGTGGCGATGGGCCAGCGCGAGCGCAGCACGGTGCTGCCAGGCATCAGGTGCATGACCAGCCGCGCCGGATCGGTCGATTCGAGCAGTGCGAGCGACGCGGCGTCGAACACCGCATCGGCCGCGCGCTCGTTGTGGTGGATTGCGAGGTCGAGGCGCGCGCCATCCCCCAGCCAGGGCCAGCGGGCCATCGCGGCGTGCGCATCCAGCCACGCGGGCAACGTGTCGCCCCACTCGCCCACGTCGCCGCGCAACGGCGGCTGGGCTTGCCAGAACTCGCGGGCCAGGTGCTGGAAGTTCTCTTCCCCCACCATCAGCTGAACGGTGGTGAACACCGCACCCAGCGCGCGCTCTGCCAATGCTTCGGCGTTGGCGCGGTAGGCCTCCAGGCCCCGCGCGGCGCGGGCCTGCGACTCGCGCATCGGCAAAGGCACCGCCTGCCCCGCGATCGCGCCGAGCAGCGCGCGCTGGCGTTGCAACTCGTGCGATTCGTTCATGCGGCGGCCACTTTCGCCAGCAGCGTGCCGGCATGCGCGGCTTCGTCGAGCAGCACGCCCAAGGCCGGAAGATCGGTGTCCCACTCCACCAGCGTGGGCACGGCGCCGAAGCGCTTCAACGCATGTTCGTAAACGCGCCACACCTCGGGCCGCACGCGGCTGCCGTGGTCGTCGATGACGATGTCTTCGGTCTGCCGGTAACCGGCGAGGTGGATCTCGCCGACGATGCCGTGCGGCAGCGCATCGACGAAGGCGCAGCAGGCCGCGACCGGGTCGCCCGCCGCCGCATTCAGTGCGTTGACCATCAGGTTGTTGACATCGAGCAGCATGCCGCAGCCGCTGCGCCGGCAGAGTTGCGCGAAGAACTCGGGCTCACTCATCGAGTCGTCGGTGAACGAGACGTAGGCCGACAGGTTCTCGACCAGCATCGGTCGTCGCAGCCGTTCCTGCACTTGCGTCACGTTGCTCGCCATGATGGCCAGCGCTTCGTCGGTGAAGGCGATCGGCAGCAGGTCGCTCGCGTGCACGACGGGGCCGCCGGGGCGCAGCGCCGCGCGGGCAAAACAGGAATGATCGGACACCCGTGCCGGCTCGATGCGCTGCACCAGCCGCTCGAGCCGGTCGAGATGCCACGGGTCCAGCCCGGCGGCCGAGCCGAGCGCCAGCCCCACGCCGTGCAGGCTCACGGGGTACAGCGCGCGGGCCTGGTGCAGCACTGCCAGCGCCGCACCGCCGTCGGCGAAGAAGTTCTCGGAATGAACTTCCACGAAACCGAGCGGCGGCGGCGCGCCGAACAGGTCGGCGTAGTGCGGCTGGCGCAGGCCGATGCCTGCACCGCCTTCAGCGGGCTGGCCGGCCAAATCAGGACTTCTTGACGGCGGCCTTGGCTTCGGCTTCGCTCTTGCCGCCCATCTTGGCGCAGGTGCCCTTGGCGACGTAGTTCCACTCGTCAGGGGCCATGGCGACCTTGGCCTGACCGGCACACGAGTGCGAGCCCGACAGGTTGGCGCAGTCGTTGGAGCCGGCCTTGGCGATGCCGTAGCACTTTTCCTTGGCGTTGTCTTGCGCGTGGGCGGTGCTCAGCACGCCCATGGCGAGCACGGAAGCAAGGGCGCTGGAGAGGACGAGGCGTTGGTTCATGGGGATATCTCCTGGGGTGAATGTGAGGCAGGTTGAACAGGTGCTTGTCGACCGGATTCAGCACGTCGATCGGCGACCTGCTTGTGTCGGCGCACGGCCGCCATTCTTACAGCCCCTTGCCGCCCTTCTCGACAACAGGGGCAGCCCCGTAACCTCCGCCCCCCGGTGTTTCAATCACGAACACATCACCCGGCTGCATCTCGACCGAAGCGATGTGGTCCAGCGCCTCGCGCCGGCCGTCGGCCCGCTCGACCCGGTTGATGCCGGGCCGGCCGGTTGCGCCGCCGGCCAGGCCGAAGGCACCGGCGTGGCGCCCGTTGGACAGGATCGACGCGGTCATCGGCTCCAGGAAACGCACCCGTCGCACGCCGCCATCACCGCCCTTGTGCAGGCCCGCGCCCCCCGACCCGGCACGGATCGCATAACTGTCCAGGCGCACCGGGAAGCGGAATTCCAGCACCTCGGGGTCGGTGAGGCGCGAGTTGGTCATGTGGGTCTGCACGACCGAGGTGCCGTCGAAGTCGGGGCCGGCGCCACTGCCGCCCGAGATCGTTTCGTAGTACTGGTAACGCGCATTGCCGAAGGTGAAGTTGTTCATCGTGCACTGGCCGGCGGCCATCGCCCCGAGCGCGCCGTAGAGCGCGTTGGTGATGCAGGTCGAGGTTTCCACGTTGCCCGCGACCACCGACGCCGGCGGGAGCGGGTTCAGCATCGACCCTTCGGGGATGATGACTTCGAGCGGCTTCAGGCAACCGGCGTTGAGCGGAATGTCGTCGTTCACCAGCGTGCGGAACACATAGAGCACGGCCGCCATGCATACCGCGGTCGGCGCGTTGAAGTTGTTGACGAGCTGCGCCGAGGTGCCGGTGAAATCGATCTGCGCCGTGCGCGCGGCCGCGTTGACGCGGATCGCCACGCTGATCTGTGCGCCGTTGTCGAGCGGCAGTGTGAAGGCACCGTCCTTCAGCCTGGTGATCACGCGCCGCACCGATTCTTCGGCGTTGTCCTGCACGTGGCGCATGTAGGCCTGAACGACGTCGAGGCCGAATTGCTCGACCATCTTGCCGAGTTCCTGCACACCTTTCTGGTTGGCAGCGATCTGCGCTTTCAGGTCGGCCATGTTCTGCTGCGGGTTGCGCGACGGGTAGGTGCCGCTCGCCAGCAGCGCCAGCATCTCCTTCTCGCGCAACACGCCGCGATCGACCAGCTTCACGTTGTCGATCTGCACGCCCTCTTCTTCGATGCGCGTGGAAAACGGCGGCATCGAACCCGGCGTCACGCCGCCGATGTCGGCATGGTGACCACGCGAGCCGACGTAGAACAGCACCGCGTCGTTCGCCTCGTTCCACACCGGCGTCACCACCGTCACGTCGGGCAAGTGCGTGCCGCCGTGGTACGGGTCGTTGAGCACGTACACGTCGCCGGGCTGCATGGCACCGGCGTTGCGCGCGACCACGGTCTTGATCGACTCGCTCATCGAGCCCAGGTGCACCGGCATGTGCGGCGCGTTGGCGATCAGGTTGCCGCTGGCGTCGAACAGCGCGCACGAGAAGTCGAGCCGTTCCTTGATGTTGACCGAGTAGGCGGTGTTCTGCAATTGCAGCCCCATCTGCTCGGCGATGTTCATGAAGAGGTTGTTGAAGACCTCGAGCATCACCGGGTCGACGGTGGTGCCGATCGCGCGGCGCGCCTCGCGTGGCTGCACACGGTCGAGCACGAGGTGGTCGAGCGCGGTCACGCGCGCCTGCCAGCCGGGTTCGACGACGGTGGTGGCGTTCTTCTCCGCGATGATGGCCGGCCCGTCGATCGCGTGGCCGGGGCGGGTGTGTTCGCGCACGACGAGCGCGGCGTCCCACCACCGGCCGCCGCTGAACAGTTGAACGGTGTCGGTGGCAGGCGCAGGTTCTGCAACTCCGAGCGCGTGCCGGGTTTCGGTCGGCGCGTCGCCTTCGGCCACGGCCTCGACCGACACGGCCTCGACGATCAGGCGGCGTTCGCTCATCAGGAAAGCGAAGCGCTGGCGGTAGGCCGCTTCGAACGCAGACTGGATCTCGGCCGTGCTGCCGAAGGGCACGACGAGCGCCGAGTCCGTGCCTTCATAACGCACGTGCACACGGCGGTGCACGTGCAGGCGGCCGGCGCTCACGCCTTGCCGCGCAAGTTCTTCGCTGGCCTCGGTGGCGAGTGCGTCGACACGCTGCGTCACGGCATCGAGCGCCGTCGCCAGCGGCTGTTCGATCGCCGCCTCCCGCATCACGCTCTGGTCGGCCAGGCCCATGCCATAGGCCGACAGCACACCGCCGAGCGGGTGCGCGAACACGCGGTTCATGCCGAGCGCGTCGGCCACGCGGCAGGCGTGCTGGCCGCCGGCACCGCCGAAACACTGCAGTGTGTAACGGGTCACGTCGTAACCGCGCGCGACCGAGATCTTCTTGATCGCGTTGGCCATCGCGCCGACGGCGATGTCGATGAAACCTTCGGCCACTTCTTCGGCGGCGCGTTTGGCGCCAGTGGCCGCTTCGATCTGTGCCGCCATCGCCGTGAACTTCTCAACCACCACCTCGCGGTCAAGCAGCTCGTTCGCTTTCGGGCCGAACACTTTCGGAAAAAACGCCGGCTGGATCTTGCCGACCATCACGTTCGCATCGGTCACCGCCAGCGGCCCGCCGCGCCGGTAGCACGCCGGCCCGGGGTTCGCGCCCGCGCTCTGCGGCCCGGCGCGAAAGCGCGAGCCGTCGAAACCGAGCACCGAGCCGCCACCGGCCGCGACCGTGTGGATGCTCATCATCGGCGCGCGCATGCGCACGCCGGCCACCTGGGTTTCGAACGCGCGCTCGAACTCACCGGCGAAGTGGCTCACGTCGGTGGACGTGCCACCCATGTCGAAGCCGATGACTTTCTCGGTGCCGAGATCGTCTTTCGCGAGCTGCGCGGTGCGCACCATGCCGACGATGCCGCCGGCCGGGCCGGACAGGATCGCGTCCTTGCCCTGGAAAGCGTGCGCGTCGGCCAGGCCACCAGAAGACTGCATGAAGAAGATCTTCACACCCGGCATCTCGCCGGCCACCTGCTCCACATAACGCCGCAGGATCGGTGACAGGTAGGCGTCGACGACCGTGGTATCACCGCGCCCCACGAGCTTCATCAGCGGGCTCACCTGGTGCGACACGCTGATCTGCGTGAAGCCGGCTTCCTTCGCGAGGCGCTGCGCCGCGAGCTCGTGCGCCGGGTAGCGGTAGCCGTGCATGAAGACGATGGCCACGCTTCGCAGGCCGGCGTCGAACGCGGCCCACAGGCGTTCGCGCAAGTGCAGCTCATCCAGCGGCTGCACCACGTCGCCGTGCGCGCCGACCCGCTCCACCGCTTCGATCACGCGGCTGTAGAGCAGCTCGGGCAAGACGATGTGACGGTCGAAGATGCGCGGCCGTTCCTGGTAGCCGATGCGCAGTGCGTCGCGAAAGCCTTGGGTCGTGACCAGCAGCGTCGGCTCGCCCTTGCGTTCGAGCAGCGCATTGGTCGCGACGGTGGTGCCCATCTTCACGCACTCGACCTGCGCTGGTGTGATCGGCTCACCGCTCTTCAGCCCGAGCAGATGGCGAATGCCGGCGACCGCCGCGTCGCGGTACTGCTCGGGGTTTTCGGACAGCAGCTTGTGCGTGACCAGCGAACCGTCGGGCCGCTTGCCGACCAGGTCGGTGAAGGTGCCGCCGCGGTCGATCCAGAACTGCCAGCGTTTGTCTTGGGTCGCGTTCATCTGAAACTTTCAATTCGGCAGCGCGGGAAAGCGCGCGGCGATCAAGGTGGTGATGTCGTGCACCCGCGCGCCGGTGGCGCGCCGAATCGCATCCGCATAGGGTGGCATGTTGGTGCATTCGAGCACGATGTCGGTCAGCGTGGGGTGGCGGGCGAGCAGGCGCTGCGCGGCGCCGACGACCTGGAGCAAGGCGTCGTGCGTGTCGAGCGTGGGCAGGTCGTGCAACAGCGTTTGCTGGAACGCACTGCCGGCGGTGATGCCTTCGATGGGTGTCTCGGCGTCTGCACCGGCAGCGCGCAGGTGGTCGGCGTCGAGCGACGCCGCGTCGACGGTCACGACACCGGCATGCCGAAGATCACTCAATAGCAGCAGGCTCGATGTCCACACGGGCACGGGCAGCGCCGCCTGTAACTCGCGCTGGAACAGCACGAGGAAACCGCAGCTCGTCGTGATAGCACTCGCGCCTTCGGCGACGAGCGCGAGGCCGGCCTCGATGAAGGGCTGCAGCAAGGCGGGATCACGTTCCCGCACCACACGCTGCGGCGAAGCGCCTTGCACGGTCTTGTAGCGCACGGGAAAGTCGAACGTCGCCGGGTTGCCGATGTCACCCGCCCCACGCGGAAAGCGCGTGTCGAGCATCAGCACGCCGAGTGTCTTCACAAGGACGTGGCCGCACGCGCGGCCTGGTCGTACAGGCCCGACATCGTGCGCAGCAGCCGCGCCATCTCGCCGATGTCGGGGTTGCGCTCGGCGTCGAGGTTGTCCATCAAACACGTCTCGCGCACCTCGCGGTACTTCTGCACCGCTGCTTCGCCCGCCGGCGTGGGGCTGTAGAACACTTCCTTGCCGATCTTCTCGCCCTGCGCCAGGCCGGCCGCGAGCAGCTTCTTCAACGAGTACGCCACGACGTGCGTGTCTTCGTAGTTCAGCACGAAGCAGATGTCGGCCAGCTTCTTGTTGCGCGCGCGGTGGTTGATGTGGTGCAGCACCAGCACATCGGTGATCGTCAGGTCGGGGCAGCCGGCGGCGGCCATGCAGCGCATGGCCCAGCGCGAGAACGCGTTCCAAGCCACGATCAAACCGAACTCGAATTCAGAGAGTTCGACGCTGCGTGGCGACACCAGGTGCGACGACGACACGATGCCGCGCGCCGGCGCTTTCTTCTTCGCTTTGGATGTGCTCGCCACTTTGCCCGCGCCCTTCAATTTGTCAAAACGTTGAAAACTTATTGACAATTTACAGATATCTTTTCTAGACTGCAAGCCCCGTGGAACAACCGATGCCCGGTTGCGCGGCACGCTCTATGCTTTTGCCGACCCTTCACACACGCTGACTCTGGAGAGCCCATGAACCTGAATCGTCGCCTCGTTTCCACCGCGGCCGCCCTGGCCCTCACCGGCCTGGCGGCCACCGCCTCGGCCCAGACCAAGTGGGACCTGCCGGCCGCCTACCCGGCCACCAACTTCCACACCGAGAACCTGATGCAGTTCGCGGCCGACGTCGACAAGGCCACCGCCGGCAAGCTGAAGATCACCGTGCACGCCAACGCCTCGCTGTTCAAGGCGCCCGAGATCAAGCGCGCGGTGCAGGGTGGGCAGGCGCAGATGGGTGAGATCCTGCTCGCCAACTTCCAGAACGAATGGCAGATCTTCGGTGCCGATGGCCTGCCCTTCCTGGCCGACAGCTACGACGCTTCGGCCAAGCTCTATAAGGCGCAGAAGCCCGCGCTCGACAAGAAACTCGGCGAGCAGGGAATGATGCTGCTGTACGCGGTGCCGTGGCCGCCGCAGGGCATCTACGTGAAGAAGCCGATCGCTTCGGCCGCCGACCTGAAGGGCGTGAAGTGGCGCGCCTACAGCCCGGCCACCGCGCGCATCGCCGAACTGGTGGGCGCGCAGCCGGTCACGGTGCAGGCGGCCGAACTCTCGCAGGCCATGGCCACGGGCGTGATCGAGTCGTACATGTCTTCGGGCTCGACCGGCTACGACACCAAGACCTACGAGCACATCAAGTACTGGTACGACACGCAGGCCTGGTTGCCGAAGAACGGCGTACTCATCAACAAGCAGGCTTTCGACGCGCTCGACAAGCCGACGCAAGCGGCGGTGCTCAAGGCCGGTGCCGACGCCGAAGTGCGTGGCTTCGCGGTGTCGAAGGCGAAGAACACAGAGTACATCGAGCTGCTGAAGAAGAACGGCATGAACATCATGGCGCCTTCGCCGGCGCTGACGAGCGACATGAAGAAAGTCGGCGACACGATGCTGAAGGAATGGCTCGAGAAGGCCGGCCCCGAAGGCCAGGCTGTTGTCGACGCCTACAAGAAGATGTGATGACCACGGCGCCCGCTCCGACCGGCGTGCGCCGGTTTCTCGACACGCTCTACGACGGCGCCGCCGCACTCGCGGCGGTGTTCATGGTGTTGCTGCTGGTGATGGTGATGCTGTCGATCCTCGGCCGGCAGCTGCACTTCAACATCCCCGGCGTCGACGCTTACGCCGGCTACATGATGGCGGCCATCGGTTTCCTGGCGCTGGCGCACACGCTGAAAAAGGGCGAGCACATCCGCGTCACGCTGCTGATCGGCTCGCTCAAGGGCGGCTGGAAGCGCGGCTTCGAGTTGTGGTCGCTGTTCGCGGCCACGGCGCTGGCCACGCTCTCGGCGATCTACAGCAGCAAGCTGGCGTGGCAGTCGTACACCTTCCACGACATTTCCACCAGCAACGACGCCACGCCACTGTGGTTGCCGCAGTTGTCGATGGCGGTGGGCACGCTGATCCTGGCCATCGCCTTCGTCGACGAGCTGATGCTCGAACTGCGTGGCGAGCGTGTCGTGCGCACGTCGGACGAGGCTTCGCACAATGAGTGACTTCGCGATCACGGCGCTGCTGATCGGCTCGATGTTCCTGATCCTCGGCAGCGGGGTGTGGATCGGCCTCACGCTCTCGGGCGTGGCCTGGATCGGCATGCAGCTCTTCAGCTCGCGCCCGGCCGGCGACGCGATGGCTGTCACGATCTGGGGCTCGTCGTCGAGTTGGACGCTGACAGCCCTGCCGCTCTTCATCTGGATGGGCGAGATCCTGTTCCGCACCCGCTTGTCGCAAGACATGTTCAAGGGCCTGGCACCGTGGATGCAGGCGCTGCCCGGCCGCTTGCTGCACGTCAACGTGGTCGGCTGCGCGATCTTCGCGGCGGTGTCGGGTTCGAGTGCCGCCACCTGCGCCACGATCGGCAAGATGAGCCTGCCCGAGCTCACGCGCCGCGGTTACCCCGAGATCATGTCGATCGGTTCGCTGGCCGGTGCCGGCACGCTGGGCCTGCTGATCCCGCCCAGCATCATCATGATCGTCTACGGCGTCACGGCCGACGTGTCGATCTCGCAGCTCTTCATCGGCGGCGTGATTCCCGGCATCCTGCTGGCGCTGATCTTCTCGCTCTACATCGCCGGCTGGTCCTTGTTCAACGCCGGCAAGATCCCGCCGCGCGACGCGCTGATGAGCTTCAAGGAAAAACTCTACGAGTCGCGCAATCTGATCCCGGTGGTCTTGCTGATCGCCGCCGTGCTGGGTTCGATCTACTCGGGCATCGCCACCGCCACCGAAGCCGCTGGCCTGGGCGTGGTGGGTTCGCTGATCCTCTCGGCGCTGCAGGGTTCGCTGAACTGGAACACGTTCAGGGAATCGCTGCTCGGCGGTACCCGCCTGTACTGCATGATCGCGCTGATCCTCGCCGGAGCGGCCTTCCTCACGCTGAGCATGGGCTACATCGGCCTGCCGCGCCACCTGGCGGAGTGGATCGCATCGCTCGGCCTGAGCCAGTTCCAGCTGATCATGGCGCTGACCGCGTTCTACGTCGTGCTCGGCTGTTTTCTCGACGGCATCTCGATGGTGGTGCTGACCATGGGCGTGATCATGCCGACGGTGCAGAAGGCCGGCATCGACCCGCTCTGGTTCGGCATCTTCATCGTGATCGTGGTCGAGATGGCGCAAGTCACGCCGCCGGTCGGCTTCAACCTCTTCGTGATGCAGGGCATGACCCAGCGCAGCATCCTCTACATCGCGCGCGCCGCGTTCCCGTTCTTCCTGCTGATGGTCGGGATGGTGGTGCTGCTGTATGTGTTTCCGCAGATCGTGACGTTCCTGCCGAACCACATGAAGGGCTGATCGATCTCGGCCGCGCCGTGCACGGCCAAGAAGATCCTCAACCTGGCTTGGGCAGCAACTTGGCTGCCTTACGGTCGGGCAGCACGCGTGCGATCAGCTCCGTGTCGCAATATTCCTCGTACTGCGCGATCTTGCCGTTGGCGAAGTGAATGACGAAGACATAGTCGTTGTCATAGCGCTTGCCGGCTGCGGTGAGGTTCTTGCCCAGCGCCTGAACCACGACGACGTCGCCGCCATCGATCACCCGGGTGACGCGGGTCGAGCGCTCCACGAGGACACGGTTCAGGGGGCGAAAGATTTCCTCGATCACGGTTTGTTTGCCCACGAACTCGCCGCTCCAGGAGCCTTCGCCGATGGTGCGCCACACGATGTCGTCGGAGCAGGCCTCCCAGAAGGGGGCGCCGTTGCCCTTGGCCACCTCTTCGAAGATGTCGGACACACGTTGGGCATTGGGCGCGGGCGTGCGCATGGATGTGAACCTCCGCCGTGGGCAACTGGGCCAGACAGGGTGGCGGCACGCCCGCGCCGTCACCCCATCCTGAACGGCAACTCCCGCAACGCCTTCCCCGTCAAGCTGGCGATCGCATTCGCGAACGCCGGCGCCAGCGGCGGCAGACCGGGTTCGCCCATGCCGGTCGGCGCGTCGCCACTCGGCACGCTGTGCACCGCGATCTGCGGCATCTCGGTGATGCGCGGCACCACGTAGTCGCTGAAGTTGCTCTGCTCGACCACGCCGTCCTTCAGCGTGATCGCCGCGCCGGGCAGGCACATCGACAGGCCCATCAGCGCCCCGCCCTGCACCTGCGCTTCCAGGCTCTTCGGGTTGACGACCAGGTTGCAGTGCACGCCGGCCGTCACGCTGTGCAGCACGGGCTTGCCGTCCTTGACCGAGGCCTCGACGACGTAGGCCACCACCGAGTTGAACGACTCGTGCACCGCCACGCCCCAGGCGCGGCCGGCGGCCAGCGTCTTCTTGCCGTAGCCCGACTGGTCGACCGCGAGTTGCAGCGCCGCCTTGTGGCGCGGGTGCTTGTCGCCCATCAGCTTCATGCGGTAGGCCACCGGGTCTTGTTTGGTGCTGCGTGCGATCTCGTCGACCAACGTCTCCATCACGAACGCGGTGTGGGTCGAGCCCACGCTGCGCCACCACAGCACCGGCACGTTGACCTTGGGGTGGTGCACCGTCAGGCGCATCGGCACGTCGTAGGGTTCCTTCATGCCTTCGACGGCGGTGGCGTCGATGCCGTCCTTGACCATGAAGGGCTCGAACGGCGAGCCGGCCAGGATCGACTGGCCGACGATCACGTGGTCCCAGGCCGTGACCTTGCCCTGCGCGTCGAAGCCGATCTTCGCGGTGTGCAGGTGCATCGGGCGGTAGTAGCCGCCCTTGATGTCGTCTTCGCGGCTCCACAGCGTGCGGATCGGCGCGTTGATGCCGGCCGCCTGCGCCGTCTTCGCAACCGTGCAAGCCTCGACCACGTAGTCGCTGGTCGGGATCGCACGCCGGCCGAAGCCGCCGCCGGCCATCTGCACGTTGACCTTCACGTTCTGCGGCTGCAGGCCCAGCACCTTGGCCGCGGCCGCGCCGTCGAGCCCGGGCATCTGCGAGCCCAACCACAGCTCGGCCTTGTCGCCACTCATGCGCACGGTGCAGTTCAGCGGCTCCATCGGCGCGTGCGCCAGGTAGGGGAACACGAACTCGGCCGTGATCTTGTTCGGTGCGCTGGCAAGGCCGCTCACGTCGGCTTCGTACTTGCGCGGGCCGGCCTTTTCGGCGAGCGCGCGGTACTGCACCAGCTGCTTCGCGCTGTCGACCTTCTCGACGCCGCTCGTGTCCCACTCGAGCTTGAGCGCTTCGCGGCCCTGCTTCGCGTTCCAGTAGCCGTCGGCGATCACCACCACGCCTTCACCGCCGCGGTCGACGGGAATGCGCAATACGGCTTTCACGCCCTTGATTGCTTTCGCGGCGCTGTCGTCCACCGACTTCAGCTTCGCGGCGAACACCGGCGGGTGCGCGACCACGGCCGTCAGCATGCCGGGCAGGCGCACGTCGATGCCGTAGCCCTGCTGGCCGCTGGACTTGGCCTTGGCGTCGAGCCGGCCGGTGGCCTTGCCGATCAGGCGGAAGTCCTTCGGGTTCTTCAGCACGACCGCTTCGGGCACCGGCAGCTTGGCGGCGGCCTCGGCGAGTTGGCCGTAGTTGAGCTTCTTGCCACCGGGGCCGATGACGACGCCGTTGCGCGTCGTCAGGCTGGCGGGGTCGGCCTTCCATTGCGCCGCTGCAGCACTGATCAGCATCGCGCGGGTGCGCGCGCCGAGTTCGCGGTACTGCGTGTACGAGTGCGCGATCGAGCCCGAGCCGCTGGTGAGGTGCATGCCGAACACCGGGTCGATGTAGGCCGGGTCGCTGTTGCCGTGCACGCTTTTCACCTTGGACCAGTCGGCGTCGAGCTCTTCGGCCAGGATCATCGGCAGCGAGGTCTGCACGCCCTGGCCGAAGTCGAGGCGGTTGATCGTGATCGTGGTCGTGCCGTCCTTGGCGATGTGCACGAAGGCCGAAGGTTGCTGCACCGGCTTCAGGCCAGCCGGCTTGGCCGCGTCTTGCGCGAGCGTGCCGAGCGGGAACGCGCCGAGCGCGAAACCACCAGCGGCAGTGAGCTTCAGGAAGCTGCGGCGCGGCAGGCCTTCGGTGGCGGGGCCGGTGCGCTCGCGGTTCATCAGCGTCTGCAGGTTCTTCGGCAGTTCGAAAGTGGCTTGGTCGAAGTTCATGGTGTGCTTTCCTTCAGGCCAGCGTCTTCGCGGCGTCGGCCACGGCGGCGCGGATGCGTGCGTAGGTGCCACAGCGGCAGATGTTGCCGGCCATGGCGGTGTCGATCTCGGCCTCGGTCGGCTGTTTGCCGCGCGGCAGGCTTTTCAGATACGCGGTGGCCGACATGATCTGGCCGCTCTGGCAGTAGCCGCATTGCGCCACGTCGTGCTTGACCCAGGCTTCGTGCACCGCCTTGCCGACCTTGTCGGCGCCGCCGGTCACCGCTTCGATCGTGGTGATCTTCTGCCCCGCCGCGGCCGAGATCGGCGTCACGCAGGAGCGGATCGCCTGGCCGTTCAGGTGCACGGTGCAGGCGCCGCACAGCGCCGCGCCGCAGCCGAACTTGGTGCCGGTCATGCCCAGCGTGTCACGCAGCGCCCAGAGGATGGGGGTGGCGGGGTCGGCGTCGACCTGTCGGTTCTGCCCGTTGATGTTGAGCGTGCTCATGGCGCGGTCCTTTTGATGAACATTAATTCGGTTAAACGATAGGGCTTGGCGTTGATTCGGTCAAGGCCTTCAGGCTTTTATTCCGTCCCAGCACAGGCCGAACGC
Source organism: Burkholderiaceae bacterium (assembly GCA_040080605.1). Lineage (GTDB taxonomy): Bacteria > Pseudomonadota > Gammaproteobacteria > Burkholderiales > Burkholderiaceae_C > LMDS01. Next base: position 133,202 of record JBEBIB010000001.1, read on the forward strand.
CATCTCGAGATGCTCCGGTGTGCGCTTCAGCGAGCCCGAGCGCAGCATGTTCGCGGTCTCGCGCACCGAGCCGCCGAACGCGTTGATCAGCAGCGGCGTGGGCACGTCTTTCAGGATCTGCTGCGCCCGCGCTTTTTCGATCAGGTCGATCCAGTCCTTCACGAGCCGGGCCGACAGGTTGCGGCTCTCGTCGCTGAACCACGGCGAGTTGTAGTACTGCTCGATGAAGACCATCTGCGCGGCGTGGTTGAGGCGGTGCTCCAGCCAGTTCATCCACATGTGGCGAAAGCGGCTGCGAAACGGCGCGTTCTTGTCGTCACCGTGCATCAGGCTGGCAGCGGTCTGCGTCTTGGCCCGCTCGTAAAGCGCGACCAGCAGTTCTTCCTTCGACTTGAAGTAGACGTACAGCGTGCCGGTCGCCAGCCCGGCCTCGCGGGCGATCGCGGCCATCGTCAGGCCGCTCAGCCCGGTCTGCTCGACCAGCGTGAACGTGGCCCTGGAAATGGCCAGCAGTTTCTCTTCGTCTTTGGGCTTCACACCCCATGATAGCCGAACCGATGTTCACGTAAAGCGCGGCCAAACCCTGAACTGGCGCGGCGCAGCGCCTCATTTCGCGGCACTGCACCAAGCCGCCGCGCGCCAAGATGCCTCGGTGAAATGGGGCGCGCACGCCCGAAGGATGAGCCGTGGCAGACATGTTGACCCCTCTCGAATGGAACCTGGCGCCCGAGGCGTCGACCCCGTCGCCCGCGCCGCGCGCCGAACCGGCCGAGAAGGCCAGCCGCGAAGCCTTCTGCTGGCCGATGCCGCCCTATGCGAGCTACCCCGCCGCCACGCCGCAGACCGACCCGCTGCCCTGCGAGATCGTCGGCCTGAACAACACCCGCACCAAGGGCCGGCTCACGTTCTTCGTGCCCGACGAGCAGGTCGCCCACGTGCAAGTGCCGCCAGCCCGAACCACGCTGCCGTTGCGCTTCGAGCAGTTCCGCGCCATCGTGTTGACCACGCCGATCGTCCCGACCGCGCCGAAGTCCGACGACCCGCACGCCAGCCTGCTGGCCCACCGCGCGCACTCGAGCTTTCGCGTCCTGCTGTCGGCCGGTGGTGAACTGAGCGGCGAGACCATGGGCCACGTGGAGAGCCCGTTCGGCCTGTTCCTGTTTCCACCCGCCGCGGCCGAAGACGGCAGCGTCACACGCCAGTTCATTCCGCGCAGCGCTTTCACCAGCTTCGAGGTCGGCCCGCGCATCGGCGAGCTGCTGATCGAACAGCACAGCGCCACCGAGCAGCAGATCGCCCAGGCGGTCGACGTGCAACACGGCCTGCGGCATCAAAAGCTCGGCGACATCCTCGTCGCGCAGCAGATCGTCTCGCCCGAACAGCTGATCGACGCGATCGAGCGCCAGAGCAAGATGCCGATGGTGCGCATCGGCGAAGCGCTGCTCTCGCTCGGCCTCATCACCGACGCGCAGTTGCAGGAAGCGCTGGCGCAGCAGAAGACCGATCGCAGCGTGCCGCTCGGCGAACTGCTGGTGCGCATGCGCGTTGTCTCGCGCGAAGACCTGCAGGTGGCGCTGGCCCGCAAGATGGGCTACCCGCTGGTCGACATCGACACCTTCCCGATCGAAGCCGACGCGCTGCGTGCCCTGCCCTACGCCGTGGCGCTGCGCCTGGCGGTGGTGCCGCTGCTGGTCCGCGACGGCCGCCTGATCATCGCGCTCGACGACCCGGTGCGCCGCCGCAGCATCACCGAAGAGATCGAGTTCAGCGCGCAGATGAAGGTGGTGCCGGTGCTCGCGCACGGCCACTCGCTCGAGACCGTGCTGTACGGCGCCTACGAAAAGATCGGTGCCATCGCCCCCGAGCCGCGGCCCTTCGAAGACGCTTCGGTGCCGATCAATTTCGACCTGAACGACACCGACAAGCTGGTCGAGTCGCTCGAAAAGGAAGGCGCGGAGCGCAGCAGCCTCGATGCCGACAAGCCGATCGAGCAGTCCGACAACTCGCTGGTGCGCCTGCTCAACAACATGATCATCGAAGCGCACACTGATGGCGCCTCCGACATCCACATCGAGAGTTACCCCGGCCGCGAGAAGATCCGCGTGCGCTTCCGAAAGGACGGGCAGATGCGCACCTACCTGGAGCTGCCGTCGAACTACCGCAGCGCTCTGATCGCGCGCGTGAAGATCATGTGCGACCTCGACATCGCCGAGCGCCGCAAGCCGCAGGACGGCAAGATCAACTTCGCCAAGTTCTCGGCCCAGCACAAGCTCGAACTGCGCGTGGCCACGATCCCGACCAACAACGGCCTCGAAGACGTGGTGATGCGGATCCTGGCGTCGGCCAAGCCGCTGCCGCTCGACCGGCTCGGCCTCTCGGCCAACAACCTCATGTGGTTGAAGCAGGCGATCGAGCGGCCCTACGGCCTGGTGCTGTGCGTGGGCCCGACCGGCTCGGGCAAGACGACCACGCTGCACTCGGCGCTGAGCCACATCAACGTGCCCGAGCGCAAGATCTGGACCGCCGAAGACCCGGTCGAAATCACCCAGCCCGGGCTGCGCCAGGTGCAGGTCAACCCGAAGATCGACTGGACTTTCGCGAAGGCGTTGCGTGCTTTCCTGCGCGCCGACCCTGACGTGATCATGGTCGGTGAAATCCGCGACAGCGAAACCGCCGGCATGGCGGTGGAAGCATCGCTGACCGGCCACCTCGTGATGAGCACGCTGCACACCAACAGCGCGCCCGAAACCGTGACGCGCCTGCTCGACATGGGCCTCGACCCGTTCAACTTCGGCGACTCGCTGCTCGCCGTGCTGGCGCAGCGCCTGGTGCGCCGCCTGTGCAGCGAATGCCGCACCAGCCGACCCGCCACGACCGAAGAAGTCGACGAACTGCTGAACGACTACATGCACGCCTTCGGCGCCGAGGCGCCGGTGAGCCGCGACTCGGTGCTGCAAGGCTGGGTCAAGAACAACAGCCGCGACGGCAGGCTGATGTGGCATTCGAGCCCGGGTTGCAAAACCTGCAGCGACACCGGCTTCAAGGGCCGCGCCGGCCTGCACGAGATGATGGTCGTCTCGCGCGAGCTGCGCCACCTGATCCAGACCGGCGCGCGCGCCGAGGCGCTGCAGCACAGCGCCGTGGGCAACGGCATGCGCACGCTGCGCCACGACGGCATCGACAAGGTGCTGGCCGGCGTGACGACCATCGAGGAAGTGCGGGCGACCAGCAACGCCTGAAGCCTGCCCCGCCGCGCAACTTTAGAATCCGGGCAGAACAGCGCCACGTCGTGCGTTGAGGAGCCCGCCGTGGACTTGAAACTGCCCATCGTCATCTACGACGAACTCACCGAATCCGTCATCAAGTCCACCGGCATGCTCGACCTGGCGAGCGGCGAGATCCGCAACGTGCAGCACGAAGACTACGACAAGGAAACGCTCGGCCTGCCGGCCGAGGACGAGAGCTACGAATTCACCTCGGGCACGCTGTCCAACGGCGTCAAGGACGTGGAGTTCCGCGTCGAGGTCGACATCATGTCGGGCAACTATTCGGTCACCCCGAGCGAGCTGCTGGAGCTGAAAGGCCGCGCGGCCAAGCTGTTCACCGCGGCGCCCGGCGCGCCGGCACCGACGATCGAACGCAAGACCCGCTGAACGCACGCGCCGGCACGGCCCGCATGTATTCATCGACCTTCATCTTCGCGACGAAGCAGTTCGACGACGAATTTCACCGGCTCGACCAGCTGATCGCCGCCGCAGCCAAGGCCACGAAGGGTTACCTCGGCGAAGAAAGCTGGGAGAACCCGGGCACCGGCCAGGTCTCGAACGTCTACTACTGGGAATCGCTCGAAGCGCTGCAGGCGCTGATGCAGCACCCGGCCCACCTCGAAGCGAAAGCGGCGCAGGCGAAGTGGCTCGCCGGCTACCGGGTCGTCATCTCGCAGGTGCTGCGAACCTACGGCGACGGCGGGCTCGCGCACCCCACGGCGGGCGCCGGCTGACCCCACGCGGGGCCATCGCCGCGCCATGCGCTAAGGTCGCGCCATGTTCCCGGGCCTCAGCACCACCTACTGGCTCACGCTGCACGGCCTGGTGACGGTTGTCGCGGTCCTGCTCTACGTGATCGCTTCGCACGCCTTGCACCAGCGCCGCCACCCGAGTGCAGCCATCGCGTGGGTCTTGTTCATCCTGCTGATGCCCTACGTGGCGCTGCCGGCCTTCCTGACCTTCGGCTCGCGCAAGCAGGCGCGCCCGCGCAACCGCACGGCGCTCGTGGCGCCCGACGCGACCGCGCCCGTGGCCGAAGGCTCGTGGGCGGTGCAGACCGCGGCCGCGCTCGGGCAACCTGCGCCCGCCGCGTACCACGCGCTGCACCTGCACGCCGATGGCAGCCAGGCACTCGCCGCGCTGTGGCAGGTGATAGACGGCGCGGCGCATTCGATCGACGTGTGCACCTTCATCCTCGGCGACGACGCGCTCGGCGCGCAGGTCGTAGAGCGCCTGTGCACGAAAGCCCGTGCCGGCGTGAAGGTGCGGCTGATGCTCGACGGCCTGGGCCGACTGATGGGCGGGCGGCCCGACCTGAAGCCGCTGCGCGACTGCGGCGGCGTGGTCACGCTGTTCGTGCCGCCGCTGCACTCGCCCTTGAAGGGCCGCACCAACCTGCGCGACCACCGCAAGCTGCTGATCGCCGATGCCGCCTTCGATTCGCGCCGCGTCTGGAGCGGTGGGCGCAACCTGGCGGATGAGTATTTCGAAGGCGTGCGTGGCAAGGCGCCGTGGCACGACCTGAGCTTCGATTTGTGCGGGCCGCTGGTGCAGCAGGCCAGCGCCCTGTTCGAACACGACTGGGCGTTTGCGAACGGGCGCAAGGCGGCTGACGAGGGCGCGCTGCCGGCGGATGCCGCGACGCCGCCGTCACCTTGTGCGCAGCTCATCGCTTCAGGCCCGGACCAGGTCGACGACACGGTGCATGCGCTGCTCGTCACCGCGGCCTACCGCGCACGCCGGCGCATCCAGCTCGTCACGCCCTACTTCGTGCCCGACGCGTCGCTGCTGATGGCGCTGTGCCTGGCCGCGCGGCGCGGTGTGGCGGTCGACCTGCTGCTGCCGGCGCGCTCGAACCACCGCCTGTCGGACGTGGCGCGGCGCCGCGCGCTGCGCGCGCTGAACACGGCCGGTGCGCGCATCTGGCTCGTGCCGCATATGCAGCATGCCAAGCTCGCCGTCATCGACGACGTGGTCGCGCTCACCGGCTCGACCAACCTCGACAGCCGCAGCTTGTTCCTGAACTACGAGCTGATGTTCGCGTTCCACAACGCCGACGCGATTGCGGCTTGCGCCGAATGGTTCGAGCGCGAACGGCTGCCGGCCACGCGACACGAGCCCGCGAAGGCCGGCCTCTTGACCGACCTGGCCGAAGGCCTGGTGCTCTGGGTCGGGTTTCAGCTCTGAGCTTGTTTCTCGGCGCCGATGGCACGCACCGCGGGTACCGACGACCCTTCTTTCTTCTGCATCAGCGCGATGCCGTTTTTCACCGCGATGATCTCGGCGACGATGGACACGGCGATCTCGGCCGGTGTCTTCGACCCGATGTCCAGCCCGATCGGCCCGTGCAACCGGTCGATCTCGGCCGGTGACAGATCGAACAGCTTGAGCCGCTCGCGCCGGCTCGCAGTGTTGCCGCGCGAGCCGAGCGCGCCGATGTAGAAGGCCGGCGACTTCAGCGCTTCGAGCAAGACCAGGTCGTCGAGCTTCGGGTCGTGCGTGACGGCCACCACTGCGCAGTGCGGGTCGAGTTGCAGCTCGAGCACCAGGTCGTCGGGCATGGCCTTGCTGAAGGTGGTGTTCGGCACGTCCCAGGTCAGGTTGTATTCCTCGCGCGGGTCGCAGCAGATGACCTCGAAATCGAGCGCGACCGCCATCTGCGCGACCACGCGCGAGAGCTGGCCGGCGCCGATGATCAGCAGTCGCCAGCGTGGGCCGAAGAGCGCGGTGAGGCTGCTGCCGTCGAACTCGAACACGTCGCCGCGTGACGCGGCGCTGACGGTCACTTCGCCGGTGGAGAGCTGCATGCGCCGCGCCACCAGTTCGTGGCGCGTGGTGCGTGCCAGCACCTCGTCGATCCAGGCCACGCTTTGCAGCGGCTCCTGCACGAGACGCAGGTTGCCGCCGCAGGGCAGGCCGAAGCGCGCGGCTTCTTCCTTGGTCACGCCGTAGGTGATGAGCGAAGGCGTGGCGACGCGTTCGCCGTGGCGCAGCCGGTCGATCAGGTCGTCTTCCACGCAGCCGCCCGAGACCGAGCCGGCCACCAGCCCGTCGCCGCGCAGGCACAGCAGCGCGCCGGGCGGGCGCGGCGCCGAGCCCCAGGTTTCGATCACGGTCACGAGCCAGACCTTGTGGCCGGCGTTGAACCAGTCGCGGGCCTGGCCCAGCACCTGGAGGTCGAGACTGTCCATGCTTGTTCCCCTTACTTGCGGATCACGAAGTAGAGCACCGCCAGCACGACCACGGCGCCGATCAGCCACCAGACCTTGCCGATGCCGGTGTCGGTTGGCGCCACCACGACCGGCGTGGCAGCCGCTTCGCCCGCCGGCGCGTTGGCCGCCTGCAGGTTCGCTTCGAAAGCCTTGAAGAAGTCTTCGGTGATCTTGGCCGCCGTGGCGTCGATCAGGCGCGAGCCGATCTGCGCCATCTTGCCGCCGACCTGGGCGCGGGCGTTGTACTTCAGGCGCGTCTGCGCGCCTTCGGGGGTGAGCGCCACGTCGGCGGAGCCCTTGCCGAAACCGGCCACGCCGCCCTGCCCGTCGAAGTTGATCGTGTAGCTGTTCGGCGCCTGCACGTTGGTCATCTGCAGGTTGCCCTTGAAGCGCGCGCTGACCGGGCCGACCTTGAGCGCGACGACGGCCGCGTAGGCGTCGTCACCGGTGCGCTCCAGCGATTCGCAGCCGGCGATGCAGGCCTTCAGCGCTTCGGGGTCGTTGAGGGCCGCCCAGGTCTTGTCGACCGAAGCGGGGACGAGTCTTTCGCCTTGCAGTTCCATGGAGGGTTCAGTTCAGAAGTGACGAAGGGTTGACGGCCGGCGCACGCAAAGCGCGGCCGAGATCGGCGAGGCTCGCGAGGTTGTGTACCGGAAGAAAGCGGTCGACGTTCGGCAGCAGCGCGCGCACGCCGGCGGCGCGGGGCTCGAAGCCGTCGAAACGCAGCAAGGGGTTGAGCCAGACGATGGTGTGGGCGGTGCGGCGCAACTGCGCGGCGGCCTTGGCGAGGTCGCCCTGGTCGTCGCGGTCGAGGCCGTCGGTCATCAGCAACACGGCCGCGCTGGAGCCGAGCAGGCGCCGGCCCCAGTCGTGGTTGAACTCTTCCAGGCACGAGGCGATGCGCGTGCCGCCCTTCCAGTCCTGCACCACGCGGTCGGCGTGCAGCAGCGCCACGTCGGGGTCGCGGTGGCGCAGGCTGCGCGTGATGTTCGACAAGCGCGTGCCGAAGGTGAAGGTGTGCACTTTCAGGTAACGCCGCGTCAGGCCGTGAACGTAGTGCAGCAGCAGGCGCGCGTAACGCTCCATCGAGCCCGAGATGTCGAGCAGCACCACGAGCGTGGGCAATTCCTTGCGTGGCCGCGTGAACATCGGCGTGAGCGTGTGCGGCTGGCGCGCCATGCGCTGCATCGTGGCGCGCAGGTCGAGGCGGCCGTGCGACGCGCTTTCGTGGCGGCGGCGGCGCACCGGGTCGACCGGCAAGGGCAACTGTTCGGCGAGTTTTTTGGCGAGTTCGAACTCGGCCGCGCTCATGCTTTCGAAATCGGCCTGCTGCAGGCGCTCACGTTCCGAGAACGTGAAGGTGGTGTCGAACTTCAGTTCTTCCGGCGCGGTGTTGTTGGCCGGGTTCGGCGGCTCCTTGGGGCGCGGCGGTGCGAGCGCTTCGGCGAGGCGGTTGGCGCGCGGCGTGTTGTGCTTCTCACCCCTGCCGCTGATCTTCGGCAGCAACAGGTACATCAGCTGTTCGAGGAGCTTCGGGTCGCGCCAGAAGGCGGCGAAGGCAGCATCGAACAGCACCTGCTGCTCGTGGCGGTCGATCATCACGGCGCTCAGAGCAGCGTGCACGTCGTCGCGCCGGTTCAGGCCGACACACTCGATCGCGGCCATCGCGGCGAGCACGCGGTCGGGCCCGATCGGCATGCCGGCCGTGCGCAGGATGCGCGCGAAATGGACGATGTTCTCGGCAATCATGCTGACTGTCCGGCCGCTGTTCGTGCGTCGCGGCGGGCGGCAGCCGGCGGGGGCTCATGCAGTGGCGGTCTCCGCTCCTCGTCGCCACAGAAATCGCTCCCACAAGCTGCCGCCCGCCGCTCAGGCACCGGTGCGGCGTTCCGACGAACAAGCTCAGGCGCTGCAGCAAAGGCGCGTGTGGGCAGGCTGGAGCGCGCCTCTGGAGCGCCGAGCAACGCAGGGCTCGTGGCCTCGCGCGAAGCGCGAATCGAGAACTGACTTGTCGCAGCTGTTTGAGTGCAGTGAGCGCAGCGAACGAAGCGAGTTCTGCGACAGGGCCACGAGACCGAGTAGCACAGGGCAGTCGGCGCAGCGCGTCGACCGCTCCAGCGAAGCGCGCAAGCCTGCGCGCACGCGCCTTTGCCGCCACCCGAAGGCAGGTCGACTCGATTGAAACTCATCAACATCTCAATCCAGCAGCGCACGCGCCTTCAACTCGTCGAGCAGCTTGCCCATGTCGCCGCTTTGCAGCTTGACGATGTCGTCCTGGTACTTCAACAACACACCGAGCGTGTCGTGCACGGTGGCGGGGTCGAGGCGGATCGCGTTGAGTGCGACCAGCGCGTTGGTCCAGTCGATGGTCTCGGCCACCCCCGGCGCCTTGAACAGGTCGAGCGTGCGCATGCGTTGCACGAACTCGACGACCTGGATGTAGAGGCGGTCGGCCGCACCAGGTGCCTTCAGTCGCACGATTTCCAGCTCACGCTCGACCGTCGGGAAATCGACCCAGTGGTACAGGCAGCGCCGCTTCAGCGCGTCGTGGATCTCGCGCGTGCGGTTGCTGGTGATGATCGTGATCGGCGGCGCGTCGGCCTTGATCGTGCCGAACTCGGGCACGGTGATCTGGTTTTCGGCCAGCACTTCGAGCAGGAAAGCGTCGAAGGGTTCGTCGGCACGGTCGAGTTCGTCGATCAACAGCACCGGCGACTGCTTCTGCGTCAGCGCCTGGAGCAGCGGCCGCTCGATCAGCATGCTGCGCGAATACAGGCTGTGCTGCAGGCGTTCGCGGTCACCTTCGCCGTGAATCGAATGCGCCGCTTCGGCCAGGCGGATCTCGATCATCTGGCGCGCCACGTTCCATTCGTAGGCGGTCTGCGCGATGTCGAGGCCTTCGAAACATTGCACGCGCAACAGGGCCGTGTTCAGCGCCGCCGACAAAGTCTTCGCCAGCTCGGTCTTGCCGACGCCGGGTTCGCCTTCGAGGAACAGCGGGCGCGCGAGCTTCAGGCTCAGGAACAGCGCCGTGGCCAGGCGCCGGTCGCAGACGTAGTTCTCGGTCGCAAGCAGCGCGATGACGGCGTCGACCGACGTGGGCAGGGCGAGAGGAGTTGTCGTGGTCATCGCAGCAGGTTCATGTCAATGCCGCGCATGGTACGGCCGGGGCCACGTTGCCGCGGCCCCGTCGGGGAAAAGCCCTCAGCGGGCCAGCGCCGACGCGACGGCGCGCGAGGCCATCACGCTGACCATCGCAGCGCGGTACTGCGCGGTGCCGTGCATGTCGCTGTTGATGTCGGTGGTGGGCAGTTTCACTGCCTTGGCGGCGTCGGCGGTGAAGCTCTTCGCGAGTGCCGCTTCGATCTCGGCAGCGCGGAACACGCTGCCCTTGGCGCCGGTGACCGCCACGCGCACACCGCCCGCGCCCTGGCTGACGAACACGCCGACCAGCGCGAAGCGCGAAGCCGGTTGTTTGTACTTCACGTAGGCCGCTTTCTGCACCGGCGGGAAGCTCACGGCGGTGATCAGCTCGCCGGCTTGCAGCGCGGTTTCGTACAGGCCCGTGAAGAATGCGTCAGCCGCAATGGTGCGCTGGTTGGTGTGGATCGTGGCCCCGAGGCCGACCACCCCGGCCGGGTAACACGCGGCCGGGTCGGCGTTGGCGATCGAACCGCCGATCGTGCCCATGTTGCGCACCATCGGGTCGCCGATGCCGGCGGCCAGTTCGGCCAGTGCCGGGCAGGCGCGCTTCACGTCGGCGGAAGCGGCCACCGTGGCGTGCGTGACCATCGCACCGATCACGAGATTGGCGCCGTCCATCTTGATGGCTTTCAGGTCCGCCAGCCCACCCAGGTCAACAAGGCGTTCGCTCGACGACAGGCGCAGCTTCATCGCCTGGATCAGGCTCTGGCCGCCGGCCAGGTAGCGGGCATCACCGCTGAGTGCGGCCTTGGCGTCGGCGACGCTGGTGGGGCGTTGGTAGTCGAATGTGTACATGAATGATCTCCTTGCAGTGCAGGCTTCAGGCGACGTTGTTGGCAGCGCGCCAGACGCGCTCCACGGTCGCCGGCATCGCCACGTCTTTCACGCCCAGCGCGTCGGTCAGCGCATTGATGTAGGCCGGGGGCGAGCCGATCGCGCCGGCTTCACCGCAGCCCTTCACGCCGAGCGGGTTGTGGGTGCAAGGCGTGACCACGTTGCTGATCTTGATGTTCGGAATGTCGCTGGCACGCGGCATCGCGTAGTCCATGTACGAGCCGGTGAGCAGCTGGCCCGACTGCGTGTCGTAGGAGCAGCCTTCCATCATCGCCTGGCCCAGACCCTGGGCGATGCCACCCTGCACCTGGCCTTCGACGATCATCGGGTTGACGATGTTGCCGAAGTCGTCGACCGCCACGAACTGCTCGATCTTCGTCTTGCCGGTTTCCGGGTCGACCTCGACTTCACAGATGTAGGTGCCCGACGGGTAGGTGAAGTTGGTCGGGTCGTAGAACGCGTTTTCGTTCAGGCCCGGCTCCAGCTTGTCGAGCGGGTAGTTGTGCGGCACGTAGGCCGTCAACGACACCGCGCCGAAGGGCACCGACTTGTCGGTGCCGGCGACCTTGAACACGCCATTCTCGAACTCGATGTCGGTGTCGGCCGCTTCCAGCAGGTGGGCCGCGATCTTCTTGCCCTTGGCGATGATCTTGTCGACGGCCTTCACGATCGCCGTGCCACCGACGCTCAACGACCGGCTGCCGTAGGTGCCCATGCCGAAGGGCACGCGCCCGGTGTCGCCGTGCACGATCTCGACGTTCTCGACCGGGATGCCCAGCTTGGCCGCCACGACCTGCGCGAACGTGGTCTCGTGGCCCTGGCCGTGGCTGTGCGAGCCGGTGAACACCGTGACGGTGCCGGTCGGGTGCACGCGCACTTCGCCGGCTTCGAACAGGCCGGCACGCGCCCCGAGCGCACCGGCGATGTTCGACGGCGCCAGACCGCAGGCTTCGATGTAGCAGCTGTAGCCGAGACCGCGCTTCTTGCCCTTCGCAGCCGACGCCGCCTTGCGCGCCGGGTAACCCGCCACGTCGGCCATCTGCATCGCCTTGTCGAGGTGGGCGGCATAGTTGCCGGTGTCGTAGGTCAGGCCCACAGGCGTGGCGTAGGGGAACTCGGTGATGAAGTTCTGGCGCCGAATGGCCGCCGGATCCATCTTCATGTCCCGCGCCGCCTGTTCGACGATGCGCTCGACCACGTAGGTGGCTTCGGGCCGGCCCGCGCCGCGGTAGGCGTCGACCGGGGCGGTGTTGGTGAACACCGCCTTCACTTCGGCGTAGACCGCCGGGGTCTTGTACTGGCCCGCCAGCAGCGTGGCGTACAGGATCGTCGGCACGCTCGATGCGAACGTCGACAGGTAAGCTCCCATGTTGGCGATGGTCTTCACGCGCAGCGCCAGGAACATGCCTTTCGCGTCCATCGCGAGTTCGACCTTGGTGACGTGGTCGCGGCCGTGGGCGTCGGTCAGGAAGGCTTCGCTTCGGTCGGCGGTCCACTTGATCGGCCGGCCGACGTGTTTGCTGGCCCAGACCAGCGCGGTCTCTTCGGCGTACAGGAAGATCTTCGAGCCGAAGCCGCCGCCCACGTCGGGCGCGATCACGCGCACTTTCGACTCGGGCAGGCCAAGCACGAAAGCGCACATCAGCAGGCGCTCGACGTGCGGGTTCTGGTTCGCCACGTAGAGCGTGTAGCTCTGGTCGTGCTTGGTGTAGCTCGCGTTGGCCGCGCGAGGCTCCATCGCGTTCGGGATCAGCCGGTTGTTCACGAGGTCGAGCGTGCTCACGTGGGCGGCCGTCTTGAACGCGGCATCGACCGCGTCCTTGCTGCCGTGGCCCCAGTCGTAGCAGACGTTGTTGCCCACGTCGTCGTGCACCGAGCCGGCATGGCCTTCGGCCTTCGTGATGTCGATCACCGCCGGCAGCTCTTCGTAGTCGACCTCGATCAGCTCACAGGCGTCTTTCGCCTGCGTCAGCGTTTCGGCGACGACGAGCGCGACCTGGTCGCCCACGTGTCGCACCTTGCCTTGCGCAAGCACCGGGTGGGCCGGCTCCTTCATCGGCGTGCCGTCCTTGCTGTGGATCAGCCAGCCGCAGGGCAGGCCGCCGACCTTGGCGTCGGCCAGGTCGGTGCCGGTGAAGATCTGCACCACGCCGGGGGCCTTCTTCGCCGCGTCGAGGTTGATCGACTTGATGCGCGCATGCGCGTGCGGCGAGCGCAGGAACGCGGCGTAGGTCTGGTGCGGCATCACCACGTCGTCGGTGTACTGGCCGGCGCCGGTCAGGAAACGCTCGTCTTCGCGGCGGCGCAGCGGCTGGCCGATGGGGCTCATCGGGGGAACGGACATGTCGGTCATGGTGATCTCCTTAGGCCGAGGCTTTGGCGCCGGACTGGCAGAACTGGATCGACTTGACGATGTTCTGGTAGCCGGTACAGCGGCAGATGTTGCCGTCGAGCGCTTCGCGGATTTCCGCTTCGTTCGCGGTCGGGTTGTCTTTGAGCAGTTGCACGCTCGACATCACCATGCCCGGGGTGCAGAAACCGCATTGCAGGCCATGGCACTCGCGGAAGGCGGCCTGCATCGGGTGCATTGTTCCGTTTTGGCTCAGGCCTTCGATCGTGGTGATCTGCGCGCCCTGCGCCTGCAGCGCCAGCATCGAGCACGACTTGACCGCGCGGCCGTTCATGTGAACGGTGCAGGCACCGCACTGCGCGGTGTCGCAGCCCACGTGCGTGCCGGTGAGTTGCAGGTTTTCGCGGATCAGCTGCACGAGCAGGGTGCGCTGGTCGACGCTCACGTTGACGGCCTTGCCGTTGACGGTCAGTGAAATGGGAACGCTCACGGGTGTCTCCTGTGATGGGCTGGGGATGTCGCGCTCGAACGTCGACGCTGAGGCCATTGTTCGAGCACACCCGCCCGCCGCAAAGGACGGGCTTTCCCTAGTGAGACACCCCGCAGCGCTGCACGCTCAAGGTTTGGCGTTCGCGAAGAACAGCTGCTCGCCGCCGATCTTGTAGCTGGCGATGCTGGCCTGGCCTGGCGCCGACACGATCCAGTCGGCAAAAGACTGCGCCAGCGCCGTCTTCGTGTGCGGGTGCTTGGCCGGGTTCACGACGATCACGCCGTACTGGTTGAACAGGCGCTTGTCGCCTTCCACCAGCACCGCCAGGTTGGCGCGGTTCTTGAAGCTGAGCCAGGTGCCGCGGTCGGCCAGCACGTAACCGTCGCTGCTCGACGCGATGTTCAGCGCCGGGCCCATGCCGCAGCCGCACTCCTTGTAGCCGGTGACCTTGCCCACCGGCGTGTCGATGCCGGCGGTCTTCCAGTAGCGCAGTTCGGCTGCGTGCGTGCCGCTCTTGTCGCCGCGCGAGATGAAACTCGCGCTCGAGGCCGCCAGCTTGGCGAGCGCTGCCACGATGTCCTTGCCTTTCACGCCGGCCGGGTCGCTCGCCGGGCCGATCAGCACGAAATCGTTGTACATCACGTCGCTGCGTTTCAGGCCGAAACCCTCGGCGACGAACTTCTCTTCGGCCACCTTGTCGTGCACGAACAGCACGTCGGCATCACCGCGCCGGCCCATGTCGAGCGCCTGGCCGGTGCCCACTGCGACCACGCGCACGTCGATGCCGGTGGCCGCCTTGAAGGCCGGCAGCAGGTGCGGGAACAGGCCCGACTGCTCGGTGCTGGTGGTCGAGGCCATCACGATGAAACGCTCCTGGGCGTGGGCCGGCGCGGCCAGCGCGAGCAGGCCCGCCAGGCCGAGGCAGGCTGCCGCGCGGCGCGAGATCGTTCGAAGATTCATTCCAAAGTCCATGTCAACTCTCCTTTAAGAAACAGATCGGCGCGCTCGTCGCTGCTGGCGCCGGCCACCTTGCTGAAAAAGCGGTCGGTTGGCAGATCGACGCGAACGGCGCCCTGATCGAGGTACACCACGCGCGTGGCCAGGCGCTTGGCCTGGCCGAGGTTGTGGGTGCTCATCACGAGCGTCATGCCCTCAGTGGCGAAGCTGGCGAGCAAGGCTTCGACTTCCTTCTTGGCCGACGGGTCGAGGCTCGCGGTGGGTTCGTCGAGAAACAGGATCTGCGGTCGCACGGCCCAGGCGCGCGCCAGCGCGAGCCGTTGCAGTTCACCGCCCGACAGCGCCCGCGCCGGCCGGTCGCGCAGCTCGGCGAGGCCGACCCGCTGCAAGGCCTGGGTGGCGCGCGCCGCCCGTTCGGCGCGTGGCACCCGCGCCAGCCACAGCGCGACGTGCAGGTTGTGGATGGCCGACAGGCGCAGCATGAACGGGCGCTGGAACACCATCACCTGCACGGCGCCCGCATCGAACACGTCGCGCGTGCCGTCGAAAGCCACCAGCCCGTGCAACAAACGCAGCAGCGTGGTCTTGCCGGAACCGTTGGCGCCGATCAGCGCGACGAAGTCACCGCGGTTCACCTGCAGGCCGACGTGGCGCAGCGCACGCACCGGGCCGAAGTGCACCGACACGTCGGTCAGGCGCAGCAAGGTGTCCGCGCCGCTCATCGTGCCCCCGCCAACGCCGAGCCGCGGCCGCGCTGCGCCAGGCCGATCAGCATGTTGATGATGCCGACGACCGCCAGCAGCACGATGCCGAGCGCGAGCGCCAGCGCCAGGTCGCCCTTGCTGGTCTCGAGCGCGATCGAGGTCGTCATCACGCGGGTGACGCCGGCGATGTTGCCGCCGACGATCATCACCGCGCCGACCTCGGCGATCGCCCGCCCGAACGCCGTGAGCAAGACCGTGAGCACGGCCCAGCGGTCGTGCAGCAGCATCAGCAGCGCGCAGGTGAAAGCGCCGGCACCCATTGAACGCAGCTGGTCGCCGCCGTCGCGCAGGCTGTCACCGACGAGCTGGCGCGTGAGCGCCGCCACCAGCGGTACGACCAGGATGGTCTGCGCGATCACCATCGCCGACGGCGTGAAGAGAATGCCCCAGCTGCCAAGCGGGCCGCTGCGCGACAGCAGCAGGTAGACCACCAGCCCGACCACCACCGAGGGCAGCGCCAGCAAGGTGTTCAGCAGCGTGACCAGCGCGCGGTGCCCCGGAAAGCGCGCCACCGCGAGCCAGGCACCGCCCAGCAGGCCGAAGCCGGCACCGAGCAGGCAGGCCGTGCCGCTGACGCCGAGCGACAAGGCGACGGTGTGAACAAGAACGGGGTCGGCAACGGTGATCAGGTCGAGGGCGGTGGCAAAACTCTGCGCGAAGTCATTCATCCCGGCGGGCATCTTTCATACTTGGGGGATTCTCGACGCCCCGTCGATCCCGAGCCATATGAACAGAAATGCATAAGGTCGAGCTGACCTATACCCTGGCAGGCGCCCGCAGCGCCGAGCCCGCCGCAGGCACCGAGCGCGAGCTGCACCACCCGCTGATGGCGATCCTGTCGGCCGTGCACGCCAGCGGCTCGATCTCGGGCGCGGCGCGCCAGCTCGGCCTGTCGTACCGACACGTCTGGGGCGAGCTCAAGCGCTGGGAGGCCGAGCTCGGCCAGACGCTCGTGCTGTGGGCCAAGGGCCAACCCGCCCTGCTCTCGCCTTTCGGCGAAAAGCTGGTGTGGGCCGAACGGCGCGCGCTGGCCCGGCTGGCGCCGCAGATCGAAGCGCTGCGCAACGAGCTGGAGCGCGCCTTCTCGATCGCCTTCGACGACAGCGCCGGCGTGATCACGATGCACGCGAGCCACGACGAAGCGCTGCCGCGCCTGCGCGACTGGGTGGCACAGCGGCACAACTTGCAGCTCGACATCCAGTTCACCGGCAGCGTCGACGCGCTCGACGCGCTCAACGAGGGGCGCTGCCTGCTGGCCGGCTTCCACGCGCTGACCGACGCGCCCGCGCGTTCGCCCACGGCGCGCGTGTACCGGCCGCTGCTGCAGCCCGGGCGCCACAAGCTGATCGGCTTCGCCACGCGCACCCAGGGCTTGTTCGTGCCACCCGGCAACCCGCTCGCGATCCACACCCTGGCCGACCTGAAGCGGCCGGCGCTGCGCTTCGTCAACCGCGAGCGGGGCACCGGCACACGCGTGGTGCTCGACCAGTTGCTGGCCGAAGCGCGGGTGGCGCCCGGGCAGATCGAGAGCTTCGAGCGCTTCGAGCCTTCACACCGCGCCGCCGCCGAAGCGGTGGCCAGCGGCAGCGGCGACGTGGCCTTCGGCATCGAGGCGGCGGCCCGCGCCAAGGGGCTGGGGTTCGTGGCGCTGCGCGAGGAGCGCTACTTCCTGGTCACACTGGCCAGCCACTTGAGCCACCCGCACGTGCAGACGCTGCTGGCGGCGCTGGCCACGCCCGAGTGGCAAGGCAGCCTGCAGGGCCTGCCCGGTTATGCGGCCAGCCAGAGCGGCGAGGTGCTGTCGTTGCGCAAGGTCTTGCCCTGGTGGAACTACCGAACGCCCAAGCCCGGGCACCACGGCGCGACGAATGCTCAGGCCGCGCAGCTCCGGAAACCGACAAAGGCCTGATCGTTCTTCGGCGCGTCGAAGTGCCGGCACTTTTCGCTGCGCAGACGCCCGGCGGTGGCGAACGAGGCGCCACGCTGCACCTTGCCGGCCCCGAATTCCGGGCTCGGTTGCGCTGCCGCCGGCCCGGCTGTGAAGCCGGGGTAGACACGCATCGTGCTGGCCGTCCACTCGCGCACGTCACCCCAGCGAAAACCGCGCGAGCCGCCCAGGCAGGCGGCGGCTTCCCACTCCACCTCGGCGGGCAGGCGGCGCCCGGCCCAGCGGCACCAGGCATCGGCCTCGAACCAGCTGACGTGCACGACCGGCTGTGCCATCGGCAGACGCAGCAGCTTGCCGAAGCGCTGCTGCAACACGCCCTGGCGCATCTGGTCGACGTAGCGTGGCACCCGCCGGCCGGTGGCCTGCACCCAGGCCCAGCCGGATTCGCTCCAATGCCGGCGTTCGTCGTAGCCGCCGTCTTCGACGAACTCGGCGAATTGCGACCAGTTGACGGCCTGCGCGTCGATCTCGAATTCGAGCACCGCTTCCTCGTGCGCCCACTTCTGGTGATCGAACACGAAGCCGCCGGGCTCGGCGCCGAGCCTGAAGCGGGTGGCGGGAAAGAGCAGCGGCGGCCGCGCGGCCACGCTCGGTGGCGCGGCCAGCAGGCCGGTGTCCAGGCCGAGCGCCTGGGCCAGCACGGCGAAGGTCTCGGCGCGCGCGTCTTCGTGGAACAGCGCAAGGCGGTAGAAGTACAACGAAGCGTCGTCCTCGTTCGCGCCT
Source organism: Burkholderiaceae bacterium (assembly GCA_040080605.1). Taxonomy (GTDB): domain Bacteria; phylum Pseudomonadota; class Gammaproteobacteria; order Burkholderiales; family Burkholderiaceae_C; genus LMDS01. Next base: position 150,950 of record JBEBIB010000001.1, read on the forward strand.
TCCAGCAGCTCGAGCGTGGTCTCGAGCGTGTCGACGAGGTACTGGCGCGTGGTCTGCAGATCGGGCAGCGCCAGCGCCCAGCGGCTCGCGCGCGGCGCGCTGGCCGGGTCGAAACAGCGGTCGGCGTCGGGCAGGATCGACGCCAGCTTGGGCCGCGTGCGGTCACAGGCCTCGCCGCGCTGGCGCTGCACGTTGCGCGCGACCCAGTGCTCCTGAAACCAGCCGACGTGGCCGAGCTCCCAGAGCAGCGGGTTGGCGTCGGGCCGGGCTTCGACTTCGAGTTTCGGGTTGCCCAGCAGCTTCTCGAAGGCCCCGATCCAGCGCAGCGTGCAGTTGCGCGAATCGATCAACGCGAGCGAGAGCAGGCCCTTGCCGGCCTGGCGCAAGCGGGGTGAATGCAGATCGGCGAGGGGATGGCCCGGCAACTTCTTTCTCCGCGCCACGGCAGTGCGCGGTCGTGCTTCATTGTTGCATCGGGCGTTGCGCTGACCGAAGCCGAGCCACGCTCGGTATACTGGATGCATCAACAGTATCCGCACATGCCGCAGCGCCTGATCGCCCACCTCGACATGGACGCGTTCTATGCGTCGGTGGAACTGTTGCGTTACCCCGATCTGCGCGGCCGGCCGGTGGTGATCGGCGGCGGCCGGCGTCACCAGCCGGTGGAGCAGGCCGACGGCACGCGCGACTATGCCGCGCTGCGCGACTACACCGGCCGCGGCGTCATCACCACCAGCACCTACGAAGCGCGCGCGCTCGGTGTTCACTCGGGCATGGGCGTGATGAAGGCGGCGCAGCTCGCACCGCAGGCGGTGCTGCTGCCGATCGACTTCGACGAATACAGAAAGTACTCGCGCCTCTTCAAGGCCGCCGTGCGCACGGTCGCGCCGCTGGTCGAAGACCGGGGCATCGACGAGATCTACATCGACGTGAGCGATGTTCCCGGCGCACAGGCCGACGCCGGGCGAGCGGTGGGCCAACGCCTGAGAGACGCGGTCTTCGAAGCCACCGGCCTGACCTGCTCGGTCGGCATCACGCCGAACAAGCTGCTGTCGAAGATCTGCTCCGAGCTCGACAAGCCGAACGGCCTGACGCTGCTCGGCCTCGCCGACATCCCGGCGCGGGTGTGGCCGCTGGCGGCGAAGAAAGTCAACGGCATCGGCCCGAAGGCGACGGAGAAGCTCGCCGGCTTCGGCATCCACACCATCGGCGAGGTGGCCGCGGCCGACCCGCAGTTCCTGATCACGCACTTCGGCAAGAGCTTCGGCGCCTGGCTGCACGAGGCCTCGCACGGGCGCGACGAACGCGCGGTGGTCACCTACAGCGAGCCCAAGTCGATCAGCCGCGAAACCACTTTCGAGCGCGACCTGCACGCCAAACGCGACCGGGCCGAGCTCGGCGGCATCTTCACCGAGCTGTGCGTACAGCTCGCCGGCGACCTGGCACGCAAGGGTTACGCGAGCAAGACCATCGGCATCAAGCTGCGCTTCGACGACTTCAAATCGGTCACACGCGACCTGAGCCTGCCGGCGCACACGCTCGACGCGGCGACGATCCGCCGCGCGGCCGGCGAATGCCTGAAGCGGGTCGACCTGTCGCGCCGTTTGCGGCTGCTGGGTGTGCGCGCTGGCGCGCTGGCGAAGCTCGCCGACCTGGTGGCGCCCGGCACCGCGTTACCCCCCGCCGAGGCTGTTGCCCGGCACGAGGTGAACGAAGTGCGAGGGCACTACAGCCTGCCGCTGTTCGACCCCTGAGCACCACACTGCGGCACAAAGCGCGCTGTCGCCGTGACTCATTCACGGATCGGCGCGCGGCGCGGCCGCCCGGGCGCAACTGGCGCGGCAAGATCGGAACTTCGGCGGCCTCGCGTGCGTCCACCGCGCCTGCCTCAACCCTTGCGATTCCCATGAAACCACTTCGCCTTGCGTGCCACACCGTGCCCTTGCTGTTGTGGGCTGCAGCCGGCCAGGCCCAGACCGCTGCACCGGCAGCCGCCCCCGAACCGCGCCCGGCCCTGAGCCTGGGCAACAGCAAGCTGCTGCTGACCGGTGGCGTGAGCAGCATCGACGGTGCCGCCGGCGGTGGCCTCACGCCGTGGGCCGTGACCGCGAGTTATGCGAGCGAGGGCGAGATCGGCGGCACCGCGTTCATCACCCGCACGAAGACGCAGGACTACGCGCTGAATGTGTTCGGTGCCGCCATCGGCGTGATGGACCGCTTCGAACTGTCGCTGGCGCGGCAGGAATTCAACGCCAGCGTCGTCGTGCCCGACACCACGCTCAAGCTCGACATCGTGGGCCTCAAGGCCCGCATCGCCGGCGACGCGGTGCTCGACGCCGACACGCTGATGCCGCAGATCGCGGTGGGCGCCGAGTTCAAGCGGCTCAGCCCCGGCCCGGCGGTCGGCGATGTGCTCGACTCGGTCTCGGCCAAGCGCAATGGTGTGGACTTCTACGTCAGCGCGACCAAGCTCTTTCTGGCCCAAGGCATTCTGGTGAACGGCACGCTGCGTGCGACCAAGGCGAACCAGAACGGCCTGCTCGGTTTCGGCTCGGCCGACAAAAGGGGCTACAGCGTCAAGCCCGAGTTCTCGCTCGCTTACCTGGTCAGCAAGAGCGTCGCCATCGGTGCCGAGTACCGCTTCAAGCCGAACAACCTGGCCTTCGCTGGCGCGGCCTTCGAAGAGCAGGCCTGGAAGGACCTGTTCGTCGCCTGGGCGCCCACCAAGAACGTGTCGATCACGGCCGCGTATGTCGCCCTCGGCAACATCGTCGGCCACACCCGCCAGACCGGCGGCTACGTTTCGGCCCAGCTCGCGTTCTGACGCCGCACCTTCAAGGACACCCCGATGCGATTCAACTTTGCGGCCCGCGCGGCCTTCTTCGGTGCGGTGCTCGCCGCGAGCGCCGCCTTCGCCCAACCCGCAGCGGCGCAAGGCACCGACGACACGCTTTACCAGCAGCTCGGCGGCCAGAGCGGGCTGGTGACGCTGATGGACGACTTCATGACCCGCCTGCTGGCCGACAAGCGCATGGGCCCGTTCTTCAAGGACGTGGACCACAAACACGTGAAGGCGCAGCTCGTGGCGCAGTTCTGCGAAGTCTCGGGCGGACCGTGCAAGCTGAAGGGCCCCGACATGAAGAAGGCACACGCCGGCATGGATGTGACCAAGGGCGACTTCAACGCGCTGGTCGAAGTGCTGCAGCACAGCATGGACGCGCAAGGCATCGCTTTCACGACGCAGAACAAGCTGCTCGCCAGGCTCGCACCGATGCACCGCGAAATCATCAACACGCCGTGACACGCGGCAGCGCAGGGACCCTCCACCGATGAAAACGACCCTGACGACTCTGGCGCTCGGCGCCCTTCTCGGTGCGGCCCAGGCCGGCACCGTGCAGGTGCTGGTGACCGACAAGGACGGCAAGCCCGTGGCCGACGCGGTGGTGCTGATCGACAGCGCCGCCAAGACAGCCGCGCAGCCGGCCGCGGCGCCGGTGGTGATCCTGCAGGAAGGCCTGCGTTTCGTGCCCTTCCTGTCGGTGGTACCCGCCGGCAGCACGCTGCGCTTCGTGAACCGCGACGCCTACGACCACCACGTGCGCTCCACGCCGAGCGGCCCGCTCGGCAACACGCCTGCGGTGAAGAACTTCGAGCTGCGGCTGGACGCTGCCGAAGGCGCGGCCGCGTCGCCGAACGACGAGTACAAATCGCCGCCGCCTGCGCGCAAGAAGAATGCGTCGTCGACGGCGGACATCAAGGTCGAAAACGCCGGTGCCATCGGCCTGGGCTGCCACATCCACGCCTCGATGCGCGGCCAGGTCTACGTGAGCGCCACACCCTGGTTCGGCAAGACCGACGCCAACGGCCTGGTCAGCATCGACGGCGTGCCCGACGGCGCCGCCGAGCTGAACGTCTGGCACCCCGACCAGTTGCAGGAGCAGGCCACGCAGCGCCTGCAGGTCACCCCGGCGTTGCTGAAGGCGCCTGTGCAGCTGAACTTCACGCCGAGGCGCCGCCGCAGCTGACGGGCGCGGCGCCGGCGCCGCAGCCGTTAGCATCCCGGGTAACGACGACAAGTTGATCCGGAGACTCTGCGATGCCCGTCATCACCTGCATAGAAGACCTGCGCGTGCTCGCTGAAAAGCGCGTGCCGCGCATGTTCTACGACTACGCCGATTCCGGCTCGTACACCGAAGGCACCTACCGCGACAACGAGAGCGACTTCCAGAAGATCAAGCTGCGCCAGCGTGTGGCGGTCAACATGGACAACCGCAGCATCCGCACGACGATGGCCGGCACCGAGTGCGCCATGCCGGTGGCGATCGCGCCCACTGGCCTCACCGGCATGCAGCACGCCGACGGCGAGATCCTCGGCGCGCTCGCGGCGAAGAAGTTCGGCATCCCGTTCACGCTCTCGACGATGAGCATCTGCTCGATCGAAGACATCGCCACGGCGACCCAAGCGCCGTTCTGGTTCCAGCTCTACTGGATGCGCGACCGCGACTTCATGCAGCGCCTGATGGACCGCGCCAAGGCCGCGAACTGCAGCGCGCTGGTGCTCACGCTCGACCTGCAGGTGCTCGGCCAGCGCCACAAGGACCTGAAGAACGGCATGACGGCGCCGCCCAAGCCGACGCTGGCGAACATCCTGAACCTGATGACCAAGCCACGCTGGTGCCTGGGCATGGCGGGCACGAAGCGCCACAGCTTCGGCAACCTGGTCGGCCACGCCAAGGGCGTGAGCGACATGAGCTCGCTCGGCGCCTGGACCAAGGAGCAGTTCGACCCCAAGCTCGACTGGAACGATGTCGCGTGGATCAAGAAGCAGTGGGGCGGCAAGCTGATCCTGAAGGGCATCATGGACGAAGAAGACGCGCGCCTGGCGGCCGAGAGCGGCGCCGACGCGCTGGTGGTCTCCAACCACGGCGGGCGCCAGCTCGACGGCGCGCCTTCGTCGATCGCCGCGCTGCCGCAGATTTCGCAGGCGGTGGGCAAGATGATCGAGGTCTGGATGGACGGCGGCATCCGCTCCGGGCAAGACGTGCTCAAGGCCGTGGCGCTGGGCGCGCGCGGCACGATGATCGGCCGATCCTTCCTCTACGGGCTGGGCGCGATGGGCGAAGCCGGCGTGACCAAGGCGCTCGAGATCATCGCGAAGGAACTCGACGTGACGATGGCCTTCTGCGGCCACACCAACATCCAGGACGTGGACCGGAAGATCCTGCTGTCGGGCACCTACCCGGCATAGGCTGCCGGCGCGCCGCCACCCGCGCCACGGCTGCGGCGGCGGCAACTGGGTGCGCGGCGGCATTCATGGCAGCAGCCGCACCAGCGCGAACACGGTCGTGCCCCCGTTGCGCGCGTAGCCCCCGACGACGATCTTGCCGTCGGGTTGCACCGCCACCGCTTCGGCACGGTCGAAGGCGCCGAAAAAGTCGACGGTGACCTTGCCGGCGTTGCCGAACGTGGTGTCGATCGATGCGCTCTGAGAACCTGGCAAGAAGCGAGCGATCGCCATGTCGGGGTTGGTGCCGTAAATGTCACTCCTGCCGACCATGATCACTTTGCCGTCGGCCTGCAGCGCCATCGCGCTGACCTGGTCGGTCTTGCCGCTGAAATCGATCACGGTCGGCAGAAGCGGCGGTGGAAAATTGCCGCCATAGACTTTGCCGTTGCTCGTGTCGGTGATGTTGATGAACGTCGCCAAGGCAAACTTCCCTACATTGACGGCCACCAGCAACTGCCCATCACTACCCGGATGCTCGACCACGTCCACGGCCTCCCCGCCGCCCCGGTTGAGGCCGGAGCTGATTTGCCCGCCGGTCAAGGGCCCACTGGCGTCCGGGTCGTTGAAGTCCGGATCCTGCGTCCCCGAGCTCAAGACGTGACCATTGATCAGCGTGCTGGCGCCGAGGTAGCGGGCGACACCCACGTTCTGGTTCGGAGTGCCGCCGTTGAGTGCCGTGACGCCGGCCACCACGATCTTGCCGTCGCGCTGCAGCGCGAGCCCCTGCACCCGATTGAATGAGCCGCCAAAGCCCGTGGTCGTTCGGCCGAGTGGCGATGAGGAGGAAGTGTCCAGGCTGCCATCGGTGTTGTAGCGCGCCAAGGCAAATTGATTCTCCGTCAGCGTCGGCGAAACGAATGTCGAGTAGCCGGCCACGAGCAGTTTGCCGTCGGGCTGAATGACGACGCGGCGGGCAACGTCCTGGCCTCCATTGAAATCGGTGGTGACGATACCGCCAGTGCCGAAGCTGGTATCGAGCGTGCCATCGGCATTGAAGCGGGCCAGGGCGAAGTCTTCCTTGGACGCGTCATATGAAGACAAACTCGCATTGCCAACCGACTTGGTGCCTACCACCACAATGCGACCGTCGCTCTGCACGGCCACGCCTTGCGCCATGTTGTAGGGGGGACCGTTGAGGTATGAACTGCCGTCGAAGGGCACGGCTGCCACCCCGACGGTGCCGAAGCTTGTGTCTGGGCTGCCGTCGCTGTTGAAGCGGGCCAGCTTCAAGCCACCCACCAGCAAGATGCGGCCATCGGCTTGCAAGGCCATGCCCATTCTCGAATCAAAATGGTTGGTGGCAAAGACGACGTTACTCGCAAGCTTGCCGCCGCTTCCGAAGCCTGGATCCAATGAGCCATTGGGTGCGGGCGTTACGCAGGTGACAGCCACATTGGTGACGTTGGCGCTGCCCATGGTGCCGGCGCCATTCGTCACCGCGCACACTTGAATGGGATTGGTGGGCTGCGTTGCCACACGCACGTCGTAGGCCGAGCCCGTGAGGCGCGCCGCCGCAAACGTGAACACGCCGTTGGCCACCGTCACGTCAGCGCCGCCACCGAGCACTTCGCTCAACACCAGGCCGCTTCCAACAAGTCCGCTCACGGTGCCACCGACGGTGTAGTACAGCGGCACCGGCACCGGCACCGGTCGGTCGTCGCCCAGGACGGTCACGGTGGCACTGGCCCGCGCGCCGAGCGTGGCGCAGCCGCCGGGTTGCGAGAGCGTTACCCTGAAGGTCTCGTCCGGTTCTGCAACGGCGTCGGCCACGAGGGGCACGCTCACGGTGCGGATGCCCGCTTCGCCATCGCCGAACTTCACGATCTTCTTGACGGTTTCATAGTCGCTGCCCGCCGCAGCGCTGCCGTCGGCCGTTTCAAGCAGCACGCTGACCTGCCCCTTGGTGCCTCCGACGCGCTCGACGTTGATCAGTGCTGATCTTTCGCTTTCGGGCGCGCTGAACGCCAGCGCGCTGAACTGCAGCTGACCGGCAGAAGGGTCAGGCCCGCTTGCACACGGCACGCTCACCGGCGCCGCCGGAATGCCGGGCCGAGGTGGTACCTGCTGGAGCCCGGTGAAGCTGAGACCCAAGCCTGAACTACTCGCCGGGTCCCGCAAGAACGCACCGGCGAACGACTCGCCCTGGACCTTGTTGAACGCATGGCTGTAGGCATGGACCTTCACCTGGAAGATGGTGCCCTTCTTCAGGTGACTCACTGGAATTTGGATCGGGATCGGCGCCTTGAGATTGAGACGGGCATGTCGGCCAGCGCCGTCGCCGTCGGCATCCATGGTGATGTCGAAGTTTGAATCGCTCCAGATCGGGTGCTCGTTCTGGAAGCCCGCCACACCATAGTCGAAGGCTCCGTGTTGTCCGTTAAGAAGAGCCACTCCACCCAGTTCGAAAATGCTGGTGAGGTTTGCATCGGCATCGAAGACGTCGGCATTGAATGTGAGCTGGTGGTAGATGTGAATCATCGACCGCAAGCAGATGTTGAGGCTCTCCGGTGAGGTGTCGGGAATCCAAGGGCAAGCAGCCTGACCCGGAGCGTTGCCACCATAGTCGATCGCTTCGAGGTGGACACCCGTGACAAGAAACTGCAGGGTTGGCCCTTCGTCTGTGACCTCAAAGTACAAGTACTGAGTCAACGCGGTGCCAGCGCCTTCGTATGGTTTTGTGTCTCCCGGCTGCGAATGCGGCGCAATCGCAGAGGTCCAGAAAGTCTTGCCCGACTCGTTCGAATGAACCATGAAGTTTGGAACGTCGACCGTCGTTTCCGGCGGAACGATGGAAGGAGGCAACCCAACTCGAAGCCATCGATCCAGAACCCCGCCGTCCTGAGTGTCCCCGGCAAGTTTCTCGGACGTAAAACCAGTCATCGCCGTGAAGCTCCATTCCTTGTCGGTTGTCGCGGAGGTGGCCACCATGACGTAAGAGAACCCGGTCACTTGCCCGCTCATCGTGTTGCCGCTGACCGTTGCCCCGGCCACCATGTCCCAAGCCGTCCGAGTGGCGTTGGTCTTGTAGAGCGCCGGCGTCGCGCCCGCCGGCACCAGGGCCGGGTCGAACGGCACGGTGATCGTCACCGGTGTGGCGAAGGTGGTGCCGTGTGGCGTGAACGCGAAGGTCGGGCCGAAGGTCGTCACACCGGACGGCAAAGTCGGAGCGCCGGCGCTCGACTGCGCGACGCCGATCGCCGTGTTCGCAGCGAGCGCGCCGGCAGGCACGACCACCTGCGCACTGGACGGCCCGACGACGGTGCCGCCGGCCGCACCGATGTCGGCGCTGGCGGACGGCGGCGTGCTGGCGTCACCACCACCACCGCCGCAACCCGCCAGCGCCAGGCCGAGAACGGCGGCGATGAAAGCCTTGATGAGCGTGGCATTCATGTTGTTTTCTCCCTTGTGTGAATCAAGTCGCTTCGGACAAGCAGCGCGTGCCCCGCAGCGAGAAGCAGCCGCCCGGATCGAGCGGCCAGCCCTGCGCCGAATAGTCCCCGCTGGCACGGTCCTGGATGTAGCGGCCCCTGTGCGCGCCGCGCGCGATCGTGCCGAGTGCATCGAGCAGCGCATCGACTTCGTCGAAGCTGTTGTACATACCGAAGCTGATGCGCACCATGCCCGGCACGCGCGTTCGGTCGCCCGCAGCCATGTCTGCGCGCAGACGCTCGGCATCGCGCGGCGTCATGCCGAGCAGATGGGCGAGATAAGGGTGGGCGCAGAAGCAGCCGTTGCGCACGCCGATGCCGAACTCGGCGCCGAGAATCGCTGCGACCAAACCATGGTCGATCCCTTCCACGTTGAAAGGAATCACGCCCAGTCGAAGTGCGGCACGCATCGGATCGGTATCGCCGTAGAGGCGAATGCCGTCGATCTGGCTCAGGCGTTGCAACGCGCAGGCGGTGAGATCCGACTCGTGCCGGGCGATGGCGCTCATGCCCATGGTCTGCAAGGCCCGGATCGCCGCCGCGAGCGCCACGGCCCCGACCACATTGGGCGTGCCGGCTTCGTCTCGCTCGGGTGCATCGGCCCACACGACGGAGTCGGTCGAAACGAACTCGATCGTGCCGCCGCCACGGTACTCGGGCTCGCCGCGCTCGAAGGTGTCGCGCCGGCCGATCAATGCGCCGGTGCCGAAGGGTGCGTACATCTTGTGCGCCGACAGGCAGACGTAGTCGAGATGCTGCGGGTCGTCGAGCGCGCCCATGTCGATCGCCCGGTGCGGCGCCAACTGTGCGCAGTCCACCAGAATTTGCGCGCCTGCGGCATGGGCTTTTGCGGCCAGGCGATGCACGTCGGGCATGCACCCCGTGACGTTGGAGCCACCCGTCATGGCGAGCAGTTTGACGCGCCCTGCATGCTCGCGAAGAAGGCGGTCGAGATCGTTCTCGTCGAGCCGCCCGAACTCGTCGGCACCGACATGCACAACTCTTGCGCGTGCGCGCCAGGGCAGGTCGTTGCTGTGGTGTTCCAGCAGCGAGACCAGCACCACGTCGTCGGGCCCGAGCGGCAGCCGGTACGAAAGCTTGTTGATGGCCTCGGTGCAGTTCTTGCCGAACACGACGACATGATCACGCTCGTTCGCGCCGACGAAGCGCGAGACGATCTCACGCGCATCGTCGTAGGCCTGGGTCGCGACGCGGCTCTTGAAGCCGCTGCCTCGGTGCACCGACGAATACCAGGCCATGAAGGCGTTGACGGTCTCCAGCACCTCGCGCAGCACCGGCGTGCTGGCAGCGTTGTCGAAATTGATGTAGGGCTGCCGCGATCCGTCGAGCACCGGCACGTGCTGCCCCAAGCCCACGATGCGCTCGCGCACCGTGGCCAGCGCGGGCGCACCGGGTGCATCGGCCAGGTTCATGGCCGCCTCGCAGGAGATTGTTGTGCATCGACCGCACAAGCGCCGCTGCTGCAGATCTCGAACGCTTCGTCTTTGGCGAGCCAGCCACGGCGCACCAACACCGCGTAGATCTCGCAGCCCAGGCACAGGCCGAGCACCGCTTCGAGCCACATGAGCGTCATGCAGATCAGGCAGATCGTCAACGGCAGCGTGCCACGGATGCCGGCGTTGGTGATGGCCGTCATCGCGAGTGACATGAGCAAACCCAGGCTCCACGCGAATCGTTTCGGCTTGGCCGAGACCCAGTGGCGCGGCCTGCCCCGCGTCAGCGCCTTGGCCAACTGGCCGAAGGGGCTGAATTTGAGCCCGGCGGTGACGCGCAGCAAGAACTCGACGAAAAACAACGCCGTGACGAGCTTGATGGGCAAGTACTGTTTGGCGAAGTAGGCGAACACGAATGCCACGGCGCCGAAGACCAGCGTCAGTCCGGCAGCGGCCCGGACCTCGTGCTCGTCGAAGACCCCCGCTTTGACTGGGCGGCCGTCGATCGACAGGCCGTCGATGGTTTCGCCGAAGCTTCGGATCATCATGGCATCGCCCTCCTGAGTACTTTCTCTCGACAGGGTGTGCACGGTGTTGTGCCCCCTGCCCCTGGTTAGAACGCTTTGCAAGCGCGAACCAGGACAAGCTGCTGTTGGTGCGTGCCCGGCGCCGCTTCGGCGCGAAGAAACCTTGGGGGTGGACGTGGCCGCCTCGGTGGCACAAGATCGCCCGGCAATGGCAGCCGGGGCACGAATTGGGCAGCACAGATTCAGCAGACAGCAGTGGCATCGCAGTCGATGCAATGTTCGAAGCCACTTACCGCGAACTGCGCCAGCTCGCGCACTCGCGCCTGCGCGGCGGCGGGCGCAATATCGTGCTCGACACCACCGCGCTGGTGCACGAGTCTTATCTGCGGCTGAGCAAGTCGAACGAACTGCTGTTTCCGGATCGGACCCGGTTTCTCGTTTATGCAAGCAGGGTGATGCGCTCGATCATCATCGACATGGTTCGGCAACGGCAGACCGATCGGCACGGTGCAGATGCGCAGCACCTCACGCTGACGGGCGACGTGGCCGAGCGGCTCGGCCTGGCCACGGACGAGGTCTACATCCTTCGAGTGCACGAAGCCTTGGCCGAGCTCGAGAAAGTGGACGAGCGCATGGCGCGGGTGGTCGAGATGCGCTACTTCGGTGGCCTGACCGATGCCGAAGTGGCGGCGGCGCTGCAGGTGACCGACCGCACCGTGCGGCGCGACTGGCAGCAGGCGCGCTTGTTCCTGGCGGAGGCGCTGAAGTAGCCGACCGTTCGAACGGAGAGGAGCGTGATGCAGGGCAGCAACTTCGATCTGGCGCCGCAAGACTGGGTGACCTTGCGCGGCCTGCTCGACACCGCGCTGGGCCTGCCGCCGGCCGAGCGTGACGCGTGGGTCGGTCAGCTCGACGCTCGCTTCGCCGAACTCAGACCGAGGCTGCGTGCGCTGTTGGCGCACGCGAAATCGCCGGCCGTCGAATCGCTGCTCGACACGCTGCCGAAGGTCGAAACCGGTCAGTTCGCGCCGCCGCCAAAACGCGATGCCGACGGCGAAACGGCGGCTCCGGCGCAGGTCGGCCCGTACCGGCTGCTGTCCCAGATCGGCGACGGCGGCATGGCCAGCGTGTGGCTGGCCGAGCGCACCGATCTGCTGCAAAGACGCAAGGTCGCGCTCAAGCTGCCGCATGGCGCCTGGCGCCGTGCCGGCCTGGCCGAGCGCATGGCACGCGAGCGCGAGATCCTGGCGACGCTGGAGCATCCGAACATCGCGCGGCTCTACGACGCGGGCCTGGCCGACGACGGCCAACCTTATCTGGCGCTCGAATACGTCGAAGGGCGGCGCATCGATGAGTACTGCCGCACCCATGCACTGGGCGTGCGCCAGCGTCTGGGCCTGTTCCTTCAGGTGGCCCGGGCAGTGGCGTACGCGCACGCGCACCTGGTGGTGCACCGCGACATCAAGCCCGGCAACATTCTGGTCACCGAGCAAGGCGAGTTGCGGCTGCTGGACTTCGGCATTGCGAAGTTGCTGGACCAGGGGGTGGCCGAAGAGACCGAACTCACGCGTGAGCTGGGGCAAGCCATGACGCCCGACTACGCGGCGCCCGAGCAGATTCAGGGCCGCCCGCTCGGCACGGCAGCCGACGTGTATTCGCTCGGCGTGGTGCTGTTCGAACTGCTCACTGGCCGGCGTCCTTACCAGCTCAAGCGCGGTTCACGCGCGGCGCTCGAGGACGCAATTTTGCAGGCCGAGCCGATGCGCCCGAGCGATGCGGTCGCCAAGGGGCCTGCGCAGCGAGAGTTGCGCGGCGACCTCGACACGATCGTGCTGCATGCACTGAAGAAGCTGCCTGGCGATCGTTATGCCACCGTCAACGCTTTTGCCGACGACATCGAACGCTGGCTGACACGCCGACCGGTTCTCGCACAAGCGGACAGCCGCTGGTACCGCCTGAAAAAGTTCGTCGTGCGAAATCGAGCGGGTGTGAGCGCCGGCCTGGGCGTTGCAAGCGCCCTCGTGGTCGCCACCGGGGCCGCACTTTGGCAAGCCCACGAGGCCCGGAGCGAACAACTTCGCGTGCAGCGTGTGAAATCGTTCATCACCTCGATCATCACCGATGCCGACCCCTATGCCACGACCGATGGCGCGGCGACCACCGCGGTGCAACTGCTGCACCGCGCGCGCCAGCGCATTGCAACCGAGTTGGCCGACGAGCCGGAGGTGCGCGCCGAACTGCTGCGCGTGCTCGGGAAGAGCTATGCCGGGCTCTTCGACCTCGCCAATGCCGAGGCCGTGCTGACCCAGGCGGTCGAGCAGACCGGGGCGCTTGCCGCGGCGGGGTCGGGGATCGCCGACATGGCCGAGACCCTGGTCGAACTGGGTGAAGTGAAGAAGCTGCTGGGCAAGAGCGACGAGGCGAGCGCGCTCGCCCGGCGTGCACTGTCGGGTCTCGACATGGCGGACAGGCGGCACGGCGACCTCTACGCCGACGCCAAGCTCCTCGAGGCTGGCCTGGCGCTCAACAAAGGTGACTATTCCGAATTGAGCGTCGCTGCGCAGGAGGCCATACGTACCAGTGTTGCACTTCACGGCGAGGCCAATCCGCGTGCGGCCATGGCTTACGGCCTGATCTCCAAGACACGCGGCAATACCCCCGAGTACCAGCAAGTCGCACTCGACGCCGCGCGAAAGTCCTACGACCTGTACCGCGCGTTGTACCCGGCGAAAGATCGACCCCATCCCTCGGTCATCGAAGCACAACAGGACTACGGTGTTGCCCTGCTGGGAATGGGTGAGCTGAAGCAGGCCGAGGTTCATGTCGCACAGGCACTGTCGGATGCGCGCCTGCTCTATGGCGAGTCCAACATCATGTCGGGGCACTTCGGCGCTCGGCTCGGCCAGATCCACGTGTTGCAGGGCCGGCTCGACATCGGCGTGGACGAGTTGCGCGCAGCGCTCGGTGTGTTGGCGAGAGTCGACCCGAACCGGGGCGTCGGCAACGCAGGCAGACACCGCAACCTGGCGCTCGGGCTGCTGGCCCTGCACCGCCCGGGCGATGCGGTGGCACCCCTCGTTGAGGCCATCGCGATTCTTGAAGAACGGAAAGACCAGCGCCTCCTGCTTGTCGCGAAGGCCGATCTGGCGCTGGCCCGGATCGAGCTGGGCCAGCTCCAGGCCGCGAGTGCCCTGTTGGCCACGATCGAGCAAGCGGGCGCAAGCCTGTCGCCACCCGAGCGGCCCCTGCGGGCGATGGCCCGCCTGGCTTCGATGCGCGGCCAGGCGCGGGAAGCCTGTGCCCATTTGGCGCAAGCGCTGCAGGCGGCACAGCGCGACCCGCGCAGGTCGTTCCTCGCAGACATCCTGATCGATCTCGGCCGCGCAGAGATGGCCCTTGGCAAGCACGATGAAGCGGCACGGCACGCGGAGGCTGCCCTGGCAGAGATGGACCGCTCCGCGGTCACAGTCATTCCCAACCATGCGGCCGCGTGGTCCGTGCTCGGTCGATCCCTGATGCAACGCGGCCTGCACGCCGACGCGCTGCCACTTCTGCAGCGTGCTGACGAGCGTTGGCAGGCCTTCGGGATCAGCGATCGCTGGGCCGGAGAGACCGCTCGCGCGCTCGCTCAAACCTACCGCGCGCTTGGCCGCGAGGGCGAGGCGGCCCGCGTCGCTGCGCGGGTATCGAAGGCCCTGGCTTCTTCACCCTTGCCAGACGCCACCCCTGGGAGCGGGCCGATTCGCAGCCGCTGAATTCGTTTCCTGGGGGCTTCCCTGAAACCGAAGCGGCGCCTACAGTGCACGAGGCACGGTCGACGCAAAGGCTCGCCATGACACTCCAGCAATACCACTCGCTCAAAGTCTGGCACCGCCGCCACTGGCGCGATCACCCGGTGGAGAAGAACGTCTGGGACACGATCCTCACGCTCTGGATGTCGGGCTGGGTGGGCGCGCCCGCGGCCCTGCTGATCGACGCGCCCTGGGCCGAAGTGGCGAGCTTCGCGGTGCTGTTCCTGCCCGGCCTCTACGTGGCGCTGCGCATCCGGCTGCACCGCAGCGGGCGCCTGCGCTGCGATTGGATCACTGCTTTGCGCTGAAGGTGTCGCACTGCTTCACGTCGCCGCTCTCGAAGCCGCGTTTGAACCAGCCGACCCGCTGCGCGCTGCTGCCGTGCGTGAAGCTCTCGGGCACCACTTGGCCCTGCGAGCGGCGCTGCAGCGTGTCGTCGCCGATCTGCGAGGCGGCGTTCAGCGCCGATTCGATGTCGCCCTGCTCCAGCCACTGCTTGCTCTGCTGCGAGTCGTGGGCCCAGATGCCGGCGAAACAGTCGGCCTGCAACTCGACCCGCACGCTCAGCGCGTTCTGCTGCGCCTGGCTGACCTTGCCGCGCATCGCGTCGACCTTGCCGGTAATGCCCATCAGGTCCTGCACGTGGTGTCCGACTTCGTGCGCGATCACGTAGGCCTGGGCGAACTGGCCCGAGGCGCCGAGCTGGGTGCGCATGGTCTCGAAAAAGCGCAGGTCGATGTAGACCTTCTGGTCGCCGGGGCAGTAGAACGGCCCCATCGCCGACTGGCCCTGGCCGCAGGCGGTCGGGTAGGACCCGCTGAAGATCGACAGCGTGGGCGCCTTGTAGGTCGCACCCATGCGCTTGAACTGGGCCTGCCACACGTCTTCGGTGTTGGCGAGAACGATGGAAACGAACTGCGCCTGCTTGTCGCCCGCCGGCGGTTTGGCGCCGGGCGCCTGCGGCTGCGACTGCTCGACCAGCGGAGACCCGCCACCCCCGAGCATGCCCAGGATCGTCAGCGGGTTGATGCCGAAGATCCAGCCGCCCACCAGCGCGATGGCAATCGTGCCCAGGCCGATGCCGCGCCCGCCGCCGAGGCGGAAACCACCCCCACCGCCCCCGCTGCTGCCGCGCACGTCTTCGACGTTGTCGCTCTCACGGTTACCTTCCCACTTCATGGCGTACTCCTCGGGTTCACGGCTCAGGCTTTGGGGAGTGTGACACCACGCTGGCCCTGGTACTTGCCGCCCCGGTCCTTGTAACTGGTCTCGCAAACTTCGTCGCTCTCGAAGAACAGCACCTGGGCGCAACCTTCGCCGGCATAGATCTTCGCCGGCAGCGGCGTGGTGTTGCTGAACTCCAGCGTCACGTAACCTTCCCACTCGGGCTCGAAGGGCGTCACGTTGACGATGATCCCGCAGCGCGCGTAGGTGCTCTTGCCCAGGCAGATCGTCAGCACATTGCGCGGGATGCGGAAGTACTCCATCGTGCGCGCCAGCGCGAAGCTGTTCGGCGGGATCACGCAGACGTCGGCGTTGATGTCGACGAAGCTCTTCTCGTCGAAGTTCTTCGGGTCGACGACCGTGCTGTAGATGTTCGTGAACACCTTGAACTCGGGCGCGCATCGGATGTCGTAGCCGTAGCTGCTGGTGCCGTAGCTGACGATCTTCTGGCCTTCGGCGTTCTGCCGGACCTGGCGCGGCTCGAAGGGCTCGATCATGCCGGTCTGCTCGACCATGCGGCGGATCCACTTGTCGCTTTTGATGCTCATGTGCTGCAGGCCTGTTCGAAAGATGGGCGATTGTAGGGAGCGGCGGAAAGAAGCCTTGTTGAAACCACCCGTTTCCGTGTGGCGCGGGCGGCCCGATTGGCCTACCATTTGTGGCAGTTCGACCCTGGAGACTGCCATGCGC
This sequence comes from Burkholderiaceae bacterium, assembly GCA_040080605.1. Lineage (GTDB taxonomy): Bacteria > Pseudomonadota > Gammaproteobacteria > Burkholderiales > Burkholderiaceae_C > LMDS01. Next base: position 167,351 of record JBEBIB010000001.1, read on the forward strand.
GCCGCCACCGACCTGCTGAGCCAGTACGCCGAGTACCACCGCGACCGGCGCAACATCCTCAGCCATTTCATCGGGGTGCCGATGATCGTGTTCGCTTTCGGCGTGCTGCTGGCGCGGCCGGCGTTCGCGTTTCGCGGCTGGGCACTCAGCCCGGCCTGGCTGGTGTTCGCGCTCACCGCAGCCTGGTACCTGAGCCGCGGCAACCTCGTGCTGGGGCTGGCCGTCAGCAGCGGGGTCGGCGCGCTGGTGCTGCTCGCCCACCAGGTCGCTTACGGCGGCATGGCCTCGTGGCTGGGCTGGGGCCTGGGCATGTTCACGGTCGGCTGGCTGATCCAGTTCATCGGACACTGGTACGAAGGCCGCAAGCCGGCCTTCGTCGACGACCTGACCGGGCTGTTCATCGGCCCGATGTTCGTCACCGCCGAGCTGATGTTCATGCTCGGCTGGAACCGCCCGCTGCTCACCGAGATCGAGCGCCGCGCCGGCCCGACGGTGCTGCGCGACATGGCGCGCATCGCCTGAGCGCGGCGGCCGTCACGCGCGCGCCGGATCCGGCTGCGCGTCGAAACGCTCGAAGCCGCAGTAGTGGATGAAATGCCGGTTCGTGGCCCGGCCGAACAGCGCCAGCCCAAGCTGCACCGCCACTTCGTGGCCCATCTGCGTGACACCGCTGCGTGACACGATGATCGGCACGCCCATCTGCGCCGACTTGATCACCATCTCGCTCGTCAGCCGGCCAGTCGTGTAGAAGATCTTGTCTTCGCCGGAGAGGCCGTTCAGCCACATCCAGCCGGCGATGGTGTCGATGGCGTTGTGCCGGCCCACGTCTTCGACGAAGGTCAGCAACTCGTCCTGCCGGAAAAGCGCGCAGCCGTGCACCGAGCCGGCCGACTTGTACGTGCTCTCCTGCAGGCGGATCGCGTTGAGCAGGCCGTACAACGTGCGCTGGCTCAGGCGCGCCGAAGGCTCGTGCACGGCAGGCAGTTGCAGCGTGTCGAGCTCGCTCATCATGTCGCCGAACACCGTGCCCTGGCCGCAGCCCGTGGTCACCACACGCTTCGCGGTCTTTTCCTCGAAGCGGTCGATGCCGGCGCGGGTTTTCACCGCGGCCGACTGCACGTCCCAGTCGACGGTGACCGATTCGATGTCGGCAATCGACTCCACCAGCCGCTGGTTGCGCAGGTAACCGAGCACCAGCAACTCGGGCGCGGCGCCGAGCGTCATCAGCGTGACCAGCTCGCGCTTGTCGACGAAGACGGTGAGCGCACGCTCGGCGGGGATGGCGATGCGGCGCTCGGCACCGAACTCGTCGCGCACGCTCACTTCGTGCGTGAGCGGCGCGCTGGCGGCCGTCAGGCGCGGCAATGGAGAGGGTTTCAGCATGGCCCGACTGTACGCAATGGGCCGCGCACCTGCGCCGGCCAGGCCCACGGGCGCTTATTTCTTGGGAGCGACTTTCAACTCCGCCGCCGTCGCCTTCGTGCTCGGCGGTGCGCCCGTCGTCGTGGCCGGCGAATGCGCACCCGCGGCTTCGACCGGCGGTGTGGCGGCCGGCGGCACGAAAGCGCCGGGGTCGCTGCAAGGCGGCGTGGCGACCGGCGCGGCCGGCTCCTTGCCCGCCTGCTTCGTGGCCACCTGGTAAGCAGCCGCGGCCTTGTCCATCGCCCGGCAGAGCTGGAAGCCCGCGACCTTGTCGCCCCAGGCGGTCTTCAGCGCGGCCTCGGCGGCCTTCGCCTTGGCTTCGTCGCTCGGCGGCGGCAGCTTGGCAAGTGCCGGCAGGGCCAGCGCGGTCATCAACACGGCAAAGGCAAGGCGCATGGTCGGTCTCTCGCTCAAACGGAAGGGGAAGGCTGCACCGGCTCGGGCGGCGTGTCCGGGCGCGTGCGCTGCGCCGGGATCCTGCCGGCCTGGATGTCGGCGTGCCAGAGTGCGTGGTGCTCCTTGGCCCAGGCCTCGTCGACGTAGCCCGTTTTCATCGCCTTGTAGGCGTCTTTCATGCCGAGCGTGCCGAGGTAGATGTGGCCCAGGAACATGCACATCATCAGCACTGCCGAGACGGCGTGGATCATGTGCGCGATCTGCATGTCGCCTCGCGAGTAGGCCAGGCCCGGCAGCAGCTTGTCGAGCGTCAGGCCCGAGCTGACGACGAAGAAGCCGAGCACGAACACCCCGCCCCAGAAGATCACCTTTTCGCCCGCGTTGAAGCGGCCGGACGGCACCTCTTCGCTGCCGAACAGGCCACCGGCCTTGCGCAGCCAGGTCAGGTCGCCGCGGGCCGGCAGGTTGTCGCGCACGAAGACCAGGAACACGATCACCAGCGAGACCGCGAACAAGGGCCCGGCGAAGTTGTGCGCGGTCTTCAGCACGTAGGTCAACCAGCCGAAGAGGGTGTGGCCCATCAGCGGCAGCAGCACGAACTTGCCGAAGGCCATCACCAGGCCCGAGATCGCCAGCACGCAGAAGGCGATCGCGTTGCTCCAGTGGGCGGCACGCTCGAAGTAGGTGAAACGTTCGATCACGCGGCCGGTGTCGTGGCTGTGGCCGCCCATCGTGCCCTTGGCGAAATAGAACAAGGCGATCGCGAGCAGCGTGATCAGGAACAGCGCACCGCCGTATGGAACGACCCACTGGTTGCGCACCTGTCGCCAGGCTTCGCCGGCGTTGGTCAGGCGCGAGCCGGGGTACTGGACGAACTCCTGGATCAGCACGCCCTTCTCAAGGCCCGGCAGGCTGCTGGTGCCCTTCTCGACGCCGGACTCGCGCACGCCGCGCCAGAACGGCGCGTTGTTGCCCGGCTGGCTCTTCGCGCGCTGCGCGTTGCTCTCGTCGGCCTTGGGTTCGGCCGGCGCGACGAAGCCGGGCGGCGGACCGTTGGCGGCCGACGCGGCCGGCGCCGCGGCGTCTTGAGCCCACGCCGCGCCGGCCGGCGCGAAGCCGAGCAGCGCGGCGAGCGCCAGACCGGCGAGCCGGGTGCAGGTGAATCGGTTCAGCAAACGTCGCATAAAGCCTCCGGCCGGTCAGCGCACGTAGTCGTTTTGCGCCTGATTGCGCTGGCGCATCTGCTCTTCCCAGGCCGCCTTGTCGCCGGCTTTCCAGCCCGGCGCGGCGTAGGCCGGGTTGGCATTGCTGCTGGCGACCCAGGGCGCGGGGTCGGACTTCTTGCCGGCCCCCGTCATGGTCTGCTTCTTCTCGCCACAGCCGGCGAGCACCAGCGCGGCGACCGCGGCACCGGCCACGAACACTCTGCGCGCGACGCTCACTTCTTCACCTCGGCGGCGACCGGTGCGGCAGCCGCGGTCTGCGTCGGCTTGCCGTAGGCGGTGCCCCAGCCCCAGACTTCGCTGCCCTTGCCGCGGTTCAGCACCCGGGTGCGGAAGATGTCGGCAACCACGTCGCCGTCACCACCGAGCAGCGCCTTGGTCGAGCACATCTCGGCGCAGGCCGGCAGCTTGCCTTCGGACAGGCGGTTGCGGCCGTACTTCTCGTTCTCGGCCGCGCTGCCGTTGGCTTCGGGCCCGCCGGCGCAGAAGGTGCACTTGTCCATCTTGCCGCGCAGGCCGAACGTGCCGTTGGTCGGGAACTGCGGCGCGCCGAACGGGCAGGCGTAGGAGCAGTAACCGCAGCCGATGCAGACGTCCTTGTCGTGCAGCACCACGCCTTCTTCGGTGCGGTAGAAGCAGTCGACCGGGCACACCGCCATGCAGGGCGCGTCGCTGCAGTGCATGCACGCGACCGAAATGCTCTTCTCGCCGGCGATGCCGTCGTTGAGCGTGACCACGCGGCGCCGGTTCACGCCCCAGGGCACATCGTGCTCGGCCTTGCAGGCGGTGACGCAGCCGTTGCACTCGATGCAACGCTCGGCGTCGCAGATGAACTTCATTCTTGCCATGGTGTTCTCCTGTGTGTCCTGGGTGATCAGGCGGTGGCCCGCGCCACTTGGCACACGGTGGTTTTTGTTTCCTGCATCATCGTCACGCTGTCGTAGCCGTAGGTCGTGGCGGTGTTGACGGCCTCGCCACGAATCACCGGCGCCGCGCCGTCCGGGTAGTACTGCTGCAGGTCCGCGCCCTGCCAGCGGCCGGAGAAGTGGAACGGCAGCCAGACCGTTTCGCGGTCGACCCGCTCGGTGACCAGCGCCTTGACCGTGATCTTCGCGCCCGTCGGCGTGGTGACCCACACGTCTTCGCCGTTGCGAATGCCGCGGTCGTTCGCGGTGGCCGGGTTGATCTCGACGAACATCTCCTGCTGCAGCTCGGCCAGCCACGGGTTGGAGCGTGTTTCTTCGCCGCCGCCTTCGTACTCGACCAGCCGGCCCGAGCTCATGATCAGCGGGAAGGTCTTGCCGATGTCCTTGTTCTTTTCCTGCACACTCTTGTAGAGCGTGGGCAGGCGCCAAAAAGCCTTCTTGTCGTCGTGTGTCGGGTACTTGGCGACGAGGTCGGGGCGTGTCGAATACAGCGGCTCGCGGTGTTGCGGGATCGGGTCGGGAAAGTTCCACACCACGGCACGCGCCTTGGCGTTGCCGAAGGGGTGGCAGCCGTGCGCCATCGACACACGCTGGATGCCGCCCGACAGGTCGGTCTTCCAGTTCTTGCCTTCGGCCGCCTTTTTCTCGGGCTCGGTCAGGTCGTTCCACCAGCCGAGCTTCTTCAGCAGAAGGTGGTCGAACTCGGGGTAGCCGGTCGTGATTTCCGCGCCCTTGGAGTGCGAGCCGTCTTCGGCCAGCAGCGTCACGCCCTCGCGCTCGACGCCGAAGTTGGCGCGGAAGTTTCCGCCGCCGTCCATCACGTGCTTCGAGGTGTCGTACAGGTTCGGTGAACCGGGGTGCTTGACCTCGGGCGTGCCGTAACACGGCCACGGCAGGCCGAAGTAGTCGCCGTCTAGCTTGTAGCCGGTTTCCTTGTCGATGCCACCCTTGGCGCGCAGCGTCTTCACGTCGAAGACGTTCATGTTGCGCATGTGCGCTTTCAGGCGCTCCGGGCTCTGGCCGGTGTAGCCGATGGTCCACATGCCGCGGTTGATCTCGCGCAGCAGCGATTCGGTTTCCGGCTCCATCATGCCGCCCTTGCCGGCCACCAGCTTGTGGCTCTTCGTCAGCTCCTTGTCGAAGCCGAGCTTTTGCGCCAGCTGGTACATGATCATGTGGTCGGTGCGCGATTCCCAGAGCGGCTCGATCACTTTTTCACGCCACTGGATCGAGCGGTTAGAAGCCGTCACCGAACCCGAGGTCTCGAACTGCGTGCACGCCGGCAGCAGGTAGGTGGCGCGGTTCGGGTTCAGCTCGTCGGCCTTGCTCGGCATGGCGGCCATCGCGGCGGTGGCCGACGGGTGCGGGTCGATCACGACCAGCAGGTCGAGCTTGTCCATCGCCTTCTTCATCTCGAGCCCGCGCGACTGCGAGTTCGGGGCGTGGCCCCAGAAGAACAGGCCGCGCAGGTTGCTTTCCTGGTCGATCAGTTCGTTCTTCTCGAGCACGCCGTCGATCCAGCGCGAGACGGTCATGCCAGGCTTGGTCATCATGCCGGGCGCGTACTGCTTCTTGATCCACTCGAAGTCGACGTCCCACACTTTCGCGAAGTGTTTCCACGAACCTTCGGCCAGACCGTAGTAGCCGGGCAGCGAATCGGGGTTCGGGCCGACGTCGGTGGCGCCCTGCACGTTGTCGTGGCCGCGGAAGATGTTGGTGCCGCCGCCGCTGGTGCCGACGTTGCCGAGCGCGAGTTGCAGGATGCACGAGGCGCGCACCACCGCGTTGCCGGTCGTGTGCTGGGTCTGGCCCATGCACCACACCACCGTGCTGGGGCGGTTGTCGGCGAGGGTCTTCGCGGTCTTGTAGCAGGTGGCTTCGTCGACGCCGCAGGCTTCGAACACCTTGTCGGGCGTCCATTTCGCCATGATCTCGTCACGCACTTTTTCCATGCCGTAGACGCGGTCGGCGATGTACTTCTTGTCTTCCCAGCCGTTCTTGAAGATGTGATAAACCAGACCGAACACGAATGGGATGTCGCCGCCGGAACGGATGCGCACGAAGTCGTCGGCCTTGGCTGCGGTGCGCGTGAAACGCGGGTCGACCACGATCATCTTGCAGCCGGTTTCCTTGGCATGCAGCATGTGCAGCAACGACACCGGGTGTGCTTCGGCCGCGTTCGAGCCGATGTACATCGCGGCTTTCGAATTGCGCATGTCGTTGTAGGAGTTGGTCATCGCGCCATACCCCCACGTGTTGGCCACGCCGGCCACGGTGGTCGAATGGCAGATGCGCGCCTGGTGGTCGCAGTTGTTGCTGCCCCACAGGCTCACCCACTTGCGCAGCAGGTAAGCCTGTTCGTTGTTGTGCTTGCTGGAGCCGACGACGAAGACAGAATCCGGCCCGCTGGCCTTCTTCAGCTCGATCATCTTCGCGCTGATCTCGTTCAGCGCCTGGTCCCAGCTGATTCGCTGGTACTTGCCGGCGACCAGTTTCATCGGGTAGCGCAAACGGTGCTCGCCATGGCCGTGCTCGCGCAGCGCCGCGCCCTTGGCGCAGTGCGCACCGAGGTTGATGGGCGAGTCGAACACCGGCTCCTGGCGAACCCACACGCCGTTCTCGACCACCGCGTCGACCGCGCAGCCCACCGAACAGTGGCCGCAGACCGTGCGTTTGACTTCGACCTTGCTGCCGCTGCCCGCCGCGGGCGCATCGGCGGCTTGCGCCTTCTGCACCAGCGTCAGTTGCGAAGTCGCGAGGCCGGCGCCGACACCGAGGCCCGAGCGGCGCAGGAACGCGCGCCGGTCCATCGTGGGAATGGCGCGCGAGACACCGCGGGCGAGGCTGTTGACGAGGGAAGAAGGCGCGAGCGATGTCGCGTGGCTGGACTTGCGCGTGAGCAGCATGATTTCTCCTGCGGGCCGGATGGGGAGCGGGGGCGCAACGGCGGAACGGCCGACGCCCCGGGGTCAGGATCGGGTGGTGTCGTAGTAACGCAGCACGTGCGGCGTGACCTGGTAACCGCCCGCCGGGTCGATCACCTTCTTCGCAGCGACCGCTGCGGTCGCCACCGGTGCAGCGCCCGGCATCACCTTGACCGCCAGCGCCGCAGCGCCCGCCGCGCCAACGCCGAGCAGCAGGCCGCGGCGTTTCAGCGGGTTCGCCGTGTCGCGGGGTGTGGGATCACTGGCTTTGATACTCATGGCTGTCGACTCCGAGAAGAGCACTCGTCCCAAGAAAAACCCCGCAGATCTGCGCCTGCACGGATGCACCTAATGTATGCACGATAGTTCATAGCGTCATCAGGGTGAGTCCGTACCTCGATGCCCCGGCCGCCGGCTGCGATGTCAGCTTCGTGCAAGCAAGCACCTCAAGCTTCCAGCAGATCGAAGCCCTGCACTTCGACCGCGAAGAAGTCGCGGCCGAAGCCGGCGACGGCGCGGTAGAAGTCGGCACGCGGGTGCGCCGTGATCTCGTCGAACAGACGTTCGACCCAGCCGCGCAGGTGGGCATCGAAGAAGCGCTGCTGCGCGGCGAGGTTGCTCACGCCCACGTCGTCGCCGGCGATGAGGTAGCGCATCACTTCGCACAGGCTGGCGATGTGGTCTTCGGTCTCCAGCACCGTGTCCGGTCGCTCCAGACCGAGCGCCGCAAGGTCGCCCCGCAGCGCGGCGAGCGGCTTTTCGTTCAGCGAGCCGGCGATGAACCACGAGCCGTAGACGAATACCTCGGGCTTGCCGACACCGCCGAACAAGGCCACGTGTTCTTCGTTGATCTGCGCGAGCGTCAGGCGCCGCGCGGCGGCGACCAGTTCCGACCAGCTCGCCTCCAGAAAGGCCCCGCGTGCCGGCGCTTCTGTTACGGCCACCCGGAGCTGCTCGTACAAGTCGATCGACGGCGCTGCATAGAACAGGCTCGCCAGCAGGCCGTAGACCTCGGCGCGCGCGAGTTCCTCGCGGTCGTCGGGCATGCTGAAGTGGAGCGCGGCTTCAGACATCGGTGATCCTGACTTCATCGGGGTTGCTGTGGATGTCGATCACGCGGCAATCGCCGCACATGCGCAGGCGGTCGGCGCCCTTGCCCTGGAACATCGCGTGGGCGCCGAGCTTGGCGACCATCAGCTCGATGGCCTTCGGCGTGCCGAACGGTTTGTCGCAGCGGATGCAGCGGTAAGGCTCGACCTCGTTCAGCACCCGCGCCTGCTTGCGCGCCTTGCCTGAGTCGGCCAGCCACAGGCGTGGTTCGAGCGTGATCGCGGCTTCGGGGCAGGTGCTCGCGCACAGGCCGCACTGCACGCAGTTCTTCTCGATGAAGCGCAGCTGCGGCTTGTCGGGGTTGTCGGCGAGCGCCGCTTCGGGGCAGGCGCTGACGCAGCTCAGGCACATCGTGCAGCGCTCGGTATCGACGTTCAGGCTGCCGAACGGGCTGCCTTGCGCGGGCAAGGCGATCGCGACAGGCGGCGGGCTCGCGTGCTGCAGCAGGTGTTCGATGGCCAGGTCGAGCGTGGCGCGTTTGTCGGCTTGTACGTTGAAGGTGGCGGGCACCTTGACCGTCTGTGCGGGTGCGGTTTGCAGCGCCGCGTCGAGTGCCTTCACGTCGTTCCCATCAACGATCCGGAAGTGCTCGCCCTTCAAGCCCATGCCGGCCAGGATCGCCTGCGCCACCTGCATCTGCGCCGCGACCGCAGAACGGTAGGCCGGCGCTTCTTCGTCGGTCATCAACACCCAGACCTGCGACGCACCGAAGGCGATGGCCGAGAGCCACAGGTCGATGCCGGTGGAAGCCGTGTGCCACACGTCGAGCGGCAGCACCCGCGCCGGCACGCCGCGCACGCTGGCTTGCGTGCGCGCCGCACGACCGAGATCGTTGATCAGGTTCAAGCCGGCACCCTGGCTGTGGATCAGCAGCGCCGCATCGGCTCCACCGGCAAGCCGATAAGTCGTGAGCAAGGTGCGCACGCGCTTGCCCTGCTCGTCGAGGCGCGGCGTGGCGTAGCTGATCGCGCCGCTCGGGCACACGGTCGTGCAGGCGCCGCAACCGACGCACAGGTGCGGCTCGACGATGATGCCGGCCAGCGCCGCGCCGCCCGCCCTGCCCTTCATCGACGCGTCGCTGCGGATCGCCTGCGCCGAGCACACGTCGATGCAGGCCGTGCAGCCGATCTGCTCGTTGCGGCTGTGGGCGCAGATCTTCTGCTTGTAGCTGAAGAACTTCGGCTTCTCAAACTCGCCGGTGCTCTCGCGCAATTGCAAGACCGCGTCGATCAGCGCCGCGTCGTCTGCCGCCTGGAAGTAGCCCTGCGGCGGCTGGTGCAGCGTGATGATCGGGGTGGCGTTCAGGTCGAGCACGAGGTCGAAGTTTTCGCTGACCGCCTGCGCGGCGCGCGTGAAGTCGATCGCGCCCGCTGCTTCGCAGACGCGGACGCAATCGCGGTGGCTGCCGCACTTCGCAAGGTCGATCTGGTAACTGAAGTCGATCGCGTTGTCGGGGCAGGCCTCGATGCAGGCATTGCAGCGCGTGCACAGATCCAGATCGATCGGGTTGCCCTGGGTCCAGCTGACTTCGAAGGCGCCGAGCCAGCCGCTGATGGCCGTTACCGTCCCGGCGTGCACCGCCATCGAACGTTGCTGAGGCAGCATGCCACCGCCTTGCAGCAGGATGCTCACGTCGAGCTTGTCGGCCAGCATCTGCGCGGCCCGCGCGGCGCGTTCGGCCGCGCCGATCACCAGCACCCGGCCGGCCGACTTGTAGCCCACCGTCGGCACCGGGTCGCCATCAGGCAACTGCGCCAGCGCGATCAGGGCCGCGATCTTCGGCGTGGCGGCCTTCGCGTCTTTCGACCAGCCGCCGGTTTCGCGGATGTTGACGAAGCGGATCGGCCGCTCCTGCAACCCGGCCGCGCCTTCGGTCTGCGCGTTCAGTTCGAGAAAGAGTCGGCTCTCCTGCGTGCAGGCCACGAGCAGGTCGTCACCGCTCTTGGCCGCGCGCTGGAAGGCACCGGCTTCGCGCCGGCACAGCGTGGTGTGGACGGTGGCAAGCCCGGCGCCGGCCTCAGGCCCGAGCGCCTTGATCAGGCCCGGGCCATCCAGCGGCATCGTCTTGTTGCAGTCGCAGATCAGGGTCGTCATCGGGAGGTGGTTTCAGTTCGGTGATCGGCTCGATGAGCGCGGTCTCGGCGCGCTCGCTCTTCTTCTGGTCGTCTTCTTCGTCTTCCACATCGAACAGCCGCAAGACCTTCGACTGGTTCATCTGCTTCAGCATCGCGAGCGGGATCGGGTCGGGCTTTCCGTAGTCGTCGATGTAGGTGTCCAGCCCGTCCATCACGTTGAAGTGCGGGTCGGTGAAGAGTTTTTTCATCGCCGCGCGTTTCACGCCTTCGTCGATGCCGGGCGAAACGAATCGTGAGTAGTCGGACTCGCGCGTGAGCAAGGCCACGTCGGCCATCGTCGGCAGCGGCTCGGCGGCGGGCGGTTCTTCGATGGGCTGCGCTTCGACATTCGCGACCAACGGCGCAACAGGCACCACGGCCACGGGCGCTTCGGCCACCGGCTCGGGCGCAACCGCCACGCCACTGCGCACCTGCTCCTTGCGCCGCGCCCAGCGCGACAGGAAGCCGCCCGCCTGTTCCTCGCCCATCAGCCCCGGTGCTCCGGCGCGATGAACGACTGCGGCCGGCGGCGCTTCTTCGGTTCCGGCTTGTAGTGTTCGTCGGTATACGCCTGCAACCACGCCACCACGTCGTGCGGCAGCGGCACGTTGTCGACCCGCTCCTGCGCGTCGAGCCAGCGGCCGGCTTCGGTGTAAGACAGGCTCACGGTTTCGGGCCAGGCGCGCGACGGATCTTCGTCGTCGGTGCGCCAGACCACGAACCACACCGGCGCGCCCGACGTGAGGTTCAGGTGATAACCCTCGGCTTCGTCGCGGAAAAGTTCGAGCGTGAACCCGGGGTACAGCGTGCTTCGTGTCTTGCCGTCGTCGCGCAACACACGCGACTCGGTGCCGAAGGCGTCTTCGTGCGCCACCACATCGGCCAGCCGGAAGCGCCAGTCTTCCCAGCGGTTCGGCTGCGCCTCACGCTCCATCACGACCGCCACGTGAATGGCGGGGCGCGCGGCAACGGAAGGAACATAGGCGGCGTCTTGCATAGGGCCGCAGTCTAGGCGCTAATCACCGGCCTCGCCGGTGATCGGCCTTCTCCCGGCTCAGGTGTCTTTCGAGATCGAGATGCTCGGGAACTTGGAGGAAAAGTCCTTCGCCCGCTGCGCGATCTTCACCGCCACCTGGCGCGCCATGGCCTTGTACAGGCCGGCAATTTCGCCGTCGGGGTCGCTCACCACGCTGGGCCGGCCGTTGTCGGCTTGCACCCGGATCGACAGGTTCAGAGGCAGCGCGCCGAGGTAGTCCATCTTGTATTCCGCGGCCAGGCGCTTGCCGCCTTCCTCGCCGAAGATGTGCTCGACGTGGCCGCACTTCTCGCACACGTGCACCGCCATGTTCTCGACGATGCCCAGGATCGGCACGCCGACCTTCTCGAACATCTTGATGCCCTTCTTCGCGTCGAGCAGCGCGATGTCCTGCGGTGTCGTCACGATCACCGCACCGGTCAGCGGCACCTTCTGGCTCAGCGTGAGCTGGATATCGCCGGTGCCGGGCGGCATGTCGACGATCAGGTAGTCGAGCTCGGCCCAGTTGGTCTGGCGCAGCAACTGCTCCAGCGCCTGCGTGGCCATCGGGCCGCGCCAGATCATCGGGTTGTCCTGCTCGATGAGAAAACCGATCGACATGACCTGCACGCCGTAGTTTTCCATCGGCTCCATGGTCTTGCCGTCTTCGCTCTCGGGCCGGCCTTCGATGCCCATCATCATCGGCTGGCTCGGGCCGTAGATGTCGGCGTCGAGGATGCCGACCGTCGCGCCTTCGGCCGCGAGCGCCAGTGCCAGGTTCACGGCGGTCGTGCTCTTGCCCACGCCGCCCTTGCCAGAAGCCACCGCGACGATGTTCTTCACCTTGGGCAGCAATTGCACACCACGCTGTACCGCGTGCGGCACGATCTTGGTCGCGAGGTTCGCGCTGACGTTCGCAACGCCCGGCACGGTGCGCACGGCCGCGATCAGCAGCTTGCGCAGCATCGCGAGCTGGCTCTTGGCGGGGTAACCGAGTTCGACATCGAAGGCCACGTCGCCGCCGTCGATGCGCAGGTTCTTCAGCTGCCGGGTCGAGACGAAGTCCTTGCCGGTGTTCGGGTCGATCACGGTCTGGATCGCGGCGGTGATCGATGGCTCGCTGAGGGACATGGGGTGTGGCGCTGCAGAGTAAGGGGCGCAGAAGTCTAGCCCGAACGGCCTGCCCCGCATGGCGGTGGGGCTGGAGCGCACATCGGTGGGAAAATCGGTGCCATCCCATGGAAAACAAGCGCATTCCCCCTGCCCCGCGCCCGCGCGCCCTTGGTGACGTCGCCTTCAAACCACTCGACATCGGCTGGCAACAGTGGATCGCCGAGAATCGGCTGCGCAACTGCACGCCCGAATCGATGCTGGTCACGATGGCGAGCACCGGGCTCGACCCGGCCGAGTGCGCGCCGGCGATCCGGCGCATGGAAACCGACCCGGCGTTCCTGGCCGCGCGCAAGATGCAGCAACTGCAGCGCAAGCTCGAGTCGGTGCTCGCCAATCAGCAGAAGCTGTGGGAGTTGGCGCCCGACTACGGCCGCGTCGAGAAGCGCCCGCGCATCACCCGCTCCGAGTTCGTCACCCGCCACGTGATCGGCAGCCGCCCGCTGGTGTTGACCGGCATCACGCGCGACTGGCCGGCGATGAAACGCTGGTCGGCGCAAGACCTGAAAACACGCTTCGGCCACCTCGACGTGGAGATCCAGGCCGAGCGCAGCGCCGACCCGAACTACGAAGAAAACAAGCTGGCCCACCGTCGGAAAGTGCGCCTGGCCGACTTCGTCGACCAGGTCGTGAGCGGCGGGGCGACGAACGATTACTACCTCACTGCCAACAACGAAGCGCTGCGCAGCCCCGATTTCGCGCCCCTGCTGGCCGACATCGGCAGCTTGCCCGACTTCTGCGACCGCAAGGACCTGCCGCGCCTGTCGTCGTTCTGGTTCGGCCCGGCCGGCACCAACACGCCGCTGCACCACGATACGGTGATGTTGTTCCACACCCAGGTCGTCGGGCGCAAGCGCTGGCGTTTCATCTCGCCGCTGCAGACACCGCGGGTCTACAACCACAACGGCGTGTTCAGCCCGATCGACCTCGACAACCCGGACTTCGAGCGTTACCCGCTGTTCCGTGACGTGAAGGTGCTGGAAGTCATCGTCGAACCCGGTGAAACCGTGTACCTGCCGCTCGGATGGTGGCACCAGGTCACAGCGCTCGACATGAGCCTCTCGTTCTCGTATTCGAACGTCGCGGTGCCGAACCTCTATACGTATCAGAACCCCGAGATCAGGAACTGGTGAGCGTGCGCGCCGCGCCTCCTAGAATGCGGGGATGACCCGCAAGCTCTTCGTCACCACCGCCCTGCCCTACGCCAACGCGCCGTTCCACATCGGCCACATGATGGAATACATCCAGGCCGACATCTGGGTGCGGTTCCAGCGTTTGCGCGGCAGCGAGGTGCACTTCGTCTGCGCCGACGACGCGCATGGCGCGCCGATCATGATCGCGGCCGAGAAAGCCGGGCAGACACCCCAGGCCTTCGTGGCGCAGATCGCGGCCGGCCGCCGGCAGTACCTCGACGGTTTCCACATCGGCTTCGACAACTGGCACTCGACCGACGGGCCCGAGAACCACGAACTCGCGCAAGGCATCTACCGTGCGCTGCGCAAGCAGGGCCTGATCGCCGAGCGCAACATCGAGCAGTTCTACGACCCGGTGAAGGGCATGTTCCTGCCCGACCGCTACATCAAGGGCACCTGCCCGAAGTGCGGTACGCCCGACCAGTACGGCGACAACTGCGAGAACTGCGGCGCCGTCTACGCGCCCACCGATCTGAAGAACCCGTACTCCACGCTCACCGGCGCCACGCCGGTGATGAAGAGCAGCGACCACTACTTCTTCCAGCTCTCGTCGGACCGCTGCGTCGAGTTCCTGAAGGAGTGGACGAGCACGCCTGGCCGCCTGCAGCCCGAGGTGCTGAACAAGATCAAGGAATGGTTCGCGACCGATGAATTGGGCCACGTCGGCCTGAACGACTGGGACATCAGCCGCGACGCACCCTACTTCGGCATTCAGATCCCCGATGCGCCGGGCAAGTACTTCTACGTCTGGCTCGATGCGCCGGTCGGCTACCTCGCTTCGCTGAAGAACCACTTCGGCAAGGCCGGAATCGACTTCGATGCCTTCATGGCGGACCCCGAAGTCGAGCAGATCCACTTCATTGGCAAGGACATCATCACCTTCCACACGCTGTTCTGGCCGGCGATGCTGCACTTCAGCGGGCGCAAGGTACCCAACCACATCTTCGTGCACGGCTTCCTGCAGCTCAGCGGCGCGAAGATGAGCAAGAGCCGCGGCACCGGCATCTCGCCGCTGAAGTACCTGGAACTCGGGCTGAATGCCGAGTGGATGCGCTATTACATCGCTGCAAAGCTGAACGCGAAGGTCGAAGACATCGACTTCAACCCCGACGACTTCCTGGCGCGAGTGAACAGCGACCTGGTCGGCAAGTACATCAACATCGCGAGCCGCGCGGCGGGTTTTCTCGGCAAGCGTTTTGGCGGCCGCCTCTCGGGCGACCTCGGCGTCGAGGGCCGCACGCTGCTCGACGCGCTGCGCGCGCACCGCGCCACGATCGAAGAGCTGTTTGAGGAACGCGAGTTCGGCAAGGCACTGCGCGAAGTGATGCTGCTGGCCGACCGCGTGAACGAATACATCGACCAGAACAAACCCTGGGAGCTGGCAAAGAGGGAAGGCAGCGACGCGGTCTTGCACGACGTGTGCTCGGTCTGCATCGAAGCGTTCCGCTTGCTGACGATCTACCTGAAACCGGTGTTGCCGGCGCTGGCCGTGCAGGTCGAAACCTTCCTGAAGGTCGAGCCGATGAACTTCGCCGATGCGTCGCGCGCGCTCGGCGCGCACACGATCGGCGAGTACAAGCACCTGATGCAGCGTGTCGATGCTAAACAGCTCGATGCGTTGCTCGAACCGACCGTCGTGGAAGCGCCACTGCCTGGCGGCGAAGCTCTCGCGCCGGAAATCAAGATCGACGACTTCGCGAAGGTCGACCTGCGCATCGCGAAGATCGTCGACTGCGCGCTCGTCGAAGGCTCGACCAAGCTGCTGCAATTGACGCTCGACGTCGGCGAAGGCAAGACCCGCAACGTCTTCAGCGGCATCCAGTCGGCCTACAAGCCCGATCAGCTGATCGGGAAGTTCACCGTGATGGTCGCCAACCTCGCGCCGCGCAAGATGAAGTTCGGCCTCAGCGAAGGCATGGTGCTGGCCGCCTCGCACGCCGACGAGAAGACCGAACCGGGCCTGTACATCCTGGAACCCTGGCCGGGTGCCACGCCCGGCATGCGGGTGCGTTGAGACGAACGCCGCCGCATGCTGCCCATCGTTCGCGGCTGGACCGACGTGCAGCGCACACCGCAGAGCAACCTGCGGCTCGGCGCGGTGCTGGCCTTCGTGGCCGGAGCCACCAACGCGGGCGGATTTCTCGCCGTCGGCCAGTACACCTCGCACATGACCGGCGTGGTTTCGGCGATGGCCGACAACATCGTGCTGGGGCACGCCTCGCTTGTGCTCGCCGCGCTGGCCGGGCTGCTCTCTTTCATCGTCGGCGCCATGACGACGGCGATCCTCGTCAACTGGGGCATGCGGCGCCACCTCCGCAGCGCCTATTCGCTGCCCTTGCTTCTGGAGGCGGCGCTGCTGCTGGTGTTCGGGCTGCTCGGCGCGAGCCTCGGCCTGCACACTGCGTTGCTGGTGCCGGTCACCGTGCTGCTGCTGTGTTTCATGATGGGTTTGCAGAACGCGGTGATCAGCAAGATCTCGCACGCGGAAATCCGCACGACCCACGTGACCGGCCTCGTCACCGACCTGGGGATCGAGCTCGGCAAGCTGGTGTACTTCAATCGCCTGGCCGGCGCCGGCCCGGTGCGTGCCAGCCGCGTGCGCATGCGCAACCAGGGCCTGCTGATCGGCCTGTTCTTCGTCGGCGGCGTGGCCGGTGCGGTCGGTTTTCAGCTGGCCGGCTACATCACGACCGTGCCGCTGGCGGTGCTGCTGCTGACACTCGCCCTGCGGCCCCTGCTGCTGGACCTGGGCGCTGTCGCGCACCCGGCCGCCTGATCCGAGCGCCCCATCCATGAGCATCGACATCGTTCGCGAATTTCCCGACCGGACCTGGGCCGAAGACGGCCCGACCCGCGGCGTCGAGGCGGTGGTCGAAGCCGGCCAGGTGCTGCGCTTCCCTTATCTGCCGTTCGCGCTGCTCGAATCGGAGCTGAAGTTCCGCGACCCGCGCTGGGCCGACGGCAAAGCCAAGAACATCTCGGTGCGCTGGCCGGGCGGCGAGATGCGCGGCGCGGTCGGATCCGCCGCCGACATGACCGCGCTGAAAGCCATGATCGTGCGCTACGCCGACCAGAGTGAAGCTTTTGCCTTGCGCCTGTTCCCGCACTACCGCGGCCACCTCGTCCGCGGCAACACCTCGTTCCGGCCGGTCAACGTGGCCGGCCGCGAAACCAGCTGGCGCAAGGACGACACCCGCCTCCACATCGACGCCTTCCCGTCGAACCCGATGCACGGCACGCGGCTGCTGCGGGTGTTCTGCAATGTCAACCCGAACAGCGAAGCGCGCCGGTGGCGGGTCGGCGAGGCGTTCGAAGACCATGCGCGGCGCTACCTGCCGAAGATCTCGAAGCCCCTGCCGGGCTCGGCCTGGGTGCTTGAAAAGTCCGGCATCACCAAACGCCGCCGCACCGAATACGACCACGTGATGCTGCAACTGCACGACCTCGCCAAGGCCGACGCCGAGTTCCAGCGCAACGGCCCGCAAGCCGACGTGAGCTTCGCGCCCGGCACGACCTGGGTGGTCTACAGCGACCAGGTCTTGCACGCCGCGATGGGCGGTCAGCACATGATGGAGCAGACCTTCTACCTCGACACCGCCCGGCTTCAGCAACCCGACACTTCGCCGCTGCACACGCTGGAGCGGCAGCTCGGCCGCAGCCTGCGCTGAGCGGCGGCACGGCGCCAAATGGTGTGGCGAGCCGCTGCAAGCTGCGTCATGTCTCACGAAGCGGAGCTTCGTGACAGGATGTGTTCGATTTTTGGTGACGTGGGCCGAGCGCGTGCGATATGCTTTTGGCTTCGGTCGACTTCGATCAAGAGGCAGCACCAACCGTGGGATTTCTAGACGACCTCAAACGCCAGGCCGACGCCGCCAAAGCGGCGGAAACCACCGATGTCGGTGCGTTGCAGCGCAACGCCGCGCTGGCCGACGCCGCCTGCAACACCGCCTTCAAGTACCTGAACTCGCTGGTCCAGCAGCTCAACGTGCTCAAACCGGTCTCCAAGGTCACCTACTTTCTCGACAAGCGTCATCCGATCGACAAGCTCAAGCTGATCGATTTCAAGGCCGACGCACGCCGCAAGCGCCTGCGTGGCAACGAAGTCTTCGACCACGTGGTGTTCCGCTACGTGCTGAAGAGCAACCAGCGCCTGTCGCTGACGAAGAACTTCATCAACGACATCGAACTTCTCGAGTCGCGCCTGCGCCGCAGCGGCGCGCCGATGCGCAACGAAGCTGTGAAGAATCCGGAAACGGGCAAGCTGATGGAGATGCGCTACGAAATCATCTGCGATTTCAACGCCAGCGTGCACATCACGCCCGACCACGACGCCGGCCGGATCCGTTTCGAGCTTGTCAACCTCGACGGTTTCGAGACCGTCAACGTCGAGTTCCCGGCCTTCGAGGTCGGCAACGCCCGGCTCGACGACCTGGCGCGCTGGCTGCTGGGCGAGCCCAACAACTTCCTGAAAGACGGGCTCAACCTGCGCCGCGTCGAGGCCTGAACCTCAGCGGCCGACCTGGCCTGTATCGCGGCCGTCCAGCGCCGTCGCGCTGCTCAGCACCTTGCCGTTGACGTCGAAGGTCGTGGAAAAGACCTTGTTCTCTCCGCCGTCGGCGAAACGCCAGTCCCAGACCTCTTCCTGCTTGAGCGCATAGGTCTGCGTCCGGGCTGGCCGGCCGAGCAGGCGGCGCACCTGCGCGCGGTCGAGCCCCGGCAGCACCTTGGCGAAGTTCGCCGGCTTGAGCACCTGGCGCAGCGCGCTCATCTTGCCGTCGGCGCCGATCGTAATCATGTAGTTCACCTGGCCCGCCGGCTGGCGCGGGTAGTCGAAGGTGCGGGCGCCATCGGGCTCGGCGTAGACGGCCGCCGGCTCGCCGAACCGGGCGCGCACCTCGGCCTCGGTCGCCACCCCTTCTTCGAGTTCGGCAATGCGCTGCGGGTCGCACGCCGCCAGCAGCGCCAGAACCAGCACCGGCGCCCACCAGGCCCGTCCGAACCTGCCAAATGTCGTGTGCATCCCCGTCCCCGTTAAACTGCAGGCCTTCACTCTAGCGCCTGCCACTCCGCACCCTGCCATGCCACTGTTCTGGAAAGCCTACACCTCCGACGTCACCTCCTTCATCGCGGAGATGAAAGTGAAGAAGCCGACACTCGAGGCCGAGCAGCGCCAGGGCCGCGCCCTGCTGTGGGACAAGCCGGTCGACCGCGAAGCGCAAGCCGACTATGGCGACGCCAAGGTCGCCCAGCAGCCCTACGTCTACCAAACCGGGCACTGAGCCCGGAGTCGACGCCGTGAGCGACGAGGTGATGGCACCCGAGGTGCCCGAGGCAGCCATGGCGAGCGCCGAGGTCGTCGACAACGTGGCCGTGGCCCGCCTGTACGGCGAGCCGCTGTTCGCGATGCCGACCGACCTGTACATCCCGCCCGACGCGCTCGAGGTCTTCCTCGAAGCCTTCGAAGGCCCGCTCGACCTGCTGCTCTACCTGATCCGGCGCCAGAACTTCAACATCCTCGACATCCCGATGGCGAGCGTGACGCGCCAGTACCTGGCCTACGTCGAGCAGATCCGCAAGACCAACCTCGAGCTCGCCAGCGACTACCTGCTGATGGCCGCGATGCTGATCGAGATCAAGTCGCGCATGCTGCTGCCGCCGAAGAAGAGCGCCGACGGCCAGGAAGCCGAAGACCCGCGCGCCGAGCTGGTGCGACGGCTGATCGAGTACGAGCAGATGAAACTCGCCGCGGCGCAGCTCGACGCGCTGCCCGTCATCGGGCGCGATTTCCTGCGCGCACAGGTGGTGATCGAGCAGTCGCTCGCGCCGCGTTTCCCCGATGTCGACGCCGACGAACTGCGCGCCGCCTGGGCCGACATCCTCAAGCGTGCCAACCTCAACCAGCACCACACCATCACCCGCGAACAGCTCAGCGTGCGCGAGCACATGAGCATCGTGCTGCGCTCGCTGCAGGGGCGGCGCTTCGCGATGTTCGAAGAGCTGTTCGACGTGTCGCGCGGCCCGCAGGTGCTGGTCGTCACCTTCATCGCGCTGCTCGAGCTCGCCAAGGAGCACCTGCTCGAAGTGACCCAGGCCGAGGCGTTCGCGCCGATTTACGTGCGCCTGGCCTACACGCCGGCCTGACCCCCTAAGCGGCCTTCACGCCGAGCTTGAACGCGATCATCGCGCGCAGCTTGTTCGGCACCACGGGTTTGATCAGCAGGTGGAAGTTGTGCGCCTGCGCGTCCATCTCGTGGCCGGTCATCGTGCTGCCGGTGACGAGGATCGCCGGCACCGCGGCGCCGAAGCGCGCACGCAGCGCCTTGATGGCATCGACGCCGTTCAGGCCGTCTTCGAGCCGGTAGTCGACGATCAGCAGGTCGGGCTTGACGATGTCGGGGTCGCTCGCGGCCGCCCACGCGGCGCTCGCAGCCACGCTCTCGAACGAGGCGATGCTCGCCCCCCAGCCCTTGATCAATACTTCGAGCCCGCCGCGCACCGCCGGTTCGTCTTCGACGATCACGACAAGCCGGCCTTCGAGCGTGATGCCCAGCGGCCCCTTGCCCGGCACCGCCTGTGTCACGGCACGCGGCGCCTTGCCCAGTGGCAGCTCGAGCGTGAAAACCGTGCCGCGCCCGGCCTGCGAGCGTACCGAGAGCGGTGCCTGCATCAGGTCGGCCAGGCGTTTGACGATCGCCAGCCCCAGGCCCAGGCCCTTGCGCTGCTCGGGGCTCACGACGCCGGTGTTCGGCACCTGGTAAAACTCTTCGAAGATGCGCGCGCGCTCGGACTCGCGGATGCCGATGCCGGTGTCCCAGACCTGCAGCAGCACGCGGTCGCCACGCTGGCGGCAACTGACGAGCACCGAGCCGTCGTTGGTGTAGCGGATCGCGTTCGAGACCAGGTTGCGCAGGATGCGCTCGACCAGCAGCGGGTCGGCGAACACGACCCGCTCGCCGCTGCGCAAACGCAGCGACAGGCCCTTTTCGAACGCGCTCGGCTCGAAGTTCAGGCGCAGCTTACGAAGGATGTCGCCGACCGCGAAGTGCTGCTCGTGCACTTCGACGCCGCCGTTGTCGATGCGGGTGATGTCGAGCAGCTCCGAGAACAGGCCTTCGAGCGCATCGACCGATTCATTGATGCTGTTGACGAGCTGCGCCACTTCCGGCTCATGAACCCGCTGGCGCAGCGCTTCGGCAAACAGCCCCATCGCATGCAGCGGCTGGCGCAGGTCGTGGCTGGCGGCGGTGAAGAACTGGGTCTTCGCGCGGTTCGCGACTTCGGCCTCCTGCCGCGCCGCCTCGGCCGCCTGCTTTTCGACGCGCAACTGCGCCAGCAGTTCGTTGGCCTGCACTTTCAGGTCTATCGCACGCTGCAGGGCCTGGCGGTAGGTGCGCGCCAGGATCGTCGTGAAACTGAAGATCAGCACCAGCTCGCCGGCGAGCTGGTAGCTGTAGGAATCACCGACGCTGGCGATGCGCACGACCATCGGCACGAAACACAAGGCCGCGAAGCTGATGTAGATGCGCGGCTGGATCGACAGCACCGGAATGCCGACCACGCTGAAGGTGTAGACGATCACGATCAGGCCGGTCTGCTGCAGCCCGCTGCCCTCGACGTAGAAGACCCAGCCCGTGAAGCCCCAGAACGCACCGGCGACGAGCGTGCCGATGTTCGAGCGCAGCAGCCAGCGTGACCAGTCGGCCAGGGTGTTCAGGCGGGCGCGCCTGAACGCCTGCCAGACCAGGAACCGGGCCAGCCCCATCAGCACGAACGCGCCCATCCAGGGCAGCATCAGCGCGGCCGGCGCAATGCCCCAGAACAGCATCGTGACGACGCCGACCCCGGCCGTGTAGCCCGCCAGCGAAGCTGGCAGGTAGTCGTAGGTGCTTTGAACGACGTCGGGCAAGGGCGAACCGGCCAGGTCGCTGGCGAGTGCGGCGCGGTCGAGGGCGGGATCGCTGGCCAAGAATGGCTCCTGTCGGGTGAGTGTCTTCACCGAAGGGTGAAGCCCGGCAGTGTATCGGGCGCAGCAACTGCGCCCGGTGTTGCGCAGCGTGTCAGCGGTTGCCTTGGCGTCGGTCCGACAGCCCGCCCTGGTTCGCCATCTGGCTCACCGCCAGCACGGCCTGGGTGCGCGAGTTGACACCGAGCGTGCGCAGCACGGCGGCCACGTGGTCCTTGACGGTTTCGACCGAGAGCTTGAGCTCGCGCGCGATCAGCTTGTTGGGCATGCCCTTGAGCAGCAGGGCGAGCACGTCGGTCTGGCGCGGCGTGAGGCCGAGCGAGGCCAGCGGAGGTGGCCCGGTCTGGAAGCCGCTGTCTTCGGCCCGTTCGCGCACCACGCGCAGCACGCTGGGCACCGTATCGCCGCCCTGCACCGGCTCGCTTCGTTCGCTGCCCATGGCCATGGTCGGCACGTAGATGCCGCCCGACATCACCATGCGCAGCGCCTCGAACAGGGTGTCGTTGCTGGAGCGCTTGGGCACGAAGCCCATCGCGCCGAGGTCGATGGCGCGGATCACGTCGCTCATGCGGTCGGACGCCGACACCACCACCACCGGCAGCGCCGGATACTGGCCCCGGAACTCGGCCAGCACCTCGAAGCCGTCGGCGTCGCCCAGGTGAAGGTCGAGCAGCACGAGGTCGAAGTCCGGATCGGCCTTGAGGATCTCGCGCGCGGCGCCGGCGCTGCCGGCGCCGGTCACGCTCACGTCGCCGCCCAAGCCGAGAATCACGCTCTGCAGCGCAGACAGGATGAGCGGGTGGTCGTCGATCAACAGAACCTTCATGCTGCCCTTTCCTTCTGCTTCAGCCTGCATGGATGCTAAACCGGCACAGGCCGCGGCCGATCCCTCCTAAGGGGGAGCCTCGCACTGCCGGCTACACGTAGCGCCGTGCCAGCGACTCGGCCACGCAGACCGGTTTGGCCGAGCCTTCGCGTTCCATCGTCACTTCGACGGTCAGTTGTGCGCCGCCTTCAAGCGGCTCGTACTTGAGCAGCTTGAAACGCCCGCGCAGCCGGCTGCCTGAAGGCACCGGCGCCGGGAACCGCACCCGGTCGAGCCCGTAGTTCACGCCCATGCGCGTATCGAGCACCTGGAAGGCGCTGGCCGACATCTCGGGCAGCAGCGAAAGCGTCAGAAAGCCGTGCGCGATGGTCGTGCCGAACGGCCCCTTGGCGGCGCGCTCGGCGTCGATGTGGATCCACTGGTGGTCGCCGGTCGCATCGGCGAACAGGTTGATGCGGTTCTGGTCGACCGTGATCCATTCGCTCACGCCCACTTCTTCGCCGACTCGGGCCTGCAGGTCGGCGAGGTGTTCGAAACTGGTCATTCGGGGTTTCCTTCGGGTTCGGTGAGGGTGAGGTGTTTCAGACGTCGATCCACTTCGTGATCGGCTGCCACTGTTCCAGGTCGCGCTCGAAACGGTTCGAGCTCACGTCCCAGAGCGTCAGGCCGTGCGCGGCGAGGTGTACGTAGTTCTGGGTGTCGCGCACGAAGCCGAGCACCGGCAACTTCAGGCTGTCGAGAAAGCCACGCAGCTGGTCCGACGAGATCGTGCCCTCGCGGGTGCGCATGCCGACGATGCCCATCGCGACCTTGTCGCTGCGCCGGTGAGCCAGCAGCTGGCGCACGAATTCGTGCGTGGCATGGATGTCGAAGATGCTCGGCTGCAAGGGGATGATCACCTTGTCGGCGATCTTCATCACTTCGTCGAAACGTTTGCCGTGCAGCCCGGCAGGGGTGTCGAGCACCACATGCGTCGTGCCCTTGGGCGGGCGCACCACCTCGTCGTGCGTGACCTCCCAGGCGTTGATGCGCGGCAGCCCGGCCGGGCGCAGCGAGAGCCAGGTGCGCGCCGACTGCTGGCGGTCGGCATCACCCAGCATCACCGCGTGCCCTTTCGAAGCGAGGTAGCCCGCGATGTTGCTCGACAGCGTGGTCTTGCCCACGCCCCCCTTCGGATTGGCCACCACGATCACCGGCATGCAGAGCTCTCCCCGTGTTGTTGACAACTTTGCGGTTATGTTAGCGGGCCGCCTGCGGGCCCTGCCATCGAGACTAACCAGCGAGCTTCCCCGACATGCCCGACCCTGCCGAGACCCCCACCGCGAACACCGCGAACACGGTGCTCGTGATCACCGCCCACCCGCAGATGGAACAGTCACGCATCAACCGGCGGATGATGCGCAGCGCCTCGAAGCTGTCGGCGGACACCCCCAGCCCCGTGATCGTGCGCGACCTGTACTCGCTCTACCCCGACTACCTGATCGACGTGGCCGCCGAGCAGGCCCTGCTCGCACAGGCCAGCCTGGTCGTATGGCAGCACCCGATCCACTGGTACAGCATGCCGCCGCTGATGAAACTCTGGGTCGACGACGTGTTGTCGTTCGGCTGGGCCTACGGCCCCGGCGGCACCCATCTGCGTGGCAAGGACCTGTGGCTCGTGGCCACCACCGGCGGGCCGGAAGACTCGTACCACCCCGAGAGCTACAACCGCTACTTCTTCGACGCCTTCCTGCCGCCCTACGAGCAGACCGCCGCCCTGTGCGGCATGCGTTTCCTGCCGCCGCTGCTGCTGCACGGTGCGCACCGCGCCGACGACACACAGATCGCAGCGCACACCAGCCTGTTCGCCGACCGCCTGGCAACCTACCCGCGCTGGCCGGAACTCGACGAGCTGCTCTACGGCCTGACGCGCCACGTGCCCGAAGACGCCCGCCCCGAAGAACCTCTCACGGACACGATCTGATGGAACACAGCTCCTGGCTCACCGGCCCGCTCGTCTACCTGGCGGCGGCCGTGCTCGCGGTGCCGCTGGCCAAGTTCTTCGGCCTCGGCTCGATCATCGGCTACCTCGCCGCCGGCATCCTGATCGGGCCGTGGGGGCTGAAGTTCGTGACCAACCCGCAGGACATGCTGCACTTCTCGGAGTTCGGCGTCGTGTTGATGCTGTTCCTGGTCGGCCTCGAACTCGAACCGCGGCGGCTGTGGGCCTTGCGCAAACCGATCTTCGGCTGGGGCAGCGTGCAGCTGTTCGGCTCAGCCGCGCTGATGCTGCTGGTGGCCGTGGTTGCCGGGCTCGACTGGCGCATCGCGCTCGTCGCAGCACTGGGCCTGGGCATGTCGTCGACCGCGATCGGGCTGGGCGTCTTGAACGAGCGCAACCTGATGAGCACCAGCTCCGGCCAGAGTGTGCTGAGCGTGGCGCTGCTGCAGGACGTGGCCGCCATCCCGATCCTCGCGCTGCTGCCGCTGCTGGCGGCGGCGCAGGCGCACAGCGACGGCAGCGGCTGGGTGGGCGCCGCCAAGGCGATCGGCGTGATTGCCGCGATCATCCTCGGCGGCCGCCTGCTGTTGCGCCCGGCCCTGCGCTGGATCGCACGCAGCGACACGCCCGAGATCTTCACCGCCGCCTCGCTGCTGCTGGTGGTGGCCACGGCGGCGCTGATGCAAACCGTCGGCCTGTCGATGGCGCTCGGGGCCTTTCTGGCGGGCGTGCTGCTGGCGGAAAGTGAATACCGGCGCGAACTGGAAACCGACATCGAACCGTTCAAGGGCTTACTGCTCGGCCTGTTTTTCATCGCTGTCGGCATGAGCATCGATTTTGCGGTGGTGCTCGCGCAACCGCTGCTGATCGCCGGCGTGGTGCTCGGTTTCCTGCTGCTCAAGAGCTTCGTGCTGTGGGGCATGGGGCGAGCGATGAAGCTGCCCAAACCCGAACGCCCGGTGTTCATCGTGCTGCTCGCGCAGGGTGGCGAATTCGGTTTCGTGGTCTTCCAGACCGCGGCCCAGGCCGGCGTGATCGACGCGCCGGTCTCGTCGCTGCTGGTCGCGGCGGTGGCGATCTCGATGCTGGTCACGCCGCTGCTGCTGGTGGCCGCCGACCGCTGGCTGATCCCGCTGCTCGCCGGCCAGACCCGCAGCACGATGAAAGAGATCGACGAGCCGCAGAACGAGGCCGTGATCATTGCCGGCTTCGGCCGCTACGGCCAGGTGGTCGGCCGCATGCTGTACGCCAACGGCATTCAGCCGACGGTGCTCGACCACGACGCCGACCAGATCGAATCGATGCGCAAGTTCGGCTGGCGCGTGTATTACGGCGACGCGACCCGACTCGACCTGATGCGCACCGCCGGCGCCGCGACAGCACGCGTGCTGGTGCTGGCGATCGACGATGTGGAGCGCAGCGTCGAAGCCGCGAAGATGGTGCGCGAGAACTTTCCGAACCTGACCATCGTGGCGCGCGCGCGCAACGTGCGCCACTACTTCGAACTGCTCGACCTCGGCGTGACGCTGATCGAACGCGAAACGCTCGACTCCGCGCTGATGAGCGCCCGCAGCGTGCTTGAACAGCTCGGTTGGGAACGCCACCAGGCCCGCACGCTGGCGATGCGCTTCCGCCGCCACAATGTCGAGCAGCTCGCCAAGACGGCGCCGCACCTGAAGGACGAAGCCAAGCTCATCGCCGTGGCCAAGCAGGCGCGCCAGCAACTCGAGGAGTTGTTCGCGCAGGAGCGCGACGAGGCCCAGAAGCGCCAGGCGCTGGCCGGCTGGAGCCGCGAGGACGAAACGCCGGAGGCGACGGCGAAAACACCACCGGCCGCGTGAGGCCGACGCCGCCGGGCGCGGGCTGAAGCGGCTAGCGCGGCCGCGCGGCGGGGCCAGCGCTGTCGGCCACGACGGTGTGGCGCGGCGCCGGTGGCGGGTCGAGCAGCGGCAGCATCGGGCTCTTGATGTCCATCGCCAGATGCACGACCGAACGGCCCGGATCGGCCGGCAACTTCTGCCACGGGCTCGCGCCGCGGGCCATCAGGTACTCGACCATCTCGGCCTGGGTGTCGGGTTGTTCCAGAAAGTTCGGCGCCAGCACCCGCGCCAGCGGCAGCCACGGCAACTGGTTGCCCTGGGCCGGCGGCACGCGGTTGGCGAGCTGCGGCGCACGCGCCAGCCACCAGTCGAGCGCGCGCCAGTGGCTGCCGCGCAAGGCCAGTTCGAAGCCCGAGGGCAGCGCGCCGGCGTAAGCGCCGAGGGCGGCCTGCGCGGTGTGGCCTTGCGCTTCGAGCGCACGCGCCAGCGGTGTGTCGAGGTGCTCGGGGTGCAAGGCACCGAGCGGGCTGAAACCGAGTGTGCCGGTCGGCAGGTCGCCCTGCGCTTGCCACTTGTCGAGCACCTGGTCAAGCCCGGCCAGGCGGGCGTGCGGGCAGCTCAGCAAGCGCACCACGTCGTGGTCGATGGCGCGCGCGTCGGCTTCGGCGAGCCAGGCCAATGCACGCAGTTGCTCGGGCGCGGCAGCCTCGAACGCGGGGCAAGGGTGCGCGATCGCCAGGGCCACCAGCGGCGAGCGGGTGCAGCGTTCGGGCTGCGCACCCTTGGCCAGCAGTTCGGGAAGCACCGGCCAGAAGCGTGGGTCGCGCGCCGCGACCGTCAGCGGGCAGATGGACAGTCCGGAACGTTGAACGTCTTCGGTCTTCAGGCTGCCCGGCACGAACTCGCCGCAGCCTTCGTTCAGGGCGCGTTGCACACTGTTGAGCAGAACGCACGGCGTCGGGTCACCCTCGGTGAGCTTGCCGTGCACGTGTTTGACGATGGCCCAAGGCACGCTCGAATCGGTGGCGACGCCAGCCGCGCCGAGCAGCAAGCTGGCGGTGGTGCAACCCGAGAATAGACCGAGCGCGAGCAACCCGGCCAGCAACAGGCTGCGGCGCGGCCACACCGGGCGATTCACGGAAAGATCGGATGCATTCACGCTCGGGGTCCGCCTTTGTCTTGCGCCACCGAGGGCGAAGCGAGAGGTCGGCCGGAGAGACCCGGCGGCACCGTGCGGCGTGGTCGCCAACCCTCAAGCAGTGCCCGGGGTTTTTCAAGGTGCCGCTCGGCGGCGCAGGCCTTGTGTGTTGGCGACCCCGCTGCCATGACCGTTGCTGGTGTCAGGCCGGTGGTTTTGCGACCCCGGTTTTCACTCGGGTGTGCCCTTGTCAACAGCGACAAGTCGAACGGTGATGGTAGTCAGAAAGCGCTGCCGCGGACCGCCCGCCGATGCAACGGCAGACACGCGGAGGTAACCCCGTGTGTCCGGCGTGCGGTTTTTCTCACCTGCGCGCTCAGGCGATGCTGCAGGCCTCTTCGAAGCTCAGGCGCGGGCTGCGCGAGAACAGCTTGCTCGCATCACCGTGGCCGAGGTTGCAGATGAAGTTGGTCTTGACGCTGGTGCCGGCCCAGAAGGCGGCGTCGATCTTGGCGGCGTCGAAACCGCTCATCGGCCCGCAGTCGAGCCCCAGCGAGCGCGCGGCGAGGATGAAGTAGCCACCTTGCAGGCTCGAATTGCGGAAGGCGGTGGCGTCGATCATCGGCTGGTTGCCGACGAACCAGGCCTTGGCGTCGGCGTGTGGGAACAGTTGCGGCAGCTTCTCGAAGAACGCCATGTCCATGCCGATGATCACGCTCACCGGGGCGCTGCGGGTCTTGTCCTGGTTGCCGGGCGACATGCCGGTCAGCAGCTTTTCCTTGCCTTCGGGGCTGGTCACGAAGATGAAACGCGCCGGGCTGCAGTTGGCCGAGGTCGGGCCCCACTTCAGCAGGTCGTAGAGCTGGCGCAGCGTGGTTTCGGGGATGGGCTCGGCCTTGAAGCCGTTGTGGGTGCGGGCGTTGTCGAAGAGCTGTTCGGTCGTGATGTTCATGAGGGAATGGGTCTCGTAAGCGAAGGGCATGCAGAAAGCACGCAACAATTGTGCGATGTTTGCTCCGAGCCAGAACGATGTAAGGCGATTCTTCTGCGACGCCTGGCGCAAGCACATCGCTGCCCTGCCGCTGACGCCGATCGAAGCTCAGGCCGCCGACTGGATCGCAGAACACCCCGAGTACCACGCCGACCTCGCCGATGTGGACGCCGCGCTCGCCGCGGTCTTCGACGTGGACGCCGGCCGCACCAACCCGTTCCTGCACCTGTCGATGCACTTGTCGATCACCGAGCAGGTCGGCATCGATCAGCCGCGGGGCATCAAGCAGGCTTTCGAGTTGCTGCGCCACCGCCTCGGTTCGGCGCACGACGCGCAGCACGAGGTGATGGAGTGCCTGGGCGAGATGATCTGGGCCTCGCAGCGCAGCGGCTTGCCGCCCGACGGTCAGGCGTACCTCGACTGCGTGCGGCGGCGGGCGACCGCCTAGGCCGCAGAACGCAAGGTCTGGCGCGACATCTCGCGTGTCGTCTGGCGCGTCTCCCCGAACAGCGAATCGCGGAACGCCACCGACTCCGAGCGGTCGCCGATCGCCCACAACAACAGGGCGCGGGCCGACATCGGCTTGGCGAACAGGTAACCCTGCAATTCGTCGCAACCGAGCTCGACCAGGATCTGCTGCTGGCGCGTGTTCTCCACGCCCTCGGCCACCACCTTCAGGCCGAGCGCGTGGGCGAGCTTGACGACCGCGTCGACCACCGCGCGGGCGTCGGCCCCACTTTCGATGTCTTTCACGAAACTCATGTCGATCTTGAGTTCCTGCGCCGGCAGCTGGCGCAGGTAGCTCAGGCTCGAATAGCCGGTGCCGAAGTCGTCGATCGACAAGTGCGCGCCGAGCTCGCCGAGGCGGCGGAAGGTTTCCTGCGTCGCCAGCGTGTCTTCCATCGCGGCCGACTCGGTGATCTCGCAGGTCAGCAACGACGGGTGGATGCGGTAGCGCGCCAGCGCCTCGGTGATGCGGTCGGCGATGTCGTCCTGGCGCATCTGGTAGGCCGAGAGGTTGATCGCCACGCGCATGCGCAGGCCCTTGTCGCGCCAGGCGCGGGCCTGCTTGCAGGCGGCCTCGATGACCCAGTTGCCGAGCGGGCCGATCAGGCCCGAGCGTTCGGCCAGAGGAATGAAGTCGCCCGGCATCACCATGCCGCGGCTCGGGTGGTTCCAGCGGATCAGCGCTTCGGCCGCGGTGACCTTGCCACTGCGCGCGTCGACCTTGGGCTGGAAGAACAGTTCGAGTTCGTTGTTGGCGAGCGCCTCGCGCAGGTCGCGCAGCATGTCGAAGTTCTGCTGCACGTCGGCGTCCATCTCGCGCGAATAGAAGCAGTGGCGCGAGCCGCCGGCGCGCTTGGCGGCGTACATCGCGGCGTCGGCGCGCGCGATCAGCTTGTTCGAGCTGCAGCCTTCGGGGTAGAGCGCGATGCCGACCGAGCACGAGATCGTGACTTCGCGCTCGTCGACCCGGTAGGGCTTGCTCAGCGCTTCGATCACCCGCGCGGCCATCTGCGCCGCGGCCGACTGGGTGCCACCACCGGGGGCGAGCAGCACGAACTCGTCGCCACCGACGCGCGCCGCCACGCCAGCGCCGCGGGCAATGGCCTTGAGGCGCTCGCCGACCTGCTCGAGCACGCGGTCGCCACTGCTGTGTCCGAAGGTGTCGTTGACCGGCTTGAAGCCGTCGAGGTCGATGAAATACACCGCCAGCCGCGCGCCACCGTCGCGGCACTTGCGCGCGGCGTCGGTCAGCTTCGATTCGAAGTACAGGCGCGTCGGCAGGCCGGTCAAGTTGTCGACCGCCGCGCTGCGAGCCGTGTTGCGTGCGGGCGCCTCCAGTTCGCCAGCACCGCCTTGCCCGAGCACGAGCCGCAACACCGAGGCCACGGCAATCAGCCCGCCCAGCATCAACAACTCGGTCCAGACCACCACGGCGGCGCTCAGCGGCGCCGCCGACACGAAGGCGCCGAGGCAGGTGACGGCGGCCGCCACCAGCACGCCCGCCACCCGCAGCACCGGGCCACTGCGCGCGTTGCCGTAGCGCAGCTGTGCCGCGACGAGCGCGGCACACAGCGTGACCAGCGCAGCACCCGCTCCAAGGCCCCCCGCCGTACGGGCCAGCCGGAACAGGCCGGGGGCGGCCAGCATCGCGTGGCCGTAAGCGGCCATCAGCATGAACACGACCCCGACGATGACCAGAAACTTGCGGCGGCCACTGGCGAAAGCGCCGGTCATGCCGGCACATACAGCGAGCAGCAGGGCCGGCACGGCATTGAGCAGGGTGCCGGTGCCGCGCGCGGCATCGGCCGGCAACAGGTGGCCGGGCCACCACAGGCCACAGGCTGCGAGCAGCGCCGCCACGCCGGTCAACGCGACAGCCACCGGCCGCGGCCGCCCGGCCGCCAGAGCGGCCGTTTCGGTCGCGAGCCAGAGCAGGCCTGACGCCAAGCCGAAGCTCACAGCGATGATGACGGGTTCGAAATACTGCATGGAAACGGCGTCGGTTGCGGAGCGCAGGCCCTTGCGGGGCCTTGCGACTCGGCATCGTGAGGGCTTTCGCGCCCCCGTGGGGAAGCGACCCGACACCGACCGTGACACAAGCCGCAGCCGGGCCGCCGGCGTGCAACGCCCGGCCACAGTGCGACACCTTTGCCCGTTAGCCGTCGCCCACCAGACCGTTGCGGATGGCGTAGACCGTCATCTCGGAGTTGTTGCTCAGGCCAAGCTTTTCGAGCACGCGGGCGCGGTACACGCTCACGGTCTTCGGGCTCAGCGTGAGCTCTTCGGCGATGTCGGACAGGCGCTTGCCCGACGCGATCATCACGAGCGTCTGCAGCTCGCGGTCGGAGAGTTTTTCGTGCGCGTTGGCGGCCAGCGGCGTGGTCAGGCTTTCGACCAGCATCTGCGCGATCTCGGGCGTGACGTACTTGCGCCCCTGCGCGACCGTGCGCACCGCGGCGACGATCAGCGCCGGGTCACCGCCCTTGTTGACGTAGCCGTAGGCGCCGGCGCGCAAGGCGCGGATCGCGTACTGGTCTTCGGGGTACATCGAGACCACCAGCACGCGCATGCTGGTGCCTTCGTCCTTCAGCACGTGCAGCACGTCGAGGCCGCTGCGGCCGGGCAGGTTGATGTCGAGCACCAGCACGTCGGCGGTGGCGTCGCGCATCAGCGTGCGCAGTTCGCCGTAGTCGCCGGCTTCGCCGACCACCTCGATGTCGGGCGCGTCGGAGAGCGTGTCGCGGATGCCGCGGCGGATCAGCGCGTGGTCGTCACACAGAAGTACCTTGATCATGTGGCTGTGCGTCCTGCGTTCAAAGCGCGCCCCACTGGCTGGGGTCGTCGGCATCGGGAGCGGCGTGGGTCGGTATATCAGCGTTCCCCGCCAGATTCAAGGGGACCGAGAGAATCAGCGTCGTGCCGGCCGGGCTGCTGCTCAGGTCGACCCAGCCGCCCACGGTACCGGCGCGTTCGCGCAGGCCGCGGATACCGAACGAACGCGCCTTGGCCAGGTCGTCCTGGTTCAGGCCGCGGCCGTTGTCGCTGATCTCGAGCGAAAGCACCCCGCCGGCCAGCGACAGGTCGAGCTCGACCCGGGTCGCCTGCGCGTGTTTGCTGATGTTGGTCAGCGCTTCTTGCGCGGTGCGGTAGGCCACCAGAGGCACTCCGGCCGGGAACTCGAGCGCGTAACGCGGCAGGCGCAGCAGGCATTCGGTGCCGGTGCGTTTTTCGAAACGCAGCGTGATCCACTGCAAGGCCGCGACCAGCCCCTGCTCCAGGATCGCCGGGCGCAGGTTGTGCATGATGCGTTTGCTCGAATCGATCGCGAGCGTGACTGTCTCGAGCGCCGAATTCACGCGTGCCGTCACCTCGGCCGAGGTCGAGTGGCGCGCGATCCAGGCCAGGTCGAACTTGAGGGCGGTGAGCGAACCGCCCACGTCGTCATGGATCTCGCGCGCGATCGCGGCGCGCTCGAGTTCGATGCTGGTCTGCAGGTGCTGCGCGAGTTCGCGCAATCGATGCTGCGACTCGCCCAGTTCGCGGTCGGCGCGCTCGCGGGCACGTCGCATTTCGGTGGCTTCGATCGCGTGCAACAGCGCCGGCACCAGCCGCGCCAGGTTGTTCTTCAGCAGGTAGTCGCTCGCGCCGTTGCGCATCGCCGCAACCGCCGTGTCTTCGCCGATCTCGCCCGAAACCAGGATGAAAGGCACGTCGCGGCTGCTGGCGGCCAGCAGGTCGAGCGCCACCAGACCGGAAAAGCCGGGCAGGTTGTAGTCGGAGATGATCGCGTCCCAGGGCTGTTCGAGCGCCGCGATGAAGTCGCCTTCGGAATCGATGCGCAAGGCCTTCACGCGCAACCCGCCGCGCAGCAGGTGCACCACCATCAGCTCGTGGTCGAGCTCGGAATCTTCGAGGTGCAGAACGCGCAGTTCGCGGTCGGTGGAGGCCAGGGGCATGGCGGGAAGTATGCCTCCCGCTTCAGACGTCGGCGGCCTGGCGCAGTGTCTGAACAACAGGTCGGGTCAACACCTCGCGCAAGCCCCACCAGCCGGCCGCGAGCGCGAGCACCGCGCCAGCGGCACCCCCGATCAGCGGCACCCAGGGTGATGCGTTCCAGCTGAACTCGAAGACGTAGCGGGCCAGGGCCCAGCCGACAGCCATCGCCGCGGCCGACGCCAGCACCCCGGCGAGCGCGCCCACGCCCAGCAGTTCGGCGCGCTGCACCTGCGCCAGCAGCTTGCCGCTGGCACCCAGCGCGCGCATCACCGCGAACTCGCGCGAACGGGCTTCGCGGGTCGCGGTGACGGCAGCGAACAGCACCACGAGCCCGGCGGCAAGTGTGAAGCCGAACAGGAACTCGACCGCGCGCACGACCTGGTCGAGCACCCGCTGGATCTGCGCGATCGAGGCCGACACGTCGATGTTGGTGATGTTCGGGAATTCGCGGCTGAGCGCGTTGTCGAAGCCCGCGCTCTGCGGCGTGCCCTCGGGTGCGCGGTAGGCGGCGATGTAGCTCAGCGGCACGTCGGCCATCGCCGCGGTCGGGAACATCACGAAGAAGTTGACACGCATCGAGCTCCAGTCGACCTTGCGCAGGCTCGTGATGCGCCCCTCGGCCGAGGTGCCGCCGATGTCGAAGCGCATCGTGTCGCCGAGCTTCAGGCCGAGCGTCTGTGCCAGGCCTTCCTCGACGCTGACCGCGTTGGCCTCGTCGGCCACCCAGCGGCCGGCCACCACCTCGTTGTGCGGCGGCATCACTGCGTCGTGGCTGAGGTTGAACTCGCGGTCGAGCAGACGCTTGGCGCGCTCGTCCACCATGCCCTCGGGCTTGACCGCGCTGCCGTTCACCGCCACCAGCCGGCCGCGAATCATCGGGAACCAGTCGAAACGTTTCACGCCCGCATCGGTGAGCTTCTGGCGGAACGCATCGCTCTGGTCGGGCTGCACGTTGATGACGAAGCGGTTCGGCGCGTCTTTCGGCGTGGCCTGGCGCCAGCTGCTGATCAGGTCGGTGCGCAGCAGCACCAGCAGCACCAGCGCCAGCAGGCCGACGCTCAGGGCCGAAACCTGCAGCACCGCGAACGCCGGCCGCGCGGCGATCTGGCGCGTGGCCAATACGAGCCAGCGCGGCGCGCGCGACTCGGGCACCGCGCGCTTGAGCAGCAGCACCGCCAACCACGACAGCAGCGCGAACAAGGCCACCGCCACCGCGAAGCCTCCGACCGCGATCAGGCCGAGCTTGAGGTCGCTGGACACCGCCATCAACAAGGCGACGAACCCCAGCGCGCCGGCGGCGAGCACCGCGATCGACGCCGGTTTCAGGGCGCCCACGTCACGCCGGATCACCCGCAGCGGCGGTACCTGCGCCAGCTGCAGCACCGGCGGCAAGCCGAAACCCAGCAGCAGCGTGAAGCCCACGCCCACGCCGAACAGCGCCGGCCACA
This sequence comes from Burkholderiaceae bacterium, assembly GCA_040080605.1. Classification (GTDB taxonomy): domain Bacteria; phylum Pseudomonadota; class Gammaproteobacteria; order Burkholderiales; family Burkholderiaceae_C; genus LMDS01. Next base: position 201,514 of record JBEBIB010000001.1, read on the forward strand.
GGCTCGCCGCCGGCAGCGAAGCCGCCACCAGCCCGGCGAGCAGCCAGACGAACACGTAGTGCACCGCGAAGCCGAGCAACACACCGGCCAGGCTCGCGATCAAACCGACGCAGCCGAACTCGATCAGGTACTGCAAGGCGATGGTTCGCTGCGGCAGGCCGAGCACGCGCAGCATCGCGCAGTCGTCGAGGTGGCGGCTCGCGAAGTCGCGCGAGGCGATGCCCACGGCCACCGCCGCGAGCAGCGCCGACAACAGCGCGACGAGGTTCAGGAACTTGGCCGCGCGGTCGAGCGTCTGGCGCATTTCGGGCCGGCCGGTGGCGAGCGACTCGACCCGGACGCCGCGCAGCGCCGCACTCTTGATCTGCGCTTCGGCCCATTCGACGAACTGGCGCACCGGCGCGTCGCTGTTGCCGTTGGCGGCCACCGCGAGGTGGTAGTTCACGCGGCTGGCCGGCTGCACCAGGCCGGTGGCGGGCAGATCGACCAGGTTCAGCATCACCCGCGGTGCAAAGCTCGAAAAGCCCGAACCGCGGTCGGGTTCGATGACGATCTGCCGTTCGATGCGCAGGCCGGTGTCACCGAGCAGCAGCGTGTCGCCGATCTTCAGGTCGAGCGCCGCGAGCAGCGCAGGATCGACCCAGACCTTGCCCGGGCCCGGGCCGCGTGCGAGCGCCACTTCGGGTGTGCCCGCACCTTCGTTCACCTGCAGCTTGCCACGCAGCGGATAGGCGTCGCTGACCGCCTTGACCGTGACCAGCCGCGAGGCGCCGCCCTTGTCGTCGGGCGCACGGCCCATGCTCGGGAAGGTGGCGGTGTTGGCGGTCAGCAAGCCAAGCTCCAGCGCCTTGGCCGCGAACGCCGGCGGCGCGGGCTGGTCGGCCGAGATCAAGGCGTCGCCGCCCAGCATCTGCCGCGCGTCGCGCGCCAGGCCACCGTTGATGCGGTCGGCGAAGAAACCGACCGCGCTCAGCGCGGCCACCGCGAGCATCACCGCCACCACCAGCAGGCGCAGTTCGCCGGCGCGGAAGTCGCGCGCCATCTGGCGGGTGGCGAGCAGCCACAACGACGGCGGGCGGGGCGCGGGCAAGGCAGGCGTGTTCATGCCCGGAACTTACACGACTCGCCGCCCGGCCGGCAGCCACGGGGCTTTGCAGCGCCCGGCGCTGAACGCTGCGTGCAAGTGGCTCGAACGACAGGGTCATTGCACGGTGCTGTAATGCCCTTCATGAATACCGCCCTGCCCCCCGTCTTCGTTTCCCACGGTTCGCCGATGATCGCGCTGGAACCCGGCGCGGCCGGCGCCTTCATGCAACGCCTCGGCCCGGCCATCGACGCCGCCTTCGGCCGCCCTAAGGCCATCCTCGCGGTCTCGGCCCACACCGCCGCGCGCGCGCCGGTGCTGCTGGCGGCAGCGCGCCACGAAGCGGTCTACGACTTCGGCAACTTCGACCCCAAGCTCTTCACCTTGCGCTACGACGTGCCCGGCGCCCCCGCGCTGGCCGATCGTGTGGCCGGCCTGCTGGGTGCGGCGTCGATCCCGGCGCACGTCATGACCGAGGGCGGGCTCGACCACGGCATCTGGACCGCGCTGCGTTACCTTTACCCGGCCGCCGACATTCCCGTGCTGCCGCTCGCCTTCGTGCCCGACCAGAGCCCGGCGCAGCAGTTCGCGCTCGGCGAAGCGCTGGCCTCGTTGGCGAACGAAGGCGTGCTCGTGCTCGGCACGGGCAGCATCACGCACAACCTGCGGCGCGCTTTTTCGGGCGGACTGCGCGGCCCGCGCCAGCAAGCCGAAATCCCCGAGAGCAAGGCGTTTCGAACCTGGATGCACGCGCGCGGCACCGCGTTGGACTGGAACGCGTTGCTCGACTACCGCAAACTCGCGCCCCACGCCGTCGATATGCACCCGACCGACGAGCACCTGCTGCCCTGGTTCGTGGCCGCCGGCGCCGGTGGCCGGGTTGACGCGCCGCTGCGTCTGCACGACAGCGTGGAGATGGCCTGCATCGGCATGGACGCCTATGCCTTCGGCCCGCTCGCCGCGCGGCTGGCCGAGCAACTCGAACCGGCGATGGCAGGTTGACGGCCCGGATGGAAGTTTCCCCGACATCCACCGCCGCGCCGCTGCTGCTGACCGCGCGGCTGCGGCTGGTGGCGGCCGACGAAAAGCTCGCGGCGGCGTTCGCCGACTTCCACGTCCGCAACCAGGCCCATCTGGCGCCCTGGGATCCGCCCGCGCCACCCGACGCACTCACCGAAGCCGCCCAGGCCCAACGGCTGCGCGAGGGCGCCGCGGCCTTCGCCGCCGGCACGGCCTACCGCTACCTGCTGCAGCCGATCGGCGACACCACGCGCGTGATCGGCAGCGTGCACTTCTCGAACATCGCGCGCGGCCCGTTCCAGAGCTGCTCGCTCGGCTACGCGCTCGACCAGGAATATGAAGGCCAGGCCTTCATGACCGAAGCGCTGCGCTGCGCCCTAGGCGAGATGTTCGCGCCGCACGTCAACCTGCACCGCATCCAGGCCGGCTTCCAGCCCGAAAACTGGCGCAGCGCCGAGGTGCTCAAGCGCCTCGGCTTCCAGGAAGAAGGCCTGTGCCCCGACTACCTTTTCATCAACGGCCAGTGGCGGGTGCACCGGCTGGTGGCGCTGCTGAACAAGGGCTTCGTCACGCCGACGGCGTGGATCACGCCAGCCTGAGCGTCAAGGCTTCGGCACCGCGCCGACCACACCTTGCACGAACCAGTTCATCGTGGCGATCGAGTTGTCGTCGAGCGCACCCTGTGCGAGCCGAACACGGCCTTCGTTGTCGGTCAGCGGCGCCGCGAACGGCTTGAAGCTGCCGGCGACGATGGCCTTGCGCCGCGCCTCGACCAGCGTCTGCACGGACGCCGGCACGTCGGCACTCACAGCGCTCAACTGCACAAGCCCGTCTTTCATGCCGGCCCAGGCCGGCTGCGGTTTCCAGGTGCCGGCGAGCACGGCGCTCGCGACCTGCGTGTAGTAACCGCCCCAGTGGTGCGTGACGGCGGCGAGCTGGGCGTCGGGCGCGTACTTGCGCATGTCGCTCTGGTAAGCGATGGCGCGCACGCCCTTGTCCTTGAAGTTCGCCTGCGCGGTCTGCGGCACGGCCGGCGAGCCGCTGTGGTTGGTCAACACGTCGGCGCCCTGGTTGACCAGCGTCTGCGCCGCTTCACGCTCGCGTGCCGGGTCGAACCAGGTGTTAAGCCACAGCACCCGCACTTCGGCTTTCGGGTTGGCCTCGCGCATGCCGAGCGTGAAAGCGTTGATGCCCTGCACGACCTCGGGCACCGGAAAGCCGGCCACGTAACCGGCGACGCCGCTCCTGCTCGTCTTGCCCGCCAGCAGCCCGGCGAGGTAACGCGCTTCGTAATAGCGCGCGTTGTAGGTGTTCAGGTTGGCGGCGGTCTTGTAGCCACCGGCGTGTTCGAACTTCACGTTCGGGAAGTCGGCCGCCACCCGCAGTGCCGGGTCGAGATAACCGAAGCTGGTGGCGAAGATGAGCTGGTTGCCTTGCGCCGCGAGGTCGCGCATCACCCGTTCTGAATCGGCCCCTTCGGCGACCGCTTCAACGACTGTGCTGACGACCTTGTCGCCGAGCGCCTTCTGCATCGCGAGGCGGCCTTGTTCGTGCTGGTACGTCCAGCCGGCTTCGCCGATCGGGCTGACGTAGACGAACGCGACCTTGAGCGGTGGTTTGGCCGGCGCCCGGGTCTGTGCTCGTGAAGTGGGTGCCGAGACGGCGAGCATCGCGGCCAGCGACAAAACGCTGGCGCGGGCGAGGTTTTTGAACATGGTGTTCCTCTACATGGCCCCGATGAAAAGCTCGAGCCACGCGGGGGCACGCGGCCGGCTCGGGCGCGATTGTCTCAGACGCCTCTGCCCCAAAACCCCGGCCGACTCCGGTTTACTTGCGAATGGTTCTCATTTGCACTAGGATCGATCCACGAGGAATTTCTGGAGAACGGCATGGCTTACCGCCCCGCGGACATCGAAGAACACGAGCTGCCCAGCGTCGAGGCGGTGCTCGCCGGTACGCTGGCGCTGATGACCGGCTACAGCCAGGCGCTGCAGGCCGAGCTCGACCCACAGCACCGCGTGAAGATGGGCCTGAAGATCGGCGACAACCTGTCGCTGCTGGTCGACCACCCGCAGCTTTCGCTCGGCTTCCGGCAGGTGCTGCTCGGGCTGCAGGGGCGCTGGCACGCGATGAGCGAGTGCACCGCGCAGGCCGCGCAGGACTGCGACTGCGTGGCCGCAGAAACCATGCCTGCTCCGCCCCGCGACGCGCTGGCACGCTTTCAGGTCGCCGCACCGAAGCGGCTGCAGTAGCGCGTCAGAGCGGCGGCTTTTTCTCCGCCACGTAGGCCGCGTGCAGTTCGGCGGGTTTCTTCGAGCGCTTGCGCATGCGGATGTTGAGCATCTCCACGCCGACGGAGAAGGCCATCGCGAAGTACACATAACCCTTGGGCACGTGCTGGTCGAAACCTTCGGCGATCAGCACCACGCCGATCACGACGAGGAACGACAGCGCCAGCATCTTGATGGTCGGGTGGTCCGACACGAAGCGGCCGATCGCCGACGCGAACAGCATCATCAGGCCGACCGAGGCGATCACCGCGGCGATCATCACTTCGATCTGGTCGACCATGCCGACGGCGGTGATGATCGAGTCGAGCGAGAACACCATGTCGATCACCATGATCTGCAGGATCACGGCCGTGAACGTGGCCTTCACCGCGCTCGAGGCGTGGCCCTCTTCGCCTTCGAGCGACTGGTGGATCTCGCCGGTGCTCTTGTAGATCAGGAACAGACCGCCGGCGATCAGGATCAGGTCGCGGCCCGAGATCTCCTGGCCCATCACGGTGAACATCGGCGCCACGAGACCAACAATCCACGACAGCACCAGCAGCAGGCCGATGCGCATGAACATCGCCATGAACAGGCCGATCTTGCGAGCTCGCTCGCGCTGCGCGACCGGCAGCTTGTCGACCAGGATCGAGATGAAGACGACGTTGTCGATGCCCAGCACCAGCTCCAGCGCGGTCAGCGTGGCGAAGGCGATCCAGGCTTGCGGGTCAGTCAGAAGTTCAAGCATCGGGGCTCCGGGCGATCATTGGTGGCGGCCACGAGGCCGAGGGCGGCGAGGTTAACCGAGTGGCAAAGACCCCAAACGGGCGGCTCAAACAACCGCACTTTCGAAGGCGCGGTCGAGCGCGGAGCGCCACGCCTGCTTGCGCTCGGCACCGACAAAACTCGCCTCGAAACTGTTGGCCGCCAGCGTGTGGGCGTGTTGCGCCGTCAACTGTGGCAAGGCGGCGAAGGTTTCGATGTAGTTCTGGTTCACGTAACCGCCGAAGTAGGCCGGGTCGTCGGAGTTGATGGTCGCGCACAGGCCGGCCGCCAGCAAGGCCGGCAACTGGTGCTCGGCCATCGTCTTGTAGACGCAGAGCTTCACGTTCGACAGCGGGCAGACCGTGAGCGGCATGCGGTCGGCCGCCAGCCGCTGGATCAGCGCCGGGTCTTCGACGCTGCGCACGCCGTGGTCGATGCGTTCGACCTTGAGCACGTCGAGCGCGCTCCAGATGTAGGCCGGCGGGCCCTCTTCGCCGGCGTGCGCCACGAGCCGCAGCTCGAGTTCGCGGCAGCGGGCGAACACGCGGGCGAAGTTCTCGGGCGGGTTGCCCCGCTCGCCGCTATCGAGGCCGACGCCGACGAACTTGTCCTTGTACGGCAGCGCGTCTTCGAGTGTGGCGAAGGCGGCTTCTTCGCTCAGGTGGCGCAGGAAACACATGATCAGCAAGGCGCTGACGCCGAGTTCGCGCTGCGCCACCTCGACGGCACGCAACAGGCCGCCGATCACGGCGGCGAAAGGCACACCGCGCTCGGTGTGGGTCTGCGGGTCGAAAAAGATTTCGGCGTGTACGACGTTGTCGGCGGCCGCACGACGGAAGTAGGCCATCCCCATGTCGAAGAAGTCTTCCTCCTTCAGCAGCACGCTGGCGCCGGCATAGTAGATGTCGAGAAAACTCTGCAGGTCGGTGAAGGCGTAGGCGGCACGCAGCGCTTCGACGTTCGCATACGGCAGCGCCACGCCATTGCGCTGGGCCAAAGCGAAGATCAGCTCGGGTTCGAGCGAGCCTTCGATGTGCAGGTGCAGTTCGGCCTTGGGCATGGCGCGCAGCAAGTCGGGCAGGCGCGCGGCGGGAATGGAAGCAAAGTCGATCATGGTCAGCACACTCCGAAGGTGATGCCGCGCTCGACGAGCACACGGCGGTAGGCGGCGCTCGCCCGGTCGGCGGCGCAGTGCAATTCTCCCGTGCGCACAGGCAGGCGCTTCGGGCTTTGTGATTCGAGGATCGGCTGGTCCTGCGTGAAGATGGTGTGCTGGAACGCGCGCAGCTCGGCATCGCTCGACACGCGGTCGGTCACGGCGAGGCGGAACCAGACGACGCTCTGTTCCGCGTCCTGCGGACAGACGAACAAGCCGATCTCGTCACGGTAGCCGCCCTGCGCCTGCGGCAGCTTGGTCAGCACCGCGCCGAACGGCGACGTGAGCTCGTAGCGGTAGTCGACCAGGCTGCCCTGCGCCGACAGCGCATTGCTCTGCGGCTGCCAGGCCTGGCAACCGGTCGCGACAAAACCTTGCGGCGTGGGTTCGATGCGGTAGTCGGCCAGCGCCGTGTGCGCGCGATCGCCGAGCCAGCCTTCGTGCACGAAGCCGAAGTGCGCCATGTCGAGAAAATTCTCGACGATGCGCGGCGCGCTGGCCGCGACCAGGTACGGGCCGCACAGCAGCTTGCGCAAGTGCGGGTCGTGTTCGGCCTCGAACACGGGCAAGGCGCTGTCGCTCGTCTCCAGACGAACCCACACCAGCCCCGACGCTTCGCACACGTCGAAAGCGCAGGCGCGGTGCAACGCCGGTGGCGTGAACTCAGGCAGAGCCGGGATGAAGACGCACTGCCCCGAAGCCGCGAACTGCCAGCCGTGGTACGGGCATTCGAGCCGCGTGCCACCGTCGACCACACGCCCGAGCGAGAGCTTCGTGCCACGGTGTGGGCACCGGTCGGCGAAGGCATGTGCCGCACCACCAGCATCACGCCACAGCACCACGTCTTCCCCCAGCACGCGCACCGGCAGCGGCGCGCTGCCGAGTTCGTCGCCCGCCACGACCGGGTGCCACATCGAGCGTTCGATCATCCGTTCAACCACCATGAAAAAGGCCGCCCGAAGTGCTTCACCCCGGGCGGCCCGCTGTCACACGCTGGTGATCACTTGTCGCCGGGCACCTTGCCTTCGACGCCCTTGACATAGAACTTCACGCCACCGAGGAACTTGTCGTCAGCGACCACGTCCTTGGCCAGCACTTCCTTGCCGTCGGAACCCATGATCGGGCCCTTCCAGATCGAGAACGTGCCGTCCTTCAGGCCGGCCTTCACAGCCTCGACCTTGGCCTTCAGTTCGGCCGGCACCTTGTCGGAGATCGACACGATGTCGATCGCGCCTTCTTTCACGCCCCACCACGACGCTTCGCCGCCCTTCCACTTGCCTTCGAGCGCGTCGCCCGTGGCCTTGATGTAGTACGGAGCCCAGTTGATGATGGCCGAAGCGAGGTGAGCCTTCGGTGCGTAGGCGGTCATGTCGCTGTCCCAGCCGAAAGCCATCTTGCCGGCCTTCTCGGCGGTCTGCAGCACGGCCGACGAGTCGGTGTTCTGCATCAGCACGTCGGCGCCGCCGTTCATCAGCGACTGCGCGGCTTCGGTTTCCTTCGGCGGGTTGAACCACTCGTTGATCCAGACCACCTTGGTCTTGATCTTCGGGTTGACCGACTGCGCGCCGAGCGTGAAGCTGTTGATGTTGCGGATGACTTCCGGAATCGGGATCGAGCCGACCACGCCGATGGTGTTGGTCTTGGTCATGCCGCCGGCGATCACGCCGGCCATGTACGCACCTTCGTACGTGCGCGAGTCATAGGTGCGCATGTTCTCTGCCTGCTTGTAGCCGGTGGCGTGTTCGAACTTCACGTCCTTCAGGTCGGCCGCGGCCTTGAGCATCGGCTCCATATAGCCGAAGGTCGTGCCGAAGATCAGCTTGTTGCCCTGGCCGGCCATGTCGCGGAACACGCGCTCGGCGTCGGCCGCTTCCGGCACCTTCTCGACGAAGCTGGTGACGATCTTGTCGCCGAACTGCTTTTCGACCGCCTTGCGGGCGTTGTCGTGTGCGAAGGTCCAGCCACCGTCGCCAACCGGGCCGACGTAGGCGAAGGCGATCTTCAGCGGCTCGGCTTTGGCCGGGGCAGCCGAAGCCGCGGCCACGGGCGCAGCCGATGCGGCAGCGGCCGCCGGTGTTTCTTCTTTCTTGCCACAACCCACGAGGGCCGCGGTGGCGGCCAGCGAGGCCCAGCCCGCTGCCTTGATGAGTGAACGCTTGGAATGAAAGGTCATGTCGTCTCCAGGTTGAGGATTCGGTAGGTGGCGCGAAGCCATGAATTATGTGACAGCAACTTTCCCTAACTGCCGGGGAAGAACGGTTTGCCGATCGACGCCGGCATGTTGACGCGGATGAACGTGGCGTTGCGCGAGATCAGCACCAGCACGACGATGGTTGCCAGGTACGGCATCATCGTCAGGAACTGGCTAGGGATCTGCACGCCTTCGCCCTGCAGGTGAAACTGCAGCATCGTCACGCCGCCGAACAGGTAGGCACCGAGCAAGACACGTGCCGGCCGCCAGGTCGCGAACGTCGTCAGCGCGAGTGCGATCCAGCCCTTGCCTGCGACCATGCCCTCGACCCACAGTGGCGTGTAGACCACCGAGATGTAGGCGCCCGACACGCCGCACAGCGCGCCGCCGACCATCACCGCCATCAGGCGGATGCGCCGCACCGGGTAACCGAGCGCGTGCGCCGATTCCGGCGACTCACCGATCGAGCGCAGCACCAGCCCGGCGCGCGAACGGTACAGGAACCAGGCGAGTGCCACGGTCAGTGCGATCGCGATGTAGACCATCGGGTGCTGCTTGAACAGCGCCGGGCCGATGAAGGGAATGTCCGAGAGAAACGGCACCTCGAAGCGAGGCCGCTCGGTCAGCTTTTCCTGCGTGTAGCGGATGCCGACGAAGGCCGAGAAGCCGGCGCCGAACAGGCTCAGCGCCAGGCCCGTGGCGTACTGGTTGGTGTTGAGCCAGATCACGAGCACGCCGAACGCGGCCGCGAGCAGCGCGCCGGCCGCAGCGCCGCCGGCGAACGCGATCCAGTCGGAGCCGGTGTGCACAGCGGTGGCGTAACCGGCCACGGCCGCCACCAGCATCATGCCTTCGGCGCCGAGGTTGACGATGCCGGCGCGTTCGTTGATCAGGAGGCCGAGCGCGGCGAACGCGAGCACGGTGCCGGCGTTGAGCGTGGCGGCGAGAAGCAGTGGAAAGGATTCCATCACGCGCCCTTTCCGGTGGTGGCCGCACCGGCCGTTGAAACGACAGGCACACCGGCCTTCGGCGCCGGTCGCGCCGCCTGCCAGCGGATGCGGTAGTGGATCAGCGTGTCGCAGGCCAGCAGCGTGAACAGCAGCAGGCCCTGGAACACGCCAGTCAGCGACTTGGGCAGGCCGAGCCGCGACTGCGCCAATTCACCGCCGATGTAGAACATGCTCATCAGCACCCCCGAGAACACGATGCCCACCGGGTGCAGGCGGCCCACGTAGGCGACGATGATCGCGGCGAAGCCGTAACCGGCCGGCACATAGGGCGTGAGCTGGCCGAGCGGGCCGGCCACTTCGAGCGCACCGGCCAGGCCGGCCATGCCCCCCGACAGCAGCAGCGCCGTCCAGAGCGCGCGGCGCGACGAAAAGCCGGCGTAGCGCGCCGCGGCAGGCGCCAGGCCACCGACCTGCAACTGGAAGCCGGCGTAGGTGCGGAACAGCAAGACCCAGAACGCGGCGACCGCGAGCAGCGCGATGATCAAGCCGATGTTGACGCGAAAGCCGGTGAACAGCTTGGGCACGTTGGTCGATTTGAGGAAGGTGATCGTCTGCGGGAAGTTGAAGCCGGCCGGGTCTTTCCACGGCCCGTAGACCATGTAACCGAGAAACTGGTCGGCCACGTAGACGAGCATCAGGCTCACGAGAATCTCGTTGGCGTTGAAGCGGTCGCGCAGAAAGGCGACGATGCCGGCCCATGCCATGCCGCCGAACACACCGGCGAGCAGCACCAGCGCCACGATCCAGCGGCCGGTCTCCTTGTCGGCCGTCATCGCGACACCGGCGGCGGCGATGCCACCGACGATGAACTGGCCTTCGGCGCCGATGTTCCACACGTTGGAGCGGAAACACACTGCCAGGCCGAGCGCGATCAGGATCAGCGGCGTGGCCTTCACCGCCAGCTCGGTCAGCGCGTACACGCTCTTCAGCGGCTCGACGAAGAACACGTAGAGGCCGCGCATCGGGTCCTTGCCGAGCATCACGAACAGGATCGTGCCGATCACGACCGTGATGGCCAGCGCCAGCACCGGCGACATCACCGACATCACCTTCGATGCTTCGGGGCGGGCTTCAAGCTTCAGCATGGTCGGTCTCCTTCGCGGGGCTCTTGTTCCACAGCCCGCTCATCCATTCACCGATCATCTCGATCGTCGCCTGCGAGGTCGCAACACTCGGGCTCACCTTGCCCTGCGCGATCACGACCAGCCGGTCGCAGATCTCGAACAGTTCGTCGAGCTCTTCGCTGACGATCAGCAGCGCGCAGCCCTTGTCGCGCAGGCCGAGCAGCTCGCCGCGGATCTGCGCCGCCGCGCCCACGTCCACACCCCAGGTCGGCTGCGAGACGATCAGCAGTTTCGGGTCGGCGTGGATCTCGCGGCCGACGATGAACTTCTGCAAATTGCCCCCCGACAGGCTCTTGGCCGCCGCATCGGGCCCGCCGGCCTTGACGTTGAAGCGGCGGATCAATTCCTGCGCCAGCGCCGTCACGTCTTTCGTGCGCACCCAGCCCGAAGAACTCACCGCTTCGGTGCGCGTCAGCAGCGTGTTCGCCGCCAGCGAGAGCGTGGGCACGGCGCCGCGGCCCAGGCGCTCTTCAGGCACGAAGTGCAGGCCTTCCTTTCGTCGCCGTCGTGGTGAGTCTTTCGAGATGTCCTTGCCGAACAGGTGGATCGAACCGTTCGGCGCGCGCGTGTCTTCGCCCGAGAGCGCTGCCATCAGTTCCTGCTGGCCGTTGCCCGAGACGCCGGCGATACCGAGAATCTCGCCCGCCTTGACCTCGAAGCGGATGTCCGACAGGTTCATGCCGAAGTGGTCTTCCTTCGCGAGCGTGAGGCCGCGCACCTCGAGCACCGTGGCGCCGAGCTTGGCCTGGATGTGCTGCAGCTGCGGCGGCTCGGCACCGATCATCAGACGCGACAGGCCGGCGTTGGTCTCGGTGCGCGGGTCGACCTGGCCGGTGACCTTGCCGCCGCGCAGCACCGTGCAGTTGTGGCACAGCGCGCGGATCTCGTCGAGCTTGTGGCTGATGTAGAGGATGCTCGTGCCTTCGCTCGCCAGCTTGCGCAGCGTGACGAAGAGCGTTTCAACCGCCTGCGGCGTGAGCACCGAGGTCGGCTCATCGAGGATCAGGCACTTCGGGTTCGTCATCAGCGCGCGCACGATCTCGACCCGCTGGCGCTCGCCGACCGAGAGTGTGTGCACCGGGCGCAGCGGGTCGACGTCGAGGCCGTATTCCTTCGCGACCTTGGTGATGCGCTGCGTCACCTCGGCCAACGTGAGCGACTTGTCGAGACCGAGCCACACGTTCTCGGCCGCCGTGAGCGTGTCGAACAAGCTGAAGTGCTGGAACACCATGCTGATGCCCAGTGTGCGCGCTTCCTGCGGGTTGCGGATGTTGACCGCCTGGCCGTTCCAGCGGATCTCGCCTTCGTCGGGCCGCACCGCGCCGTAGATCATCTTCATCATGGTCGACTTGCCGGCGCCGTTCTCGCCGAGCACGGCGTGGATCTCGCCCGGCTCCACACGCAGGTTGACCGAGTCGTTGGCCTTGACGGCGGGGTACTGCTTGCTGATGTTGACGAGTTCGAGGCGGAGCATGGTGCTTGTCCTTCCAGTTCGATGACGTTCAGGCAGTTGGTGTGTTCGTGCCGGCACGCTTGAAGCGCACGACACCGGCGACAAGCGTCGCCACGAGGTTGCGGTCGTCGGCCATCGTCATCCAGGCGAAGGCTTTCTCGTGCAGGCTGCGCGCCACGCCCATGCGGCGCTCGGCCACCGGGTCGGCAGCCCAGTCCCACACGCACACGTCGGCCATGCGGCCGGCTTCGAGCGAACCGATCTCTTCGGACAAGTGCAGCGCCGTGGCGGCGCCAAGCGTGGCGGCGTGCAACGCCTGCCACGCGGTGAGGCGCTGGCCGGCCATCGCCTGCACCTTGTAGGCGTCGGCCATCGTGCGGAGCATCGACAGGCTGGTGCCGCCACCCACGTCGCTCGCCAGGCTGACGGCAGAGTTCGCCTTCTCGGCCGCGCGCCAGTCGAACAGGCCGCTGCCGAGGAACAGGTTCGACGACGGGCTGTGGGCGATCTGCGCGCCGCTGGCCTGCAACGCAGCGCGGTCGGCGTCGTCGAGCCAGATGCCGTGGGCCAGCACGCTGCGCGGGTGCAGCAGGCCGGCGCGGGCATAGACGTCGAGGTAACTGCGGGCTTCGGGGAACAGCTCGCGCGCCCACTGCACTTCGGCCCGGTTTTCAGCCACGTGGGTCTGCATGTAGAGGCTGGCGTCGGCGGCGCACAAGGCACCGGCCATCGCCAGTTGTTCGGGCGTGCTGGTCGGGGCGAAGCGCACCGTCACCGCATACGCAAGCCGCTCGACGCCGTGCCAGCGTTCGATCAGCTCGATGCAATCGCGCTCGGCCTGGGCCACGTCGTCACGCAGGCCGTCGGGCGAGTGGCGGTCCTGCAGCACCTTGCCGGCGATCACGCGCATGCCCCGCTGCTGCGCGGCGCCGAAGAGCGCGTCGACCGAGACCTTGTGGACGGTGGGGAAGACCACCGCCGAGGTGGTGCCGTGGGCCAGCAGCGCGTCGGTGAACAGCGCGGCACCGGCTTGTGAATAGGCCGGGTCGGCGAAGCGCGTTTCGGCCGGGAAGGTGTAGGTGTTGAGCCAGTCGAGCAGCTCGGTGCCGTAACTCGCGATCACCTCGAGCTGCGGCATGTGCACATGGGTGTCGATGAAGCCGGGCAGGATCAGTTGGCCGCGGTGGTCTTGCCGCGACCAGCTGGCATCGGGTTCGGCGGTTTGCGCACCCGTGATGCGGCCGTTTTCGATCAACAGCCAGTGGTCGGGCCGGAAACGCACCGCCGCCGAGTCCACATCGCCCCAGGCCGGCGCGCTCGTGAAGTCGAGCAGGTCGCCGCGCAGCGCGACGCGGGTCGGAGCGGCGTTCATGCGTCGAGCGCTCCGCTGGCCGGCGCACTGCGCTGCAACATGCCGTGGCCGGCGAGATTGCGGGCGACGTCGCGCACTTGCTCGCGCAGCCAGCGGCCGGAAGCCGAGGCGTGGGTCAGGTCGTGCCAGAGCTGGTAGTAGGTCAAGGTCGGGAAAGGCACGGGGCAGCGCACGATGCGCACCGGCAGGCTGTCGGTGTAGCGCGAGCAGAACAGCCTGCCCGTGGTCAGCACCAGCAAGCTCTGCGCCACCATCAGCGGGATCAGCCCGAAGTGCGCGCTGCGCACCATCACGTCGCGGCTGACGCCGAGCGAGGCCAGGTGTTCGTCGATCACGCCCGGCGCGTTGGCGTGCAGCGGCGTCGGCGCCACGTGTTCGCAGGCCAGGTAACGCTCGGGCGACCAGGCCCGGGTGGGCGCGGCGCGCACCACCGGGTGGTCTTCGGCGACCAGGCAGACGATCTCGTCGCTCATCAGCCGGCCCAGGTGCAGTTCTTCGGGCGGCTTGAGCCAGTTGCCGATCACCAGGTCGACCTCGCCGGCCGCCAGCCCGCGCCGGTAGTCGAACTCGCCCGACAGCGGCATCAAATCGAGCCGGACCTTCGGCGCCACCCGCTTCAGGTGCGCCACCAGCTCGGGCAGGAAGAGTGGGTCGAGGTAGTCGCTGGCCGCGATGCGGAAGGTGCTGCTGCTTCCCAGCGGCTCGAAAGCGCGCTGGTGGGCGTGCGGGCTGAACAGCCGGTCCGCATCTTGCAAGAGCCGTGTGGCGGGCTCCAGCAGGCGCAGCGCGGTTTCTGTTGCGGCCATGCTGTTGCCCGAACGCACCAGCAACGGGTCGCCCGTGAGTGCACGCAGCCTTTTCAGCTGGGCACTGACGGCGGGCTGCGAGGTGTGCAATCGCATGGCGGCCCGGGAGACACTGCGTTCTGTGATCAAGGTCTTCAGCACCCGTATGAGGTAGAGCTCAATCTTGTCGAAGTCCACACGCTGCGTCATATGGTTTCGATGATAGGCAGTATGGATTTCGTTGTATACACCTGAGGCCGGATGCGCTTAAGTTTCGGCCACCACCGACTCAACCAGCGAAGCGAGTTCATGCAACACCGCCCGATCCGTTTCTTTCACCAAGGCGCCGTGGTCGAAGTGAGCGGCGCCGCGCCCACCCGCACCGTGCTCGACTGGCTGCGCGAAGACGCGCGCTGCACCGGCACCAAGGAAGGTTGCAACGAAGGCGACTGCGGCGCCTGCACCGTCGTGATCGGTGAAGCCGCTGCGCCGGGTGACCCGGCCGCCGTGCGCGGATTGAGCCTGCGCACCGTCAACGCCTGCATCCAGTTCCTGCCCACGCTCGACGGCAAGGCGCTGTTCACGGTCGAAGACCTGAAGCTGATGAACGCCGAGAAGCTGCACCCGGTGCAGGAAGCGATGGTCGAGTGCCACGGCTCGCAGTGCGGCTTCTGCACCCCCGGGTTCGTGATGTCGCTGTGGTCGGCCTACGAACACCACCAGGCCTGCGCCAGCCAGCCGACGCGCCAGCAACTGGCGGACGAACTCTCGGGCAACCTGTGCCGCTGCACAGGCTACCGGCCGATCCTCGATGCGGGGCAGCGCATGTTCGACCTGCCGAAAGTGGCGCTCGACACGGCGCCGGTGCTGGCAGCATTGAACGGCATGGAGACTTCCGTCGGCTTCAGCTATGCCGCTTCGACCGGAGGCGACCGCTTCCATGCGCCCACCACCCTGGCCGAACTCGCCGCGCTGCGCGAAGCGAACCCGAAAGCGCAACTGCTCGCCGGTTCGACCGACGTGGGCCTCTGGGTCAACAAACAGTTCCGTGCGCTCGGCGACATCATTTATGTCGGTGAAGTCGACGAAATGAAACTGGTCGCCGAGCAGAACGGCGAGCTCTGCATAGGCGCCGGCGCGTCGCTCGAAGCCGCCTGGGCCGCCCTCGCACAACGGTTCCCGACACTCACCGACGTGTGGCTGCGCTTCGCGTCGCCCCCGATCCGCAACGCCGGCACGATGGGCGGCAACGTGGCCAACGGTTCCCCGATCGGCGATTCGCCGCCGATCCTGATGGCGCTCGACGCGCAGATCGAGCTGCGCAAGGGCGAGCGCGTGCGTCGCATGCCGCTCGACACCTTCTACATCGACTACATGAAGAACCACCTGGAACCCGGCGAGTTCGTGCAGGGCCTGGCGGTACCGATGGCGGTGGCTTCGCGCCAGGTGCGGGGCTACAAGATCAGCAAACGGTTCGACTGCGACATTTCTGCGCTGTGCGCGGGCTTGTCGATCGAGCTGGACGCCGGCCTGGTCAAGGCCGTTCGGCTCGCGTTCGGCGGCATGGCCGCCACGGTGAAGCGCGGTGCACTCGCCGAGGCCGCGCTCGTCGGCCAGCCGTGGACGCAGGCGACCGTGAACGCCGCGAAGACCGCGCTCGCGCAAGACTTCAAGCCACTCTCCGACATGCGCGCCAGCGCCGCCTACCGCTTGCAGGTCGCGCAGAACCTGCTGCAACGTTTCTGGCTCGAAACCCGCGCCGAGAACCCGCTGCCGAGCACCGCCACCAGCGTGTTCAGCGTGATGCCGCATCAGACCAGCGTGGCCACCGCCTGAGGAGCCTCGAATGAACAAGCCCATCGACGCCCTGCTGCTTCAACCCAGTGAAGCTTTCGCTGGCTACCTGAAGAACACCGCCGCGCGCATCGACCAAACCGCCGAAGCCGCAGCCGTCAGCGCAGGCGCGCGCGTCGGCATCAGCCGCCCGCACGAATCGGCGAACCTGCACGTGGCCGGTGAAGCGACCTACATCGACGACATCCCGGAACTCGCCGGCACATTGCATTGCGCGCTCGGCCTGTCGCCGGTGGCGAACGGCAGGCTCACCGCCAGCGCGCTCGACACGATCCGCGCGCTGCCTGGCGTGGTGGCGGTGCTGTCGGCCGCCGACATCCCCGGCCCGAACGATTGCGGCTCGATCGTTCATGACGACCCGATCCTGTGCGACGGCGAAATCCGCTACCTCGGGCAGCCGGTGTTCGCCGTGATCGCCGAGACGCGCGATGCGGCGCGACGGGCCGCCGCCAAAGCCAAGGACGTGCTGACGATCGAAGCGTTGCCCCCCGTCATCACACCGCAAGACGCCCACGCCAAAGGCCAGTACGTGCTGCCGCCCATGCACCTCGTTCGCAGCACCAACGAAGGCGGCGCGCAAGCCGCCATCGCAAAAGCGCCGCACCGCCTGAAATCCACGCTCGAGGTCGGCGGCCAGGAACAGTTCTACCTCGAGGGCCAGATCAGCTACGCGATTCCCAAAGAGAGCAACGGCATGCACGTGTACTGCTCTACGCAGCACCCGAGCGAGATGCAGCACCTCGTCGCGCATGCGTTGAAGCTGCACGCGAACCAGGTGCAGGTCGAGTGCCGACGCATGGGCGGCGGCTTCGGCGGCAAGGAATCGCAGTCGGCGATCTTCGCCTGCGTGGCCGCCGTGGCCGCGGCCAAGCTCAAGCGCCCGGTCAAGCTGCGCCTGGACCGCGACGACGACTTCCTGATCACCGGCCGGCGCCACTGCTTCTGGTACGAATACGAAGTGGGTTACGACGACGAGGGCAAGGTGCTCGGCGCCGAGATCACGATGGTCTCGCGGGCCGGCCACTCGGCCGATCTGTCGGGCCCGGTGATGACACGGGCCCTCTGCCACTTCGACAACGCCTACTGGCTGCCCGATGTGGCGATGCACGGTTTTTCCGGCAAGACCAACACGCAGAGCAACACCGCGTTCCGCGGTTTCGGCGGGCCGCAGGGCGCGATCGCGATCGAGAACATCCTCGACACCATCGCGCGCAAGCTGGGCCGCGACGCGATGGACGTGCGGCGCGCCAACTATTACGGCAAGGACACGAACAACGTCACACCCTACGGCCAGGTCGTCACCGACAACATCGTGCACGAGCTGACCGCCGAGTTGGAGGCCAGCAGCGACTACGTGGCGCGACGCGAATCCATAGCGCGGTTCAACGCCACCAGCCCGGTGCTCAAGCGTGGCATCGCGCTCGCGCCGCTGAAGTTCGGCATCTCGTTCAACGTCAAGCACTTCAACCAGGCCGGCGCGCTGGTGCACGTCTACAGCGACGGCTCGATCCTCGTGAACCACGGCGGCACCGAGATGGGCCAGGGGTTGAACACCAAGGTCGCGCAGGTCGTCGCGCACGAACTCGGCGTGAGCTTCGAGAGCGTGCGTGTCACGGCCACCGACACGCAGAAGGTGGCCAACACGTCCGCCACCGCCGCATCGACCGGCGCCGACCTGAACGGCAAAGCGGCGCAAGATGCAGCACGGCAGATCCGCGAGCGGCTGGCGGCCTGCATGGCGAGCCACCACGGCGGCAAGCCGGAAGACGTGCGTTTCGCCAACGACAAGGTCCTGGTCAACGGCAAGACCTTGCCCTTCAGCGCCGTCGTCGCCCAGGGTTACCTCGACCGCGTGCAACTCTGGTCCGACGGCTTCTACGCCACGCCCGGCCTGAGCTGGGACAAGGAAAAGATGTTCGGCCGCCCGTTCTACTACTTCGCCTATGGCGCAGCGGTGAGCGAGGTGGTGGTGGACACGCTCACCGGCGAATGGAAGCTGCTGCGCGCCGACATCCTGCACGACGCCGGCAAGTCGCTGAACCCCGCCGTCGACATCGGCCAGGTCGAAGGTGCCTTCATCCAGGGCATGGGCTGGCTGACGATGGAAGAGCTGGTCTGGCACCCGACCAGCGGCAAGCTGACGACGCACGCGCCCAGCACCTACAAGATCCCGACCGCGAACGACTGCCCTCCTGTCTTCAACGTGAAGCTGTATGAAGGACAGAACGTCGAAGACAGCATTCACCGCAGCAAGGCGGTCGGCGAGCCGCCGCTTCTGCTGCCGTTCTCGGTGTTCTTCGCTATTCGTGATGCGGTGTCTGCGGTGGGCGATCACAAGGTCGACCCGCCCTTGTCGGCACCAGCGACGAGTGAAGCGATCCTGCGGGCGATCACGGCGGTGCAGGCGGGCTGATCGCATGAACCGCGACACGCACGACGCGGCGAAGCGCTGGCTGAGTGAAGGCAGGGAGGCTGTCGTCGTCGAAGTCACCCAGGCCAAAGGCTCTGTACCCCGCGAAGCAGGCACGCGCATGCTGGTCGGCGCCACCGAAGTCATCGGCACCATCGGCGGCGGGCACCTCGAACTCAAGGCCATTGCGTGCGCACGCGAGATGCTGAGGACGCAGGAACTGGCAACCCACACCGAGCACTACCCGCTCGGCCCCGCGCTGGGGCAGTGCTGCGGCGGAGCGGTCACGCTGTCGTATCAGGCATTGAACGTCGAAGCTCTTGCGCACTGGCCAGCGCCGGCGCCGCTGTTCCACTTGCAGCTCTACGGCGCAGGCCACGTCGGCCGCGCCATCGCCACGCTGCTCGCCACGCTCGACGTGAACGTCGACTGGATCGATGAACGCGAAGAAGAATTCCCTGCGACCACGACGCTCGGAATACGCTGGCCAGAGCGCATCCGCATCATCTGCGTCGACGCTGTCGAGTCCGAAGTTCGGAATGCGCCACCCGGCGCCTTCTACCTCGTGCTCACCCACAACCATGACCTCGACCTGCGCATCACCGAAGCCATTCTGAAGCGTGGCGACTTCGGCTACCTCGGGCTCATCGGCTCGAAAACCAAGCGGCAGCGTTTCATTCACCGCTTCGAGCAGAGGGGCGTCGACCCTGGCGTGATCGCCCGCATGACCTGCCCCATCGGCACCGAAGGAATTCAGGGCAAGGAGCCAGAGATCATCGCGCTGGCGGTTCTGGCGCAGTTGCTGCGGCGTTAGGGCGCAACGGCGACGCGATGGCGTCGGGGCAAAAACTTCCCTTCGCCTTCCGGCGATTGTCAATCCCACATGAGTGGGCACGCAGACCGCTGCAGCTCGAATAGACTTAGTGTGCATATTGCACATTTAAAGCATTTCAGTGTCGTCGCTGCGGCAAGACAACTGTCTTGCGAAGACACCCGAGCCATGAGAGAAGCCCTTGATCACCGCGCTTGACGAGTCAGCTTCGCCACCCTGCCCCTCGACTCCACGGCTGGTTTCCAACCCCGCCGGTTCGAAGCACGCATGAGCCCGAACCGTTGCCCGGTCTGCGGTTGCATCGTCGCTGACGGCGCGCAGCCTTGCGAGGCCTGCTGGACCGATCTGGGCGGCTGGAACACGGAGCCGTCGCCGCTGCAAGCCTGGCTGCCGGTCGACAGCTCCGGTGCGCTGTGGCTCGACGATCTGGGCGGGCCTCAAGCAACTTCGACGGCGGTCGACTCGGCGCCGGTTTCTGCGCCGAGTCGGGTGCACGACACTTTCGGTTCAACAACGGCGCCGCCTGTTGCGTTGTCGGCGGCCGAGTTGCCATCGTCCCATGTCGAAGCGAAGCCATCTGCGACTCTTGCGCGACGTGCGACCGACGCTCTCGGCACGACGCCCATGAATGAGGCGGAACTGAAATCGGCTCGAAAAGCCGCCAAGCGCGCGCAGGTGCAGCACGCGCGTTTGCGCAGCGTCGTGGCATCCAGAGCGTTCGCGCCGGCCGACGCCGAAGTACTCATCGTCGACCCCGACCCCACCTCCCGCGAGCAACTCTGCTCGGTGCTGGGCGCCTTCGGCTTCGGCGTGCTGGCAATCGCAGGCCCAATGTCTTCTCCCACATTGGCCGCTCCGCGAACCTTCGTGGCCGTGTTCGTCAGCCTCGCGGCTGCCACGGTCGACGGCGGTGACGGCATCGACTTTTGTCAGCAGTTGCGTGGCGCAGGACACCATGCCGAAGCCATCGTGCTGGTCGCTGGCCAATTGCGCCCCGTCGATCGGGTGCGCGCCGATCTGGCCGGCTGCGACGAGACAATCCCCCAGCCGGTGACACGCGGCATCGTGGCCCGGGTCATGGACGACCGGGGCATTGCGCTGCCTTCGGATGCTCGGCGCAGCTGAGCGCTGGCCAGGGCGCGCCTACAACTGCTCGATCGGCACGAACGGCGTCAGCAGCCACGACTTGAAACGCAGCCAGGGTGTCGAGTCGGGCTCTTCGGTCAGGATCATTTCCTTGTCGCCGTCGTTGCTCAGCCACTCCAGGCCGGCACCGGTGGCGCGCAGGCGCACGCGGTAGGCGCTCTGGAAGCGGTCAATGTCGATGATGCGCAGCAGTTCGCGCGCGAGCTGCGGGCTGTCGATCATCGCGCCGAGTTCGGTGTTGATGGTGGCCGAGCGCGGGTCGAGGTTCATCGAGCCGATGAACAAGCGCTTCTTGTCGACCACGACCAGCTTGGCGTGCAGCCGGCCGAGTGACGCGCCGAACAGGAACGGCCGCTTGTTGCCCTTGATGCGAGACGAGCTCAGTTCGTACAGGTCGACCCCCATGCGCAGCAGTTCTTCGCGGTGGGCCGCGTAGCCGACGTGCACGATCGGCTCGTCGGTCGACGCGAGCGAGTTGGTCAATACCGTGACCTTCACGCCCTTGGCGCGCAGCTCGCGGAACATGTCCATGCTGAGCTGGCCGGGCACGAAATACGGCGACGAAGCGACCACTTCTTCCTTCGCGGCGCGGATCACCTCGAACACGTTGTAGGTGACGCTGGTCTCGAGCAGTTCGCCGCCCACCGAGCCGTCGAAGGGCTTGTCGGGGTGGTCGGCGAACACATAGGCCTCGCCCCAGATCAGCCCGAGCCGGCCGATGTCGAGGTCGTCGGCGATCGGGCCGTAGCCGAGGATGTCGTTGGGCGGCAGCTCCTTGGGCGGCGGGGTCTTTTCCGCGCCGGTCCAGTCTTCGAACGCCGCGCGCAGTTGCGCCGCGCTCAGGCCGGTGCGGGCGACCGATTCGAGCGGGTAGACCGGGTCGCTGTTCCAGTAGCGGTCGAACAGGTACTGCAGCGGCGGCACGATCCAGCCGGTGGTGAAGGCGTCGACGTCAATGAAGTTTTCCGACATGCTGCGCAGGTAGTACTCGTTGGCCACGTTGCGCCCGCCGATCACGGCCATCGCACCGTCGGCGATCAGCAGCTTGTTGTGCATGCGGTGGTTCACGCGCGACCACTCGTCGAGCGAAGCGAGGAAACGCCCGCCCTGCCCCTGGTCACGCGCCCGTGCGAACGGGTTGAACAAGCGCACCTGCACGTTCTTGTGGGCCGCGAACGCGAGGAACAGCGGGTCTTGCCCGCCGGTGTACAGGTCGTCGAGCAGCAGGCGCACGCGCACGCCGCGCTCGGCCGCGTCGCGCAGCGCGCGCAGCAACCAGCGGCCGGTTTCGTCGTTCTCGAAGTGGTAGTACTGAACGTCGAGCGACACCTCGGCGCGGCGCGCAAGCTGCACCCGCGCGTCGAGCGAGAACAGGCCGAGCGGCATCAGCCGGAAGCCCGAGAGTTCGGGTGCCGGCAACGAGCTCTGCGCGATGCGGCCGAGGGTGGTCTTCGTGCTGAGCGGAATCGCCTCGCTGGTGATGGCCACGCGGTCGATCGACGGCAGCGTGGTGCAGGCGCCCAGGCCCAGCACGGCCGCCAGCAGCAGGCCCGCGCGGGCGATCCTGCGCCAGAAGGGCTGGGGCGTACGCGCTCCCTGCAGGCCGTGGCTCATCGCGTTCAATCCGGCTTGACCTTCGCGCGCACGATCACTGGCTTCCAG
This sequence comes from Burkholderiaceae bacterium, assembly GCA_040080605.1. Classification (GTDB taxonomy): domain Bacteria; phylum Pseudomonadota; class Gammaproteobacteria; order Burkholderiales; family Burkholderiaceae_C; genus LMDS01. The sequence continues at coordinate 223,648 of JBEBIB010000001.1, forward strand.
CGTTGCTGCTCGAGGGCGATGAACTTCGCGAACTCGGCGGCGGTGCCACCCACCGGAATCGCTGCGTCGGCACTGAGGCGCTCCAGCGCCGTCGGCTCGTGCATCGCTTTGGCGGCGGCGGCAGAGAGCTTGTCGGCGGCGGGCTGCGACAGGTTGGCCGGCGCCAGCATGCCGTACCACTGTGTCATCTCGAAGCCGGGGTAGCCCTGCTCGGCGACGGTGGGCACGTCGGGCAGCTGCGGAATACGCTGGGTCGTGCCGGTGGCAATGCAGCGCAGCTTGCCGGTCTTGATGAACTGCAGGATCGCCGGCGCGCCGACCGAAGCGGCCTGCAGCCGCCCGGCGAGCAGGTCGGTCAACTGCGGGCCGGTGCCGCGGTAGGGCACGTGCAGGATGAAGATGTTCGTCGCCATCTTCAGGTATTCCATCGCCAGGTGGCCGGCGCTGCCGTTGCCGGCCGAGCCGTAGTTCAGCTGCCCCGGCTTGGCCTTGCACAGCGCCACGAACTCCTTCAGGTTCTTCGCCGGCACGTCGGGGTGCACCACGTAGAGGCTGGGCACCTTGGCCAGCAGCGAGATCGGCTTGAAGTCCTTCACCGGGTCGTAGGGCAGCTTGTCGAAGATGTAGGGGTTCACCGCCAGCGTGCCGATGTGGCCGAGGATCAGCGTGTGCTGGTCTTCGGCGCGCGCCACCTCGCCCATCGCCACGTTGCCGGCGCCACCGGGTTTGTTGTCGACGTACATGCTCTGGCCGAGCGACTTGCTCAGCTCCGCGGCCGCGGCGCGGGCCACGATCTCGGAGCTGCCACCGGGCGCGAACGGCACGACGAAGCGGATCGTCTTGCTCGGCCAGGCCTGGGCGCGGGCGAGCATCGGGAAGGCGCTGGCAGCGCAGGCTGCCGCGCTGGCGCGCAGTGCGTTGCGGCGGTGGATGTCCGGCAGATCCTTCATGTGTGTCTCCTCACGCGCCGGCTTGGCGGCAACGCCGGATTCTGCATGAGCGCCCGCACTCCATAAACTTGCGGCATGAACGATGCCGACGCACGCCAGCACAGCCCCGCCGCGGAACGCAACCGCGGGCCGATCCTCGCCGAGCTGCACCGGCTTCTGCCCGAGCGCGGCGTGGCGCTCGAGATCGCCAGCGGCACCGGCCAGCACGCGGCGCACATTGCCGCTGGCCTGCCGGGGTGGGCTTGGCAGCCGAGCGACCCCGAGCCGCGCGCGCTGGCATCGACGGCCGCGTGGTGCGCGGGCATCGCCAGCGTGCTGCCGCCGATCGCGCTCGACGTGCTGGCCGCCGAATAGCCCGGTGCGCCGCAGCCGGCCGACGCGGTGTTCTGCGCCAACATGCTGCACATCTCGCCCTGGCCGACCTGCGCGGCGCTGATGCAGGGCGCGGCACGGCACCTCTCGCCGCAGGGCCTGCTGCTGCTCTACGGCCCGTACCTTGTCGACGGCGAGCCGGTGTCGGCGGGCAACCTCACGTTCGACGCCGACCTGCGCGCCCGCAACCCGGCCTGGGGCTTGCGGCGCCTCGCCGACGTGCTGGCGCAGGCCGAAGCGGCCGGCCTGCATTTGCGCGAGCGGGTGCAGATGCCGGCCAACAACCTGCTGCTGGTGCTGGCGCGCAGCGTGGCGGCCATCGCGTGAGACGCCTCCGCGTCAAAGCCTGGCCAGCAGCAGCTGCGAGGCTTGTGCCGGATCGTCAGCGTCGGTGACAAGACACAGGCTCATGCCCTCGGCGTCGACCCGCACCGCGATGCCTTCGACCTTCAGCAGCGCATCGAGCCGATGTGTGGCGACGAGCGCACCGCGCACATCGACCACGCCCACGACCGAGCCGCTGCAGCGGCCGTCGGCGTAACTGTCGCGTGTGTCTTCGGCCACCGCGCTGAAAACCCAGCCGCCGTCAGGCAAGGCGGCGGCGTCGGTGAACGCGAGCGGAACGGCATCGATGTGGCCCAGCGCGTAGCGGCGGATCAAGGATGGCGCCGTCGCGTGCAAATGCCCGTCGATGGCATCGACCAGGGCCTGCAGCGGGTAGTGCGCGGCCGCGTTGTCCGAACAGCCGGCGACGCCCCGGTTCAGCAGCACGAGTTCTTCGCCGAGCAGCATCGCACCTTCGACGTTGATTTCGCCGAGCGCGGCACGCAGCGGTTCGTAGAGTGATTGCAGGTCGAAGCTCACCACGTCGGCCAGAGGCTCGCCGTCCGCGCCGAGCGGAATCAGCACGCCGGTGTTGCGGTTCGGCCGCGAGCCGGAACCGAGCGCAACGAGGGCGCTGCGCATCGGCAAGCACAGCAGCGTTTCCAGATCGGGCTTGCGGCGCTTGCGCGCCTTCTTGTCGTCGGGCAGGTCGGCTGCAAACAAGCGATGCAGCTCACCTGGCGCGTCGTGATCGCGGAAGACCGCGAGGTGGTGTTCGTCGTCGGCAACGACGTAGACACAAGCGTTCGCGCACACGAGGCCGCTCGCTGCGCTCAGGTGCGGCTGGCCGCGCGGGTGCTGCAACGGCTCGATCGTGAGGGTTCGAAGAAGGTTGGCCTTGAGCATGCCGGCATGATGCGCCGAGAATGGCGAAGCCGCTCCAGCCGTGCGGTGCCGAACCGAGCCTTGCAAGATGACCCGACAAGAACCCGACTTCAGCGCCGCCCGCGCCGTCTTGCAACGCCATGTCGATGGCCGCCTTCTGGCCGGCGCAACGGCCACCGTGCTGTTGCAAGGCGAGCCGATCGAGAGTTTCTGCACCGGTCTGGCCGATATCGAACGCGGCGAACCGCTGCGCCCCGACCATATTCACCGCGCGTTTTCCAACACCAAGCTGATGACTTCGGTGCTGGTGTTGATGCTGGCCGACGAAGGCCGCTTCGCGCTCGACGACCCGGTGAAGAACTGGTTGCCTGCCCTCGGCACGCTGCGCGTCTTGCGCGCCGGCGCCACCACGCTCGACGACACCGAGCCGCTGCAGCAGCACATCACCATCCGCCACCTGCTCAGCCACACCGCCGGTTTCAGCCACGGCGTGTTCGACCCGGGCACCCTGCTCTTCAACGCCTACAAAGTCTCCGCCGTGCGCGGCCGCGACCACACGCTGGCGGTGCTGGTCGAGCGCCTCGCCACGCTGCCGCTGAATCGCCAACCCGGCAGCGGCTGGGAATACTCTCTCGCCACCGACGTGCTCGCGCGGCTGATCGAAGTGGTCACCGGCCAGCGTTTCGGCGATGTGCTGCAAATGCGCTTGTGGGGCCCCGCAGGAATGGTCGACACCGGCTTCGTGCTGCGCACCGACCAGTTGCCGCGCCTCGCCACCTTGTACGTCGGCGATCTGCAGCACCCTGACCGGCCAGGCCTGACGCGCATCGACAGCGCCCCCTGGCCCGAGGCCTACGTGCGACCGGTGGCGATGCAGTCGGGCGCAGGTGGCAGCTTCACCACGCAGGCCGACATGCTGGCGCTGCTGCGCCTGCTGATGCCCGAGCGCGCCGGGCTCTTGAAGCCCGCCACGCTGGCCGAGATGATGCGCGACCAGTTGCCCGGCGAACAGTGCGTTGGCTTCGCGCACACGGGGCCGATTCCGAGCCTGGGTTTCGGCCTCGCCGGAGCGATCACCCGCGCTCCTTCGGCGCTTCAACCCAACACGCCGGCGGGCGAGTTGCAATGGGGTGGCCTGGCCGGCACTCACTGGTGGATCTCGCCGGCGACGGGTGTGGCCGGTGTGCAGATGGCGCAGCGCCATTTCGGCTTCTGGCACCCCTTCTGGTTCGAGTACAAACAGGCCGTGTACGCAGCGCTGGCCTGAGGCCCGCTCAAACCTTGGCCGAAGCCCTGCCGGCCGAGCCACCGAGCATCAGCGACTGCAACCACAACGATGACTCGCTCATCGCTTCGAAATAACGTTCCGGCTTGTGCAGCAGCCCGATCGCGACGCGGCCGGTCCACCAGACCGTTCGGCCGGTGCCAGGAATGACGAACTCGCCGACGTGGCCGGGCGGGATCGCCACCGGCGGCGCCGAGGCGCTGTGGTCGATGAAGTGGGGGCGGTGCGTTGCCGTGGTTTCGTGAGACATGTTCAGCTCCTGAAGTGGCAACGCCATGATTGCGCCGCCGAGGCCGCGCGGCACCACCTCAACGAGGGGACGAACAACGCCAGCAACGCACCTGATCAGGGGGGTCGAACCGGCGTTCGGAAGCCGTACAACGCCGCCGGGTTGTCGACCAGGATGCGCCGGCGCGTGGCGTCGCCGCCGAAGCAGCGCAACGCCCAGTCACGCAGCGCCACGTTGTCGGGCGTGGGCCGGACGTTCGGGTGCGGCCAGTTGCTGGCCCACAGGCCACGTTCGGGGTAACGCTCGGCCAGCGCGTGGACCAGCGGCGCGACGTCCGCATAGTCCGGCGGACCGCTGCGCGAGCTTTCGTAGGGCGCCGAAAGCTTGACCCAGCAACGCCCGCTGTCGAGCAGGCGGCACAGGGCACCGAAGGCATCGCCGTCGAGTTCGACCGGGCCGAGAAACTTGGCGATGTGGTCGATCACCAGATTGGCGGGCAGGCGGCTCAGCACCCCCTCGTGCAAGGGCAGGTCGCGCCCGTCGAGCTGCAGGTTGATGTTCCAGCCGAGCGGCGCGATGCGCGCGGCCATGGCCTCGAGGCTGCCCCAGGGCAGCACACCACCGGCCAGCATCATGAAGCGCACACCGCGAATCCCGGCCGTGTGCAGGCGTTCGAGTTCGGCGTCGGCCACGTCGGGCGGCACCACCGCGATGCCGCGTGCGCCGACACCGAGCTGCGCCAGCGCATCGAGCGTGCAGCGATTGTCGAACGCGTAGCCGGTCGGTTGCACGACGATCGCGCGTTCGAGGCCGAGCGCATACTGCACCTCGCGGTAGGCCGAGGCCGGCGCGTGGGGCGGCGTGTACGTTGCGCTGGCCACCAGCGGCCAGCGGTCTTCGAAGATGTGGACGTGGCAATCGCACCCGCCTTCGAGCGCGCCTGCCGATGTGGTCGTCACGGGTGGCCCCAGCGGCGCAGCCGCGTCGCCTGCGCCGCGTTCACGGCGCCGACCGGCATCTCGCCCTTGAGCAAAGACGCGAGTTGGGCCACCGTCTCGAGCGCCTGGTGTTCGACCGCCGGCCGCGTGAGCCCGCCGATGTGCGGCGCGGCAAGCACACGCGGGTGGCGCGCCAGTGCGGGGCTGGGCATCTGGTCGGGCGCACGCCCCACGTCGAGTGCGCAGCCTTGGAGCCGGCCCGATTCGAGCGCGTCGAACAGCGCCGTTTCATCGACCAGCTCGCCCCGGGCCGCATTGACGAAATACGCGCCCGGTTTCATCGCTGCGAAGGCGTTCGCATCGAACAGGTTCTCGGTCTCGGCGTTCGCGGTGGCCAGGCACACGACGAAGTCGGCGCCGGCCAGCAGCACGGGCAGCTCTACCTGCGCGACGCCCGCACGCGGTTCGACCGGCCGCGGTGTCGTCACGAGCACACGCATGCCGAAAGCCAGCGCCAGGTCAACCAGGTACTGCCCGATCTGGCCGAGGCCGACCACGCCCAGCGTCGAGCCGCGCAGCTCGCGGCCCATGGCCGGCGCCGGCGGCTCGCCACGCTGGTAGGCGCTGGCGTAGCGGCTGATGCCCCGGCCCATGTCGACCATCACCGCGATGATCCATTCGGCCACCGCCGGCACATAACCCGGGCTCGCCTGCGTGACCAGCACGCCGTACTCGCTGGCAGCCTCGACGTCGACGGTGCGGATGTCGACCGCGCAGCGGATAAAGGCATTGAGCTCGGGCAAGGCACGGAACAACGCTTTCGGGCCGGGCGTCTGGCGGTAGCCGATCAGCGCGTCACAACCTCGCGCGGCGGCGATCAGCTCGGGCGTCGACAGGTCGCGCGCCTCCGTGTTGAAACGCACCTCGGCGATCGCCTGCAGCGCGCGCGTGGCGTTCGGCCCGAAGTACTGCTCGAGCTTGTCGGTCGGGTGGCTGACGAAGACCGTCGTCATGGGGTGACCTTGTCGGAGCCGGCTCTCGCCGCACGCGCTTTCGACGCGGCAGGCGGTGCCGCCACCGACTCGCGCTCGACCAGCTGCGTCGGCGCGAAGACGCCATCACGCTCGCCGCTGTCGGCGTCCGCCTGCGGGTGCATCACCCGCTCCACCATCGCGCGCGCCATCTCGGGCACCGGCAACTGCACCGTCGTCAAACCCGGGTTCGACAAACCCGCGAGGAAGTGGCCGTCCACGCCGACGATCGACACGTCGCGTGGCACCACCAGGCCGGAGTCGCGCAGCCCCGCCATCAGCCCGAGCGCCATCAGGTCGTTGAGCGCGACGATGCCGGTCGGCCGGCGTGTGGCGCGCGCGATCTGCCAGGCCATCGCGCGGCCGACTTCGGCGATCACCGAGTCGCCATATTCGTTGAGCGGCCCGCCGTCAATCAGCTTCGCGCCGGCGCGCAGGCCCGCAGCGTCGACGGCAGCATGAAAACCGTCGATCTTCGCGCTGCGGCTCATCGTCATGCCGGCCACGGTGGCGAAGGCCAGTCGCCGATGGCCTTTGTCGATCAGGTGCTGCGTGGCCAGGCGCGCCGCCTCGAAGTTGTCGGGCATCACGTGCGCCACCTGCGAGCGCCGGCCCGGTGTGGCACCGCGGTCGTAGCTCACGACCACCATGCCACGCTCGACCGCCGACTCGAAGTGGCGCTCGTCGGCCAGCGACGAGATCACGATCACGCGGCGCACGCCTTGCGAGAGCAGGTCGTCGAAGAACGCATTTTCCTTCTGCGGGTCGCGGTAGGTGCTGCCGATCAGCAGGCGGTAGCCGAAGCGTTCCTGCGCCACGGTTTCGATCTCGCGCGCGATGTAGCCATACATCGGGTTGGTCATCGAAGGCACGAGCAGTCCGATCAGCGGCGTCTGACCGGTCTTCAATTGCTGGGCGAGCTTGCTGGGGCGGAACTGCAGCGCGTCGATGGCCGCCTCGACCCGCGCCAGTGTCTCGGCGCGCATGCGGTTGGCGCGGCCGTTGAGCACGTTCGACACGGTGCTCACCGACACGGCGGCGTGTTTCGCAACGTCCTGGATCGTGGGCATGAAAAATTCCTGTGAGAAGCCTGCCGCTACAGGCCGAGCCGGGTCGGCAGCCACAACGAGAACGACGGCACGAGCACCAGAACGATCAACGCGGCCAGCAGCACGGCCATGTATTTCATCATGGGCCGGGCCACGTCCTTCACCTGGGTGCCGGTGATCGCGCAGGTGGCAAACAGGCCCAGGCCGATCGGCGGCGCAAACAGGCCCAGGCCCATCGCGATGACCATCACGGTGCCGAAGTGCAGCGGGTTCACACCGAGCTGCTGCGCGATCGGCGTGAGCAGCGGACCGAAGATGATCAAGGCCGGCGCGCCTTCGAGCACCGCGCCGAACACGATCATCAGCAGCACCGAGAGCAGGATGAACATGGTGCTGCCGTACTGGTGCGCGAAGTTGATCATCGAACCCGACACCAGCTGCGGAATCTGCTCGATCGTCAGCGCGAACGACAGGCTCGATGCGGCCGCCACGATGAACAGGATGCTGCCCGCCATCGACGCCGAGCGCACGAAGAGCCGCCCCAGATCGGCCACGCTCAGCTCGCGGAACGCCAGGCTGCCGGCGACGAGCGCGTAGATCACGGCGAAGGCCGAGACCTCGGTCGAGGTGGCCACGCCCGAGGTCACGCCCTTGCCGATCATCGCCACCATGATGATCGCGACCAAGGCGCCGCCGAGCAGCTTGAGCATCGGCGTGCGGTGCTCGAAGGCTTCGTCGGGGTTGATCTTCTTGCCGACGATCACGGCCAGCGCCGCCAAAGCCAGCGCCATCACTGCCGCCGGAACCAGGCCGGCCATGAACAGCCCGGCGATCGAGATGTTGGCCACGAAGCCAATGATGATCATGTTGATGCAGGGCGGGATGGTCTCGGCCATCACGGCCGTGCAGGCCAGCAGGCCAGCGGCTTCGTTCGGGTCTTGGCGGGTGCGGCGCACGGCCGGCATCACGATGCCACCCACCGCCGCGATGTCGGCCAGCTTGGAGCCCGACACGCCCGAGAAAAACGCAGTCGCCGTGATGGTGATCAGCCCGAGCCCGCCGCGCACGCGGCCGAAGATGCGCAGCAGCAGCTCGATCAGGCGCGACGACATGCCGTTCGATTCCATCAACAACCCGGCCAGCACGAAGAACGGGATCGCCAGCAGCACGAAGTGGTCGCTGCCGGCCATCACCTGCTGCGAATAGATCAAGAGCGGCAACGACGGATCGGCCAGAAAGTAGAGCAGCGCGGCGAACGCGAGCACGAAGCCGATCGGCACGCCGAGCAGCAGCGAGCCGAAGAAACCGAAGGCCAGCAGCAGGCCGCGCGGCACGGCCAGGCCGGGCACGAACGCGTTCCAGCCGTACACGGTGGCCAGCACGATCACGGCGCCCACCAGCGTGGTGACCACGATGCGGCGCGGCGCGTTGACCGCGTTCGCCACGCCGAACAGCGCCATGAACGCGCTGCCGATCACGACCGGGAACACGTACAGCCATTGCGGCAGGCCGAGCGGTGTGGTCTGCGTCCAAGTGTCGACGAGCAGCAGCAGCGACGAGAGGCACAGGCTCGCCGCCACCCCGGCGATCACCCAGTGCGCGAGCTGCACCAGCGCCGGCTGCCAGCGCGCCGGCAGCAGCTGCCGGAACAGGTCGACGCCGACGTGCTGGCTGCGCGCCAGCACCGTGGCGGCGCCGAAGAACACGAGCATCAGCATCAGCGCCCGCGCGATCTCTTCGGCCCAGTCGACCGGGTCGTGCAGCACGTAGCGGAACACCACCGAGGCAAACACCACCAGCACATCGACCGCCAGCACCACGCCCGACAAGACCTCGATCGTGCGCGTCAGCATCGCCAACCAGCGGCCGGGCTCGGTGTCGGCGCGAAAGCCCCAGACGGGCAGCGTGGCGGTGCTCGACACGGGCGGCTCAGGCGCGCGCGCTGCTGATCGCCGCGAACAGCGGCCCGGTGACCGGGTACTGCTTGGCGAAGTCGGCCCACAGCTTCGCTTCCATCTCCTTGCGCACCGCAGCTCGGTCGGCGGCCGCCATCGGGAAGAAGGTCATGCCCTTGCGCTTGAGTTCCTCGATCGCACCGGCGCCCTTCTCGCCGGCCAACGCACGCTGCTGCGTGGTGCTGTCGGCAACAGCCTTCGTGAAGGCCGGGCGCAGCTCGGCCGGGATGCGGTCGAGGCTGCGCTTGCCGATCACCACGACCATCGGGCTGAACAGGTGCTCGGTCAGCCAGCAAGACTTCGTGACCTCGTTGAGCTTGCTCGCCAGCACGGTGGCAGCGTCGTGCTCGAAGCCGTCGACCACACCGGTCTGCGCCGCCATGTAGAGCTCGCCGAACGGGATGGGCGTGGGGATCGCGCCCATGATCTTGAAGGTCTCGATGAAGGCCGGCGTGGGCAAGACGCGCAGCTTCACGCCCTTGATGTCGGCCAGCGACTTGATCTGCGTCTTGGTGTAGACGCTGCGCGGGCCGAAGTGCGAAGTCCAGGTCAGCACGCTGCAGCCGGTGCGCTGCTGCAGCAGATCGTTGAGCTGTTTGCCGGCCGCGCCGTCCATCGCCTTCGCGACGTGGGCGTAACTGTCGAACACGTAGCCCAGGTCGAGCATGCCGAGCTCGGGCAGCACCGTGGCCCAGATCGACGAGCCGGTGACCATCATGTCGATCGAGCCGACCTTGACCTGCTGCACCACGTCGCTTTCCTTGCCCAGTTGGTTGTTCGGGAAGTAGTCGATCTTGATGCGGTCGCCGACGGCGGCCTTCAGGTTCGCGTCGAGCCGCTGGTACCAGACGTAGTGCGCAGCGTTGTCGTCGGCCGTCATCGACGACGAGAAGCGCAGCGCCACGTTCGCCTGCGAACGCACGATGGCGGGAAAGCCGGCCAGCGCCAGCAACGACGCGGCCGATCCGGCCTGCACGAATCGACGACGGGCATTTGCAACCATGGGGTGTCTCCGGTGTGTTGAGTGGGCGAATCGCCACCTTGTGTACCGGTTTACTGTATCGGTTTACAAACTTGCGTCTTTGGGGGATTTCCCTGTTTCGACAAGCGCGGGCGAATACACGCAGACCGCGGGCGAGCCCTCGTGAAGCTGCCCGCCACGACGGTCAAGGCTTGGCGGTGTGCCAGACGGTCAACACGCCGTCGCCGGTCTTGTCACCGGCCTTCAGGTCCTTGACCCAGAAGTACAGCGGCTTGCCTTTGACGGCCCACTGCTTCTTGCCGTCGTCGCGGGTGAGCACCGAGAAGTCACCGCTGGCCTTGTCGGCGTCAGTCGCCATCAGCGGCGGCCAGTTGGTGGCGCAGGGGCCGTTGCAGACCGACTTGCCACTGCCGGCCATGTCCTTGTCGAAGGTGTAGAGCGTCATGCCATTCGGGCCGACCAGCACACCGTCGGCCACGCTGGCGGGCGCAGCGGGCGACATCGAGGCGCAGCCGCTCAGAACGGCAGCAAGGAAGGCGAGCAGGCAAACGAGGCGGGTGGGGGAGTGCATGGGTGGGTCCGGTGTCAAGCGCGAACCAGTTGTTCGCACGAAGGTAGACGCTGGCGGCTGCCCGCCTATTCCCCGAACCTTCAGCAATGCTGGCCGCGCGCCGCTTCAACCGCGCGTGAGCCGCAGCCCCGCATCCAGCAACAGCACCTCGCCGGTCGTCTTGGCCGCGCCGGCGCCGAGCCACCAGGCGGCTTCGGCCACGTCGTCGGGTGTCATCACCGCGTCGAGCGCGGCGCGGGCCTTGTAGCCCTGCAGCGTCTGCTCGTAGCGCTCGGCGCCGAGCCCGGCCTTCAGCCACGGGGTTTCCACGAAACCCGGTGCGACCGCGTTGACGCGGATCGCCGGGCCGAGTGCGCGTGCCAGGCCGACCGTCATCGCGTTCAACGCGCCCTTGCTCGCCATGTAGGCGATCGAGGAACCCGCGCCCATCATCGAGGCGATCGAAGACACGTTGACGATGCCCGCACCGGTGTGGCGCTGCAGCAGCGGCACCAAGGCGCGGCTCATCTGGTACGCACCGATCACGTTGACGGCATAGATGCGCTGGAAGTCTTCGGCCTCGAGTCCGTCGAGATCCTTCAGCGCGACGAACTTGGTCGTGCCGGCGTTGTTGACGAGTACGTCGGCGCGCCCGAAGCGGGCATCGACCTCGTCGGCCAGGCGTTTGCAATCGGCATCGGACGCCACGTCGGCCTTCACACACAAGGCATCGACCCCGAGCGTGCGGCACTCGGCGGCCACCGCTTCGGCCGGTGCCGGGTCGCGCGAGAAGTTGATCACCACGTTCCAGCCGTGGCGGGCATAAAGCCGAACGGTCGCCGCGCCGATGCCCGACGACGAACCGGTCACCACACAGACACGGCGCTCGGCCATCGGGAACTCCTGTTTCTCAGACGATCAACACCGCCCGGAAGTCGTTCACATTCGTGAAGGTCGGCCCCGGCACCACCAGGTCGCCGATCGGCTTGAAGAAATTGTAGGCGTCGTTGCGGTCGAGGAAGTCCTGCGCCTTCAGGCCCTGCGCCAAGGCACGCGCGAGCGTGTCGGGCGTGACGATGGCGCCGGCGTTGTCTTCGACACCGTCGATGCCGTCGGTGTCGGCGGCGAGCACGTGCACGCCCGTCTCGCCCTGCAGCGCGATCGCGCAGCCGAGCAGGAATTCGCTGGCGCGGCCGCCGCGGCCGCCCTTGCTCTTCACGGTCACTGTCGTCTCGCCACCCGACAGGATCACGCAGGGCTTGGCGAAGGGCGCGCCGTGGCGGGCCACGTGGCGCGCCAGCGCAGCCTGCACCTTGCCGACTTCGCGCGACTCACCTTCCATCTCGTCGCTGAGCACATGCACGCCGATACCGGCCTGGCGCACGATCGATGCCGCCGCTTCGAGCGACTGCAGCGGGGTGGCGATCATGTGAACCTGGTGGCCGTTGAAGCGCGCATCACCGGGTTTCGGTGTTTCGAGCGCGCCGCTCTCGAGGCCGGCGCGCGCCGCGGCGGGAATGTCGATGCCGTAGCGTGTGAGGATCGCGAGCGCGTCAGCGCAGGTCGTGCTGTCGGGCACGGTCGGTCCGCTGCCGATCACTTCGGGGGCGTCGCCGGGCACGTCGCTGATGAGCAGCGTGACCACCTGCGCCGGCGCGCACATCGCGGCGAGTCGCCCGCCCTTGATGGCCGACAGGTGCTTGCGCACGCAGTTCATTTCGCCAATGGCAGCACCGCTCTTCAACAGCGCCTTGTTGATGGCCTGCTTTTCTTCGAGCGAGACTCCTTCGGCCGGCATCGCGAGCAGCGACGACGCACCGCCCGACATCAGGCACAGCACGAGGTCGTCTTTGCTCAAGCCCTGCGTCAACTCGGCGATGCGCTTCGCGGCACGGCGGCCGGCTTCATCGGGCACCGGGTGCGCGGCTTCGACGACTTCGATGCGGCCGGGCCTGGCCTTGTAAGCCGGCGGCACGTAGTCGTAGCGCGCGACGACGAGGCCCGACATCGGCGCGTCTTTCGGCCACAGCGCGTCGACTGCCTCGGCCATCGAGCCGCCGGCCTTGCCGGCGCCGATCACGATCGTGCGGCCCTTCGGCGGCGCGGGCAGGAAGGCAGCCGTCTTGCGGCCCGGCAGGGCTTCGTCGACGGCCGCGCTGTACAGCGCATTCAGGAAACCACGCGGGTCGGTGTAAGGGGAGGGAATCGTGCTCATGGCGCGATTATCCAGACCCGGCGGATGCCGCTCACGCGTCGGGCATGACCTTGTGGTCGGCCATCAGTTCCAGCGCCTTCACGAGCGCCGAGTGGTCGAGGTTCTGCATGCCGTTGGCCGCACACACTTGCATCAGCTGCGCGGCCCCCGCCGTCTGCGGCAGCGCCACGCCGAGTGCGCGTGCGCCGGCCAGCGCGAGGTTCAAATCCTTCTGGTGCAGGCCGATGCGAAAGCCCGGGTTGAAGGTGCGCTTGACCATGCGCTCGCCGTGCACTTCAAGGATGCGCGAGGCCGCGAAGCCGCCCATCAGCGCGGTGCGCACCCGCGCCGGGTCGGCACCGGCTTTCGAGGCGAACAGCAGCGCTTCGCCGACCGCCGCGATGTTGAGCGCCACGATGATCTGGTTCGCCACCTTGCAGGTCTGGCCGTCGCCGTTGCCACCGACCAGCGTGATGTTCTTGCCCATCAGCTCGAACAGCGGCTTCACGCGACCGAAGGCCGCTTCGGGCCCTCCGACCATGATCGTCAGCGACGCGGCCTTCGCGCCCACTTCGCCGCCCGAGACCGGTGCGTCGAGGTAGTCGCAGCCGAGCGCGTTGATCTTCTTGGCGAACTCCTTGGTTTCGATCGGCGAAATGGAGCTCATGTCGACGACGGTCTTGCCTTTGGACAGGCCCGCCGCGACGCCGCCTTCACCGAACAGCACCGCGGCCACGTCGGGCGTGTCGGGCACCATGATGATCACGATGTCGGCCTGCTGCGCCACTTCGGTCGCGCTGGCGCAGGCCTTCGCGTTCGTTGCCGCGATCTCGGGGCTGAGCTTGCCGTGCGTGAACACGAACAGCTGGTGGCCGGCAGTGATGAGGTGGCCCGCCATCGGCGCGCCCATGATGCCCAGGCCGATGAAGCCGAGCTTGAGGGAAGTGGTCATGTCAGTCTCTGTGTACTCGATAGGGGAAAAAGCTCAGCCCTTGCGCGCCTGCGCCAGCCAGCCAAGGCCGGCTTCGGTGTTGCCCGCCGGTTTGTATTCGCAGCCGATGGCCCCGGTGTAGCCGATGCGGTCGAGGTGTGCGAACAGGAACGGATAGTTGATCTCGCCGGTGCCCGGTTCGTTGCGGCCGGGGTTGTCGGCGAGCTGGATGTGAGCGATGCGCGCGAGGTTCTTCGAGATCGTCGCCGCCAGTTCGCCTTCCATGCGCTGCATGTGATAGATGTCGTACTGAAGGTAAAGGTTGTCCGCACCCACGTCGTCGATGATCGCCAGTGCCTGCGCCGAGCGGCTGATGAAGTAGCCGGGAATGTCGTAGTGGTTGATCGGCTCGATCAGCAGTTTCAGCCCGGCCTTCTTCGCTTCACCCGCCGCGTAGCGCAGGTTGGCGACGAAGGTTTCACGCAGCAGCGCTTCTGAAACCCCGGCCGGCGCCTTGCCCGCCATGCAGTGCAGGTTGGGTGAACCCAGGCCGCTGGCATAGGCCACTCCGAGCGCCACGCCGTCGCGGAACTCGGCCACGCGCTGCGGGTTGCAGGCCATGCCGCGGTCGCCGGCGTCCCAGTCGCCGGCGGGCATGTTGTGCAGCACGACCTTCAGCTTGTTCGCCGCGAGCACGGCCTTCAGTTCGGCGATGGGGTGGGCGTAGGGAAAGAGGAACTCGACCTCGCTGAAACCGGCCCGCGCGGCGCGCTCGAAGCGGTCGATGAAAGGCACTTCGGTGAAGAGCATCGAAAGGTTGGCGGCAAAACGCGGCATGGCGGGCTCCGGGAGTTCAGGCGTTCGTGTGAACGGTCAGTCCAGCATACCAACGGCGGTGGGCGCGTCGGCCAGGCTCGTCGCCAGCTCCTCGAACTCGTTGATCGCGTCGATCTCGGTGCCCATCGAGATGTTGGTCACGCGCTCCAGCATCACCTCGATCACGACCGGCACCTTGAACTCGGTCATCCAGGCTTCGGCCTGCTTGATGGCGGGGGCGATCTCCTGCTGCTTGTGCACACGCACGAACTTGCAACCCAGGCCGGTCACCACCGCCTCGTGGTCGACGCCGTAGCCGTTCATCTGCGGCGCGTTGATGTTCTCGAAGCCGAGCTGCACGCAATAGTCCATGCTGAAACCGCGCTGCGCCTGCCGGATCAGGCCGAGGTAGCTGTTGTTGACCACCATGTGGATGTAGGGCAGCTGGAACTGCGCCCCCACGGCCAGCTCTTCGATCATGAACTGGAAGTCGTAGTCGCCCGAGAGCGCGACGATCTTGCGCGTCGGGTCGGCCACGCGCACGCCCAGGGCGGCGGGGATCGTCCAGCCCAGCGGGCCGGCCTGGCCACAGTTGATCCACTGCCGCGGGCCGAACACGTGCAGGAACTGCGCACCGGCGATCTGGCTCAGGCCGATCGTGCTGATGTAGGTCGTGCCGCGGTCGAAGTTGTTGTTCATGCACTGGTAGACACGCTGCGGCTTCATCGGCACGGTGTCGATGTTGGTCTTGCGCAGCATCGTGCGCTTGCGCTCGCGGCACGAGGCGACCCATTCGCTGCGGTCTTTCAGCGTGCCGGCGGCTTTCATTTCACGCGCCACTTCGACGAACAGTTGCAGCGCGGCTTTCGCGTCGGAAACGATGCCCAGGTCGGGGTTGAACACACGCCCGATCTGCGTCGGCTCGATGTCGACGTGCACGAAGGTGCGGCCCTTGCAATAGACCTCGGGCGAGCCGGTGTGGCGATTGGCCCAGCGGTTGCCGATGCCGATCACGAAGTCGCTGGCGAGCATCGTGGCGTTGCCGTAGCGGTGGCTCGTTTGCAGGCCGCACATGCCGGCCATCAACGGGTGGTCATCGGGGATCGAGCCCCAGCCCATCAACGTCGGGATCACCGGCGTGTTGGTGAGTTCGGCGAATTCCTGCAGCAGATCCGATGCGTCGGCATTGATCACACCACCGCCAGACACGATCAGCGGGCGCTCGGCCGCCTGCAGCATCGAAATGGCCTTCTCGATCTGCTTGCGGTGGGCCTTGGGCTTGTAGACCGGCAGCGGCTCGTAGGTGTCGATGTCGAATTCGATCTCGGCCATCTGCACGTCGAACGGCAGGTCGATCAAGACCGGGCCGGGGCGGCCCGAGCGCATCAGGTGAAAGGCCTGCTGGAACGCACGCGGCACCTGCGCCGGCTCGCGCACCGTGACGCTCCACTTCGTCACCGGCTTGCTGATCGACTCGATGTCGACCGCCTGGAAGTCTTCCTTGTACAAGCGCGCGCGCGGCGCCTGCCCGGTAATGCACAGGATCGGAATGCTGTCGGCGATGGCCGAGTACAGCCCGGTGATCATGTCGGTGCCGGCCGGCCCCGAGGTACCGATGCACACGCCGATGTTGCCGGCCTTGGCCCGGGTGTAACCCTCGGCCATGTGCGAAGCGCCTTCGACGTGGCGCGCCAGCACGTGGGCGATGGTGCCGCGCTCGCGCATCACGGAATAGAGCGGGTTGATGGCGGCGCCGGGCACCCCGAAGGCCTGCGTGACGCCCTCTTTTTCCATGACCAGGTGGGCGGCCATCACTGCTTTCATCTTTGCCATGTCGAGTCTCCGTGGGATCAATGTTTCTTGAAACGGATGATCGACAGTTGGCCCCCGGCCGGCAACGCAAGCTGCCGATAAGTGCTATTCCGGGGCGGAATG
Organism: Burkholderiaceae bacterium; assembly: GCA_040080605.1. Lineage (GTDB taxonomy): Bacteria > Pseudomonadota > Gammaproteobacteria > Burkholderiales > Burkholderiaceae_C > LMDS01. The sequence continues at coordinate 240,074 of JBEBIB010000001.1, forward strand.
CCCAGGGGGCACTATTGGAACCAGACAGTCCATATCGAACTCGTCACGTAGGTCATCCCTGCCCTCACCGTCGAGAGCTTCACCTTCCATGAGACGGGGGCCGCGTCGCCCGGCGGAATGCCGAAGAGCTGCCCCGTGTTCGGGTCGATGTTCAGCCACCCGGGCAAAGGCATGCCGGCGTCGAGCGACTCCAGCGAGAAGGAATAAACGTCGCCCGTTGCCGAACCATTGACAGCCGAGACGTAGATGCCGAACGAAACGCCCGGAGTGAGCCGGGCACCCCAACTTGTATTCGGCAGCGGGGAAGGAACGGGGCCACTCGCCAGGCCGAAATTGTTGCCAGTGGGCTCGTAGAGCAGGTAAGTGCCGAACACCCGCAGGTAAACAATCGACATGGTTTCCAGAACGCTGCCATCCGGATAGGTGAAGCGCACCATGACCTGCGAGGTCGGGTCGCCGATCGTGATCGACGACCCTGAAATAACGCCACTCGAAGGGTCCACGGAAAACCCGTCTGGCAGGGTGCCCCGAAGGTACGTCACCGTCACTCCGGGCAAGAAGCCCGCGCTCTCGAACGTCGGCGCGCAGTTCACCGGAATGGCCACCAGCGCTATGCACAGCCCGTATCGAAGCTGCAAAACGCTCGTCGATACATCCATCGTCACCGTCACGACGTTGCTCGTGTAGGTCACGCCGCCTCGAACCAGCGTGGCCCGGAGCGAGACGTCAGAGGTGCCATGCCCGGTGGGCGTGCCCTCAATCGAGCCCGTCGCCGTGTCCAGGTTGATGCCAGAAGCCAGTGCGCCACCGGTTACCGCAAAACTGACCGCATCGCCCGCTTTGGCTGTGTAGGTGTAGTCGAGCTGGACCAGCTGTCGTTGGGCCAGCGCCTGCCCATACTGCAAGCTCAGGCGGGCGTTGTTGGGCGACGACGCGTACAGGCCTGCGCCCAACTCGAGCGCTGGCGTCGGGTCACTGACGACAATGATGCCTTCGCTATCGACACTGCCCTCGACGCCGGCCGCAGTGAGTCGCACCTGGAACGTGTAAGTGCCCGCCGCCGTCGGCGTTCCGGACACGACACAACTGGAGGCATCGAGTGTGACACCCGGTGGCAAGATGCCGCCCGTCAGCGTGCATCTCGGAGCGTGCCCTTTCAGACCGGTGATCTCGGGTGACGTTCGCATCGGCGCGCGCAGGTCGGATCGAGCGACGGGGTAGCCGAAACCGACATACAGGGTCTCGGTCTGGCCGTCGCCGCCGCCCCCGCCACCACATCCGGACAACCAGATCGCCGCACCACAAACCACCACGCGCTTCAAGATGTCGGCGACTGCCATCGATTTGCCTCCCGGAGACCGGATCGTTTTTGTAGGGCAGATTCTAGTGAGGGCCCGCACAGCGGTGCGGTTACGCTCGCTACTCACGCCACGACCTTGAACCGTGGCAAGACCCGACATCGGACTTCCCATGGACCGCATCACCGGCATCCAGCTCTTCGTGCGCATCGTCGAGACCGGCAGCTTCTCCAAAGCCTCGGCCGACCTGGGCGTGACGCAGCCGACCGCCACCAAACACGTCGCCGCCGTCGAAGCGCGCCTCGGCGCGCGTCTGCTCAACCGCAACACCCGCGGCGTGAGCGCGACCGAGATCGGCGCGCTGTACTACGAGAAGTGCAAGGCGATCCAGCACCAGCTCGAAGAAGCCGACAACCTGGCCACGCTGCTGCAGTCGCAGGTCAGCGGCCAGCTGCGCGTGAGCACCTCGGTCGCGTTCGGCCGGCGCGTGCTCACGCCGCTCGTCCTGGCCTTCATGCGCGAGCACCCCGAGATCACGATCGACATGAGCTTCGACGACCGCTACGTGAACCTCGTGGAGCAAGGCGTCGACGTGGCGATCCGCATGGGGCGGCTGGCCGACTCGTCGCTCGGCGCGCGTTACCTCGGCCTGAACCCGTGGGTGCTGGTCGGCTCGCCCGGCTACCTGAAAGCGCACGGCACGCCGCAGTCACCAGCCGAGCTGGCGCAACACGCCTGCCTCGTCTACAGCAGCGTGCAGGGCGACGAGCGCTGGCACTTCAGCGCGCCCACCGGCGCCGCCGAGCCGGTGCCGGTGCACGGGCCGCTGCGCTCGAACAACCTCTCGGTCGTGCTCGAAGCCACGCGCGCCGGCATGGGGCTGGCGATCCTGCCGTGGTACGTGGCCTACCACTCGGTGCAACAGGGCGCGGTGCAGCCGCTGCTGGCCGACTTTGCGCTGCCGGTGCAGGAAATCCACGCCGTGTTCCCGTCGCCGAAGCTGGTGCCATCGAAGGTCAGCTCCTTCATTGCCCATCTGCAGCAATTGCTCGCCGACGAGTGGTGGAAACGCGCAGGCTGAACGCGCGCCCGCCCGGCGTGCCGGGGTCAACCCCGCAGCGCTGCTTCGATCCTGGCGATGTCAATCTTGCTCATCGTCATCATCGCCTCGAAGGCGCGCTTGGCCGCGGTCGGGTCACGGCTGGTCACCGCGGCGCTGAGCACGCGCGGCGTGATCTGCCACGACAGGCCCCAGCGGTCCTTGCACCAGCCGCACTGGCTGGCCTTGCCGCCGTTGTCGACGATGGCGTTCCACAGACGATCGGTTTCGGCCTGGTCGTCGGTGGCGATCTGGAACGAGAACGCCTCGCTGTGCTTGAAGTGCGGCCCGCCGTTCAGGCCGATGCAGGGAACGCCGGCCACGGTGAACTCGACCGTGAGCACGCTGCCTTCCTTGCCGTCAGGGTAGTCGCCCGGCGCGCGGTGGACGGCGCTCACCACGCTGTCGGGAAAGGTCTTTGCATAGAAGTTGGCGGCGTCCAGCGCGTCGCCGTCGTACCAGAGGCAGAGGGTGTTCTTGTGGGCCATGTCGATTCTCCTGCTGGGTTGGGGGGGGTCGATGTCGCTGCGGCACTTCTGTCGGGCGGCTCGGCTTGAGGATGCACGCTGGCGCGCCGCCCGTCAAAGAACCGCCCGCAGGTTCTGCGCCGTGGCTTGCAGCGCCGGCAGCAGCTCGGTAACGATCCGCTGGGCGCTCCATTGCACACGCTGCACGGTCAGCCCGACGGCGGCGACACAGCGCCCGCGGCGGTCGCGCAGTGGCACGGCGATGCCGCTCAGCCCGGCGTCGAGCTGGCCGTCGGCGATCCAGTGGTCTTGCCGCCGCGCACGCCGAACCTGCTCCACGAAGGCGTCGCGGTCGGTGACCGTGTTCGGCGTGAACGCGCCGAAGTCGTGGGCCGAGGCCCACTTCAGCAATGCCGGATCCTTCAGCGTGGCCAGCAGCACGGTGCCCGGGCTGACGACGTGGGCCGGCGCGCGTGTGCCGGCCTGAAAGCCGATCGACACCAACCGCGGGCTGGTGCTGCGCGCGATGTAGACCACGTCGTCGCCGTCGAGCACGCTGACGTTGACGGTCTCGCCGGTGGCGTTGGCGAGCTGCTGGATGAACGGGCGCACCAGCCGCGGCAGCCGCGCCGCGTCGAGGTAACCCTGGCCGAGCCGCAGCACCCGCGGCGTGAGCCAGAAGTGCTTGCCGTCGGTGTCGGCGTAGCCGAAGTGCGCCAGGCTCAGCAGGTAACGCCGCGTCGCGGTGCGCGGAATGGCGGTGCGCGCCGCCACCTCGGCGATGGTCATGCGCCAATGTTCGTCGTCGAAGCACTCGACCACGGCGAAGCCGCGGCCGAGCCCGGCGATCAGGTCGGCCTGGGCGATCGGGTGCGGCGCTTCGGCGATGTCGGGGCGGGCAGCGGCGGATCGGGGCATCGGGGAATCCAGTGGTTTGACCGGTGATCGGACGAGTGTGACCGATTATCGGTCATTGCAGCACCTGATGACCTTGCGGCACGGCGCCCCGCTGCCTAGAGTCCAGCCCACGATGAACACGAACCCGCTGCCCGCCATGCCGCCGATCACCGGCACCACCCGCGTCTTCGCCGTGCTCGGCGACCCGGTGACGCAGGTCCAGGCGCCGCGCGTGTTCAACACGATCTTCGCGCGCCACGGCGTCGACGCCGTGCTCGTGCCGGCGCAGGTAGCGGCGGCGGCGCTGCCGGGCTTCGTGCGCCACGTCACCGCCGCCGGCAACATCGACGGGCTGTGGGTGACGATCCCGCACAAGCCGGCCTGCGCGACGCTCGTCGACCATTGCGACACGGCCGCAGCGCTGGCCGGCTCGGTCAACGCGGTGCGCCGCGACGCCGACGGCACACTGCACGGCGCGCTGTTCGACGGCCTCGGCTTCGTTCACGCGCTCGGCCACTTCGGTTTCGCGCCGCGCGGTCGGCGCGTGTTGTTGCTCGGCGCCGGTGGCGCCGGCGCGGCGATCGCGCTGGCGCTGTGCGAGGCCGGCGTTGCCACGCTCGCGCTGCATGATCTCGGCGACCGCGCCGCGCGGCTTGCCGCGCGCCTGGCCGGCCACGCCGGCGCCACGCACGTCGAGGTCGCCTCGGCCGACCCGGCCGGCTTCGACCTCGTCGTCAACGCCACGCCGCTCGGCCTGAACCCCGGTGACCCGCTGCCGGTCGACCCGGCCCGGCTCGACGCGGCTTGCCTGGTCGTCGACATCCTGATGAAAGACCAGCCCACACCGCTGCTGCGCGCCTGCGCTGCACGGGACATCACAGCCCACGCCGGGCACGAGATGCTGGTCCAGCAAGTGCCCGACTACCTCGACTTCTTCGGGCTGCACGCCGCTGCGCTTGCCGTTCGAGAAGAGCTTCCCTCGCTGCGTGCACTGATGGGCGCAGCGGCCTGACCCCGAACCACAACCAGACATCCGAATGAAAGCACTGCTTCGCACCGCCCTCACCCTGTCGATCGCCGCCGCCCTGGCAGCACCTGCCCTGGCCGCCGACATCCAGGAACGCACGATCAAGTTCCCGTCGGCCAGCAACAAGGGCCACCCGCAAGTGGTCGGGGTCGAGAAGTTCGCCGAGCTGGTCAAGCAGAAGAGCGGCGGCAAGATCACCGTCAAGAATTTTCCGGGCGGCTCGCTCGGGCCGGACCTGCAGGTCGTCTCGGCGATGCAGGGCGGCTCGGTCGAGATGAACGTGATGAACGCGAGCCTGCTCGCCGGCAACGTGAAGGAGATGGCGCTGTTCGACCTGCCCTACCTGTTCACCACCGCGAAAGAGGCCGACGCGGTGGCCGACGGCCCGGTCGGCCGCAAGCTGCTCGACAAGCTGCAGGAGCGCGGCCTGGTCGGCCTGGCGTACTGGGACCTGGGTTTCCGCCAGATGCACACCGCCAAGAAGGCGATCACCAGGGCCGACGACCTGAAGGGCATGAAGATGCGCGTGATCCCGACGCCGATCTACGTCGAGTTCATGAACGCGACCGGCGCCAACGCGGTGCCGATGCCCTTCACCGAAACCTATGGCGCGCTCGAGCAGGGCGCGCTCGACGGCATGACCAACCCGCTGCTGAACATCACCGACGGCAAGTACAACGAGGTCTCGAAGCACCTGACGCTGACCAACCACATGTACACGCCGCAGGCGGTGATCGTCAGCAAGAAGTTCTGGGACAAGCTCTCGGCCGACGAGAAGAAGATCCTGCAGGACGCCGCCAGCGAAACCGCGATCTACCAGCGCCAGGTGGCCCGTGCCGAAGCGCTGAAGTCGATCGACGAGCTGAAGAAGCGTGGCATGACGGTGCACGAGCTGCCCGCCGCCGAAGTCGCCAAGCTGAAGGAGCGCGCCCAGCCGGTGTTCGCCAAGTTCTCGGCGCAGATCGGCGAGCCGCTGGTCAAGGAAGTGGTCGCCGAGATCGAACGGGTGCGCGCAGCCAAGTGATGCTCCGCGCCGGCTTGGCCAGCGCGCCTTAACGCGTGCCGGCCCGCGCCAGCGGCGCGAGCGAAGCCCGCAGCCGCTCGCGCGGATCGACCACGGTCACCGATTGGCCGAGCGCGTTCTCCACCCCGCCGATGTGCACCAGCATCAGTTGCGCCGCCTGTTCGGGGTCGCCACTGGCCAGCGCGCCGACGATCTGCGCGTGGTCTTCGCACGAGCGGCGCGCGTCGTGGGTCGACTGGTACAAGGACGCGACCAGCGTGGTGCGCGCCGTCAGGTCGCGCAGCAGGCCGCAGAGCACGCGGTGGCCCAGGCACTCGGCCAGGCAGACGTGAAAGTCGGCGAGCAGGAAGGTGCGGGTCGCGATGTCGGTGCCGGCGATCGCGGCCTGCTCGTCTTTCACGTGCTGGCGCAGGCGCTTGACCACGGCCTGCAGCGGCTTGCCGGCGTCGCGCAGCAGTTGTGAATCACGCAGCATGCCGGCCTCGACTGCGCGGCGTGCCGCGAAGGCGTCACGCGCTTCGTCGAGCGACGGTTCCACCACGTACCAGCCCTTGCGGGTGCGCACCTCGACGAAGCCGCGCGCCTGCAACTGCATCAGCGCCTCGCGCACCAGTGTGCGGCTAACGCCGAACATGTCGGCCAGCTCCTGCTCGCCGAGGCGTTCGCCCGGCTTGAGCTTTTGCGCGAGGATGGACTCGACGACTTGTTGTGCGATCTCGATCTGGCTGGCCATGGTGGCGAGAATACAGGTCAGGCGCGGGCCGGCAGCGCCACCGCTTCGACATCGGCGTCGTCTTCGGTCGGAGGCACCGGCCGGCCGTCGAGCACGGCATGCGCACGCTCGCGGTCGATGTCACCTTCCCAGGCCGCGATTGCGACCGTGGCCACGCAGTTGCCGATCAGGTTGCCGAGCGCGCGGGCGATGCCCATGAACCAGTCGACCGACAGCACCAGCACCAGGCCGACCGCGGGAATCGCCGGAATGGCCTGCAGCGTGGCCGCGAGCACCACGATCGCCGAGCCGGGCACGCCGTGCGCGCCTTTGGAGGTGACGAGCGCGATTGCCAGGATCGTCAGCAGGTCGGTCATCGTGACCGGCGTGTTGGTGGCCTGCGCGATGAACACCGCGGCCAGCGTGATGTAGATCGAGAACGCGTCGAGGTTGAATGAGTAGCCGGTGGGGATCACCAGGCCGACGGTCGAGTCGCGGATGCCCAGGCGCTTGAGCTTGCTCATGATCTGCGGCAGCACGCTGTCGGACGAGGTGGTCGCGAACACCACCGCCAGCTCTTCGCGCAGGTACTTCAGCAGCTTGATGATCGAGAAGCCGCTGAAGCGCATGATCGCGCCGAGCACCACGAACACGAAGATCAACACGGCGGCGTAGAACAGCACGACCAGCAAACCGAGCTGCTTGAGCGAGCCCACACCGTACTTGCCGACCGTGAACGCGATGGCGCCCAGCACGCCCAGCGGCGCGAGCTTGATGATGATGCCCATGATCTTGAACAGCACGTGCGACAGGTCGTCGACGAACGCCGCCACCGCCTTGCCGCGTGCGCCGATCAGCGCCAGCGCCGAGCCGAACAGGATGGCGAACAGCAGCACCTGCAGCACGTCGCCCTTGGCGAAAGCGTCGACCACGGTCGTCGGGATCAGCTTCATCAGGAACTCGACCGTGCCGCCGCCGGTGAGCTTGCTGGCGTTTTCCGCGTACGCGCTCATCGCCTTCGCGTCAAGTGCTTTCGGGTCGACGTTCATGCCCACGCCGGGCTGGAACCAGAAGGCCAGCAACAGGCCGAGGCCGAGCGCGATGGTGGTGACGACCTCGAAGTAGATCAGCGCCTTGATACCGACACGGCCGACCCGCTTCAGGTCACCGGCGCCCGCAATGCCGTGGACGACGACGCAGAACACCAGGACCGGGATGATCATCTTGATCAGCTTGATGAAGGAGTCGCCGAGCGGCTTGAGCTTGATCGCGAATTCGGGCACCACCAGCCCGAGCACGACACCGAGCACAAGGGCCAGCACGACCTGGCCGAACAGGGAGCGAAGGAATCGGGGCATGGGATGTTCTCCATTGGGTGAGGCAAGTTGTCATCTTGGGCACAAACTTGCATACAAGCAATGTAGTCAAATATCACTATGTCGTGATCCGGGCTTTCCCTTGGTCGGGCAGGCGCGCGCTGCCGCCCATCCCACGTTCGGCGACGCGTCGCCGCCATCGGCGCGAATCAAAGCACCGCATACTTCAAAACTCGCCACCCGCGAGACTCGAACCCGGTTGCCACCCAAGCCACGAGCCACTTCATGAGCACACCCGCTTACCTGCGTTTCCCCACCCTTCAGGGCGACAACCTCGCCTTCGTCTGCGACGACGACCTCTGGCACGTCAGCGCCAGCGGCGGCGTCGCCAGGCGGCTCACGGCCGGCCTGTCGGAGCCGACCACGCCGAGCCTGTCGCCCGACGGAAAGTGGCTCGCCTTCATCGGCCGCGACGAGCAGCACCCCGAGGTCTACGTGATGCCAGCCGCAGGCGGCGCGGCCAGGCGCCTGACCTGGCTCGGCCCCGACACGGCCGTGCGCGGCTGGACGCCGCAAGGGCAGATCCTGTTCGTCAGCACGCACGGCCAGCCGTTCTTTCGCAACATGCGCGCCTACATGGTCGCGCCCGAGGGCGGCACGCCGCAGATGCTGCCGCTGGGTCAGGTGAACCACCTCGCGTTCGGGCCGGGCAACACCAAGGTCATCGGCCGCAACACCGCCGACCCGGCGCGCTGGAAACGTTACCGCGGCGGCACCGCCGGCCACCTGTGGGTCGACGCCATCGGTGACGGCCAGTTCCGGCGCATGAAGGAGCTCGACGGCAACATCACCAGCCCGATGTGGATCGGTGAGCGCATCTACTTCCTGTCGGACGGCGAAGGCGTGGGCAACCTCTATTCCTGCCGACCCGACGGAACGGATCAGCAGCGCCACACCGAGCACGAAGACTTCTACGCGCGCCACGCGCAGAGCGACGGCCAGCGCATCGTCTACCAGTGCGGCGCGGCCTTGTGGCTGTTCGACCCGGCGAGCGGCACCACACGCCAGATCGAGATCGACACGCCGTCGCACCGCACCCAGGCCGCACGCAAGTTCGTGCCGGCGGCCGATCACCTGGGCGGCGTGCACGTGCACCCGGCCGGCCACAGCGTGGCGCTCGATGCACGCGGCCAGCTGTTCACGATGGCGCTGTGGGAAGGCGCGGTGCGCCAGCATGTGGCCGACCCCGGCGCGGCGGGTGAAGCGGCCGCGCGCCTGCGGCATGGCCAGTGGTTGGCCGACGGCAGCACGCTCGTGGCGGTGAGCGACGCATCGGGCGAAGAGCAGATCACCGTGTTCGAAGGCGGCGTGGCGCGCGCGCTGCCGTGGGACGTGGGCCACGTCAGCAACCTGCGCGCGGCGCCGAAGGGCACGCTGGTCGCGATCGCGAACCACCGCAACGAAGTGTGGATCGGCGACGTGGCCAGCGGCACGCTGACCGCGGTCGACCGCAGCGACAACGGCCGCAGCGACGACGTGTCCTGGTCGCCCGACGCGGCGTGGCTCGCCTACAGCTTCCAGACCAGCATGCGCCACACGGCGATCAAGCTGCACGACGTGGCGGCGGGCAGCAGCACGCTCGTCACGCAGGCCGAGTTCCGCGACTACAGCCCGGCTTTCGACCCGGCCGGCAAGTACCTCTACTTCCTGTCGCTGCGCACCTTCGACCCCGTCTACGACAGCGTGCAGTTCGAGTTGAGCTTTCCGCGCGCCGCGCGACCTTACCTCATCGCGCTGCAGGCCGGCGGCAGCCCGCCGTTCGAGCCGGTGCCCAAAGGCTTGTCGCCCGAAAAGCCGGGGGCGAAGGACGCCAAGGCCGAAGCCGACGCGACGCTGCCGATGCGTGTCGACCTGGCCGGCATCGCCCAGCGTGTCGCGCCCTTCCCGGTCAGCGAGAACCGCTTCGGCAAGCTCGTCGGCGCGGCCGGTGGCAAGGTGGTGTGGAGCGTGCTCGGCATCGTCGGCGCGCACGGCCGCGGCGGGCACAAGGACACCTCGGCACGCCTCGAAGTCTTCGACTTCGCGAACCAGCGCACCGAGCTGCTGGCCGAGAAGGCCGACCACTTCGAGCTCGCCGCCGACCACAGCACGCTGGTGCTGCGCGAAGGCAAGCGCGTGCGCGCGATCAGCGTCAACCGCAAGCCCGAGGCCGACAAGGAGCCGGGCAACGGCGGCCCGTCGCGCAAGAGCGGCTGGCTCGACCTGGACCGCATTCGCCTGTCGGTCGAACCTCGGCGCGAATGGCGCCAGATGCTGCGCGAGGTCTGGCGCCTGCAGCGCCATCAGTTCTGGGCCGCGAACATGTCGGGCATCGACTGGGCCGGCGTGTACACCCGCTACGCGCCGCTGATCGAACGCGCCGCCACGCGGGCCGACGTGTCCGACGTGGTCTGGGAGATGCAAGGCGAGCTCGGCACCTCGCACGCCTATGAGATGGGCGGTGACCACCGCCGCCCGCCGCAAGTCGCACTCGGCGGCCTCGCGGCAGACACACGCTGGGTCGAAACCGACGGCAGCTACGAGCTGACCCGCATCGTCGCCGGTGACGCGTGGGACAACGGCGCCGACTCGCCGCTCAACGCCGTGGGCGTGGAGGCCAAAACCGGCGAGCGCATCGTCGCCGTCAACGGCCAGCGGGTCTCGCGCGAGCGGCCACCGCAGGCCTTGCTGGTGCACCAGGCCGGCACCAAGGTCGAGCTCACGCTGGCCTCGGGCGAGGGCACGTCGGCGAGCACCCGCAACGTGCTCGTGACGACGCTGGCCGACGAAGTGCCGGCACGTTACCGCGAGTGGGTCGAACACAACCGCGCCTGGGTCCACGAGCAGTCGAACGGGCGTGTCGGCTACTTCCACCTGCCCGACATGGTGGCCGCCGGCTTCGCCGAGTTCCACCGCTACTTCGCGACCGAGTGCGACCGCGACGCGCTGATCGTCGACGTGCGCTACAACCGTGGCGGCCATGTGTCGCAGCTGCTGCTCGAGAAAGTGGCACGCAAGCGCATCGCCTGGGCCACGCAGCGCTGGGGCCAGCCCACGCCCTACCCCGACGAGGCCGCGGCCGGCCCGGTGGTGGCCCTCACCAACGAACACGCCGGGTCGGACGGCGACATCTTCTCGCACAACTTCAAGCTGATGGGCATCGGCCCGCTGGTCGGCACCCGCACCTGGGGCGGCGTGGTCGGCATCTGGCCACGCCACAAGCTGATCGACGGCACCGAGACCACGCAGCCGGAATTCGCGTTCTGGTTCAGCGATGTGGGTTGGGGTGTCGAGAACTACGGCACCGACCCGACGATCGAGATCGACAACGCGCCGCAGGACGCAGCGACCGGCAGCGACCGGCAGCTCCAGGTGGCGCTCGCCACAGCGCTCGCGCAGACCGAGCGGCTCGGTGTGAAAGCACCGCAGTTCCCGCCCGCACCCGACCGCGCACGGCCGGCCTGGCGGGTGAAGGGAGCTCGATGAACCGGCGCGTCTGGTTGATGAGTGCCGTGCTGCTGGTGTGCAGCGCGCAGGCCGTGCTCGCAGCACAGATCAGCGTGCTGAGTGCCGGCGCCATCGAGCCCGGCATCCGCCCGGCGCTGGCGGCGTTCGAGAAGGCCAGCGGCCGCAGCATCGTGCTCACGTTCGCGACCGCGCCGCAGATCCGCCAGCGCATCGGCGCCGGCGAAAGCTTCGACGTGGTGATCGCGCCGCCGGCCGTGCTCGACGAGCTGGAGAAAGCAGCGAAGGTCGGCGCCGAGCGCGCCGCCATCGGCCGGGTCGGCATCGGCGTGGCCGTGCGTCCGGGCGCGGTCTTGCCCGACATCTCGAACGCCGAAGCCGTGAAACGCGCCGTGCTCGAGGCCGACTCGCTGGTCTTCAACCGCGCCTCGACCGGGCTGTACTTCGAAAGCCTGCTGAAGAAGATGGGTCTCGACGCGCAGGCCCTGCCGAAGAGCACACGCTACGCCGATGGCGCTTCGGTGATGGAACACGTTCTGCACGGCAAGGGCCACGAGATCGGCTTCGGTGCGATCACCGAGATCGTGCTGTTGCGAGGCAAGGGCCTGCAACTCGTCGGACCGCTGCCGCCGGAATTGCAGAACCTGACCGCCTATGCCGCCACGCCGATGAAGGGCCAGCCGACCGGCGACGTGCAGGCCCTGATGCGGCACCTCGCCAGTGCCGAAACCCGGGCCGGCTTCGCTGCGGCCGGCATCGACCAGGGCCCCTGAAAGCCCCGCGGCACGGCCCACCGTGCGCGCCGCCCCTACACTCCGCGCGGTCCACGCCACCGGCCCGCACGATGCCTTCTCCCGACCTCGCTCTGCCCACCACGTTTGCCGCAGGCCTGCTGGCTTCGTGCCTGTCGGCCACCGCCCTCGCCCAGACCAGCGATGCGCCGACGCTCGAGAGCTGCGCCGCGATCGGCGCGTCGACCGACCGCCTCGCCTGCTACGACAAGCTCGCCGGCCGCGCCGCGGCACCCGTGGTGCCACCGGCGCAGGAAGCCTTGCCGGTCGCGGCCACGCCGCCCTCGACCTCGCTGCTCGCGCCCACCGGCGCCACGCTGCCCGAGACGGCCGCGCCGAAAGAGCAGACCACGCTGATGTCGAAGTACTGGGAGCTGGAGCCGGCCGACAAGCGTGGCATCTTCAACTTCGTCGGCTTTCGTCCGAACTACGTGATGCCGATCCACATCACCAGCCGCATCAACCGCACGCCGCAGTCGCCGACGCAGGCCCCTGTGTCACTGCCCGACTACAAACGCGAGGAAGCCAAGTTCCAGCTCTCGCTGCGCACCAAGCTCGCGCAGGACGTGCTGCTGCCCGAGGCCGACCTGTGGGTCGCGTTCTCGCAGCAGGTGATGTGGCAGGTCTGGAACGGCAAGGACTCCAAGCCGTTCCGCAACACCGACTTCGAGCCCGAGGTGATCTACCTCGTGCCCACGCCGAAGAGCTGGCGCGAGCTGCCGCTGGGCTGGCAGTGGCGCTACACGCAGTTCGGCCTGGCGCACCAGTCGAACGGGCAGTCCGACCCGCTGTCGCGCAGTTGGAACCGCGTGTACATCGGCACCGGCTTCGAGCGCGGCGACTGGGGGCTGACGGCGCGCCTGACACAGCGGCTCAACGAACCGCTCGCCACCGACAACAACCCCGATCTGCAGACCTACCGCGGCCGTGGCGAGTTCCAGCTGAACTGGGCGCACGGCGTGCAGACGGCCTCGCTGCTGTACCGCAACACGCTGAAGGGCCTGAAGTACGGCGCGCTGCAGTTCGAGTGGACCTACCCGATCTACAAGGACCAGCCCAACGGCCTGCGCTGGTTCGTGCAGGCCTTTCGCGGTTACGGCGAAACGCTCACGGACTACAACTTCCGCCAGACCAGCTTCGGTGCCGGCGTGACCTTCCTGCAGTTCTGACTCGCCGGCCTCACCCGGCCGGTTTGGGCGGCGCGGCCTTGTCGCTCCAGAGCGTGCCAGCCGTCGCCCAGTTCTGCTTGGTGATGTCGAACAGCAGGATGTCGACACTCTCGGGCGACGCGCCGATCGTGCGCACGCAGGCATCGGTGAGTGCGGCGACGAGCGCACGCTTCTGTTCCGGCGTGCGGCCATCGAACATCTCGACTCGGATCGTGGGCATGGTCTGGTCTCTTTCAGTGGGCAAGTTTCAGGTTCTGTAGCTCGGGTCGGTGGCGTCGAGGCCCCGCAGCAGCGCCGGCCACTCGATGTCGCCGTCACGCTCGGAGCCGTCGCCGATCCATTGTCGGTAGGTGAGCGCGGCGAGTTCGTCGGAGACGGCGTGCACGCGCCCACCACTCGCCGCCATCGCGCTCAGCTGCGCCTGCGCGGCGCGGTCGAGCAGGTACATCAGCATCCAGGCTTCGGCGACGCTGTGGCCGACCATCAGCGGGCCGTGGTTCTCGAGGATCACGCCGTCGAGCACGCCCAGGTTCGCGGCCAGCCGCGCCTGTTCGTCGGCACCGAAGGCCAGGCCTTCGTAAGCGTGACGGCCGAGCCGGCCGTGCAGGCGCATCGCCCATTGAGAAGTGGGTTGAAGACCGCCCGGCAGCATCGCCAGCGCCACGCCCGCGGTGGTGTGCAGGTGCATCACGCATTCGACCTCGGGCCGCGCCGTGTGCACCGCGCCGTGGATCGCGAACCCGCTCGGGTTGACGCGCCGGCACGAGCCGTCGACCACCTGGCCGCGTGTGTTGACCTTGACCAGCATAGACGCCGTGATTTCGTCGAAGCGCGCGCCGAACGGGTTGATCAGGTACACGCCCGATTCGCCTGGCACCGAGGCCGAGATGTGGGTGTAGACGGTGTCGTCCCAGCCACGCTGCGCGGCCAGCCGGTAGGCGGCGGCGAGGTCTATGCGGACCTGCGCTTCGGTGCGTTCGGGGCGGTGCGTGGGCATGCGGCGTGAAGGCTGGCGTGGGCTCCGATTGTGCCGCGCGATTCGGGAGGGCAACCTAATGCGACCCCCCAGAACAGATCGCACACGTCCCCATTCGGAGCGATTTTCCGTATGCAGGGAGAGACCTAATCTTCCTGCACGCCGGCTCAGCCCGGCGAGGAGCCGCCGCCATGATCCGACCTGCCCTGTACGCCGCGCTGCTGATCGCGCTCGCAATGCTGCCTGCACACGGTGCCGAGCCCACGCTCGGCGTGATCACCATCACCGAAGGCGAACTGATGGTGCTGCGCGAGACCCGCGAGTTCGCCACCACCGAGGGCCTGCGCTTGCGCGCCGACGATATCGTGCGCAGCCGCGAGAGCACGCGCCTGGCGCGCATCGAACTCGACGACGGCACCGTGCTCGATCTCGGCCCCGCGACCGAGTTGCTGCTGCAGCCCCGCGCCTTTGCCGCGGCTTCGGAACGCGGCCTGTCGCTGTACCTGCTGCAGGGCTGGCTCAAGCTCGGCACCGCCCCGGGCAAAGCAGCGTCGAACGTGGTGCTGGCGATGCCCCAGCTCGGCGTGGCGCGCCTGGTCGGCAGCGTGGTCGTGCGCGCCACGCCGCAGGCTTCGCTCGTGTTCGTCGAAACCGGCCGTGCCGACGTGTTCGAGCGCGCCGACGGCCAGAGCGCCGGCCCGCACAGCCTGAAAGACGGTGACGCCTTCGCAGCCCGCGCCGCCCAACCTGGAGCCCGGCTGCGGCGCCCGCCGGCCGACCTGATCGACGGCCTGCCGCGCGCGTTTGTCGATGCGCTGCCGCGCCGCGCCGCGCGATGGCAAGGCCGTGTCGTCGAGGCCGGCGCCGGCAGCGAGCCCGCCTATGCGAACGTGGCGCCGTGGATCAACGCCGAAGCGCTGCTGCGGCCTTCGTTCGTGCAGCGCTTCGCCCCGCTGGCCCGCGAGCGCGGCTTTCGCGCCAGCCTGGTGGCCGAGCTGCGCGCGCACCCGGAATGGACACGCACGCTGTTCCCCGAAAAACCGAAAACCAAGCCGGTGATGGTGGCCGCAGCAGCGCGGCGCAGCCCTGCCGCGGCACCCGCAGCCACGCCCGCACCCGCCACCGAGCCCACGCTCGCCCAAGCCCCCGAGACGGAGACCCCATGAAACTCTTGTTCAAGTTCAACCTCGTATTCCTGATCGTGTTCCTGATCGGGCTGGCCGCTACCGGCGCGCTCACACGCAAGCTGCTCGAACGCAACGCGCAGGACGAAGTGCTGCAGCAGGCGCGCTTCCTGTTCGACAAGGCACTTGCCGTGCGCGCCTACACCTCCAAGCAGGTCGCGCCGCTGCTCGAAACGCAGATGAAGTACGCCTTCCTGCCGCAGTCGGTGCCGGCGTTCTCGGCCACCGAAGTGATGGCCGCGCTGCAGAAGAACCACGCCGACTACAGCTACAAGGAAGCCACCATCAACCCGACCAACCCGCGTGACCGCGCGATCGACTGGGAAGCCGACGTGATCGGCGAGTTCCGCAAGTCACCCGAGGCTAAAGAGTTCGTCGGCCAGCGCGACACCCCGGCCGGCCGCGCGCTCTACATCGCGCGTCCGATCAAGATCACCGACGGCGCCTGCCTGCGCTGCCACAGCACGGTCGACGCCGCACCGCGCACGCTGGTCGACAAGTACGGCCCGGCCAATGGCTTTGGATGGCAGCTGAACGAAGTGGTCGGCGCCCAGCTCGTTTCGGTGCCGATGGCGGTGCCTTTGGCGCGTGCCCACGACGCTTGGGTCCTCTTCATGGGCATGCTCTCGGCCGTGTTCGCGACCATCGCGGTCGTGCTCAACCTGATGCTGTGGTGGCTGGTGATCCGCCCGGTGATGCAGCTGTCGGGCATCGCCGACCGGGTGAGCCTGGGTGAGCTCGGTGCACCGGCCTTCAACGCGGCGGCGCGCGACGAGATCGGCCGGCTCGCGGTGTCGTTCAGCCGGATGCGCAAGAGCCTGGTGCAGGCGTTGCGACTTCTCGAGGCTTCGCCAGCATGAGCGCCCGGCCCCTGCTCGGCGACCCGGCCCAGCCGTTGTTGCAGCGGCTGGGCAAGTACGAGATCGTGGGCGTGCTCGGCCAGGGCGCGATGGGCATCGTCTACAACGCGATCGACCCGCACATCCACCGTCGCGTGGCAGTGAAGGCGGTGCGCGCGCCGCTGCTCGGCCCGGGCGCGCACGACCTGATGGCGGCGCAACGCTTCAAGACCGAGGCGCAAGCGGCTGGACGCCTGTGCCACCCGAACATCGTCTCGGTGTTCGAATACGGCGAGTCGGGCGAAGACCGGTTCATCGCGATGGAGTACGTGCACGGCGTGTCGCTGCTCGAGCTCACTGCGCAGGGGCGGCGACTGCCGCTCGACGACGTCAACAGCCTGATGATGCAGTTGCTCGACGCGCTCGAATGCGCGCACGAACAGGGCGTGTGGCACCGCGACATCAAGCCCGCCAACCTGCTCGTCACGCCCGACGGGCGCCTGAAGGTCACCGACTTCGGGATCGCCCGCATCGAAGCCTCGGACCTCACGCAACCGAGCTCGGTGCTCGGCTCGCCGGGCTACATGGCGCCAGAGCGTTACACCGGCGAGGCGCCCGACTGCCGCGTCGACATCTTCTCGTGCGGCGTGCTCTATTACGAGCTGCTGACCGGCACGCAACCGTTCCGCGGCAGCAGTAGCCAGGTGATGTACCAGGTGCTGCACGACACGCCGCCCGGGCCGTCGACGCTGGCGATCGAGCACGCACCCCCCGAGCGCTTCAACGCCATCGTGGCGCGCGCGCTGGCGCGCCGCCCCGACGACCGCTACGCCTGCGCCGCGCACATGCGCGCGGCTCTGCTCGAAGCGGCGGGCCGGCCGATCGCGCCGCACGTGTCGCTCGCGACCATGATGGCGCCGCGACCGTCGGCCGAAGAAGCGCGAACCGTGCTGCTGCCACGCGGCGTGCCGAGCGTGCCCGCGCGGGTGGCCGCAGCGCCACCGGTCTCGGCGGGCCAGGAGCCCGCACCGGCTTCGCCCATCGCAGTGCTCACGCCAGTTTCGCCGGTGTGGGACGACGGCCTGCTCGGCGCGATCGAAGCCCTGCTCGTCGACCACCTCGGGCCGGTGGCCCGGCTGGTCGTGCGCGACACGGCGCGGCGCAGCGCCGATGCGCAGGCGCTGGTGGCGCGGGTCGCCGCCGAAGCGCTGGATGCCGGCGAGCGCGACGCCTTTCTGGCAACGGCCCAGGCACTGCTGCCCGCGCGCAGCATGCCCACCGCACCCGCTGAACCGCCCGCAGCGACCACGCTGCCGGTTCTCGGCAGCACACCGATGAGCGAGGCCGTGACCGAAGTAGCCCGGCAACTGCTGACCCGACACATCGGCCCGATCGCCGCCGTGATCGTGCGGCGCGCGGCGGCCCGAGCCAGCAGCCGCGAAGCGTTCTTCGCCGAGCTGGTCGACCAGGCCGGCGAAGACGCCGACCCGAAGCAGCTGCTGGCGCAGCTCTGGCGCGTCGAATAGAAGCGCCGACTCAGGCCCCCGGCTCTGCCAGCACCTCGCGCAACAAGGCACACAGTTCTTCGACCGTGTTTTCCTTTTGCAGCAGGCGGCGCACGCCGGCCCGCGCCGCGGTGCTGCGCAGCTCTTCGGTGAGGTACCCCGAGCTGATGACGACCGGCAGGCCCGGCCGCAGCGCACGCACGGCCCGCGCCACATCGAGGCCCGAGCCGCCGGGCATGTTGAAGTCGGTGACGACGACGTCGAAAGCGCCCGGGTCCTCGCGCAGCGCGGTCACCGCGCTCAAGGCGCTGCGGCACGTCGTGACGCGGTAGCCCGCGCCCTGCAGCAGACCCTGCACCATCACGACCATCATCTGGTCGTCGTCGACGTAGAGCACGTGCTGGCCCGCGCCGTGCGGCTCGGGTGCAGCGCGGCCCGCGACGGGCGCCGTGTCTGCCGCGCCCACGGCCAGCGGCAGCACCACATGGAACACGCTGCCTTTGCCGGGCATGCTTTCGACCGTGATCGCACCGCCGTGTTCGGCCACGATGCCGTGCACGACCGACAGGCCCAGGCCCGTGCCTTCGGCGGCACCACGGGTCGTGCAGAACGGTTCGAAGATCCGGGCGCGCGTCGCTTCGTCCATGCCGATGCCGTCGTCGCGGACCCAGAGGTGGGCGTTGTCGCCGGGCGGTCCTTGCACGGCCAGGGGCTCCAGCCGCTCGGGCAGGGTGAGGTGCTCCAGCCCGACCTCGATGCGGCCGAGCGTTTGGCCGACCGCGAACGACGCGTTGGTGCACAGGTTCATCAGCACCTGCTGGATCTGGGTGGCGTCGGCGTTCACCCACAGCGGTTCGTCGCTCAGGCGCAGCTCGATCGTCACGCTGGCCGGCAAGGTGGTGCGCAGCAGCGCGATCGTCTCTTCGAGCACCGGCTGCAGCGGCTGCACCACCAGGTCGTGCGGCTGGCGCCGGCTGAACGCGAGGATCTGCTGCACCAGGCTGCGCGCCCGCCCACCGGCTTGGCGGATCTGCGCCAGCCGGGCTTGCGCCGGGTGCGCGGCGTCGATGTCCTGCTGCGCCAGCGCCAGGTTGCCGAGAATCGCGCCGAGGATGTTGTTGAAGTCGTGCGCGATGCCGCCGGCCAGCGTGCCGATGGCCTGCAGCTTGTGGGTCTCGCGCAGCTGCGCCTCGAGCACCTGGCGCTGGCGCTCGGCGCGCCGGGTGTCGGTGATGTCGGTCGCCTGCACGACAAAACAGTCGACCTCGCCGGCGGCGTTTTTCACCGCGGTGATGGCGGCCGATGCCACGCGCATTTCACCTGACGACGAGTTGAAGACGTCTTCGTTGAGCAGAGGGCCATCGGCCAGCGCAGCCTGCTTCAGGCGCGCGGGCCAGAGCGTGTTCGCCTCGGGCACGTGGTCCCACCAAACCGTTTCCCAGAACAGGCGGCCGATGATCTGGTCGGCCGGCACGGCCCCCTCGCGCAGGGCCAGCTGCTCGCTGATCTCGGTCACGTGGCCCTGTGGCGACAGGATCACCATGAACTGGAACTGCTGGTCGAAGACGCTGCGAAAACGTCGCGCCGCGAGTTGCAGGTCGCCCTGTGCCTGGCGCAGCAAGGCACGCTCGGTCTGCAGTTGCGCTCGCAGCCGGTGGATCGTCGCCGTTGCGGCCGCCGACGGCACAGAGGCGTCGGCAGGCTCCGGGCGGCGACGGGGTGGGCGCATGGGCAGCGGGGGAACCGCGCTGGCCACGAAGGGGATTCTTCGTGGCGCCGTCGGTTGGGCCGCAGTCTAGGGCAGGACTTGCCCACGGTGGGCAGCGAATCCCCTTACGTGAGAACGAAGCCCCCTAATGTGTCGAATACGCGGCGTGCGCGAGCTCCGCCGCGAGCCGGTTGTGGCGCTCGACGAGCAGCGGCAGCTCCAGCGTGGTGAGCCGGCCGTCGCGCACGACCACGCGGCCGTTGACGACAGAATGTTTGATGCGCGGCACGTGGCAGAAGAGCAATGCCGCGAGCGGGTCGTGCAGCGCACCGGCCACGCCGATGTCGTCGAGCGGCACGGTCACGATGTCGGCCGCCATACCGACCGCAAGCGCGCCGATGTCGTCGCGGCCCAGCACTCTGGCGCCACCGAGCGTGGCGATCTCGAGTGCCTCGCGTGCGCTCATCGCCGACGGGCCTTTCACGGGGCCGTGCGCCACGCGCTGCAACAGCATCGCCATGCGCGCTTCGCCCAGCATGTGGCCGGCGTCGTTCGAGGCCGCACCGTCGACACCGAGACCCACCGACACACCAGCATCGCGCATTGCACGGATCGGCGCGATGCCCGAGGCCAGCCGCATGTTGGAACACGGGCAATGCGCCACGCCGGTACCGGTGCGCGCGAACAGCGCGATGCCGGCGGCGTCGAGCTTCACGCAGTGGGCACACCACACGTCGGGCCCGAGCCAACCCAGTTGTTCGGCGTATTCGGCCGGCGTGCAGTTGAACTTCTCGCGCGTGTAGTCGATGTCGTTGTCGTTCTCGGCCAGGTGGGTGTGCAGCGACACGCGGTGTTCGCGCGCCAGCAAGGCCGAGTCGCGCATCAGCTCGCGGCTGACGGAAAACGGCGAACACGGCGCGACCACGACGCGCTGCATCGCGAAGCGACCGGGGTTGTGCCAGCGCTCGATCAGGCGCTGCGTGTCTTTCAGGATGTCTGCTTCACGCTCGACCACCCGGTCGGGCGGCAGACCGCCCTGGCTCTGGCCGACGCTCATCGAGCCGCGGGCAGCGTGAAAGCGCATGCCGATCTGCGCCGCGGCCTCGATGCTGTCGTCCAGGCGCACGCCGTTGGGGTAGATGTAGAGGTGGTCGCTGCTGGTCGTGCAGCCCGACAGCAGCAGCTCGGCCATCGCGGTCTGGGTCGAGACGCGCACCATCTCCGGCGTGAGGTTGGCCCAGATCGGGTACAGGCCCTGCAGCCAGCCGAACAGTTCGTTGTCTTGCACGCAGGCGCGGGTGAGCGTCTGGTACATGTGGTGGTGCGTGTTGACCAGGCCCGGGATCACGATCTGGTCGTGCGCGTCGATCACTTCATCGGCCGTGGCCGGCAGTTCGCTGCTCCCGCCCACCGCCTCGATCACGTGGTCGCGCACGAAAACGGCGCCGCCAGCGATCTCGCGCCGCTGCGCGTCCATCGTGACGAGCAGCCGCGCGTTGCGAATCAACAGCGTCGGCATGCTCGCGTCCTCAATGCGCCTCGGCCAGCTTCGCCGCTTCGATCGCGTCCGCCGAGCCACCCTTGCTGCCGTTGAAGTACAGGTTCAGCAGCACCGCGGCGATGGCGGTCAGCAGAATGCCCGACTCGAGCAGCGGGTGTAGCGCGTGCGGCATCTGCTGGCTCCAGCGCGGCGCCACCAGCGGGATCATGCCGGCACCGATGGCGATGGCCACGATGTACAGGTTGTGGCGGTTGTTCTTGAAGTCGACGTTGGCGAGGATGCGGATGCCGGTCGCCGCCACCATGCCGAACATCACGAGGCCGGCGCCGCCGAGCACGAACTGCGGCACCGACTCGACCAGCGCCGCCATCTTCGGCAGCATGCCGAGCACCACCATGATGATGCCGGCGGCCACGCAGACCCAGCGCGAGCGCACGCCGGTCACGCCGACCAGGCCCACGTTCTGCGAGAAGCTGGTGTACGGAAAGGTGTTGAACAGGCCACCGATCAGCGTGCCCAGGCCGTCGGTGCGCAGGCCGGCGCTGAGCTCGGTCTGGCTGATCGGCTTGCCGGTGATGTCGGACAGCGCCAGGAACATGCCCAGCGATTCGATCATCACGACGATCATCACCAGCGTCATGGTCAGCACCATCACGATGTCGAAGGTCGGCACGCCGAAGGCGAAGGGCGTGACGATGTCGAACCAGTGCGCCTTGCCGACCTTCTCGAACCCCATCTTGCCGAGCGCGACCGCGAGCACGCAGCCGGCCACGATGCCGAGCAGCACCGAGATGTTGGCGAGAAAGCCGCGCGAATAGCGGGTGATCAGCAGGATGACGACGAGCACGAAGGCGGCGATCGCCATGTTGTCGAGCGCGCCGTAGTTCAGGTTGTCGAGCATCGGGATCGGGCCGGGCAGCCGCATCGCCGGTGCGGAAGCACCCATCGGCGCCGAAGCCGCGGTGGCAGCCGCCGTCGCTTTCACGCCGTCGACCATCGCCACGAGCTTGGGCACGTCCACGGTCTGCGCCAGCGGTGCCGGCCCGCCCATGGCCCAGCCGATGCCCACGCGCATCAGGCTGATGCCGATGACGGCGATGATGGTGCCGGTGACAACCGGCGGAAAAAAGCGCAGCAACCGACCCAGGATCGGCGCGATCAGGATCGCCAGGATGCCGGCGCCGATGATGGCGCCGAAGATCGCGCGCGCGCCGTCGGGGCCGGGCACCTGGTTGGCCATGGCGACCATCGGGCCGACGGACGCGAAGGTCACGCCCATCATCACCGGCAGCTTGACGCCGAACCAGCGGCTCATGCCGAGCGACTGGATCAGCGTGACGAGACCGCAGCAGAACAGGTCGGCCGAGATCAGCAGCGCCACCTGCTCGGGCGTGAGCTTGAGCGCGCGGCCCACGATCAGCGGCACGGCCACGGCGCCGGCGTACATCACGAGCACGTGCTGCAGGCCGAGTGCCGCGAGCCGAGGCACGGGCAGGACTTCGTCGACGGGGTGAACGGTGGGGGCGGTCATGGTTCTTCCTCCGGATCGTTGTTGAGTGGGTCGCGCGTTTATTTCGTCGGCGCGCCGCCGTTGAACCAGCGCCCGATCAGGGCCCGTTCTGCATCGGTGATCTGGGTGGCGTTGTTCATCGGCATGACCTTGAGCACCACCGCCTGCTGGTACAGCGCCTGCGCGTTCTTCGCCACCAGCTCGGGTGTGTGCAGCGCGACGTTCTTGCTCTGCAGCTGTTCGTTGTGGCACATGGCGCAGCGCTGGTCGAGCACCTGGCGCAGCTCGGCGTAGGTGACGGGCGCGGCCGCCGCCACCTTGGGTTGCGGCGCTGGCGCCAGCCACACGGCCAGGCCGAAGATCAGCAGCGTGCCGACGATGGCGTAGGCCCAGGGCACCGGCTTGCCCTGCACCAGCGCCTTGTGGCGCGCCACGAACGAGTGGCGGATCAGCGCGCCGGCCAGCATGATCAGCACCAGCACCAGCCAGTTGTGCGGCGCGCTGTACAGAAAGCCGTAGTGGTTGCTGAGCATCGCGACCAACACCGGCAGCGTGAAGTAGGTGTTGTGCACGCTGCGCTGCTTGGCGCGCTGGCCGTGGATCGGGTCGACCGGCTCGCCGGCCCTGAGCTGCTTGATCACCGTGCGCTGGCCCGGAATGATCCAGAAGAACACGTTGGCGCTCATGGTCGTGGCGAGCATCGCGCCGACGAGCAGGAACGCGGCGCGCCCGGCGAACAGCTGGCAGGCCAGCCACGACGCGAACACGACGAACAGCGTGACGCCGATGCCGACGATGCGGTCGCCGCCTTCGCGCTGCCCGAACAGGCGGCAGATCACGTCGTAGACGACCCAGCACACGACGAGGAACCCGAGCGCCGCCGCGATCGCGCCAGGGCTCGACCACGCGTACAGGCTCTTGTCGATCAGGAAAGTGCTGGCCTGGTAGAGGTAGAGCACCGTGAAGAGTGCGAAGCCGCTGAGCCAGGTGGCATAACTTTCCCAGTAGAACCAGTGCAGGTGCTCGGGGATCACCTTGGGCGCGACGGTGTACTTCTGCGGGTGGTAGAAGCCGCCGCCGTGCACGGCCCAGAGCTCGCCGCCGACACCCTTCTCCTTCAACACCGGGTCGAGCGGTGGCGTCAGGCTGTTGTCAAGAAAGACGAAGTAGAACGAGGACCCGATCCAGGCGATGGCCACGATCACGTGGGTCCAGCGCAGCAGCAGGTTCACCCAGTCGAGAACATATGCATCCATGCGGGCAGTCGCTCCTGTTGGCAGCACAAGCCGGTGCCGAACTCATTCAGCAAATATCGGGCCTGTGCCTTTCCTTGCCACAGCGGGCTCTGCAAGGAAGGAACGTCACGACCCGTTGGGAACGGGGCTCCGCGGCGACGCAGTCAAAAGTGTATACACTCCATAAGACAAATCGCATACGGGAATACCCGGAAACGGTCTCAGCTGCCGCGGTAGGTGGAGTACGCCCAGGCGCTGGCGAGCAAAGGCACGTGGTAGTGCTGGCCCACCGTGGCCAGGCCGAAGTCGAGCGGCACTTCGTCGAGGAAAGGCGGCTCGACCAGCGTTTCGCCACGCGCACGGAAGTAGGCCGCCACGGCGAAGACCAGTCGATAGGCGCCGGGCTGGAAGGTCGCGCCTTCGAGCAGCGGCGCGTCGGCACGGCCGTCAGCGTTCAGCGTGATCGACTTGATCAGTGCCGGCGTGCCGCCCGCCATGCTGTAGAGGCGCACGGCCATGCCGACGGCCGGGCAGCCGTTGGCGGTGTCGAGCACGTGGGTGGTGAGTTTGCCCAAGGTCTTCTCCAGTCGGGGGTTGTTCGATGAAAGTTTGAACTCTGCGCAAAAGTGTATACACTTTAGATCACAAATCAAGCGCAATCCGATTCTGGCCATGCCCCGCACCGCACCGAAGCTGCAAGTCATACGCACCGCACGCCCCACGGCGGCGCGCAGCGCGTCGACCGAAGCCTCGGCGACGAAGCGCATCGCCGACTCGATCACCACCGCGATCGTCGAGCGCCGCCTGATGCCCGGCACCAAGCTCGCCGAGCAGAAGATTGCCGACATCTTCAAGGTCTCGCGCACGCTGGTGCGCCAGGCGCTGAACCAGCTGAGCCGCGACAAGCTGATCACGCTCGAAAGCGCGCGCGGCGCGCGCGTGGCCGAGCCCAGCGTCGAAGAAGCGCGCCAGGTTTTCGACGCCCGCAACATGCTCGAAGCCGCGATGATCAAGCGCGCGGCGGTGGCACTGAGCACCGAGCAGATCGCCGAGCTGCGCGCCCACCTGGCTGCCGAAAAAGCCGCGATCCAGATCACCGACGTGTCGGGACGCACCCGGCTGCTCGCCGACTTCCACGTCGTGATCGCGCGCATGCTCGGCAACGAGGTGCTGGCCGGCATGATCGGCGAGCTGGTGTCGCGATGTTCGTTGATCGCGCTGATGTACCAGTCGTCGCACTCGGCCGAACATTCCTTCGAAGAACACGTCGCGATCGTCGACGCGATCGAAAAACGCGACCCGCGCACGGCGGTCAAACTGATGGAATCGCACCTGCACAACGTCGAACGCAACCTGCAGCTCGACCCGCGCGTGGCCGACCTCGAATCCGTGCTCATGCCTCGCTGAACCGAACCCGAACCCCATGAAAACCACCGACTACCCCCGCGACCTGATCGGCTACGGCCGCACCCCCCCGCATGCGCAGTGGCCCGGCCAGGCGAAGATCGCCGTGCAGTTCGTCCTGAACTACGAAGAAGGCGGCGAGAACTGCGTCCTGCACGGCGACCCGTCGTCGGAGACCTTCCTCTCCGAGATCATCGGCGCGCAGGCCTTCGAGACGCGCCACCTGTCGATGGAGTCGATGTACGAATACGGCTCACGCGTCGGCGCGTGGCGCCTGCTGCGCGAATTCGAGAAGCGCGGCCTGCCGCTCACCGTGTTCGGCGTGTCGATGGCGCTGCAGCGCAACCCCGATCTGGTGGCGGCGCTGCTGGAGCAGAAACACGAGATCGCCTGCCACAGCTGGCGCTGGATCCACTACCAGCACATGAGCGAATCGCGCGAACGCCGGCATGTGGAGATCGGCACCAAGATCATCCGCGACATGACCGCCGGCCAGTGGCCGCTCGGCTGGTACACCGGCCGCGACAGCCCGAACACCAAACGCCTCGTGGCCGACCACGGCGGCTACGAGTACGACAGCGACTACTACGGCGACGACCTGCCGTTCTGGATGCCGGTCGAGAAGAGCGACGGCACGGTGCTGCAGCGCCTGATCGTGCCCTACACGCTCGACACCAACGACATGCGCTTCGCCTCGATGCAGGGCTTCAACACCGGCGACCATTTTTTCCACTACCTGCGCGACGCCTTCGACGTGTTGTACGCCGAGGGCGACGAAGCGCCGAAGATGCTGAACATCGGCATGCACTGCCGCATTCTCGGCCGACCCGGGCGCTTCAAGGCGATCCAGCGTTTCCTCGACCACGTGCAGCAGCACGAACGGGTGTGGGTGTGCCGGCGCATCGACATCGCACGCCACTGGGCCGCGGTTCACCCCTGCGCGCACCCGAGCCCGGCCTGAATTCAGAAGGAAAGCCATGCCTCTCTCACTCGAACAACTCAACCGCTGCACGCAGGCCGAATTCACGCAGCTCCTGGACGGGACCTACGAACACTCGCCGTGGATCGCCGAGCAGGCGTGGGCGAAGCGCCCGTTCGCAAGCCTCGCGCAACTCAAGCACGCGCTCGTATCCGTGTTGAAAGAAGCCAGCCCGGAAACGCAAGCCGCGTTGATTCGCGTGCACCCCGAGCTCGCCGGCAAGGCGATGGTGAGCAAGTCGCTCACGGCGGAGTCGACCAACGAACAGGGCAAGGCGGGCCTGACCAGCTGCACGCCGGCCGAGTTCGCGCACATCCAGGAATTGAACGCCGCCTATAACAAGAAGTTCGGCTGGCCGTTCACGCTGGCCGTGCGCGGGCCGCGCGGGCTGGGCCTGGACCGGCACCAGATCATCCGCACCTTCGAGCGGCGCCTCGCCGGCCACCCGGACTTCGAGCTTGCGGAATGCATCCGCAACATCCACCGCATCGCCGAGATCCGCCTGAACGACAAGTTCGGCGTCTCGCCCACCCTCGGCAACCAGGCCTGGGACTGCGCCGAGCTGCTGTCGCAACACACCGACACGGGTTATGCCGAGCGTGGCGAGCTGACCGTCACCTACCTGACCGACGCGCACCGCGCCTGCGCGGCGCAGATCAAGTCGTGGATGCTCGACTGCGGCTTCGATGATGTGAACATCGACGCCGTCGGCAACGTCGTCGGCGCCTACCACGGCAGCGACCCGAAACAAAAGAAGCTGCTGACCGGCTCGCACTACGACACCGTGCGCAACGGCGGCAAGTACGACGGGCGCCTGGGCATCTTCGTGCCGATGATCTGCGTGCGTGAACTGCACCGCGCCGGCAAGCGCCTGCCCTACGGCTTCGAGGTCGTGGCCTTCGCCGAAGAGGAAGGCCAGCGTTACAAGGCGACCTTCCTCGGCTCGGGCGCGCTGACGGGCGACTTCAATCCGGCCTGGCTCGACCAGGTCGATGCCGACGGCATCTCGATGCGCGCCGCGATGCAACACGCCGGCCTGCCGGCCACGCTGAAGGCGATCGGCGCGCTCAAGCGCAACCCGGCCGACTACGTGGGCTTCGTCGAGGTCCACATCGAACAGGGCCCGGTGTTGAACGCGCTCGGTTTGCCGCTCGGCGTGGTCACGTCCATCAACGGCAGCCTGCGTTACCTCGGCGAAGTGACCGGCATGGCGAGCCACGCTGGCACCACGCCGATGGGCACAAGGCGCGACGCCGCCACGGCCGTCGCCGAACTCGCGCTGTACCTCGAAAAGCGCGGTGCGGCCGTGCCGAACCTGGTCGCGACGATGGGTATCCTGACCGTGCCGAACGGCTCGACCAACGTGGTGCCGGGGCGCTGCCAGTTCACGCTCGACATCCGCGCCACGACCAACGACGTGCGTGACGCGTGCGCAAAAGATGTGCTGGCCGAACTCACGCGCATCTGCGAGCGGCGCGGCGTCAGCTATCGCGTAGAAGAGACGATGCGCGCCGCCGCCGCGCCCAGCGCGCCGGCCTGGCAACAGCGCTGGGAACGCGCCGTCGAAGCGACCGGCCTGCCGGTGTTCCGCATGCCCAGTGGTGCCGGCCACGACGCGATGAAACTGCACGAAGCCATGCCGCAGGCGATGCTGTTCGTGCGCGGCGAAAACGCCGGTATCAGCCACAACCCGCTCGAATCGAGCAGCAACGACGACATGCAGTTGTGCGTCGAAGCCTTCACCCATGTCCTGAACCAGCTCGCCAACGAACCATGACCCCGTACCAACAACTCGACGCGTGGATCGACGCGCACTTCGATGAAGAAGTGAAGTTCCTGCAAGCCCTGGTGCAGGTACCGACCGACACGCCGCCCGGCAACAACGCACCGCACGCCGAGCGCACCGCCGAGCTGCTGCAGGGCTTCGGCTTCAATGCTGAAAAGCACCCGGTGCCGCAGGCCGACGTGCTGGCCTACGGCCTGCAGTCATTGACCAATCTGATCGTGCGGCGCCGCTACGGCGAGGGCAAGACCATCGCCCTCAACGCCCACGGCGACGTGGTGCCACCGGGCGAAGGCTGGGTGCACGACCCGTACGGCGGTGAAGTCGAGGGCGGCAAGCTCTACGGCCGCGCCTCGGCGGTGAGCAAGAGCGACTTCGCGAGCTACACCTTCGCCGTGCGCGCGCTCGAATCGCTGAAGGCGCAGCTCAAGGGCACGGTCGAGCTGCACTTCACCTATGACGAAGAATTCGGCGGCGAACTCGGCCCCGGCTGGCTGCTGAAGAACAAGCTGACGAAGCCCGACCTGCTGCTCGCGGCGGGCTTCAGCTACCAGGTCGTCACCGCGCACAACGGCTGCCTGCAGATGGAGGTGACGGTGCACGGCAAGATGGCTCACGCCGCGATTCCCGACACCGGCGTCGACGCGCTGCAAGGTGCGGTCGCGGTGTTGAACGCGCTGTACCACCAGAACACGCTGTACAAGCGGGTCACGTCGAAGGTCGCCGGCATCACCCACCCTTACGTCAACGTCGGCCGCATCGAAGGGGGCACCAACACCAACGTCGTGCCGGGCAAGGTCACGCTGCGGCTCGACCGGCGCATGATCCCGGAAGAGAAGCCGGCGGAAGTGGAAAGAACGATCCGCAGCGTGATCACGCAGGCCGCGGCAAGCTGCTCCGGCATCACGGTCGAGATCAAGCGCCTGTTGCTCGCGAACTCGCTCAAACCGATGGCCGGCAACGAGCCGCTCGTCGAAGCGCTGCAAAAACACGGCGAAGCGGTGTTCGGCGAGCCGATCCCGACCTCGGGCACGCCGCTTTACACCGACGTGCGCCTGTACGGCGAAGCCGGCGTGCCGGCCGCGATCTACGGCGCCGGGCCGCGCACGGTGTTCGAGTCGAACGCCAAACGCGCCGACGAACACCTGGTGCTGGCCGACCTGCGCGGCGCCACCAAGGTGGTGGCACGCACGCTGTTCGACCTGCTGAACTGACAAACCGGGCCCTCGACGCCCGGTGCGGGTTCCTTCGGTAGCCGTGGAATAGCGCTGCGCACAGAATTTGCTTCTGCCCCTCATCGCTTTCAATCCTGCTGGAGACCTCTTGAACCACTTCACTTTCCCCTCGCGCCGCGCGCTGCTCGCCACCGTGGCCGCGGGCTTCGCCCTCGCCACCCTGCCCGCCCAGGCGCAGGAAACCCCCATCAAGTTCCAGCTCGACTGGCGCTTCGAAGGCCCGGCCGCCCTGTTCCTGGTGCCGGTCGCCAAGGGCTATTTCAAGAACGAGAAGCTCAACGTCACGGTCGATGCCGGCAACGGCTCGGGCGGCGCCGTCACGCGCGTGGCTTCGGGTTCTTACGACATGGGCTTCGCCGACCTGGCGGCGCTGATGGAATTCCACGCCAACAACCCGGCCGCCACCAACAAGCCGGTCGCGGTGATGATGGTCTACAACAACACGCCGGCCGCGGTGCTGGCGCTGAAGAAGTCGGGCATCAAGACGCCCGCCGACCTGAACGGCAAGAAGCTCGGCGCACCCGTGTTCGACGCTGGCCGCAAGGCCTGGCCGATCTTCGCCAAGGCCAACAACGTGACCAACGTGGCCTGGACCGCGATGGACCCGCCGCTGCGCGAAACCATGCTCGTGCGCGGTGACGTCGATGCGATCACCGGCTTCTCGTTTACCTCGCTGCTCAACATCGAAGCACGCGGCGTGAAGGCCGAAGACGTGGTGGTGCTGCCCTACCCGAACTACGGCGTGAAGCTGTACGGCAACGCGATCATCACCTCGGAAGACTTCCTGAAGAAGAACCCGGAAGCGGTGAAAGCTTTCCTGCGCGCCTTCACGAAGGGCATGCGTGACGTGATCGCCGATCCGAAGGGCAGCATCGCGACCGTGAAGGCCCGTGACGGCATCATCGACGTGGCCCTGGAAGAGCGCCGCCTGAAGCTGGCACTCGATGCCACCGTGCTCACGCCCGACGCGCGTGCCGAAGGTTTTGGCGAAGTGCTGGGCCCGCGGCTGAGCCTGATGGCGAGCCAGGTGTCCGACGCGTTCGCCACCAAGGAACGTGTGAAACCCGAAGCAGTGTGGAACGGCGGCTACCTGCCGAGCGCCGCCGAGCGCAACATCTTCGCGGCAGCGAAGAAGTGACGCCGAAGGCGCGTGCGCTGCAGCCGCGCGCGCCGGGCTTCACGGTGTCAGGGAAAGTCGGCCGACACCTGGAACATCAGGGCCGAGTTGCCCAGGAAGTTGACCTGCGCCGAGTACTTCGGCGTGAACTGCCAGCCCACGCTCAGCACCGCGCCGGGCGAAAAGCCCTTGTAGTTGAGCGGCACCTTCTTGTCGTAGGGCGGTTTGTAGCCGTACAGCAGGCCGGCGGTCACCTGCACGAAGAGAGGGTCGTGGTCCGTCAGCTTCTCGAAACGCTGGCCCACGTAGAGGTACGTGCTGGGCTGTCCGAAAGAATTGGTGAACAGGGTGCCCCCGAAGATGATCTTCTCGGCGTCCTGCTTTTCCAGTCCCAGCATGTAGACGTGACGATGATTGGGGTTGCGTGAAAAGTGAAATGTGTAGGCCGAGCCCATCACACGCCAGATGTCGCCTGAAGGCGCGGCCTCCGCGGCGGGCGGGGCCTGCGCATGCACTTTGGTCGTGAGAAGCCCGATGACAACGAGAAAAGGGGCGATGCGAAGCGGGCTGAAAAATTCCATGGGCGCCATTGTCGTCAGATTCGCGGCAGGTCCCGGCCGGCGGTGGCTGAACGGCGTGCGCTTGTGCGTGATCTGCGGCGTGGCCACAACGCTCGTCGGCTGTGCCTGGCTCGACGCCAAGCAGCGCGAACTGGTGTTCCGCCCCACGCCCGGCCAGCCAGCCAACTTCGCTGGCCTGCGTGCGGGCGACCTGTCTTTCAGCGTCGATGTGCCAGGGACGAAGCCCGACAGCACCGAACGGCTCCACCTGTGGTGGTTGCCGAACGCCGACCCCCAGGCGCCGACGTTGTTGTATCTGCACGGCACCTTTCGCAACCTGTACCAGAACCTGCCCAAGATCGACGCACTGCGCGCCGCTGGCTTTGCGGTGGTGGCGGTCGACTACCGCGGCTGGGGCGACAGCACGCCGATCATCCCGTCGGAAACCACGATCTACGCCGACGCGAACGTGGCCTGGGCCGAGCTCGTGCGGCGCCAGCCCAACCCGCGCAAACGTGTGATCTACGGGCACTCGATGGGCAGCGGCGTGGCGGTCGAACTCGCGAGCCACAACCACGTGAACGTGGACTACGGCGCATTGATCCTCGAATCGAGCTTCCCGCGTTTGCCCGACGTGGCCAAGGCGGTGGGCGTGATCGGCACCATCGCCTCGTGGTTCGCGACGCAGGATTTCGACTCCGCTTCCAAGATCAAGGCCATCGATGCGCCCATCCTGATGCTGCACGGCAGCGCCGACAAGACCGTGCCGGTCGAACTCGGCCGGCGCCTGCGTGACGCCGCGCCCCCGGGCGCCCGCTGGGTCGAGTTCGAGGGCGGCACGCACAGCCGGCTGCACAGCGAGGTGCCGGTGCTCTACCAGCAGGCCTTGCGCTCACTGATCGATCAACTTCGCTGAAAGTCTTCAGACTCACCATGAAACCCTTTGTCGATTTCAAGAACGTCTGGCTCGCCTACAACGACGAGCTGCTGGCGAAGAACCAGTTCGCGGTCGAAGACATTTCATTGCAGGTGACCGAAGGCGAGTTCATCGCCATCGTCGGCCCTTCGGGCTGCGGCAAGTCGACCTTCATGAAGCTGACCACCGGCTTGAAGATGCCCAGCCGCGGCAGCATCCACATCAACGGCGACGCGGTGACCGGGCCGCTGAAGATCAGCGGCATGTCGTTCCAGGCGCCTTCGTTGCTGCCCTGGCGCAGCACGATCGACAACGTGCTGCTGCCGCTCGAGATCGTGGAGCCGCACCGTTCGCAGTTCAAGGCGCGGCGCGACGAGTACCGGCAACGCGCTTCGAAGCTGCTGCAGACCGTGGGCCTCGGCGGTTATGAAGACAAGCTGCCGCACCAGCTGTCGGGTGGCATGCAACAGCGCGCCTCGATCTGCCGCGCCTTGATCCACGAACCGAAGATGCTGCTGCTCGACGAGCCCTTCGGCGCGCTCGACGCCTTCACACGCGAAGAGCTGTGGTGCACGCTGCGCGACCTGTGGAGCGCGCAGAAGTTCAACGTCATCCTCGTCACGCACGACCTGCGCGAGAGTGTGTTCCTGGCCGACACGGTCTACGTGATGAGCCGCAGCCCGGGGCGCTTCGTCGTCAAGCGGGAGATCGGGCTGGCAAGACCACGCGATCTGGAGGTGACCTACACGGCCGAGTTCACCGACATCGTGCACGAGCTGCGCGGGCACATCGGTGCGATGCGTAAAGCCGGAACGGCGGTGGCGCAATGAACTCGAAAACCACCGAACGCTGGGCGCCTGTCGTCACGGCCGCGGCCTTGCTGGTCCTGTGGCAGCTCGTCTGCACGCTGTTCAAGATCGCCGACTTCATCTTCCCGAGCCCGATCACGATCGTTCAGGCGATGATCGAGTTCGCCGGGCCGATCGGCGAAGCGGCGTGGAAGACCTTCTGGGTCACGATGGTCGGCTTCGCGATCGCGATCGTCGTCGGTGTGTTGCTCGGTTTCCTGGTCGGCTCGTCGAGGCTGGCATATGCCGCGATCTACCCGCTGCTCGTCGGTTTCAACGCGGTGCCCAAAGCGGCGATCGTGCCGATCCTGATCGTCTGGTTCGGCATCGGCATCGGGCCGGGCATCCTCACGGCCTTCCTGATCTCGTTCTTCCCGATCACGGTCAACATCGCGACGGGTCTGGCCACGTTGGAACCCGAACTCGAAGACGTGCTGCGGGTGCTCGGCGCCAAGCGCTGGGACGTGCTGATCAAGGTCGGCCTGCCCCGCTCCATGCCCTACTTCTACGGTTCGCTGAAGATCGCGATCACGCTCGCCTTCGTCGGCACCGTGCTGGCCGAGATGACCGCCGGCGACTCGGGCATCGGCTACCTGATGCAGACGGCCGGTTCGCAGCAGCGCATGCCACTCGCCTTCGCCGGGCTGGTGGTGATCGGCGTGATGGCGATGGCGATGTACGAGCTGTTCTCGCTGGTCGAAAAACGCACGACCGGCTGGGCGCACCGGGGCACCCAGGGTGACTGACGCGCCGACGCCGGCGCAGATGCAGCGCCACCTGCGCGCGGCCAACGCGATCGCGCAGCGGGCGCTGGCCGCGGGCCACCACCCGTTCGGCGCGCTGCTCGTGGCGCCCGATCACGAGACCGTGCTGATCGAGCAGGGCAACGTCGACAGCGTGAACCACGCCGAGGCCGTGCTCGCGCGCAACGCGGCGCAACAGTTCGACGCCGCTTACCTGTGGGGCTGCACGCTCTACACCACGGTCGAGCCCTGCTGCATGTGTGCCGGCACGCAGTACTGGGCCCACATCGGCGGTCTGGTCTACGGCATGGAAGAGCGCCGCCTGCTGCAGCTCACCGGCAACCACGCCGAGAACCCGACGATGGACCTGCCCTGCCGCGAGGTGTTCGCGCACGGGCAGAAGAACATGCGGGTGTGGGGGCCGATTGCGGAGGTGGAAGAAGAGATCGCAGCCTTGCACATCGCCTTCTGGAAGCGCAGCGCTGCTTCATGAGCTGGCGTGGATCACTGAGCCTCGACTACCGGCGCGACCCGCACAGCAGTGTGCCGCGAACCGTGGTACACGACCGCCACGACGGCCCGCTGCGCGTTCTGGCGAGCCTGTACCCCGAAGCGCCGGCGGTGTGCCACAACGTGCTGGTGCACCCGCCGGGCGGCATCGTCGGTGGTGACGAACTCGCCGTCGGCGTGACCGTGGCCGAAGGCGCGCACGCGCTCGTCACCACCGCCGGCGCCACCCGTTTTTATCGCAGCACCGGCGCGCCGGCGGTGCAGACGCTGCAGGCCACGCTCGCACCGAACACGCGGCTGGAATGGCTGCCGCTGGAAACCCTCGCCTACAGCGGCTGCATCGCCGAGAACCGCCTGCGCTTCACGCTCGCGCCGGGCGCCGAGATGATCGGCTGGGACGTGCTCGCACTCGGCCTGCCCACCTCGGGCCAGCCCTTCGAACGCGGCACGTTCACGCAGAGCATCGAGTTGCCCGGCCGCTGGCTCGAACGCGGCGTGGTCGCGGCCAGCGACACCCGCCTGCTCGATTCACCGCTGGGCTGGGCCGGCCAGCGTGTGATGGGCACGCTCTGGTTCGCCTGCGGCGATGCGCTGCCACGCGAACGCCGCGAAACGCTGCTCGACCGCGCCCGCAGCGTGGTCGACGGCCACCCGCTGCGCGCCAGCGCCGGCGCCACCGCGCCCGACGACAGCGTGCTCGTGCTGCGCGTGCTCGCGCCGCGTGTCGAGCCGCTGATGAACCTGCTCGCGGCCGTGTGGGCCGAGTGGCGCCGCGCGGCTTGGCAGCTCGCGCCGTGCACACCCAGGGTCTGGCGCACCTGACGCAGGCCGGGCGGCTCAGTCGTTGGCGAAGCTGTACGGCCCACCGCGCGCCAGCGCCTTTTGGTAGGCCGGGCGCGCATGGATGCGCTTGAGCCAGCCCATCAGCTTCGGCCGGCTCGCGTCGAGCCCGGCGCGCTGCGCCGCCGCTTCGATCGGGAAGCTCATCTGCACGTCGGCCGCGCTGAATTCGTTGCCGACGAACCATTCGCTCTTCGCCAGCTCGCCTTCCATGAAGTCGAGCTGGCGCTTCAGGTTGGGCGTGACCATCATCGATTGCACCTTGCCCGAGATGCCGCGCGCGATCGGCTTCACGAAGAAGGGCATCGGCGAGCTCGCCACCTTGTCGAAGATCAGCTTGAGCAGCAACGGCGGCATCGCCGAGCCTTCGGCAAAGTGCATCCAGTAGCGCCAGCGCAAACGCTCGAGGCTGCCGATGGCGGGCGCCAGCCGGCCATCGCCGTAGCGCTCGACCAGGTACTCGATGATCGCGCCCGATTCGGCCACCGTGATGTCGCCATCGGTGATCACCGGCGACTTGCCGAGCGGGTGCACTTTCTGCAGCTCGGGCGGCGCGAGCATGGTCTTGGCGTCACGCTCGTACTTCCTGATCTCGTAGGGCACGCCCAGTTCTTCGAGCAGCCACAGCACACGCTGCGAACGGGAGTTGTTGAGGTGGTGGACGATGATCATGGGCGCGGGCCGGTGGCGAAACAGCCGGCATTGTCCAACGCCCGGTAACGTTTTGCACTTTCCGCGCCGCGCCCGAGTCTTTTACAGTGTGGGGTTCCCGGACCGAAGCGAAAGAGCGACGCCATGAAAATCAGACTTCACCTCGCGCTGGCCGGCGCGATCCTGCTGGCGGCCTGCGGCGGCAGCGACGAACTGGCGGCGCCGACGATGCGCCTCGTGCACCTGGCACCCGACTCCCCGCGCCTCACGCTTTACAAGGACGGCGATCGCCAGCGCGAAGCCGACGACCTGTACTACAAGGAAGCGTCGAACTACTACAGCACCGCGCCCTTCGACGAGACCTGGTCGGTGCGCACGAGCTCCGGCGGCTCCACGGTCGGCAGCGTCGGCATCAACACGCACCTCGGCCACCGCTACTCGATCGTCGTGTTGCCGGCCACCGCGACCGACAGCAGCCTGTATGTCATCAACGACCCGTACAACAAGCCGATCGGCAGCAGCAGCACCCGGCTGCGCCTGATGAACGCTTCGCCCACGGCGGCCAGCATCGACCTCTACATGAACCTGAAGAGCACCGACATCAGCGCGCCCGGCATCAACCCCTTCATCGCAGGCACCGCCTACCGCAGCGCCGGGCCGAGGTCGGGCGACGACTCGAAAGACATTCCAGGCGGCTTGTTCCAGCTGCGCATCACCGCGGCCGGCTCGAAGACCGTGCTGTTCTCGGGGCCGATCGACTTCGACGACGACGAAGACATCCTCGTGATGACGATCTCCGACCCCACCACCGCCAGCGGTCTGCGGGTGTTGGCCAAGGTTGACGGTCGGGGCGGCGTTCGCGAGGTGCTGCCCGACCCTCTGTAAAAGACCACGCCGTCGACGCGTAAGCGTTTGCTTTCGAGCGCGGTTTTGTCCGACACGAGCTTCGGGCATGGCCGACGCGGCCAGGCCGTTGCGCCTGACACGGCGCGGCGGGGGTCGGTCCTAGAGTGAGGCGCTTCAAAGCTTCCACCGAAGGAACCCCCATGAAACCTGCTCTGAAACTCCTGCTCGCCTGTGCCCCCATGGTCTTCATCGCCGCCTGCGGTGGCGGCAACGACCTCGAAGACCGTCTCGACGTGGCCGACCCGGTCGTGCGCTTCGTGCACGCCTCGCCGCTGGCGCCGAGCGTCACGCTGTACCGCGCCGACGTGGCGCAACCCAACGCCACCGGTGCCTACCTCAGCGCCGGCAACTACGACTACACGAGCACCGCGGCCGCAGACTGGTCGATCAAGACCACCGGGAGCACGCCAGTGCAGGTCGGCAGCACGATCAACGTCGACCCGCAGCGTGGCAACAAGTACACCTTCGTCGCCCTTGCCACGTCGTCGGGGAACAACCTGTATGTGATTCGTGATCCGTACAACAAGCCCTTGTCGAGCGAGAGCACGAAGCTGCGCGTGATGAACGCGTCGTTCAATGCAGCCAACATCGACGTCTACATGACCACCGGCACCGACGCCGACCTCACCAATGCGGCCCCGCTGATCGGCGCCACGGCCTACGGCGCAGCGGGCCCGGCCACGGGCAGCGACTCGATCGACATCCCGGGCAACAACACCACCAACAACCCGTCGTATCAGCTGCGCGTTTTCACCGCAGGCACCAAGACAGCGCCGCTGTTCTCGGGCCGGGTGACCTTCGGCAACAACCAGGACGTGCTGTTGCTGACGGTGCCCGACTACACCAACGGTGGCATCAAGGTACTGAAGAAAGTCGAAGGCACGGGCGCTGCCACAGAAGTGACCCCGGGCTGATGCTCTGAACCGAAGCGGAGGGGCGTTGCGCCCACCCGCTTCGGTTGTTCAGATCGACATGAGCCGGCGCACGCCTTCGGCTTCCATGTCCTTGCCGCGGCCGCGCTGGATGATCTCGCCGCGCTCCATCACGAGGTACTGGTCGGCCAGCTCCGCGGCGAAGTCGTAGAACTGCTCGACCAGCACGATGGCCATCTTCTGGCCACCGTTCATGCCTTTGTCGGCGAGCATGCGGATCACGCGCCCGATGTCCTTGATGATGCTCGGCTGGATGCCTTCGGTCGGCTCGTCGAGGATCAGCAGTTTCGGGCCGGCTGCGAGTGCTCGCGCGATCGCGAGCTGCTGCTGCTGCCCGCCCGACAAGTCGCCGCCACGGCGGTTGATCATCTGCTTCAGCACCGGGAACAACTCGAACAGTTCGGGCGGGATCGGCGTGCTGCCGCTCTTGTAGGCCAGTCCCATCAGCAGGTTGTCTTGCACGGTCAACCGGCCGAAGATCTCGCGGCCCTGCGGCACATAGCCCACGCCTTTGCGCACGCGCTCGTAGGGCGTGTCTTTCGTGATCGCCGCGCCGTCGAGCAGGATGCTGCCGGTCTTCACGGGCACCACACCCATCAGACTCTTCAGCAGCGTGGTCTTGCCCACGCCGTTGCGACCGAGGATCACGGTCACCTCGCCCAGCTTCGCTTCGAAGCCGACGTTGCGCAGGATGTGCGAACCGCCGTAGTACTGGTTGACGCCTTCGACTTTGAGCATGGGTTACCTACCGAGGTAGACCTCGACCACTTTTTCGTTCGCCTGCACTTCGCTGAGCAGGCCTTCGGCGAGCACGCTGCCTTCGTGCAGCACCGTGACCTTCTTGCCGTTCTTGCCGTTCTGCGTGAGCTCGCCGATGAACTTCATGTCGTGTTCGACGACCACGAGCGAGTGGTTGCCTTCGAGCGAAAGAAAGAGCTCGGCGGTGCGCTCGGTCTCTTCGTCGGTCATGCCGGCCACGGGCTCGTCGAGCAGCAGCAGCTTCGGGTCCTGCATCAGCAGCATGCCGATTTCGAGCCACTGCTTCTGGCCGTGCGACAGCAAGCCCGCGACGCGCTGCGCGCTGTCTTTCAGGTGGATCAGCGTCAGCATCGCGCCGATGCGGTCGAGCTGCTCGCCGTTGAGGCGGAAGAACATCGACGAGCGCACGCCGCGGTCGGCCTTGAGCGCGAGTTCGAGGTTCTCGAACACGCTCAGGTGCTCGAACACCGTGGGCTTCTGGAACTTGCGGCCGATGCCGATCGAGGCGATCTCGTTCTCGCGCATGCGCAACAGGTCGATGGTCGAGCCGAAAAACGCCTTGCCGAGATCGGGCCGGGTCTTGCCGGTGATTACGTCCATCATCGTCGTCTTGCCGGCGCCGTTCGGGCCGATGATGCAGCGCAGCTCGCCGGCGCTGATGCTCAATGAGAGCGCGTTCAGGGCCTTGAACCCGTCGAAGCTGACCGTGATGTCGTCGAGGTACAGGATCGCGCCGTGCGTCACGTCGAGCGCGCCGGGAACGTGCACGCGCGAGTAGCTCGTCTCGCGGCCGCCCGATTGCACTGGCGATGCGGCGAGCTTGCGCTCGTGTTCGACGCGCGCCTGCGCGCCCGCTTTCATCAGGTCGGGCGTCATGAACTTTCCTTCTTGCGCTTGAGCAAGCCGATGATCCCTTGCGGCAGGAAGATCGTCACCGCGATGAACAGCGCGCCCAGGAAGTACAGCCAGAACTCCGGGAAGGCCTGCGTGAACCAGCTCTTCGCGCCGTTGACGAAGAACGCGCCGACGATCGGGCCGATCAGCGTGCCGCGCCCGCCGACCGCAGCCCAGATCGCGATCTCGATGCTGGCGGCCGGGCTCATCTCGCCGGGGTTGATGATGCCGACCTGCGGCACGTAGAGCGCACCGGCGATGCCGCACATCACCGCCGAGATGACCCAGATCGCGAGCTTGTAGTGCAGGGGGTTGTAGCCGGTGAACATGACCCGCGTCTCGGCGTCACGGATCGCCTGCAGCACCCGCCCGAACTTGCTGCCCACGAGCCAGCGTGCCAGCAGGAAGAAGCCGATCAGCGTGCAGCCGGTGATCACGAACAGGGTCATGCGCATCGACGGTGTGGCGATCGGCACGTCGAGAATGCGCTTGAAGTCGGTGAAACCGTTGTTGCCGCCGAAGCCGGTCTCGTTGCGGAAGAACAGCAGCATCGCGGCATACGTCATCGCCTGCGTGATGATCGAGAAGTACACCCCCTTGATGCGCGAGCGGAACGCGAAGTAGCCGAACACGAAGGCCAGCAGCCCCGGCACCAGCACGACGAGCAGCATCTGCGCGATGAAGGAATCGCTGACCGCCCAGGTCCAGGGGAATTCCTTCCAGTTCAGGAACACCATGAAGTCGGGCATGGGCATGCGGTACTGGCCGTCGCTGCCGATCTGGCGCATCAGGTACATGCCCATCGCGTAGCCGCCGAGCGCGAAGAACACGCCGTGACCGAGCGAGAGGATGCCGGTGTAACCCCAGATCAGGTCCATCGCCAGCGCGCAGATGGCGTAACACATGATCTTCGCGACCAGTTGCACCGCGTAGTCGGAGGCGTGGAAAGCGCTGCCTTCCGGCACCGCGAGGTTGAGCACCGGCACGACCACCGCGACCACCAGCAGCGCGAGCGCAACGGCGCCCCAGCTCTTCAGGCTCAGCAGGCCGACGCGCGGCACGATGGTGACGGTGGGTGTCGGTGTGGGCAGGACTGCACTCATGCTTCGGCACTCCGGCCCTTCATCGCGAAGATCCCTTGCGGCCTCTTCTGGATGAAGATCACGATGAAAACAAGGACCATGATCTTCGCGAGCACCGCGCCCTGCCAGCCTTCGAGCAGCTTGTTCAGCACACCCAGGCCGACGGCCGCGTAGACCGTGCCGGCGAGTTGACCGACGCCACCCAGCACGACGACCATGAACGAGTCGACGATGTAACTCTGGCCCAGGTCAGGCCCCACGTTGCCGACCTGCGACAAGGCACAACCCGCGAGCCCGGCAATGCCCGAGCCGAGCGCGAAGGCATAGGTGTCGATGCGCGCGGTGTTCACGCCCATGCAGGCCGCCATCTTGCGGTTCTGCGTCACGCCGCGCACGAACAGGCCGAGACGGGTGCGGGCGATCAACAACGACACGCCGACCAGCACGAGCACCGAGAAGGCGATGATCGCAATGCGGTTGTAGGGCAGGGTCAGGTTGCTCATCGCGGCCACGCCGCCCGAGAGCCAGGCCGGGTTTTCGACCGGAACGTTCTGCGCGCCGAACAGCGAGCGCACCGCCTGCTGCAGCACGAGGCTGATGCCCCAGGTGGCCAGCAGCGTTTCGAGCGGCCGGCCGTACAACCAGCGGATCACGCTGCGTTCGAGCACCGCGCCGACCAGCGCCGCGGCGAGGAAGGACGCGGGGATCGCCAGCAGCACGTAGTAGTCGAACAGGCCCGGCAGGTAAGCGCGGAACACGTTCTGGATCACGTAGGTGGCGTAGGCGCCGATCATCATCAGCTCGCCGTGCGCCATGTTGATGACGCCCATCAGGCCGTAGGTGATGGCCAGGCCCAACGCGACCAGCAGCAGGATGGAACCCAGGCTCACGCCAGTGAAGATCACGCCCAGGCGTTCGCCCCAGGCCAGGCGACCTTCGATGGTCGACAGCGCCAGCCGAATAGCGGCCTTCACGTCGGCCTCGGTCTCGACCTTTTGGCGGTCGAGCAGCAGCGTCTTGGTGGCGGGCGTGCCGGTCGCGCCGAGCGCAGTCGCGGCTTCGAGGCGCTTGGCCTTGTCGGCGCTGCCCAGCAGGATCGCGAAGCGCACCGCACCGAGCGCGTCCTTGATGGCCGCCACCTGCTCGGCCGCGTAGGCCTTCTCCACCATCGGCAGCTTGTTTTCGTCGGGTTCGCTCGCGAGCGTCTTCACCGCCTCGGCGCGCACGGTGTTGTCGGGTGAGAAGAGCTTGATCGACGCCAGCGCGGTGTCGAGCTCACCGCGCATCTGGTTGTTGTTGATCACGTCTTCGGCCGCCTCGGGCACCGCCACTTCGGCGCCGGTGACGGGGTCGAAGCCCTTGCCGTCCTTCATGACGAAGATAGCGCTGTCGGTGAACTTGACCGCGTCGTCGGACATGGCCTGGATCAAGGCGACGGTCTTGTCGTCGGCCGTAGCCAGCACCGCGTTCAGCGCCGCGATGCGCGGCTCGGCTTCACCGACGACGAGGGCGCGTGCCTGCTGCGGCGTGAGCGCCCAGGCCGAACTGCCGAGCAGCGCCAGGCAGGCCAGCAAGCAACGCAGGAACAGGGGCACGGACATGGCTTGCAGAGGGCTCGGGTAAGTGGGCGGCTGGGCTGAGGGCCGGCGCTTGTCTGCACGCCGCGCCCTCAGCCCAGCCCTCTCCCCAGGAGGAGAGGGTGGAGGTCAGGTCACTGACCGGCGAATCACTTCTTCTCGGGCTCGTCCTTCTTGCCCTTGTTCTCGGGGATGTACGGGCTCCACGGCTGGGCCTTCACCGGGCCGGGCGTCTTCCAGACCACGTTGAACTGGCCGTCGGACTTGATCTCGCCGATGAACACCGACTTGTGCAGGTGGTGGTTCTTCTCGTCCATCTTCGACGTGATGCCACTCGGTGCGGTGAAGGTCTGGCCGGCCATCGCGGCGATCACCTTGTCGGTGTCGGTGCTGCCGGCCTTCTTGACCGCCTGCGCCCACATGTTGAAGCCGATGTAGGTGGCTTCCATCGGGTCGTTGGTCAGCGGCTTGTCCTTGTGGCCAGCGATGCCCTTGGCCTTGGCGTAGGCGCTCCACTTCTTGATGAAGTCGGTGTTGGCCGGCGCCTTGATCGACTGGAAGTAGTTCCACGCCGCCAGGTGGCCGACGAGCGGCTTGGTGTCGACACCGCGCAACTCT
Organism: Burkholderiaceae bacterium; assembly: GCA_040080605.1. GTDB lineage: Bacteria > Pseudomonadota > Gammaproteobacteria > Burkholderiales > Burkholderiaceae_C > LMDS01. Next base: position 282,190 of record JBEBIB010000001.1, read on the forward strand.
TCTTCACCCACCGAGAAGGCGACGACGGGAACGTCTTTGGCCTTCAGGCCGGCGTTGCCGAGTTCCTTGTAGAACGGCACGTTGGAGTCGCCGTTGATGGTGGACACCACTGCCGTCTTGCCACCGGCCGAGAACTTCTTGATGTCGGCAACGATGGTCTGGTAGTCGCTGTGGCCGAACGGGGTGTACTTCTCGTCGATGTCTTCGTCCTTCACGCCCTTGCTCTTCAGGAAGGAACGCAGGATCTTGTTGGTGGTGCGCGGGTACACGTAGTCGGTGCCCAGCAGCACCCAACGCTTGGCGCCACCACCGGCCTTGCTCATCAGGTACTCGACGGCAGGAATGGCTTGCTGGTTCGGCGCTGCGCCCGTGTAGAACACGTTCTTCGACAGCTCTTCACCTTCGTACTGCACCGGGTAGAACAGCAGGCTGTTCAGCTCTTCGAACACTGGCAGCACCGACTTGCGCGACACGCTCGTCCAGCAGCCGAAAGTGGCCACGACCTTGTCCTGACCGATCAGCTGCTTGGCCTTTTCGGCGAACAGCGGCCAGTTCGAAGCCGGGTCGACGACGACCGGCTCGAGCTTCTTGCCGAGCAGGCCGCCCTTGGCGTTGATCTCGTCGATGGCCATCAGCACGGTGTCCTTGAGCACCGTTTCCGAGATCGCCATCGTGCCCGACAGCGAGTGCAGCACGCCGACCTTGATGGTGGCCTGCGCTTGCGCGAACGAGCTGAAACCGAGGGCAGCCATGCCCAAGGCGATGGCCGTGAGGGATTGGCCGGCTTGGCGGCGGGTTGGGTTCATGGGGTCACGCTCCTGTGGATTGTTCGGGTGGGATTTGAGCAAGCGGCATGCCAGTGCTGCATTGCGTCAATCGCAGGTTACGCAGGGGGGCCGGTGGGTGAAATACGCCTGATGGCGTATGTGGTCTGGTGGCTCGTTGCATGCCCCTGGGCGGCAAAGGCGCGTGTGGGCAGGCTTACGCGCTTCGCTGGAGCGGTCGCCGCTTCGCGTCGACTGCCCTCCGATGCTCGGTCTCGTGGCCTGTCGCCGAACTCACTGCGCTCACTTCGTTCGCTGCGTTCAAACAGGCGGCGACAAGTCAGTTGACGAAGCGCGCTGCGCGCGCGGCCACAAGCCCTGCGCTTCTCGGCGCCCCAGAGGCGCGCTCCAGCCTGCCCACACGCGCCTTTGCTGGCACGCCCTTGCTTTTTCGTCGAAGAAGCTCACTGGTGCCAGAGCGGCAGGCGGCACCCGGCGGGCAGCGATTTCTGTGGCGACGAGGAGCGCAGGGCCGAGGTCGGCGCGCGCAGCGCGCTTCGTCATCTGACTTGCGGCAGCTGTTTGAGTGCAGTGAGCGCAGCGAACGGAGCGAGTTCTGCCGCACGACCTCGGACCGAGCACCGCAGTGCAGTCGATGCGCAGCATCGACCGCCACAGCATGAGCCGCCCGCCGGGTGCCGCCTGCCGCGACGTGCCCAAGCCCCGCAAAGAGAAATCAGCTCCCCACCTTGTTCGGATCCCGCCAAGCCCGCTCAAAAGGCAAACGCCAAGCATGCGGCGCAATCAACTGATGGATCGACTTCGGCCCCCAAGACCCCGGTGGGTACAGCCGCACCGGCGGCGGCGCTTCGAGCAGATGCGTCGACACATCCCACAACCGCTCGATGCCCTCGGCCGTGGTGAACAGCGTTCGGTCACCACGCATCGCGTCGAGGATCAGTCGTTCATACGCTTCCAGGACATCCCCGAGCAACCCCGTGTCGTGCATCGCGAACTGCAGGCTCAGCTTGTCGAGCCGCATGCCCGGGCCGGGGCGTTTGCCGTAGAACGAGAGCGACATCTTCGACGCGTCGGCCAGGTCGAAGGTGAGGTGGTCGGGCCCTTGCGCGCCCACGCCCGAACCAGCCGGGAACATGCTCTTCGGCGGTTCGCGGAACGCGATCGAGATGATGCGCTGGCCCTCGGCCAAACGCTTGCCGGTGCGCAGGAAGAAGGGCACGCCGGCCCAGCGCCAGTTGTCGATGAAACACTTCAATGCGATGAAGGTCTCGGTCTCGGATTCGGGGTCGACGCCCTCTTCGCTTCGGTAGCCGTTGTACTGCCCGCGCACCACGTCGGTCGGCTGGATCGGCAGCATGCTGCGGAAGACCTTGTTCTTCTCTTCGCTGATCGGCGCGGGCTCCAGCGCGGTCGGCGGCTCCATCGCCATGAACGCGAGGATCTGGAACAGGTGCGTGACCACCATGTCGCGATAGGCGCCGGTCTGCTCGTAGAAGCCGGACCGTTTGCCCAGGCCCAGCGTTTCGGGCACATCGATCTGCACGTGGTCGATGAAGTTGCGGTTCCAGATCGGCTCGAACAGGCCGTTGGCGAAACGGAACGCCAGGATGTTCTGCGCCGGCTCCTTGCCGAGGAAGTGGTCGATGCGAAAGATCTGGTCTTCGGCGAACACCTCGTGCAGCTTGCGGTTCAGCGTGACCGCGCTTGCGAGGTCGGTGCCGAAGGGCTTTTCCATCACGATGCGCGAGCGTTCGACGAGACCGGCCTCGCCCAGCATGCGCACCGCCGGCAAGGCCGCGTTGGGCGGCACGCTCAGGTAATGCAGGCGGCGGCACTCGGCACCGAAACTTTTCTCGGCCTCGTCGACCGCGGCCTTGAGCGCAGCGGGGCCGGCGGCCAGTGGCACATAGGCCAACGACGCGGCAAAGGTTTTCCAGTCGGCGTCGGTCACCTTGCGCGCCGAGAACTCGTCGAGCGCGCTGCGTGCCGCCTGGCGAAAACCTTCGAGATCGAGGTCGTCGAGCGACACGCCGATGATGCGGCAGCCCGGAATGAAGCCGGCGCTCGACAGGTGAAACAGCCCCGGCAGCAGCTTGCGCCGCGCCAGGTCGCCGGTGGCGCCGAACAACACCACGACCTGCGGAAACCGCGGCCCCACCCCTGGAGGAATCTTTGCCACTGTGCCTGCCCTCTCTTCACCTGCAGCGTGCGGATCGAACGCTTGCCCTTGTACCGCTGCAAGTCGTGGGCCACAAGGGCCGCACCAATCCGGTCAGGCACTCATGCCGGGGTTCAGCTGGCGCAGACGGCTCATCGTGATCGACGCCGCCGCCGTGCGCGTCTCCACACCGAGCTTCACGTACACACGCTCCAGGTGCTTCTTCACCGTGGCCGGGCTGCTGCCCAATATGTCGCCGATGTCGCGGTTGGTCTTGCCCTTGGCGACCCAGTACAGCACCTCGGCCTCGCGCAGCGTGAGCTTGAAGGACTGCACCATCGCGTCGACCACCGCCGCGTCCGACACCTCGCGCATCACGATCAGCAGGTCGTCGTCGCCGGTGCGCTGCTGCAGCGAGAACACCAATTGGCGCGCGCCGCGGCTCACCGGCAGCGTGCGCGGTTCGCGGCCTTCGGCGACGGCCTTGGTCTCGCTCGTCAGCCAGTCGAGCACCGGCGCCGGGATCTGCCCGGGCGTGGCGGCGAAGTAGGCCAGCATCAACTGGCGCGCCAGCGGCGTTTGCCAGACCGAACGCACCGGGTCGGCGTGGCCTTCCACGAAGTGGATCGCCATCGTGGCGTGGCCGAAGGCGTCGAGCGCGTTGCGCGCCTGCGTGGCCTGGTGCGTTTCGCGCGCACTGCGCATGTGCACGGCCATGCGCACCAGCACCTCCTGCGCGCGGATCGGCTTGGTCACGTAGTCGACACCGCCGGCCTGGAACGCGGCCACCACGTGTTCGGTTTCGGTCAGGCCGGTCATGAAGATGATCGGGATGTGCGCCGTGTCGGCGTTCTGCTTCAGGCGCCGTGCCACTTCGAATCCGTCCATGCCGGGCATCACCGCGTCGAGCAGCACGATGTCGGGCAGCGCCTGCGCAGCGCGCTGCAAGGCGCTTTCGCCGTTCGTGGCCACCAGCACGGTGTAGCCCGATTCGTCGAGCGCGTCGTGCAGCAGCGAGAGGTTGTCGGGCACGTCATCGACGATCAGCACAACGAGTGAATCGCTGCGGTTCGGCAGCGTCGCATTCATGGTTGCACCTCTCTGTCGGCCAGCGCCTGCCGGATCACACGCGCCATCGCGTCGAGCTGGAACTGGTGCGCCAGGCCGCGCAGGTGGTTCACGAAACCGGCGTGGCCGGCGTGCGCTGCAGCGATGTCGTCGAGCTTGCGCACGATGCCGCGGTAGTAGCCCAGGCTCACCAGTTCGTCGAGCGCGCGCAGTTGCGCTGCGTCGGGCAGCAGCCACTCGGCGCGTGGTGTCGGGGCGGGCACGGCCACCTCGGCGGGCGCTGCTTCCAGCCATTCCAGTTGCAGCCGCGTGCCGAGCCAGTCGAGCAGCTCGTTCACCCGCACCGGCTTCAGGATGAAGTCTTCGACGCCGATGCCGGCATCGTTCTCCAGCCCCTTGTCGAAAGCGTTGCCCGAGACGATCGCGATCGGCGCGCTGCTCAGCGCCTGCTCGCGGATCGCACGCACCGTCGCCCACCCGTCGATGCCCGGCATGGCCAGGTCCATCAGGATCGCGTCGGGTGCGCTGCTCGCAAGCAGCGCCAGGCAGGCGTGGCCCGAGGCCGCCTGTTCGATCTCGAAGCCGAGCGGCGCCAGCACGCTCACCATCAGCTCGCGGTCGATCTCTTCGTTGTCGACCACGAGCACGCGCTGGCGCGGGCCGGCGTAGCCGATGCGCGTCTGGCGCGGCAGCTCGTGCTCGATGCGCGCACCGCGCACTTCCGGCAGGAACAGGCGAATACGAAACACCGTGCCGGTGCTGCTGGCTGCGCCCGCGGCCACGGCCGCGGCGGGCGTGCTCTGCACGGTGAGCTCGCCGCCCATCAGGTCGGTCAGCATCTTCGCGATGGTCAGGCCCAGGCCGGTGCCGCCACTGGCTGCGGCACTCGCTTCCGAACCACGGCCGAACGGCTCGAACACCTGTTCGATGTCGGCCGCCGAAATGCCGGGGCCGGTGTCTTCGATCTCGAAGGTCGCCATCTCGCGCGCATAGCTCAGCCGAAACTCGACCCGCCCGACGTGCGTGAACTTGACAGCGTTGCCGAGCACGTTGATCAGGATCTGGCGCAGCCGCTTTTCGTCGGCACGCACGACCTCGGGCAGGGCCTCGCTGAGTGCGCGCACGAACACGATGCCCTTGGCCGCGGCCTGCAGCTCGAACAGGCGCACGATCTCCTGCACACAGTCGCGAAAGCGCATCGGCTTGTTCTCGAGCCGCAGCTTGCCGGCTTCGATGCGCGAGATGTCGAGCGTGCGTTCGATCAGGCTCAGCAGGTGGTCGCCCCCGCGCCGGATCACCGCGACCGCCTGGCGCCGGTGCGGCGGTACCGACGCGTCTTCTTCGAGCAGCTGCGCATACCCGAGGATGCTGTTGAGCGGCGTGCGCAGCTCGTGGCTCACGGTCGTGATGTAGCGGCTCTTGGCCTGGTTGGCGAGCTCGGCCTGGTGTTTGGCCTGCTGCAACTGTTCATCGGTGCGGCGGTGCGATTCGATCTCGCGGCGCAGCACCTGCGTCTGTTCGTTCAGCGCCTGGGTCTGGCGGTTCGATTCTTCCTGCGCGACCTGGCGGCTCTTCTGCGTCAGCACCAGCCACCACGCGACGATGCCGCTGACGAGCAGCAGCGCCGCGAAGGCCTTGACGAAGCCAAGCTTCATCGCCTGCGCCAACACCGAACCCGGCTCGACCACGGCCGGCAGGCCTTGGTGGTACAGCACGGCGAACAGGCCGGCGAGCAAAGGCACGACCACCGCCATCAACAGCAGGTAGTGGCCGAGGCCGGTTTCCAGGTAGGGCCAGACCGGGCGCGGCAACAACGCGCGCAGCAGCGCGTTCCACTGCACCGAGGCACGCGCGTGCGGTTTGCACAAGTCGTTGCAGCGCGCGTCGAGCGTGCAGCACAACGAGCAGATCGCGCCCTGGTAGGCAGGGCACTGCGCCATGTCGTCGCCTTCGTAGTCACGCTCGCAGATCACGCAGCGTGTCAGGCGCTTGTAGGTGCCGAGCTCATCGTCGGGCATCGGCGCGGCCGAGGGCGAGGGCGAACGTGCGATGTAGTAGCGCCCGCCGGTCCACCAGGCGATCAACGGCGACACGATAAGCGCCGTGACGAGCGCGATCAGCGCCGAGAACGCCTGCGCCATTGGCCCGAGCGCGCCGAGGTAAGCGACGATCGACAGCACCGATGCCACGCCCATCGCGCCCACGCCGACCGGATTCACGTCGTACAGGTGAGCACGCTTGAACTCGATGCCTTTCGGCGACCAGCCCATCGGCTTGTTGATCACCAGGTCGGCCACCACGGCCATCATCCAGGAGATCGCGATGTTCGAGTACAGGCCCAGCACCTTGCCGAGCGCCTGGAACACGTCGAGCTCCATCAGCATCAGCGCGATCGCGGTGTTGAACACCATCCACACCACGCGGCCCGGGTGGCTGTGCGTGAGGCGCGCGAAGAAGTTCGACCACGCCAGCGAGCCGGCATACGCGTTCGTCACGTTGATCTTGAGCTGCGAGACGATCACGAACAGCGCGGTGGCCGCGACCGCCAGGCCGTACTGCGAGAACACCGCGTTGTAGGCCACGAGGTACATCTGCGTCGGGTCGACCGCGCGGTCGATCGGCACCGCGTAGCCGATCGCCAGGTAGGCGAGCAAGGCACCGGCGAGCATCTTCAGCACGCCGGGCACGACCCAGCCCGGCCCGCCGATCACGACGCTCGCCCACCAGCGTGTGCGCTGGCCCGGCTGCGGCTCGGGCATGAAACGCAGGTAGTCGGCCTGCTCGCCCATCTGCGTGATGAGGGCAATGCCCACCGTCATCGCGGCGCCGAACTTCATCAGGTCGAAGCCGGGCGCGCGCGGACCTTCGGCGCCCTGCCCGCCGTAAGACCACAACTCGGCCAGCACACCCGGGTGCTGGTGCAGCACGTAGGCGAGCGGCACGATCAGCATCAAGAGCCACAGCGGCTGCGTCCACACCTGCAGCCGGCTGATCGTGGTGACGCCGTGCGTGACGAGCGGGATCACGACCAGCGAGCACAGCAGGTAACCCCAGCTGGGTGGAATGTCGAACGCCAGCTCGATCGCGTAGGCCATGATGGCCGCTTCGAGCGCGAAGAAGATGAAGGTGAAGCTGGCGTAGATCAGCGACGTGATGGTCGAGCCGATGTAGCCGAAGCCGGCACCGCGTGTGAGCAGGTCCATGTCGACGCCGTGGCGAGCGGCGTACACGCTGATCGGCCAGCCGGCGAGGAAGATGATCAGGCCGGTCGCCAGGATCGCCCAGAACGCGTTGATGAAGCCGTAGTCGACCAGCAGCGTGCCACCCACCGCTTCGAGCACGAGGAACGAGGCCGCGCCGAACGCGGTGTTGGCCACGCGCAAGGCCGACCACTTGCGGAACGAGCGCGGCGTGAAACGCAGCGCGTAGTCTTCCATCGTCTCGCGCGCGACCCAGCTGTTGTAGTCGCGGCGCACCTTGATCACCTGCTGCACTGCCGTGGTGCCTGGCGCTGGCCGCACACCCTGCCCCACGCGCGGCGCCGCCTCGGTGGTCGGCACGGGGAGCGGGAGGATCGAACTCATGAACCGAGTTGGTGCAAGGCGCATGCCAACGAGCCGGTTCGTGAACGTGACCCGACACGCTAGCATCGGGTACGTCTTCTGCTACCCAAGCCACCATGGAACTCACCCCGCGCGAAAAAGACAAGCTGATGATCTTCACGGCGGCGTTGCTGGCCGAGCGCCGCAAGGCGCGCGGGCTCAAGCTCAACTACCCCGAAGCGGTGGCGCTGATCAGCGCCGCCATCATGGAAGGCGCGCGCGACGGCAAGAGCGTGGCCGCCCTGATGAGCGAAGGCAAGACCTGGCTCACCCGCGCCGATGTGATGGACGGGGTGGCCGAACTGATCCCCGAGATCCAGATGGAAGCGACCTTCCCCGATGGCACCAAGTTGGTGACCGTGCACCAACCCATTGCTTGAACGGAGCTTTCACATGATCCCAGGCGAACTGCTGACCGACGGCCCCGACATCGAAATCAATCCCGGCCGGCGCACGCTGACGCTGGTGATCGAGAACAGCGGCGACCGCCCCGTCCAGGTCGGCTCGCACTACCACTTCGCGGAAACGAACGGCGCCTTGCGCTTCGACCGCGCCGCCGCGCACGGCATGCGTTTGAACATCGCCTCCGGCACCGCCGTGCGCTTCGAGCCCGGCCAACAACGCACGGTCGAACTGGTCGACTACGCCGGGGAGCGCAAGGCCTACGGCTTTCGCGGCCTCGTGCAGGGAGCGCTCTGATGGCGAAGATCAACCGCCGCGCCTACGCGGAAATGTTCGGCCCGACCACCGGTGACCGTGTTCGCCTGGCCGACACCGGCCTGATCGTCGAGGTCGAACACGACCACACGCTCAGAGCCGGCGGCTACGGTGAAGAAGTGAAGTTCGGCGGTGGCAAGACGATCCGCGACGGCATGGGCCAGAGCCAGCGGCTCGCGGCCGATGTGGCCGACACGGTGATCACCAACGCGCTCATCATCGACCACTGGGGCATCGTCAAGGCCGACATCGGCATCAAGGGCGGCCTGATCAGCGCGATCGGCAAGGCCGGCAACCCCGACGTGCAACCGGGCATCGACATCGTCATCGGCCCGGGCACCGAGATCATCGCCGGCGAAGGCAACATCATCACGGCCGGCGGCATCGACACACACATCCACTTCATCTGCCCGCAGCAGATCGAAGAAGCGCTGATGAGCGGCGTGACCACGATGATGGGCGGCGGCACCGGCCCGGCCACCGGCACCTTCGCCACCACCTGCACGCCGGGACCGTGGCACATCCACTCGATGCTGAAGGCGGCCGAGAGTTTCCCGATGAACCTGGGCTTCCAGGGCAAGGGCAATGCGAGCCTGCCGCGCCCGCTCGAAGAGCAGATCGAGGCCGGCGCCTATGGCCTGAAGCTGCACGAAGACTGGGGCACCACGCCGGCCGCGATCGACAACTGCCTGAGCGTGGCCGACGCGCACGACGTGCAGGTCACGATCCACACCGACACGCTCAACGAATCCGGCTTCGTCGAAGACACGATCGCCGCGTTCAAGGGCCGGACGATCGCGACCTTTCACACCGAAGGCGCCGGCGGTGGGCACGCGCCCGACATCATCAAGTGCGCCGGCTTGCCGAACGTGCTGCCGTCGTCGACGAACCCGACGATGCCGTACACGGTCAACACGATCGACGAGCACCTCGACATGCTGATGGTGTGCCATCACCTCGATGCGAGCATCGCCGAAGACCTGGCCTTCGCCGAAAGCCGCATCCGCCGCGAGACGATCGCGGCCGAAGACATCCTGCACGACATCGGCGTGTTCTCGATGATGAGCTCCGACAGCCAAGCGATGGGGCGCGTCGGCGAAGTCATCATCCGCACGTGGCAGACGGCGCACAAGATGAAAGCGCAGCGTGGCACGCTGCCCGAAGACAATGCGCGCCACGACAACTTCCGCGTCAAGCGCTACATCGCCAAGTACACGATCAACCCGGCGATCACTCAGGGTGTGTCGCACATCGTCGGCTCGGTCGAAGTCGGCAAGCTGGCCGACCTGGTGGTCTGGAAGCCGGCGTTCTTCGGCGTGAAGCCTTCGTTGATCATCAAGGGCGGCATGATCGCCGCCGCCGCGATGGGCGACCCGAACGCGAGCATTCCGACGCCGCAGCCTGTGCACTACCGGCCGATGTTCGGCAGCTTCGGCAGCGCGATGAACGACACCTGCATCACCTTCATGTCGAAGGCATCCATTGCTGCCGGCGTGCCGCAACAGCTCGGCCTGAAGCGCCGCACAGATGCCGTGAAGAACACGCGCACGATCAGCAAGGCCGACATGGTCCACAACAGCGGCACGCCGAACATCGAGGTCGACGCCCAGACCTACGAAGTGCGCGCCGACGGCGTGCTGCTGACCTGCGAGCCGGCCACCGAACTGCCGATGGCGCAGAAGTATTTCCTGTTCTGAGCCGCGCCGCGCAGTTCGTTCGATGAAAGACCTGCGCGAGCTGACCCGGCAGTTCCCGACCGCCGGCCGCATCGACGCCATCTTTCTGCGCCCGAAGCGCGACGCGGCGGCGCTGGGCGTCGACTCGGTGATCGCCGAAGTGGACCGCGGGTTGCTCGGTGACCGCAGCGCAGAGCATGCTCCCGCCAGGCCCGGTGGTGGCAAGCGGCAGGTGACGCTGATCCAGGCCGAGCACCTGCCGTTGATCGGCGCGTGGTCGGCGCGCACGCCGCTCGACCCGGCCACGCTGCGGCGCAACCTCGTCGTCTCGGGCATCAACCTGCTGGCACTGCGCTCGCCGTTCGCCGACCAGCCACTGCGGGTCTGCATCGGCCCCGAGGTCGTGCTCGTGATGACGGGCCCGTGCGACCCGTGCTCGAAGATGGAAGCCGCGCTCGGCCTCGGTGGCTACAACGTGATGCGCGGCCATGGTGGCCTGACGGCCCGTGTGGTGCGCGGCGGCCGACTGGCAGTGGGCGACGCGGTATATGTCGAGATCGGGCCATCCGGCGGCGCTGCCGACCGCGCCTGATCAGCCTGCGCCCGCCACCGGCCCCGGGAACCACAGCCTGAACGCCGTCGGCCGCCCCGGCCCGCTGATGACGGTGGCGGTGCCGCCGTGCAGGTCCATGATCGACTTGACGATCGCGAGACCCAGCCCCGAACCGGTGGCCGAACCGGCGCGCGAGGCGTCGACGCGAAAGCAGCGTTCGAAGATGCGCTGCTGGTGTTCTTCGGCGATCGGCTCGCCTTCGTTCGAGACTTCGAGCGTGCAGCCGCCGCCGTCGTGCAGGCGGGTCGAGACGATCACGCTGCTGCCTCGTGGCGCGTAACGCAGCGCGTTCGACACCAGGTTGCCGACCGCACGGATCAGCATCGTCTCGTCGGCCCAGACCTGCTGCCAGACCGGCTCGGCGCCCTGCATCTCGAGCGCCAGCGTCACGCCACGTTCTTCGGCCAGCATCTCGAAATAGCCGCGGCCGCGTTCGAGCACACGGTGCAGGTCGATCCACAGCCGGTTCGTGGCCGCTTGCGGGTCGTCGGCACGCGCCAGGAACAGCATGTTCTCGATCAGCCGCGAAATGCGTTCGTAGTCTTCGACCGCCGACTCCAGCACCGCGCGGTATTCGGCCGCGCTGCGCGGTTTGGCCAGCGCCACCTGCGCTTCGCCGAGCAGGTTGTTGATCGGCGTGCGCAGGTCGTGCGCCAGGTCGGATGAAAACTCGGTGAGGCGCCTGAACGCGCCCTCGACGCGGTCGAGCATGCGGTTGAAGGCCTCGGTCGATTCGACCAGCTCGGTCGGCGTGTCAGCGATCGAGAGCCGCTCGGTCATCGGCCGCGCGCTGATGCGGTTCGCAGCCGCGGCGAGCTTCTTCGGGCCGACCAGAATGCGCCGCGCCATCCAGAAGCCGGTCAGGCCGGCAACCAGCGTGCCGATCAGCAGCGTGACGGTGAAGATCTTCACCTCGTGCTTCACGAACTCGCGCGCCTGCGTGAGCTCGTAGGCGAACACGACCAGCACGTTGCGTGCGTCCTGCCCGGCCAGCGTGGCCATCGGCACCGGTATGCGCGCCAGCAGCACGCGGAAGCTGCGCCCGTCGGGCGCTTTCCACACCGAGGTGAGCGGCCCCAGCGCCTGGCCGAGCGCGCGCACGTCGGCCTGCTCGATGCCGGCCGGCAACTCGTCGACCGACAAGGCCTTGGCCGGCAGCGCCGCCAGCGGAATCTCGAAGCGTTCCGACGCCGCGATCACCTGGCGCTGCTGGTCCAGCAAGGCCATGTGCAGGTCGCCGCGCTGCAGGTCCATGCGCTTGACCAGGCGCTCGGGCGCGCGCGCCATGTCGAAGCCGGCGTCGGCCAGGTCTTCACGCACCAGCGCGAGGTTGCCGAACATCACGAGCTCGCCCACTTCGCGCAGCTCGCGCGCGGCCAGCCGGGTGATCATCAGGCCGCTGCCGGCCACCAGCAGGATCGACGTGAGCGCGATCGCCAGGCTGATCTGCGCCGTCAGCGAGCGCTTCAGCGCCTGGATGCATCGCAGCTTCATCATCGGCGGCAGCCCGCGCTCAGTCGGCGCGCGAGTCGAACACGTAGCCGACGCCGCGAATGGTGTGGATCAGCTTGGCCGCGAACGGGTCGTCGATCTTGGCGCGCAGGCGCCGAACCGCCACGTCGACGACGTTGGTGTCGCTGTCGAAGTTCATGTCCCACACGTGCTCGGCGATCAGCGTGCGCGAGACCACTTCGCCGATGTGGCGCACGAAGTAGTCGAGCAGCGCGTATTCCTTGGCCGTGAGGTCGATGCGCTCGCCGCCGCGCGTGACACGCCGGCGCACCAGGTCGACGTCGAGGTCGGCCACGCGCACGCGCTGCTCGGTCTGGGTGCTGCCGCGGCGCAGCAGCGTGCGGATGCGCGCCAGCAGCTCCGAGAACGCGAACGGTTTGACGAGGTAGTCGTCGGCGCCGAGCTCCAGCCCCTTCACGCGGTCGGCCACTTCGTCGCGAGCGCTCAGGAACAAGACCGGCGTCTGGCGTTCGCGGCGCAGGCCTTGCAGCACGGTCCAGCCGTCGGCGCCGGGCAGCATCACGTCGAGCAGGATCAGGTCGTAATTGCCCGAGGTGGCCAGGTGCAGGCCTTCGATGCCGTTGCTCGCAATATCGACCACGTAGGCGTGCTCGGTCAGGCCCTTCGAGACGTAGGCCGCGGTCTTCGGTTCGTCTTCGACGATCAGGATGCGCATGCGCGATCGGGCTCGGTGGGGCAGAAGGTCGCGCTCATGAACCCGCATTTTCGCCGATCGAGGCCAGCGGCGCAGCGGGTGCACAGATGACAGCTTTGCAATGCAGCCGTCATCGGTGTGTGGGCGTCGGTTTTTTATCGTCGGACATCTCCAACCCCTGAAGGAACAGCCATGACCACGCACCTCCACCTCAAGCACTGGGCCACGCTCGGTGCGATCGCCCTCGCCGCTTCCAGCAGCTTCGCGGCCGACGCACCGGCGCGCACGCGCGCGGACGTGAACGCCCAGACCCTCGCCGCCCGCGCCGACGGCACGCTCGTTCCGGCCGGCGAAGGCGTCGACACCCGCGGCCCCGCGATCGACACCCGCGGCCCCGCGATCGACACCCGCGGCCCCGCGATCGACAGCCGCTCGGCACTGAGCCGTGCCGACGTGGCAGCCGACGTGATCGCCGCGCGCGCCTCGGGCCGCCTGCTCGCTGCCGGCGAAGCGGCCGATCCGGCCACCCGCTTCGACACTGCCACCACCCCGATCCTCGCCCGTGCTGCCGTCAAGGCCGACGTGATCGCCGCGCGCGCCTCGGGCGACCTGGTGCCGGCCGGCGAAGGCCTGATCCCGGAAGCGCAACAACGTTCGCGCGCTGCCGCGGCCTGGATGGCCAAGGCGCGTCAAAACAAGTCAGCCACGCTCGACACGGCACGTGCCGCACAGGCGAACACCGCTTCCACGTCGCAACAGTAAGTTCGGAATGCGGAGCGGGCCTGGCGACAGGCCCGCTCTTTTTTTACCTCAAGCCGCCAGCGCCAGCTGCAGCGGCTCTTTGGCCCTGAAGGCCCACTTCGAGCCGAGGCGCAGCGCCTCCAGCGTCATCGAGGTGGCGTTGGCGAAGAACATCGACTCGTCCAGGCCGTGGCGCTCGAAAGCGCGGCGCTGGCGCAGCGAGCGGCGGCGCAGGTCGCCTTCGAAGGCCAATGCATCGCGGCTGGCCTGGCCGAAGAACGACGCAGCGCGGCGCGCCACCTCCATCGCCGCACCTGACATCGCCGGAATGGCGCGCGCCGCCGACAGCCGGATCTGCGTGATGAACGGGTTCTTGCCGACCACCAGGCCCCACGGCCGCAGGCCCTCGGCCGGGTCGACACACAGCGCTTCGAGCTTGGTCAGACCGAACTGCCGCGCGAGCTGCAGGCGCACCGCGAGCCACGGGTCGTCGCGGCCCACCAGCTCGATCGCCGACGCGGCTTCGGCGTCGCTGCCGTCGAGCGGCAGCACCAGCGACTTCAGCAGGCTGCGGGCATGCGCGTCGTTGGCGTCGGCGGCCTTGTGCAGCCACTCGATCGCCTGCTCGGAATCGTCGAGCGAATCGGCAGCGCGCAACATCAGCGCGCCGAGTTTGCGCTGCGCTTCGGTCTGGCCGCCGAGCGCGGCTTTTTCGAGGCAGAAGCGCGCCATCTGCGGGTTGGCGACTGACAGGTTGTGGTCGCCGTGCATGCGGTACAGGTGCAGCCAGGCTTCTTCGACGCCGGCATCGGCGGCGCGCAGCAGCAGCGCCACGCCCTTGCGCATGTTGGGGCCGGCAGCCAGGTCGGCTGGTGCAAGCACGCCGCAGGGCAGGCCGCACAGCGCGCGACCGAGCGCGTAGGCGGCTTCGCGGTCGCCGCGGTTCACGCGCATGTCGAGCGCGGCTTCGAGGGACTGCGGCGCGATGCCCGGCAGCGGCTCGCCGCACTGCTCGGCCAGGCGCACGGCGGCAGCGATCAACTCGGCCAGCTCGCCGGTCAATGCGGGGCTCAGGGCCAGCGCCGCGCGCAGGCTGTTGCCGAGCTGGCCGAGTTCGTTCCCGGCCAGGGCCTGGCGGGCCGCCAGCACCGCGACGACCGGGCCGCTCAGGTGGTTGGCGGCCGCCAACGCACGCAACAGTGCAGGCAGCGTATCTTCGGCGTTAGCCTGTCGCAGCCCGAGCAGCGCGGCGACGGCCGGCTCGAAACCCGCGCTGGCCGCGGCATCGAGCCAGCGTGTGCCTTCGTCGGTACGCCCGTGCCGCAGGCACAACCAGGCGCCGAACTTGGCCTGCGCGACCACGCTGCCGGCCGCGGCCGCTTGCGCCAACGCGCCTTCCTGCTGCAACTGAACGATGTCTTCGAGCGGCAGGCTTTCGGCAATGATGCGTGCCGCCTGCGGCGTGTCTTTCACGTTCGGGTGCGTCAGGTAGTCGATGCCGGTGGTGATGTGCTGCTGGAAACCGTCGCTGCCCAGCAGGTAGCGGCGGCCCGCTTCGCAGCGGGCGGCAATGTCGCCCTGTCGGGCGAGGGCGAGCAGTTGAATGTCTTGTCGGCGCATGCGGTGCTCCTGCGTGTTGTGTGCACGGCACGGCGAGGGGCTTTTGTGGCGCCTTCTGCATCGTGCCGGGTCACGGGTTTGATGCCATGACGATAGAAACGCAGGCCTGACTCGAAGATGGCAGCCGGATGACGGATCGGTAATGTGGGCCAGCGCAGACAAGAGAAAGGGCCGCACCCTTTCGAGTGCGGCCCTTGGGCAAAACACCCGGCGCGTGCTGCGTGCCAGGCGGTGAGCGGAACGGTCGATCAGAAGCTGTGGCGCAGGCCCAGCTCGACGCCGGTCGACTTCTCGCCGGCCAGCAGCACCGGGGTCGATGCCACGGCGTAGGTCGTGTTGCCCTTGTTGTCCACACGCGAGACCGTGGTGTACAGCGCGGTGCGCTTCGACAGGTTGTAGATGTAGCCCAGCGCGATCTGGTTCGCGTCGTTGGCGTTGACGTTCACGCCTGCCGCGGTGTTGCCCTTCGCGTTGAGCGCCATGTACGAAGCGCGCAGCGAACCCTGGCCCAGCGGCACGCTGACGCCGACGTTGTAGACCGCCTGCTTCAGGTCGCCGAACTTCGACTGGGTGTAGAAGCCCGAAGCCTTGATGACGCCGAAGTCGTAGGAGCCACCGATGTCGGCGGTCGTGAACTTATCTTCACCGGCGAGCGGCGCCACCGTCGTCTGGCCGTAGGCGACCGACACGTCGAACGGGCCGGCGGCAAAACCGCCGCGGCCGCCCACATACTTCTTGCCGGCCGTGCCTTCGCCTGCGGCCACCGACACGCGGCCGTAGAAGCCCCCCAGGTTGCCCGGGGTGAAGTAGCTGATCTGGTTGTCGGCGCGGGTGCCGGTGTCGCGCACGGTGCCGAGCGAGGTGTCGAACTTGCCCGAAGCGCCGACGCCGTTGTCGCCGAACACGTCGTAGTCGGAGTAGCCGGTGTAGGTCGGCGTGAAGTCGCGGCCCAGGCGCACTTCACCGAAGCCACCGATCAGGCTCACGGTCGCGCGGCGGTTCCACAGGCGGCCGCCGTCGGACTGGGTGCCGGTGTCGGGGTTCAGGCCGGTCTCGAGCCAGAAGCCGGCCTTCAGGCCGCTGCCCAGGTCTTCGATGCCACGGAAGCCGAGGCGGCTGGTGTTGGCACCGTTGGCACCGAGCGACTTCATGTTGTCGTCGCCGTTCTTCACGTACTTGGCGTTCACGTCGAGCACGCCGAACAGGGTGACCGACGACTGGGCCGAGGCGACGGTGGAGATGGCGGCGAGCACCGCCAGGGTTGCGAACTTCTTCATGTGCTTCCTTCGATGTGTTGGTTTGGACAGGTCCATGTCCCATGCCTCGAGAGCGAGGACAAACGTCAGCTTAGGAAGCGCGGGCCGCCTGCGCACCTGCTGCGCACAGAGCAGGCAACCGGCGCGAACAAGACCCCCCCGAAACAGGAACATCGCGTTCCTCTGCGGCCACAGGCGGGCGCATGCCCCGCCCGCGAACAGGGCCTAAGATCGACCCAAGGAGTGATCGACATGCAGAAGAAATGGATCGTGTGGGGGCTGTCGCTGCTGATCTGCGGCGCGGCCTGGGCGCAGGGCAAACCGCGCATCGACAAGGCGGCCGACCTGCCGCGCTTCAGTTACCCGGTGAGCGGCAGCCTGGAGACGCTGGTGCGCGATGAAGCGGCGTTCGCGCCCTTCGCCTCGAAGCTGCGGGCCGACATCGAATCGGTGCTCGGCACTTACGAGATCGCCGACAAGGCGATGCAGCGGCAGTTGCAGAACACCTTGCTGCAACTCGATGTGCTCGAAGGCAAGGACGCGGCAGCCCTCGCGCGGATCGAGACGATCCGTGCGCTCCAGGACAAGCCCGCCGACAAGCTGCTCACCGGCCTGCAGGTCCGCGCCATCGTCGAGGCCCGCCAAGGCGGTAGCAGCGGCAGCGCCTACGCCACCAATGTGAGCGAGCGCATCGCCGCCGCGCTGAAGCCGATGCCTTATGCCGTGATCGCCAACGACATCAAGCAGGCCAAGGCCGGCAACGAGGTGGTCGGCGAAGCGCTGGTGCTCGGCAACGTGCGCAGCGTGCTGCAACCGGTCGTCGACCAGGCCGGCGCGCTCAGCTCCGATCTGGCACCGGGCATCGTCGGTGCGCGCTATGCGCTGCTGGTGCGCCTGCCGCTCAAGCAGGCCATGGTCGATGCATTCGGCCGTTACCTTCAGGCCAACCAGGTCGACAAGCCCGACATCTGGGCCGCCCGCAACGTGACGCTGCCCGCAGGCAAAGGTGGCAAGCCGGTGGTGGTGGCGGTGTGGGACAGCGGCGTCGATGCGGCCCTGTTCAAGCGGCAGTTGCTGCTCGGCAAGGACAAGCGGCCGGTGTTCATCGCGTTCGACAAATACGGCGACCCGGCCCGCAGCGCGCTGGCGCTGATCCCGCCCGAACTGCAGTCGCAGCTGCCCTTGATGAAAGCCCGCAGCAAGGGCTTTTCAGATCTCCAGTCCAACGTCGACAGCCCGCAGGCGGCCGAGGTCAAGCAGCTGCTGTCGAACCTGAAGCCGGACGAGTTCAAGAGCACCATCGAGGCGCTCATCCTCACCGGCCAGTACGAGCACGGCACCCACGTGGCAGGCATCGCACTCGAAGGCAACCCGTTCGCGCGCGTGATGAACGTGCGCATGGAGTTCAGCCCCACGCTCAAGCCCGACCCCTGCCCTTCGCGCGCGCAAGCCGAAAAAGACGCGAAGGTGCTGGCCGCTGACATCGAATTCATCAAACGCCACAAGGCGCGGGTCGTGAACATGAGCTGGGGCGGCAGTGTCAGCGGCACCGAGGAAGAGCTTGAAAAGTGCGGCATCGGCAAGACGCCCGAAGAACGCAAGAAACTGGCACGCGAATTTTTCAACTTGATGCACGCTGCGCTGACGAAAGGCTTTGCCAGCGCGCCGCAGATCCTGTGGATCGCGGCCGCCGGCAACAGCAACGAAGACTCGTCATTCGCAGAAGCCGCGCCGGCCAACATCGTGGCGCCGAACCTGCTGACGGTCGGTGCGGTCGACCGGGCCGGCGACGAGGCCTCGTTCACGAGCTACGGCCCGACCGTGAAGGTGCACGCCAACGGCTACCAGGTCGAGAGTTTCATCCCGGGCGGCGAGCGCGTGGCGCTGTCGGGCACCTCGATGGCGGCGCCGCAGGTCACCAACCTGGCGGCGAAGATGCTGGCCATGAACCCGTGGCTGACGCCGCCGCAGGTGATAGCGATCATCATCGGCACAGCGGAGAAAACCGCCGATGGCCGGCGTACGCTGATCGACCCGGCGAAAGCGGTGGAAGCGGCGCGCAGCCGAAAGTAGCGCAGCGCAGCGCGGCGACTCAGGCCGGCTGCGCGAACGCGATCACGTGGTCCATGTCGAGGCGGATGCCGATCTTTTCCTGCAGCGCGTGGTTGTGGTGCGAAGGCACCAGCGCCAGCACCCGCGCTCCGCTGCCAAGCTGCAGCATGTAGAGGATCTCGGCGCCGCGAAAAGCCTTGTGCTGCACGGTGGCACGCAAGGGGCTGGCGTCGTCGTGCAACACGTCGTCGGGGCGCATCAGCACCTGGATGCGCTCGCCGACCGCGCAGGCACGGTGGTTGTCGGCGAAACGAATCGGCTCTTGCGTGGCCACTTCACCGATCTCGAGCTGCAAACGCTGCGGGCCGACGACCGTGGCTTCGATGAACACGCCCTGGCCGATGAAGTCGGCCACGAAGCGGCTGTTCGGGCGGTGGTAGAGCTCGTAGGCGCCGGCCACCTGCTGGATGCGGCCTTCGTTCATCACCGCGATCTCGTCGGCCATCGCGAAGGCTTCGTTCTGGTCGTGGGTGACGAAGACCGCGGTCGTGCCGCTCGCCTTCAGGATGCTGCGCACTTCTGCGGCGAGCTGTTCGCGCAGGTCGACGTCGAGGTTGGAGAACGGCTCGTCCAGCAACAGCAGGCGCGGCCGCGGTGCGAGCGCCCGCGCCAGCGCCACACGCTGCTGCTGGCCACCCGAGAGTTCGTGCGGATAACGCTCGGCCGAGGCGGCCAGGCCCACGGTCTCGAGCAACTGCATCGCCCGCTCGCGCGCCACGCGCCGGTCGGGCACGCCGAAGCCGACGTTGCGCAACACGCTCAGGTGCGGGAACAGCGCGTAGTCCTGGAACACCATGCCGATGCGGCGCTGCTCGGGCGGCAAGTGAATCGAAGCGCTGCCCATCACCTGGCCGTCGATGCGGACCTCACCTTCGCTGACACGCTCGAAACCGCCGATGCAGCGCAGCACCGTGGTCTTGCCGCAGCCCGAAGGGCCGAGCAGGCAGCACACCGTGCCGCTGGCGATCGTCAGGTTCAGGGCGCCGAAGGTGGCGCGCTCGCCGTAGCGGTGGCCGAGGTGGTTCAACTCGAGAACGGGGGCGTCGGGGAACGGCGTCGGCACGGGAGTCACGGGTGGGTTCTCGGGGGCGGCGCCGGCACGGCGCGGTGATCAGGCGCGCACCTTACACTGACTCCGCCCTGTTCCGACATGACACCTTCCCTGCCCTCCACCCCCTTGCACGCACTGCGCCCGACCCGCTGGCTGACGGGTTTGACGCTGCTGATCGCCGCGCTCGTGGCGGTGCCGATCCTGTCGGTTGCCACTAACCTGTTCAGCGCCGGCACCGCAGGCACCTGGGCGCATCTGGCGGCGACGCTGCTGCCGGAATACATCGTCACCAGCCTGCAGTTGTGCCTGGGCGTCGGTGTGGGCGTGGCGCTGCTAGGCGTGGGCGCGGCCTGGCTCGTCACGCACATGGACTTCGCCGGGCGCCGCACGTTCGAGTGGGCGCTGGTGCTGCCGCTGGCGATGCCGGCCTACGTGATGGCCTATACGTACACCGACCTGCTGCAGTTCGCCGGCCCGGTGCAAAGCGCGCTGCGCGAGACGATGGGCTGGGGCCGCGCCGACTATCACTTCCCCGACGTGCGCAGCACCGGTGGCGCGGTCTTGATGTTCGCCAGCGTGCTCTACCCCTACGTCTACATGCTCGCGCGCACCGCGTTCCTGGAGCGCGGCGGTGGCGTGATGGAAGCCGGCCGTTCGCTCGGCCTCACGCCCTGGCGCAGTTTCGTGCGGGTCTCGCTGCCGATGGCGCGCCCGGCGATCGCCGCCGGTGTGGCGCTGGCGCTGATGGAAACGCTGGCCGACTACGGCACGGTCTCGTACTTCGGTGTGCAGACCTTCACCACCGGCATCTACCGCGCCTGGTTCTCGCTCGGCGACCGCGCCGCGGCGGCGCAGCTGTCGATGTGCCTGCTCGGTTTCGTGTTGCTGGTGCTGGCGCTGGAGCAGGCCTCGCGCGGCCGCGCACGTTTCCACGGCGCCGGCCTGCGGCGCCAGCCGCCACGCGGCGCGCGCCTGACCGGCTGGCATGCGACCGCCGCCATCGCCGCGTGCTGCGTGCCGTTGCTGGTGGGTTTCGTGATCCCCTGCGGCGTGCTGCTGCAGATGGCGCTGACGGAAGGCGACGCGCAGTTCGGCGCGCGCTTCTTCGCGCTGGCACGCAACAGCATGGTGGTCTCGACGCTGACCGCGCTGCTCGCTGTCGGCCTGGCCGTTCTCGTGGCCTATGCACGCCGGCTAGATCGCGGCCCTGCGTCGCGGCTCGCCCACTGGACCGCCGGCATGGGTTACGCCCTGCCCGGCTCGGTGATCGCCGTCGGCGTGTTGATCCCGGTCGCGCGGCTCGACAACACGCTGGTGCAATGGCTGCAGGCGCACTTCGGCTGGCAGGGCGGGCTCGTGCTCACCGGCAGCATCGCCGCGCTGGTGTTCGCGTGCCTGGTGCGCTTTTTGGCTTCGGCGCTGCAGAGCGTCGACGCGGCTTTGCACCGCGTCACCCCGCACATGGACGACGCGGCGCGCAGCCTCGGCCTGTCGCCGGCGCGCACGCTGCGGCGCGTGCATGTGCCGCTGCTGCGGCGCGGTTTGCTGACGGCCGGCCTGCTCGTGTTCATCGACGTGATGAAAGAGCTGCCGGCCACGCTGGTGATGCGGCCGTTCAACTTCGACACGCTGGCCACGCAGGCCTACCGGCTCGCGTCGGACGAGCGTCTGGCCGAAGCCTCGACCGCGTCGCTCGCGATCGTGGCGGTGGGTTTGCTGCCGATGATCGTGCTGTGTCGGCAGATTGCACGAGACCGGCCCTAAGCCGGTCTCTTCAGATGCGCCGGCCTTGAGCCGATCTTCAGGTGAACTCGACGCGGTTCAGCGCCAGCCGGCGCGGTCGAAGATCTTCTGCGCTGCCGCGATGTTGGGCGCCCACTTTTCCACCGGCAGTTCATCGGCCTTGAAGGGCCCCAGCTTTTCCAGCGCCGGGTTCTTCACCGCTGCACTCTTCACGACCGGCCACTCGTTGTTGCCGTCGGCGAAGTAGGCCTGGGCCGAGTCGCTCGCCAGGTACTCGAGGAACTTGACCGCGTTGGCCTTGTTCGGCGCGGTCTTGACCATCCCTGCGCCCGACACGTTCACGTGCGTGCCCCAGCTCTTCTGGTTCGGCCAGACCACGGTGAGTGCGGCAATGTCCTTCACGTCTTCGGGTTTGGTCGAACGCATCATGCGGGCCACGTAATAGCTGTTGGCGATGGCCAAGCCGCACTCGCCGGCCGCCACGGCGCGCAACTGGTCGGTGTCACCGCCCTTGGGCGCACGCGCGAAGTTGGCGACCAGGCCTTTGGCCCAGGCTTCGGTCTTGGCTTCGCCGTCGTGCGTCAGCAAGGCCGCGCCGAGCGACAGGTTGTACGGGTGCGAACCCGAGCGCACGCAGATCTGGCTCTTCAGGCGCGGGTTGGCCAGGTCTTCGTAGGTCTGCACCCACTCCGGGTTCACGGCCTTGGTGTTGTAGACGATCACGCGCGCGCGGGTCGAAAACGCCAGCCAGTTCGGCGTGCGCAGGTTCGCCGGCACACGCGCTTCGAGCGCTTTCGACTGCACTGGCTGGAACACGCCGGCCTTGTCGGCCAGTTCCAGGCGCGAGGCGTCGACGGTGATGAACACGTCGGCCGGGCTGCTCGCGCCTTCGTTCTTGATGCGCTCGAGCAGTTCGTCTTCCTTGCCCTCGATGCGGTTGACCTTGATGCCGGTTTCCTTGGTGAAGTTGGCGTACAGCGCTTCGTCGGTCTGGTAGTGGCGTGCGGTGTAGAGGTTGACGACCTGCGCCTGCGTGGCGGCCGAACCGAGCAGCGCAGCGGCCGTGGTGAGGGTGAGTGCAAGAAATTTCATGTGCAGTGGTCTCGGGAGTACGGCGCGCGGTCGTTGGAACTTGCCGAATCGTATCAGCAATGATTCGCATTACTGAAGACGGGGTCGGCGTCCGCGGAGGGCGCGGGTTTTGCTGCGACACTGGCGCCATGCTGACCATCAACAAGCTCATTCCCGGCGCGCGCGGCCTCGCGAGCGCCCTCGTCAAACGCGCCGCGAGCGTCGAGCTCGACTGGGACGTGCGCCAGAAGAGCCGCTTCGACGCGACCGATTCGCAGGGCCGCGCGCTCGGCGTCTTCCTGGCACGCGGCAGCGTCGTGCGCGGCGGCGACGTGCTGGTCGCCGAAGACGGCTCGCTGATCCTGGTGCGCGCTGCCTTGCAGCCGGTGCTGGTGGTGAAACACTGCAGCGTGCACGGGGCGCCCTTCGACCTGCTGCGCGCGGCCTACCACCTGGGCAACCGGCACGTGCAGCTCGAACTCAAGCCCGACCACCTGCAACTCGAGCCCGACCACGTGCTGGCCGACATGCTGCGCCAGATGCACCTGATCGTCAGCGAGGCGAACGCCGCGTTCGAACCCGAAAGCGGCGCGTATGCGGCGGGCGGTTCGGCGCATGCGCACGCGGGGCACGACCATGGCCACGCGCCTGCGCACGAAGCCAAACACGATCACAGCCACGATCACCACGACCACTCTCATGACCACGCGCACGGCAAAGGCCACTCGCACTGAGAAGCGGCGGCGTGTGCCACGCGCCCGCCCGCCTTCCGCGCCGCCCGCCACCGCGCTGCTGCAACTGATGTGGCTGGCCTCGCCGGCCTTGCCGGTGGGGGGGTTCAGCTACTCCGAAGGGCTGGAGTCGGCCGTCGAATCGGGCCACGTGACGAACGAAGCGACCGCATCGGTCTGGCTGCTCGACCAGCTCCACCTGAGCCTGGCGCGCAGCGACATCGCGATCGTCAGCCGCGCCTTCAAAGCCTGGCAGCGCAACGACTTCGGCAGCGTCACCGAACTCAACGCCTGGGTCACGAGCACCCGCGAAACCAGCGAGACGCGACAGCAAACCGAACAGATGGGCCGCTCGATGGTCGAGTGGCTGAAGAACCGCGGCATCGCCGACGAACGCATCGCGCAGCTCGGTGCGCTGAAACCGGCGCCGACATGGCCGGTGGCTTTTGCGCTGGCCGCCGCGCAGACCGGCGCACCGTTGCGCGAAGCGTTGCTGAGTTTCGCGTTCGGCTGGGCCGAGAACATGGTGCAGGCCGCGCTGAAGGCCGTGCCGCTCGGCCAGAACGCGGGGCAACGCGTGCTGGCCGCGCTGACCGCGCAGATCCCCGAAGCCGTCGACCATGCGGCGCAGTTGATGGACAGCGAACGTCAGGCCTTCACGCCGATGCTGGCGATTCTGTCGGCGCAGCACGAAACCCAGTACTCACGCCTGTTCCGCTCGTGAACGAGCCGCGATAATCGGCGCCATGAGCAGCCTTCATTCGATCCCGAACCGCACCCGCAAACTCCCCCCGCTGCGCGTCGGCGTCGGTGGCCCGGTGGGTTCGGGCAAGACCACGCTGGTCGAGATGCTGTGCAAGGCGATGCGCGAGCAGTACGACCTGGTCGTCGTCACCAACGACATCTACACCAAGGAAGACCAGCGCCTGTTGACCGTCGCCGGCGCGCTCGAAGCCGAACGCATCATGGGTGTGGAAACCGGCGGCTGCCCGCACACGGCGATCCGAGAAGACGCGTCGATCAACCTCGAAGCGGTCGACCGCATGCTGACCAAGTTTCCGAACGCCGACATCGTTTTCATCGAAAGTGGCGGCGACAACCTGGCCGCGACCTTCAGCCCTGAACTCAGCGACCTGACGCTCTACGTGATCGACGTCGCCGCCGGCGAGAAGATCCCGCGCAAGGGCGGCCCGGGCATCACGAAGAGCGACCTGTTCGTGATCAACAAGACCGACCTCGCGCCTTATGTGGGTGCGAACCTCGACGTGATGGCCGCCGACACGAAACGCATGCGGGGTACGCGCCCGTTCGTGATGAGCAACCTGAAGACGAACCAGGGCCTGGCCGAGGTGATCGCGTTCATCGAGAGCAAAGGCCTGCTGAAGGCCTGATCAGCGGATCTCGCCGAACCCGCGCAGCGCCTTGATCGCGCCGGCGCCGATCGAGGCACCGAAACGTTTCGCCAGGCGCTCGGCCACGTTTTCCTTCGGTGTGTAGTCGATCACCTCTTCGGCCTTCACCACTTCGCGTGCCACGTAGTCGAGGCTGCCCAGGTGGTCGATCAGGCCCATCTTCAGCGCCTGCTCGCCGTTCCAGAACAGGCCGCTGAACATCTCGGGTGTTTCCTTCAAACGGTTGCCACGCCCTTCGCGCACCACGCCGATGAACTGCTGGTGGATCTGGTCGATCGTGGCCTGGATGTAGGCGCGCTGCTTCGGCGGCAAGGGCGAGAACGGGTCGCCGATGCCCTTGTTCTCGCCGGCCGTGATGAGGCGGCGTTCGATGCCGATCTTTTCCATCAGGCCGGTGGCGCCGAAGCTGTCCATCAGGACGCCGATCGAGCCGACGACCGAGGCCTTGTCGGCGTAGATCTCGTCAGCGGCCACGGCGATGTAATACGCCCCCGAAGCGCAGGTTTCTGAAACGACGGCGTAGACCTTCTTCTTGTGCAGTGCTTTCAGCCTGCGGATCTCGTCGTAGAGGATGCCGGCCTGCACCGGGCTGCCACCGGGCGAGTTGATGCGCAGCACCACAGCGTGCGCACTGGCGTCTTCGAACGCGCTCTTCAGCCCGGGCATCAGGTTCTCGGCGCTGGCTTCGGCGCCGTCGGCGATCTCGCCGTGCACTTCGATCAGCGCGGTGTGCGGCCCGGTCGGCGTGGTGTTGGCATGGCGCGACGCGAAGATCGTCCAGACGAGCACCACCATCAGCAGCAACCACATCCAGCGGAAGAACAGGCGCCAGCGGCGCTCGCTGCGGCGGTCGCGCAGGTAGTCGCGGGCGAACTGCTCGGCCACGCCGTCCCACGCCGGGCGCACGGGCGCCGGGGCGGGTGTCGAGGCCGACGGGAAGGAAAAGTTGTCGTCGCTTTGGCTCATGGGATCAATCTGCGAACGCGGGGCGCGTGTCGCGGGAAGGATACCAATACACCTGCCCGTCGCGTTCTTCCACGTCCATCGCCGTCAGCTTGCCGCGCCCGCAGGGGCCGCCGGCGCAGCGGCCGGTGAGCGGCTCGTACGAAGCGCCGTGGGTCGCGCAGAGGATGTATTCCTTGTCGCCGTCGAGGAACTGGCCGTACTGCCAGTCCATCTCGGTCGGCACGTGCAGGCAGCGGTTCAGGTACGCGACCAGGCGCCCGTCGAAGCGCAACACGAAAGCACGCGCCGGCTCGCGGAAGTGCAACACGTCGAAGACATGCGCGTCACCGCGTTCGATCAGTTCGGTCGACGGGCACAGCGCCACCGCCGGTTCGGTGCGTTGTTCATCCATGACGCTGCAGCCAGTCGCTCAACTCGGCGGTGGAATGCGCGACCGTCAACGCACCGAAGCCGGCGAACGAGTCATGATGGTGCGCGCCGTAGCTCACGCCGATGCTCGCGGTGCCGGCGTTGGCGGCGAGCTGCAGGTCGTGCGTGGTGTCGCCGATCATCAGCGTGCGCGACGGTTCGATGCCGAGCTCGTTCATCAGCTCGTGCAGCATCAGCGGGTCGGGCTTGGAGGCGGTTTCGTCCGCGGTGCGCGTGGCGTCGAACAGACCCTTCAGCGCGGACGTGTTCAGCGCGTCGTCGAGGCCGCGGCGCGACTTGCCGGTGGCCACGCCGAGCAGATGGTTGCGAGCCTTCAGCGCGTGCAGCATCTCGGGCGTGCCGTCGAAGAACACAAGCTCGTGCTGACGTGCGAAGTAGTGGTGGCGGTAGCGCTCGGCGAGCTCGCGATAGCGCTCCTCGGGCAGCTCCGGCGCGGCGTGTTGCAGCGCTTCCTTCAGGCCCATGCCGATCACGTAGCTGGCTTGAACGTCGGTCGGCACCGTCGTGCCGAGGTCGGCGCAGGCCGACTGGATGCAGCGCGAGATCAGCGCGGTGGAGTCGAACAGCGTGCCGTCCCAATCGAAGACGATCAGGTCGAAATTGCGGGAAGAGGTCATTGGGGGGCGGTCTGCGCCAGCGCGTGGATCAATGTTTCGCATTCTGCCGGCAACGGTGCCGCGAGCTCGATCACCTCGTTGCTGCCGGGGTGCGTGAAACGCAGGTACTTGGCGTGCAGGAACATGCGGTCGAAGCGGCAACCCGGCACGGCCGCGCCGCGCGCCAGCGCCTTGTTGAGCGCGAAGTCGCCGTACTTCTCGTCGCCGACGATCGCGTGCCCTTCGTGCGTCAGGTGGACGCGGATCTGGTGCGTGCGGCCGGTCTTGATGGTCACGTCGAGCAGCGTGAAGGCGGCGAACTGCTGCGCGATCTTCACCAGCGTGATCGAACGCCGGCCGTCTTCGTGGTCTTCCTCGACCGCATGCACACGCCGCTCGCCGCCGACGGTCAGCGTCTTGTGCAAGGCGACGTCGATGACCTTGCGCCGCGCCGGCCAGGCCCCGATGACGAGCGCCGCATACGTCTTGCCGGTTTCGCGCTGGCGCAACTGGTCCTGCAGTGCGACGAGGGCCGAGCGCTTCTTCGCGATCAGCAGCAGGCCTGAGGTTTCCTTGTCGAGCCGGTGCACGAGTTCGAGAAACTTTGCGGTCGGCCGCGCCTGGCGCAACTGCTCGATCACGCCCGAGCTGACGCCGCTGCCGCCGTGCACCGCCACACCGGCGGGTTTGTCGATGGCGAGCAGGAAGTCGTCTTCGTAAACCACCGGGAACTCGCGCGCCGGTGCGGCGGGCACCTCGCTGCGGTCGGCCACCCGCACCGGCGGGATGCGCACCTCGTCGCCCATCACCAAGCGGGTGTCGGCGCCAGCCCGACCCTTGTTCACGCGCACTTCGCCGGAGCGGATCACGCGGTACACGTGGGTCTTGGGCACGCCCTTGAGCAGCTTGACGAGGAAGTTGTCGAGGCGCTGGCCCTCGGAGGCCTCGTCGATCAGCACCCGGTGCACGGCAGGGGCCGCAGCGCCCGCAACAGCCGGGGGAACCCGGACTTCGTTGCCGGATGGGGCCCTCGGTTTGGCCCCTATAATGCGTTGCACCACGTTGCTGCTGTAAGTGACTGATTTATCAGAGTTTAGCGTCGCTGAACCGCACTGAAAGCAACGGCATGGCGGCTGCACCCTCGGGATGCGGCCACAAAGGTGATGCAACGCTTCGAAGCGTGTGGCGGGCACCGTCCCCAAGTGACGGCGCGGCCAACAGCCCGAAGCGGCAGAGCAAACAAAGAACGAGCCAATCAAAGGTTTCAAGGCGGGAGATTCCACGCTCCTGCCCGCGTCCAGCGGACACCCCTGATGTCGATCCCCACCCCCGAACCACGGCGCTTCGTGCGCTCAGCTCCCAGGCCAACAGCCTGTGTCGAGCCGAGCGCAGCCGGCGTGGTTTGCTGGTGGCCGGCATGCTCGGGGTCCACCGGCACGCACGCGCCAACGCTGCCTGTTCGGCCGGTCCACTGACCGCCCCCGTTCACCCGCAGTCCAGGGCGACACCCTTCCGGTTCATTCGCGTTTCTCGTGCATCGAGTCGTCGCCGAGCGGTTTTCTGACCGGCGGTGACTGTGGGTGATGCGCCGCTTTCGCGATTCAACAAGCGAAGCGGTGCGAAGGAGTGCACACATGAAACGCATGCTGATCAACGCGACGCAGCCTGAAGAGCGCCGCCTGGCCATCGTCGATGGCCAGAAACTGATGGACTTCGAGACCGAGATCGAAGGCCGCGAACAACGCAAGGGCAACATCTACAAGGCCGTCGTCACACGCGTCGAGCCTTCGCTCGAAGCCTGTTTCGTCGACTACGGCGAAGACCGCCACGGCTTCTTGCCGTTCAAGGAAATCTCGAAGAACTACTTCCGCGAAGGCGCCTCGGTGCGCGACGCGCGCATCCAGGACGTGATCTCGAACGGCACCGAACTGCTGGTCCAGGTCGAAAAGGAAGAGCGCGGCAACAAGGGCGCGGCTTTGACGACCTTCGTGTCGCTGGCCGGCCGCTACCTGGTGCTGATGCCGAACAACCCGCGTGGCGGTGGCGTCTCGCGCCGCATCGAAGGTGAAGACCGCGAAGAGCTGAAAGAAAACCTCGACCAGCTCGAGTACCCGAAAGGCATGAGCCTGATCGCGCGCACCGCCGGCATCGGCCGCACCGCGCCCGAGCTGCAGTGGGACCTGAACTACATGCTCAAGCTCTGGACCGCCATCGACGGTGCGTCCAAGGTCGGCAAGGGCGCGTTCCTGATCTATCAGGAATCGAGCCTCGTGATCCGCGCGATCCGCGACTACTTCACCGCCGATGTCGGCGAGATCCTGATCGACACCGACGACATCTACGAGCAGGCCCAGCAGTTCATGGCCCACGTGATGCCGGAGACGGCGCACAAGGTCAAGCGCTACCGCGACGACGCGCCGCTGTTCAGCCGCTTCCAGATCGAACACCAGATCGAGACCGCGTTCTCGCGCACCGTGAACCTGCCTTCGGGCGGCGCGATCGTGATCGACCACACCGAGGCGCTGGTCTCGGTCGACGTGAACTCGGCGCGCTCGACGCGCGGTTCCGACATCGAAGAAACCGCGACGCGCACCAACCTCGAAGCCGCTGACGAGATCGCGCGCCAGATGCGGCTGCGCGACCTGGGCGGCCTGATCGTGGTCGACTTCATCGACATGGAAGAGTCGAAGAACCGCCGCGAAGTCGAGACCCGCTTGCGCGACGCGCTGCGGCAAGACCGTGCCCGCGTGCAGTTCAGCTCGATCAGCAAGTTCGGCCTGCTCGAACTGAGCCGCCAGCGCCTGCGCCCGGCGCTGAGCGAAGGCTCGCACATCACCTGCCCGCGCTGCAACGGCACCGGCCACATCCGCGACACCGAATCGAGCGCGCTGCAGATCCTGCGCATGGTCCAGGAAGAGTCGATGAAGGACAACACCGCCGCCGTGCACGTGCAGGTGCCGGTGGAAGTGACCTCGTTCCTGCTGAACGAGAAGCGCACCGAGATCACCAAGATCGAACTCAAGCAGCGCGTGACCGTGCTGCTGGTGCCGAACAAGAACCTCGACACGCCGAACTACCGCCTCGAGCGCCTGCGCCACGACGACCCGCGTCTCGAGAACCTGCAAGCCAGCTACACGATGATCGACGAGGCCGAAGAAGAAGTCGGCATCACGCGGCGCGAGAAGACCAAGGCCAAGCAGGAGCCGGTCATCAAGGGCATCCTGCCCGAGACACCGGCACCGGTGGCGGTGCCCAAGCCCGCTCCGGTTGTTGCGGCACCTGCACCTGCACCCGTCGTCGCTGCACCGGCTCCGGCCGCGCCAGTGGCCGGCGGCGGTTTCTTCGGCTGGATCAAGAGCCTGTTCGGTGGCGAGACTGCCGCGCCGGTCGTCGTGGCGCCGAAGCCGGCAGCGCCGGTGGTCGCCAAGACGCCTGAATCGCGAGACGGTCGTGGCGAACGCGGTGACCGCGGCGGCCGGGGTGGGCGTGGCGGCCGAGACGGCAAGCGTGGCGAGCGTGGCGGTGAGCGCACCGAGCGCAGCGATGGCCGGGGCGAGGGGCGCGGCGAAGCTCGCGGTGACGGCCGCGGCGAAGGCCGTGGCAAGCGCCCCGAGCGCGCCGAGCGCCCGGCCGGTGAAGAAGCCGTTCGCACCGAAGGTCTCGATGCGAGCCGCGGTGAAGAGCGTGGTGGCCGCCAGGGCAACCGCGACGAGAACCGCGGCGAAGGCCGTGGCGAGCCGCGCGGTGAAGGCCGTGGCGAGGGCCGCCGTGGCCCGAGGCCGGAGCGCGAACCGCGCCCTGCGGCACCGGTCGCAGAAACGGGCGCAGCCGACGAGGCCGTTTCCAAACAAGCCTTCGTCGACACCTTGCCCGGCGCCGACGCACCTGAGTCGACCGACGCGCAAGGCGAACGCCAGGGCGGGCGCCGCCGCAACCGCCGTGGCGGCCGTGGTGGCCGTGACCGCGACGAAGCCGGCGTCGACGCCGCAGCGCCGGAACAGGGCCCTGCCCTGAACGGTGAGGCGCAAGCAGCGCCGCAGGAAGCTGCCCGCAACGGCGCCGACAGCATCGAGACCGACAACGGCGCACCGCGCGGCGAAGCCGGTGAAGCAGGCGAAGGCCGCCGACGTGGCCGCGGGCGTGACCGCAACCGCCGCGAGCGCAGCGAAGAAGGCAGCACCGAAACCGGCGCCGCCGCTGAAGGCGTGACGACCGCGAGCACCGAGCCGGTGGCAGCCTCCTACGAAGCGCCGGAATACGTTGCGCCTGTCGTGCAAGCCGCGGTCGCCGAACCGGTGGTCGAAGCCGCAGTGGCCGAGACTATCGTCGAAGCGCCGGTGGCCGCGCCGGTTCGGGCCGCAGTGCCCGCACCGGTGGCGCCTGTCGTGGTGGCCGCCGTGTCTGCACCGATCGTCGCCGCTGCGCCCGCACCGCAGGCACCGGCACCCGCCGAACCCTTCGTGCTGCCGCTGAACTCCCTGCAAGCCGTGGCCGAAGCCGCCGGCCTGCAGTGGGTGAACTCCGACACCGACAAGATCCGCGCGGTGCAGGCGGCGATGGCCAGCGAGCCGGCCCCGGCCCATGTGCCGCGCGAACGCAAGCCGGTGGAAAACACCGACACCGACACCGGCCCGCTGGTGCTGGTGGAAACGCGCAAGGACCTGTCGCAGATCAAGCTGCCTTTCGAAACCTCGCAGGGGTCGCAGCCGCAAGGCTGATCGCGCCTGCCGCGCCCTAAATAGAAACGCCGCCGTGGCTCGCGCCCGGCGGCGTTTTTCTTTTCAAGGGCCGCGGGCTTCGAGAGCCCGGCACGGACCTCAGGGCAGCCGTTCCAGCGCGCGCTGGTAGATCGGCGAGTGCATCAGTTCGTCCCAGGTGAAGGGCGCGGTCTGCGGCAACAGCGCAAGCCGGCGCGCTTCGCTGTCGGCGTCGGCTTGCCAAAGCCCTTGCGCGTGCGCGTTGCCCAAGCCGTCGAGCAGCGCATCGACCGCCGCGCCGCCGTCGATCGACTGGTTGCACAACAGCACCAGGTCGCAGCCGGCCGTCAGCGCCACGGCCGCGGCCTCGGCGTAACTGACCTGGCCACCGTTGATGTGGCGCGCGCCTTCCATGCTCAGGTCGTCGCTGAAGATCGCGCCGGTGAAGCCGAGCTGCATCCGCAGGATGTCCTTGAGCCAGCGTGGCGAAAAACCCGCCGGCAGCGCGTCGACCTTCGGGTAGACCACGTGCGCCGGCATCACGCTGGCGAGACTCGTGCTGAGCCACTCGTAGGGCCGGGCATCGTCGGCGAGGATCGCTTTCAGGCTGCGTTTGTCGACCGGCACGTCGACATGGCTGTCGGCTTTCACGAACCCGTGGCCGGGGAAGTGCTTGCCGCAGTTGTGCATGCCTGACAGCAGCAGGCCGTGCATCAGGCTCTTGGCGAGCAGCGTGGCCACGCGCGCGTCGCGGTGGAAAGCGCGGTCGCCGATCACGCTGCTGCCGCCATGGTCGAGGTCGAGCACCGGCGTGAAGCTGAGGTCGACACCGCAGGCACGCAGCTCGGCACCGAGCACGTGGCCGGTGGCGGTGGCGGCGTCGGTGGCGGTCAGTGCGTCTTTCATCCACAACTCGCCGAGCACCCGCATCGGTGGCAGGTGCGTGAACCCGTCGGTGCGAAAACGCTGAACGCGGCCACCTTCGTGGTCGACGCAGATCAGCACGTCGGGGCGGATCGCCTTGATCTCGCAGGTGAGTTCGGTGAGCTGCAAGCGGTCTTGCCAGTTGCGCGCGAACAGGATCAGGCCGCCGGTCAGCGGGTGGGCGAGGCGGCGTTTGTCGTCGACAGTCAGCGTGGTGCCGGCCACGTCGAGCACCACGGGGGCATGGGCGTCCATCTTGTTCATTCCTCGCTCTGTTCGACCACGACGAAACTCGCCGCGTAGTCGGTTTCATCGGAGATGCTCACATGAGCATGCAGGCGGTTCGCCGCGAACCAGGCGGCCAGCTCGCCATGCAGGCGGACCTGCGGTTTGCCGCTCGGCGCTTTCACGACCTCGCAGGCACGCCAGGTCATCGGCATGCGCATGCCCATGCCGATCGCTTTGGAGAACGCCTCCTTGGCCGAGAAGCGCGTGGCCAGGTAGCTGATGCCACGCGATTCGACCTTCGCACGGCGGGCGCGGAAGACTTCGATCTCGTGCGGGCCGAGCACCCGCTCGGCAAAACGGTCGCCGCGCCGCGCCAGGCTCGCGGCGATGCGGCGCACGTCGCAGATGTCGGTGCCGATGCCGTAGATCATGGGGAAGCGGGCAAAGAAGCGCGGTGAATGCAGCGCAGGTAGTCGCGCACCGTCTCGGTGTAGCCGAGTTCGAGCGCGTCGGCGATCAGTGCGTGCCCGATCGACACTTCCTGCACGCCGGGCACGGCACGCAAGAAGTCGGTGAGGTTGGTGCGGTTCAGGTCGTGGCCGGCGTTGATTCCAAGGCCTTCCTGCAGCGCGGCCTGCGCGGTGGCCGTGAACGCCGCGAGCACCGCTTTGCCGTTCTCGGTACCGTGCGCGCGCGCATAACTCTCGGTGTACAGCTCTACCCGCTCGGCGCGCAGTTCGCGCACGGCGCGCATCGCGTCGGGCAGCGGGTCCATGAACAGGCTCACCCGCACGCCGAGCGCGCGGGCCTCGTCGATCAGCGGTGCGAGGCGCTGCGCGTCCTGCGGAAACTGCCAGCCGTGGTCCGAGGTGCTTTGTTCGACACTGTCGGGCACGAAGGTCACCTGGTGCATCGGCAGCCCTTTGGCAACCAGATCGCGCACGAAATCCATCAGGTTGTGGAACGGGTTGCCTTCGATGTTGTATTCGGCCTGCGGCCACTGCTGCATCAGCTCGGCGAGTTCGTACACATCGTGCTTGCGGATGTGGCGCTCGTCGGGCCGCGGGTGCACGGTGATGCCGTGCGCGCCGGCCTCGAGCGCGAGCGTGGCGGCGCGCAGCACGCTCGGGATTTCGAGCGCACGCGTGTTGCGCAGCAGCGCCACCTTGTTGACGTTGACCGACAGCGCGGTCGTGCCGCGATGGGCGTCCAGGCCCGTGGTGAGCAGTGGGTTCATGGTGCTGGATTCTCCGCCATCGAACACGGCGAACTCACAATCCCTGCAGCTCCATCATCACGCGGCGCGTGCGCAGCGTGGCCGGGCCGAGGTGGTGCTGGATCACCCCGCGCAGGCGCGTCTTCAACGCAGCGAGACACGGTCTGCAGGCCTGCTGCAACGCCGGCAGGCTGCCGTGTTCGAGGGCCGCCTGCAGGCCGACGAGCGCTTCGCCGGTCAGCGCCTCGTCTTCGGATCGCGTGGCGGTCACGCCGGCCTCGGGCAACAAGGCGTAGCGTGCGTTAGGCTGCACCGGCTCCTGGGTCTGCGTGTCGACGCTGAGGTCGGGCAACACGCCCAGCTGCTGCAGCAGTGTGAGTTCGAAAGCGCGCAGCGCGGCTTCCACCGCCACGTCGTCGGTGTCGACCAGCGCCGGCAGCGTGGCCGCGTAGGCATCGAAGAGCGCAGTGTGCGGGTCGTGGCGCGCCAGCAGCTTCATCAGCAACTCGTTCAGGTAGAAGCCGCTGAACAGTGCCGCGCCGGTGAGCATCGCCGCACCGCCGGCCCATTCGGCGCCACGCAGGGTCTGCACGTCGCTCGAGGCTTCGTCGCGCGCCGCGCGGCCCAGGTTGACGTGGATGCGCTGGAACGGCAGCAGCACCGCTCGCAGTTGCGAATAGGGCCTCTTCGCGCCTTTGGCCGCGACGGCCAAGCGCCCCTGTTCGCGTGTAAAGACGTCGAGGATCAGGCTCGACTCGCTCCAGTCGTAGCGGTGCAATACGTAGGCGGCGAGGGGCGCGGTGCTGCGCGAAGTTCGCGTCGTCGCCATCCGGCCCGTCACTCGTAGCCGTAGGAGCGCAGGTGCGCTTCGTCGTCGGCCCAGCCGGAGCGCACCTTGACCCACAGCTCGATGAAGACCTTGGCGTCCATCAGCTTCTCGAGCTCCTGCCGCGCTTCGGAGCCGATGCGCTTGAGGCGCTCGCCGCCGCTGCCGATGATCATGCCCTTGTGCGCGTCGCGCTCGACCACGATGCTGGCCGAGATGCGGCGCAGGTTGCCTTCTTCCTCGAACTTGTCGATCACGACGGTCGAGGTGTAGGGCAGCTCGTCGCCGGTCAGGCGGAAGAGTTTTTCGCGGATGATTTCGCTGGCGAGGAAACGGTCGCTGCGGTCGGTGAGCGCGTCTTCTTCGTAGAACCAGGGCTGCACCGGCAGGTAGGGTTTGACGATGCCGATCAGGCGCTGCACGTCGGAGTCTTTCCGCGCCGAAAGCGGCACGAACTCGGCGAAGTTGTGCCGGTCCTGCATGCCTTTGAGCCAGGGCGCGAGCTCGGCGCGGCGGTGCACGGCGTCGAGCTTGTTGGCGATCAGGAACACCGGCTTGCCTTCGGTCATCAGCGCCAGCACCTTGGCGTCGTCCAGGCCGAAACGGCCGGCTTCGACGACGAACAGCACCACGTCCACGTCCGACAGCACGCCTTGCACGGTGCGGTTGAGCGTGCGGTTCAGCGGCGCGTTGTGCAGGGTCTGGAAGCCGGGCGTGTCGACGAACACGAACTGCGCTTCTTCGACGGTGCGGATGCCGGTGATGCGGTGGCGCGTGGTCTGCGCCTTGTCGGAGGTGATGCTGACCTTCTGGCCGACCAGCGCATTGAGCAGCGTCGACTTGCCGACGTTGGGGCGGCCGACGATCGCGACCAGGCCACAGCGCTGCGGCAAGGCTTCGTCTTCGGTTTCTACAGCAGGAGCATCGGTCATTGAAGCCTAGGATTGCAGCGGGCTGCCGGGGCGATCGCTCGCCTTGAGCGCGTCGAGCATGCGGCGCGCGGCTTCTTGTTCGGCGACGCGCCGCGAGCGGCCTTCGCCCGATTCGGTGAGGTTGAGCGCCGGCACCACGCACTCGACCTCGAAGGTCTGGGCATGGGCCTGGCCGCGCGTGGCGCTGATGCGGTAGGTGGGCACCGGCAGGCGGCGCGCCTGCAGCCATTCCTGCAGTTCGGTCTTGGCGTCCTTGCTCCAGCTGGCCACGTCGGTGGTCTGGATGACTTCGCCGAACAGGCCCTTGACCAGCTCGCGCGCAGCGTCGAAGCCGCCGTCGAGGAAGGTGGCGCCGAGCACCGCTTCGAGCGCGTCGGCGAGGATCGACGCGCGCTGCGCGCCACCGCCGCGGGCTTCGCCTTCGCCGAGGTTCAGCACCTCGGGCAGGCCGAGCTGTACTGCGACGCGGTGCAGGCTGTCTTCACGCACGAGGTGGGCGCGCACGCGGGTGAGGTCACCTTCGTCGGAGCCGGCAAAGCGCTCGAACAGCAGGCCCGAGATCGCCAGGCTGAGCACGGCGTCGCCGAGGAATTCCAGACGCTCGTTGTGGTCGGAACCAAAGCTGCGGTGGGTGAGCGCGCGGCTCAGCAATTGCGCGTCGGTGAAGCGGTAGCCGATGCGCCGCTGCAAGGCGTCGAGACGGTTTTCCATGGCGAGCTGGGGGTGGAGGCGGCGCGCAGCAGGACCGGGCGAGCCGGTCTTACTTCGAGCGCCCTTCGTACTTGATGAGCAGGTAGACCGGCTTGATCAGCTCGATGTCCTTGTCGTAGGCGAACTTGATCACGACCTTGTCGTTTTCCTTGGTGATCTCGAGATCCTTGCCGCTGATGGACTGGATCGAATACTCGATGTCCTTCTGCTTCTCGAAGGCCGCGCGGAGTTCAGGCACCGTGGCGGCGCCGGAGGCCGCCAGTTTGCTCACGGCCTTCTGGATCGTGAAGTACTCGTTCACGGTCGGCAGCACCTTCATGCCGATCAGGGCACCGAAGCCGACGACGATGGCCCAGAACATCAGCCCGAACAGCGTGACGCCACGTTGTGCGCGTTTTCGGTGAAGCTCGACGGTCATGCTCTTATGCTCCTGTCTGTGCAGAGAAGCGCCTCAATGGAAGGCACCGATCCGCTTCAGATTGCCAAAGTTCATCCAGACGAAAAATGCCCGGCCCACGATGTTCTCGTCGGGCACGAAACCCCAGAAACGCGAGTCCTGCGAATTGTCGCGGTTGTCGCCCATCATGAAGTAGTGGCCGGCCGGCACCTTGCAAGTGACGCCCTCGGCACTGTAGCGGCAGTTCTCGCGGAACGGGAAGTCGATCTTGTCTTCTGCGCCGTAAAACGGCTGGCTCTGCGGATTCACCAGGATGCGGTGTTCGACCGAGCCGAACTTTTCCTTGAACTCCGGGAAGTAGCGCAAGGAATCTTCGTCGTAGAAGCCGGGCGGCGGGGTTTGCTCCATCGGCGCCGCCACGCCGTTGACGAACAACTGCTGGTTGCGAAACGCCACCTCGTCGCCGGGCAGGCCCACCACACGCTTGATGTAGTCGATGCTGGTGTCCTTCGGGTAACGAAACACCATCACGTCTCCGCGCTGCGGATCATTGTTGTCGATGATCTTCTTGTTGATCACCGGCAGGCGCACGCCATAGTGGAATTTGTTCACGAGAATCAGGTCGCCGACCAACAGTGTCGGGATCATCGACCCGCTCGGGATCTTGAACGGCTCGAACAGGAAAGAGCGCAGCAGGAAGACGACCAGGATCACCGGGAACAGACCGGCAGTCCAGTCGAGCCACCAGGGTTGCATCAGCAGCGTGTCGCGGGCCTGGCCAACATCGCCGTCGACCTTGACGATGCCCTGGCTGGCGAGTTGATCGCGGCGCGCCGCGTCTTGCTGCTCGAGTGTGTTGGCGGCGGCCAGGCGGCGCGGCGCGAAGTGAAAGCGTTCGGCGAGCCAGTAGCCCAGGGTCACGACCGTCAGGACGAACAGCAGCAGCGAGAAGTTGCCCGTCCATTTGCCGAAGTACCAGCCGCCGAGGAAGATCGCGAGGCAGCCATAGAGCAAACCGGTCAAAGAACCCATCAGTCGTCCACTTGGAGGATGGCCAGAAAAGCTTCTTGCGGCACTTCGACAGTACCGATCTGCTTCATGCGCTTTTTACCGGCCTTTTGTTTGTCGAGCAGCTTGCGCTTTCGGCTCACGTCGCCGCCATAACACTTGGCGATGACGTTCTTGCGAAGCGCCTTGATTGTCTCACGCGCGATGATGTTGGCCCCGATCGCGGCCTGGATCGCGACGTCGTATTGCTGGCGCGAAATCAGCTCGCGCATCTTGGCCACGACGGCGCGGCTGCGGTACTGGCTCTGGCTGCGGTGCACGATGATCGAGAGTGCATCGACCTTGTCGCCATTGAGCAGGATGTCGACCTTCACGACGTCGGCGGCGCGGTATTCCTTGAACTCGTAGTCCATGGACGCGTAACCGCGCGACACGCTTTTGAGCTTGTCGAAGAAGTCGAGCACGATCTCGGCCAGCGGCATCTCGTAGGTCAGCAGCACCTGGCGGCCGTGGTAGGCCATGTTGATCTGGTTGCCACGCTTCAGGTTGGCCAGCGTCATCACCGGGCCGACGTAGTCCTGCGGCATGTAGAGATGCACCGTGACGATCGGCTCGCGGATCTCGTTGATGCGCCCGAGGTCAGGCATCTTCGACGGGTTCTCGATCTCGATCACCGTCTTGTCACCGAGCTCGACCTGGTAGACGACCGAAGGCGCGGTCGTGATCAGGTCCTGGTCGAACTCGCGCTCCAGGCGCTCCTGCACGATTTCCATGTGCAGCAGGCCGAGAAAGCCGCAGCGAAAGCCGAAACCCAGCGCCTGGCTAACCTCGGGCTCGTAACGCAGCGACGAGTCGTTGAGCTTGAGCTTCTCGAGCGCGTCGCGCAGCTGCTCGTATTCGCTCGCTTCGCTCGGGTACAGGCCGGCAAAGACCTGCGGCTGGATTTCCTTGAAGCCGGGCAGCGCCTCGGTCGCCGCGCCCAGGTTGTTGGGCAGCTTCTTCTCGAGCGTGATGGTGTCGCCGACCTTGGCGGCCTGCAGTTCCTTGATGCCGGCAATCACGAAACCGACCTCACCCGCGTTCAGGCGCTCGCGCGGCACGGTCTTGGGCGTGAACACCCCTAGCTGCTCGGCGCCGTAGACCGCGTCGCTCGCCATCAGGCGGATGCGCTCGCCCTTTTGCAGGCTGCCGTCGACGACCCGCACGAGCATCACCACGCCGACGTAGTTGTCGAACCACGAGTCGATGATCATCGCGCGCAGCGGCGCCTCGCGCACACCGCGCGGCGCCGGCATGCGGGTGATCACGGCTTCCAGGATGTCGTCGATGCCCTCGCCGGTCTTGGCGCTGCAGGGAATGGCGTTGTCGGCGTCGATGCCGATCACGTCTTCGATCTCTTCCTTGGCGCGCGCCGGGTCGGCCTGCGGCAGGTCCATCTTGTTGAGCACCGGGATCACCTCGACGCCGAGGTCGAGCGCCGTGTAGCAGTTGGCCACGGTCTGGGCTTCCACGCCCTGGCTCGCGTCGACCACCAGCAGCGCGCCTTCGCAGGCCGACAGCGAGCGGCTCACTTCATAAGAGAAGTCGACGTGCCCCGGCGTGTCGATCAGGTTCAGGTTGTAGGTCTTGCCGTCGCGCGCCTTGTATTCGAGCGCGGCGGTCTGCGCCTTGATCGTGATGCCACGCTCGCGCTCGATGTCCATCGAGTCGAGCACCTGCGCTTCCATCTCACGGTCGCTCAAGCCACCGCAACGCTGAATCAATCGATCGGCGAGCGTGCTCTTGCCGTGGTCGATGTGGGCAATGATCGAAAAATTTCTGATGTGGTCCATGCTTGCTGCGATGTTCTGTGTGTGCGCCTCAGCACGGAGCCACAACGGCGCAGCCGTTGCGCGGGAGGCTCATATCGCGAAGCGATGTGAAGGCCCGAAGGGCCGTGCCGTACGCAAAAAAAAGGCACGTCGAAGAACGACGCGCCTTCCAACAAAACGTATGGCAACTGCTTGTTGGGACTTTCATTGTAGTCAAAAGCGCCCGGCTGCAAACCGCGCCAATGCTCGATTTCTCGTCGTTGCAGCCGTCCAACAGCAAAATGTATCAACAGCTTATCCACAATTGCTTGTGGATGGCTTGGGGATAGTTTTCAAGGCCCGCATTCATCTCAAAAACGAGTCAAAAGAAGCAAGATGAAGCCGTGATTGTAGTGGGCCTGACCAACAATCTCCCACGTCTTGAAATGTGAGTGACAACCAACTTCAATGCACGATTCTGAGCTGCTTTCTGACCCGCAGGAATCACCAAGGAAAGTCGTGCCGACTCTCACTTGGTGGAAAGACCCGCCAGCCGAGTCAACTCGGCCGGCTGCCCGGATCGACCCACGCGCCGTTCACTTCCCGGGCCGGACGATCAGGAAGTTGACAACGTCGCCACGCCGCACGAGGAGCGTCACCGTCTTCGATCGATCGAGTTTCGCCACCAGCGCTTCGAACTGCTTCGCGCCCGTGATCTCGGTGTTGTCGAGCGACAGGACCACGTCGCCTTCGCGCACGCCGGCCCGCGCCGCAGCGCCTTCGACGCTTTCGACCCGCACGCCGTTCTTGACCTTCAGCTCGCGCTTCTGCGCGTCGGTGAGGTCGGCCACCGCGAGACCGAGCGATCCGACCGAAGGCTGCGGCTTGTTGGGCTCGCGTTCGTTGGTGCGCGCACTGCGCTCGGCTTCGAACTCGACCACGGTCACGCCCAGGTCGCGGTAAGCGCCACGGCGAAACACCTGCAGCGTCGCCTTGCTTCCCGGCTTCACGCTGGAGACGATGCGCGGCAGGTCGGCCGACTTCTCGACCGTGCGGCCGTCCACCTTGGTGATGATGTCGCCGGCTTCGACGCCCGCCTTCTCGGCCGGCCCGCTCGCTTCGACGCTGCGCACCAGCGCGCCGGTCGGCTTGCCCAGGCCGATGGACTCGGCGATCTCCTTCGTCACTTCACCGATCGTCACGCCGATGCGCCCGCGGCTCACACGGCCGCTGGCACGCAGCTGGTCGGAAACACGCGCCGCTTCGTCGATCGGGATCGCGAACGAGATGCCCATGTAGCCGCCCGAGCGGCTGTAGATCTGCGAGTTGATGCCGACCACCTCGCCGCGCATGTTGATCAGCGGCCCGCCGGAGTTGCCGGGGTTGATGGCCACGTCGGTCTGGATCAGCGGCAGCAGTTCACCCGTATCGCGCGACTTGGCGCTGACGATGCCGGCGGTGACCGAGTTCTCCAGGCCGAAGGGCGAGCCGATCGCGATCACCCACTCGCCCACCCTCAGGCGGTTCACGTCGCCGATTCGCACCGTCGGCAGACCCGTAGCTTCGATCTTGACCAGCGCCACGTCGGAGCGCTTGTCGGCGCCGATGACCTTGGCCTTGAACTCGCGCTTGTCGTTGAGCGTGACGAAGACTTCGTCGGCGCCTTCGACCACGTGGGCATTGGTCATCACATAGCCGTCGGCGTTGAGCACGAAACCCGAACCCAGGCCCCGCTGTGTCGGCTCGCCTTCGTTGCCGGGCTGCGGCGACCGCGGCGTCGGCCGGTTCGGCATCGGGATGCCGAAGCGCTTGAAGAATTCGAGCATGTCTTCATCGATCTCTGGGCCGGCACCGGAGCGGCCGGCACGCGCGCGTTCGGTCGTGCGGATGCCGACAACGGCCGGCCCGACCTTCTCGACGAGGTCGGCAAAATCCGGCAGCCCTTGCGCGCGCACCGGCACGGCGGCCAGCGCCGTGGCGCCCACGGCCGCGCTCAGCGCCAGCGCACTCAGCCAGGCACGGGCGTGCCGCAGCGAGTTCAGCGGATTGATCGGGTTGCTCGGAAAATATTGCACTTGCATCAACATGCCCTCCCCAGGCATTTCAGAACCAGGCAGTGCCGCGCGCCGAACTACTTTCTGCGCTCCAGCCCCTTGACGAACGTGCGCAGCGTAGCCGGCGGCACATCACCGACCACGGTGATCCACCAATCACCCTGCTGCTGCATCAGCGTCTGAGTCGCGCCGACCGACGCGAGCATCGGCCGTGTATGGCGCTGCGGGTTGAAAGGTTCGATGAACAGGGACACGTAGGTCAGCCCGTCGGAATAGATGGTCTGCAAGACTTGGGGTTCGGTGCCTTCTTTTTCAACGATGCCGGCGCCTTCCATCGGCCGCTTCACGCAGCTCACCTGGCGGAAACCGGGGGCCGGCTGGCGCACCGACCAGCCTTCGGCCTCGAGCCGCGTGGGCGTGAGCACCGGCCGGAGCACACGGTAGCCGTCGAGCTTCTTCATCGGCTGCAGCACGCTCTCGGGCTGCGGCTTGACGCCGATGCTCACCTCGGAGAAGGCCGAGGTCTCGAGCACGTCGCCACGTTCGCCGAGCACGTCGGCGCGCAACAGCAGGCCGCTGGCCTGATCGGCCCACAGGCGGTAGCCGTAGCGGTAGCCGTCCTTGGGTTTGACGAGCAGCACCTTGGCTTCGTGCCCGGCCACCCTGTCGGCGCCCTGCGGATGAACATCGTAATAGTCGACGATCCGGTCATCGCCGGCTTGCAGCAAGGCCGGGAACGCGGCCGGCAACGAACGCTGCTCGACCATCGCCACACGATTCGCCGGCCAGACCGTGTGCACCACCTCGTTGTGGCGGTACACGTGGCGCGCCTGCCCGTCGAGCGACTCGCTGCGCTCGAACTGGTTCTTGCCTTCGCAGTAGTGGGCGATGCGCGCGCTCGACACCGCGCCGCCCCCGGTCACCACGAAAGTGCCCTGGAAGTTCTGGCGGCTGGCCGCTTCGTGGATGCGCAGCAACCAGGCGCGCACTTCGGTGGCAGGCGCGGGTGCATCGACGCCGCCCGACTGCGCCTGCACCGAAGGCGCAGACACGCACGCGGCACCGACGAGCGCCAGCGCAGACAGGGACCGAAACAGCATGGGCGTGGTTTTCAGAACGTGCTCAGCGATCTGCCGCATCGGCCGTGGCGCTGCGCAGGAAGCCCGAGGGCACGCCGAGCGCCGAGGTGCCGGCGAACTGCTTGTGCGCCGCGAGATAGCGGTCGAGCCGCACGTCACGGATCAGCTTGCCATTGGCGACCAGCACCTGCGGGTCGGCCGAAGCGGTCGCTGGTGCCGATGCACTCACGTTCTTCAGGCCCGTCGCGCCCTGCGCGAACGTGGCGTCGGGCGCCGGCACCGCCGGCCCGCGGGTCAGCACGACCACACCGGCGACCGCGACGAAACCGGCCGCCACCACCGAAGCCGCCATCCACGAACGGCGCGGGCCGCGCGCGCCATTGGCGAGCTGCAGAATGGGTTGGGCCAGTGGCGACGCGTACTCCAGCGGGCGCGGTGCCAGCACCACCGGCTCGGCTTCCAGACGGACCCGCAAGGCGGCGAGAAAGCCCGCATCGCGCGCCGGGTCGGCCGCCAGGTCTTCGGAGCGCAGCACGTCGCCGATCAGATGAAAGGTGTGCCACGAAGCCCGCGTGTCGGCATCGCCGCGCCACGACGCGCAAACCTGCGCTGCCGCCGTCTCGCCGAGTTCGCCGTCAGCCAGCGCGGAGAGCTGCTCCAACCGGGCCGCCCGGTCCGCAGAATCAGTAGGCAACATGTCCATCTCCATCAAAGCATTGTTCACTCAAGCACGCACACACCCACACCCGCGGCGCGGGCATCACCATCGTTCGCCGTCGCGCGTGTCGAGCAGCGGGCGCAGCCGCGAGGCGATCGCCTCGCGGGCCCGGAAGATCCGGGAGCGCACGGTGCCGATCGGGCAGTTCATCAGTTCGGCGATTTCTTCGTAGGTCAGCCCTTCGATCTCGCGCAGTGTGATCGCCTGGCGCAGATCGTCGGACAGCGCTTCGATGGCAAAGTTCACAGCGGCTGCAATTTGCTTGCTCGCCAGCACCGCGTCGGGCGTTTCGCCGTCGCTCAGCTCGTTTTCGACGCGCGACGAGTCGTCGTCCTCGTCGCGCGAGGCGCGGGCCGATTCGGTCACCAGCGGGTCGCGCTTGAGCTCCATCAGGAACTTCTTGGCGGTGTTGACGGCAATTCGGTACAGCCAGGTGTAGAAAGCGCTCTCGCCGCGAAACTGCGGGATCGCGCGGTAGGCGCGGATGAAGGTTTCCTGGGCGATGTCGGGCACCAGGTCGACGTCGCGCACCATGCGGCCGATCAGCCGCTCGATGCGCCGCTGGTACTTGACCACGAGCATCTCGAAGGCTTTCACGTCGCCCTCTTTGACGCGGGCGATCAGCGGCGCGTCGGCGTCGGGGCCGTTCATCATGGCGCGGACATCAGAAGTCGGCCGCGGCATCGGCGCCGGGCTGCGGGCGGGGTGCATACACCGCACAGCGCAAGGCGTGCCAGCGGGATTCGAGGCCGCGTTGTTGCGCAGGGAGCCAGGTCGCGCGGGTACGCCAGGTCGATTCCGCAGGCTCGAAGCGCAGCAGCATCCATGGCCCGAGATCGATCGCCACGTGCACCTTGCCGTTGAAGGGCTCGTGGCCGGCCGACTCGGGCGGGCCGAGGAGCCACTGTTGGCCGTCCCACCGCAGGCTGACCGGCCGGACACGCGCTGCGGCGCTGCCGAGCACGAGCAGGACGAGCGCGACACCGGCCGCCACCCAGCGACTCGCGACAGAAACCGCCGGCTGCGCCGAGCCCAGCCACACCAGCGTCACGAGCCCGCCCGCCAGCGCGGCCGCGAGCACGGCAACCTGCCACACACCGAAGCGGTCGAGAACGACCTGAAAAGCCGGGGATGCGCGCATCGGCGCGTTGACGCGAGGGCGTCAAACTCGTTTGAAAACCAGGGTGCCGTTGGTGCCACCGAAGCCGAAGTTGTTCTTCACGGCGTAGTCGATCTTCATCTCGCGCGCGGTGTTCGCGCAGTAGTCCAGGTCGCACGCGGGGTCCTGGTTGAAGATGTTGATCGTCGGGGGCGACACCTGGTTCTGCACCGCCAGTGCCGTGAACACCGACTCGATGCCGCCGGCGCCGCCCAGCAGGTGGCCGGTCATCGACTTGGTGGAGTTCACGACCAGCTTGGGCGCGTGCGAGCCGAACGCGAGCTTGATCGCGTTGGTCTCGTTCAGGTCACCGAGCGGCGTGGACGTGCCGTGGGCGTTCAGGTATTGCACCTGGTCGGCGTTCAGGCCGGCGTTGCGCAACGCGGCCTTCATCGAACGCTTCGGGCCGTCGACATCGGGCGCGGTCATGTGGTGCGCATCGGCGCCCATGCCGAAGCCGACGAGTTCGGCATAGATCTTCGCGCCGCGGCGCTTGGCGTGTTCGTACTCTTCGAGCACCAGCACACCGGCGCCTTCGCCGAGCACGAAGCCGTCGCGGTCCTTGTCCCACGGGCGCGAGGCGGTCTGCGGGTCGTCGTTGCGCGTGGACAGCGCACGCGCTGCCGCGAAACCGCCGACACCCAGCGGCGACACCGTGGCTTCGGAGCCGCCGGCGATCATCACGTCGGCGTCGCCGTATTCGATCAAGCGACCCGCTGCGCCGATGCAATGCAGCCCGGTCGTGC
Source organism: Burkholderiaceae bacterium (assembly GCA_040080605.1). Classification (GTDB taxonomy): domain Bacteria; phylum Pseudomonadota; class Gammaproteobacteria; order Burkholderiales; family Burkholderiaceae_C; genus LMDS01. The sequence continues at coordinate 327,189 of JBEBIB010000001.1, forward strand.
AGGCGGTGACGATCGCCATGTTCGGCCCCTGGAAGCCGAAGGTGATCGACACATGGCCCGAGATCATGTTGATGATCGACGCCGGCACGAAGAATGGCGTGATGCGCCGCGGCCCGCGCGCTTCGAGTTCGGCGTGTGTGGCTTCGATCAGCGGCAGGCCGCCGATGCCCGAACCCACCATCACGCCGATGCGCTCGGCCTGCTCTTCGCTCAGCGCGTCGTTCGTCGCCAGGCCGGCATCACGCACCGCCTGGATCGACGCGGCCAGCCCGAAATGGATGAAGGTATCCATATGGCGGGCGTCTTTGGCCGGGAAGTAATCCTCGACCTTGAAGCCTTTCACTTCGCCCGCGAACTTGCAGGCGAAGTTCGAGGCATCGAACCTCGTGATGTTGGCGATGCCGGAACGGCCCGCCAACACATTGGCCCAGCCTTCGGCCACCGTGTTGCCCACGGGGCTGATGAGGCCGAGCCCGGTCACGACAACGCGGCGTCGGGCAGTCATGACAGCCCCTCGTCCGACGAGTACATCGGCCGGTCCCCCGAGGGGACATTCGCTTGCTTGGGGCGGCCCGGCGCTGCGCTCATGTTCACTCTCCGCGAGTTGAATCCAGGAAGGCTCAGGCGGCCTTCTGGTGCTTCACGGCGTAGTCGATCGCCAGTTGCACGGTCGTGATCTTCTCGGCTTCTTCATCGGGGATCTCGATGCCGAATTCGTCTTCGAGGGCCATCACCAGCTCGACGGTGTCGAGGGAGTCGGCGCCGAGGTCGGCGACGAAGGCTTTGTCATTCACGACGTCGGCTTCAGGAACACCGAGTTGTTCGGCAATGATTTTTTTGACACGTGCTTCGATATCGCTCATGACTCCTCCGGGAGTGTTTACAGAAACAGCCCGGGATTCTACGGCCTGTGGGCCGCACGCCGGTCGGGACACCCCGGCGTGACGATGGCAGTGCCACCGCGATCAATTCATGTACATGCCGCCGTTGACGTGCAGCTCGGTGCCGGTGATGTAGCCGGCCTGGGGCGACGCGAGAAACGCGACCGCGTGCGCGATGTCGGCCGCATGGCCGAGCCGCCCGAGCGGGATCTGCGCCATCAGCGCCGTGGTCTGGGCTTCGGAAAGCGCCTTGGTCATGTCGGTTTCGATGAAGCCGGGCGCCACGCAGTTGACGGTGATGCCGCGGCTGCCGAGCTCGCGCGCCAGCGAACGCGTCATGCCCGCCACGCCGGCCTTGGCCGCAGCGTAGTTGGCCTGGCCGGCGTTGCCGCTCGCGCCCACCACCGAGGTGATGTTGACGATGCGGCCGTAGCGCTGTTTCATCATCGGCCGGATCGCGGCGCGGCTGATTCGGAACACGGCCTTCAGGTTGGTGTCGAGCACCGCGTCCCAGTCGTCGTCTTTCATGCGCATCGACAAGGTGTCGCGCGTGATGCCGGCGTTGTTGACGACCACGTGCAGGCCGCCGAGTTCCTTGACGATGCTGTCGATGGCGGCATCGACACCGGCCACGTCGTTGACGTTCAGGCACAGCCCGCGGCTGCCGGCGAACGGCGCGAGCGCTTCACTGATGCTCGCGGCACCGGCCTCGGTCGTGGCGGTGCCCACGACCTTCATGCCCTGGCCTGCAAGCGCCATCGCGATCGCGCGGCCGATGCCCCGCGACGCGCCGGTGACGAGTGCGACCTGCCCGGCCATCTGAACTTCGCTCATGCCAGCAGCCCCTTTACATCGGCGAGCGTTGCCGGGTCGAACAGCGCCCCGGACACCGCTTCGGCGTCGATACGCTTGACGATGCCGGCCAGCACCTTGCCGGGGCCACATTCAACGATGTGGCTCACGCCACGGGCACGGATCGCCTGCACCACCTCGACCCAGCGCACCGGGCCGAAGGCCTGGCGGTAGAGCGCGTCGCGGATCAGCACCGGGTCGGTCTCGACCTTCACGTCGATGTTGTTGACGACCGGGATCGCCGGCATGACCAGCGTGGTTTCTGCCAGGCGCCCGCGCAGGCGGTCGGCCGCGGGTTTCATCAGGCTCGAGTGGAATGGTGCCGACACGGCCAGCAACAAGGCACGCTTCGCGCCTTTGGCCTTCAGCACTTCGCAAGCCTTGTCGACGCCGGCCTTCGAGCCGGCGATCACGGTCTGCTTCGGGTCGTTGAAGTTCGCGGCGTCCACCACTTCGCCGGTGGCCGCGGCCACTTCGGCGCAGCCCTCACGCACCGTCTGCGCGTCGAGGCCGAGGATCGCGGCCATCGCACCCGCACCGACCGGCACCGCGTCTTGCATCGCCTGGGCGCGAAAACGCACCAGCGGCAACGCGTCGGCCAGCGTCAATGCGCCGGCGGCAACGAGCGCGCTGTATTCACCCAGCGAATGCCCGGCCACCACGCTCGGCACGAGGCCGGTTTCGGCCATCCAGGCGCGGTAGCAGGCAATGCCTGCCGTCAGCATCACCGGCTGGGTGTTGGTGGTGAGGTCGAGTTGTTCTTTCGGGCCGGCATGGATCAATTGAGCCATGTCTTCACCGAGCGCTTCGGAGGCCTCAGCGAGCGTCTGGCGCACGGCGGCGTGGTCACCCCACGCGTCGAGCATGCCCACGGCTTGCGAGCCCTGGCCAGGAAATACGAATGCGAATGGCGTCATCGCTCTGTCTCGGCTGTTTTTCTTGGAAGGGAGCGGCCAGCGCGCTCAGAAGTCGAGCAGCACCGCGCCCCAGGTGAACCCACCACCCACACCTTCGAGCAGCACGGTGTCGCCGCGCTGGATCTTGCCGTTGCGCACCGATTCGTCGAGCGCCAGCGGCACCGACGCGGCTGAGGTGTTGCCGTGCTCATGAACAGTGACGATGACTTTATCCATGGACATCTTCATGCGCTTGGCCGTGCTCTGCATGATGCGGATGTTGGCCTGGTGCGGGATCAGCCAGTCGACGTCGTCGGTGGTGCGGCCGGCCTTCTCGAGCACCGAGCGGGCCACGTCTTCGAGCACGCCGACGGCGAGCTTGAAGACGGCCTGGCCGTCCATCTTGAGCAGCGGGTCACCGAGCACCTTGCCGCCCGAGACCGTGCCCGGCACGCAGAGAATGTCGACATGCCGACCGTCGGCGTGCAGTTCGCTCGCCAGAATGCCGGGCGTGTCGCTCGCTTCCAGCACCACCGCGCCGGCCCCGTCGCCGAACAAGACGCAGGTCGTGCGGTCCTTGAAGTCGAGAATGCGCGAGAACACTTCGGCGCCGACCACCAGCGCCTTGCGCGCCACGCCGGTGCGGATCATCGAGTCGGCAACGGTCAATGCATAAACGAAGCCGGAGCACACGGCCTGCACGTCGAAAGCGGCACAGCCGTGCACGCCGAGTTTCTGCTGCAGCAGGCAGGCGGTCGACGGGAACACCATGTCGGGTGTGCTGGTTGCAACGATGATCAGGTCGATGTTCGCGGCGTCGACGTCGGCGGCTTCGAGCGCACGTTTCGCGGCTTCCAGCGCCAGGTCACTGCTCACCACATCGGGCGCCGCGAAATGGCGCGCCTTGATGCCGGTGCGCTCGACGATCCATTGATCGGAAGTCTCGACGCCACTCAACGCGAGCTGCGCGGCCAACGCGTCGTTCGTCAGGCGGTTCGGCGGCAGGTAACTGCCGGTACCCGTGATGCGTGAATAACGTGGCGCGGTCGATGTCATGGGTTGATGTCAGGCAACGTCTGCTGCGATCGAATCGGCCGGCTTGGCGGCGGCGGGCATCGCGGCCAGCGTGTCGAGAATCCGGTCGTGCACCCGATTCAGAAGGCCGTTTCGAGCGGCATCATAAGCCCGATTCAGCGCCTGTTCGAACGCGAAAGCATCGGCAGAACCGTGGCTCTTGAACACCAGCCCCCGCAGGCCAAGCAGTGCCGCGCCGTTGTAGCGGCGGTGGTCGACGCGGGCTTGCAGCGCTTTAAGCACAGGAAGCGCCATCAACGCAGCAAGTTTGGTGAAGATGTTGCGCGTGAACTCCTGCTTGACGAACTTCGACAGCATCGAAGCCAGGCCTTCGGAGGTCTTCAGCGCCACGTTGCCAACGAAGCCGTCACACACGACGATGTCGGTCGTGCCCTTGAAGATGTCGTTACCTTCGACGTTGCCGTGAAAATTGAGGTGCCCGCTCGCCGCGGCGGCGCGCAACAGCTCGGCGGCCTGCTTTATGGTTTCGCTGCCCTTGATCGCTTCTTCGCCGATGTTGAGCAGGCCGACGCTCGGGTCTTCCTTGCCGGCGATGGCCGCGACCAGCGCGCTGCCCATCACGGCGAACTGCAGCAGGTGTTCGGCCGTGCAGTCGACATTGGCGCCCAGGTCGAGCACGGTCGTGAAACCGTCACGCTCGTTCGGCATCACGGTGGCAATGGCCGGGCGGTCGATGCCTTCGAGGGTCTTGAGCACATAACGCGACACGGCCATCAGCGCGCCGGTGTTGCCGGCAGAAACGCAAGCCTGGGCCTGGGCCACGCCGTTCACATCGGCCTTGACCTGGGTAACGGCCACGCGCAGCGAAGAGTCCTTCTTCTTGCGCAGTGCCACCTCGATCGGGTCGTCCATCTCGACGACTTCGGAGGCGGCGACGACGCGGCAGCGCGGCCACGCGGCCGCTTCGGCCAGCGCTTCGGCGCGGCCGACCAGGATCAGTTCAGCAGCAGGGTGTGCCGCGAGAAACGCGCGGCAGGCGGGCAAAGTGACCGACGGACCGTGGTCACCGCCCATGCAATCGACCGCCAGCCGAACCACGCCGGCAGCGGGCGCATGAGCCGAGTTCATCGCAGAGTGGCAATCAATGCCGGCCTGGAGCGGCCGGCATCAGGGACTCTCAGGCGTCCGCCTTGGTCTTCAGCACCTTGCGCCCACGGTAGAAACCGTTCGGGCTGATGTGGTGGCGCAGGTGCGACTCGCCGGTGGTCGGCTCGATGGCCGTGCCGGGCGCGCTCAGCGCGTAGTGGGCGCGGTGCATGCCACGCTTCGAGGGGGACTTCTTGTTCTGTTGAACGGCCATGGAGCTCTCCTTGGGCCCGCATTCAAGCCGGGGCCAGCGCTGCGACAGGAAATGTCGCCGGGTGGTTTCGCTGAATGCAGCGCACAAACACTAACTAGGTATTGCGAGGCGCGGGTGTGCCCGCAGACAAGCCCAAGATTCTAGCATGGCCGGCCTTTTCCTCTTCAGTTCAGCGGGCCGCCTCGCTTGAGCACCGCCAGCGCGGCGAATGGGTTGGGCTTTTCCTCGGCCTGCGGGTCGTTCGGACGCACGGGCAGCGGCACAGGGCAAACCTCGTGGCGCGGCACGATCGGCATGGCCAGCAGCAGCTCGTCTTCGACCAGCTCGCGCAGATCGAGCGAGCGGGTCAGGGCCAGCACGTCGTCTTCGCTGTCGGCATCGAGCTGCGCGGCGGCGTCTTCACCATGGACGAACAGGAAACTGCGCTCGACCGCGAGCGCCACCGCCATCGGCTGCAGGCAACGCTGGCATTCGAGCGACACGACGGTACCGGCTTTCACATGCATCCAAGTCTGGAGTTCGCCGCCCGGCGCGGCACGCTGTTCGCCGCGGGCACTCCAGATCACCTCCGCGGCACGGCGTTCTTCGGCATCACCGAGCGCTGATTCGGCCACCCGCAGCAGTTGCATCAGCGGCCAGCGGCCTGCGAGGTGCCCGGCTTCCTTGGCGAAGGCCTGCACCTCGAGACGGAAGGGGTCGAACTCACGCGTTGCCATCGTTCAAGTGTAGTTCCGGCGACGATCGCCTCGGCACCGATGGGAGAATCCGGCCATGACCACGCGACCGCTGCTGATCCTGGGTTCGACCTCCGTCTACCGGCGTGAGCTGTTGTCGCGCTTGCGGCTGCCGTTCGAAGTCCACGCGCCCGACGTGGACGAGACGCCGCTGCCCGGCGAAGCCCCGGCCGCACTTGCCCAACGCCTGGCGCTGGCCAAGGCGCACGCGGTATCGCGCCTGCACCCCGATGCGGTGGTCATCGGTTCCGACCAGGTCGCCGACCTCGACGGCGAGCCCATCGGCAAACCCGGAACCCACGAGCGCGCCGTGGCACAGCTGCGCCGCATGAGCGGGCGCAGCGTGGTGTTTCAGACGGCGGTGGCGGTGGTGTGCGCACGCAGCGCTTACGTGGGCACGGCTTTGGCGCCGGTCAGGGTGCGGTTCCGCGATCTGTCGGCTGACGAGATCGAGCTGTATTTGCGCACTGAGCAGCCCTACGACTGCGCCGGCAGCGCCAAATCGGAAACGCTGGGCATCGCGCTGCTCGAGGCCATCGAGTCCGACGACCCGACCGCCCTGATCGGGCTGCCGCTGATCCGAACCTGCGCGCTGCTGCGCGCGGCCGGCATCGACCCGCTGTCGGCTCCACGGCCATGACCCGGCACGGCGAGTTGGTCCTCGTTCCGAACACGCTGGACTTCGGCGCGCCAGGCCCCGTGCCCGAGCTGCAGGAGGTGCTGCCGCTGGGCGTGATCCGCCGCGCCGCCGCGCTGCAGCACTGGGTCGCGGAAAACGCTAAGACCACCCGCGCGTTCCTGAAGCGCGTTGACACCGTGGTGCCGCTGGCGCAGGCGCTGCAGACCATCGAGATCGTCGAACTGCCACGGGCCCAGAAGGGCGCCCGCCACGCACCGGCGCCCAACCTCGACGCGCTGCTCGTGCCCGCGCTGCAGGGCCACGACATCGGCCTGATTTCCGAAGCCGGCCTTCCCGCTGTCGCCGACCCCGGCGCCGCACTGGTGCAGGCGGCCCACGCCGCACGCATCACCGTGATCACCCTGCCCGGCCCGAGTTCGCTGCTGCTGGCGCTGGCCGCCAGCGGCCTGAACGGCCAGAGCTTCGCGTTCGTCGGCTACCTGCCGGTCGATGCCACCGAACGGGGCACACGCATTCGTGAGCTCGAGTCGCTGTCACGCCGCGCCGGCCAGACGCAGCTGATGATCGAAACGCCTTACCGCAACGAAGCGCTTCTGGCGGCGCTGCTCGCGCATCTGCAGGGTGGTACGCGGGTGTCGGTGAGCTGCGGCCTCACGCTGGCATCGGCCTTCACGCGCACCGACACCGTGGACCGCTGGAAAGCCAGACCGGGCAGCCTTCCCGCCGACGTGCCGGTGGTCTTTTCCCTGCTCGCCGGCTGAAGCCAGCGCCTCAGGACACCGCTTCGTCGGGCTGCTTGGCGCCGAACAACGCGGCCACGCGCTTCTTCGGTTTGATGTTGGGCGACATGCCGCGCGGCGCGGCCGGCGTCTTGCGCTCCCAGGCGGCTTCGACCGCTTCGGTCGGTGGTTCGTAGGGCTTGTCGAAGAACGGGTCGCTCGGCGCACGCGGCGGTGCGTAGCTCGGGGCGCTGCGCGGCACCGGCGCGGCACGCACGGGCCGGTCTTCGGCGCCAGCGTCCGCACGCTCAGCGTCGCTGTCATGCCGCACCCGGTCCCTGAACTCGCGGCGCGGCGCATCTTCTTCGAACTCCATCGGCTCGAGATCGATCTTCTTCTTGATCAGCTTTTCGATATCGGCGATCAGGCGCGCGTCGCTTGAGGACACCAGCGTCACCGCCAGCCCCGAGGCGCCGGCACGGCCGGTGCGGCCGATGCGGTGCACGTAGTCTTCGGCGTTGAACGGCACGTCGAAGTTGAACACCGCCGGCAGGTCGGCGATGTCGAGGCCGCGTGCGGCCACGTCGGTCGCGACCAGCACGTCGACGCTGCCGCCCTTGAACGCGTCGAGCGCCTTCAGGCGCTCGTCTTGCGACTTGTCGCCGTGCAGCGCGTTGGTGCGCAGGCCGTCGCGCTCGAACGAGCGCGCCAGGCGCGCGCAGCCGAGCTTGGAGTTCACGAACACCAGCGCCTGCGTGATCGAGCGCTCTTTCAGAATCTTCAGCACGGCGCGGCGCTTGTCATCGGTGGCGACGCTGAAGAAGCGCTGCTCCACGGTGCTGGCCGTCTCGTTCGGGCGCGCCACTTCGACGAGGATCGGGTCTTGCAGGTAACTCTCGGCCAGGCGCTTGATCTCGGGCGAAAACGTGGCCGAGAACAGCAATGTCTGGCGCGTTTTCGGCAGGTAGCTCAGGATGCGCTGCAGGTCGGGCAGGAAGCCGATGTCGAGCATGCGGTCGGCTTCGTCGAGCACCACGTACTCGACCTGGTTCAGCACGCAGTTCTTGGCTTCGATGTGGTCGAGCAACCGGCCCGGCGTGGCCACCAGCACCTCGACGCCGCCCTTCAGTTCGAGCGTTTGCGGCTTCATGTCGATGCCGCCGTAGACCACCGCCACGCGCAGCTTGGTCTGCGCCGCATAACCCTTGATGTTGGCGGCGACCTGGTCGGCCAGCTCGCGTGTGGGTGCGATCACCAAAGCCCGCACCGGGTGGCGCGCCGGCGACATGCTGGCGTTTTCATGGCGCAGCATCTTGTGCAGCAGCGGCAGCGAGAACGCCGCGGTCTTGCCGGTGCCGGTTTGCGCTGCGCCCATCACGTCGCGACCCGCCAGCACGATCGGAATCGCCTTGGCCTGGATCGGCGTCATCAGGGTGTAACCCTGCACGGCCACGGCACGCTGCAGGCTGGGCGCGAGGCCGACGCTCGAGAATTCGAGCGCGACGGGCGGTGACTCGGGCAGCGTGGATTCGTCGGTGGAAAGCTCTGCTGCGGCACCCGCAGCGGTTTGTATCGTGATTTCGGTCATCCTTCGATTATCGCCTCCCCCCACGGATCGGCGTTGCCGACCGGGGTGCCACCACTAGAATTGTTGGTTTTCGACGTGCCATACGGCCCGTCTGCGCGCTCGCAAGCGCCGCCCCACTCCACGAATTCGAACGAGAACGCTCATGACCGCTTCCACCTCGCCCACCGTTGCCGTGATCGGCCTCGGCTACGTGGGTCTGCCGCTCGCCGTCGAGTTCGGCAAGAAGTACCGCACGCTCGGCCTGGACATGTCGAAGGAAAAAGTCGCCGCCTACCAGCGCTTTTTCGACCCCACCGGCGAAGTCAGCGGCGACGAGTTGCGCGCCGCCACACAACTGAGCTGCGGCACCGACCCGACCGTGCTCGCGCAGGCCGACTTCATCGTCGTCGCGGTGCCCACCCCGGTCGACGACGCCCACAGACCCGACTTCACCCCGCTGGTGAAAAGCTCGGAATCGGTCGGCAAGCACATCAAGCGTGGCGCCACCGTGGTGTACGAGTCCACCGTCTACCCCGGCGCGACCGAAGAAGTCTGCATCCCGATCATCGAGCGGCTCTCCGGCCTGAAGTGGAAGCAGGACTTCTTCGTCGGCTACAGCCCCGAGCGCATCAACCCGGGCGACAAGGAACGAACGGTCACGAAGATCAAGAAGGTCGTTGCCGGCGACACGCCCGCCACGCTGGCGCTGGTGGAGAAGATGTACGGCTCGATCATCACCGCCGGCGTGTACCCGGCCAGCAGCATCATGGTGGCCGAGGCCGCCAAGGTGATCGAGAACACCCAGCGGGACCTGAACATCGCGCTGATGAACGAGCTGGCGATCATCTTCCACAAGATCGGCATCGACACGACCGAGGTGCTGGAAGCCGCCGGCAGCAAGTGGAACTTCCTGCCGTTCCGGCCCGGCCTGGTCGGTGGCCACTGCATCGGCGTCGACCCGTACTACCTGACGCACAAGGCCGAGATGCTGGGCCACCACCCGCAGGTGATCCTGGCCGGCCGGCGCATCAACGACAGCATGGGCAAGTACATCGCCGAACAGACCGTCAAGGAAATGATCGCGAACAACCTGCCGGTCAAGGGCGCCGACATCATCGTGCTCGGCCTGACCTTCAAGGAAAACTGCCCCGACCTGCGCAACAGCAAGGTGATCGACGTGATCCGCGAGCTGCAGAGTTACGGCGCCACGGTGCACGTGCACGACCCGCTGGCCGCGTCCAGCGAAGCCGAACACGAGTACGGCGTTTCTCTCAAGCGCCTGGAAGACATGCCCCGGGCACAAGCCATCGTGGCGGCGGTGGCGCACCGCGAGTACAAGGAACTGCCGGTCGCCGCGGTGGCCGCGATGGGTGTGCCCGGCGCCGTGTTCGTCGACGTGAAAGCCTGCTTCGACGCCACCGCGCTGAGCGCCGCCGGCCTGCGCCCGTGGCGCCTTTGAACGCTTCGACGTGACCGCTTTCGCCGACCTGCAAGCGCGGCTGCGCACCGAACGCAGCACCTGGCTCGTGACCGGCGTGGCCGGCTTCATCGGATCGAACCTGCTCGAAGCGCTGCTCAAGCTCGACCAGCAGGTGGTCGGCCTCGACAACTTCGCCACCGGCCACCAGAACAACCTCGACGAGGTGCGCACGCTGGTGTCCCCCGAGCAGTGGGGCCGCTTTCGCTTCGTGCAAGGCGATATCCGCGAGCTGGCCGATTGCAAGACAGCTTGCGCCGGCGTCGACTACGTGTTGCACGAAGCCGCGCTGGGCAGCGTGCCCCGCTCGGTGGCCGACCCGGTGCTCACCAACAGCGCCAACGTGACCGGCTTTCTGAACATGCTGGTGGCGGCGCGCGACGCCGGCGTCAAACGTTTCGTGTACGCCGCGTCGAGCTCGACCTACGGCGACCACCCGGCGCTGCCGAAGGTCGAAGACACCATCGGCCGGCCGCTCTCGCCCTATGCCGTGACCAAGCTCGTCAACGAGTTGTATGCCGAAGTGTTCGCGCGCAACTACGGCTTCGCCTCGATCGGCCTGCGCTATTTCAACGTGTTCGGCCCACGCCAGGATCCGGAAGGCGCCTACGCGGCCGTCATCCCCAAGTGGATCGCCTCGATGCTGCGCAACGAGCCGGTCTTCATCAACGGCGACGGCGAAACCAGCCGCGACTTCTGCTTCATCGACAACGTGGTCCAGGCCAACCTGCTCGCCGCCACGACCGGCAACCCCGATGCAGTGAACCAGATCTACAACGTGGCCGTGGGCGACCGCACCTCGCTGAACGAGCTTTACGAGTTGTTGCGCTCCAGCCTGGCGCCGCGTTTCACGCATCTGGAGGGTTCAGCGCCGGTCCGGCGCGCCTTCCGCCAGGGCGACGTGCTGCACTCGCTGGCCGACATCGGCAAGGCGCGCGCGCGCCTCGGCTACGCGCCCGCCTACCGCGTGCGCGAGGGCATGGCGTTGTGCATGGCCTGGTACGTGGCCAGCGCCGGGCACGCCGCTTCACACTGACACCTGCCCGGCCGGCACAAGGCCGGTGCGTCGAGCGTGGATAATCACCGCTTTGTCGGGCTGACCTGAACAGGCTGGCTGCACCACTCTTCGGGCCCGATCGCGCAGCACGTGAAGCCCCACCCCGCATGGCAATTCAAATCCAACCCGTGATCATGGCCGGCGGCTCCGGCACCCGGCTGTGGCCCCTCTCCCGGGCGCAGTTCCCCAAACAATTTCTCGTGCTCTCGGGCACCAACAGCCTCTTCCAGCAGGCCGCGCTCCGGCTGCAAGCGCTCGCTGCAACCGACATCGACGTGGCACCGCCGATCGTGGTGGGCAACGACGAACACCGCTTTCTAGTGCTCGAACAATTGCGAGAGCTGAAGCTCACGGGCGCGTCGCTGCTGCTCGAACCCATGGGGCGCAACACCGCGCCGGCCTTGACCCTGGCCGCACTGCAAGCGCTCGAATCTGGCGGCGACCCCGTGCTGGTCGTCTCGCCCGCCGACCAGACGGTGACTGATGCGCCCGAGTTCTCTGCCGCCCTGCAGCGCGCCGTCCGGCGCGCCGCCGACGGCTCGGTGATGATCCTGGGCGTGGCCCCGCTGGCGCCGGAAACCGGCTTCGGCTACATCCGCACCACCGAAGCGAGCGGCGGCCTGGCGGTCGCGCAGTTCGTCGAAAAACCCGACCTGCCGACCGCGCAGAGTTATGTCGCCGCCGGCAACTACTTCTGGAACAGCGGCATCTTCGTGCTCAAGGCCTCGGTCTGGCTCGCCGCGCTCGAACACTTCCGCCCCGACATCCTGCAGGCCACGCGCCGGGCCTGGGTGAAGCGTGAGATCGACGCCAGCTTCGTGCGCCCGGGCCGCGCCGAATTCGAAGCGGTGACTAGCGAATCGGTCGATTACGCGGTGATGGAAAAGTGCCCCGGCAGTTCGGTGAAGATCGGCATGGAGCGCCTGGACGCGGGCTGGTCCGACCTGGGCGCCTGGGACGCCGTGTGGCAAGTGGCCGGCAAGGACGCCGAAGGCAACGCCAGCGTCGGCGACGTGCTCGTGCACGACAGCCGCAACACGCTCGTCCACGCGGCGAGCCGCCTGGTAAGCGTGGTCGGGCTCGACGATGTGGTGGTGGTGGAGACGGCCGACGCCGTGCTCGTGACCCACCGCAGCCGCAGCCAGGACGTGAAGATGATCGTCGGCCAGCTGCACACCCAGGGCCGCACTGAACACAACCTGCACCGCCAGGTGAACCGCCCGTGGGGCTGGTACGACGGCATCGACGCCGGCGCACGCTTTCAGGTCAAACGCATCATGGTCAAGCCCGGCGCGAGCCTGAGCCTGCAGATGCACCACCACCGCGCCGAACACTGGATCGTGGTCTCGGGCACGGCCGAAGTGACCAACGGCGACAAGGTCATTTTGCTGACCGAGAACCAGAGCACCTACATTCCGCTCGGCACGACGCACCGTCTCGCCAACCCGGGCAAGGTACCGCTCGAGATCATCGAAGTGCAGTCGGGCTCGTACCTGGGCGAAGACGACATCGTGCGGTTCGAAGACACGTATGGCAGACAGTAATTCGTTGCGCGCCTTTCAAAACCCTACCCGCAGCCCACGCCAACCCATGACTCGTACCCGTCTCAGCGCCCTGCGTCTCTTGCCATTGTTGTGCGCGGTGCTCGGCCATGCCGCTGCCCATGCGGCCGACGAGCAGCCCAGCGGCAGCAACTCTTTCAACACGCCGAGCTACCCCAGTGCACAGGCGCCGAGGGGCGCTGCGCAGTACACACCGGGCGCACGTGCCGGGGATGCACAGACGGGCCCAGGTTCGATCCAGAACTCCTATGCGAACGATCCTAAAGCGCGCCAGGGCAACCAGGAGAGCAACGGAACCGACACCCCCGCGCGTCGTGTCGACCTGCCGCCGGCCAAGCCCGGCGAATTCCAGAAGTTCGTCGAAGCCGCCACCGGGCGCCTGCTGCCGTTGTTCGGCAGCAGCTTCTTCACCGACAACACCGATTCGTTCTCGCCAGTCGACAACGTGCCGGTTTCAGCCGACTACACCGTCGGCCCGGGCGACGAGATCATGCTGCGCGCGTGGGGTTCGATCGACGTCGACTACCGCACCAAGGTCGATCGCAACGGCCTGCTGAGCCTGCCCAAGATCGGCAGTTTCAACGTGGCCGGCGTCAAGGCCTCGGAACTTGAAAAGCACCTGCGCGCGCAGATCGGCCGGCTCTACACCAACTTCAACCTCAGCGTGTCGCTGGGGCAGTTGCGCGGCGTGAAGGTGTTCATCGTCGGCCCGGCACGCAAACCCGGCGTGTTCACACTCGCCAGCCAGTCGACCATGTTGTCGGCCATCGTGCTGGCCGGCGGGCCCGCCCCCAACGGGTCGATGCGCAAGGTGCTGCTGCGCCGCGACGGCCGCGTCGTCTCGGAGCTCGACATCTACGAGTTTCTGGTTCAAGGCGACAAGTCGAAGGACATCCAGCTCGCCGCCGGCGACGTGGTCGTATTCCAGGCCGCAGGCGCGCGCGTGGCGCTGAACGGCGCACTCGATACGCCGGCGATCTACGAGCTCAAGGCGCTGCAGGAGCCGGTGCGCGAGGTGCTGCGCTACGCCGGCGGCACGCTGCTGCTGGCCAACCCGAACCGGGCGCAGCTCGAACGCATCGACCCCGAGCAGCTCAAGGCGGCGCGTTTTGTCGAAACCTTCAAGCTCGACGGTAACGGCCTGCAAAAGCCGCTGCGCGATGGCGACGTGCTGACGCTGCTGGCGATCTCGCCGCAGTTCGCCAATGCGGTCACGCTGCGTGGCCATGTGGCCCAGCCGTTGCGCTACCCGTTCACACCCGGCATGCGCATTCGCGACCTGATCCCCGACCGCGACGCGCTGATTTCGCCCGACTTCTACCGCCGCAAGAACCTGCTGGTGCAGGTGCTGGAAGACGAAGACGACGTTAGGGCCGACCTGGCGAACCCTGGCGCCACGCCCGCGAACGCAACAGCCCAGCAAACGCCCGCGAGATCCGCCGACCCCTTGCCCGCCAACGCGACCTCGACAACACGCAGCCGTGCCGAACAGGCGCGGCGCAAACAAGACAAGGTGGTTGTCGACGCCTCTAAAAAGGCGCCAACCGCCTTGTTCGACGAACTGAACTGGGACTACGCCGTGATCGAACGGCTCAACACGCAAGACCTCAGCACCCACGTGATCCCTTTCAACCTGGGCAAGGTGGTGCTGCAGGGAGACGCCGCCAACAACATCGAGCTGATGAGCGGTGACGTGGTCACGGTCTACAGCCAGAAAGACATTCGCGTGCCGGTTTCGCGCCAGACGCGGTTGGTGTCGCTCGAAGGTGAAGTGGCCTCGCCGGGCGTGTACCAGTTGCAAGCTGGCGACACGCTGAAGAGCGTGATCGCGCGCGCCGGTGGCTTCACGCCACAGGCCTACCTGTATGGGCTTGAATTCAGCCGCGAAGAAACCCGCCAGCGCCAGCGCGAAAACCTGGCCGCGGCGATTGTGCGGCTCGAGTCGCTGTCGGCGGTGCAGGCGGCGCGCGACGCCGCCAACCGGCGCGACGACGCGGTGGGCGCTTCGTCGACCACGGCCGTGAGCAACGCGGCCACCCAGGCGCAGCTGGCCCGCCTGCGCAACCTGCAACCGAATGGGCGCATCGCGCTCGAGCTCGACGTCGATGCCGCCACGTTGGCGGCGTTGCCCGAGCTGCCGCTCGAAGGCGGCGACCGCATCGTCGTGCCCTCGCGCCCCGGCTTCGTGACCGTGGCGGGCGCGGTGGTCAACAGCAACGCGTTCCTGTGGAAGGCCGGCCGCACTGCCGGCGAATACCTGCGCTTGGCCGGTGCCGACGAAGCTGCCGAGCCCGACAACATGTTCATCCTGCGGGCCGACGGCACCGTGAGCCACGCCGGCGACAAGCGCAGCTTCTTCGGCCGCAGCAGCCTGCAGTCGCAAGTGATGCAACCGGGCGACGCGCTCATCGTGCCGAGCCAGCTCGACTTCGAAACCTGGGGCCGCGCCTTCGTTCGACACCTGAAGGACTTTGCACAGATCTTCAGCGGCTTCGGCATCGGCATTGCTGCCATTCACACGCTCTGACGCAGGTGCCTGCATGAAAAGCGAAGACCTGCATCCACTGCCGCCTGCGGTGTCCGACGAGTTCGAAGACGAGGGGCCGAGGGTCAGCCTCACACAGCTGCTGACCTGGGTCGGCGAAGGCAAGCGGCTGATTGCGGCGGTGACGGTGATCGCGGCGGTGGCGTCTGTCGCCGTGGGCTTGTTGCTTCCAAAGGTCTACACGGCGCGCGCCACCTTCATGGCCCCTGGATCACAGCAACAAAGTGGTTCCGCAGCCGCCCTGGCTGTACTCGGTTCGCTCGGCGGCCTGGTCGGTGGTTCCGCGGCAAAGACGCCCGACGAGTTGTATGTGGCCCTGCTCAGAGGCGACAGTGTGCAGCGCGCGTTAGCCCAGCGCTTCGACTTGAAAGCGCGCTACGACGTAGAAAACTACGAGACTTTGCGCAAAAAAATGCCCGAATACATCCGGGTGTCGTCCGACAAGAAGAGCGGCCTGATCACGGTCGAAGTCGACGACAAGGAACCGAAATTCGCATCCGAACTAGCGAACGCTCATGCCGGTGAGGTGAGCAAAGTGCTGGGCCGCCTCGCCGTGTCGGAAGCGCAGTTGCGCCGCATCTTCTTCGAGAAGCAATTGAACGACACCAAAGAGCGGCTCATCAAGGCGGAACAAGACCTGCGGCTGGTGCAGGAAAAGTCCGGCGTGATCGTTCTCGACAAGCAGGCCGAAGCCCTGATCACCGGCGCCGCGCAAGTGCGTGCGCTGATCGCGGAACGCGAGGTGCAACTCAAGGTGCTGCGCACCGCCGCGACCGACCAGAACCCCGAAGTCATTCGCCTGAATTCGGAGCTGCGGGCGCTTCGCAGTGAGCTGGCGCGAATGGAATCGGCGCAAGGTGGCAACTCGGGCAGTGCTGTCGACATGCCGGTGGGCAAACTGCCTGAAGCAGCCATTGCCTACGTGCGTGCGCGGCGCGAGCTCAAGCTGCAGGAAACCTTGCTGGAAGGCATGCTGCGCCAGTATGAAGCTGCCAAGCTCGACGAAGCCAAGGAAGGCCAGGTCCTGCAGCAGGTTGATATCGCGTTGCCACCTGACCGCAAGTCCAAACCTTCGATCTCGCTGATTGCATTGGCAAGTACGCTGCTGGCCCTGCTGGGGGCGACGGTGTTTGTCGTGCTGCGCCGATATTCGGCATGGTCACGCGAGCTGAACCCCCAAGACGACCAGGCTCGTTCCGAACTGGCGAAGGCTTGGCGCTGGCGCCGTCAAACGCGCTGACCGGAACCCATCTCTTGCATGCAAGGGCTGATTTCTGCTGACGTATCATCGCGTGCGTTCAATGCATGAACACACGTGAGCCTACATGCCCGAAAACGATCTCGACTACGAGCTCTTGCGCCAGATCACTGACCAGCCTGCAGCCAGCCAGCGCGGCTTGGCGGCTCGATTGGGCGTGAGTGTGGGCAAAGTCAACTACTGCCTGCGTGCGCTGGTGGACAAAGGTTGGGTCAAGGCCAACAACTTCCGCCGCAGCGACAACAAGTGGGCCTACGTGTACTTCCTGACGCCGAAAGGGGCCAGCGCAAAGGTGCGGCTCGCGCACGCCTTTCTCGCGCGCAAGGAAGACGAATTCGAACGTTTGCATAGCGAGATCGCCATCCTTCGCAGCGAACTCAAACACACGCCTCCCGACGCGTGAATATCCTTCCCGAGAGTCTTCAATGCGCGAGCGCCTGACGCGCCGCGACCTCGCTTGGGGCTATTCCGCACAGTTCGTGAACCTAGCGGGTGGCATCGTATTGCTGCCCCTGCTTGTCATTTTCTTGACTCCGGAAGAGGTTGGGTTGTGGTTCGTATTTCTGACTATGGCATCACTCGCACAATTGATCGAACTCGGCCTGCAACCTACGCTGGCGCGCAACGCGGCTTATGTCTTTACAGGCGTGAACGATCTGCGCAGTGAAGGCGTCTCGTACGCCAATTTAGGCGCTTGCGTCGACGTCTCGCTCCTCCGTCGACTCGTGAACGCAGGGCGCAGAACTTACCGGCTGGTCGCGATCACTGTGGGCGGACTTCTCTTTGTCGCGGGCAGCGCCTACGTAGGCCATCTACAGTCCTCACACCCCGGAGCTATTCACAGTGCCGTCCCCGCTTGGCTAGCCTATTCTGGTGGAATTGTTGTCACTTCATACTTCGGGTACTACAACGCCTTTATTATCGGCCGCGGCGACGTTGCGCATAACAACATAATCATCGTTGCCACGAAAGGTAGTTTCATTGTCCTCGGCGCAACGGGTGTCATTCTCGGGTTTGGCATGCTCGGCTTAGGGATCGCATCTCTCATATCAGGTATCGCCGGTCGATTTCTGGCCAACCACTACTTTAGACTTGACCCTCGTTCTCTCAATGCCGATCCGACGGCCGATAAGAACTCGACCTCATTGCTGCTAACGCTGTGGCCAAACGCATGGCGGCTTTCCTTGGTCCAGCTTGGCTCGTTTCTTATAGTCCGCGCCAACACTTTAATCGCATCGACGTTCGTCAGCCTGACGCTGGTCGCTTCCTACGGTCTGACCGTTCAATTGCTGCTGGTTTTTTCTGGCATTGCAAGTCAGCTTGCAAGCCTACAACTTCCTCGAATGAACGCGGCGCAGGTTCGAGCTGACCGAGCGGAGCTACAACGCGCTCTGGGGCTTGCCGTAGTTTCATCCTGGCTGCTGTTTGGAATTTGTATCATATTGATCATGACGTTTGGCGGCGCAGCACTCGAAGGGCTTGGGAAGAATATTCGGCTTCCAGATAGTGGCATCCTTTGCACGCTAATCGTAGTCACATTCTTGGAAATGAATCACTCAATAGCAGCCGCGTACTTAACGACGCTCAATCGAATACCATTTACGTTGGCCGCCATCGTCTCCGGCTTTCTTATGATAATCATCAGTTCGATACTTTGCGGTTGGCTGAATCTAGGCTTATGGGGGCTAGTTGTGGCTCAGGGTTCAGTGCAACTCGTCTACAACAATTGGAAGTGGCCACTCGAAGCGCTCAAGCATCTTGAAATCGGCCCATTGACGCTCCTGCGGCTGGGCCTTGGCGAATTGGGGCATGTGTTACGTGGACGATAAACAGGCATCGTCGGCCACCCGAGCGGCGGTTTGAACCCAAAGCTGACCTTCGAGCGGAAGCCGGTTGTATTAACGATGGCTGGATCGTCGATCGGAACGCACCGGCACGATCCTCGAAATCGAACAAGGACACTCATGAAACACCTTAGTGCAAAGCCGAAGACACACTCAGTCGCTTCGGCACCCGCAACTGCAAATGGACTGTCGCGCTACCGCAATGTGCGGTTCGAAATCGTTGACCAAGTTTCGGACGGCGTCGACATGATGCGGGATGCAGGATGCGGCACAGGCAGTTTCTGCGCTCATCTTGATATGCGCAAAGAGAGTGCGGTACGTTGTTGGCATCAAGGTCGCTCCAAATGCGGCAAGGAAAATGGCCTCAAAGCTCAGTTCGGTCCTGCTGGTCAAGTTAGCCTTCGTGTCCGTCGACGAGGCGCCAAAGGGGTCGACGGCTCTCTCTGTAAACCACAGTCAAGTCCTGAACTCCAGGCCTGAACAATCAGAACGCGACGAACTCTCCTGATGAAGAACCTTGCAGCAACCAACTATTTCTCTAACCCTCGCCCTGAACTGGTCGAAAGGATTCGCCAGGGGCCTAACCGTGTTCTCGAAGTCGGCTGCGCGGAAGGCGTCATGGGTGGATGTTTGAAGCAGTCTGGCATGGCCCGCCAAGTCATCGGGATCGAAATCAATCCCGATGCAGCGAAGCTCGCTAGAACGCGTATCGATGAAGTGCATTGCGGCGATATTGAGCAGATGAGCCTGGACTCCGGGGAATTCCGAGCGCGCTCCTTCGACTATGTCATTTGCGGCGATGTGATAGAGCACTTGCGATGCCCCGAGGTTGTGGTGAAGCGGCTGCTGACGCTTCTCAAGCCCGATGGGTACTTCATTGTTTCCGTGCCCAACGTGCGCCACTGGTCAGTTGTCTCTTCACTGCTATTCGCGGGCGAATGGCGCTACGAACCCTTCGGCATCATGGACGAGACCCACATGCGCTTCTTCACGCGAAAGAGCATTCTTCGGCTGCTTCGCGAAGCAAACACGGAGCTCGTGGAGGTCAAGCCGAGCTACTGGACGAAGGTCGATCGACTAGGGCCTTTCGCCACACTCGGGTTAGGACGTGAATTCTTTTGTCGCCAATGGGTTGCTGTTGTTCGACCACGTGACACTGCAATTCGACCGATCGCGTAGTTGACTCCGATGAGCAGAACCGCCGTTATCTCGGTCAACTACAAGGGACTCGCCAACACTGTGAAGTGTTTGCACGCCGTTTATCGTTCGCGATCGATCCCGAAAGTCGTTTTGGTCGACAACACCCCGAACGACCCGGGCTTGGACACCGCCGTGGCCGCGTTTCCCGGCTCCGTATTGCTGCGAAGTGACCAGAACCTTGGCTATGGCAGCGGCAACAATATAGGCATCGATTGGGCCCTGCAAAACACCACATGCGAGTTCATCCTGCTGCTCAACAACGACGCATGGATCGACCCCGACACCATCGAAAGCCTCGAGCACGAACTGGACACGGATGCGACGGCCGGAATGGTGACCCCCAAGGTTGTTTTCGCGGAAGACCCGGCCAAGCTCTGGTACGGCTCGGGGTTTGTTGAGTGGCGATTCGCCCGCGGCAACGTTCCGGGCTTCCAAGGACGCAGCGACACGGAGCTATCGAATCGGCGCGCGTACGTTTCGTTCGCAAGCGGCTGCGTGCTGATGATTCGGCGCTCCGTGTTGGAAGCGATAGGTGGATTCAACTCCAGCTACTTCATGTATGAAGAAGACACGGAGTTCAGCGTGCGCTCCAACCGGGCCGGGTTCAAGATCCTCTACGCGCCGGACGTCATCGTTTCGCACCTTGTGCAAGGGAGCTTGCGCGAGGAGGGTGACGCCTGGGTCGACCCATTGAGCTCGAAAAACGACAACCTTGCCTTTTATGTTTCCACGGTGATCAAGAATCGCCTCTTCACGCTGCGCTTGCACGCGAACACCCGTCAAAAGGCGCTGTTCGCGTTCTGGTTTCCAATTTACCTTGGGCGTCTGGCGCTGACATACACACTGGTTGGCCGGTTCGATGGCGTGCTCGCCTTAGCGCGCGCGACGCTGCTGGGCCTCACTCAGCCATGTGGAGCACCCGTTGCTATGCCACGTCGGAAGCCTGACTAGCGCCACGAAATGAAGCGAGTTGTCCTGTGCCTCTTCTTGGTCCTCACGTTCAGAACTTTCCAGTTCTTTCCATTGTTCACCTATGTCCAGGAGGCCTACTTTGCATTCGGCCTGGGCATTCTCATATTTGCTCTCTTTCACAGACGACATGAGACCCGGATTGCCGAGTCGCCTTTCGTTCGCTACCTGACCGTTCTTGTGGTGCTGGCGCCGCTCTGGTCTGCCGTCGCCGCCATGATGGAGTACGGCCAACCCATCGTGTACGGCCTGCTGTCGCTTCGCGGGGTGGGCCTTCTCGCCGGTAGTGTCGGGCTGCTCTATATGGCTAGATTCCGGATGGTCAGTGTCAAGGACGTTGAACAGTCGTTTGTCTTTCTTGCGTGGGCTACCTTCGCGCTTTATGTCGCCATGCGCGTGCTCCTGACGCCGGCAGAGTACGTCGACTACGGTAAGGGCTTCATCGAAAACCGAGGGGCCGATGGCTATCGATTCAATTTCTCGCAAACGTTCATCATCGTCGGAATGATCTACTACTTTCTGAAGGCTTTCCGGCGGCGTCGGCCATCGTTGTATCTGCCGGCGGTGGTGTTGTTCGCGTTCTTGCTCGGCGATGCGGGCGGTCGCACTCTGACCATATCAACGCTGGTAACCCTTGGGTTCTTCTATGCACGCTGGAGCAACGCTTGGCGTCTGGTGCGCGTGACCGCACTTGCGGCAGTCGTGGTAGGCGCGTCAGTCGCAGTGGGTTCCGTCGTCAACCACGAGGCCACCATCGGCCGACTCGAACAGTTCAGAGACGCATTCTTGGTTGTGCTTTCGGGCGCCGAGGTCGACGACCCGTCTGCTAACGCGCGCGCGCTGCAAAGCGTGACCGCACTGCCGCTAGTCGAAAAGAACTTTTGGGTCGGCAACGGGAATGTCAGCTACCAGTGGAGCGATGGAAGTGTGGCGGGTCTGCTTGGCGAGTATTTCTATCCAGCCGATATCGGCTTACTGGGAGTCGTCTACCTCTATGGGGCGCTTGGCACGGTTTTGTTCGCAATCCAGTACATCTTCGCCGTGAAAGAAGCCCGACGGAGTTCGTCACAGCGTCATCAAGCATTCAAAGATTGCGTCAACGGATTTCTCCTCTTTACTGGTATATCGTCCATCGTAACAGGCTATTTCTGCCACTTCCCCGAGGTGGTGTGCACGATGATCATTTGCCTCATGCTGGCCAATTCTCCGGCTAGGCCTCGCCAACTGCGACGCAACCGGATCGACGCTATGCCGTCGCTACACCCATGACTAAGCACTCGAACCGAAGCGCGCCCATGCGGGTCGCCATTATCGAACCAGTAGGTGGGCATGGTGGAATGAATCATTACGATACCGCACTATGCCGCAGCGTGGTCGATTTCGGCATAGCCCCCATTTTGTACACCTGCAATTCACTCCTGATTTCAGATCATCAATTTGAGACACGATTTCCATATATAGGAATATTCGGTTCTGACCCCGCCTGGAAAAGAGGCCTTCGGTTTCTACGAGGCAGTATTTCGGCAATGCTCGATGCGCGAGGTGCAGGTTGCAAGGTCGCGCACTTTCATTTCTTCAGCATCGGACCGCTTGAATTGTTCAACGTGATATGCGCCCGCACCTTCGGATTGCAGGTAGTCGTAACGGCGCATGATGTCGAGGCTTTCGGGATAGGTCTATCTGTGGAACGTTTTGTAAAGTGGGCCTACGCTTTGTCGGATGCCATCATCGCCCACAATGAGACATCTCGGTCTGCGCTTGTTGAGAAGATTTTGGTTTCGCCAGCCAAGATTCATGTAATACCGGCCGGAAACCATGAAACCCTCTCGAAGAACGCCGTCAGCCGCGCTCTGGCACGGGAGAGACTGAACTTGCGCGATGAAGAATTCACCATCGTCTTTTTCGGTCAAATCAAGAAAGTCAAAGGTCTCGACATCCTGCTTCATGCAATGCCAGAAGTTATTAAGCTTGCGGGGCGCCCTGTAAAACTAATCATTGCCGGACGTTTGTGGAAGCATGGATTTGATGAATATCAGAAAATCATCGATAATCACCACTTAGAGAAGTTTGTCTCCCTTAATATAAATTATATACCCGATGACGATCTACCAAATTTCTACCGCGGACCAGATATAATGGTATTGCCGTATAGAAGAATATATCAAAGCGACGTCGCCCTTATGGCATTGACTTTTGAAATACCAATTGTTTCGTCTGACGTCCCGGGGATGAAGGAAATGCTAACCCACCTTAAGACAGGCATCTTATTTGAATCTGATAATCCATCGGATCTCGCGAGAAAATTGCTCTGGTCTATTCATAATCCAGAGGCACTTCGAATTATTATAAAGAATGGCAAAGAACTGGCGGAGCGAAAGTATTCTTGGAGTTCTATCGGAGAAAAAACTGCGACGTTGTACCGATCACTCGATCAGCATGTTAACTGTTAAGTTCTATATATTGACTTTAAAGACTTCATCGACTTCTCATGCTTGAAATTAACTCTATGTATTGCGTAGCATGCGATAGTTCATGCTCAGGTGAAATCTACCTTGCTAAGAGCTACGTCGACAGTTCTTATGGGCGTTTCTGCCAATGTACAGCCTGCGGAACTCTCAATGTCATTGATAGTATTGACTACGATAGTCTTTATAGTAATAGAAAATCAACAAACTATCCGACAGCCCATGATAATTTGTTAAATAAAGCATTTTCATATTTAAAGCAATATTATTTGAGTTTGAAAATCCCAGATCTTCTAAAAGGACTTCCGACGACGGCAACCATTTTAGATTACGGTTGCGGTAGCGGGGATTTGGCAAACGCAGCATATCGGTATCGTCCCGGACTAGTATTTGCAGCCGACGTACAAGCAGATCGACCAAAAACCTTGCTAGAGGATATTGAATATTTTCAAATATCTAAAATTCCACAAAATATAAAGGTCGATTTAGTTGTTATGCGGCATGTTCTCGAGCACATTCAAGACCCCGTGCGTGCTCTGACATCCATCGCACGCCAGCTGACGCCAAAAGGGCAAATCATCATTGAAGTTCCATCCGAGCGGAGCGTGTTTCGTAGATGGCTGGGGGCTCGTTGGCCTGGATATTTCTTTCCGTACCATGTGTATGTATTCAGCGAGAAGGGTATGAGATTTCTAGTTGCTCGTTCCGGCCTCGAGATCATCGGTGAAGCGCCGTGCAATCCACCCATCATGGGTGTTCTCTTCGAAGATCTCGGCCTAAATCGAAGCGTTTCTCGGCTGCTGTCGATCATGCTGTATCCATTTCAGTGGCTACTGAACCGCTCGACTAATGGCCCGGAAGCGTTCATGGTTCGTGTTCAAGTCAAGTCGAACCAACGCTGATGCCTCAACGAATGCTGACTATCGGGATCATCGGTACGCGGGGCATTCCCAACAGCTACGGAGGCTTCGAGCGTTTCGCTGAACTGTTGGTAGCCGAAAGCGTCTGGCAGGGGCACAACGTCCAATTCATCGTTTACGGCGAGGGCCCAGACCGGACCTACAACGCCTGGACCCAGCTGCGCAACGTGGGCATTCTGAAAAACGAGCGTCCGCTGCTGTATTTCATCGAGTCGGCAAGGCCTGCCACCCGCGAGTGCGACATCATCCTGTGCTGCAGCATTGGCCTGTCCTTCTTCGCGTTCTGGCCGGTGCTTCGAGGGCGCGCGTTGGTGGTCAACCCCGACGGCTGCGAGTGGCGCCGCACCAAGTGGTCCTGGCTGGGGCGGTGGTTGATCCGGGCGATGTATCCGCCGTCTTTCGCGGCGGCAACACGCATCGTCATCGACGCCGAGGCATTGCGCGCGGATTTCGGCCGCGCGTTGGGTAACAAGGCACGTTATATCGGTTATCAGGCACCCGAACCACAGGCCACTCCGCTGCTCGAGAGCACTCGCTCGAAATGGGCGCTGAACCGCCCTTTCGTATTGATCGTGGCCCGCCTCGAGCCAGAGAACAATATCCAGCTCATCCTGCAAGCATTTCGGGAATTGCCCCAAAGCAAAGTTGACCTGATCGTGGTGGGCGGCACCACGACAAAGTTTTACGCGAAGGCGTTGGCTCCGCTGTCTACAGCGCACGTGCGATTCGTCGGCGCCATCTACGACCAGGAAGTTCTCAATGAACTGCGGTCGAACTGCATCGCCTACGTTCACGGCCACTCGGTCGGCGGCACCAACCCGTCGCTGTTGGAGGCACTTGCCACAGTTCGTGGGCACCTGATGTGTCATGACAACAAGTACAACCGCGAAGTCGCCGCGGGTGAGGCCGAATACTTCGCGGACGAACACCAATTGGTCGAATTGCTTCGCCCGCTCATGCAGCCCATTGAAAACGGCGCCCCCGTGCACCGTGCACCATCGCGTGACGAGCGATTTCGCCCGGACACGATAGCCCGCCGGTACCTGGAACTGTTCGAGGAAATTCGGGCCGTCCGCTAGCGACTTCTCCGTGGAGGGCCCGCGCAAGATGCGCTCGGAGCTATCAAAGTTCCAACCTCGATGCAGCCCACTTAAACTGCCACTTTTTGCGCCTAAGCATGACTCCCATGAAGACAGCATTGATCACCGGCGTCACCGGGCAGGATGGCGCCTACCTGTCGCAGCTTCTGCTGAACAAGGGCTACACGGTCTATGGCGCGTACCGTCGCACCAGCTCTGTCAACTTCTGGCGGCTCGAAGAGCTCGGCGTGATGGGCCATGAGCGCTTGCATCTGGTCGAGTTCGATCTCACCGACCCCGGGGGTTGCCTGTCGCTGGTTCAGCGGACGAAGCCGCAGGAAATCTACAACCTGGCGGCGCAAAGCTTTGTCGGGGTGTCGTTCGAGCAACCTGTCACCACGGCCTACATCACCGGACTCGGGCCGCTACACCTGCTGGAGGCCATCCGCATTCTCGACCCGAGCATCCGTTTCTACCAGGCATCCACGTCCGAAATGTTCGGCAAAGTGCAGGCCGTTCCACAGGCCGAGACCACACCGTTTTACCCTCGCAGCCCCTACGGAGTGGCCAAACTTTACGCCCACTGGATGACCATCAACTACCGCGAGGCTCACGGCATCTTTGGCGCCAGTGGCATCTTGTTCAATCACGAGTCGCCCTTGCGCGGGCTGGAGTTCGTGACCCGCAAGATCACTGACTCAATTGCGAAGATCCGCCTCGGCAAGCTCGACGTGCTCGAACTCGGAAACCTCGACGCCAAACGTGATTGGGGATTCGCACAGGAGTACGTCGA
This sequence comes from Burkholderiaceae bacterium, assembly GCA_040080605.1. Classification (GTDB taxonomy): domain Bacteria; phylum Pseudomonadota; class Gammaproteobacteria; order Burkholderiales; family Burkholderiaceae_C; genus LMDS01. Next base: position 353,042 of record JBEBIB010000001.1, read on the forward strand.
GGGCATGTGGCGAATGCTGCAGACCGAGCAACCCGACACCTATGTGCTGGCGACGAACCGCACTGAAACCGTCCGTGACTTCGTCCGGATGGCCGGCCGCGCAGTCGGTTTCGACCTCGTCTTCGAAGGGGCGGGCGAGCAGGAGCGCGCGATCGACCGCGCGTCAGGGAAGCTGGTCGTGCGGATCAATCCGCGCTTCTATCGGCCGGCCGAGGTCGAGCTGTTGATTGGCGATGCCGGCAAAGCCCATCGTGAACTGGGCTGGAAGGCACGGACGACTCTTGAACAACTGTGCGCCATGATGGTGGCCGCCGATCTCAAGCGCAATGAACGCGGCACCTCGTTCTGAACCCGGCGCAGCAACGGCACGCGTGCTGGTCACCGGGCTGAAAGGGTTCACTGGGCAGTACGTGGCTGACGTGCTTGCGCGGCGTGGCTACGAAGTGCATGGCACGGTGGCAGGTAACGACTCGGCGCAAGCACACGGTGCACGTGAGCACGTTGCCGACCTGTTGGATCCATCGGCTCTTCGCGCCGTCATCGAAACGGTGAGACCGAATCACGTGCTGCACATGGCGGCGATCGCTTTCGTGGCGCACGGTGATGTAGACGCAATCTACCGAGTCAATGTCGTCGGCACCCGCAACCTGCTGAAGGCCGTCGTGGACGCAGGCAGCACGGATATTCGCAGCGTTGTGCTGGCCAGCAGCGCCAACATTTATGGGAACACCCTGGTTCACCCGATCGACGAAACTGTGCCCCCGGGGCCCGCCAACGACTACGCGGTGAGCAAGCTTGCGATGGAGTACATGGCGGCGCTGTGGCGCGACCAACTGCCGATCACCATCGTGCGGCCGTTCAACTACACGGGAGTTGGGCAGTCAGTGCAGTTTCTTCTGCCGAAGATCGTCAATGCTTATCGCCAGCGAGCCGCTGAACTCGAACTCGGCAACATGGACGTCGAGCGTGACTTCTCTGACGTGCGAGATGTGGCCGACGCCTACGCCCGCCTGCTCGAAGCACCGCCGGGAAACGTGGTCAACGTTTGCTCTGGGGCCGCGTACAGCCTGAGCGAGATCTTGCGGCTCGCACAAGACATCACCGGCCATGCCCTGAGTGTTCGCACAAACCCAGCGTTCGTGCGAGCCAATGAAGTCCGCCGCTTGCAAGGTTCGAACGAACGACTGTGTTCGCTGATTGGCGATTGGCGCCCCAGGCCAATACGCGCGACTCTGGCTTGGATGCTCGGAGCCTGACGCGGTGCGAAGGTCGATGGGCAAGCCCCGTCAGCGCCATGCAGCAGCGAGGGCGAATACCTGATCGTTGGCGGTGATACCGTCGATCGACGGCAGCTCGCCACTTCCTGCCACGATCAAGGGGACCCGGGTGTCGTTGAGCGCTTCAACCGGAGCGCAGCGGTTCGACGCATAGGGAAAGTAGGTGCTGCACCAGAGGCCTTGGCGCAACGGGTGGTCGGAAAATCCACATAAGCGAAGGCGCTGGGCACAGTGAAAAGAACGGCGAGCCCAACCAGAAGATGGCGAAAGTTCATGACAGCAATGGTAGCGTGGGTCTTGGGCGCAATCGCACTTCCGGCGTTGTCGCCGCGGCGGTGCAATGAGATTGCAGAGGCGACAATGCAGGTCAGTCAAAGATCGGCAGCGCCACCAGACCGGCCCGCTAATCCCGTTCTGACAAGAGGTCCACCCCATCCCCGCTTCGGCCACCCCTCCCGAATGACCTACTTCGCCAGCTGCTTCCTCGTCGGCCTGTTCGCCACATTGATCATCATGCGGTCGTCGATGCGCCACGGCCATCTGTCGGCCGACCACGACCTCAGTGGCCCGCAGAAATTTCATGCACGGGTGGTGCCGCGTGTGGGCGGCGTGGGGGTCATGGTGGCAATCGTTGCCGGCCTGGTGATCGCGCAGATCAGCGAAGCGCCGGTGGCGCGCGCGCTGTGGTTGCTGGTGGCCTGCAGCCTGCCCACTTTCGTGGCCGGCATCACCGAAGACCTGACGAAGAACGTGTCGCCACGGCGGCGCCTGCTGGCCACCGCCATCTCGGCCGGCCTGGCGATCTGGCTGCTCGACGCGGTGATCACGCGAACCGACATTCCGGTCGTCGACCCGTTGATCCGCTGGGCGCCCGCCGCCGTGATGTTGACCGTGTTCGTCATCACCGGCGTGGCCAATGCCGTGAACATCATCGACGGCTTCAACGGCCTGGCCTCGATGTGCGTGCTGATGATGATGCTGGCCCTGGGCTACGTGGCGTTTCAGGTGGGTGACACCTTCATCTTCACGGCAGCGCTCATCACGGCCGGCGCGGTGCTGGGGTTCTTCGTGTGGAACTTTCCGGCCGGCCTCATCTTCCTCGGTGACGGCGGCGCTTACCTGCTGGGGTTTTTGCTGGCCGAGCTCAGCGTGCTGCTGGTCCACCGGAATGCGGCGGTGTCGCCGATGTTCCCGCTGCTGCTGTGCGCCTACCCGATCTTCGAGACCGTCTTCACCATCTACCGCCGCAAGGTCGTGCGCGGTGTGGCCACGGCGCAGCCCGACGGCATACACCTGCACACGCTGATTCACCGCCGCCTGATCCGCTGGACGCTCGCCGACAACCACGAGCGCCGAAGGCTGACACGGCGCAATTCGATGACCTCGCCCTACCTGTGGCTGCTGTGCTTGTCGTCGGTGATCCCGAGCCTGCTGTGGTGGAACAGCACGGCCGTGCAGGCGTGGTTCCTGTTGTTGTTCGTGTTCTTGTACGTGTGGCTCTACTCGCGCATCGTGCGTTTCAAGACACCCAAGTGGCTGATTTTTCGGCGCCACCGGTAGCTGCGGTGGCGCTGGCGCCCGTTCGCGACGGAACAGCGCGGTTCTTGATCGCCAGTGTCGCTACACTTTGCGCATGCGTCTGTCCGCCGAAGAACGTCTGGCCCTAAAGGCCCACTTTGCCCAAGAGATTGGCGCCGATTGCGACGTGCTGTTGTTCGGCTCGCGGGCCGATGACCAGCGGCGCGGCGGTGATGTTGATCTACTGGTGCGCTCGCCTCGCCTCCTGCAAGGCCACGCTTGGCTGGCCGCGCGTTTGGCGGCACGCGCTGAGCGGCTGCTTGGCGGGCGGCGCGTCGATGTGCTGTTGCTCGACCCTTCAACGCCGCTTCAACCCGTTCATGCCGCGGCCCTGACCACCGGCGTTGCACTGTGACCTCAACGCATCGGCTGGCCTTCCTGATCGAGACGGTTGAACTCGAAGCACAGCACTTGCTCGACACCGATCGGCGCCTGTTTGCGCAGAGTTTCACTTCGGATCGCGCCGCAGCCCTGCGCGCGAACATCGACGACTCCGAACGCAGCGACGCGTTCGTGGCCCGGTTCGGGCGGCTTCAAGACACGGTGGCCGACAAGCTGTTGCCAGAGTTCTTGCGCAGCCTGGCCGAACCGGTGGGGCCGGCCATCGACAACCTTGATCGGGCCGAGAAGCTCGGCCTGCTGAACTCGGCCGACGAGTGGCTCGCGTCAAGGAAGCTGCGCAACCGGATGGTGCACGAGTACGTGCGTGATGCTGCTGAACTCGCCCAAGCCTTGAATCAGGGGCATGCGCTGGTGCCGATGCTCGTCGGGCTGGCGCGCGCCATTTCGGCAGACTGCCGCCGCCGGGGCCTGCTTGCAAATTGATCGTGGCATGATCAATTTGCAAGGACAAGAGCCACTTCAGCTCGGCCGATACTCGTCCACGTGTTGATGTAACCAACGCTTCACCACCCCGTCCGCCACACAGGCGCCGTAGCCTTTCAGGCCTGAGCCCAGCTCTTCGATCAAGCCCTGAGTCTCGGCCGCGTGCAGCAACGCAATCCGCAGCCGCGGGTGCGCCGTCGGCAGCGTGCTGTCGGCATCAGCCAGCAGTTCCTCGTACAGCTTCTCACCCGGCCGCAGCCCCGAGAAGGTGATGCGGATCTCGCCCGGCGCATGCCCCGACATGCGGATCAGGTCGCGTGCGAGCTCGACGATCTTCACCGGCTCGCCCATGTCGAGCACATAGACCTGCCCGGTCTCGCCCATCGCGCCGGCCTGCAGCACCAGACGCGCCGCCTCGGGAATGGTCATGAAATAACGCGTGATGTCGGGGTGGGTCACGGTCACCGGCCCGCCCCTGGCGATCTGTTCCTTGAACTTCGGGATCACGCTGCCGCTCGAGCCGAGCACGTTGCCGAAGCGCACCGCCATGAAACGGGTCGCGTGGCCCTGCGTCGCCAACTGCGACAACGCCATTTCCGCAGCGCGTTTGCTCGCACCCATCACGCTGGTCGGGTTCACGGCCTTGTCGGTCGAGATCAATACGAAACGCTCGACGCCGGCCTCACCCGCCGCGCGTGCCGCCACGTACGTGCCTAGCGTGTTGTTGTGCAGCGCCGCCCAGGCGTTGTGCTCTTCCATCAGCGGCACGTGTTTGTAGGCCGCGGCGTGGAACACGAGCTGGGGCCGAGAGACCGCGAACGCCTGGGCCATCTGCGCTGCGCTCTTCACGTCGCCGATCAGCCGCAGCAGCGGCAGGTGCGGGTGCAGTTCGGTCAGCTGCTGCTCGATCTGGTACAGCGCCAGTTCGCTCAGCTCGAACAGCACGATGCTCGCCGGCCCGTAACGCGCCACCTGACGGCACAGTTCGGAGCCGATCGACCCGCCTGCGCCGGTGACGAGCACCGTCTTGCCGGAAATCATCTGGGCGATGCCGGCTTCGTCGAGCTGCACCGGTTCGCGCCCGAGCAGGTCTTCGGGTTCGATGCCGCGCACGCGCTCGATGCGCGCGCTGCCGTCCTGCAGCTCGCTGGCCGAGGGCACGGTCAGCACCTCCAGTTCGGTGGCGGCAGCGGCTTCGATGGCGCGGCGGCGCTGCGCGGCGGTGGCGCCGGGTAAGGCCACGATCACGTGGGTGGCGCCGGCGCGCAACGCTGGCGTGGCCAGGTCGGCCAGCGCGCCCAGCACCGGCACGCCGCCGATGCGCGCGCCGCGTTTGGCCGGGTCGTCGTCGAACAGGCCGAGCACGATCCAGCCCTGCTGGTGGATGGTGGCCAGCAGGCGCTTGGCGGCCTCGCCGGCGCCCAGCACGATCGCACGGCGCACGTCGGCGTTGCTGCCGGTGATCTGCGAGCGCGCGTGTTCGTACAGCATGCGGTACGCCACCCGCACCATGCACAGGCCGAAGAGCGCGATCAGCGGGTGCAAGGCGAGCACAGCGCGCGGCACTGCAGACAGTTTGGCCATCAGCACGACCACGGCACACAGCAGGCCGCTGGCCAAGCAGGCCAGCGTCAAGCGCTTGACTTCACCGAAGCCCGAGAAGCGCCACATGCCACGCGGTATGCCGGCCAGCGCGAACATGCCGAGGTAGACCGCGACCACCGCGAGCATCACCCACACGTCGTAAGAAGGCCGCGCGTGCAGCCAGCGCTCGAAGCCGAGGCGGAACACGTAGGTCAGGTTCCAGCACAGCGCGATCACGACCCCGTCGATCGCCAGCGACAACGGCCGGCGGTGCGGGCGCACCCGCGCCAGCGCGCGGTCGAGGCGGTGCCAGAAAGAGGGTTCGGTCGTCATGGGCTCAGCGTGGATTCACCGCGACAACAGCATGCGCAGCGTCGCACCGATCAGCCGCACATCGTTCAGCAACGACATGCGGTCGACGTATTCGGCCGCGTAACGCAGCTTGGCGGGCATCACCTGCTCGATGTAGACCCGCTCCGGGTCGGCCGCACGCGCCAGCAGCGTGCTCTCGTCGCGGTACTCGATCGAGGCCGGGTCGGTGATGCCGGGGCGCACAGAGAGCACCTTGTCGCGCAGCGCGGGCGGGTACATCGCCACGTAATGCGGCACTTCGGGGCGCGGGCCCACCAGGCTCATCGTGCCGGCCAGCACGTCGAGCAGCTGCGGCAGTTCGTCGAGCTTGGTGCGGCGCAGGAACTGGCCGGCGCGCGTGATGCGCGGGTCGGCGCCGATGGTGATCTGCGGGCCGGCGAGCGGCGCGTCTTCACGCATGCTGCGGAACTTGTGGATGTGGAACGGAACACCGAAGCGGCCCACGCGCTGCTGGCGGAAGAACACCGGGCCGCGTGAGTCGAGCTTGACCCACAGCGCGATGCCGAGGAGCAGTGGAGCCAGCAGCACGAGGCCGACGGTGGCGCCGGACACGTCGAACACGCGCTTCCACATCCGGCGTCAGGCGAGCGCGTGCCGCACGGCGCCGGCCACACGCTGCACGTCGGCCTCGCTCATGCGGGTGTGGATCGGCAGGCTCAGCATCTGCTCGTAAGCGTGCTGGCTGTGCGGGAACTGCCCGGGCCGCAGCGCATAGCGGTCGCGCCAGTACGGTTGCAGGTGCAGCGGGATGTAGTGCACGCTGCAACCGATGCCGTCGGCGAACAGCCGCTCGATCAGCGTGTTGCGGTCGATCGGCGCGGCCGGGCCGAGGCGCAACGCGTACAGGTGCCAGGCGTGCAGGTCGCCGGCCTGCGGCAGCGGCGGCGTGATCAGCGGCAAATCGGCGAAGGCCGCGTTGTACGCGAGCGCGATGTGCGAACGCCGTTGATAAAATTCGTGCGCGCGCTTCAGCTGATGAATGCCCATCGCCGCGGCGATGTCGGTCAGGTTGTACTTGAAGCCCGGCGCCACGATCTCGTAGTACCAGCTCGGCACCTTGGCGGTGAAGCGGTCGAACGCATCGCGGCTCATGCCGTGCAGGCGCATCACCTGGATGCGCTTGGCCAGGTCGGCGTCGCGTGTCACGACCATGCCGCCTTCGCCGGTGGTGATGGTCTTGTTGGCGTAGAAGCTGAACACGGTCACGTCGGAGCCGAGCGTGCCGACCAGTTCGCCGGCGCTGGTGGTGGGCAGCGCGTGCGCCGCGTCTTCCACCACCTTGAGGCCGTGCCTCTTCGTGAGCGCGAGCAAAGCGGACATGTCGACCGCGAGGCCGCCGTAGTGCACCGGCATCACGGCCTTCGTGCGCGGGGTGATCGCGGCTTCGACGGCTGCAATGTCGATGCACAGCGTGGCCGGGTCGATGTCGACCAGCACCACGTCGGCACCGAGGTAGCGCACGACTTCGGCGGTGGCCGTAAAGGTGTGGGTGGTCGTGATGACTTCGTCGCCCGGCCCGATGCCCAGGGCTTCGAGCGCGAGGTGCAGGCCGGCGGTGGCCGAGTTCACGGCCATGCAGTGCAGGGCCGGGTCGCCGAGGAAGGCTGCGAAATCCTGCTCGAACCGTTTGGTCTTCGGGCCGGTCGTGACCCAGCCGGAGCGAAGCGTGTCCACCACTTCGGCGATTTCTTCTTCGCCGATGTCGGGCAAGGCAAAAGGGATGAAAACTGGCGTCATGGTCGCGAGGTTGGTGCCGGGCTTCAGCCCAGGGTGACCAGGTGCTTCTTCTGCGCACCGGGAACAGCGTCGGTGGAAATGCCACGATCGAAGGTGACCAGCCGGCCATCGCAGGCGAGGGCCAGGGCCAGCAGATAGGCGTCGGTGATCTGGCGTGAACTCAGCACCCGGTCCCACCGCAACCTGCCCTTGTCGAGCAGGCTGAGCGAATCGGGCCAGAAAGCGTGGCTGGGGTCTGCGGCTGCGGCACTCAGCCGCTCTGCCACCACGGCGGTCGGTTGCGGGTTGGGATAGGCGGGCAACGACAGGATTCGAAGGCACCCGTTCTGGGTCAAGGGGCACGAGGCCCAACCACCGGCGGTGTGTCGGGCCAGCCAATCGGTGGCCGCACGGTGATGCAGATGCCCCGCGTCCAGCAGGGCCACCAGCACGTTGACGTCGAGCAGCGCCCGCATCAATGGTGCACCCTGCGCACGCCGTGCGATCCCGCCAGGCGGGAGCGTTCGCACGTGGGGCGGCCCGGCGTGCTCACAAGCCTTCGGCGTCTCGCAGGGCGTCGACCTGCTCGTTGGTCGTGACCACCCCGGCGCGTGCCGGAAACGGCTGGAAGCCGGCGACCGCAGCGCGGCGAGAACGGGCAGCCACCGTGGGCGCCTGGGCGCCGGTGAGCGAGTGCCGGAGCAGGCGCGAAACGACCTGCCCGGCCGTGCTGCGCTCGCGGCGTGCCAGTTCCTTGGCCGCGGCAAGAAGATCGTCGTCGATGTCCAGCGTGGTGCGCATGTTGAATCCCGGGTTGGGTCGAAAGTGATGCAGTGATGCTCTGATGAGTTGAGTATACGGTCAGGGTTTCTGCAACCAGCACAGGACGTGACTGCGCAGCAAGGGAACGAGATTGCATGCGGTGTAGAACGCCGAGTGCACACGCGTCACCGCGCGCGCGATCGGCGGGGCCAGCGTGACACGCTCGTGCTGCAGCCGGGCTTGCGGGAACAGCGCCTGCACGCGACCGAGCGGCACACCACGCACGTCGGCGTTGCGCGGGTTGTTCACGGTGAAGTCGTACCAGAGCACGCCGCCGTCGGGTTTCACCCAGCGCCACATCGTTTCGGCCAGGCGCTGCTGGAAGGCGTCGTCGAGCAGCGACGAAAACACGGTGGAGACGAACACGATGTCGAACGACGCCGGCGCCAAGTCGAGTTGTGTCGCATCACCTTCGAACAGCGCGACGCTGCCTGGCAGCCCGGCGCGGGCCTGCGCGATGCGTTCGGGCAGCAGCTCGGCGCCGCTCAGGTTCGCAGGCGCGAAGCCGAGCCGCAGCAGCTCCTGCAGGTTGCCACCGCTGCCACAGCCCACTTCGAGCAGGCGCAGCGTGGACAGGTCATGGAAGCCGAGCCGCGCGAACAGCCGCAGCATCGCGCGCTGGCGCTCCTGCACGGTGTGCCACACGTCGGGGCGCAACATGCTGTAGCGGTCGGTCGCGGTGCGGCGCGCGTAGCGCTCGGCCACCGCATCGGGCTCGCGTTCGGCGGTCATCGCGCTGCCTCGACCGCGTCGATGAAACGCTGCGCCAGCACCGGGTAGGTGTGGTGCGCGAGCACGAAAGCGCGCCCGCGTTCACCCATCGCACGGCGCTCGGTCACGCCGCAGGCCACGAGCTGGCGCACGCCTTCGGCCACGGCCTGCGGCGACTCGGGTGTCACGGTCAAACCACAGCCCGCTTCGGCGACCGGGTCGTTGCCCGCTTCGACCGAATGCAAAACCGCGCAGCCAGCCATCATGTAGTCCATCAGCTTGTTCGGCGCGATGCCGAAGCGGTAGATCGGCACCCGCTGCCAGCCGATGTAGGCGATGTCGATCTCGCGCAGGAAGGCGGGGATCTGCGCTTTGGGGATCGGCGGGAACAGCATGACGTTGGAAAGCCCCTCGTCGCGCACCCGCGCTTCGAGGCGCGCTTTTTCATGCCCACCACCGACCATCACGAATGCTACCGGCTCGTCACGCAACAGCGCCGCCGCATCGAGCAGCACGTCGAGCGCATTCGGCAGCCCGTGCGAGCCGGCATAACCGACGATCGTGCGGCGGGCCTGTTTCAGCGCCAGCAGGTGCGCCGCCGGATCGGCCGCCAGCGGCATCGGCTCGCCCTGCCACTCTTCGAGCGAAATGCCGTTCGGCACGATGTGCAGCTTGCGCAGGTCCAGGCCGTGGGCCTGCATGTGCGCGGCGACCTTGGGCAACATCGAGACCACCACGTCGGCGTCTCGGTACGCGTCGTTCTCGGCCTTCTGGCACAGCATGATGAACGGGTGGCGCGGCGACAGGCCCGACAGCTCGATCGGCGACGCCGGCCACAGATCGTGCACTTCGTAAACGAGCTTCGCCTTCGCCAGCCGGGCCAGGCGGCGCGCGACCCAGATGTCCATCGGGTAGGTGCTGGAGGCGATCACCACGTCGGGCCGGAACTCTTGCACCAGCGCCGGCGACTCGCGCCACAGGCGTTTCAGGAAGGCCCAGATGTTGCGCACACGCCCGAGGCCGTTGCCCACGTAGCGGGGCGCGGGCAGCCAGCGGTAGTTGATGCCGGCGATGCGTTCGTCGCGCGGCTGAGTCGGCGGGCTCAGCTCGGGCTGCGTGCTGCGCACATGCGAATACGCCGCCGCGACGATCTGCACCGTGTGCCCCGCACGAACCCACTCGCGCGCCAGGTAATACGGGCGGTACTCCATGCCGTGCTGCGGTGAGCCGGCGTAGTGGTTGACGAGCAGGATGTTCATTCGATGGCGGCGATCGTATCGGCGTAAGCGCGCTCCATCAGGTCGACGCAGTGATCCCACGCGTATTCACGCTCGACGTGGGCACGGCCTGCCGAACCAAGGCGCGCGCGCAATCCGGCGTCGAGCACGAGGCGCTTGAGCGCAGCCTGCAAGGCCGGCACGTCGTCGCGCGGCACGACCAGGCCGGTCTCGCCCGCCACCACCACTTCGGGCAGGCCGCCCGCGTCGCTCACCACGACCGGCAGCCCGCAGGCGCCGGCTTCGATCACGGCGACGCCGAAGCTTTCGCTGTCGAGGCGGCTCGGCGCAGCGTAGATGTGAAGCCGGTGCAGCCAGTGCGGCACCTCGGCGTGCGGGACGGGGCCGACGAACTGCGTGCGTTCGGCGATGCCGAGTTGCGCGGCGAGCTGCACCAGCTCGCCACGCTGCGGCCCGTCGCCGACGATCAGCAGTCGGCATGCCGGTTGCGCGGCGCGCACCTCGGCGTCGGCACACAGGCCGGCGAAGGCGCGCAGCAGCAGGTCGACGCCGTACTTCGGCGCCAATGACTTGACGATGCCGATGGTGAGCGGGCCATGCGGCGAAGGCCGCACAGTGAAGCGCGCGAGGTCGACACCGAACGGCGTGACGGCGACGTCGCGCCGCTCCGGCGTCAGCCGCCGCACTTGCGCGGCCATCGCGTGGCTGGTCGAGGCGATGGCGGTCGCACGCCGAAGAACCCTGCGCACCAGCCAGCCCTTGAACGCGCTCTCGTACGGGAAGTCGTAGACATCGCTGCCCCACACCGAGAGCAGCGTCGGTGCGAAGCCGGCCAGTGCGCCGGTGGTGCCGTAGCCGCTCGCGTAGTGCACGTTCAGCAGCTCGGGCCGCCACGCCGCGAGATGGCGGCGCAGCGCGAGCGCGTTGCTGAAGTAGCCGAGCTGCCCTTGGTGCGGCAACCAGCACACGTCGGCACTCTGCGGCAAGAACGACCGCTCGACCCGGTGTTGCGAAACGACGCTGACCGCATGCCCGCGCCCCACCAGCGCGGCGGCCCAGCGCTGCAGGTGGATCGAGTTGGCGGGGCCGAGCAGCGCGATCCTCATGCCGCGGCCTCCGGCCAGGGCGTAGCGCCACGCGACTGGAAGGCGAACACGGCGGCGGCGGCCAGCGCCGCGGCCGACCACAGCGCACACATGGGCAACAGCCCGGCCGGCAAGGGCGCGAGCCAGCCCACGCCGAGCACGGCCCAGCGGGCCGTTTCGGCGCGCGCCGCGACCCAGGGTGTGCCCACGGCGTTGGCGTTCACGCCGAGCACGCGTGAGGCCGCTTCGGCCGCGCCGCCCACGAGCAAGACCGCGAGCGCCTGCGCCAGGCCGGCATAGCCCGGCCCCAGCCCCAGGCGCGGCCACAGCGGTGCAGCGAGCCACACCAGCACCGCCACGCCGAGTAACGCGGCGAACAGCACCGCAGCCCAGCGCTGCGACGCGCGCGCACCGGGCCGTTCCATCCAGCGACGGAAGAGCAGCGGCGCCGCGTAGTTGACCGGCGTGAGCGGCAGTTGCACCAGCGTCATCGCCATCGTGAACACGCCGAGCACGGCTGCGCCCTGCCCGTGCCCGACCCAGCGCTGCACCAGCAGCACGGCGGCGGTCGAGAGCGCCGCCGTGAGCCACGCCGCCAGACCGTAGTGCCCGAGTTCGCGCCAGCCCGCTTCAGGGGCCGTGGCGGGTGCTCCCGGCGCCGCGCGCAAGCGCCACAGCGCGAGCACGGCGGCGCTGCCGAAGGCCAGCGCGAACAACCACGGCCAGCGCGGTTCCGACGCAGCCCCGAGGGCGACGAGCACCAGCACGCCGAGCAGCACGACGAGCTGCGGCCAGGCCGTCGCGAGGTTGAACCATTCGGTGCGCTGGCCGACCAGCAGCAAGGACCGAAGCTGGCCGTGGAAAACGCTCAGGGCCACCGCGATGGCCAGCGCAGCGACCGCAAACGCACCGCTCCGCGGGTGCTGCACGGCCGCGCAGACAGCGCCGATCGCCAAGGCCAGCAGCCCGCTGCCCGCGGCCCAGCGCAAGGCCGCGCCACGGCCGAGCCGCGACAACTTGACGAAGTAGAACAAGGCCTGCGGTAAGCCGAACATCGCGAACGCGGCGATGAATTCGATCTCGGCCTTGGTGTGGCTGAACACGCCTTGCTGCTCCGGCCCCAGCTTCGCGCCGAGCCACAGCGTGGCCAGCAGCAGCGCGGCCGAGCCCGCGCCCTGCACGAGCAGCGAGACCCCCAATTGGCGGCGCAGGCTCAAGGGACGGCACGCTGGCGCGCGGCAGCGAACAGGTTCGACGCGAACAGGCGCCGCCCGATGGCGGGCACGGCCGCCGCCGTAGCGAAGACCACGTGCTTGGCCACGCGCTGCGGCCAGCCGCCCGTGTAGGGCGCGCCCAGGCGTTCGCGCCGCAACGCGCGCCGCGCCGGCTCGGTCGCCGTTTCGTGAACCCAGACCTGTGCGAACGCCGTGACCTCGAGGCCCGCACGCTCGAACAAGGCCAGGCCATCGGCCAGCGAGTAACGCCGCAGGTGCCCGGACACGTCGTCGGGCCCGTAGGCCCGGTTCCGGTTGAGCCAGTTGTCTTCGAGCGGCAGGTTGACAAGCACGGTGTCGCCGAGGGCTGCGGCGTCACGCAGGAAGCCTTCGTCGTCGGGCACGTGTTCGAGCACGTCGCTCATGATCACCGCGTCGAAGTGCTCGCCGCGCGCCTCGCGAAAGTCGCCGCAGCGGAATTCGACGCCAGGGAAGCGCGCACGCGCCGCCGCCACGTTGGCCGCCGAAATGTCCATGCCGACCTTGCGGCCGCCGGCCTGCACCGGCAGCGTGTCGATCAGCTCGCCGGTGGCGCAGCCGATCTCGAGCACGCTGCGCAAGACGCGGCCGGATGGCAACAGGCGCATCAGCTGCGGCAGCTTGAACAAGCGCACCTCGATGTCGATCTGCGCCTGCTCGAACGAGCCGCTGGCGCGGCGTGCCACGTACTCCGGGTGTTCGTCGTACAGCGCCGAGTAGTCGACGCCGGCCGGCGCAGGGCTGCGCTCGTCCGCCGGCATCACTGCAGCGCGGCCAGCACGGCGCTGACCACGCGGTCTTGCTGCGCGTCGCTCAGGTCGGCGCTCATCGGCAGGCTCATGACCTGTTGGCCAGCCAGCACGCTTTGCGGGCAGCAATCGGGGCAGCACAGCGCTGCATAGGCCGGCTGGTGGTGAACGGGTTTCGGGTAATGCACCGCCGTCGGTATGCCTTGCGCCGTCAATGCCGCCTGCACCGCGGCGCGGTTCTCGACGAAGACGGTGTACTGCGCCCACACGCAGTCGCGGTCGTCGCGCACGGCCAGCAAGCGCAGGCCGCGCACACCCGTGAGCTTCTGTCGGTAACTTCGCCCCAGCGCAAGGCGGCGCGCGATCTCCCACTCGAAGCGCTCCAGCTTCGCGAGCACCACGGCGCACTGCAGCGTGTCCATGCGGCCGCCCACGCCCACGCGAGTGTGGGTGTAGCGCGCGCTCTGGCCGTGCACGCGGATCTCGCGGCAGGCTTGCGCCAGCGCGGCGTCGTTGGTGAAGACCGCGCCGCCGTCGCCATAACAACCGAGCGGCTTGCTCGGGAAGAAGCTGGTGCAGCCGAGTGTGCTCAGGTTGCAGCTCTTGCTGCCCTGGTAGGTGGCGCCGAAACTTTGGGCTGCGTCTTCGATCACGGCCAGGCCGTGGCGCGCGGCGATGGCATTGATCGCCGCCATGTCGGCCACCTGCCCGTACAGGCTCACCGGCATGATCGCGCGGGTGCGCGGCGTGATCAGCGCTTCGATCTTCGACGCATCGATGTTGCAGGTATCGGGCTCGATGTCGGCGAACACCGGCACACCCCCGATCAGCACGATCATCTCGGCCGTAGCCGCGAAGGTGAAGGGCGTGGTGATGACTTCGTCGCCCGGCTTCAGGCCGAGCGCCATCAGCGAGATCAGCAGCGCTTCGGTGCCGCTCGCCACCGTGATGCAGTGGGCCGCGCCGGTGTAGGCCGCGAGCCGGTCTTCGAGCTCCTTGACTTCCGGGCCCATGATGTACTGGCCGTGGTCGAGCACGCGCTGCATGCGCTCGGCGATCGGTGCCTTGAGCGCCGCGTACTGGCTCTTCAGGTCGATGAAGTCGAGCTTGTCGGTCATGCAGCGGCCTCGCCCGCGAACGAACACACACCGCCGCGCAACACGTAACGCTCGCCGGTGGCCGGGCACACCGCCTCGCCATTCGATTCATCGGCGAACACCAGGCGCTCGCCATGCCGGCTGACCCAGCCGATCCGCTTCGCCGGCACGCCGACCACCAGCGCGAAGTCGGCCACGTCGCGGCTCACGACCGCACCGGCGCCGACGAAGGCATATGACCCGATCGTGGTGCCGCACACCACCGTGCAGTTCGCCCCGAGCGTGGCGCCGCGCTTCACGAGCGTGCGCCGGTACTCGTTCTTTCGCGGCACGGCCGCCCTCGGGTTGTGCACGTTAGTGAACACCATGCTCGGGCCGCAGAACACGTCGTCTTCGAGCGTGACGGCGTCATACACCGAGACGTTGTTCTGCACCTTCACGTTGTGGCCGATGTGCACGTCGTTGCCGACATACACACCCTGACCCAGCGAACAACGCTCGCCGATGCGCGCACCGGCGCAGACGTGCGCGAAGTGCCAGACGTGGGTGCCGGCACCGAGCTGGGCGCCTTCGTCGACGATGGCCGATGGGTGAATCATTGTCAGAACCGGCCCACGTCAAAAGACCAGCGGCAGGCCGACGCGCACGCCATCACGCGCCGACCGATAAGCCGCGATCAATACTTCGAGCGAACGCAGCCCTTCGTAGCCGTCGACCGCCGCGTTGGCCACGCCCTGCAGCGTATTGATCACGTTGTCGTAGTACAGCGGGTGGCCCGGGCCGTACACGCTCTCCACACCGTAACTCGCGCTCGCCACCTTGGCGTCGTCTTCATGCGGTGTCTCGAACTCCCAGTGTTCGATCTTGTTGACGGCCACACCGCCGACCCGCACCGTGCCCTTTTCACCCAGCAGCGTGATGCTGCCTTCGAAGTTCTTGTTGTGCGTGAGCATCGTCACGTTCACAGACGCGAGCGCGCCGCTGCGCAGGCGCAGGCTCATCACGCCCGTGTCTTCAGCTTCGATGTCACGCGCCAGCGTGGCTGTGTAGGCGTGCACGTTGTCGACCGGGCCGACCAGCCAGTCGACCATGTCGACGTAGTGGCTGGCCTGGTTCATGAAGGCGCCCCCGTCCATGTCCCAGCGACCGCGCCACGGCGCGGCGTCGTAGTAGGCCTGCGGGCGGGTCCAGAAGACGTTGACGTTGACCATCGCCAGGCGCCCGAAGCGGCCCTGCTCGACCGCACGCTTGACGAGCTGCAGCGTGGCGTTGAGGCGGTTCTGCTTGACGACGAAAAGCTTCACGCCGGCGTCGCGGCAGGCGCGCACCATCGCGACACCTTCGTCCCACTTGGTGGCCATCGGCTTTTCGCTCAGCACGTGGCGGCCGGCCTGCGCCACCTTGATGGCCTGGCGCGAATGCAGGCCGCTGGGTGTGGCGAGCACCACCACGTCGGCGTCGCTGCCGGCGAGCAGGGCGTCGAGCGAGGCATAACCCTGGGCGCCGGTCGTCACGACCGCCTCGGTCAGCGCCTGCGGGCGGTTGTCGCACACCGCCACCAGCTCGGCGCGGGCGCTGTGCTGCTTCAGCGCGGCGAAGTGGTTCTGGGCAATGCGCCCGCAGCCCGCCACGGCGAAACGGATCTTTTGCGCGGGGCGGACGGTGGGTATGGACATGGGGTGTGGGCAGCTTCGGCCCGGGACGGGCAACAGGCGATTTTATGGGCCTGCGCACGCTCACCGCGGTTCACCGGTTCGCCACGCCTAAAATCGCGGCCTCACCCGAGAGCCCCCCATGACGGAAGAAAACCAGCTGATCACCGAGCGCCGCGAAAAACTCGCGCTCATTCGCCAACAAGGCGTGGCGTTCCCGAACGACTTCAAGCCCAAACACCACGCCGCCGAACTGCTGCGCCAGCACGACGCCAAAACCAACGAAGAGCTGGAGCCGTTGGGCGTGCACGTCGTGGTGGCCGGCCGGCTGATGCTCAAGCGTGTGATGGGCAAGGCGAGCTTCGCGACGCTGCAGGACGGCTCGGGCCAGATCCAGCTCTTCGTCACGCGCGACGCGCTTGGCGAAGAGGTCTATGCCGCGTTCAAGCACTGGGACCTGGGCGACATCCTCGGCGCCGAAGGCACGCTCTTCAAGACCAAGACCGGCGAACTCTCGGTGCGCGTGAGCGCGCTGCGCCTCTTGACCAAGAGCCTGCGCCCGCTGCCCGACAAGTTCCACGGCATGGCCGACCAGGAGCAGAAGTACCGCCAGCGCTACGTCGACCTGATCACCGATGGCGACGCGCGCGCCCGCTTCGCGGCGCGCAGCAAGGCGCTGAGCTCGATCCGCCAGTTCATGGTCGAGCACCACTTCATGGAAGTGGAAACGCCGATGCTGCACCCGATCCCGGGCGGCGCGAACGCCAAGCCTTTCGTCACGCACCACAACGCGCTCGACCAGCAGATGTTCCTGCGCATCGCGCCCGAGCTCTATTTGAAGCGCCTGATCGTCGGCGGCTTCGAGCGTGTGTTCGAGATCAACCGCAGCTTCCGCAACGAAGGCATCTCGGTTCGGCACAACCCCGAATTCACGATGATGGAGTTCTACGCGGCCTACTGGAACCACCACGACCTGATGGACTTCACCGAGCAGGTACTGCGCCACGCCGCGCGCCAGGCCACCGGCTCGGCCACGCTGACCTACGGCGGCCGGGAAGTCGATCTGGACCGGCCGTTCGCGCGCCTGACGGTGCGCGACTCGCTCATCGCCCATGCCGGGCTGTCTGCATCCGAGGCGGTTGACCCGGCCGTGCTGCGCGCCGCGCTCAAGTCGCACGGCGAAGAAGCGCCGGCGCACTGGAAGCTCGCCGAGCTGCAGTTCGGCCTGTTCGAAGCGGTGGTCGAAGAAAAGTTGTGGGAGCCGACCTTCATCATCGACTACCCCGTCGAGGTGTCGCCGCTGGCGCGTGCTTCCGACACCGACCCGAGCGTCACCGAACGGTTCGAGCTCTTCATCACCGGCCGCGAATACGCCAACGGCTTTTCAGAGTTGAACGACGCCGAAGACCAGGCCGCACGCTTCCAGTCGCAAGTGGCCAACAAGGAGGCCGGTGACGAAGAAGCGATGTTCTATGACGCCGACTTCATCCGTGCACTCGAGTACGGCATGCCGCCCACCGGCGGTTGCGGCATCGGCATCGACCGGCTGATGATGCTGATCACCGATTCGCCGAGCATTCGCGACGTGATCCTCTTCCCTTCCCTGCGCAAGGAAAGCTGAGTGCCATGACGCGCCTCGCGACGCTGGCCGAGCTCCGGACCGAGGTCTGGCAACAGCTCGAACGCGCCGCGAAGGACAAGCAGCACGCCTGGCGCACCACCGTTCTGGCGACGGTCGACGGCGATGCGGCCGACGCGCGCACGGTGATCCTGCGCGAGGTGGACACGCACCAGCAGCAGCTGATCTTCTTCAGCGACGACCGCGCCGGCAAGGTCACTCAGTTGCTCAGTCACCCGCGCGCCACGATGGTGATGTGGTCGGCGCAGCTCGGCTGGCAGCTGCGTTGCCGGGTCGAGCTGTCGCTCGAGATGACCGGCTTGGCCGCCACCTCACGCTGGGCAAGCATCAAGCTCACGCCAGCGGCGCAGGACTACCTGGCCCGCCTGGCGCCGGGCACGCCGCTCGATGCACCGAACCACAACGATTCAGCCCACGCACCGGCACCGCTCGAACGTGAGTACTTCGCGGTGATCAGTGCGCAGGTGCGGGCCATCGACTGGTTGGAGCTGCACCGCGAAGGCCACCGCCGCGCCGTTTTCGACGAAACCGGCGCACGCTGGGTG
The DNA here is from genome assembly GCA_040080605.1 of Burkholderiaceae bacterium. Classification (GTDB taxonomy): domain Bacteria; phylum Pseudomonadota; class Gammaproteobacteria; order Burkholderiales; family Burkholderiaceae_C; genus LMDS01. Next base: position 371,185 of record JBEBIB010000001.1, read on the forward strand.
CAACCCTGATCAACGCTGCGTGAACGCCGGCTTGCGCTTGTTCAGGAAAGCGTCCATGCCTTCCTTCTGATCGGCAGTCGCGAACAGCGAGTGGAACATCCGGCGCTCGAACATGATGCCGTCGGCCAGCGTGCCTTCGAACGCCCGGTTCACGCTTTCCTTGGCCATCATCACGCTCGGACCGCTCAGCTCGTTGATGGTCTGCGCGGCGGCGAGCGTGACCGTCATCAGCTCGGCGAACGGCACCACGCGCGAGACGAGCCCGGCGCGTTCGGCCTCGGCCGCGTCGATCAGGCGGCTCGTGAGAATCATGTCCATCGCCTTCGACTTGCCGACCGCGCGCGGCAGGCGCTGGGTGCCGCCGGCGCCCGGAATGATGCCGAGCTTGATCTCGGGCTGGCCGAACTTCGCGGTCTCGGCGGCGATGATGAAGTCGCACATCATCGCCAGCTCACAGCCGCCGCCGAGCGCAAAACCGGCGACCGCGCCGATCACCGGCTTGCGGATGCTGCGGATCGTTTCCCAGTTGCGGGTGATGAAATCGCCGCCGTAGGTGTCGTTGAAATCGAACTTCGCCATCGCGCTGATGTCGGCACCGGCGGCAAAGGCCTTCTCGCTGCCGGTGATCACGATGCAGCCGACGCCGGGGTCGGCGTCGAAGGCCTTGAGCGCAGCTCCCAGCTCGTCCATCAGCGTGTCGCTCAGCGCGTTGAGCTGCTGCGGCCGGTTCAGTGTGATCACCGCCGTCTTGCGGTCGCCCTCGCCGTGCAAAGCGGTAAGAATGCATGTCTGCGTCAAGAGGCTCTCCTGTAATATGAACGACGAGTTACGTTTGCGCTGCGAAGCATAAGCGCAGTCGTGGAGACAGCATGGCAACGATCTACCGCAAGACCGAACGAGGCCAGGTCGAGATAGACACCCGCGTCAATCGACTCGCGCCGCGCCTGCGCACCGCCCTGATTCTGGTCGACGGCGTTCGCAGCGACGCCGACCTGCACAAGATGATCTTCGCCCAACCCGAAGAAACGCTGCAGGCTCTGCTGGAGCAGGGCTACATCGAAGTCGTGGCCAGCAGCGCGGCGCGCCCCACGCCGGCCAGCACCGTCGCGGTCGACGTGGTGGTGCCGATCGTCTCGCAGCGCGGTTTCGAAAACCGCCGCCGCCTGGCCGTGCGCCACCTGATCGACAACATGGGCCCGGCCGGCGAAACCATCGCGATGCGCATCGAGAAGTCGCAAAGCTGGGACGAACTGCGGCCACTGCTCGAGGCCGCCCAGGGCTCGCTGCAACGGATGCGCGGGGCCGGCGCCGCAGCCGACTTCGCCACGCTGTTCCTCGACACCCCACCGGCCTGACACGCGCCGGCCAGGCTGCTCAGGGGCCCGCCATCTCGGGCCGCTTCGAGATCATCAGATCGACGAAGTTGTCGCCGTCCTGCCGGATCAGGATGCGCACGGGGAAGTAACGCAGCTGCGGCGCAAACCAGATCTCGGCGCTGAGTTCGCCGACCCTCGGCACCAGCGCGCGGCGCGGCTTCAGGTGGATGGTCGGCAGCGGGCCGAAGGGCGCGGCCAGCACCTCTTCGCCGACCACGTCGTAAGTCCACACGTCGACCTTGTGCGGCAGCGCGAGCGGAATGCCGACGGCATTGCCGATACGCAGCAACTCGGGCTGGGTGCTGAAGACGTACATCAGCTGCACGAACTGGCTCGCGGTGTCCTGCACGCCGGGCACGCTGTCGCGCCGGTCGCCGTTGGCGAGCACCACGCTGCCGGGCTCGAAGCTGACGGTCTGCCGCCGCCGCTCGCGCAACACGACCTTGGTGTCCTGCTCGTAGCGGCGCGGGCTCAGGCCTTCGGCCGTGATTTCGCCGTCGCTGCTCATGCGGCGAGTGATCAGCGGCGCCGCGCTCGGCCCGACCACGAGGTCGAGGTGCACCTGGTAACGCGTGCCGGAGCGGATCCATTCGACCTGGGCGGAACCGCTCACCTCGCCGCGGTAGCTGCCAGTCAGCAGGTAGCTCACGCGGGTGGACAAGGGCCACGCGAAAGCAGCCGGCGCCACGGCACTTGCAGCCTCGGCCGGTGCGCTGGCAGCGCCGTTCGCAGCGATCAATGGCTCGGGCGCCGTTGGCGGGTCGGGCGGGGCGACATCGGGCACCGGTTCGGGCACGACCGGTAACGCGGCCAGCACCGGTTCGGTCGGCTCGGCGGGCGGTTCGGGCGCAGACGCTGCCTTCGGCGGCTTCGGTACCGGCTTGCGGGCCACCCGCGTTGGTGCCGGTGCAGCGGGCGGCGCGGCAGGCGCTGCGACGGCCGGCGCGCTCAAGGCCATCTCGCGCACATAGGCGACTTCGATGCGCTCGACCGTGGCGGTGTCCTTGTGGATGTCGGCGATGCGGTCGGCCATTTCGCGGGCCAGCCAGCCATGCACGGCGAGTACCAGCGCCAGCACGCCAGCCAGACCAGCGCGGCGCGCCGGGCTCGGGGCCGGCCCGAACAGGGCCTTCAGTCCGACAGCCATGCCTTTTGCAGCGCAGCCGCCGGCCCGGCCGGCCTGGCGGCCTGCTTGAGCGTGACACCGGCACCCGACGCCGCGGCAGTGGCCGGCAGCGTCAGCGACAAGCTCAGCACACGCTGGTCACGTGCGACCAACAGCGTGGCCGGCGTGTCCGGCAGCAACAGCCGCAAGGCGTCGTCGAGCCGGCGCAGGCGCCAGCCTTGCAGCGCCAGCACCTCGTCGCCCGCCGACAGCCCGGCGCGCTCGGCCGCGCCCCCGCGCAGCACGTGGCTGACCTTCACGCCGGTGAGTGCGCTTTCGCTGACCCGCAGACCAAGGCGCTGCGCGAGCGTGGCGGCATCAATGGTCCAGTCGATGCCGAAAGCCGCCAGCGCGCCTTGCAGCGGCAGGTCGTCAGTACCGTGCACCCAGGCGTCGAGTTCGGCGTCGAAGGAGCGCCCGCCGACCTTCCCCAGCGCGGCGCGAATCTGCACTTCGCTGATCGGCCCACCGGCGCTCGCCGCCCACAGTTCGCGCATCACCGCGTCGAGAGAGCCCTGCCCGTCGCGGCGCAGCGTGAGGTCAAGCGCCAGCGCCACCAGCGAGCCCTTGGTGTAGTAGCTGATGGTCGCGTTCGGCGTGTTCTCGTCGCTGCGGTAGTACTTGACCCAGGCGTCGAAGCTGGCCTGCGCCACGCTCTGCACCTTGCGGCCCGGGAGCGCGAGCACGCCGCTGACGGTGCGGCTGACCAGCTTCAGGTAACGCAGGGGGTCGATCAGGCCGCAGCGCACCAGGAACAGGTCGTCGTAGTACGACGTGAAGCCTTCGAAGAACCACAGGAGCTCGGTGTAGTTCTCCTGCGTGTAGTCGTAGCGCGCGAACTCGGCCGGGCGCAGCCGCTTCACGTTCCAGGTGTGGAAGTACTCGTGGCTGATGAGGCCGAGCAGGTTCGCGTAGCCGTCGGTCATGTCGGCCTTGCCGATTTGCGGCAGGTCACGGCGCGCGCCGATCAGCGCGGTGCTGGCACGGTGCTCCAGGCCGCCGTGGCCGTCTTCGATCAGGTTGAGCAGGAACACGTAGCGGTCGAACGGCGGCTTCTTGCGGCCATGCCAGAAGCGGATCTGCGCTTCGCAGATGCGTTGGCTGTCCTTCAGCAAGCGCTCGCCGTCGAAATCGGGCAAGGCGCCGGCCACCACGAATTCGTGCGCGACCCCACAGGCTTTGAAATGACCACGCCAGAAACGCCCCATCTCGACGGGGTGATCGACGAGTTCGTCGTAGTCGGCGGCTTCGTAAGTGCCACGGCCCGCCGCGTCGACCTTGACCGCGCGCATCGCCGTGGCCACCTGCCAGCCGCCCGGCAGGTGGCGCAGCTCGACGCGGTGCGGCAGCGCCTCGGAGCCTTCGACGCGCAGGCACAGGCCGGTGCCGTTGAAAAAGCCACGGTTCGCGTCGAGGAAGGCGGCCCGCACCGACGTGTCGAAGGCGTAGACGAGGTAGCTCACCGTGAGTGCGCCGCGCCCGCTGCAGTGCGCCAGCCACGTCGCCTTGTCGAGCTGCTGCAGCCGCAGCTCGCGCGTGCCCTGCTTCGCATTCATGCCAGAGAGGTGGCGCGCGAACTCGCGCACCAGGTAACTGCCGGGGATCCACACCGGCAGGCTCAGGCGTTGCTCGGCAGCCGGCTTCGCCACGCTGAGCGTGACCCGGAACAGGTGGGCGTGGGCGTCGGCGATATCGATTCGGTACGTGATCATGGGCAAAGGTGAAGGATGAACGGTTCAGCTGCCGGCCGCGCCGACAAAACAAGCGAGGCTCGCGACCACGCTGAGCCGGAACCGAAGCGTGAGCCAGCGCGCGGCGCCGTGTTCGGGGTAGACCTTGCGGTCGACGAGGTAACAGACGACAAGCATCACACCGTGAACCACGAGGCCGGCATAAGGCTGCATCACCACCGCGACCCAGGCCACGAGCGACGGCACCACGCCCCAGACGAACAGGCGCGGCGGCGCGTTTTCTTCACGAAAGCCGAAGCCCCAGTGAATGCCGCCGATGAAGGCCAGCACCACCGCGGCGTAGCCCGAGAGCGCCGAGGTGACGTAGGGGTGCGCATCGGCTCGCACGATCCAGACGAGCGCCGCACCGAGCACGAAGGGCAACAAGGCGAGGTAACCGAGTCGGAAGGCAAGCGGATACGGAGAAACGGGCGACACGTCGGACAAACAGGACTCCTCGAAAACGATGCGCGGATTGTCACCGCAGGGCCAAACCCCCACGGGCTCGTAATTCCCCAATTTTCAGACATTACTGAAAATTCGATAGAGTCGCGGCATGACATCACTCTCCCCCCTCATCCGCAGCTTCGTGGCCCACTTCGGCGAGATGGGCAGCCGCTGGGGCATCAACCGCACGGTCGGCCAGATCTACGCGCTGATCTTCGTGTCGCCCACCGCGCTGAACGCCGACGACATCGCCGAGAAGCTGGAGTTCTCGCGTTCCAACGTGAGCATGGGCCTGAAGGAATTGCAGGCCTGGCGGCTCGTGAACCTGCGCCACCTGAGCGGCGACCGGCGCGAGTATTTCGACGCGCCGAGCGACGCCTGGGAAATCTTCCGCACCCTGGCCGAAGAACGCCGCCGGCGCGAGATCGAACCCACGCTGTCGATGCTGCGCAACGCACTGCTCGAAGAGCCGACGACCGAAGAAGACCGGGTGGCGCTGGAGCGCATGCGTGGCATGCACGACCTGATCGAGCTCACCACCACCTGGTTCGACGACGTGCAGCGCATGGACCAGCAGACCCTGTCGCGCCTGATGAAGATGGGCGCCAAGGTGCAAAAGGTGCTTGAATTCACCGGCCGCACTGTCGCCGCCGCGAAGCGCTGAAAAGGAAAGGAAAGGAACGCCATGGACGCCCTGATCCTCGCCCGCATGCAGTTCGCGGCCAACATCACCTTCCACATCCTGTTCCCGACCATCAGCATCGGTATGGGCTGGGTATTGCTCTTCTTCCGCCTGCGCTGGCTGAAAACGCGCAACGGGCCCGACAAGGCCGCGGCGCAGGGCTGGCTCGACGCCTACCGTTTCTGGACCAAGGTGTTCGCACTGAGCTTCGCGCTCGGTGTTGTCAGCGGCATCACGATGAGCTTCCAGTTCGGCACCAACTGGCCGGGCTTCATGGAGAAGGTCGGCAACATCGCCGGGCCGCTGCTCGGCTACGAGGTGCTGACGGCGTTTTTCCTGGAGGCCGGCTTCCTCGGCGTGATGCTGTTCGGCCACGGCAAGGTGAGCGAGCGGGTGCATCTGATGGCGACCTTCTTCGTGGCCTTCGGTACCACGCTGTCGGCGTTCTGGATACTGGCGCTGAACTCGTGGATGCAGACGCCGGCGGGTTATGAAGTGATCGACGGCTGTACCACGTGACGAGCTGGTTCGAGGTGATCTTCAACCCCTCGTTCCCGTACCGCCTGGCCCACATGCTGCTCGCCTCTGCCCTGACCTGCGCCTTTCTGCTGGCCGGGCTGAGCGCGTGGCAGGTGCTGCGCGGCGTGGCGCAGCGCTCGGCGCCGCGCGTGCTGCGCGTGGGCCTCACGCTCGCGGCGCTCGCCATTCCCGTGCAGATCATGGTCGGTGACGCACACGGCCTGAACACGCTCGAACACCAGCCGGCGAAGATCGCCGCGATGGAAGGCGTGTGGGAAACCGAACGCGGCGCGCCGCTGCTGCTGTTCGCCATTCCCGACAAGGAAACCCGCAGCAACCACTTCGAGATCGGCATTCCGAAGATCGCCAGCCTGATCCTCACGCACGAACTCGACGGCGAGATCAAGGGCCTGAATTCCTTCGGCGACAAACACCCGCCGCCGCTGCCGATGTTCTTCGCCTTTCGCATCATGGTCGGCGTGGGCATGCTGATGCTGGCGACGAGCTGGCTCGGCTGGTGGTTGCTGCGGCGTGCGAAATGGCAGCCGGCTTCGATGCCCCGCGCAATGCTGTGGCTGTTCGCGGGCATGACGTTTTCGGGCTGGGTTGCGACCGTCGCCGGCTGGTACGTGACCGAGATCGGGCGCCAGCCGTTCATCGTCTACGGTTTGATCCGCACCGCCGATGTGGTATCCACGGTGCCCTCGGCCATGATCGGGCTGACGCTGGCGCTCTACATCACGCTGTACCTGGCGCTGATCGTCGCTTACGTCACGGTGCTGAAGTACATGGCCGAAAAGCCTGAAGAGGTGCTGCAGCTCGATGCGGTCGAGCAGGCGGTCACACCGGCCGGTGCGAGCACGTCGCCTGTGTTGCCGGCCGGGAGCGCCGCATGAGCGTGATGACCTTCGACACGATGCTGCCGGTGATTTTCATGGCGCTGATGGGCATCTCGATGCTCGTCTACGTGGTCAGCGACGGCTACGACCTCGGCGTGGGCATGCTGATGCACCGCGCCACCGACGCCGAGAAGGACGTGATGGTCGCCTCGATCGGCCCGTTCTGGGACGCCAACGAAACCTGGCTCGTGCTCGGCATCGGCATCCTGCTGGTCGCGTTCCCGAAAGCCCACGGCCTGGTGCTGGGCGAGCTCTACCTGCCGGTCACGCTGATGCTGATCGGCCTGACCTTGCGCGGCGTGGCCTTCGACTTCCGCGTCAAGGCCAAGGACACGCACAAGCAGACCTGGGACCGCCTGTTCTTCGCCGGCTCGCTGATCGCGTCAGTGTCGCAAGGCTGGATGCTCGGGCGTTACATCAGCGGCTTCGGCGAGGGCTGGAACTACCCAATCTTCGCCGCCGCCATCGCCGTGGCCTTGCCGATGGCCTACGCGCTGCTAGGCGCGGCCTGGTTGGTGATGAAGACCGAGGGTGAATTGCAGGAACGCGCGATCGTCTGGGCCCGCACCGCGTGGGGGCCGATGGTCGCCGGCATGGTGCTGATCTCGATGGCCACGCCGTGGATCAGCGTGACCGTGCGCGAACGCTGGTTCGCCTTGCCGGAGATCATCGCGCTGATGGCGATCCCGCTCGTCACCGGCATCGCGCTCGTCACCGTGCGCGTGCTGCTGAAGACGCAGATCGTGCGCGGGCCGCTGTGTTGGTTGCCGTTCGTGATGCTGATCGGCGTGTTCGTGCTCGGTTTCCTGGGGCTGGCCTACAGCATCTACCCGTTCGTCGTGATCGACAAGCTGACGATCTGGCAGGCCGCCAGCAGCCCGGCGGCGCTGAAGGTGATCCTGTTCGGCGTGTGCATCTCGGTGCCGGCGATCGCCGGCTACACGGTGTTTTCGTACCGCGTGTTCCGCGGCAAGACCGGCGAGCTGAAATACGCATGACCGGGTTCAAAGGAAACAAGGCCGCGCTGCCGAGCAAACCCTGTGTGCAGTGCCAGCGGCCGATGACGTGGCGCCGCGCCTGGGCGAAGAACTGGGCTGAAGTGAAGTACTGCTCCGAGCGTTGCCGAAGCGACGCGAAGCGCGGTGCGACGGGCACCACGGCATGAGTGCCGCGCTGCAGAGACCACGCACGCTGGTGCTGGTGCTCGGTGACCAGCTGAGCCACGCCAGCGCTGCACTGGCGGGCCTCGACCCCGAACTCGACGCGGTGCTGATGATCGAAGCGCCCGGCGAGGCCACGCACGTGTGGAGCCACCAGGCGCGCATCGCACTCTTCCTCTCTGCGATGCGGCACTTTCGCGACGAATTGCGCGAGCGTGGTTTCACGGTGCACTACATCGCGCTTGGCGACAGCCCCTGCACCGACTTGCCGGGGCGCCTGCGCGAGCAACTCCAAGGTCTGCGCCCTTCGACGCTGCGTCTGACCGAGGCCGGCGAGTGGCGCTTGCAGCAAGACATCGCTGCCGTGGCCAACGAAACCGGCGTCGCCCTGCGCGTGCTGGACGACACCCACTTCCTGTGCTCGCGTGCCGACTTCACGCGCTGGTCGTCGAAGTACGGCCGCCAGTTGCGCATGGAATTCTTCTACCGCGAGATGCGCCGCGAGCTCCGCGTGCTGCTCGACGCCGACGGTCAGCCCGAGGGCGGCCAGTGGAACTTCGATGCCGACAACCGCAAGGCCTATCCGAAGGCCGGCCCGGGCCTGATCCCGTCGGCCGAAGCCTTCGAGCCCGATGCGCTCACGCGGCATGTGTTCGACGAGGTGCGGACGCGCTTCGCCGGCCACCCGGGCTCGCTGCAATCGTTCATGTGGCCGGTCACACGCACGCAAGCGCTGCTCGCCCTGCAGACCTTCATCGAAGCGCGCTTGCCGACCTTCGGCGAATACCAGGACGCGATGTGGACCGCCACGCCCTTCGGCTGGCACTCGCTGCTCTCGACCAGCCTGAACCTGCACCTGCTCGACCCGCGCGAAGTGATCAAAGCGGCCGAAGCGGCCTACCGCGCCGGCCAGGTGCCGCTCGCCAGCGCCGAGGGTTTCATCCGCCAGGTGCTCGGCTGGCGCGAGTTCATCCGCGGCGTCTACTGGCTCGACATGCCGGGCATGGCGAACGCCAATCACCTGCAGCACACCCGAGCCCTGCCACGTTGGTACTGGACGGGTGAGACGCAGATGGAGTGTTTACGCGACACCGTGCAGCAGACCTTGCAGCACGGTTATGCGCACCACATCCAGCGCCTGATGGTCACGGGCCTGTTCGCGCTGCTCGCCGAAGTCGACCCGAAGCAGGTGGCCGCCTGGTACCTCGCGGTCTACGTCGACGCGGTCGAATGGGCCGAATTGCCGAACGTTGCCGGCATGGCGCTCTATGCCGACGGCGGCCGTTTCACGAGCAAGCCTTACGTGGCTTCGGGCGCCTACATCCAGCGCATGAGCAACCACTGCTCACGCTGCCAGTACGCGCCGACGCCGAAAGACGTGGCGAAGAGCGGCAAACCCGCCTGCCCGTTCACGGTGCTGTACTGGAATTTTCTGGACCGGCACGAAGCCGAACTCGCGGCCAACCCGCGCACCGCGTTGATGGCCAAGAGCGTGGGACGACTGGCGCCCACCGAACGTGCGCGGCTTCGGGGTGAAGCCGTGGCGCTGCTCGCCGCTGTGGACTCGCTGTAGCCGCGTTGCTCAGGACTTGGCGCGGCTCGCCGTGAGCTGCGCTTCGATCTGTGCCGGCGGCAAGGCACCCGGCACCCGCTTGCCGTCTTCGAACACCAGCGCCGGCGTGCCGTTGACGCGGTACTTCTTGCCCATCGCCATGTTGCGCTGCAGGGCAGCGACGTCGCATTGCGCCATCGCCCGCGGCGGCACGGTGCCGTTGACCATCCACTCGCGCCAGACGCTGGTGCTGTCCTTGGCGCACCAGATGTTGCGCGACTTCTCGGGCGAGTCGCCGCCGAGGATGGAGTAGAGGAAGGTGTAGACCGTCACGTCCTTGACCTGCAGCAGTTCACGCTCGAACTTCTTGCAGTAGCCGCAATTCGGGTCGGCGAAGACCACCAGCTTGCGCGCGCCGGTGCCCTGCTTGTAGACGATGGCGTCTTTGAGCGGCAGGTTGGCGAAGTCGATTGCGGTCAGCTTGTCGATGCGCGCTTCGGTCAGGTTCACGCCGGTCTTGGTGTCGATCAGCGCGCCCTGGATGATGTGTTCACCCTTCTCGTCGCTGTAGACCAACTCGGTGCCGACGCGCAACTCGTAGACCCCGGGAATCGGCGTCTTCGTCACTTCGTCGATCTTCGGGAAGTCGGGCAGCCGCTCGGCGATGTTCTTGCGGATCAGCGCTTCCTGCGCCACGGCGGCGTGCGCGAACAGGGCGGCGATGCCGGCGGCCAGGGCCAAACGAAGGAGCTTGTTCATCGGGGGCTTTCAGGAGTCGAGCGCGCGTTGGGTGAGCCAGCGCTTGAGGGGGACAAGTTGGTTGACCAGAGTCAGGCCACGGTTGCGAAGTTCCTTGGCGAGCGGCTGCGGGTGTGAAAAAAGGCGCAACAAGCCGTCGGTGACCTGGCCCATCGCCCAGGTGGGCGCGAGCCGTTCGCGAGCATAGCGCCGCAGCAGTTTTTCGTCTCCGAGCGCGCGCCAGGGCTCGCGCGCCACGAGCACGCGGGTCAGCGCCGCCACGTCGGCCAGGCCCAGGTTCAGGCCCTGGCCAGCCAGTGGGTGCACCACATGGGCGGCGTCGCCCAGCAGCACCCAGCCCGGGCCGGCCCACGCTTCGGCACGGGCCAGCATCAACGGCCAGGCCGCGCGTTTCGACGCGAGCTTCAGTTCGCCGGCCTCGCCCGACGTGGCCTGCATCAGCTGCGCCTCGAAAGCGGTGCTGTCCAGCGCCAGCACCTCCTTCGCGCGCGCCTCGGGCAGCGACCAGACGAGGGCGTAGGAGTGTTCGGGCTCGGGCGCGTCGAAGGGCAGCAATGCCAGCACATCGGGCGCACCGAACCACTGGCGCGCCACGCCCTGATGTTTTCGCGATGCGGTGAGCCGCGCAGCGATGGCCGTGTGGCCGTAGTCCTGACGCTCGAAGGTCACGCCGAGCGCGGCGCGCGTCGCCGAGGCCTTGCCCTCGCACAGCGCCGTCAGAGGCGCGGAAACGTCGCTGTCGACGAGGCTGATGTGTGGCGCGAAACGCACCGCCTGCGCCAGCTCGCGTTCGAGCACGGTGGCGTCGGTGATCCAGGCCAGCGCGGCGACCAGCTGCTGCCAGGCCGAAAAGTCGAGCGCGGCGTTCGGCGCGTCGCCCTGCACGTGCATGTCGAGCACCGCGGTCGCGGCGTGGGCCGGCAGGCTGTCCCAGACCTTGAGGCTGCGCAGCAGCTCGACCGAGGCGGCGTTGAGAGCGTAGGCCCGCACGTCGTCCGCACTGCCGCTGCCGCTGCGCACCGGCTCGGGGCGCAGCGCGACCGTGAACCCGGCGCGCGCCAGTGCCAGCGCGAGGCTTTGCCCCACGATCCCCGCCCCCAGAACCTGCACGTCGAATGACTTCATCGACAGCGATTGTAAAGAGGGCATGCTCCTTGCTGCGGGAAGGGGCGGGCACAATTCCTCCCCTCCGACTCCGGCGTGTGCCGCGAGGAACCCCCAGTGAGCCACACCATCGCCACCTCCGACAACGAACTCCAGGTCAGCGTGCAGTCGCTGCACGTCTACCCGGTCAAATCGTGCGCCGGCATCAGCCTGCGCGAGAGCCTGCTGATCGAGACCGGGCTCGAGTTCGACCGCGCCTGGATGGTGGTCGACAAACGCGGCCAGTTCGTCACCCAGCGCCACCTGCCGCGCATGGCGCTGATCCAGCCGGTGCTGCGCTCCTACGAGATGATCCTGCGGGCGCCCGGCATGCTGGCCTTGCACATCGCGCTCGACACGGTCGAAAAACCGGTGCGCGCCAAGGTCTGGAACGACGACGTGGCGGCCTACGACATGGGCGACCTGTGCGCCCAGTGGTTCAGCGATTTCCTCGGCGCCAAGCTGCGGCTGGTGCGCTTCGACCCCGAACAAAGGCGCCTCTCGGAGCGCCGCTGGACCGGGCAGATCGAAGCCGAAAACGGTTTCGCCGACGGCTTTCCGCTGCTGGTGACTTCAGCCGCCTCGATGACGGAGCTGAACCGCCGCCTGCAGGCGCACGGCCACGCGCCGGTGACGATGGCGCGCTTTCGCCCGAATATCGTGCTGGACGGGCTCGATGCCCACGGCGAAGATCCGCTCGACGAGATCACGATCGGCACCGACGAAGGCGCGGTCCGCCTCAAGCTGGTGAAACCCTGTGCGCGCTGCCCGATCCCCGACGTCGACCCGCTGACCGGCGTGCCCGGCCACGCGGTCGGCGACGCGCTGCAGTCCTACCGTGCCGACGCGCGCCTCGACGGCGCGCTCACCTTCGGCATGAACGCGGTCATCGTCGAAGGCTTCGACCGCAACCTGCGTGTGGGCATGACCGGCAGCGCCAGCTACCGCTTCGACTGACGCTGCAACGAGCTCAGGCTTCTTCGGCCGGCCAAGCCGAGGCGTCGTCGGCCCAGACCTGCAAGGCCGCGCCGCGGCGCTTCAGCAGCGCGGCGAGCTTGGGCAAGGTGTCGTGCGGCTCGTGGGCCCAGGCCGGCGGAACGTCGCCGCGGTCGAGCGACTCGCCGTGCAGCAGCCAGCGTTTGCCGAAGGCGCGCAACGCGTCGCGCGGCGTGGCCAGGTCGTGGGCGGCGAGCACGTCGCTCGGCAGGTCACCGCAGATGACCCACCAGCCGATCCATTCCGGCCGGTGCGGGCTTTCCACCGCCCAGACGCTGGCATACGGCATCACATGCCAGGCCGGCCAATCGCCGATGCGGCCGTGTTCGATGTGCTGGCGCTGCAGGCACGCCGCCACGTCGGCGCTTCGCTCGGCGCACCAGGTGTATTCGGGCGTCGGTTCGGTGGCACTCATGGGTTCATCGGTCAAGATCGGCGCGGCGGCAAGGGAATGAATTCTGTCTCACCGGGCACGCGCTCGAAACGCTGCGCTTCCCAGTCGTCCTGTGCCTGAACGATGCGCTCCCGGCGGCTGGAGACGAAGTTCCAGACCATGAAGCGGTGGCCGAGCGGCGCACCGCCGACCAGCACGATGCGGCCACCCCGCGGCGCAGCGATCACCGGCTCGGCGCCAGCCTCGAGCACGACCATCGTGAACGCCGGCACCAATTCGCCGTTGAGCTCGAAATCGTGGTCGGTGCTGTAGAGCGCGCGCTCTTCGGCTGCCGCAGGAATCGTGAGCGAGGCGCCCGACGCCACCGCGAAGTTCAGGTCGAGGTAGAGCGTCGGCGAGAGTGTGTGCACCGGCGACGTCAGGCCGAACGCGCTGCCGATCAAGATGCGCACCAGCACCCCGTCGATCTCGCGCGCCGGGATCTCGCCGCCAGGCACGTGCTGGAAACCCGGTGCGTCTTCTTCGCGCTCGGCCGGCACCGCCAGCCACAGCTGCAGGCCATGGCTGCGGCGCTCGTGGCCGAGCAGGTCTTTCGGCGTGCGCTCGGAATGCACGATGCCGCGCCCGGCCGTCATCAGGTTCACCGCACCGGGCTCGATGCGCTTCACCACGCCGGTGGAGTCGCGGTGCATCATCGCGCCCTCGAACAGGTAGGTCACGGTCGCCAGACCGATGTGCGGGTGCGGGCGCACGTCGTGTTTGTCACCGGGCTGCGCGGTGATCGGGCCGAAGTGGTCGAAGAACACGAAGGGGCCAACCGCCTGGCGCTGCGCGGCCGGCAGCGAGCGGCGCACGACGAAGCCGCCGCCGAGGTCTTTCTCGTGGGGTTTCAGGACTTCGAGTTCGCTCATGGGTGGCTCCGCGCGGTGGCTTCACGCCAGTTTAGGTCGCGCGCCTAAAATCCGCGCTTCCACCCGAAAACTTCAAAGTCTTCCATGAGCCTGAAATGCGGCATCGTGGGCCTGCCCAACGTCGGCAAGTCCACCCTCTTCAATGCCCTGACCAAAGCTGGCATCGCGGCCGAGAACTACCCGTTCTGTACCATCGAGCCCAACGTGGGCATCGTCGAACTGCCCGACCCGCGGCTCGATGCCTTGTCGACCATCGTCAAGCCCGAGCGCATCGTGCCGGCGATCGTCGAGTTCGTCGACATCGCCGGGCTGGTGGCCGGTGCGTCGAAGGGCGAAGGGCTGGGCAACCAGTTCCTGGCCCACATCCGCGAGACTGACGCGATCGTCAACGTGGTGCGCTGCTTCGACGACGACAACGTTATCCACGTGGCCGGCAAGGTCGACCCGATCTCCGACATCGAAGTGATCCAGACCGAGCTGTGCCTGGCCGACATGGGCACGGTCGAAAAAGGCCTGCACCGCTACAACAAGGTGGCACGCTCCGGCGACAAGGAAGCGCAGAAGATCGTTGCGGTGCTCGACAAGTGCATGGCCGCGCTCAACGAAGGCAAGCCGGTGCGCACGATCGCGTTCAGCAAGGAAGACATGGTGCTGGTCAAGCCGCTGTGCCTGATCACCGCGAAGCCGGCGATGTTCGTCGGCAACGTCGACGAGACCGGCTTCGAGAACAACCCTTACCTCGACAAGCTGCGCGCCTACGCCGACAGCCAGGGCGCGCCGGTGGTGGCAATCTGCGCCAAGACCGAAGCCGAGCTCTCGGAGATGAGCGACGACGACCGGTTGATGTTCCTCTCGGAAATGGGCCAGACCGAACCGGGCCTGAACCGGCTGATCCGCGCCGCCTTCAAGCTGCTCGGGCTGCAGACCTACTTCACCGCCGGCGTGAAGGAAGTGCGTGCCTGGACCATCCATGTCGGTGACACCGCGCCGCAGGCGGCGGGTGTGATCCACACCGACTTCGAGCGCGGGTTCATCCGCGCGCAGACGATTGCCTTCGACGACTTCATCAGCTTCAAGGGTGAACAGGGCGCGAAGGACAACGGCAAGATGCGCGCGGAAGGCAAGGAGTACGTGGTGAAGGACGGCGACGTCTTGAACTTCCTGTTCAACGTCTGATCGGCACACGCCCGCCTCGAGAGACTTCGATGACCGACCTCGCGTTCGAATCGGCCTCGAATCTCGCTGCGGCAATCCGCACCCGGCGCATCAGCAGCCGCGAGCTGCTTGCGCTGTACCTGCAGCGCGTCGAGCGCTTCAACCCGGCGCTGAACGCCGTCGTCACGCTCGATGCCGAGCGCGCCTTCATGCGCGCCGACGCGGCCGATGCGGCGCTGGCGCGTGGCGAGTCCTGGGGCGCGTTGCACGGCGTGCCGATCACGATCAAGGATTCGTTCGAGACCGCCGGTTTGCGCACCACCTCGGGCGCACCGGAACTGACCGGGCACGTTCCTTCGCACAACGCGACCGCGGTGCAGCGGCTCGTCGCCGCCGGTGCGGTCGTGTTCGGCAAGACCAATCTGCCGACCTTCGCGATGGACCTGCAGTCGTACAACCCGGTTTTCGGCTGCACCCACAACCCCTGGGACACCATGCGCACGCCCGGCGGCTCGTCGGGTGGTGCTGCGGCGGCGCTGGCCGCCGGCCTCACCGGCCTGGAGCTGGGCAGCGACATCGGCGGCTCGATTCGCACGCCGGCGCACTTCTGCGGCATCTACGGCCACAAGCCGACTTTCGGGCTTGTGCCGATGCAAGGCCACATTCCCGGGCCACCGGGGCTGCTGTCGGAAACCGACATCGGCGTCGGCGGGCCGATGGCGCGCAGCGCCGATGACCTGGCACTTGCGCTCGATCTGCTGGCCGGCCCGACCGACGAGCGCGCGACCGCGTGGCGCTTGCAGTTGCCGGCCCCACGCCACGAGTCGTTGCGCGGCGTCCGTGTCGCCGCCTGGCTCGACGACCCGGCCTGTGCCGTCGACAGCGAGGTGCTGGCGCGCCACCAGGCGCTGGTGCAGGTGCTGCGCGAAGCGGGTGCGGTGGTCGACGAACAGGCCCGGCCCGCCTTCGGCTTCGCCGAAGCGCACGAGCTTTATCTGCAGCTTCTCTACGCCGCCACGTCGCCCGGCCTGCCACGCGGGCAGTGGCTCGGTCTCGCGCAGGCCGCCGACCGCCTGCCCCCCGGTGCCGACGACGCGAAGAGCCTGTTCGCGCGCAGCGCCACGCTGCGCCACCGCGACTGGCTCGGCGTGCACGAACGGCGCGAGCGTATCCGTTCCGCCTGGGCCCGGTTCTTCAAGGACCACGACGTGCTGCTGTGCCCCGCGACGCCGACGCCGGCCATCCCGCACGACCACAGCGAGCCGATGGCTCAGCGCCTGATCCGGGTCAACGGCAGCGCCCGGCCGTACACCGACCAGCTCGCGTGGGCCGGCCTGATCGGCATGGCCCTGCTGCCGTCGACCGTGGCACCGGCCGGGCGGACGCCCGCCGGCCTGCCGGTGGGCGTGCAGATCGTCGGGCCATTCCTCGAAGACCGCACGACGATCCGCTTTGCGCAGCTGCTGGCCCAAGCGGTCGGCGGGTTCGCGCGCCCGCCCGGCTACTGATGGCCAACCCGAAACCCCCCGCCCTGCACTGGGCTGCCGCTTCGCTGCTGACCGCGATCACTTATGTGACGGCGGGCGTGCTGGCTTTGGCGCTCGCCGTGCCACCCGGCTTTGCCTCGCCCTTGTACCCGGCCGCCGGCGTCGCGTTGAGCGCGCTGCTGATCTTCGGCCGGGGCGCGTTGCCCGGTGTCCTGCTGGGTGCGTTCATCGCCAACCTGTTGATCCGCGGCGGCTTGCACAGCCCGAACCTCGCCGCGCTGGCGATGCCGGCGGTCATCGGCATCGGTGCCGCGTTGCAGGCGCTGGCGGGCGACTTGCTGATCAAGCGTTTTGTGCGCCAGCCGCTCGAACTGGCCGAACCACGCGAGGTGCTGGGCTTTCTCGGCGCGGGCACCGCGTCGTGCCTGGTGAGCCCGACGATCGCAAACCTGGCGCTGTGGCTGTCGGGCACGTTGCCGGCGGCGGCCGTGCCTTTCAGTGCCGCCACCTGGTGGATCGGCGATGTGCTGGGGGTGCTGATCGTCACCCCGATCCTGCTCACGCTGCTCGGCCGCCCGCGTGCAGCCTGGGCGCCGCGGCGCCTGAGCGTGGGGCTGCCGCTCGCGCTGGTCACGGCGCTGCTGACGCTGGGCATCATGCAGGTCGCGCGCTGGAACAACGAACGGGCGCAATCGACTTTCGACCGCGATGCAACGGGCGCCTTCGCCGCCATGCGCGCCCAACTGCACGAGCCGTTGCAGGCGCTCGAAGCGTTGCACAGCGTGTTCGTGGCCTCCGAAGACGTCTCGCCCGAAGAGATGCGGCTGGCCACACGCGCCTGGCTGGCGCCCGGCACGCTGCAGGCCATGGGCTGGAGCGAGCGCCTGCGCCGCGAGGACGTTCCGGCGTTCGAAGCACGGGTGCGCGCCGAAGGCTTGAAGGGCTTTTCGGTGTTCGATCGCAGCGATGCCGGCGCTCCGGCCGCACCGGGCAACGAATTGCTCGTGATCCGCTACATCGAACCGCCGGCCGGCAATGCCGCGGCGCTCGGCGTGAACGTGCTGTCGATCGGCGCCGCGCGCACTGCCGTCGAGAAAGCGCGCCGGACCGGGCAACCCGCCGCCACCGCCGGCTTTCGTCTGACGCAGCAGCTCGAAGGCGAGAACCGGACCGGCATCGTGATCTACCAGGCGCTCTATGCGCCGCGCACCCCGACCGAAACGCAGCGTGCCACCGCCTTGCGCGGTGTGGTGTTCGTGACGCTGCGCATGGACGACCAGCTCAGCGGTCTGGTGCCGCGGATCCCGGCCTACCTGAACATGTGCATCGTCGACACCAGCGCCGGTCAGCCCCGCCGGCGCCTGGCCGGACCTGCCGGCTGCGAGGCGGCGACACCGGCGAAGCTCGACGTGCAGCGCCTGCAGTACGCGGGCCGCGACTGGGAACTGCGTGTCTACGCCGACCCGGGCTCCTTGCCCGACGCGCACGGCGGCGACGTGTGGCTGTTCGCGCTGGTCGGGCTGTTGTCGACTGCGATGCTCGCCGGTTTTCTGCTGACGCTGACCGGGCGTGCACGCCGCGTCGAAACCGCGGTGCGCGAGCGCACGGCGGCGCTGCTGGCCGAGATGCGCGAGCGCGAAGGTGCCGAAGCGGCGCTGCGCGAGAGCGAGCAGCGCTTTCGCAACATCCTGAACAACGTGCCGATCGGCGTGGTCTACACCGACCTGAACGGCCAGATCATTCAGGCCAACCCGCGTTTCTGCGAACTCACCGGGTACAAGGAACACGAGCTGCTGGTGCTGCGCCCGCCCGACTACACGCTGGCCGAAGACGTGGCGCAGGACGCCGGCCTGACGGCCCAGCTGGTGCGTGGCGAGATTCCGATGTACCGCCGCCACAAGCGCTACATCGCCAAGGGCGGCAGCACGGTGTGGGTGCAGGCCACGGTGTCGCTGCTGCGCGATGCGCAGGGCCAGCCGCTGCACATCGTCGGCGTGGCCGAAGACATCACCGAGCACCTGAAGCTCGAAGACGCCGAGCGCGCGCGTGAAGCGGCCGAAGCCTCGAACCGCGCGAAGAGCGAGTTCCTCTCGCGCATGAGCCACGAGCTGCGCACGCCGCTGAACGCGATGCTGGGGTTCGCGCAATTGTTGGAACTCGACCAGCGCCAGCCGCTGAGCGCCACCCAGCAGCCGTGGGTGAGCCAGATCCAGCAGGCCGGCTGGCACCTGCTGGAGATGATCAACGACGTGCTCGACCTGTCGCGTATCGAGTCGGGCAACCTGCGCCTGCACACCGAAACCCTGAACCTGGGCGAGCTGCTCGCGGCGAGCGTGGCGATGGTCGAAGGCGACGCCAAACAACGCCGCATCCTGATCATCCAGGAGCTGGGCGAAGGCACGGCGACCGTGCTCGGCGACTCGACCCGCGTGAAGCAGATCCTGACCAACCTGCTGAGCAACGCGGTGAAGTACAACGCCGACGCAGGCCGCATCCACATCGCCAGCCGCATCAGCGCGCCCGACACGGTGGAGATCGCCGTCACCGACACCGGCCTGGGCATGACGCCCGAACAGCTCGGCGAGCTGTTCCAGCCCTTCAACCGGCTCGGCCGTGAACGCTCGGCACAACAGGGCACCGGCATCGGCCTGGTGATCAGCCAGCGCCTGGCCGAGCTGATGGGCGGCTCGCTGAAGGCACGCAGCATCGCCGGCAAGGGCTCGTCGTTCATGCTGACGCTGCCAAGCTCGGCCGACCCCGACACCGTGCGCTCGGAGTTCGAGAACACGCCTATGCCGGTGGCCGAATACCACCGCCGCATCGTGCACTACGTGGAAGACAACGAGACCAATGTCGAAGTGATGCGCGGCATCCTCGCGCAGCGCTCGCAGGTGCAGCTCGAGGTCTCGATCAACGGCCGCGGCGGGCTGGCGGCGATCCGCGCCCAGCGGCCCGACCTGATCCTGCTCGACATGCACCTGCCCGACATCAGCGGCATGGAGCTGCTGCGCGAGTTGAAAGCCGATGCGCGCACGGCGTCGATTCCCGTCGTGGTGGTCTCGGCCGACGCGCTGGCGCAGCAGATCGACGCGGCGTTCCAGGCCGGCTGCGCGCACTACCTGACCAAGCCGGTCAGCGTGAACGAGCTGCTGGCGGTGGTCGACGACCTGATGGAGCGCATCGACACGCGCTTTGGCTGAGGCGTTCGAAGCACGCGAGTCCTCATTTGTTAGCACTCGCAAACATCAGAGTCGTTGTCGTTACTCATTCGTGACCGGCTTTTCGCGGCCATCAGGGTAATCGTGAATATCAATCAGCACTCCGCCCGGTCGAGTGCTAATATTTGTGGAACCCAAAGGAGATCGGCTTGTCTGATATGTCCATGAACACCTCCACCGCTTCTGCATTGACCGTCCGCGACCCGTGGGCCCTGGTGCCTTCGCTCGGGAATCTGGACGCCTACATCTCGGCCGCCAACCGCGTGCCCTTGCTGACGCAAGAAGAAGAGATCGCGTTCGCCACCCGCCTGCGCACGAACGGCGACATCGACGCCGCCGGAAAGCTGGTGCTCTCGCACCTGCGCCTGGTGGTCTCGATCTCGCGCAAGTACCTCGGCTACGGCCTGCCGCACGGCGACCTGATCCAGGAAGGCAACATCGGCCTGATGAAGGCCGTGAAACGTTTCGACCCCGACCAGGGCGTGCGGCTCGTGAGCTACGCCATGCACTGGATCAAGGCCGAGATCCACGAGTACATCCTGAAGAACTGGCGCATGGTCAAGGTCGCCACGACCAAGGCGCAACGCAAGCTGTTCTTCAACCTGCGCTCGATGAAACAGAGCATGAAGGACGATGCCGAAGACGTCGACACGCACCGCAGCACGCTGACCCAGAAAGAGGTCGACACGCTGGCGCGCACACTCAACGTCAAGCGCGAGGAAGTGCTCGAGATGGAAACCCGCTTGTCGGGCGGTGACGTGGCACTCGAGCCGCTGACCGACGACAGCGAAGAGAGCTATGCGCCGATCGCCTACCTGGCCGACGACGCCAGCGAGCCGACGCGCGTGATCGAAGCCAAGGGCCGCGACTGGCTGGCCGGCGACGGCATCGCACTGGCGCTCGACGCGCTCGACGCGCGCAGCCGGCGCATCGTCGAAGAGCGCTGGTTGAAGGTCAACGACGACAGCAGCGGCGGCATGACGCTGCACGAGCTGGCCGACGAATACGGTGTGAGCGCCGAGCGCATTCGCCAGATCGAAGTGGCGGCGATGAAGAAGATGCGCAAGGCACTGGCACCGGCCGCCTGACTTCACACCGCGCTGACAAAAAAGCGGCCCCGCGGGGCCGCTTTTCTTTGTCAGGCGGGCCGGTGAATCAACCGGCCGCGAGCAGCGCCTTCAGGTCGGCCGTGAGCGCTTCGGCCGGCGAACCGTAGCGCACGAACAGGCGCACCTTGCCCTTGGGGTCGATCACGTACGAGCCGGCGGTGTGGTCCATCGTGTAGCTGCCCTCGACCTTGCCCGGCACCTTGGCGTAGAACACCTTGAACTCCTTGGCGGTGGCCTTGGTCTCGTCCGGCGTGCCGCGCAGCGCCACGAAGCTCGGGTCGAAGCTGGCCATGTAGGCCTTCAATGCTTCCGGTGTGTCGCGCTCGGGGTCGACCGTGATGAACACGCCCTGCACCCGTTCGCCGTCCTTGCCGAGCGCCTTCTTCACCTGCGCCAGTTCGGCCATGGTGGTCGGACACACGTCGGGGCACTGGGTGTAGCCGAAGAACACGACCGTGACCTTGCCCTTGAAGTCGTCGAGCGTGCGCGGCTTGCCGTTCTGGTCGGGCAGCGACAACGTGCGTGCGTACTCGGCGCCGGTGATGTCGACACCCTTGAACTGCACTTGAGCCGACGGCGAGCCGAGCTGGTCGCAGCCGAGCAGCGAAGCACCCAACGCGAGGGTGATAAGAAGGCGATGTCTTTTCACAGCAGTGGACTCACGTAGTGGTCGACGAGCAAAGCCGCGAACAGCAAGGACAGGTAGACGATGGAATAACGGAAGGTCTTGCGCGCGAGCGCTTCGGAATATTCGCGCCACAGCTTCCACGCGTAGACCAC
Source organism: Burkholderiaceae bacterium (assembly GCA_040080605.1). GTDB lineage: Bacteria > Pseudomonadota > Gammaproteobacteria > Burkholderiales > Burkholderiaceae_C > LMDS01. Next base: position 392,667 of record JBEBIB010000001.1, read on the forward strand.
GAAGCCGCCGCTCAGCAGCACCGCTGCCACCAGATAGATCAGCCCGCTCATGCCGGAGATGAAGGGCAGCATCGTGCCGGCAAACAGCACCAGCGTGTAGAGCAGTACGTGCAGGCGCGTGAACTCCGAGCCGTGCGTGATCGGCAGCATCGGCAGGCCCGACTTGCGGTAGTCCTCGGCGCGGTACAGCGCCAGCGCCCAGAAGTGCGGCGGCGTCCAGAGGAAGATGATCAGGCACATGATCAGCGCTTCGGGCCCCACGTCGCCACGGATCGCGGCCCAGCCGAGCACTGGCGGCATCGCACCCGACGCGCCGCCGATGACGATGTTCTGCGGCGTCATCGGCTTCAGGATCACGGTGTAGATGACGGCGTAGCCGACGAAGGTGGCGAAGGTCAGCCACATCGTCAGCGGGTTCACGGCGAACCACAGCAGCGCACTGCCGGCAGCACACAGCACGGCCGAGAACGTGAGCGTCTGTGTGTTGGTGAGTTGGCCGCGAGCCGTGGGGCGCCACGCAGTGCGCGCCATGCGCGCGTCGATGCGCTGCTCGACCAGGCAGTTGAATGCAGCCGCGGCCGCGGCCACAAGCCAGATGCCGACGGTCGCAGCCAATGCCACGCGCCAGTCGGGCAGGCCGGGCGTGGCGAGCAGCATGCCGATCACGGCGCAGAAGACGATCAGCTGCACCACGCGCGGTTTGGTCAGCGCATAGAACTGGCGCGCGCGCGACGGCAGCGAGACGCTGGCGGGCACGGGTTGGGTGAGGGTGTCGGACATGGTGCGAGGTGAATCCGGCATTTTACGTAGCCGGGCGCCACGGGCGGTCGGGCACGGCCGCAGCAACCGTGGTTTCGCTCGTGCGGCGTGCCTGCGTCAGCAGCGCGGCCAGCAGCGTGACCAGCGCCGCCGCGCCGGCCGTGTGGGCCATCGCGGCGAGGATCGGCCAACCCAGCACCACGTTGCTCAGGCCACTCGCGAGCTGCCACAGCGCGACCGCCGCGATGCCGAGCGCCCAGCGCCGCAGCGCGGGTTGGCCGGTCGCGAACAAGCGCCAGGCCAGCAGCGCCAACCCCGCCAGCACCACGAAGGCGCCGAGCCGGTGGACGAAGTGGATGGCGGTGAGTGCCGCGAACGGCAGGTAACCACCGTCCTTGCCGGCGCCGAGTTCGCGCTGCACTGCGAAGCCGTGTTCGAAATCCATCGCCGGCCACCACACGCCCTGGCAGGTCGGGAAGTCACTGCAGGCGAGCACGGCGTAATTGGTGCTGACCCAGCCGCCGAGGGCGATCTGCACGACGCTGAGCGCGGCCACGAGCCACACGCCTGCATGCAGGCCGGGCGGCAACTGCACCCGTGCCGGCTCGTGCAGGCGCGTCTGCACCGCAAGCAAGGCCAGCAGGCCGAGCCCGCCCAGCAGATGCAGCGTGACGATCGCCGGATAGAGCTTCATCGTGACCGTGAGCGCACCGAACGCGCCCTGCGCGCAGACCCAGACCAGCGTGGCGGTTGCCCACCAGGGCGAGAGCGCAGCGCGGCGCTTTCGCGCTTCGAGCCAGCTCATCACGGCCATCACGGTGATCAGCGCGCCAACGCCGGTCGCCAGGTACCGGTGGATCATCTCGACCCAGGCCTTGCCGTGTGTGACCGCGCCGCTCGGCAACGCGCTCTGCGCGTTTTGAATGTGCGCCTGTGCGCCAAGCGGGCTCGCACTGCCGTAACAGCCCGGCCAGTCGGGGCAGCCGAGGCCGGAATCGGTGAGACGCGTGAACGCGCCGAACAGCACCAGGTCGAAGGTCAGCAACAGCGTGATGACGGTCAGCGCCTGCAACTTGACCGCGGTCGTTCGCGCGCCCGAGGCCGGACGCAGCCAGACCCAGAGCAGCGGCCCGAGCGCGAGCAGGCCGCCCACCAGCGCGACAGCGCCGATGGGGCTCAGGTCGTAGGCGGCGGGCGGGTTCACTCAGCGCCCCGCCTTGTCCCACCCGGCCGAAGCGCGCAGCAGCTTTTCGATGTCACGCTTGAGCTTGGCCGGCTCCGGGTCGGCGGGCACGCGCATCATCCAGTTCCCGAGCGGGTCGACCACCACCATGTGCTGCTCGAGCGTGCTGCCCTGGGCCGGTGTGAGCCACTGCGCCAAGGCTTCGGGCGCGATGCGCAGCACGGTCGCGGGCACGCCGGCGCTGACAGCCTGAAGCGTCTGTGCGCGTGGCAAGGCAGCGTCGCTGATCAACCAGACCTTGTCGAGGCGGTCTTTCTCGCGGCCGAGGGTTTCGCGCAACTGGCGCTGGATCCAGAGCTGGCGTTCGCAGACCGCATCGCAGGCGCCGCCCGAGATCACGACCAGCAGCCACTGGCCCTTGAGCGACGCCGCCTCGACCGTGCGGCCTTGCAGGTCGACGAGCGGCAGTCGGTCGGGAATCGGTCGCAACGGCTGGATCAGCTCGCTGTAGTTGGTGCGCCCGTCCGGCCGAATCACGAAGTACGTCAAGTACGAAGCGATCACGGGCGCAGCGCATACCAGCAACACCAGCAGCATCTTCCAGCGCCCGCTGGACGTGCGCTGCGCCGCGCCGTCGAGTGCCGGTGTCGGCATCGAATGCACGGTGAAGCTCAGGGGATCGTTCTTGTCAGTCATCACGCTTGCGCCGCGGCCGGAGGAGTTGGAACCAGACATACAAACCTGCCATCAAGGCGCTCATCGCGAACCATTGGAACGCGTAACCATGGTGCTTCTGGACATCGACCGCGGGCCGCGGCCACTGGCGCAGCAGGCCGTCGCCGACGGTGCTCGCGGAGTCGTGCTGTTGCAGCGAAACGGGTGCGAACCGTAAACCCGTTTCAGTGGCAAAACTCGCCACGTCTAGATTTTGCCGGATCGCGCCGGTCGCGACCGCGCTGAACTCGTACAGCCGTGCCGGCGGCGGGGCAATCAGGCCTTCGACCTCGACCAGGCCGGCGGGCGTCACCACCGCCGGCAGCAAGCTGCGGTCGTTCAGGTTGCGCACGACCCAGCCGCGCTGCACCAGCACCGCCTCGGGTCGGCCCTCAAGTTGCAGGGGCGTGACGACATAAAAGCCGACCCGCGCGTTCATCTGGCGGTTCTCGAGGAACACGGTGCGCTCGGCGACCCAGTGTCCGCGCAGTCGCGCGAGCCGGTAGTGCTGGAGCGCGCCACCCGCCGCGTCCGGCGCCAGATCGGCAGCCGCCAGCCCCGGCAGCAGCGCGCGTGAGTCGAGCGCCGACTGGATCGCGGTCTTCTGCGCCGCGCGGCCGAGCTGCCACGCGCCCAGGCTGGCCGTGAGCGCGACGCCGAGCACCGTGGCGAGCAGCACCCACGCACGGCGGCGTGGTGATGGCGTGGCCGTCACCGACATGCACGACCCCGCGGCGGATAATCTGGCGCCATGAAGTACCTGATCATCTTCGCCTTCATCGGCATCATCGGCGCACTCGCCATGGCCGGTGTTTTCATGTTGCGCGACGGCCGTGACGGCAAGACCAAAAGCGGCAGCATGATGCGGGCGCTCGCGCTGCGGGTCGGCCTGTCGGTGCTGTTGTTCGCATGTGTGCTGTTCAGCTGGTGGGCGGGGTGGATCCACCCTACGGGCATTCCGCTGGGCAAGTGATCGACCCAAAAACAAACGCCGCGTTCAGCGGCGTTTGTGATTCGGTTCAGAAGCCGATCAGAGCCAATACACCACGATGTACAGGCCGAGCCAGACCACGTCGACAAAGTGCCAGTACCAGGCCGCGCCTTCGAAGCCGAAGTGGCGGTCGGGCGTGAAGTGGCCCTTCATCAGACGGATCGTGATGAACAGCAGCATCAACATGCCGACGAACACGTGGAAGCCGTGGAAGCCGGTCAGCATGAAGAACGTGGAGCCGTAGGCGCCCGACGACAGCTTCAGGTTCAGCTCGCTGTAGGCGTGCATGTATTCGTAGACCTGGAAGCCGAGGAAGGTCACGCCCAGCAGCACGGTCAGCCACATGAAGCCGATGGTGCGGGCGCGGTGGCCGGCCACCAGCGCGTGGTGGGCGATCGTCAGCGTGACACCCGAGGTCAGCAGCAGCAGCGTATTGATGGTCGGGATCGGCCACGGGCCCATGGTCGTGAACGGGTCAACGATGCCGGCCGGCGAGCCGGTGGCGCCCACCGCGCCGGTCGGCCACACGGCCTTGAAGTCGGGCCAAAGCACGGCGTTTTCCAGGCTGCCCAGGTTCGGCAGCGCATGCAGGCGGGTCCAGTACAGCGCGCCGAAGAACGCGCCGAAGAACATCACTTCCGAGAAGATGAACCAGCTCATGCTCCAGCGGAACGAGACGTCGATGCGGTCGCTGTACAGGCCGCCTTCGCTCTCGCCAATGGCCTGACGGAACCACTGCTGCAGCACGAAGGCCCACATCGCCAGGCCGAAGACCAGCGAGTAGGCGCCCCAGCCGTGGCCGTTGATCCACTGGCCCGCGCCGAGGATCACGAAGAACAGGCCGATCGATGCCATCACCGGGTGGCGCGAAGGCTCGGGAACGAAGTAGTAGGGTGCGTGCCCCTGGGGTGCGGCTGCCGACATGTTTTCTCCTGAAGTCCTGATTCTTTGAATGTTGAGCTTGTTATTTCGCGACGCCGGTGGCGAGCACCCAGTTCACCAGCAGCAGCAGCAGCGTGATGAAGATCACCGCGCCGATCACGCCGGCGATGACCACATGCACCGGGTTGAGCTGGCTTACGTCTTTTTCGTAGTCGCTCGACTTGCGCACGCCGAAGAACGACCAGCCCACCGCGCGCATCGTCTGCAGGAACGAGCCTTTGCGTTGCACGGCCTGCTTCAGACCTTCGCCTGGCTGGTTCATGACTGCGCCTTCCCGGCATCGACGACCGCCGCCTTGGCCGCCGCTTCCGGAGCCGCAGGCACCTTGCCGCCGACCTCGAAGAAGGTGTACGAGAGGGTGATCGTCTTCACGTCCTTCGACAGCTTCGGGTCGATCACGAACACGACTGGCCACTGCTTGCTTTCACCCGGCTTGAGCGTGTACTCGTTGAAGCAGAAACACTCGAGCTTGTTGAAGTACGGCATCGCCTGCATCGGCGCGTAGCTCGGGATCGCCTGCGCCGCCATCGTGCGGTTCTGGACGTTCCTGAACTCGTACATCACGGTCGTGAGCTGGCCCGGATGCACTTCGACCGAGCGCTGCGCCGGTTTGAAATCCCACGGCCCGCGCGCGTTGGCGTCGAACTCGATCGTGATCGTGCGGCTCAGGTCGACCTGGCTGTTCTTGTCGTAACTCGTGATGCCGGCGGTCGTGGCCAGTTCCGACAGCGACAGCACGTTGATGCCGAGCGCGGTGCAGATCGCGCGGTAGATCGGCACCAGCGCGTAGCCGAAGCAGAACATCAGCGCGGTCACGACCAATAGCTTGCGCACCATGCGGCGGTTGTCGCCGCGCAACGAGGCCGCGGAGCTGCTGCGTGAGGTCGATGGGTCGGACATGGCTCGGCTGCGGGCTCGCGGTCACATGCCGAGCACGGCACTCTTGATCATGAACCCGAGGAAGATCGCGACCGCGATCGACGCCAGCGTCAGGCCGAAGCGCACGTTTTTCTTCCTCTGCTCGGGTGTCATCACGGGTTCCCGGTTCTCAGGCTCACGCGAGGATCTTGGTCGCCGAAGCGTTCAGCTTGGGCGGCTGCTCGAAGGTGTGGAACGGCGCGGGCGACGGCACTTCCCACTCCAGCCCTTCGGCGCCGTCCCAGGGCTGCTGCGGTGCCGGCGCGCCCTTGCCGCGCATCATCGGCAGCACGACGAAGAAGAAGAAGTAGACCTGCATGCCGCCGAACCAGAACGCGCCGAGCGAGGCAATCATGTTGAAGTCGGCGAACTGCATCGGGTAGTCGGCATAGCGGCGCGGCATGCCGGCCAGGCCGAGGAAGTGCATCGGGAAGAACGTGATGTTGAAAGCGATCAGCGAACCCCAGAAGTGGATCTTGCCGCGGGCTTCGCTGTACATCACGCCGGTCCACTTCGGGCCCCAGTAGTACACGCCGGCGAACAGCGCGAACAGCGAGCCGGCCACCAGCACGTAGTGGAAGTGCGCGACGACGTAGTAGGTGTCCTGCACCTGGATGTCGATCGGCGCCATCGCCAGGATCAGGCCGGTGAAGCCGCCCATCGTGAACACGAAGATGAAACCCACGGCCCACAGCATCGGGGTCTCGAAGGTCATCGAGCCGCGCCACATCGTGGCGATCCAGTTGAAGATCTTCACGCCGGTGGGCACTGCGATCAGCATGGTCGCGTACATGAAGAACAGCTGGCCCGTGACCGGCATGCCGGTCGTGAACATGTGGTGCGCCCAGACGATGAACGACAGGATCGCGATCGAGGCCGTGGCGTAGACCATCGAGGTGTAGCCGAACAGGCGCTTGCGTGCGAACGCCGGGATGATGGCGCTGACGATGCCGAAGGCCGGCAGGATCATGATGTAGACCTCGGGGTGGCCGAAGAACCAGAAGATGTGCTGATACATCACCGGGTCGCCGCCACCGGCGGGATTGAAGAAGTGCGTGCCGAAGTGGCGGTCGGTCAGCGTCATCGTGATCGCGCCAGCGAGCACCGGCATCACGGCGATCAGCAGGTAGGCGGTGATCAGCCAGGTCCAGCAGAACAGCGGCATCTTCATCAGCGTCATGCCGGGGGCGCGCATGTTCAGGATGGTGACGACGATGTTGATCGAGCCCATGATCGAGCTCGCGCCGAGGATGTGCATCGCGAAGATGCCGGCGTCCATCGACGGACCCATCTGCAGCGTCAGCGGCGCGTAGAGCGTCCAGCCGGCTGCCGGTGCGCCGCCAGGCATGAAGAACGAACCGACCAGCATGCCGCCAGCCGGGATCAGCAGCCAGAAGCTGAAATTGTTCATGCGCGCGAACGCCATGTCGGGCGCACCGATCTGCAGCGGCACCATCCAGTTCGCGAAGCCGACGAAGGCCGGCATGATCGCGCCGAACACCATGATCAGCCCGTGCATCGTGGTCAGCTGGTTGAACAGCTGCGGGTTGAAGAACTGCAGGCCGGGCTGGAACAGTTCGAGGCGGATCAGCAATGCCAGCAGGCCGCCGATCATCAGCATCGCGAACGAGAACAACAGGTACATCGTGCCGATGTCCTTGTGGTTGGTCGCGAACAGCCAGCGGCGCCAACCTGTCGGCGCCCCGTGGTGGTGGTCGTCGTGCCCGTGGGCGTGATCGTGGCCGCCGTGGTGATCAATGACTGCGCTCATGGCAATTCCCGTTCTTCAATTCTGAAATCTTGCGGAGGTGTTCTGTGCAACCGGTGCCGGGCGCTCACTTGCGCGCGGCGACCACTTCGGAAGGCTGCACGATCTGCCCGGTCTTGTTCGACCAGCTGTTCTTCGTGTAAGTGGCCACCGCGGCGAGTTCGGTGTCGCTGAGCTGTTTCCACGCCGGCATGGCACCGTTGTTCTGGCCGTTGAGCAAGACCTGGATCTGCTTGGCGTGGTCGGCGTCGAGCACCACGGCCGCGCCGTCGAGCGCCTTGATCGGGCCGCCGCCCTTGCCAGACGCCTGGTGGCAGGCAGCGCAGTTCGCGGCATAGACCTTCTCGCCACGGGCCAGCAGGTCGGGCAGCGTCCAGACCTTGGCCGGGTCGTCGGCGAGTGCGGCCATCGCTTTCTTCTGCCCGTCGACCCACTTCGTGTAGCCGGCCTGCGACAGCACCTTCACGTGGATCGGCATGTAGGCGTGTTCCTTGCCGCACAGTTCGGCGCACTGGCCGTAGAAGTCGCCGACCTCCTTCGCGCGGAACCAGGTGTCGCGCACGAAGCCGGGGATTGCGTCCTGCTTGATGCCGAACGACGGCACCATGAACGCGTGGATCACGTCGCTCGCGGTCGTGATGATGCGGATCTTCTTGTCGACCGGCACGACCAGCGGCTTGTCGACCTTGAGCAGGTAGTCGTCGCCTGACGGTTTGCCCGAGTCGGACATCTCGCGCTGCGTGGCGTCGAGCGTCGAGACGAAGCCGATGCCCTCGCCCTCGCCCTTCAGGTAGTCGTAGCCCCACTTCCACTGGATGCCGGTGGCCTTGATGGTCAGGTCGGCTGCGCTCGTGTCTTTCATCGCGACCACGACCTTGGTGGCCGGCAGCGCCATGCCGATGACGATCACGAACGGCACGATGGTCCAGACGATCTCGACCGTGGTGCTTTCGTGGAAGTTGGCCGACTTGGCGCCCTTGGACTTGCGGTGCTTGAAGATCGAATAGAACATCACCCCGAACACCGCCAGGAAGATGACCGTGCAGATCACCAGCATGAAGTAGTGCAGCCAGCGCTGGTCGGCGGCGATGTCGGTGACCGGCGGGTGCAGGTCGAGCTGGTTGACGGCCGGGCCGCCCGGCAGGTTGCCCACCGCCACGGCCGCATGGCTCGCGAGCAGCGCGCCCAGGGTCAGGCTCAACTCGGCGACTCGGCGCCCGGCCTTGCAAATGATTGCGTTCATCGTCTTCATGGTTGCCACTTCAGTTTTTTTCTCAGAGCGGGTCGCGCGACTGCCAGCGCCGCAAGGCCCACCGCAATTCTTCTGCCAGCTGGCGGCGCAGTTCGGGGCGCACGAAGCGGCCTACACAAATGCGCAAACCCTGGCCCGACAGCTCGACCAGCGAACGGTCGCCCGATTCGGGTTCGACACGCACCCACGAGGGCACGAACTCGACCCGCTCGACCCGCCTGCCGGAGGCGAACTCCACGGTCAGGCGACCGGCCTGCAGGCGGATGTTTTCATTGTCGGTGGCATGGCGGCTGTAAACGAACAGCGCCACACCCATGGCCAGCACTTCGGCCCAGGCAAACGGCAACACCAGTGTGGCGCCCTTGTGCCAGAAGAGGCTGCCGATCGCGAGCGACAGCAGACACAGGGAGCCGAAGAACCACCACATCTGCCGCGGGGTGACCGAACAATTGCGCTTGAGCACCCACTGCACGGAGCCGTCACCTGTGACCGACTCGTGCCCGAAGCGCAGTGGGCTGGCCGCCGGCGCTCGCACGATGGAGGGGTGAATGAGGGTTGCTGACATCCCGCGCCGAGTGCCTTGTAAAACTGCCCAATGAACAAATCTTGAACCTGCCCGAAGCGCGATTCACGCCGCTTCGAAGTCGTTTTTGTCAGCCGAACCCGACTCAACCCGCGAATTTTAGCTCACGGACCAGCGCCCTTGCCGGAGCTTGTCCGCCCTGCCTTCACCATCGCGCGCATGTCGTCGAGCGACACCGTCGTCGGCTGGTCGGCGCGCAGGCGTGGCGCCGCCTTGAAAGCGTGCCCGTAGGCCACTTCGAAACTCAGGCCGAGCTTGCCATCGGGGCCTTTCAACGACAGCAGCTCGTGCTCCAGCGCACGCCGCCAGCGTGGCGTGCGCAGCCCCGCCGTGCGGTCGGGCGCGGTGTTGCCGCCGAGCGATCGCAGCTCCTTCAGCAGGGCCGACGGGCTGTCCCATTGAAGCGTCAGTGTTTCCTGGTCCATCACCGGGTCGGCGAAACCGGCCTGCACCAGCATGTCGCCCAGGTCGTGCATGTCGACGAAGCCGGGCGTCGGCGCCGGCCAGCCGAGGCGCGCGTACAGGGCACGCAGCTCGCGCAGCGTGCCGGGGCCGAGACAGGAGAACATCACGAAGCCGTCGACCCGCAGCAGCTGCTGCCAGCGTTCGAACAAGGCGGGCGGGTCGACCACCGCGTGCAGCATCATGTTGGCCCAGACGAGTTGGGCGCCGGGCGCGATCTCCTGCGCCTGCTCGATCACCTCGACGCCACCACCGCCCCAGCTTTTCGGCGACCACCACGGCCGGTGCGCCGCCGCGCGGCTGCGCTCCGCCCAGGTGGCGTCAGGCTCGATGATGCGGCGCTGCGCCTTCGGGTAAGCCTGCTCCAGCGCGACCCCACCGGCGCCGAGAAAGCCCCACCAGTCGATCACCGCTTCGGGTTTCAGCAGAACGACCTGCAGCTTCTCGGCCATGCGCCGCGCCACCTCGGCGTGCAGCCACGGCGCCTCGGGCTGGCGGGCCATGCGCCGCAGCGCGGCGTTCACCGCCACCGCATCGAGGCGGCGTGCATTGTCGGAATCGGTCTTCGGCATCGTGGCGGCCAGTATATTGAGCCGATGTTGTTCACCCGCCTGCTCGACACCGTGGCCACCACACCGAGCAAGTGCGCGGTGTGCCACGACTGGGGTACGCAGCGGGTGTGCGCGCAGTGCGTGGCGAGGTTCGCGCCGGTATTGCCACGTTGCGGGCGCTGCGGGATCGAGGTCCCGGTGGGAACCGGCTCCTGCGGCGCGTGCCTCACCGATCCGCCGCCGTTCGAGCGCACGCTTGCCGGCGTCGACTATGCCCATCCCTGGGACGGCCTGATCACGCAGTTCAAGTTCCACGCCGCGCTCGACCTGGCCCCCGCCCTGAGCCGACGGCTGCTCGATGCCTTTCACCGCGGCGGCGGCCCCGCCCCCGCGCTGTTGTTGGCGATCCCGCTGAGCGCCGAGCGCCTGCGCGAGCGCGGCTACAACCAGGCCTGGGAACTGGCACGCCGGCTTGCCCGCGCGCTCGATGGCCGCGCCGACCCGAGCCTGCTGCTGCGCGTGAAAGACACGCCGCACCAGCTCGCGCTCGCGCCCGACAAGCGCGCCGGCAACGTGCACGCCGCATTCGCCGTCGAACCGCGGCGGCGCGCCGAACTGGCGGGCGCGACCGTCACGCTGGTCGACGACGTGATGACCACCGGCGCCACGGCTGCCGAAGCTGCACGTGTGCTGCTGCAGGCCGGCGCCGCACAAGTCCACGTGTGGGTCGTGGCACGCACGCCGCGCAGCGACGCGGTGTGACCACGTGCCCGACGACAATCGGCGCATGTTCAACATCGTCCTCGTGCAGCCCGAGATCCCGCCGAACACCGGCAACGTGATCCGCCTCGCGGCCAACACCGGCTGCGCCTTGCACCTGATCGAACCGCTGGGTTTTTCGATGGACGACCGGCAGCTCAAGCGGGCCGGGCTCGACTACCACGAGTACGCGCCGGTGCGCCGGCATGCGTCGTGGGCAGCGTTCATCGAAGCCGAGCACCCGGATGCCCAACGCCTGTTCGCGTTCACGACCCGCGGCAGCCGGCCGTTCGCCGAGGTGCAGTGGGCGGCCGGCGACTGGCTCGTGTTCGGCTCGGAGACTGCCGGCCTGCCCGAAGCGGTGCGCGACGACATCGACATTTCGCAGCGGGTGCGCCTGCCCATGCGCGCCGACCAGCGCAGCCTGAACCTGAGCAACAGCGTCGCGGTCGCGGTGTTCGAGGCCTGGCGCCAGAACGGCTACGCCGGCGGCGCGTAGGCGTCCGGGTCGACGCGTTCCATCGCGATCTCGGGCCGTGCCAGCGGTGTGAAACCGTAGCGTGCGTAAAGGCCGGGGGCGCTGCTCGTCACCAACGAAAAGCGGCGCAGGCCTTGCAGGTCGGGGTGCGCCACCACGGCGTCCATCAGCATCACGCTGATACCGCGCCCACGCTCGCGGGCCAGCACGAACACGTCGGCCAGCCACGCGTAGGTGGCGCGGTCGGTGACGACGCGGGCAAATCCGACCTGGCGCCCGCCGTCATACGCCGAGAAGCACAACGAGTGTTCGAGCGCACGCGCCACCCGCTCGCGCGAGATGCCGCGAGCCCAATGCGACTCGCCGCTCAGGAACGCATGAATCAGCGCCAGATCGAGCCGCGCCGGGTCGGTGCTGATCTCGATCGTCACCGCCGCGCCTTCACTCCGGCTTCACGCCCGCCGCCTTAATCACCTTGGCCCAGCGCTCGCGTTCGCTCTTCATCAGGCCTGCCAGCGCTTCGGGCGCGGTGCCGGCCGCACTGAAGTACTGGCCGAGGATCTTGCCGCGCACGTCGTCGCTCTTGATGATGCGGATCAGCTCGCGCGACACCCGCTCGATGATCGGCTTCGGCGTGCCCGCCGGCGCCAGCACCGCCTGCCACGAGATCGCCTCGAAACCGGCATAACCCTGCTCGACGAAGCTCGGCAGGTCGGGCAACGAACCCGAGCGGCCGAGCGTCGTGACGCCGAGCGCCTTGAGCTTGCCGGCGCGCACCTGGCCCATCGCGATGCCGGGCACCATGATCCCGGCCTGCACCTGGCCGGCGAGGATGGCGTTGACGACCTGCGGGAAGCCCTGGTACGGCACGTGAACGATGTCCAGGCCGGCGCGCGCCTTGAACAATTCCATCGCCAGGTGCGCCGCGCTGCCGTTGCCGACGCTGCCGTAGTTGAGCTGCCCGCCCTTTTCCTTCGCGATGCGCACGAAGTCGGCGAGGGAGTTCGCGCCGAGCTTCGGGTCAACGACCAGCACGTTCGGCGACGTGGCCACGAGCGTGACCGGGGCCAGGTCTTTCATCGGGTCGTAGTTCAGGTTCGTGCTCAGCAGCGGCGCCGTCACGAGCGGGCCCTGGATCGTGAACAGGAAGGTGTAGCCGTCAGGATCGGCCTTCGCCACCAGGCCGGTGCCCACGTTGCCGCCGGCGCCGGGCCTGTTGTCGATGATCACGGTCTGGCCCAGCGCCTGGCCGAGCGGTTCGGCGAGCAGGCGGGCGATGATGTCGGGCGAACTGCCGGGCGGGAACGGCACCACGAGCTTGATCGTGCGGCTCGGCCAGGCCTGCGCGAACGCTGGCAACGTGAGCGAGGTCGCCGCGGCGGCCGTGGCGTGCAGGAAGATTCGGCGTTGCATTCGTTTTGTCTCCGTCAGATGTTCTCGGGCCGCGCACCGCGGCCCATCAGTTGTTCGAGCGCCTCGGCCGGCGTGGTGCCGCCTTCGAGCACCTGCACCACGGCCTGCGTGATCGGCATCTCCACGCCCAGCGCCTGCGCGCGGCGCAGCACCATCGGCGCGGTGCCCACGCCTTCGGCGACGTGGCCGAGGTCGGCGAGGATCGCGGGCAGGGTGTTCCCTTCCGCGAGCAGGCGCCCGACGGTCCGGTTGCGCGACAGGTCGCCGGTGGCGGTGAGCACCAGATCGCCCAGCCCCGACAGGCCCATGAAAGTCTCGACCCGTGCGCCGAGCGCCACGCCCAGGCGCGTCATCTCGGCCAGGCCGCGGGTGATGAGCGCGGCGCGGGCGTTCAGCCCGAGCGCCATGCCGTCGGCGATGCCGGTGGCGATCGCGAGCACGTTCTTCACCGCGCCGCCGACCTCCACGCCGACCGGATCGTTCGAGGTGTAGACCCGCAGGCTGTCGCTGTGCAGCGCTTCGACGGCCTGCTCGCAGAGGGCGTTGTCGCTGCTCGCGGCGACCAGCGCCGTCGGTTGCCCACGGGCCACCTCGATCGCGAAACTCGGGCCCGACAAGACGCCGACGCTCGAACTCAGCTTGAGCGCGCCCGCGATCTCATGGCCGAGCGCTCCGGTGTTCGGTGCGAAACCCTTGCACAGCCACAACACGCCGCCGCGGTGCGCGCTCAGGCGCCGCAGCATGCCGTCGAGCCCCGCCATCGGCGTGGCGATGATCACGAGGCCGTCGCCCGCGTGGGCGAGCGCAGCGTCGAAGTCGTAGGTGATCTGCAGCGCGGGCGGCAGCACCACCTCGGGCAGGTAGCGCATGTTGCGGCGCAACGAACGCATTTGGGCTGCCTGCGCCGGGTCGCGTGCCCACAGGCGCGTCGGGTGGCGGCCGGCGGTGCTCACCGCCAACGCCGTGCCCCATGCGCCCGCGCCCAGCACCGTGAGGTTCATGCGAAAGCCGAAACGTCGCGGTTCAGGCCGGGCGCGCCGGCTCTCAGTTCGCGCTGGTGATGATGCTGCCCGAGCCGTTGCTCGGGGCCGCGTTCTGCGCCTGCTGCGACTCGTACATCGCCTGGAAGTTGACTTCGGCCAGCAGCACCGGCGGGAAACCGGCGCGCGTGCACACGTCGGAGACGATCGCGCGCAGGTACGGGTAGATGATGCCCGGGCAAGCGATGCCGACGATCGGCTGCAGCTGGTCTTCGGGGATGTTGCGGATCTCGAAGATGCCGCCCTGCTTGGCTTCGACCAGGAACAGCACCTTGTCGTTGACCTTGGTCGTGACCGTGGCGGTGACGGTCACTTCGTACACGCCGTCGGCGATCGGCTCGGCACCGAGGCCGAGGTTGATGTCGACCTGCGGCTGGCCTTGCTCCAGCAGGATCTGCGGCGAGTTGGGTTGCTCCAGCGACAGGTCCTTCAGGTAGATGCGCTGAATCTGGAACACGGGGCTCTGGGTATCGTCGGCCATGGGAATCTCGGGTTGGATGAGAGTGCTTGCGCGCGGTGCACGCTGAGCGGAGCCCGGCATTATGGCCGAGCGGGTTCGATGCCCGGGCCGGGTCAGGCGCCCGCGAGCAGGGGCAGCAGTTCGCCGCGGCGGTCGAGATCGACGAGGTCGTCGCAGCCACCCACATGGGTGCTGCCGATGAAGATCTGCGGCACCGTGCGGCGGCCGGTGAGCTGCATCATCGTGCTGCGCTCGGCGGGCTCCAGATCGACCCGCACTTCGTCGATCTGCTCGACGCCACGCTGTTTGAGCAACGCTTTGGCGTGCACGCAGTAGGGGCAGCTCTGCGTCAGGTACATCTTCACCGCCTGCATGTTGCGCACTCCGCTCAGGCGGTCTTTTCGACCGGCAGGTTGGCCTCGCGCCACGCGGCCAGGCCACCGGCCAGCGCCTGCGAATTCTCGAAGCCGAGCTTCTTCAGCGTGGCGACAGCGCGGCTGGCGCGGGTGCCGGTCGGGCACAGCACGACGAGTGGCAGCGCCTTGTTCTTGGGCAACTCGTTCGAGGCTTCCAGGCTCCCCAGCGGCACGCTCTTGGCGCCGACCGCGTGGCCGGCGGCGTATTCGGCCGGCTCGCTCACGTCGATCAACACCGCCTTTTCGCGGTTGATGAGCTGCACCGCGGCGTTCGCGGTGACCTTGCCGGTGCCGCCGGCGCCCTTGTTGATCATCGGCCAGATGAGCAGGGCTCCCGACGAGGCGGCGGCGAGAAACAGGAACCAGTTGTCGATGAAGAACTTCACAGGCGCGCCGATGGGGTGGTGTCAGGTCGCCGATTATAGAATTCCAGCGCTTGGCGCATTGCTTGCGTGGGCCAAAGCCCCCATCCACCCCACCCGGACCCGGCCATGCACAAGCTCGTTTTGATTCGCCACGGCGAGTCCACCTGGAACCTGGAAAATCGCTTCACCGGCTGGACCGACGTCGAGCTCACACCGCTGGGCGTGCAGCAGGCGCAGCAGTCGGGCCGTTTGCTGAAGGCCGAAGGTTACGAATTCGAGGTGGCCTACACCTCGGTGCTCAAGCGCGCGATCTGGACGCTCTGGCACGCGCTCGACCAGATGGACCGCACCTGGCTGCCGGTGGTGGGCGACTGGCGCCTCAACGAGCGCCACTACGGCGCGCTGCAAGGCCTGAACAAGGCCGAGACGGCGAAGAAGTTCGGCGACGAGCAGGTGCTGGTCTGGCGCCGCAGCTACGACACGCCGCCGCCGGTGCTCGATGCGGCCGACCCGCGCAGCGAACGTGGCGACGTGCGCTACGCCAAACTCAAACCCGGCGAGGTGCCGCTGACCGAATGCCTGAAGGACACGGTCGCACGGGTGCTGCCGCTGTGGAACGAGACATTGGCGCCGGCGATCCGCTCCGGGCAACGCGTGCTGATCGCGGCGCACGGCAACAGCATCCGAGCGCTGGTGAAGTACCTCGACGGCGTGTCGGACGCCGACATCGTCAACCTGAACATCCCGAACGGCATTCCGCTCGTCTACGAGCTCGACAATGCGTTGAAACCGATCCGCAGTTATTACCTGGGGGACGCCGAAGCGGCGGCGAAAGCGGCTGCGGCCGTGGCGGCACAGGGCAAGAAAGGCTGACGCTCAGGCCGCGAGCTGCGCGGCGATGTCGTTGCGCAGCTGCTCGGCCAGCGCGCGCCGGTCGGCATGCGCCGTCTCGCGTGGCGGCAGCAGGGCCACGCGAACGACCAGATCTTCACCGCTGGCCACCCTCCACAAACTCTGTGCCAGCGTCGTCGCGCCGACGAACTCGACCGCGCGGCTGACCGTGTGGGTGGCATCGCTGAAGCGGATCGCGACCGGCTGCACCGGCGTCTCGGTCACGATCGCCGCCTGCAGCAGGTTGGCGTGGAACGGCAGCAGCGCCTGCCCGTCGGAGGTGGTGCCTTCGGGGAAGATCGCCACGGTGTCGCCGGCCTTCAGCGCCTCGGCCATCGCGTGCACCACACGCAGGGCGTCACGCTTGCGTTCACGCTCGAGGTAGAGCGTGCCCCCGGCATCGACCAGGTGCCGCATCAGCGGCCATGACTTCACGTCGGCCTTCGACACGAAGCGCGCTTGCGGGCAGACCGCGTGCACGGCCATGATGTCGAGCCACGAGATGTGGTTCGCGACCAGCAGCACCGCACCGGCGACCGGTGCGCCTTCGACACTCAACGTGATGCCCATCAGGCGCAAGGTCTTGGTCGCCCACCACTGAACGTAAAACTGGCGCTGTGCCGTGGGCATCGTGCCGAACCGCAGCAGCACGATCACCACGCCGTGCACACCGTGCAGCACGCAGCGCAGCAGCCGGCCGGCCGCACGCAGCCGCGACGTCATCCCTGAGGCGCTTCGTAGGCCACGCCACCCGCGACCACGGTGCAACGCACCCGGCCGGGCAGCTCGTAGCCGCTGAACGGGGTGTGTTTGCCCTGGCTCTTGAGTGCGCCGGGCGCGACCGTCCAGCGCGCTTCGGCGTCGAACACGCACAGATCGGCGACACCGCCGTCGACCAGGCGGCCGGCGCTCGCCGACAAGGAGCCCAGCGCATCGCCGAGCACCGCCACCGGTGCGCTCGTGACTGTGGCCAGGCTGCGGGTCAGCGGCAGGTTGGTTTCGGCGCCCCACTTCAGCGCCAGGCTCAGCAACAGCTCCAGCCCCGTCGCGCCCGGCTCGGCTTCGGCGAACGGCAGGTTCTTCGCGTCCGCCGCGACCGGCGTGTGATCACTGGCGAGTGCGTCGATCGTGCCGTCGGCCAGGGCCGCGCGGATCGCGTCGCGGTCGCGCTGCTGGCGCAGCGGCGGTGTCAGGCGCATCGAGGCGTTGAAGTAGCCGATGTCGATGTCGGTCAGGTGCAGGTGGTTGACGCTCACGTCGCACGTCACCGGCAGACCTTCGGCCTTGGCGCGGCGCACGAGCTCGATGCCGGCGGCGCTGCTCAGGCGGCACAGGTGCACCCGCGCGCCGGTGTCGCGCACCAGCTCGAACAGCGTGGCCAGCGCGATCGTTTCGGCGATCACCGGCACGCCCGACAAACCCATGCGGGTGGCGAGCGGCCCCTTGGCCGCCACGCCGTTGCCGAGCCACGCGTCGGCCGGTCGCAACCAGGTCGTGTAGCCGAAGGTCGAGGCGTACTGCAGCGCGCGGTGCATGACCAGCGTGTCTTTCAGCGCCACCTCGGCCTGCGAGAAACCGACACAACCGGCTTCGGTCAGCTCGGCCATCTCGGTCAGCACCTCGCCCTGCAAGCCACGTGTCAAGGCGCCGAGCGGGAAGACGCGCGCCAGGTTCAGGTTGCGGGCCCGGAACTTCAGCATCTGCACCAGGCCCGGCTCGTCGAGCACCGGGTCGGTGTCGGGCGGGCACACCAGGCTCGTGACACCGCCGGCCACGGCCGCGGCCATTTCCGATTCGAGCATCGCTTCGTGTTCGTGGCCCGGTTCGCCCAGGCGCACGGCCAGGTCGACGAGGCCGGGGGCGACGATCAAGCCGGCGGCGTCGATCACGCGGTCGGCGTCGAAGTCGGCGCTGACCTTGCCGAGCGCGACGATGCGGCCGGCGGCGATGGCCACGTCACCGATCTCGTCGCGGCCCGTGGAGGGGTCGATCAAGCGGCCGTTCTGGATCAGGATCTTCATGGGTGCATCAGGCGTTGTTGCCGGCGATGATCGACATCACGGCCATGCGCACCGCGATGCCGAAGGTGACCTGCGGCAGGATCACGCTTTGCGCGCCGTCGGCCACCATCGAGTCGATCTCGACACCGCGGTTGATCGGGCCCGGGTGCATCACGATCGCATCGGGTTTCGCGTAGGCGAGCTTCTCCGGCGTGAGGCCGTAGTTCTTGAAGAACTCGCCGGCGCTCGGCAGCATCGCGCCGCTCATGCGTTCGTTCTGCAGGCGCAGCATGATGATCACGTCGGCGTCCTTGATGCCTTCTTTCATGTCATGGCACACACGCACGCCCATCGCCGAGAGGTCACCTGGCACCAGCGTCTTCGGGCCGACGGCGCGGATCTCGGGCACGCCGAGCGTGGTGAGCGCGTGGATGTCGGAGCGGGCCACGCGCGAGTGCACGATGTCGCCGACGATCGCGACCGTGAGCTTGGTGAAGTCCTGCTTGAAGTGCCGGATCGTGTACATGTCGAGCAGGCCCTGCGTCGGGTGCGCGTGGCGGCCATCGCCGGCATTGACCACGTGCACGTGCGGCGCGCAGTGCTGCGCGATCAGGTAGGGCGCACCGCTCTCGCCGTGGCGCACCACGAACATGTCGGCGTGCATCGCCGAGAGGTTGGCGATGGTGTCGAGCAGGCTCTCGCCCTTGGCCGCGCTGGAACGCGCGATGTCGAGGTTGATCACGTCGGCCGAGAGGCGCTTGGCCGCGATCTCGAAGGTCGTGCGGGTGCGCGTGCTGTTCTCGAAGAACAGGTTGAACACGCTCTTGCCCCGCAGCAGAGGCACCTTCTTGACCTCGCGGTCGTTGACGCTGAGAAAGGTGCCGGCCGTGTCGAGGATCTGGTGCAGCACCGGCTGCGGCAGGCCTTCGATCGAGAGCAGGTGGATCAGCTCGCCGTGGGCGTTGAGCTGCGGGTTGCGTCGGGACAGCATGGTCACGCGCCCCCTTCGATGTCGAAGCTGAAGCGGCCGGCGTCGTCGCGCGCCAGCGACAGGCGCTGCGCCGCCGGCAAGGTGATGCGTGCCGCGGACACCGCCGCGCTGATCGGCAGCTCGCGCCCGCCGCGGTCGACCAGGACGGCGAGCATCACGCTCGAAGGCCGTCCGAAGTCGTACAACTCGTTGATCACGGCGCGGATCGTGCGGCCGGTGTAGAGCACGTCGTCGACCAGCACGATGGGAAGTCCGTTCACGTCGAAGGGCAGGCGCGTGTGGTCGGCGCCAGCCGTCATGCCACGCGAGCCGAAGTCGTCGCGGTGCAATGCGCTCGAGATCACGCCGTGTTCGCCCGCCAGCCCCAGATCGCGCTGCAGCCGTTCGGCCAGCCAGGCCCCGCCGGACCAGATGCCCACCAGCACCGAGCCTGGCTGCAGCAGGCTGCGCACGCCGCGCGCCAGATCGGCGTAGAGCGCTTCGGCGTCGAGGTGCAGGCTGCTCATGAAGGGGTCTCCAGCGTTCTCAAATACTGCTCCAGGATGATCGCGGCCGAGGCGGCGTCGGCGTCCGTCGCGCCCTGCGCATGGGCTTCGGTCGTGCTGTAGCGCTCGTCCACTTCATGCACGACCAGGTGGAAACGGCCGTGCAGCTGGCGGGCGAAACGCCGGGCACGGGCGGTATTGTCGTGTGCCGCGCCGTCGGGGTAAAACGGCACACCGACGACGAGTGCGTCGGGCTGCCATTCGTCAACGAGTTCAGCGATCGCTGTGAAGCGGGCCTCCCCTTCCGCCGCGATGGTGCGCATCGGCGTAGCCGCGTGGGTGAGCGTGTTGCCCGAAGCGACGCCGACACGCTTGGCGCCGTAATCAAAAGCAAGAAAGGAATGGAGGGCAGGCGTGGCAGACAAGATCGGTGCACCCGAGCTCATGCGTGGCCCGCCTCCTGGCTCAGCATGCCCGAGCTGATGCCCAGCAGCAGCAAGGCCCGGTCGTAACGCTGCTCGACCGGCGTGTCGAAGATGATGCCGGGCTCGGCGCTGACGTTGATCCAGCCGTTGCGGCTCATCTCGTCTTCGAGCTGGCCGGCACCCCAGCCGCTGTAACCCAGCGTCACGAGGATCTTCTTCGGGCCGGCGCCGTTCGAGAGCGCTTCCAGCACGTCCTTGCTGGTCGTCATTTCCAGCCCGCCGGGGATCTGCAGCGACGAGTTGTAGTGCCCGCCCCCGCCTTCACCACCGTCGAGCCGCTCGTGCAGCACGAAGCCCCGCTCGGTCTGCACCGGCCCGCCGAAGTAGACCGGCGATTCGGCCAGGTCTTCGCGGTCGAGCGAGAGTTCGACTTTCTCGAACAGATTCTTCAGCTTGATGTCGATCGGCTTGTTGATCACCAGCCCGACCGCGCCCTTCTCGGTGTGCTCGCACAGGTAGACCACGGAGCCTTCAAAAGCGCCCCCGCCCATGCCCGGCATCGCGATGAGGAAGTGGTTGGTGAAGTTGACCGGCGTGACTGACATGCAAGCATTTTATTCCTGCGGCAGACTCCCTACCCATGCAAAGACCACTGAATCGCGCCCTCGTCTGGTTTCGGCGCGACCTGCGCGCCGACGACCACGCCGCGCTCTACCACGCCGTGCGCGCGGCCCGCGAGGTCTGGTGCGTGTTCATCTTCGACCGCGAGATCCTCGACGCCCTGCCGCGCCGCGACCGGCGGGTCGAGTTCATACGCGACAGCATCGACGAGCTCAGCCGCACGCTCGGCGCGCTTGGCGAAACGCACGGCCACCCCGGCGTTCGCCTGATCGTGCGCCATGGCCTTGCCAGCGGCGAACTGCCACGGCTCGCGCGACAGCTGGGTGCGCAGGCAGTCTACGCGAACCATGACGACGAGCCCGATGCGCTGGTACGCGACGCCCGGGTGCGCGACGCCCTGGCCGCCGCGGGTATCGCCTGGCACACCAGCAAGGACCACGTGGTCTTCGAGCGCAGCGAACTGCTCACCGGTGCTGGCAAGCCCTACAGCGTGTTCACGCCCTACAAGAACGCGTGGCTGAAGAAGGTGGAACCCTTTTTCCTGAAGGCCTACCCGGTCGAAGCCTACGCCGACAGCCTTGCGGCGCCACCCGAACCTCTGGGAGCGGCCGTTCCGACGCTGCACGAACTGGGTTTCGAGCCCAGCAACCTGCACACGTTGAAGATCCCGACCGGCAGCAGCGGGGCGCAAGCGCTGTTCACTGATTTCCTGGAGCGCATCGGCGCCTACGAAGAGACACGCAATTTCCCCGCCGTGAAAGGCCCGAGCTACCTGTCGGTGCACCTGCGTTTCGGCACCGTCTCGATCCGCCAACTCGCGCGCGCCGCGTGCGCGCTCATCGAGACCGGCGGCTCGCGCGGCGCCGAGGTCTGGCTCTCGGAGCTGATCTGGCGCGACTTCTACCACCAGATCCTGCACCATCACCCGCGGGTGGTCGGCGCGAGTTTCAAGCCCGACTACGACCGCATCGAGTGGGAACAAGGCGCCGAAGCGGATGCGCTGTTCGCCGCCTGGTGTGAAGGCCGCACCGGCTACCCGCTGGTCGACGCCGCCATGGCACAGATCAACCAGACCGGCTACATGCACAACCGGCTGCGCATGGTGGTCGCGAGTTTTCTGGTGAAGGATCTGGGCATCGACTGGCGCTGGGGCGAAGCCTACTTTGCCGAGCACCTGAACGACTTCGACCTCGCGGCCAACAACGGCGGCTGGCAGTGGGCGGCCTCGACGGGCTGCGACGCGCAGCCGTACTTCCGCATCTTCAACCCGGTGAGCCAGAGCGAAAAGTTCGACGCTTCCGGCAAGTTCATCCGGCGTTACCTGCCACAGCTGGCGGCGCTGCCCGACAAGTTGATCCACGCGCCGTGGGAAGCGCGCCCGCTCGAACTGCAAGCGGCCGACGTGGCGCTCGGCAAGAACTACCCGTTGCCGATCGTGCGCCACGACGAAGGCCGCGAGCGCACGCTGCAGCGTTTCAGTGTGGTGAAAGCGGGGCCGTGAAATACGCCGGGGCCGTCACGGCCCCGGCGGCTTGAAACCTCAGGCGGCGACGCGCGTCGCGGTGTAGCGGGCCACCAGCGCCAGCAGGTCTTCTTCCGAATACGGCTTGCCGAGGTAGTGGTCGACCCCGAGTTCGGCCGCGTAGTCGCGGTGCTTCTGCGCGATGCGCGAGGTGATCATGATCACAGGCAGCTCGCGCAGGCGGGCATCGCCACGCATGTTGCGCACCAGGTCGAAGCCGTCCATGCGCGGCATCTCGATGTCCGACAGCACGATCTTCGGCAGCTCTTCGGCCAGCCGCTCGAGCGCGTCGAGGCCATCCTTGGCGAGCACCACGCGGTAACCCTCGCGCAGCAGCAGGCGCTGCGTGACACGGCGCACCGTGAGCGAATCGTCGACCACCATCACCAGCGGCGCCAGCTTCTCGTCGGGCTGGCTGACCACCGGCATGGCCGGCAGCAGCGCCGGCGCGCGCATCGCGGCGTTCGTGGCGGCATGTGCCGAGTCGCCGTACAGGGTGGCCAGCGCCACCGGGTTGTAGATCAGCGCCACCGCACCCGAGGCCAGCAGGGTGATGCCGGCCAGACCCGGCATGCGCGAGAGTTGCGGCCCGAGGTTCTTGACCACCACTTCCTGGTTGCCCAGCACTTCGTCGACGTGCAGCGCAATGCGCTGCTGCGCGCTGCGAATCACCACGATCGTGCGCGTGCGTTCGGCCTGGCCGAGCGAACGCGGGCTGAGCTGCAACAAGGCGCCGAGCCAGAAGAACTGCACCGTGCGCTCCGGCATGGTGTAAACGCCGCTGGCGTAAGACTGCTCGATCTCCTGCGGCGTGCCGCGGCGCACCACCTCGACCAGCGTCGAGGGCACGGCCACGTTGGTCTCGCCGCAGCGCAGCATCACGACCTGCGTCACCGCCGTGGTCAGCGGCAGCACCATCCGGAACGAGGTGCCCTTGCCGGCCGCCGTGGCGGTTTCGACCCGGCCGCCCATCGCGTTCACTTCGGAGCGCACCACGTCCATGCCGACACCGCGGCCGGCGAGCTCGGTCACCGACTCGGCGGTAGAGAAGCCCGGGGTGAAGATCAGGTTGGCGAGTTCGGCATCGGTCGAATGGGCGTTGGCGTCGATTAGTCCGAGTGACACGCCCTTGGCGCGGATGCGCTCCAGGTTCAGACCGGCGCCGTCGTCGCGGAACTCGACGCCGACTTCGTTGCCCTCTTGCGTGAGCGCCACGATGATCGAACCGGTCGGGTCCTTGCCGGCGGCGGTGCGCACGTCGGGCGTTTCGATGCCGTGGCCGACGCAGTTGCGCAGCAGGTGCTCGAACGAACCGGTCATGCGGTCGAGCACGCCACGGTCGACTTCGATCGAGCCGCCGACGATGTCCAGGCGCACGGCCTTGCCGGTTTCCTTGGCGGCCTGGCGCACCACGCGGTAGAGGCGGTCCGACAGACCCTCGAACTCGACCATGCGGGTGCGCAGCAGATCGTCCTGCAGGTCACGTGTCATGCGCGCCTGCGCCACCAGTTCGTCTTCGGTGTTTTCGACCGAGCGCTGCAGGCTGCGCTGCACGGTGTGCACGTCGTTGACCGACTCGGCCATCATGCGCGTGAGTTCCTGGAAGCGCGTGAAGCGGTCGAATTCGAGCGGGTCGAAGGTCTGCGACGCGGCCTTCGCGGCCTCGAGCCGCGAGGTCATCTGCATTTCGCCGTGGAACTCGATGTCGCGCAGCTGGGCGCGCAGGCGCTCCAGGTTTTCCGTCAGGTCGCCGAGCGATCCCTTGATCTGCGACACGCCGGAATCGATGCGCGAGCGCGTGATGCTGACCTCACCGGCCAAGTTGACCAGGCGGTCGAGCAGCGGCGCGCGCACGCGCACCGCCGACTGCGTGCCCTGGCTGCGTTCGGGCGCCTTGCGCACTGCGGCCTCGGTGCGCGCAAACCGTGTGAAGTCGATCGGCGCCACGGCGGTGGCTGCCGCGGGGGCCGGCACCGACGCGATGACGGCCGGTTCGGCGCGCGCCGGGGCCACGGCCTCGTCGAGAACCGCAGGCTGGGTGACCACGTCGTCCTGGCTGGCCACCAGGGGCGCGGCTTCTTCGGCCACTTCGCGCGGCGCCTCGGTCAGCAAGACTTCGAGCGCTGCAGCCGGCGCAGCCGCCTGGGCACGCACACGCTCGGGTTCAGCGGCGCGCGGCGCGCTCGCCACAGGCTGCGGCGTGGCCGGCGTGTCGAGCTGACGCAGCGCGTCGAAGGTCTGGGAAAGTGCGTCGCCGTAGATCTGCAGCGTTTCGACATCGGGCGCGCTGACCGGCTGCTGCGCCAGCACGTGCTCGATGCGTGTTTCCAGCCGGTGCGCCATTTCGCCCAGACGCATCGCGCCGGCCAGACGCGCGCCGCCCTTGAGCGTGTGCAGCGTGCGCATGCATGCCGCCGGGTGGGCGGCTTCGCCGGGGCGACGCACCCAGTCGCGCAGCTTCGCCGCGAGTTGCGGCAGCAACTCTTCGGCTTCTTCTTCGAAGATCGGGAACAGCTCGGCGTCGATCGCGTCGACCGCGTCGATCGTGTCGTCGGCATCGACCAGCGCGTGGGCCATGCCGGTGCTGCGGGGTGTGTCGACGGGCAGGTCGCCAAAAGGCTTCAGCTCGGTCAGACCGAGCGCACCGAACTGCGAATCACCATACGCCGACACCGTGAACGGCGCGGGTGCCGAGAGGGCCGCATGCGCCGTGTCCATCACAAGCTCGGCGACCGGGGGGGCCGGTTCCTCAGCGGGCTCGGTCGGTGCCGGCACGTCCGCCGTGTCGATGGCCATCAACGGCAACGCCGGCTCGCGCACCGGCTCGGCGACCGGCTCGGTCTGCTCGAGCTCGGACGCGGCGGTCGCGGCCTCGAGTCGGCGCGCCGAGCTCAGCTCGTGCTCGGCCAGGCGGGCCAGCAACTCCGGCGACGGCTCCTTCAGGAAACCGGCGGCGAACTGGTGCAACAGGCGCCGGATTTCTTCGGCCGCGTCGACGAACAGGCGCGCTTCTTCCGGCGTGCCGTGGCCGATGGCCAGCGATCGGGTCTGGGCGTGTTCGAGTGCGCGTGCGAGCTGCGACAGGTCGCTGAAGCCGACCGTGGCCGAACTGCCGGCCAACGAATGCGCCAGCGCGATCGGCGCTTCGCCGATCGGGCGGTGCAACTCCATCGCCCATTCGGCGATTTCGGTCGTCAGCCGGCGCGACAGCTCGTCGGCTTCATTGAGGTAGATGTTGAACAGCGGGATGCCGATGCGCAGGTGCCCGACCTGCTTGACGAGCTCGTCTTCGGGCTCTTGGTGCGGCGCCGGCTCGGGCAATTCGTCGAGGGCGGCGTGCACCGACTCGGGCGCCGGTGCAGGCGCGGCCGCGGCATCGAGGCCGAGGTCGAGATCGATCAGGTCGACCGACACCTCGGGGAACGGCAGCTCGTCGGCAGCGCGCAGCGGCATCGGCTCGGTGGCAGCGCTCGCAAACGGGTCGGGCCCATCGAGCGCACTCGTGTCGAGCGCGCCGTGGGCACTGTCGAGCCCCTGGAGGTCGAACTCGAACGACACCTCAGGCAAGGGCTCGCTCAACGGCGCCGGCGTCATGTCGACGGCCACCGGCAACAGCCCGCTGAGGTCGAGGTCGTCCGCGCTCGGCAGGTCGGGCGGGAGCAACGGCAGGGCGATGTCGGAGCTGTCGCTGCTGCCGGCCGGAGCCAAGCCATCGCTGACACGCTGCGCGGCCGCTTTCACGGCGGCCGCCGTGTGACCGGCGTCGCTCTTCGCGGAAATGGCATTGACCCAGTCGCTCAGATGCGACAAGGTCCAGGCGGTGAACTCGAGCAGCGCCGGCTCGGCCGCGCCCTGGTCGGCCAGGTGGCTGTTGTAGAGCTGCTCGCCGGCCCAGGCCGCGTCGCCGAATTCCTTCAGCCCGACCATGCGCGAGCTGCCCTTGAGGGTGTGGAACGCGCGCCGCAGCGTGGTCAGCGCCGCAATGTCGGACGGCGCGCGCGTCAGGTCGGCGTGCGCTGCGCGCGCGGTGTCGAGAACCTCTTGCGCTTCTTCGAGGAAGATCGAGCGCATCTCGTCGTCTTCGGCGAGATCGGCGCCAGCATCTTCGAAGCTCAGCGTCATCGGCGTGGTGACACGGCCGGTCGACGAACGCTCGGGTTCCAGGCCGACCGGATCGGACGCGGTCGAGACGAAGTCGGCCAGCGCGTCCGACAAATCGCCGCGCACATTGGCCAGCTCTTCGGGGTGTTGTGCGGCTTCGAGCGCTTCCTGGGCCTTGAGCACAGTGGCGGCGAGCGCCGGCTGGTCGGCGGCCTGCGCTTCTTGCGAGAGGCGCTGCAGGTCGCGCGACACGTCTTCGACCGACACGTCTTCGCTGACGGACGCCACCGCCAGCTGCTGGGCCTGCTCGATCAGGCGTGGGTCGACGGCCGGTGCGCTGGTCGCGCTGGGGGCATGCACTTCGCCGCGGCCCATCACCGGGCTCAGCGTGC
Source organism: Burkholderiaceae bacterium (assembly GCA_040080605.1). GTDB lineage: Bacteria > Pseudomonadota > Gammaproteobacteria > Burkholderiales > Burkholderiaceae_C > LMDS01. The sequence continues at coordinate 419,149 of JBEBIB010000001.1, forward strand.
CGGACTCGGCGTCGTATCGGAACAGCGATTTGGCCATCTGCGGCTGCACGCTGAGCATGTCGATCAGGAAACCCAACGCACCGAGGTTGCCGGCCAGGCGGTCGAACACGCCGGCCTGGTGAACCCGAGCCGGGTCGATTTCAGTCTGGACCAGACCATCGACCTCGTCGCGCATGCGCAGCAATGCGTGGGAGGCATGGTCCATGCCCAGCACCGACAGCACACCGCGCATCGCGGACAGCTGGTTGGGCACCGGGATCAGCACGTCGCGCTCGGCCGGGTTGCGGAAGTACTGGTCGATCAGCTTCTCGGCTTCGGAGAGCGAGGCGCGCAGTTCCTGCACCACGCTGCCCATCGTCTGCCGGTCGGAGACGCGCCGGTACAGCTCTTCCATCCACGATTCGAGCGGGTCGGGCGCGCGGCCCTGGCGCACGGCCGCCAGGCGCTCGGCCAGGCGCTTCACGCGCGTGGCTTGTTCGGGGTTGTCGAATTCGGCGTCTTCGAGCGCGGCTTCGACGTAGAGCAGGCTGGTCGCCACTTCCATGGCCAGCGGCGCCGAAGGCGCTGAACCGGTCTGCTGGGTCTGGGCCACCGACTGCTGCAGTTCGGCAGCAAATGTCTCGCCGAGCGGGAACAGGCGCTTGAGCGAATCGCCGACCAGCGCGAACTGTTCCGACAGGCCCGCCAGGCGGTGCATCTCGCCACCGGCGATGGCCGACCAGGCTTCCTTGGCGGCCGTCACACGCTTGCGTGCCTGGGCCACCAGCGCCGGGTCGAACCGGCCGAGCGGGCTCACGGTGTAGTCGACGGGCGAGTACTGCGCCAGGCCGTAGGCCCGGCGCACCGCGGCCAGGCGCGGTGCATGGTCGCCCGCTTCCGGCGCGGCGCTCTGGGCGCAGAAGAAGAGCAGGTCCTGGGCGAGGCGCTCCGACAGTTCGGAGTCACCGCGCTCGAGGATGCGGTATTGCGCCAGCAGGCGCGAAGCGACACGTTTGCTGAACACGTCGAAACCGAGCAGGCTCTGCGCCTGGGCTTCGAACACGGCGGAAGCGAGCTTCCACAGGTTACCGATCTGCGGCTGCGTGGCACCGGCGCCCAGGCCGGCGCAGACATCGCTCATGCGTTCGGCCACCGCCAGCGGGTTCGAGGCGCGCATCATCGCCAGCAGCAGGCCTTCGAGGGCGGCATGCGTGGCAGCGTCGGGCTGGCGCGGCGTGGCCAGCGGGTCCGAAGGCAGGTCGCGCCATTGCCAGTCGACCGCCCACAGGTCGGCCGGATGAACCCGGTCGGCACCGGCCGCTTCCTGAACGGCGCGGTATTGCGGGAACAGCGACAGCGTGGACACCGGCTTGTTGGCCAGCATGCGGCTCAGGTAGTCGAGCAGCGCGAACGACGCGCGCTCGATGTCGTCGATCACTAGCGACGTGAGCTTGTGCGGCTTGCTCACATAACGCTGCACCGCAGCTTCACTGGCGCGCAGCACCATCGCGGCGGCCGGCAGGCCGACCAGTTCGAGCGCCCCTACGCCCTGGTGGATCTGGGTGCGGGCGCCACGCAATACGGCCGGATCGACGGCTTCGATGTCGGAGCTGGCGAGGCTTTCGGTTTCCTTGACGAAGCGGCGCAGGGCCTTGTGCGCGGCATCGAGCGAGCGGCGCAGCTCTTCATGCACCCACGCCAGGGCGCTGAGGTCGTCACCGGTTTCGCTGGAGGTCGGGCTCATCGTCGCGCTCATCGTTGTTGAGTCGAATTATTCGATCTTGAATCGCGCCACCGACTGCTTCAGTTCTTCAGCGGTGCGTGACAGCTCGCGCACCATCTGCGCGGTGGAACGTGTGCCTTCGCCGGTCTGCTCGGTCACCGCGAAAATGTGCTGGATGTTCGCCGCCACCACGTTGGCCGATTGCGCTTCGCTCAAGGCCTGGTTCGAAATGCGTTCGATCAGGTCCGACAGCTGGCGCGAGACCCGGTCGATCTCACCCAGCGCCGTGCCGGCCGCGTCGGTCAGTCGGGTTCCTTCGACCACGCCCTGGGTGCTGCGCTCCATGGCGCCCACCGCGTCCTGGGTGTCCGTCTGAATCGTCTTGACCAGCGCCGCGATCTGGCGCGTCGCGTCACCGGAACGTTCCGCCAGGCGCTGCACTTCTTCCGCAACCACCGAGAAGCCGCGACCGGCTTCACCGGCCGAGGCCGCCTGAATGGCGGCGTTCAGCGCCAGCACGTTGGTCTGCTCGGTAATGTCTGAAATCAGCTCGGTGATTTCGCCAATCTCCTGCGAAGACTCGCCCAGCCGCTTGATGCGCTTGGAGGTTTCCTGGATCTGGTCGCGGATCGAATTCATGCCGCCGATCGTGTTCTGCACCGCACGCAGGCCCGACTCGGCCGCTTCGAGCGACTGGCGCGCCACCGCGGCGGTTTCCTGCGCCTGGCCCGACACGTTGTTGATCCGGCCGGCCATCTGCAGCACCGACTCGCCGGTGTCACGGATCTCGCGCAGCTGTTCGCTCGAGGTCGCCAGCAGTTCGGTCGAAGTGGCCTCGACCTTTTCGGTCGTTTCGGTCACGCGACCCACCGTGCCCTGCACCTGCGACACCAGCGTGCGCAGCTCTTCCACGGTGTAGTTCACCGAGTCGGCGATGGCGCCCGTGATGTCTTCGGTCACCGTGGCCTGTTGGGTCAGGTCACCTTCAGCCACCGCCTGCAGTTCGTTCATCAACCGCAAAATGGCCGCCTGGTTGGCGTCGTTCACGCGCTTGGCTTCCTGCTGTTCGCGTTCGGCCGCGAGGCGCTGATCTTCCGCCGCGCTGCGGCGTTCGTTCTGGTCCCGCACATACAGGCGCAGGAAACCGACACCGCCCAGCAGCATCACGACCGCGGCCAGAAGCAGCAGCACGAAATTCAGGCCACTGAAGCCGGTTTCGCTGCCGAGCTTTTCCTGCACGGCTTCCAGGCCCTTGCGCAGCGCTTCACTGTCGGCCACCACGGTCGCCTGCGCTTCACGCGCCGCCACCAGACCCTGCAGGTTGCCCAGAATCGCGCCGGCTTGCGTGCGCGTTTCTTCGTACTGTTTCATCAGCGCGACCAGGCGCTCTTTCGTGGCCGGGTCCTTGGTCGGGGCCAGGCGCAGTTCGGCGTTGCCGTCGGACAGGCCCTGGCCGATTTCGCGGAACGAGTTCAGGTCCTTGCCGAGGAGGAACACGGCCTCGGGGCTCACGCCCTCCATCGTCAGGAATTCGTTGGCCGACTTGCCGATGCGCTGCGTCAGCATCACGAGCTGGCCGGCGGCCGACAGTTCCGACGGCGAGGCGCCCTGCTGCAGCTTCAGCGACGAGATGGTCTCGGCGATTTCGAGCAGGTCCGACGACTGGCGGTTGATCGAGCGCAGCGCCTCGCCCACCTGGGTCAGGATCTTCTGCTGGCCGAGAATCGTGGTCGCGTTCTTTTCGGCCTTGTCCACCAGCGGCAACACCGGTTCAAGCAGGCTCTGCACCGCCGAAGGTGCGGCCGCGACAGCGCCCTCGCCGGTCTTCAGGCTGCGCACGTTGCGCGCCAGCACGTCGATGCTTTCGCGCACTTCGGCGAAGGCCGGCACATTGCCGATCAAGGCCTGCGACACCGACTTGGCAAGGCGCTGCGACTGCATCAGCGCCTGGCCGCTGGCGCCCACCTGCGCCGAACCCTGGTTGGCGGAACGGACCGACAACAGCGTCATCGCGATCAGGCCGATGAAGCCGAGCACGATCATGAAGAAGAGGATGCGCTGCTGCTCGGCCACCGGCCGCGTGCCGATCACCGGCAGACCGGTGCCGGCGGCCGCCAGAGCGGGCGCGGCCGCATCGGGCAGGCGCGTTTCGGAGAACTCGGCCATGCCGGAGGGCGCGGCCTCGGAAATGATCGAGGTGTCGAGGTCCATCGGCTGCTGCAGGGTCGGGGCCTCCAGGCTGGACACCGAGTTCGGGTCGGCCGCATGCCCCTGGGTCGAGGCACCGCCGGCGGGCGCATAAGCGTCGCCGAAGGGCACTTCGTCCGCCAAGTCGTGGTCGGGGTTGGCCCCGCCCTTTTGGCCCCAACCCTTGATCTTGTTCAGCAAGCTCATATCGACCTCGTGCACTCTCGTTTGTGTGTCTGCTCGGGCGCGGGTGTCAGCCCACGACCTTCAGAAAAGCTTCGTCAGTGGCCAGTTCGGCCAGGTTCAACTCCTGCCAGACCCGCCCGGCCTCGTCGCGCAGGCGCACGCCCACGAACGCGGGCCGGGGTGCCCCGTCCACCTCGGGCTCGAGCGTCAGCTCGGCCTCGCTGCGCAAGCCCGACAGCCGGTCGACCATCAGGGTGCAGTTGATGTCCAGCGACTGGTTGAAACCAACCAGCCGGGATTGTTCGCGCCCCAGTTCCTGCGACTTGACGCCCAGAAAATCGGCTAGGTCGACCACGCCGTGCAGGTGCCCGCGCAGATTCGACACACCGAGGAACCAGCGGTGGCTGTGGGGCACCGCCACGATCGGCGCGAGTGCGAAGATTTCGCCGGCTTCGCGCAGCGGAAACAGCAGGCCACGCCCGCTGCACTCGACCGCCAGCCACGACTTGCCGCGCGCCTGGGTGCGCGCCGCCTGAAGACGCTCGGCCAGGCGGCTCTGGAGTTCACGCAGTGCTTGCTTGTTGGCCATTCAGGGTCGTCCGTCGGGCGTGCGGGTTCGGGGTTCGGGCTGCCGCAGCACTGTTCAGTCGAAGGCGTGGATCTTGGCGACGAGTTCGTCGGCATCGACCGGCTTGACGATGTAGTCGCGGGCGCCCTGGCGCATGCCCCAGACCTTGTCGGTTTCCTGGTTCTTGCTGGTGCACATGATCACCGGCACGTTCGCGAAGCGCGGGTCGCGGGTGATGGCGCGGGTCAGCTGAAAGCCGTTCTGGCCCGGCATGACCACGTCCATCAGGATCAGGTCGGGGGTTTCTTCGCCCAGGCGCTTCATCGCTTCTTCGCCGTTTTCGGCGGTGCGAATCGCATAGCCACGTTTGCCGAGCAGGTCGGACATGAAGTGCAGTTCGGTCTTCGAATCGTCGACCAAAAGAATCTTGCGGATCGTCATGATCTGGTCCTAAACATCAACGTTTGAGTCTCGGCGATATGCAGCCACTTCGGGCACGGCCGCACGCCACGAGGTGGCCCCGGCCGTATCAAACTACACGCCGGTGCAGTTCGACGGCTTGCAGCAACTGGTCTTTCGTGAAGGGCTTGGTGAGGTAGTCCTGTGAACCCACCATGCGGCCACGCGCCTTGTCGAACAAGCCGTCCTTGCTCGACAACATGATCACGGGCACGTCGGAGAATTTCAGGTTGCGCTTGATGATCGCGCAGGTCTGGTACCCGTCGAGACGCGGCATCAGGATATCGCAGAAGATCAGATCGGGGTCGTGGTCGTTGACCTTCGACAGCGCGTCGAAGCCGTCTTCGGCCAGCAGCACTTCATAGCCGCCCTGCTTGAGGAAAATTTCTGCGCTGCGCCGGATCGTGTTGCTGTCATCGATGACCAGCACCTTGATGCCTGCGGCGCCGGCTGGGGCCTGATTGCTCAACGAACATTCTCCTCAACGACGGGGCGCGGTTCAGCCCGCGTTTGTGTTGTCGACCTCGAGGTTCAGATCTGAACCATCTCGAAGTCTTCTTTGCGGGCGCCGCACTCGGGGCAGGTCCAGTTCATCGCCACATCGGCCCACGCCGTTCCCGGCGCGATGCCATGCTCAGGGTCACCGGCGGCCTCGTCATAGATCCATCCGCAGATGAGGCACATCCAGGTTTTGGGGTCGCTCACGTAAGGCTCTTTGCTTCACTACAATGCGACCAGATTCTAGCGGTGCGCTTAGGCAGAAAATCAAGTCTTTGTAGGTACATACGCAACATTCTTCACGTTTGTCTAGAGGTTTGGCCAGGTTGTGCAAATGCACCTCCACCCTCTGAAAACCGCTGCTTCGGACTGCTTCCCATGACCGCTGAAACCCTGATCCCCGAGCCCGAATCCGCCGCCGTCGAAGAGCAGGTCGCGCCGGCTTGCGTGATGAGCTTCAACGCCAGCGACCCGACCGGCGCCGGCGGCACGGCCGGTGACGTGGCGACCGTCGCCGCCATGGGCGCGCACGCGCTGCCGGTCGTCACCAGCATCGTGATGCGCGACACCGCCGAGGTCTTCGACCACCACGCGCTCGACGCCGACGTGATCGCCGAGCAGGCGCGCAGCATCCTGGAAGACGTGACCATCGCGGCCTGGAAGGTCGGCTTCCTCGGTTCGGCCGAGGGCGTGAGTGCGGTCGCCGAAATCCTCTCCGACTACCCCGACGTGCCGCTCGTGGCCTACATGCCCAACCTGTCGTGGGTCGAAGAAGACGAGCAGCAGGCCTACCTCGACGCGTTCCGCGAGCTCGTGCTGCCGCAGACCGAAGTGCTGGTCGGCAGCCACCAGACCCTCACCGACTTCCTGCTGCCCGACTGGGAGGGCGACCGCCCCGCTTCGCCGCGCGAACTCGCCGTCGCCGCGGGCGAGCACGGCACGCGTTTCGTGCTGGTCACGAGCGTCCTGATCCAGAGCACGAAGACCGCCGACCAGTTCATGGACAACGTGCTCGCGTCGCCCGAAGGCGCGATCACCGGCGAGAAGTTCGAACGCTTCGAAGTGAGCTTCGTCGGCGCAGGTGACACTTTGTCGGCCTCGCTCGCCGCGCTCTTGGCGGCCGGTGCCGAACTGCAGGCGGCCGTCGGTGAAGCGCTGACCTTCCTCGACCAGGCGCTCGACGCCGGTTTCCGCCCCGGCATGGGCAACGTGCTGCCCGACCGCTTCTTCTGGGCCCTGCCGCCCGGCGAAGAAGGCGAGGCCGGCCCCGACGAACCCACCGACGACAGCATCGCGCAGAAGAACCCACGCCATGTCCACTGAACTCACGAACGCGCAGCTCTTCGAGCGCGCCCAGAAAGTCATCCCCGGCGGCGTGAACTCGCCGGTCCGGGCGTTCCGTGCTGTCGGCGGCACGCCGCGCTTCATCAAGAGCGGCCACGGCCCCTACATCGTCGACGCCGAGAACAAGCGCTACATCGACTACATCGGCTCCTGGGGCCCGATGATCCTCGGCCACGGCCACCCGGCCGTGCTCGAAGCGGTGCAGAAGGCGGCGGTCGAGGGCTTTTCATTCGGCGCGCCGACCGAGCGTGAGGTCGAACTCGCCGAAGAGATCCTGAGCCTGGTGCCGAGCATGGACCAAGTGCGCCTCGTCAGCTCGGGCACCGAAGCGGCGATGAGCGCGCTGCGCCTGGCGCGCGGCGCCACCGGCCGCAGCAAGATCGTCAAGTTCGAAGGTTGTTACCACGGCCATGCCGACGCGCTGCTCGTGAAGGCCGGCTCCGGTCTCGCGACTTTCGGCTTCCCGACCAGCGCCGGCGTGCCGCCCGAAGTGGTCCAGCACACGCTCGTCCTCGAATACAACAACCTCGAACAAGTCGAAGAAGCGTTCAAGCTGCACGGCCCCGAGATCGCCTGCGTGATGATCGAGCCGATCGCCGGCAACATGAACTTCGTGCGCGCCTCGGTGCCGTTCATGAAGCGTATTCGCGAGCTCTGCACGCAACACGGCGCGCTGTTCGTGTTCGACGAAGTGATGACGGGGTTCCGCGTGGCCCTCGGCAGCGCGCAGAGCCTCTTTGCTGCAGCCATCCCCGGCTTCGAGCCCGACATCAGTGTGTTCGGAAAGGTCATCGGCGGCGGCATGCCGTTGGCGGCTTTCGGCGCGAAGCGCGCGGTGATGAAACAACTGGCGCCGCTCGGCCCGGTCTACCAAGCCGGCACGCTGTCGGGCAACCCGGTCGCCACGGCTTGTGGCCTGGCGACCTTGCGCGAGATCCGAAAGCCAGGCTTCTTCGAAGCGCTGAGCGCGAGCACGCGCTCACTCGTCGACGGGCTGGTGGCTGCGGCCAAGACGGCCGGCGTGCCGATGGTCGGCGATTGCGAAGGCGGCATGTTCGGCTTCTTCTTCGCCGACACCCTGCCGCAGAACTACAACGCTGTGCTGGCCACCGACAAGGAGCGCTTCAACCGCTTCTTCCACGAGATGCTCGACCGTGGCGTGTACTTCGCGCCGGCGCTCTACGAAGCCGGCTTCGTGAGCGCGGCCCACAGCCCGGCCGACATCGCCGCGACCGTGGCCGCCGCGGCAGAAAGCCTGCGCGCCTGAGCTTTACTCAGGCAGGCGCCGAGCGCATGCCGTAGGTCTTGCCGCCGGCGAACAGGTATTCAGCGCGCAGCACCGCGTCGCCCTTCTCGCCGACGAGCGTGAAGCCGAGCACCGCGATCGTGTCGTCGACCTTGATCTCGGGCACCTTCCACGCTTCCATGCGTGTGAGTGGGGCGAACTCGATCTCCCAGACCGGGTCTCGGCGCGTCGGTAGTTTCGCCGCTGCCAACAGGCGCGGCCCGTCGACGCTGGCCGACTGTGCCGGCAGCACGCGCTTCGCCAGATCGGGGGGCAGTTTCAGGTCGGCCGGGATCTGCAGGTCGACCTCGGCGTGCGGGTTGCCCCAGGACACTTTCACGGCCTTGCCTTCAAGCCAGATCGGGCGGTCCTGGTCGAAGCTGCTCCAGCCGTGGTGAGCAAAAGCGCGTGAGGCGAGCAAGGCGCTCGCGCCTCCGACGATCAAGTGGCGACGTTGCATGGTGAAGCTCCTTCAGCGGTAGGCGATCCAGCGACCGCAGATGATGACGCCGAGCCAAAGCCCCAGCGAGAGTGCGGTCTGTACCCGGGCGACGGCATCGAGCCGGGTCAGCCCGTCGCGGGCGTGGAACAGGCCGGCATTCGTGCCGGCCAGCGTGAGCAGGCCGATCTTGATCACGAACGCGCGGTTGGCCATCAGCTCGGCGGCCTGGCTGGCGAACATCAACAGGCCGCTGGCGGCGGCCAAGCCGAAGCCGACGAGCGAGACCGTCAGCCCCAGACGCGCCAGCGCCGGCAGCGGCAGCGTGCGCCCCAGGCCCCAGACGCGCAGCTCGACCAGCACCAGGTTGCCCACCAGCAGCGCGATGCCGGTGATGTGCACGACTTCGAGCGCCGGGTAGGCGATGGGGTTGGTGGTGATCCAGGACGACATGGCGCCATTGTCCACACGTCCACCGCTCCTAGAATGGCCCGATGCACATCCACATCCTCGGCATCTGCGGCACCTTCATGGGTGGCCTGGCCGCACTCGCACGCGAAAGCGGCCACAAGGTCACCGGCTGCGACGCCAACGTCTACCCGCCGATGAGCGACCAGTTGCGCGCGCTCGGCATCGAGCTGATCGAAGGCTTCGGCCCCGAGCAGATGACGCTCGCGCCCGACCTGTACGTCGTCGGCAACGTGGTCAGCCGCGGCAACGCGCTGATGGAAGCGGTGCTCGACGCCGGCGCGCCCTACACCAGCGGCCCGCAGTGGCTGGCCGAGAACGTGCTGCAGGGCCGGCATGTGCTGGCCGTGGCCGGCACGCACGGCAAGACCAGCACCACCTCGATGCTGGCGTGGATGCTGGACCAGGCTGGGCTCAACCCGGGTTTTCTGGTCGGCGGCGTGCCGCTCAATTTCGGCGTCTCGGCGCGGCTGGGCAACACGCAGCCCGGCTCGCCCTTCGTGATCGAGGCCGACGAGTACGACACCGCCTTCTTCGACAAGCGCAGCAAGTTCGTGCACTACCGGCCGCGCACCGCGATCCTGAACAACCTCGAATACGACCACGCCGACATCTTCGAGAACCTGGCCGCGATCGAGCGCCAGTTCCACCACCTCGTGCGCACCGTGCCGGCGCACGGCCGGCTCGTCGTCAACGCCCGCGAAGAGAGCCTGCAGCGCGTGCTGACGATGGGCTGCTGGAGCGAGGTGCAACGTTTCGGCGCGCGCAAGGAAGAGCCCGGCGCGCTGCGCGCACGCGGCGAGCCGCATGCCTTCGACGTGCTGCGGGGCAGCCTGAAGATCGCGCGGGTCGAGTGGCCGCTGCTCGGTGAACACAACCAGCTGAACGCGATCGCGGCCATCGCCGCGGCCGAACACGTGGGCGTAGCCCCCGAGGTCGCGGCGCGCGCGCTGGTGAGCTTCGAGAACGTGCGGCGCCGGCTCGAATTGATCGGCGAAGCGCGTGGCATCCGCGTCTACGACGACTTCGCGCACCACCCGACCGCAATGCGCACCACCGTCAACGGCTTGCGCCGCAAGGTCGGCATCGAGCGCATCCTCGCCGTGTTCGAACCCCGCTCCAACACGATGAAACTCGGCGCGATGAAAGCGCAGCTGCCCTGGTCGCTCGAAGAAGCCGACCTTGCTTTCTGCCACAGCGGCGGGCTGGGCTGGGACGCGGTGCAGGCGATGGCACCGATGGGCAAGCAGGCGGTGGTCTGCGAGACGATTCCCGAATTGGTCCAGCGCGTGGTCGCGGCGGCGAAGCCCGGCGACCACATCCTGTGCATGAGCAACGGCGGCTTCGGCGGCGTGCACGCCAAGCTGCTGGAGGCGCTGGGCGCGGCGCGTTGATGGCCAAAGAGCCCGTCACGCACCTGCTCTACCTGCACGGCTTTCGCTCGTCGCCGCAGTCGACCAAGGCGCGTGTGATGGCGGCGTGGGTGCAAGAGCACCGACCCGACGTAACCTGGTGGTGCCCGCAGTTGCCGCCCTCGCCGCTCGATGCGATGCAGATGCTGTTCGAAGGCATCGCGGCCTGGCCCGCGGCGCAGACCGGCGTGGTCGGCAGTTCGCTCGGTGGCTTCTATGCCACCGCCGCGGCAGAGCGACTGGGTTGCCGCGCGGTCTTGTTGAACCCGGCGATCGAGCCGGCGCGCGACCTCGCGAAGTACATCGGCGAGACGACGGCCTGGCACAGCGACGAAAAGTTCTTCTTCCGTCCCGAGTTCATCGACGAGCTGCGGGCCATCGCACCCGGCGAGTTGACGCAGCTCGAAAGGTACTTCGCGGTGATCTCCAAGGGCGATGAAGTGCTGGACTGGCGCGAGATGAGCGCACGCTACAAGGGTTGCAGGATCAAGCTGCTCGAAGGCAGCGACCACGCGCTGACCGAATTCGAGGAGGAACACCTCCCCGAGGTGCTCGCTTTCCTCGGCCTCGCCGTCACCAGTGGATGATGGTCCAGATCACCCGGCCCCAGACCTCGACGTTGAACCACGTCAGGCAGGCCAGGTAGGTGCCGCGCCGGAAGCTGCGCGCGCGCTGGATCCAGACATCGATGTCCAGGGTGATGAAGAGCACGAAGCACACCACCGAGCCCGTGGCCAGAATGGCCGCGATGACGCCGATGATCCAGCGAAAGACCGTCATGGGTTCACCTTCACAGAATCACCACCAGGCGCTCGAGGATGAGCACGGCGAAGAAGGCCAGCGCGGCCACCACTGTCCACTTGACAAGGCGAATGCCGATCAGGCGGTAACGCTGCTCGCCGGTGCCGACGTACATCGCCAGGCACACCGCACCGGCGCCGAGCAGCAGAAGAAAGATCCAGCGAAAGATGAGCATCGTTCAATGCAGGTCCGTCACCACGCCGGCGCCAGCTCGGCAAAGCCGGCAGGCGCCTGGGCGGCGTCGTCGAAGGTGACGAGCTCGTAATTGCCGGGGTCGGCGAACACGGCGCGCAGCAGCTTGTTGTTCAGCGCATGGCCCGACTTGAAACCGCTGTAGGCGGCGAGCAGCGGGTGGCCCGCGACATGCATGTCGCCGATCGCGTCGAGGATCTTGTGTTTGACGAACTCGTCGTCGTAGCGCAAGCCTTCGTTGTTGAGCACCTTGTAGTCGTCGACCACGATCGCATTGTCCATGCTGCCGCCCAGGCTGCGGCCGCGTGAGCGCATCGTCTCCACGTCTTTCGTGAAGCCGAAGGTGCGGGCGCGGGCGATCTGCTGCTTGTACTGGCCCGAGCCCATGTCGAAGACCACACGCTGGCCGGTCTGGTTGACGGCCGGGTGGTCGAAATTGATCTCGAAGGTCAGCGTGTAGCCGTTGAAGGGGTCGAGCCGCGCCCAGATCGCCGACGCGCCTTCGCCATGGCGCACTTCCACGGGCTTCAGGATGCGCAGGAAACGCTTGGGCGCGTCCTGCAGCTCGATGCCCGCGCTCTGCAGCAGGAACACGAACGACGCCGCCGAACCGTCCAGGATCGGCACTTCTTCGGCGGTGATGTCGACCACGAGGTTGTCGATGCCCAGGCCCGCGCACGCCGACAGCAGGTGTTCGATCGTGTTGACCTTGGGCGCGCCGGTGTCGCCGCCGGGTGAAATGGTGGTCGCCATGCGGGTGTCGCAGACCGCCGCGACGTTGACCGGAATGTTCACCGGCACCGGCAGGTCGACACGCCGGAACACGATGCCGGTGTCGACCGCCGCGGGCCGCAGCACCAGCTCGACCCGCTGCCCGCCGTGCAAGCCCACGCCAACGGCCCGCGTCATGGCCTTGAGGGTGCGCTGCTGCAACATGCCGGCGATTTTAGGAGGCTTCTGCCCCGCCTGATCCAGCGCGGGACTTTCAGCCTCCGCCCTCTCCCGGCGCCGGCGCGCCAGGAAAGGGCGTGTGGCCAGCATCAGTCGGCTTGTTTGCGCAGGAAGGCCGGGATCTCGATCTCGTCCATGCCGTTGCTCGCCAGCGCGTCGACCTTGGCCGCCGCGGTGCGGCCGTTGCGCCACACGCTGGGCGTGGTCAGCGCGCTGTAGTCGTGCGGCGCGCTGCCGCCGGCCTGCATCGGCTGCGTCAGCGCGTGCTGCAGGATCGGCAGGTCGTTCGTGCCCGTCATCTTGGCCGGCATGCTGTGCACCACGCTCATCGGCGCCTGCTGCTGGCGGCGCTGCGGGCTCAGGCCCGTGGCGATCACCGTCACGCGCAGCTGGTCGCCCAGGCTTTCGTCGTACGCAGTGCCGTAGATCACGTGCGCGTCGTCGGCGGCGTAGCGGCGAATCGTGTTCATCGCGTTGCGGCTTTCGGCCAGCTTGAAGGTGTTGCGGTTGGCTGCGATCAATACCAGCACGCCACGTGCGCCTGACAGGTCGATGCCTTCGAGCAGCGGGCAGGCCACGGCCGCGTCGGCAGCCTTGGTCGCACGGTCGGGGCCGCTCGCGATCGCGGTGCCCATCATCGCTTTGCCCGGCTCGCTCATCACGGTCTTCACGTCTTCGAAGTCGACGTTCACGAGACCCGGCATGTGGATGATGTCGCTGATGCCGCCGACCGCGTTCTTCAGCACGTCGTTGGCGTGCGCGAAGGCCTGGTCCTGCGTGATGTCGTCGCCCAGCACGTCGAGCAGCTTGTCGTTCAGGATCACGATCAGCGAGTCGACGTTGGCTTCGAGCTCGGCCAGGCCGGCGTCGGCCGACTTCATGCGGCGGTTGCCTTCGAACTCGAACGGCTTGGTGACCACGCCCACGGTCAGGATGCCCATTTCCTTCGCGACGCGCGCGATCACCGGCGCAGCGCCGGTGCCGGTGCCACCGCCCATGCCGGCGGTGATGAAAAGCATGTGCGAGCCTTCGATCGCCTGGCGGATGCGGTCGACCGCTTCTTCGGCCGCGGCCTTGCCGGCTTCGGGCTTGGCGCCGGCGCCGAGGCCGGTGGTGCCGAGCTGGATCAGGTTGTGCGCCGCCGAGCGGTTGAGCGCCTGCGCGTCGGTGTTGGCGCAGACGAACTCCACGCCTTGCACGCCCTGCGCGATCATGTGTTCGACCGCGTTGCCGCCGCCACCGCCCACGCCGATCACCTTGATCTGCGTACCCATGCTGAATTCTTCGATCATTTCGATGGCCATGTGATTCTCCGAAAATACTTCAATGCAGTTGCCGTTGTGTCGACGGGCCGCGAGCCCGCCATTCCTTGTTCACTTGCTCTGTTCGCCGCGGTGACCCGGCGGTGCCGGGGTCCGAGGTCGCTGGTTTCGCCGGGCCGGTGGGTCCAGCCCGTGGCAGGGGTGGCCGAGCTGGCGTGAATGCAGGTTGTTGTTCATGCTCGCCCCTGTGTCAGAAGTTGCCCAGGAACCAGTCCCTGGCGCGACCGAAAAGTGTCTTGACCGAGCCGGCCTGCTGCGCCGCACGCTGCCCGCGCGAGCGCGCGATGCGGGCTTCTTCGAGCAGGCCCATCACGGTCGCCGAGCGCGGGTTCGAGACCATGTCGTAGAGCGCGCCGTGGTAGGTCGGTATGCCCTTGCGCACGGGTTTCAGGAAGATGTCTTCGCCAAGTTCGACCATGCCCGGCATCACCGCCGCGCCGCCGGTGATGACGATGCCGCTGGAGAGCAGCTCTTCGTAGCCGCTCTCGCGGATCACCTGGTGCACCAGCGAGTAGATCTCTTCGATGCGCGGCTCGATCACGCCGGCCAGCGCCTGGCGGCTCAGCATGCGCGGCGCGCGGTCGCCCAGGCCCGGCACTTCGAGCTGCTCGCTCGGATCGGCGAGCAGTTGTTTGGCGACGCCGTACTCGATCTTGATTTCTTCGGCGTCTTTCGTCGGCGTGCGCAGCGCCATCGCGATGTCGCTCGTGATCAGGTCGCCGGCGATCGGGATCACCGCGGTGTGGCGGATCGCACCGTCGGTGAAGATCGCGACGTCGGTCGTACCGGCGCCGATGTCGACGAGCGCGACGCCGAGGTCTTTCTCGTCGTCGGTGAGCACCGAGTGGCTCGACGCGCTCGGGTTCAGCACCAGCTGGTCGACTTCGAGCCCGCAGCGGCGCACGCACTTCACGATGTTCTCGGCCGCGCTCTGCGCGCCGGTGACGATGTGCACTTTCACCTCGAGCCGGCCGCCGCTCATGCCGATCGGTTCTTTCACCTCGTGACCATCGATCACGAATTCCTGCGGCTCGACCAGCAGCAGGCGCTGGTCGTTCGGGATGTTGATCGCCTTCGCGGTCTCGACCACCCGCGCCACGTCGACCGGTGTCACTTCCTTGTCGCGCACGATCACCATGCCGGTCGAGTTCTGGCCACGGATGTGGCTGCCGGTGATGCCGGTGTAGACCCGCGTGATCTTGCAGTCGGCCATCATCTCGGCCTCTTTCAGCGCCTGCTGGATCGACTGCACCGTCGCGTCGATGTTCACGACCACGCCGCGCTTCAGCCCGTGCGTGGGCGCGCTGCCCAGCCCGGCGATGCGCAACTCGCCACCGGGCAGGACTTCGGCCACGACCACCATCACCTTGGCGGTGCCGATGTCCAGGCCGACGACGAGATCCTTGTATTCCTTGGGCATGTTTGCTTTCCTACTTTTTGGCCGGTTTGCCGCTCGGATCGACCGCGGTCGAAATGCCCTTGAGCCGAACTGCGTAGCCTTCGTTGTGCCGAAGGTCGGCGTATTGCAATGGCCGCTGGTAGCGTGAGGTCACTTGCGTCACGGTGCCGACGAAACGTTCGGTACGCGCCACCACTTCGTCGTCGCTGCCGCGGCCGAGCTCGATCTCGGCGCCCGAGTCGAGCTCGGCGCGCCACGAGCCGCGGCCCGAGAGTTCGAGCGTTTCGATGCGCGCATCCATCGGCGCGAGCACCGGCCCCAGACGGCGGAGCATCGTGAGCATCTGCGCGGCGGCCGCTTCAGGGCCGCGCAAGGTCGGCAGCGCTTCGTCTTCCACGTCGCCGAGATTCGCCTCGAACACTTCGCCGAAACTGTTGACGAGCTTGTCGGCCGCGTCGCCGCCGCCTTCCCACAGCGCCGCGGCGCGGTGCTCTTCGAGCAGCACGCGCAGCCGGTTCGGCCACACCCGCTGCACGAGCGCCTGGCGCACCCAGGGCACGGCCTCGAACGCGCGCCGGCCGGCGGCCAGGTCAAGCGTGAAGAAGTTGCCGACCAGCCGCGGCGCCGCGTTGGCGCGGATCGTCAGCGCGCTGTTGTGCGCCAGGTCACCTTCGACGCGGATGCTCTGCACCGCGAACAGCGGCTGGCGCATCAGCCACATCAGCAGCACCACCACGATCGCACCCACGCCGATGGCCGCCAGCACGCCGGCGGTCACGTTCATCAGCCGGATGTCGGCTGGCAGCGTGGGCGGGGTGGCGGTCTTGGCCATGGTGTCAGGCGGCGCTGGCCCGGGTCGCGTCGAGGCCGGCGTCGGCCACGATCTGCACGCACAGCGCTTCGTAGCTCATGCCCACAGCCTTGGCCGACATCGGCACCAGCGAGTGCGTCGTCATGCCCGGCGAGGTGTTCATCTCGAGCAGGAAGGCCTTGCGGTCGCTGCGCCGGATCATCAGGTCGGCCCGGCCCCAGCCGCGGCAGCCCAGCGTGCGGTACGCCTGCACGACGATGCGCTGGATCTCCGCTTCTTCGGCGGAGGGCAGGCCGCTCGGGCACTGGTATTTCACGTCATCGGTGAAGTACTTGTTCTGGTAGTCGTAGGCGCCTTCGGGCGCCATGATTCGGATGACCGGCAGCGCGCGTGCCGATGCGCCCTGGCCGAGCACCGGGCAGGTCACTTCCTCGCCTTCGATGAACTCTTCGCAGAGCACGTCGGCGTCGTACTTCGCGGCGAGCTCCACCGCTGCCTGCATCTGCGAATAACCCGCGACCTTGCTGATGCCGATCGAGGAGCCTTCGCGCGGCGGCTTCACGATCAGCGGCAGGCCCAGGTCGTCGGGCACCGTGCGGATGCGCTCGCGCGAGCGCTGCTCGGGTGCGAGCCACACATAACGTGGCGTCGGCAGGCCTTCGGCGATCCACACGCGCTTGGTCATCACCTTGTCCATCGCGATGGCAGACGCCATCACGCCCGAGCCGGTGTACGGAATCCCCAGCAGTTCGAGCGCGCCCTGCACGCTGCCGTCTTCGCCATGGCGGCCGTGCAGCGCGATGAAACAACGCGCGAAGCCTTCGCGCTTCAGCTCGACCAGTTCACGCTCGGCCGGGTCGAAGGCATGGGCGTCGACCCCTTGTGATTGCAAGGCGGCGAGCACGCCGGTGCCTGACATCAGCGAAATCTGGCGCTCGGCCGAGGTGCCGCCCATCAGCACGGCCACCTTGCCGAGGGCTTTCACATCGATGCTCATGTTGCTGCCCCTTTCCCACTCAACATCTCGGCGACCTGCGCCGGTACGTTGCCGATCGATCCCGCGCCCATCGAGATCACCACGTCACCACCCCGCGCCTGTTCGACGATGGTCTGCGGCATCGCGGCAATCTCGTCGACGAACACCGGGTCGACTTTGCCCGCGACGCGCAGCGCGCGCGCCAAGGCCCGCCCGTCGGCGGCGACGATCGGCGCTTCGCCGGCGGCGTAGACTTCGGCGAGCAACACCAGGTCGGCCGTGCCGATGACCTTCACGAAGTCCTCGAAGCAGTCGCGGGTGCGCGTGAAGCGGTGCGGCTGGAACGCGAGCACCAGGCGCCGGCCCGGGAAGGCACCCCGCGCCGCGGCGAGCGTGGCCGCCATCTCGACCGGGTGGTGGCCATAGTCGTCGATCAGCGTGAACGTGCCGCCATCCGCGGCCGGCTGTTCGCCGTAACGCTGGAAGCGTCGGCCCACGCCGTTGAACTCCGCCAGGCCCTTCACGACCGGCGCATCGGGCAGTTCGAGCTCGGTCGCGACCGCGATCGCCGCGAGCGCGTTGAGCACGTTGTGGTCGCCGGGCAGGTTCAGGCTCACGCCCAGGTCGGGCATCTGCACACCGTTGCGGCGCTGCACCGTGAACTGCATCGTGCCGGCGTCGGCCACCACGTTCACCGCGCGCACCATCGCATCTTCACCGAAGCCATAAGTGACGACCGGGCGCGAGATCATCGGCATGATCGAGCGCACGCCCGGGTCGTCGCTGCACAGGATCGCCGCGCCGTAGAACGGCATGCGGTGGATGAACTCGACGAAAGCCGACTTCAGCTTCGCGAAGTCGTGGCCGTAGGTGTCCATGTGGTCGGCGTCGATGTTCGTGACGACCGCCATCACCGGCAGCAGGTTCAGGAACGACGCGTCGGATTCGTCGGCTTCGACGACGATGTAGTCACCCGAGCCGAGGCGCGAATTCGCGCCCGCCGCGTTGAGCCGCCCGCCGATCACGAAGGTCGGGTCGACGCCGGCTTCGGCGAGCACGCTGGTGACCAGCGAGGTCGTCGTCGTCTTGCCATGCGTGCCGGCGATCGCGATGCCCGACTTCAGGCGCATCAATTCGGCCAGCATCACCGCGCGTGGCACGACCGGCACACGCTTGGCGCGGGCGGCGATCACCTCGGGGTTGTCGGCGCGCACGGCGGTGGAGGTGACGACCGCTTCGGCACCGGCGATGTTGGCGGCGTCGTGGCCGGTGCTGATGCGGATGCCGAGCGATGCGAGGCGGCGCGTGGTGCTGCTGTCGCTCTGGTCCGAACCCGACACCTTGTAGCCGAGGTTGTGCAGGATCTCGGCGATGCCGCTCATGCCGGCGCCACCGACGCCGACGAAGTGGATGTGTTTGACGGCGTGCTTCATGCGAGCACCAACCCTTCGATTTGATCTGCGACCCGCGCGGCGGCTTTCGGCTTGGCCAGCGCGCGCGCCTTGGTGGCCATGCCGAGCAGCGCTTCGCGCTTCAGCCCCAAGAGCAGGTCGGCCAGCTTGCGCGGCGTGAGTTCGGCTTGCGGCAGGTGGATGCCGGCACCCTTCGCGGCCAGCCACTTGGCGTTGTCACGCTGGTGCGCGGTGGTGCTGACGACCAGCGGCACCAGCACGGCCGGCACGCCGGCCGCGCACAGCTCGCTCACCGTGACCGCGCCAGCGCGGCAGACGATCACGTCGCACTCGGCCAGGCGCGTGGCCATGTCGTCGATGAAGGGCAACACCTGCGCCTGCACGTTCGCCCGCGCGTACGCGGCCTGCACGCCGGCATGGTTGGCCTCGCCGGTCTGGTGCGTGACGCGCGGGCGCTGACCTTCGCCGAGCAAGGCCAGCGCCTGCGGCACGCACTCGTTCAACACGCGCGCGCCGAGGCTGCCGCCGACGACGAGCAGGCGCAGCGGCCCGCCGCGGCCGGCGAAACGTTCGGCCGGCTCCGGCAAGGCTTCGATCTCGGCGCGCACCGGGTTGCCGGTGACGATCGCATCTTTTGTCCAGCGCGCCGCTTCACCGTCGAAGCCGAAGGCGACCCGCTCGGCGAAGGGCAACAGCGCACGGTTGCTCATCAGCAAGGACGCGTCGGCGTTGACGAGCACGAGCGGCTTGCGCAGCAAGGCCGCCATCAAACCGCCGGGGAAACACACGTAGCCGCCCATGCCGAGCACGGCGGTCGCGCGGCGGCGGCGCAGGATCTGCAGGCAGCTCCAGAACGAGCCCAGCAATCGCATGCCACCGGTCAGCGTCTGCATGAAACCTTTGCCACGCAGACCGGAGAACCCGATCGTGTCGAGGTCGATGCCGGTCGGTGGCACGAGCCGGTTTTCCATGCCGGTGGCCGTGCCGAGCCAGCTCACGCTCCAGCCGCGCGACTGCATTTCGCGTGCGACCGCGAGGCCGGGAATCACGTGACCGCCGGTGCCGGCGGCCATCACGACGAGGTGGTTCGCACTCATGCGCGCCCTCCCCGCATCATTTGCCTGTTCTCGATGTCGATGCGCAGCACGATCGCCAGCGCAATCATGTTCATCACGATCGCCGAGCCGCCATAACTCATCAGCGGCAGCGTCAAGCCTTTGGTCGGCAACACGCCGAGGTTCACGCCCATGTTGATGAAGGCCTGCCCGCCCATCCACAGGCCGATGCCCTGCGCGAACAAGCCGGCAAACACCCGGTCGAGCGCGATGGCTTGCCGGCCGATGTGGAACAGGCGCCGCGCGAGCCAGAAGAAGGCCACGATCACGCAGGCCACGCCGATGAAGCCCAGCTCTTCGCCGATCACCGCGAGCAAAAAGTCGGTGTGCGCCTCGGGCAGGTAGTGCAACTTCTCGACGCTGCCGCCCAGCCCCTGGCCGAAGATCTCGCCGCGCCCGAAGGCGATCAGCGAGTGGGTGAGCTGATAACCCTTCCCTTGCGCGTAGAGCGGATCCCAGGGCTTGAGGAAGGCCAGGATGCGCTCGGCGCGCCACGGGCTGCTGACGATCATCAGCACGAACGCGCCGACCAGCACCGCGATGCTCAGGAAGAACATGCGGCCGTTGACGCCGCCGAGGAACAGGATGCCCATCGCGATCACCGCGATCACCATGAAGGCGCCCATGTCGGGCTCGGCCAGCAGCAGCATGCCGATCACGGCCAGCGCCACCGTCATCGGCGCCACCGCGCGCACGAATTTTTCCTTGATGTCCATCTTGCGCACCATGTAGCTGGCCGCATACATCGCGATCGCGAGCTTGGCGAACTCCGAAGGCTGGAAACTGAACGGCCCGACCGGGATCCAGCGGTGCGCGCCGTTCACACCCTTGCCGATGAACGGGATCAGTACCAGCACCAGCAGCAGCAGCGACGCCACGAAGACCCAGGGCGAGGCCTTTTCCCACACGCTGACCGGCACCTGCACCGCCACCAGCGCGGCGATCAGCGAGACCACGACGAACAGGATCTGGCGCGACATGAAGTAGGTCGGCGCGTAGCGCGCGAACTTCGGGTTGTCGGGCAGGGCGACGCTGGCGCTGTAGACCATCACCACACCGAGCGCGAGCAGCGCGATCACGACGCAGACGAGCGCCTGGTCGAAGCCGGCCAGGCGTGTGGGCTGGCCGCCCTTGCCGATGTCGATCCAGTCGCGCACGGGGATCGTGCTTTTTTCGCCGGCCTTGCCACGGGTCTTGCCCGGCGCCTTGTCGGTGTCTTCGCGCCTGGGCACGAGCGCGACGATGCGCTCACGCAGCGCCGCGAAGCTGAACCGGGGTGAAGCCTGCGCCGCGCTCATGCCAGCACCCCGCCGCTGTCGGCCACGATGGACTGCACTTCGGCCACGAACACCTCGGCGCGGTGCGCGTAGTTGCGGAACATGTCGAGGCTCGCGCAGGCCGGGCTGAGCAAGACCGCGTCGGTGCTGTGTGCGCGCTCGAAGCACCAGCGCGTGGCGGCCTGCAAGGTTTCGAAACGCTGCAGCGGCACACCGGTGGATGAGAGCGCTGTTTCGATCGCCGCCGCGTCGCGCCCGATCGTCGCGACCGCACGCACGTGGCGGCGCACCGGCTCCGCCAGCGGCGAGAAGTCCTGCCCCTTGCCGTCGCCACCGAGGATCACGACCAGCTTGCCCGGCGCCTTGTCGTCGCCCAGTCCGTTCAGCGCGGCCACGGTCGCGCCGACGTTCGTGCCCTTGCTGTCGTCGAAAGCGTCGACGCCGTTGAAGGTGGCGATGTACTGCACGCGGTGCGGTTCGCCGGCGTATTCACGCAGACCGTGCAGCATGGGCGCCAGCGGGCAGTCGATGGCGCCGGCCAGGGCGAGTGCTGCCAGCGCGTTGGCGGCGTTGTGACGGCCACGCACACGCAGTGCGTCGGCCGGCATCAGGCGCTGAATGTGGATCTCTTCGGCTTCCTTCTCGCCACGGCCACGTTTGATCGTCTCGTCGGCTTCGAGCGCGCGCACCAGCCAGGCCATGCCGTTTTCGTCGACGAGGCCGTAGTCGCCCGGGCGCTGCGGGCGGCCCAGGCCGAAACGCACCACATGGCGCTCGACCGCACGGGCCGGCCGGCCGCGCGCGCCCTTGACCATCACCGGCGCGGGCACGAGCTTCTCGACCGCCGCGTCGTCGCGGTTGATCACCATCACGGCGTTCTGGCCGAAGACCCGCGCTTTCGCGGCGGTGTAGTTCGCCATCGAGCCGTGCCAGTCGAGGTGGTCCTGCGTGATGTTGAGGACGGTCGCGGCGCTCGGCTCGAAGCCTTTGACCTCGTCGAGCTGGAAGCTGGAGAGTTCGAGCACCCAGACTTCGGGCAGGTGTTCGAACACCGGCTCGGCCGGCGGGGGCGGCGGCAGGACGATCGGCACCGGCGTGTCGTCGTCGGCGTCGATCACCGCGGCGACCGGGCTGTCTTCGTCGACCGGCTCGGCGGCGTCGGCGGTCTCGCTCGAGGGCAGCACGGGTTCAGGCGCGGCCTCGACCGGCGCCACGACGAGCGGCTCCCGGTCGAGCGCGTCGGCGAGCGTCTGCAACATCGTCGGCCCGATGTTGCCGGCCACCGCCACACGCTTGCCGGTGCGGGCGATCAGCATCGCGGCCATCGCGGTCGTGGTGGTCTTGCCGTTGGTGCCGGTGATCGCGATCACCTTGGGCGCATAAGCCCGCTCGGCCTTCAGGTCGACGAGCGCGCGGGCGAACAGGTCGAGTTCTCCCTGCACCAGGATGCCGGTGTCGGCGACGCGCTTCAGCGGCGCTGCGATGGCGGCGTCGAGAGGCGACAGGCCGGGGCTCTTCAACACCAGTTTCGCGCCGGCGAAGTGCTCGTCGGTCAGCGGGCCTTTCAGCAACACGGCCGAGGGCACGTGCTCGGCCAGCGCGGCCGCGTTCGGCGCGGCGTCGCGCGAGTCCCAGACCCGCAGGCTCGCACCGAAACGCGCGCACCAGCGCGCCATCGCCAGGCCCGACTCGCCCAGGCCGAGCACGAGAACGGTGGTGTCCTTGAGGTAAGTCATGACGACCCCCACGGCGCTGCGCGCCGGCCCCCCGAGGAGGTGTCGACTGTCTTGAGGCGGCTCGACAACAGTCTCATCACCGCAGCTTCAGGCTCGCGAGACCGACCAGGCACAGCAGCATCGTGATGATCCAGAAGCGCACGACAACCTGCGTTTCCTTCCAGCCCGACTTCTCGAAGTGGTGGTGCAGCGGCGCCATCTTGAAGATGCGCCGGCCGGTGCCGAAGCGCTTCTTCGTGAACTTGAACCACGTGACCTGCAGCATCACCGACAGCGCTTCGGCGACGAACACACCGCCCATGATGCCGAGCACGATTTCCTGGCGCGTGATCACGGCGATGGTGCCGAGCGCGCCGCCGAGCGAGAGCGCGCCCACGTCGCCCATGAAGACCTGCGCCGGGTGCGTGTTGAACCACAGGAAGGCCAGGCCCGCCCCCGCCATCGCGGCACAGAAGATCAACAGTTCGCCGGTGCCCGGGATGTACGGGAACAGCAGGTACTTGCTGTAGACCGAGCTGCCGGTCACGTAGGCGAACACACCGAGCGCGGAACCGACCATCACGACCGGCATGATCGCCAGCCCGTCGAGCCCGTCGGTCAGGTTCACCGCGTTGCTGGCACCGACGATCACGAAGTAGGTCAGCGCGATGAAGCCGAACACACCAAGCGGGTAGCTGACGGTCTTGAAGAACGGCACGATCAGGTCGGCCTTGGGCGGCAGGTCGTTCGAGAAGCCGCTCTGCACCCAGCGCAGGAACAGTTCGAGCACGCGCAGGTTCGAGGTTTCCGAGACGCTGAACGCGAGGTAGAGCGCGGCCACCAGGCCGATCACCGACTGCCAGAAATACTTCTCGCCCGAGGCCATGCCTTCGGGGTTCTTCTGCACCACCTTGCGCCAGTCGTCGACCCAGCCGATCGCGCCGAAACCGAGCGTCACGACGAGCACGATCCAGACGAAACGGTTGCTCCAGTCGAACCACAACAATGTGGACACGGCGATGCCGATCAGGATCAACACACCACCCATCGTCGGCGTGCCGCTCTTGACCATGTGCGCCTCGACGCCGTAGTCGCGGATCGGCTGGCCGATCTTGAGTTCGGCCAGGCGCCGGATCACCCACGGCCCGAAAGCCAGGCCGATCAGCATCGCCGTCATCGCCGCCATGACGGCGCGGAAGGTCAGGTACTGGAACACGCGGAAGAAGCCGAATTCCGGCGACAGCGTCTGCAACCAGGTCGCCAGGCTAAGCAGCATGCGGCGCTCCTGAAGAATTCATCAATGCGGCCACGACCTGCTCCATGCGCATGAAGCGCGACCCCTTGACCACCACCGAACGGCAGGCCGGCGCCTGCGCCAGCGTCGCGATCAACGAAGGCACGGCGTCGAAATGACGCGCGCCCGAAAAAGCCTGCGCGCTGTGCGCGCTCATGCAGCCCGCGACCCACAGTGCGTCGATGCCACGCGCCTTCGCGTAGGCGCCGACTTCGGTGTGGAAGGCCGGGCCCTGGTCGCCCACCTCCCCCATGTCGCCGAGCACGAGCCAGCGCGGGCCGGGCATCACCGCGAGCACGTCGATGGCGGCGCGCACCGAGTCGGGGTTGGCGTTGTAGGTGTCGTCGATCAGCGTCACGCTCTGCCCACCGCGGACGAAAGACTTGACCTGCGAGCGGCCTTTCACCGGCTCGAAGGTTTCGAGCCCGCGGCCGATCGCGTCCAGCGGGCAGCCGGCGGCCAGGGCGCACGCGGCCGCGGCGAGCGCGTTCTTGACGTTGTGCCAGCCGGCCACGTGCAACTGCAAGGCGATCGCGCCGGCAGGCGTCTGCAGCATCACGGCCCAGTGCGGCGCGGCCGCATCGCCGTTCCACTCGGCATGGCAGGTCACGTCGGCCGGGCCCTGCAAAGCGAAGGTCAGCGTCGGGCGCGTGCCGCCCAGCGCATGCCAGAGCGCGGCGTGGGTCTCGTCGGCAGGGAACACGGCCACGCCGGCCGGCCCAAGCGCGGAGATCACGCTGCCGTTTTCGCGCGCCACCGCTTCCACGCTGGCCATGAACTCCTGGTGTTCGCGCTGCGCGTTGTTGACGAGCGCGACCGTGGGCGCCGCGATCGCCGCCAGCTCGGCAATCTCGCCCGGGTGGTTCATGCCGAGTTCGACCACGCCGGCGCGGTGCCAGGTGTGCTCGTCCTGGCGCAGCCCTAGCAGCGTGAGCGGCACGCCGATGTGGTTGTTGAAGTTGCCGGCGGTCGAGAATGCCGCGTCACCGAGCCAGGTACGCAGGATGGTCGCGATCATCTGCGTGACCGTGGTCTTGCCGTTGCTGCCGGTCACCGCGATCAGTGGCAATTGCACGCGCTGGCGCCAAGCGCGTGCGAGTGCGGTCAGCGCGGCTTGGGTGTCGGCGACCTGCAGGCCGGGCATGCCGGCTTCTGCCAAGCCACGCTCGGCGAGGGCCGCGACCGCGCCGCTGGTCTTCGCCTGCGCGAGAAAGTCGTGCGCGTCGAAACGTTCGCCCTTGAGTGCGACGAAGAAGTCACCGGCGCGCAGGCTGCGGGTGTCGCTGTGCACACGTAGCAGTTCGACCGTGCCGTCGCCGACGAGCGTGGAAGCAGGCAGCAGCGCGTGCGCCTGGGCCAGCGCCATCATGCTTTCGCTCCCCGCAGGGACAGACCGGCCGAGGCTTCGGCCACGTCGGAGAACGGCAGCTTCACGCCACGGATCTCCTGGTAGTCCTCGTGGCCCTTGCCTGCGATCAGGATCACGTCGCGCGCATCGGCTTCGCGCAGTGCGTAGCGAATCGCGGCGCGGCGTTCTTCGACCACGGTCACACGCTCCTGGTTGCCGGCCAGGCCGGCGACGATCTGCAGCGTGATGAAGGCCGGCGCTTCGTTGCGTGGGTTGTCGCTGGTGATCACGACGCGGCCGGCCAGGCGCTGAGCGAGCGCACCCATCAGCGGGCGCTTGACGGCATCGCGGTTGCCGCCGCAGCCGAACACGCACCAGAGCTGGCCGCCACGTTGGGTGGCGAAAGGCTGCAGCGCGAGCAGCGCCTTCTCGAGCGCGTCGGGCGTGTGGGCGTAGTCGACCACGACCTCTGGGCCAGCCGAGGTTTCGGCGACGACCCGCTGCATGCGGCCGGGTACCGGCGTGAGCGCGGCGCAGACCCGTACCGCGTCTGCCAGCGTCGCGCCCGAGGCCCGCAGACCGCCGATCACCGCGAGCAGGTTCGAGACGTTGTAGTCGCCGATCAGGCGCGTCGCCACGGCCACTTGCGCCGCACCTTCGTGCAAAACGAAACTCAACCCGCCGTCGACGTACTTCAGGTCGGCGGCCCGCAGCCGCGCCGGCTGCAGGACCGAATACGTCCACAGGTCGAGCGCCGCGGCATCGAGCGTGGCCGCCAGCGTGGCGCCTTGCACGTCGTCGATGTTCAACACCGCGGCCTTCAGTCCCGGCCACGCGAACAGCGCGGCCTTGGCTTGCCAGTAGGCGTCCATCGAGCCGTGGTAGTCGAGGTGGTCGAGCGTGAAGTTGGTGAACAGCGCCACGTCGATGTGCGTGCCGGCCAGGCGGTGCTCGGTCACGCCGATCGACGAGGCCTCGATCGCGCAGGCCTCGAAGCCGGCGTCGACAAAACGCTTGAAGCCGGCCTGCAGCGTCACCGGGTCGGGTGTCGTCAGGCCGGTGAATTCGAACTCTGCCGCCTGGCCCGGCGAAGGCGGCTCGCCGACACCGAGCGTGCCCACCACGCCGCAGCGTCGGCCGAGGGCCGACATCGCCTGGGCGACCCACCAAGCGGTCGAGGTCTTGCCGTTGGTGCCGGTGACGGCAATCACGCGCAGTTGCTCGCTGGGCGAGCCCATGAAGCCGCTGGCGAGGGCGCCGGTGCGGGCTTTCAATCCACTCAACGTGGCCACCTCGGCCCGGTCTTCCAGCGCGAAGGCTTCAACACCGTCCGCTTCGACGAGGCACGCGTTCGCCCCCGAGGCGAGCGCGTTCGACACGAACTGCCGCCCGTCGACCGCATAACCCGGCCAGGCGATGAACGCATGGCCCGGCAACACACGCCGGCTGTCGGTCGTGAGCGCACGCACGCCGCGCTGCGCGAACCAGCCGAGCGCAGCGTCAACGGAGGCGAGCTGGCGCAAGGCCATCAGAAGCTCTCCTCTTCCGCCGGCACTTCGTGCGTGATGATCTGCGTCTTCACTTCCATGTCGGGCTGCACGCCGAGCGTGCGCAGCGTCTGCTGCACGACCTGGCTGAAGACCGGCGCGGCCACGTCGCCGCCGAACCACTTGCCGGCATTCGGTTCGTCGACCATCACCGCCACGATGATGCGCGGGTTCACGATCGGCGCCATGCCGACGAACCACGAGCGGTACTTCTTGGTCGCGTAGCCCTTGCCTTCCTGCTTGTAGGCGGTGCCCGACTTGCCGCCCACCGTGTAGCCCATGGCCTGCGCTTTCGGGCCGGTGCCACCGGGGCCGGCGGCCATCTGCAGCATCTGGCGCACCGCCTGCGCGGTCTTCGCCGAGAAAACCCGCTGGCCGACGAGCGGCGTTTCAGGCGCGTCGGGCGAGCGGCTCAGCGTGACGGGGATCACCTCGCCGTCGTGCGCGAAGGCGGTGTAAGCGTGCGCGATCTGCAGCAGCGAGGCCGACAGGCCGTAGCCGTAGCTCATGGTCGCCTGCTCGATCGGGCGCCAGGTCTTGTAGGGGCGCAGCCGGCCGGTCACGGCGCCGGGGAAACCGATCTGCGGCTTCTGCCCGAAACCGACCTGCGCGTACAGCTCCCACATCTCGCGCGGCTGGAACTGCATCGCCATCTTCACGACGCCGACGTTGCTCGACTTCTGGATCACCTGTGCCACCGTGAGGTCGCCGTGCGGATGGGCGTCGGTGATGGTCGAGCCGGTGATGGTCATGCGCCCCGGCGCGGTCGAAATCACGGTGTTCGGCGTGACACGCCCGCTTTCCATCGCCCACGCCGCGATGAAGGGTTTCATCGTCGAGCCGGGTTCGAAGGTGTCGGTCACGGCGCGGTTGCGGAGCTGCGCGCCGGTCAGGTTGCGGCGGTCGGCGGGCGAATAACTCGGGAAGTTGGCCAGCGCCAGCAGTTCACCGCTCTGCGCGTCGAGCACGACCACGCTGCCGGCCTTGGCCTTGTGCTCGGCCACCGCGTCGCGGATGCGCTGGTAGGCGAAGAACTGCACTTTCGAATCGATCGACAACGTGATGTCGCGGCCGTCGACCGGCGCCAGGCCGTCGCCGATGTCTTCGACCACGCGGCCGAGCCGGTCCTTGATGACGCGGCGCGAGCCGTCGCGGCCGGCCAGGTCTTTTTCGAACGCGAGTTCGATGCCTTCCTGGCCGCGGTCTTCCACGTTGGTGAAACCGACCACGTGCGTGGCGGCTTCGCCTTCGGGGTACTTGCGCTTGTACTCGCGCAGCTGGTGAATGCCCTTCAGGTTGAGCGCGAGCACGTCTTTGGCCACCTGGTCGTCAGCCAGGCGCTTCAGCCAGACGAAGTTGGCGTTGTCGTCGAGGCGGCCTTCGAGTTCCTGCGGCGTCATGCCGATCAGCTTGGCGAGCTGGCGGCGCTCGGCCTTGTCGGCGCTGAAGTCTTTCGGGATCGCCCACAGCGAGGACGCCGGCACGCTGGAAGCGAGGATCTGGCCATTGCGGTCGAGGATGCGGCCACGGCTCGCCGGCAGCGTGAGCGAACGTGCGTAGCGGATCTCGCCCTGCTTCAGGAAGAACTCGGTGCCGATGATCTGCACGTAGACGGCGCGGCCGAGCAGGATGCAGAAGCTCAGGCCCACCAGCGCGACCAGGAATTTCGAGCGCCACGGCGGCGTTTTCGACGCGAGCAACGGGCTGGTCGAGTAGTTGACGCTGCGCGCGCTCGGCGTGGCACCCGAGCGCGCCGCGCTCTTCTTCGTTCCGCCGGGTGGCTTCAAACCGAACCAGCTCATCGTTGGCTCCCGCTGGCGGCCACGCCGGCGCTGCCGGAAGCGGCGTGGGCGTAGGTGACGTACTGCGTGACGGCCGGCGTGGCGCTGCGCATCGCGAGCTTGTCGCGCGCAGTTTTTTCCACGCGCAGCGGCGTAGCCTGCGACTGCTTTTCGGAGCGCAGGCGTTCGTATTCGCTGTCGAGCAGGCGCTCTTCGTTGCGCGCGCGGTCGAGTTCGGCGAACAGGCGGCGCGAGTCGTGCGAGACGCGGACGAGATAGAGGCTGCTGAAGATCAGCGCGACCAGCAAAAGCACGTTGAGCCGCGTCATGCCGCCACTCCAACGTCGGTTCTTTCGGCCACACGCATCACCGCCGAACGCGAGCGCGGGTTGCCACGCACCTCGTCGTCACCCGGTTTCACACGCGCGATCGATTGCAAACGCATCGCTTTCGGTTCGGCGAACGGCGCACGCCGGTCGAACACGTGTTTGCTCTCGCTCGCGACGAAGGTCTTCACGATGCGGTCTTCGAGCGAGTGGAAGCTGATCACGACCAAACGGCCACCGGGGGCCAGCACGTCGAGCGAGGCGCTCAGTCCTTGTTCGAGCTCCTCAAGCTCGGCGTTGACGAAAATCCGAAGAGCTTGAAATGTGCGCGTTGCAGGGTTCTGGCCCGCTTCGCGGGTTTTGACCGCACCAGCCACGACGTTGGAAAGCTCGCCTGTGGTTCGAACAGGGTTCCCGCTTTCGCGCCGAGCAACAAGCGCCTTTGCAACCTGTAGAGCAAACCGTTCTTCCCCATAGTCACGAATCACCTCCGTCAATTGGCGCACATCGGCGCGGGCCAGAAACTCTGCCGCGCTCTCGCCGCGGGTGGTGTCCATACGCATGTCCAGCGGGCCGTCGAAACGGAAGCTGAAACCACGCTCGGGGTTGTCGATCTGCGGAGAAGAAACGCCCAGGTCCAGCAGCAGCCCGTCGACCCGGCTCACGCCGAGCGAGGCCAGCAGCGGCACCAGGTGCGCGAAGCTCGTGTGGTGGATGGAAAAGCGCGGGTCGTCGATGCGCGTCGCGCCGACGGTGGCGGCTTCTACAGCCTGCGGGTCGCGGTCGATCGCGATCAGCCGGCCTTCGGGCGACAGGCGTTCGAGCAGGGCGCGCGAGTGGCCGCCGCGGCCGAACGTGCCGTCGACATAGATGCCGGCCGGCGTGGTCACGAGAGCGTCGATCGCTTCGGCCAGCAAGACGGTGGTGTGTTGCCAGTCGCTGCGAGGGTCCATGGGAATTCAGTCGATCAGAAACTGAAACTCTTCAGCGATTCGGGCATTTCAGACTGCATGACCTTGGCTTCGTATTCGGCGTAACGCTGCGCGTCCCAGAGCTCGAAGTGGCTGCCCATGCCGAGCAGCATCAGATCACGCACCAGGCCGGCAGAGGCGCGCAGCTCGGGCGGAATGAGCAAACGCGAAGACGCGTCGATCTCGACTTCCATCGCGTTGCCGAGGAACACGCGGCGCCACGCGCCACCACCCATCGGCAATGCGGCGATGCGCTCGGAAAACGTCTCCCACGCCGGGCGCGGGAATATCATCAACGAGCCTTCGGGGTGTTTCGTGATCGTGAGCTGGTTGACGCCCATCGTGGCCAGCAGCTCGCGGTGACGCGCAGGCATAGCGATGCGTCCCTTGCTGTCCAGCGTCAGGGCCGCGGGCCCTTGAAACACGTTGTTTGCCACAAACATCCACTAAAGTGCACTTTACGCCACTGTAGCGGACGGGGGCGACCCGGTCAATTCAAGATGTAAACAAAAATCAATGGAATCAAGGACTTAGCGCTGATTTTAAACCCAGCTTAAGTTCAAAACATGTTCAAAAATAAGGACTTGCGGAAGCCACTGAAAGTGATGGGTGAGATTGGTACGTGGTCGGGGACGCCGCCCATGCACGTGATCGATGTCACGCACATTGCGCAGAAGAACGCTCGGCTGTGCCGTCGTGCAATTTCAGGATGACCCCTCGATGCCACCCGTCCCCACTGTGCTGATCAGCGAAGTCGGCCCGCGCGACGGGCTGCAGAGCGTCAAGGCGACGATGCCCACCGCCGCCAAGCTGCGCTGGATCGACGCGCTTTACGCCAGCGGGCTGCGCGAGATCGAGGTCTGCTCTTTTGTGCCGGCCAGGCTGCTGCCGCAGATGGCAGACGCGGCTGCGGTTGTGGCGCACGCACTCACCCTGCCCGGCCTGACCGTGATGGCGTTGGTGCCCAACGCTCGCGGCGCCGAAGCGGCGATCGCGGCCGGTGTGCACAAGCTGACCGTGCCGGTCTCGGCCAGCGCCGCGCACTCGCTGGCGAACGTGCGCAAGACGCGCGAACAGATGATCGACGAGGTGCGTTGCATCCACGCGCTGCGCCGCGAGCGCGCCCCGAACGTACAACTCGAAGTCGGCATGTCGACCGCCTTCGGCTGCACGTTGCAAGGCCTGGTGCCGGAAGACGACGTGATCCGCATCGCAGGCGAACTCATCGCAGCCGGTGTCGACGAATGCGGTTTGTCGGACACGACCGGCCATGCCAACCCCGCGCAGGTGCAACGCTTGTTCAAGCGCCTGCGCGCCGAGATCGGCGAGCGTGCCGGTGCGACCCACATGCACAACACGCGTGGCCTCGGTCTGGCGAACTGCCTCGCTGCGTTCGAAGTCGGCGTGCGCACCTTCGATGCGTCGCTCGGGGGTCTCGGTGGCTGCCCGTATGCGCCGGGCGCGTCAGGCAACGTCGTGACCGAAGACCTGGTGTTCATGTTCGAAGCGATGGGCGTCGCGACCGGCGTGAACATCGACCTTCTGCTGGCCGCGCGCGAACCGCTGAGGGCCGGGCTGCCGGGCGAACCGATCTACGGCATGACACCCGAAGCGGGTGTGCCCAAAGGCTTCATGCAAGGGGCAGTGAATGTCTGAGCGAGCGTTGCCGCTCGCCGGAATCCGTGTCGTCGAATTCACCCACATGGTGATGGGCCCGACCTGCGGGATGATCCTCGGCGACCTGGGTGCGGAAGTGATCAAGGTTGAGCCGATCGCCGGCGACAACACGCGCAAGCTGCTCGGCTCGGGGGCAGGTTTCTTCCCGATGTTCAACCGCAACAAGAAGGGCATCACGGTCGATGTGAAAGACCCGCGTGGCCGCGAGATCGTGCTGAAGCTGGTGGCCAGCGCCGACGTGTTCAGCGAGAACTTCAAGGGCGGCACGATGGCCAAGCTCGGCTTCGGCTACCCCGCCCTGTCGGCTCTGAACCCGAAGCTCGTCTATGTCTCGCACAAGGGGTTTCTGCCCGGCCCCTACGACCACCGCACCGCCCTCGATGAGGTGGTGCAGATGATGGGCGGCCTGGCCTACATGACCGGCCCCGAAGGCCGGCCGCTGCGCGCCGGGTCGAGCGTGAACGACATCATGGGCGGCATGTTCGGCGCCATCGCGGTGCTGGCCGCGCTGGCGCAGCGCGCTACCACGGGCCGCGGGCAGGAAGTGCAATCCGCGCTGTTCGAGAACAACGTGTTCCTCGTCGCCCAGCACATGATGCAGTTCGCCGTCACTGGCCAGCCTGCCGCGCCGATGCCCAGCCGCATCTCGGCCTGGGGCATCTACGACGTGTTCACGGTCGCGGGCGACGAGCAGATCTTTCTCGCGGTCGTCTCCGACACGCAGTGGGCGGTGTTCTGCGATGCGTTCGCTTTTGCCGACCTGAAGGCCGACGAACGCTTGCGCTCCAACAACCAGCGCGTGCTGTCGCGCGACTGGTTGATCCCGCTGCTGCGCGAGAGGCTGGCCACGCGTTCGGCGGCCGAGCTGAGTGCGGTGTTCGAAGCGAACGGCCTGCCCTTCGCGCCGATCACACGCCCCGAAGAACTGGTCGCCGACCCGCACCTGCTGGCGACCGGTGGCCTGGCACCACTGACCTTGCCCGATGGCCGCGAGACCACGGTGCCGCTGCTGCCGATCACGCTAGACGGCCAGCGGCTCGGGGTGCGCCACGACCCGCCGCAACTCGGCGAGCACAACGACGAAGTGCTGGCGAGCCTGGGCTACTCGGCCGCAGAGATCGCCGGCTTGCGTGAGGCCGGTGTGGTCGGCGCATGATCCGGCGATTGCAGCGCCCGGGACACTCCGCATGAACACCATCTTCGACGCCATCGTCATCGGCGCCGGCCAGGCCGGCCCGTCGCTCGCGGTGCGGCTGGCATCGTCCGGCTTGAAGACTGCGCTGGTCGAACGCGAACACCTGGGCGGCACCTGCGTCAACGACGGCTGCATCCCGACCAAAACGCTGGTCGCGAGCGCTCGCGCCGCGCATGTGGCGCGGCACGCGGCCGAGTTCGGCGTGAACATCGGCGGCCCCGTCGGCGTCGACATGAAGGCGGTGAAGGCGCGCAAAGACAAGGTGGTCGCGCAGTCGGTCGACGGGTTGACGAGCTGGCTGGGCAGCACGCCGAACCTGAGCCTCGTCTGGGGTACGGCACGCTTCACCGGCCCGCACACCCTCGACGTGGCCGGCCAGACGCTCGAAGCGCCGAGGATCTTCATCAATGTCGGCGGCCGCGCGACGCTGCCCGACTGGCCCGGCATCCACGACGTGCCTGTGCTCACCAACACCTCGATGATGCAGCTCGACACACTGCCCGAACAGTTGTTGATCGTCGGCGGGAGCTACATCGGCCTGGAGTTCGCGCAGATGTACAGGCGCTTCGGATCGAAGGTCACGGTGATCGAATACGGCGACCGGCTGATTGCGCGCGAAGACTCGGACGTGTCCAAGGAAGTGCAGGCGATTCTGGAACGCGAAGGCGTCGAGTTGCTGCTTTCGGCGCGCGACGCGAAGGTCAACAAGACCGAAGACGGGCAGATTCACGTCACGCTGAGTTCGAACGGCACCACCCGCGACTTGCAAGGCAGCCACCTGCTTGCCGCCGTCGGCCGCAAGCCCAACACCGAAGACCTCGGCCTGCAGAGCGCCGGCATCGTGACCGACAAGCGCGGCTTCATCACGACCGACGAACAACTGCGCACGAACGTCGAAGGCGTGTGGGCGCTCGGCGACGTGAACGGCCGCGGCGCGTTCACCCACACCTCGTACAACGACTTCGAGATCGTCGCCGCCAACCTGTTCGACAAGGATCTGCGCCGCACCAGCGACCGCATCCCGGCCTACGCCTTGTTCATCGACCCGCCACTCGGCCGTGTGGGCATGACCGAAACCGAAGTGCGCGCCACCGGCCGGCCCGCGTTGGTCGGCGTGATGCCGATGAGCCGCGTCGGCCGCGCCCGCGAACGTGGCGAAACCCAAGGTTTCATGAAGGTGCTGGTCGACGCGCAGACCGAGCGAATCCTCGGCGCGGCGTTGCTCGGCATCGAAGGCGACGAGGTCGTGCACCTCTTGCTCGACGCGATGGCGGCCGACGTTTCGTACAAGGTGATCCAGCGCGCGGTGCACATCCACCCGACCGTGAGCGAGCTGATCCCGACGCTGCTGGGCTCGCTGAAGCCGCGCTGACCGCGATCAGCGCGCGAGCAGCTGACCGGCAGCGTCGAAGGCCAGTACCCGCTCCCTGTCCGCCTGCAGCCACAGCGTGTGCTGCAGCGGCGGCAGCCCGGTCGGCCCGAGCGCCGACTTCACGATCACCGGCTCGCCCCCGCCGAGCACCTGGCAATGCAGCAGCGCCACGTCACCGAGGTGTTCGATGCGCTCCAGCCGCACCGGCAGGCCGGTGGTGTCTTCCGCGACGACCCAGCGCAATTGTTCGGGCCGGATGCCGACCGTCACCGTACCGTTCGGCAAGCGGCCCGCCAGCCCTTCGGCGAGGGCCGCCGGCAGGAAGTTCATGCGCGGCGAACCGAGAAAACCCGCGACGAACAGGTTGGCCGGTCGCTCGTACAAGGCCAGCGGCGCGCCGACCTGTTCGATGCGCCCGGCGTTGAAGATCGCGATGCGCTGGCCCAGTGTCATCGCCTCGACCTGGTCGTGCGTGACGTAGACGATCGTGGCGCCGAGGCGCTGGTGCAGTTCGGCCAGCTCGCCGCGCATCTGCGTACGCAGCGAAGCGTCGAGGTTGGACAGCGGCTCGTCGAACAGAAAGACTTTCGGCTCGCGCACGATCGCGCGGCCGATGGCCACCCGCTGGCGCTGGCCGCCCGACAGCTCGCGCGGCCGGCGCTGCAGCAGCGGCTCCAGCTGCAACGAGCGCGCGGCGCGCTGCACGCGCGCGTCCACGTCGTCGGGCTTGAGCCCGGCCATGCGCAGGCCGAAACCCATGTTGGCGGCGACCGTCATGTGCGGGTACAGCGCGTAGCTCTGGAACACCATCGCCACGCCGCGCTCGGCCGGGGCGCGCTCGGTCACGTCGACACCGTCGATGAAGATCTGCCCTTCGTTCGGGTCTTCGAGGCCGGCGACCAGGCGCAAGGTCGTGCTCTTGCCGCAACCCGAGGGCCCGACCAGCACCATGAATTCGCCGTTGTTGACCGTGAGGTCGATGCCCCGGACGACGGGCACGCCGTTGCCGAAACTTTTGCCCAAACCCTGGAGGCGCAGCTCGGCCATGTCAGCCTGCGCGCGGCAGCCGCGTGTGCTGCGCGATGAAATCGCGGTACCAGTGCGCACTGTCCTTCGCGGTGCGCTTCTGCGTCGCGTAATCCACGTGCACGATGCCGAAGCGCTTGGCGTAGCCCGAGTTCCATTCGAAGTTGTCGAGCAGGCTCCAGTAGAAATACCCCCGCACGTCGACACCGAGCTCGATCGCCCGCGCCAGCGCGAGCAGGTGGCTGCGCAGGTAGTTGATGCGCGCTTCGTCGGACACGCGGCCGGCTATCAGCTCGTCGGCATTGGCCATGCCGTTTTCGGTGATGTAGATCGGCGGCGGCGCGTACTCGCGCGACAGGCGCGCCAGGTGCTGCGTGAGCGCTTCGGGCACCACCTCCCAGCCCATGTCGGTGAAGCCCTGCACGCCCGGCACCGGTGGCGCGGGTTGCTGCGTGCTGATGAGGCTGCGGGTGTAGAAGTTGATGCCCAGGAAGTCGAGCGGGCGCGAGATCTCGGCGTGGTCGCCACTCTGAACACGTGGTGCATCGGCACCCAGGTGCGCCAGCACGTCGGCGGGGTAGCTGCCCATGAAGAGCGGGTCCATGTACCAGCGCACGTTCAGGCCGTCGTCGAGCCGCGCGCCGAGGCGGTCGGCTTCGGTCGGCCGCGCCGGGAACGAGGGAGTGTGGTTGAGCACGATGCCGAGCGGCGTCTTGCACACCGCGCGCATCGCCTGAATCGCACGGCCGTGCGCCAGCAGCAGGTGATGCGAGACCTGCATCGCCGCGGCGCGGTCGGTGATGCCGGGCGCGAACTGCGCGGTTTCGTGGCCCATGGTCGCCACGCACCAGGGTTCGTTGAGCGTGGCGATGGTGA
The DNA here is from genome assembly GCA_040080605.1 of Burkholderiaceae bacterium. Lineage (GTDB taxonomy): Bacteria > Pseudomonadota > Gammaproteobacteria > Burkholderiales > Burkholderiaceae_C > LMDS01. The sequence goes on from JBEBIB010000001.1 coordinate 455,081, forward strand.
CGAGCCGGTCGCCGAAACGCCGCGCCACTTCGGCCGCGTAGTCGGCGAAAAGCGGCACGATCTCGCGCGACTGCCAGCCCTTGAACTTGTCTTGCAGCGCCACCGGCAAGTCCCAGTGGTAGAGCGTGGCGTGCGGCTGGATGCCGGCTTCGAGCAGCGCGTCGATCAGCCGGTCGTAGAACGCGAAACCGGCTTCGTTCCACGCGCCGTGGCCTGCCGCCTGCACGCGCGGCCAGGCCATCGAGAAGCGGTACGCCTTCAGGCCGAGCCAGCGCATCATCGCCACGTCTTCGGGGTAGCGGTGGTAGTGGTCGCAGGCCACATCGGTGTTCGAGCCGTCGATGATGCGGCCGGGCTCGGCGCAGAAGCGGTCCCAGATCGAGGGGCCGCGGCCGTCGAGGTTGGCGGCGCCTTCGATCTGCGCCGCGCTGGTGGCCGCACCCCAGATGAAGTCGGGGCCGAACATCGAAGCGGTCAAGGGGCCGACGGCGGGAGTTGGTGATTTGAGCGTCATAGTGTCAGAGCAAGAAAGAACCGGTCAACCGCGAACGGCCCCGGCAGTCAGGCCCGCCACCAGGCGGCGGGCCGAGAAGAAGAAGGCCACCAGCAGCGGCAGCATCGCGATCGCGCTGCCCACCATCAAGGTGCCCCACTCGGTGTTGTTGGGGCTTTGCATGCTGCGCAGCGCGAGCGGCAGCGTGTAGTTCTCGGCCGAGCGCATCACCACCAGCGGCGCGATGAAGTTGTTCCACGAGTTGATGAAGGTGATGAGGCCGAGCGTGCCGAGCGCCGGGCCGGCGAGCGGCAGCACCACGCTCCAGAAGATGCGGAACTCGCCGCAGCCGTCCATGCGCGCCGCGTCGATCAGCTCGCGCGGAATGCCGCTGCCGATGTACTGGCGCATCAGGAAGATGCCCAGCGCACCGGCCGCACCGGGGATGTAGAGCGCACGCGGTTCGTCGATCCAGCCGAGGAACTGCATCACCATGAAACTCGGGATCATGTTCAGGAAGGCCGGCAGCATCATCGAAGCCAGCACCATCGCGAACAGCGCGCGCTTGAAGCGAAACTCGTAGACCGCGAAGGCGTAACCGCCCATCGAACACAGCAGCAGGTTGAGCGCGGTCGTCATCACCGCCACGTACAGGCTCATGCCGAAGTTGCGCCAGAACGGCAGGCGCTCGATCAGCATCTCGTAGTTGGCGAGCACGTGGCTGCCGAACCAGAGCGGCGGCGGCGTGTCGAAGATCGCGCTGCGGGCGTGCGTGGCGAAGACGAAGGTGAAGTAGAACGGCGAGACGAGCAGCAGCGCGCCGATGCCGACCAGCGCATAGGCCGCGAGCCGCGCGCTGTCGACGCGTTCAGCGCGCGCCATGGCCGTCGCCCTCGCGCTGGAACAGTTTGCTGTTGAGCCAGGTCAGCGCCGCGATGATCAGGAACAGGATCCACGACACGGCAGATGCGGTGCCGAAGTCGCCGTCGGAAAACGCCAGCCGGTACATGAAGATCGCGGTCGTCATCACCGAAGGCGCCACGCCCTTCTCGATGTCGACCAGGATGAACGGCTCTTCGAACAGCTGCAGGTTGCCGATCAGCGTGAGCGTGACGGCGAAGAAGATCATCGGCCGCAAGAGCGGCAGCGTGATGTGCCAGAACTGCTTCCAGGTGCCGGCGCCGTCGAGCGTGGCGGCCTCATACAGGTCGTTGTCGATCACCTGCAGCGCCGACAGGTAGAGCACCACGTTCCAGCCGAGGTAGCGCCAGAACACGACGAAGGCGACGGCGGGTTTGGTGTAGGCCGCGTCACCCAGCCAGTCGATGTTGCCTTTGAGCCCGAGGGCCTGCAGCGCGGCGTTGATCACGCCGTAGTCCTTCGAGTAGAGCGTCGCGAAGATCAAGGCGATCGCCACGCTCGAGGTGATGTACGGAATGAAGTACGCCCCGACCGCGAGGTTGCGCGAGCGTTTCAGGCGGCACTGGATGAAATACGCGAGCGGCAGCGCCACCAGGTGCTGCGGCAGGCCGGAGACGACGGCGAACCACAGCGTGTTCCACAACGAGCGATGAAACCACGGGTCGGTGAGTGCGAAGACGTAGTTGTCGAAACCGACCCAGCGCATCGCCGACAAGCCTGCTGCGGGTTCCCACTGGTGCAGCGACAACCACACCGAGAAGCCGAGCGGGAACACGCCGAACACGAAGAAGAGCACGAAGAACGGCGCGATGAACAGATAGGGCGCGATGTCGCGCGGCCGCAGCTTGCGGTGACGGGGAGCGTTCATCGAAACACCCTGCACCTCAGCGCCGCGACCGGCGTTCGATCTGCGCGCGCGCGTCGGCCAGCGCGGCCTTGATATCCTTGCCTTCGCTGACGACCTTCTCGAACTCGTCGCGGATCACGTCGGTCGCCATCGCGTCGTGTTTGCTGACCGGCACGGGCGGCACGCGCGCCGCGATGTCGCGCCACAGCGCACGCGCTTTCTGGCCGCCGAGAAAGGCGATCGGCTCGTCCATCATCGGCGCGGCGTGGGCTTCGGCCAGCGCTGGAAAACTGTCGAGCACACGCAGCGAGTCGAGCTGCGTCTCCTTGTCGAGCGTCATGAACTGGATGAACTGCCAGGCGGCCGCCTTGTTCTGTGCCTTCTTCGGGATCGCGTAGAACGAGCCGCCGTAACTCGCGGCGATGCCGCCGGGTAAACCGGCGGCGCGCCACAGGCCGGCGGTGTCGGGCGCGAGCCAGTTCTTCAGGTGACCGGCGAGCCACGCGCCCATCATCTGCGTGGCGATGCGGTTCTGCTTGAAGCCGGTCGACCACTCGTTGGTCCAGGCGACCACCTTGGCGTCGATGCCGGCCTGGCGCGCCGTGCGGCCGAGCTCGAAAGCGCGCACGAAGCGCGGGCTGTCGACCAGCACGCGACCTTCGGGGCCGAAGTACAGGCCTTCACCTTCCTTCAGGCCGCTGCGGATCACGATGTCGCGGATGTCGGCCGCATCGGCGAGCAGGTAAGCACCGGTCTTCGCCTTGATCTTGCGGCCGGCCTCGATGTAGGAGTCCCAGCTTTGCGTGAGCTCGGCCTCGGTGACGCCGGCCTTTTCAATGATGTCCTTGCGGTAGAGCAGCGTGCCGGGGCCGATGTCGGTCGGCATCGCGGCGAGTTCACCCTTCGAGTTGCTCGCCTGCGGCACCGTGAAACGCACGAACTTCTCGCGCAGCGGGCCGGCGTTGTAGGGCGCTTTCAGCAGGTCTTCGAGCCCGCCGGCTTCGGCGAACTTGCCGATGAAACGAAAGTCGACCGCCATCACGTCGGGCAGGCCCGAGCCGGTCGCCAGCGCCGTGGTCATCGCGGTGTGGTGGTCGGCGTATTGCAGCGACACGACCTTGATGTCGATGTTCGGATGCAGCTTGGCCCAGCGGGGCACGGCCGCCTTGGCGGCGCGGTCGAGGTCGGGAAAAGTGGCGACCGTGATCACCGTCTTCTGCGCTGACGCGGTCGACGCGGTCGACACGGTGATCAGGGCGGTACACAGCGCGGCCAGGAACTTCATGGGCTTCAAGGTCAACTCTCCATCGGTCGTGCAGACCTCGGCGACGATAACGTGCGGCCCGCGCGCCACACGCTCGTCAGGCATCGTTCAGAACCGGTAGTTGGCACGAACGCCCAGCGTGCGCGGCGGCCGGTAGAACGAGGTCCAGGTGCTGCCGGTGACCCACGACGCGTCGGTCTTGACCGCTTCGTTGGTGGCGTTGACGACGAAGGCCTCGGTGTACCAGCGGCCCTTCGGTTCTTCGTAACGCAGGCTCAGGTCGACCGTGCTGTAGGCCTTCTGCTTGCGTGCGTCGGGCGACGCGAGCGCGGCCGCCGGTGCCCCTCCGCCGATGTCCGAGAACACGCCGAGGTTGGTGGCGGTCTCGTAGTGCACCTGAACCCGCGGTGTCACCTTGCCGCCACCCGCAGTGCCGAACTCGTGCTCGTAGGCCACGGTGGTCGAGAACTTCGGCGCGTGCGGCAGGCGGCTGCCCGACAGGTTCACGGCGTTCGCTGCCACGCTGCAGTCGAGCAGCGCCGAGTCGCAGGTGAGGAAGTCGTCGTAGGTCGCCTGCAGCAGCGAAGCGTTGCCGCTGAACCGGTCGTTGCGCGTCACGCGCCAGGCCCACTCGGCCTCGACGCCCTTGATCGTGGCACGCGCCGCGTTGCTGGTGACAAGCTGCTGCTGGCCGTTGGTCTGGTACTCGATCGACGAGACCTGCATGTCCTTGTACTTCATCAGGAACGCGGCCAGGTTCACCGCGAGCGATCGGTTGAAGAACTCGGCCTTGGCACCCAGTTCGAAGTTCGTCAGGAACTCCGGCTTGTGGCGCCGGCCACCGTCGCTCAGGCCGCCCGACTTGAAGCCGGTGGAGACCGTGGCGTAGCCCAGCAGGTCGGGCGAGGCCTTGAACTCGGCACGCGCGAGGTACGTGGTCGCCTTGTCCTTGATCTCGCCGTCGTTGGCACCGCCACCGGGCCAGGTGCCGGGTGCGTAGGCGCTGTTGCAGCTCGCAGCCGTGACCGGGCCGCCGGGCCCGATCAGGTGGCCGCCGGTGGCGATGGTCGCGCCGAAGTCGGGGCAGACCCAGTTGCGGCCGCCCACGTCCTGCTTGCTTTCCTGCGTGTAGCGCGCGCCGAGCGTCACGCCCAGCTCCTTGGTGAACTTGAAGGTGGTCTGGCCGAACGCCGCCTTCGAGTCGAGCGTGCGCTTGGGCTGGATGAACGACATCGCCCAGGCGGTGTCGCTCGGCAACACCGGGTTCACGACGATCGGCCCGTCACCGGCCGGCACGCCGATCTGCGAGATGTCGATGTCGAAACGAATGCGGTTGTCTTCCTTGATGAGGAAGGCCCCGGCAAGCCACTGGAAGAACGCGCCGTCGTCAGTGGACTTGAGGATCAGCTCGTGGCTGTTGCTGTCGAAGCGGGACCACTCGGTGCGGTGCTCCTGCTTGAAACCGGGGTTGGTGCCGGCGTCGTTGTCGCTGGCGTTCTTGCGCTCCATGCGCGACCAGGCGCCGATGTAGCTCAGCTCCATGCCGTCGGTCGGGCGCCAGTCGAGCCGGCCGCGCAGCTGCAGCGTGTCCTGGTCGAGCACGCCGGGCGTGTCGACCAGCGCCGAGTAGCGCTTCTGCCCGGCGCGCGGCGTTTGCGCGAGCGAGATGTTGCCGGCGCCGTTGTCGCGGAAGTACTCGGCCGCGACGGTCGCGGTGAGGTTGTCGGCCGCTTCCCAGAGCAGCGTGGTGCGCAGGCCTTGCTGGTTGGTGGCGCCGTATTTCGCGGCGCCGGGCTGCACGTAGGAACGCGGCTGGAAGTCGACCCAGCCGTCCTGCTTTTCGCTGATGGCCGCAACGCGCAGCGCCATCTTGTCGGCCAGCGGCAGGTTCAGCACCGCCTGCAGTCCGAGGCGGTTGCGGTCACCGAAGATCACGCCGGCGCTGCCGCCGCTTTCACCGAGCTGCGGCTTGGCCGTCACGAGGTTGACCGAGCCGGCCGTGGCGTTACGGCCGAAAAGCGTGCCCTGCGGGCCGCGCGCCACTTCGACGCTGGCCAGGTCGAACATCAAGGTAGTGGCGCCCTGCGGCCGCGGCGAGTACACGCCGTCGACGTGGAAGGCGACGGCCGGGTCGCCGATCTCGGTGTGGTTGGTCGAGCCGATGCCACGCAGGAACACGTGCACGCCGCCCGAGTCGCCGTGCTGCTCGACCACGAGGTTGGGCACCAGCGCCTGGATCGAGCTCAGGTCCTTGGCCTGCGCCTTGTCGAGGTCACGGCCCGAGATGGCGGTCACGGCCAGCGGCGTGTCTTGCACGGTCGTCACGCGCTTGGTGGCGGTGATGGTGACTCGTTCGAGTTCCTGATCCTTGTCTTTTTCCTTCTCCTGCGCCCAGGCAGCGGTGCCGGTCAGCAGCGAAAGCTGAACCGCCGCGACGAGGGTGCGCTTGCGGAACGGGGTGTTGCTTGTCTTCACCGTTGTCTCCTTTTGGTTTTGGACCGAGAGCCCCTGCGGGCCTGCCGGACCGGCCGACGTTCTCTGCGTCGGCCGCCCTGGCGCCACCGAAATGACAACGTTGTCTATTTCGGTGAATCGGAGTATGACAACGTTGTCATTTTGGGTCAACTCGGTGCTTTCCCGATGTCTTCGAAGCAAGCCGCTCCGCTCGTGCGCGCATCATGTGCGAGGCGCTTGCCGTTCACTTGCGGCCTGTGGCGCGGCGCGCCGGGCGCGGCCGCGCGGCGGTGGAAGCGCGCACCACGAGCTCGTGCTGGATCACGCGGACCGGTGCTTCGGCCGTCGCGTCGCCCGAGCCCGCGGGCAGCACTTCGCCACGCACCAGCATCTCGACCGCGGCCGCCGCCATCGCCCCGACGGGTTGGCGCACGGTGGTCAGCGCCGGCCACACCAAGCTGGCCGCGGCCGAGTCGTCGAAGCCGACGATCGACAGGTCTTGCGGCACCTGGATGCCCAGGCGCTGCGCGGCCGCGAGCACACCGAGCGCCATGTCGTCGTTGCTCGCGAACACGGCACTCGGTGGGCGGCGTGTGCTGAGCATCTTGTGCGCGGCTTCCACACCAGACGGGAAGGTGAAGTCGCCGCGGTGCACGAGGGTTTCGTCGAGCGTGAGGCCGTGTGCGTGCAAGGCCTGCTCGAAACCTCGACGGCGCCGCGCCGAAGCGGCCTGGTCGGGTGCACCTTCGATGAACCCGATGCGTTCGTGGCCGAGGCTGATCAGCAGGTTGCCGAGTTCTTCGGCGGCGCGCACGTCGTCCATCATCACGCGCGCCATGCTCTGGCCGGCGCCGGGCGAGATCAGCACGCAGGGCGTGCGCGTGGCGTTCACGGCCGAGAGCACACGCGGGTCGTCGCACAACGGCGGGGTGAGGATCAGGCCGTCGGGGCGCAGCGCGGCGAGCATGCGGTCGAGCTGCGCTTCGATGTCGGGCGCGTCCGTGCCGAGCGACTCGACCACGAGGTGGTAGCCCGACTCGCGGCAGGCCAGCGTGGCGCCGCGCTGCACCCCGCCGATGTAGGCCGCGCTCGGGTCGTAGTACAGCAGCCCGATCAAATACGAGCGCGCACCGGCCAGGCTGCGCGCCGACTGCTTGGGCCGGTAGTTGAACTGGCGCACGACTTCGAGTACCGCCTCGCGCGTGTCGGCGCGCACGTTGGCTTCGTTGTTGAGCACGCGCGAGACGGTCTTGATCGACACGCCGGCACGCTCGGCCACGTCGATGATGGTGGGGTTGGAGTGGGTCTTGGTGTTCACGGCAGATCGGCGAAACCGGGCATCGGGCATCCTGTCGGTGGTGGGGCAGGCGGCAAGCGCCCTCGAGCGTGTGCCGCACGTCACGTCGGCGCGGCTGGAACAGCGCGATTCTGGGCCAGCTTCGTCGAACCATGCCCGATAATCCCGCCGGCCTCGACGTTTGGGGCACGAGCTGAAAGCCTGAACAAGATGTGGCTCCGCGTGTTGTTGTTGCTCTTGTGCGCCCTTCCCGGCGGCTTGCGGGCCGAGCCCGCCATCGGCATCGTCACCATCATTGAAGGCGAGCTCTTCGCCACCCGCGACGGCACACGCTTCGCACTCGCCGAAGGCGTGCGCGTCGTGGCCGACGACATCGTCGACACGGCAACGCAGGCCAAGCTGGCGCGCATCGAATTCAGCGATGGCCTGATCCTCGACATCGGCCCCAACACCCGCGTGCTGATGACGCCGAAGTTCCCCGGCGAGCGTGGCGGCAACCGGGCCGCGAAGCTGTACGTGCTGCAGGGCTGGGCCAAGATCACCGTGCCGAAGAGCCTGGCGACCACGAGCTTCGCCAGCGAATCCTTCGACCTGAGCGGCATCGCGCGCGACGCCGTGCTCAACGTCGAGCCCACCGCGTCGGCCGTGTTCGCCGAATCGGGCGAGCTGACGCTGGTCGAGCGCAACAAGGGCAAGACCGGCGCTGCCGTGAAGCTGAAATCCGGCGAGTTCCTCAGCCGCGTCGGCGAGGCCAAGAGCGTGCTCGCACAACGCCCCGCCGCCGACTTCATCGCGCGCGTGCCCCGCGCATTCCTCGACACGCTGCCGACGCGCGCTGCCCTCTTCGCCACGCGCGAAGTGCAACCCAAACGCCTGGCGCCGATCACCTATGCCGACGTGCAGGCCTGGATCGACGCCGAGGCCGCGCTGCGCCCGCTGTTCGTCGCGCGCTGGAAGGCGCTGGCGCAAGCCCCCGACTTCCGCAAGGGGCTCGTCGCCGGCCTGCGCGCGCACCCCGAATGGGACCGCACGTTGTTCCCCGAAAAGTACCTGCCGAAGCCGGCCACCTCGGCCTCGCCGGCTTCGTCGTACCGCTGAACCGAACACCACCGCTGGACACGCCCCATGAAGCTGCTGCTCAAGTTCAACCTCGTGTTCCTGGTGATCTTCGCGATCGGTTTCGGCGTGGCCGCCACCATCGCGCGCGACCTGCTGCAGCGCGACGCCCGCGAAGGCGTGCTCGACCGCGCCCGGCTGCTGATGGAAAAGGCAGTGGTGGTCAGCTCGTTCACCGCCGAACACATCGCGCCGCTGCTCGAGACGCAGATGAAGTACAGCTTCCTGCCCGAGTCGGTGCCCTCGTTCGTGTCGACCGAAATCCTGAAGAAGCTGCAGGGCAAGTACCCCGACTACTCGTACAAGCCGGCGATGCTGAACCCCACCAACCCGCGTGACCGCGCGGTCGAATGGGAAGCCGACGTGATCGCGCAGTTCCGCAATTCGCCCGAGAAAACCGAGTTCGTCGGCGAGCGCGACACACCTTCGGGCCGCTCGCTCTTCATCGCCTGGCCGATCAAGATCACCAACCCGGCCTGCCTGCGCTGCCACACCACGCCCGACGCGGCGCCGAAGACGCTGGTCGAAAAATACGGGCCGAACAACGGCTTCGGCTGGACCCTGAACGAAGCGCTCGGCGCGCAGGTGGTGTCGGTGCCGCTGGCGGTACCGCTGGAGCGCGCCGACCATGCGCTCAAGGTCGTGATGGGTTTGCTAGCGGCCGTGTTCCTGCTGATCGGGGGCACGCTGAACCTCATGTTGTGGAAGCTCGTGATCCAGCCGGTGAGCCGGCTCTCGGCGCTGTCCGACCGCGTCAGCATGGGTGACATGGAAGCGCCCGAATTCAGCTCGAAATCACGCGACGAGATCGGCGTGCTCGCCGAGTCTTTCGCACGCATGCGCAAGAGCCTGGTGCAGGCAATGAAGATGCTCGACAGCTGATGTTGGCGAGGAGTTCATGACCCATCCAGAGAAGCTGGGCAAGTACACCGTTACCGGCGTGATCGGCGACGGCGCCATGGGCGTCGTCTACACCGGCTTCGACGCCGGCATCCAGCGCCGCGTGGCGCTCAAGACGATCCACAGGAAGCTGATCGACGACGACAAGCAGGCCGAGTCGATGGCGGCCCGCTTCCGCAACGAAGCGCAAGCGGTGGGCCGACTGCTGCACCCCGGCATCGTGGCGATCTACGAATACGGCGAAGACGAGACCACGGCCTTCATCGCGATGGAATACGTGGAAGGCCGCAACCTCGCCCAGGTGCTGACGAAGACCCGGCTGCTGCCCGAGCCCGAGCTGCTGCACATCATGGACCAGCTGCTCGACGCGCTCGACTGCGCCCACAGCCACCACGTCTGGCACCGCGACATCAAACCCGCGAACCTGATCATCACCGCCACCGGGCAGCTCAAGGTCGCCGACTTCGGCATCGCGCGCATCGACAACCGCTCGCTGACCCAGGTCGATTCCATCGTCGGCACGCCCGGCTACATGGCCCCCGAACAATATGTCGGTGACGCCATCGACCACCGCGTCGACATCTTCGCGGCCGGCGTGCTGCTGTATCGGCTGCTTTCGGGCGAAGTGCCTTTCGCGGGCAGCTACGAAGCCGTGATGTACAAGATTCTCAACGAGCATCCCACGCCGCCGAGCCAGGTCGAGGGCAGCGGGCGGACGGCGCGTTTCGACCGGGTCGTGGCCAAGGCGATCGCGAAAGACCCGCAGGCCCGCTTCACGAGTGCGGCCGAGTTCCGCGAGGTGCTCTCGCGGGTGGCCGCCGGGCTGCCGGTCAACCTGGACGAAACCACGGTCGTGATGCGCCCTGCACCGAGTGCCGCCGTCGCGTCGGCCATGGTCGAGGCGCACCACGACAAGGCCGCTGGCACGCCAAGCGGTGCGCACACGACCCCGATCACCGGTTGGGACAGCGCTGCATTGACGCAGGTCGAGCGCGCGCTCGCCGCGTTCATCGGCCCGATGGCGCGGGTGCTGGTGCGCAACGCCGCGAAGGTGTCGACCGACATGCGCGGCCTGGGCACCGCGTTGGCCGAGCACATCGCCGAGCCGGCCGACCGCAGCGCATTCCTGCAAAAGGTCGCCACGATCTCGTCCTCGCTCGGCGGGCTCGCGCGCTCGCACACCACGGCGCCGAAGTCGGCCCCCGGTGGCACCGCGGCCGCCCCGGCACTGTCGGAAGCGACCATCGCGCACGCCGTCAAGGTGATGACCAAGCACATCGGCCCGATCGCGAAGATCGTGGTGAAGAAAGCCTCAGCGGTGGCCGGCACGCAGGAGCAGTTGTTCCAGCTGCTCGCCGACCAGAGCGAGGGTGTCGACCGCAACAAGCTGCTGCAGGAACTGCAGCAGCGGCACTGAGCGGTTCAGCCGATCGGCGAGACGCCGATCAGCCAGCGGTGGCCCCAGAACAGGAACACGGCGTAGAGCGCGAGGCCGCCGAACACGGCGATCAGGTCGTTGGCCGGGCCGGCCGGCGCACCGGGCACAGGCCGCGCCACCCGCCGCTTCAGCGAAATGCGATCGGCCACAGCCCAGGCGAGAAAACCACCGAACAGCAGCACGTCGGCCAGGTTGCCGTTGGCCAGCAGGTGCGACAGCGCCCACAGTTTGGTGGCGACCAGCATCGGGTGTTTCGCCGCGGTCTTGATGCGCCCCGGCAGGTAGGCCGCGAACAGCAGCGGGAACACCGGCAGCATCAGCAGGAGCGCGACGTGGCGCATCGCGGTCGGCGGGGTGTAGAGCACGACCGGCGCCTGGCGCGCCAGACCGTAGCCGTAGACGAGCAGCGCGAAACCGAGCAGCGAGACGACCGCGTACAGGCCCTTCCAGACCGCTTCGCCACGTTGTGCGACCTGCCGGTCACGCCAGGCCGGCGCGAACACCGAAACCGAGTGAACGCCGAGAAACAGCAGCAGACCGATGATCAGAAGACCCATGCACGCACTCCCTCGTTGAGGCAGCGCAGTGTATCGCCGGGCTCGGCACCCGGCATGCGGCTCAGTTCGATTCCTTGATCAAGCGCCCGCTCGCCGACTGCACCGGCCGCGCGTTCATCGGGTACAGGCGGCTGAAGATGCCGATCTGTTCGGCCGAGACCTGCACCGGGTTCTTCATCACCATCCACAGCACACCTTCGCTGCAGGGCGGCGTGGTGAGCGAGCCCATGTAGGTGAAGTAGCTGCGCTCGGTGGGCAGCAACGCGCCCAGATCGAGCGGCAGTTTGGCGGCCACTTCGTCGCCCTTCTCGAGCGGCAGGTTGTTCCACACGCTCTGCACGATGGGCAAAGCACTGCCGCGTTCGAGCAATACGGCGACGACCGCCAGACGCCCTTCCAGATCCTTGTGCACCAGGTGCGCGACCATGTCGAACTGCTTGCCGTCGATGCGCTCTTCGGAGGGGCGATGGAAGTGGAACTGCAACAGGTCGTAGCGCCGGCCCATCACCTCGATCGAGTTGCCCGGGCCGACGTTGACCTGCACGGTGTGGCCGTTGTCGATGACGCGGAAGGCGCTCGGTTTGTAGTCGAAAGCCACGGCGTCGAGGGCGACCTTGATGCCGTCGCGGATGTCGATCGGGCTCTGGCGCGAGCCGGTCGAGCACTTCGCGAACTCGGGCTTCATCTGGCCCCAGCCTTCGGGGCCGCCGGCGCCTTCGTAGCTCCAGTGGGCGGCGTGGCTGGCATCGGCGCTGCCGTGGCCGGCCGGCTTGCGGGGTTCGGCGGCAACGCGGCGGGCGATCGCCGGGGCGGCACCGTGGCCGCCGCCCGCAGCCGCCGCCGGCTCGTGCGACACGCTCGCCTTCGAGACCACACGCACGACGTTCGGGCTCGCCGCCTCGGGCGGTTTGGTGGCGCCCAGGCGCGCCGCGAGTTTTTCGCGCAGCATGTCCATCGGGTCTTTCGGGCCCGGCTTCTTGCCCGCACTGCGGGTTTCTTCTTTCGCGCCCTTGGCTTCGGTCGCTTCGGCTTTGTGCTCGGCACTCGCAGTTTTTGACGCTGTCGCCGGCGCCGCGTGCTCGGCCGCGTGCGCGCCCGTGCTCAGCACCGCGGCGCTCAGGCCTGCGACGGCTTGCGCCAACAGGCGGCGCATGAAAATTGTGGGAGCGGGCATGGCGGATCTCCGGCACGCGGAGGCGTGCGTCGCCTTCATATCGGCCCGATCGGGGCGAACTTGACCCTCAGGCCGGAACGAAGCGCCTGCGCAGTTGCGCAGAGCAGGCCTGAGTTTGAGTCGCCTACGCTGCGCAGTTGCACTGGCGACTTCGCTTCGGCGACTCAGGTCACGCGCGGCTTGACCCAGATCCACGCGAACACGCCCACGCTCATCATCAGCAGCGAGGCCACCGCGAGCCAAACGGTTGAGTGCATCACCAGCGGCGCGATCACCCCGGCCACCAGGCCGTTGGCCAGGCTGCCCACGCAGGCCTGGAACGACGAGGCCATGCCGCGCCGCTCGGGCACCAGGTCGAGCACCATCAGCGTGACCACCGGCACCATCAGCGCCCAGCCGAAAGCGTAGATGCCCAGCGGCAGCAGCGCCCACCAGGCCTGCGGCGTGAACACGAGGTTCAGGCCCAGGTTCAGCAGCGAGACCAGCAGCATGATCAAAAAGCCGTGGCGGATCTGGTGCTGCGGCTTGATGCGCCCGGCCAGCCGCCCCGACAGCCACGCGCCGCCCATGATGCCGGCGATCGTGATCATGAAGAACCAGAAGAACTGCCCCGGTTCGAGATGAAGGTGCTCGCCCAGGAACACCGGCGCCGATAGCACGTACAGGAACATGCCGTTGAACGGGATGCCGCTGGCCAGCGCCAGCATCATGAAACGCGCGCTCGAACCCATTTCGCGGTAACCGCGCATCAGGTTGCGCACGTTGAACGGCTGGCGCTGCGAGAGGTGCAGGGTCTCGGGCAGCAGCTTGTAGTTGGCGACCCAGAGCACCACGCCGACCGCGACCAGAAACCAGAAGATCGCATGCCAGTCGGAATGCACGAACAAAAAGCCGCCGACCATCGGCGCGACCGCCGGCGCCACGCCGAAATAGATCGTCACCTGCGACATCACACGCTGCGCGTCGGCCGGCGGAAACATGTCGCGGATCACCGCGCGCGAGATCACGATGCCGGCACCGGCCGACATGCCCTGCACGGCGCGGAAGAACACCAGCGCGCCGATGTGCTGCGACATCGCGCAACCCACCGAGGCGAGCGTGAACACGGCCAACCCCCACAGCACGACCGGGCGGCGGCCGAAGCTGTCGGAGAGCGCGCCATGAAACAGATTCATGATCGCGAAGCCGAACAGGTAGGCCGACAACGTCTGCTGCATCTCCACCGGCGTGGCGCCGATCGCCGCGGCGATGCCGGTGAATGCCGGCAGGTAGGTGTCGATCGAAAACGGGCCGAGCATGCCCAGGCAGGCCAGCAAGACAGCGAGGGCCCAGCGCGGGGCGCGCCAGAGGGTGTGTGCGTCGGGGTTCATGCGAGGCGCCGAGTCTAGGGCCTCGACGCTGCACGCGGCCGCGCCTATGCTGCCGCGACGATGGAATCAGGGAAGCGCATGAACCTCGCACACACCGACATCCGCCCGCTCACACCGCAGCGCCTCGCCGACTTTCTGGACTTCTTCGAGCAGCGCGCCTTTGCCGACAACCCGAAGTGGCTCTCCTGTTACTGCCACTTCCCGCATGCAGACCACGCCAACATCGTCTGGAAAGACCGCAGCGCGGCGCAGAACCGGGCTGCCACGTGCGAGCGCATCGAAGCACAGACGATGCAGGGCTGGCTCGCCTATGCCGAAGGCCAGGCCATCGGCTGGTGCAACGCCGGCCCACGCCGGCTCGTCGAGGGCTTGTTCGACGAGCCCGAGCCGCTGGCCGAGCGCATCGGCGCGATCGCCTGCTTCGTGATCGCACCGGCCTTTCGCGGCCAGGGTCTGGCCCGAGCACTGCTGACGGCAGCCTGCGAAGGGCTGCGAGCGCGTGGTTTCGAGTGGGCGGAAGCCTACCCGCGCAGTGACGCGGCGAATGCCGCGCAGCACCACCACGGGCCGCTGGCGATGTACGCGGCCGCGGGTTTCGAGATCGTCAAGGACGACGGCGAAGGCGGCCTGACCGTGCGCAAACCGCTTCGCGCCGGCGCATGAAAAGTGTGAAGCGAGCCGATAGGCCGGATTCTGTGCAGCCGGCGCCTCTTGCGAAGCGCCGGCCGTGACCGCCATTCCTCTGGGCCGTGCATCGCTGCACGGCTCGGTGCTACCTACCCGCACACATCTCCCCGGGCCGGGGCCGTGAGCGAAGCGGTTGCCCGCGCCACCCAACGTGTGCCTATTTGGTATTGCTGCGCGTAGAGATTGCCCGTTTCACCCCCTCGGTGCTCGTGGCTCCGGCTTGCGCCTGGCCGCGGCCCCAAGGGACTCGTCTCTGTTGCTCTGATCCTCACCTCACGGTGGACAGCCGTTAACTGCTACGCCGCCCTGTGCAGTCCGGACCTTCCTCCAGTGCGCCTTTTCAGGCCTTGCACCAGCGGCGGTCTGGCTTGCTTCACGGGGCGGATTATGGGCGCGAGCCGCCCGCGGTGCGGCGTCGGCGCAACAGATCGGCCGTGCCAAGGCCCCGCCAGCCTTTGAAACAAACACTTTCGTCAACCGATCGGCCGATCCCGCGTTCTAATGTGGGCCGCGCTCATGCGGTCGGCTCTGGCAGATCGCCAGCATGTCGACTAGTTGAAGGCATGTCGCTCCGAGTGCGTTGGCTCCCGTGAAATGCCCTTCCCCCTCGTTTTGTTCAGGAGATATTCAATGAAGATGAAAAACGCTCTCACCGTCGTGGCCGCTGTTGCCGCCGCCATGTTCGCCCAGGCTTCGTTCGCCCAGGCTTCGGCTCCCGCTGCGCGCGCCGATGTCAAGGCCGAAACCAAGGCTGCCGCCAAAGAAGGCAAGCTGACCCCGGCTGGCGAAGGCGCTCCGAAGGCCGCCGCTGACACCAAGTCGACCAAGACCCGCGCCGAGCGCAAGGCCGACACCAAGGCTGCCGCCAAAGAAGGCAAGCTGACCCCGGCTGGCGAAGGTGGCGCGAAGCCCGCCGCCGCTGCAGGCTCGGCTGCTGCCCGCGCCGACGTCAAGGCCGACACCAAGGCCGCTGCCAAAGCAGGCGCGCTGACCCCGGCTGGCGAAGGCGCCACTGCCCCGAAGAAGTAATTTCGACGGCCGCGTCGCCCTCGGGCGGCCGGCGCTTCGAATCAGAACAGCGGCCCTCGGGTCGCTGTTTTCTTTTGTGGCGCACAAACGATCTCAGGGCCGGCGGAACACGGCCGGGTCGGCATAGAACGCCGCGTCTTCGTTGGCGGGCCACCACGAGGGCACGCCCAGCACCGGCAGCGGCAGGAACGGCTTGTCGGCCAGCCGCTCGGGTGTGAGTTGCTGCAAGGCCCGCATCGACGCCAGGTCGACACCTTCGGGCAGCACCCAGACGTGGGCGGTGATCGTCTTGCGCGGTTGCGTCAGCTTCTCCAGCAGCGCATGCCCGAACAGCGTGATCCGGGCCTCGGCCCACGCCTCGCGCCGGGTCACGAACAGCGTGTGCCAGTCGCGGCCGCGCAAAGCGGCGATCATTTCGGGTGGTGCCTGCAGCAGCGCGGCGTTTTCGTCGAAGAGCGTGAGCGCGTCGCGCACCGCCCCGCGGCTGCCGGCCACGCCGGCGTGGGCGATCTGCGCGGCCTGCAGTTCGTTGAGCCGGCGTTTCCAGGCCGGCAAGGCCAGCCAGACGAGGGCATTGAAGAAGTCGTGCAGGTTGTTTCGGGTGGGAACGCAGGCGGTGCGCGCAACGAAGGCTTCGTAGGCTTCGCCGGCCGGCTGACAGGCCGGCTCGACGAAGCGCACGCGGCCCGCCGCGATGCACACGCCGGCGTCGCTGGCTGCGTTCAGCGCCTCCAGCAGGCCGCCCTGCGCGGCCCGTGCCGCGATGGCCTCGCCGCGCTCACGCCACGGCGCGAGCCAGGGCCGCGACCAGTCGATCTCGAAGCGCTCCGCCGCAGCGCGCCCGGTCACAGGTTCGTCGGGCCCAAATAACGAACGGTGCGCGGCTTGTCGGCCGGCACCAGTTCGAAGTGCGCCGCCAGCCGCTTCAGGAACCGGCTCGGCGACGCGCTCTTGCTCTTGAGCAAGCCGTGCCGGCGCAGGCCCTCGCCCGCTTCGTTCAACTGCATCGGCGCACCGCCCTGCAGCGCCGGCACGGCCTGCAGGATGCTCAGCACCTCGGCCGGCACCACGACCTTGGGCGCAGCCGGCGGTGGCGCCACCGGCGCCAGGGCGCGCGACCGGACCGGCTGGGCACGGGTTCGCGGTGCGGCCGCCTTGGCCGGCGCGCTCCGCGCCGTGGGGCGCGCCTTCACGTGCTCGAGATCGACGAAGCCGTCGTACACGCCGCGCGACTCGTCGCCGGTCTTGCCCATCTGCCCGATGCCGAGCACGCGGCAGCCTTTTTCGCGCAAGCGGATCACGAGCGGCGCAAAGTCGGAGTCCGACGAGACGATCACGACGACCTGCGGGCGTTCGGCCGCGACCAGATCGATCGCATCGACGGCCAGCGCGATGTCGGTCGAGTTCTTGCCGGTCGCGAGGTTGACGATCGGCCGGATCGACAGGCGCTTGAAGAGCTGCTGGTGGTTCACCGCCGCTTCCGCCGTGCAGTGGGCACGCCGCACGTGGATCGCGCCGTGGTCGGCCAGCACGCGCGCGATGGCCTGCTCGATCACGCTGGCCGACACGTTGTCGGCGTCGATGAAGAGCATCACGGTCGGGGTGTTGTTCATGCCAGTCTCCAGGTCATCGTTTCACCGCCACGCAGCGGTTTGAGTTGGGCGTCGCCGAACGGCAGCGCTTCGGGCACAAGCCAAGGCTCGCGCCGCAGCGTGACCTGGCCGGTGTTGCGCGGCAGGCCGTAGAAGGCGGCGCCGTGGAAACTGGCAAAGCCTTCGAGCCGGTCGAGCGCACCGGCAGCCTCGAACGCCTCGGCGTACAGCTCGATCGCGCTGAGCGCCGTGTAGCAGCCGGCGCAGCCGCTCGCGTGCTCCTTCAGCTGCGCGGGGTGCGGCGCGCTGTCGGTGCCGAGAAAATACTTCGGGCTGCCCGAGGTGGCGGCGTCGACCAGCGCGCGCCGGTGTTCTTCGCGCTTGAGCACCGGCAGGCAGTAGTAGTGCGGGCGCAGCGCAGCCCCGCCGCCAGGGCCGAGGAAGATCGCGTTGCGGTTGTAGAGCAGGTGGTGGGCGGTGATCGTGGCGCCGGTGAAGCCGCCGGCTTCGTTCACGTACTGCGCCGCCTCGCGGGTGGTGATGTGCTCGAACACGATCTTCAGCTCGGGGAAGTCGCGGCGCAGCGGGATCAGCTGGGTGTCGATGAAGACCTTCTCGCGGTCGAACAGGTCGATGGCCGGGTCGGTCACTTCGCCGTGCACCAGCAGCGGCAGGCCAGCGCGCTGCATCGCTTCGAGCGTCGGATAGGTTTTGCGCAGCTCGGTCACGCCGGCATCGCTGTTGGTCGTGGCGCCCGCGGGGTAGAGCTTGAGCGCGACCACGCCGGCGGCCTTGGCGCGCACGATCTCTTCGGGCGCGAGCACGTCGGTGAGGTACAGCGTCATCAGCGGCTCGAAGGCCAGGCCGGCAGGCACGGCGGCCTGGATGCGCTCGCGGTAGGCGACCGCCTGCGCAGCGGTCGTGACCGGTGGCCTCAGGTTCGGCATGACGATGGCACGCGCGAACTGGCGGGCCGTGTGCGGCACGACCGCGGCCAGCGCGGCGCCGTCGCGCAGGTGCAGGTGCCAGTCGTCAGGGCGTGTGAAAGTGAGCGTTTCGATCGGGTTCATGGCCCGCATTGTCGCGCGCGAAAGGGCTTGCAGGCGCGGCCGTTAACAGCGTCACGCCTGCCTTGGCCTCCCCGTGGCGCGCTCGCATTAGACTCGCCCGTTCCGTTCGTCGGCCGCTGCCGGCGAGTCGCCGCGACATGCACCCAAGTGCCGCGCGCGAGCACACGGGCCTTGGCAATCGTGGAGCGAAACATGCTTCCTGTTTTTCGGTGGTGTCTGTGCGGTCTCGGCGCGCTTTGGAGTTGCGCCGCCTGGGCTCAGGCCGCCACCCCGCAGCCCGAAGTCGACGAAAGCAAGATCCCGGAATGGGTCAAGCGCCAGGCGCGCTCGCCCTACAAGGTCATCATCGACAGCAACACGGTGAAGTCCAAACCGGCGGCCCCCAAGGACGACGCCGGCACCAAGGCGGCAGCGAAAAAGCCGCCGCTCAAGACCACTTCCGCCGCCGCGCCTGAGGCCGAAAAGGCCGCCACGCCCCTGACCAACAATGGCGGAGCCGCGAGCGTGGCCACCGCACTGCCGACACAGGCGACTCCGGTGGAGACGGCGGCTGTGCCGGCCCCAGTGCCCCGGCCTGCCGTTGAGAGCATGCCTGCCCCCGCTGCAGCGCCTGTGACCCTCGCCGCACAAACTGTCCCGGCAGAGCCTCCTGCGCTGACTCTGCTCAAAAGCATCGAGCCGGTGCTGTCGCCCGAGTTGCTCGACAGCCGGCTCAACACCGCCAAGGTGGTGGTGGCGTTCACGGTGACCGCCGGCGGCGAGGTGTCGAACCTGTCCATCGCCTCGACCACCGACTCGCGCCTGAACCGCGCCGTGTTGCGGGCGCTGCAGGGCTGGCGCTACGCGCCGATCCCGGAGCCGCGGGAACACATGGTGAGCTTCGCTTTCGCGACCGAGTGAACGCGGCGCCGGCTCGCGCCGGCCCGCGTGTTCAGTGCGCCAGGATCTTCGAGAGGAACTCTTTCGCGCGCGGCGAGCGCGCGTCGGGGTTGCCGAAGAAATCGTCGCGCTTGCAGTCTTCGACGATCCTTCCGGCGTCCATGAAGATCACGCGGTGGCTGACCTTCTTGGCGAAGCCCATTTCGTGCGTCACGCACATCATGGTCATGCCTTCGTTGGCGAGCTGAACCATCACGTCGAGCACCTCGCCGACCATCTCGGGGTCGAGCGCCGAGGTGGGCTCGTCGAACAACATGACGATCGGGTCCATGCTGAGCGCGCGGGCGATCGCCACGCGCTGCTGCTGACCGCCGGAAAGTTGACCAGGAAACTTGTCCTTGTGCGCCATCAGGCCGACGCGGTCGAGCATCTTCAGGCCGCGGGTCTTGGCGTCGGCGTCGTTGCGGTTGAGCACCTTGATCTGCGCCAGCGTGAGGTTCTCGGTCACCGTGAGGTGCGGGAACAGCTCGAAGTGCTGGAACACCATGCCCACGCGTGCGCGCAGCTTGGGCAGGTTGGTCTTCGGGTCGGCGATGGAAATGCCGTCGACCACGATGTCGCCCTTCTGGAACGGCTCGAGCGCGTTGACGGTCTTGATGAGCGTGGACTTGCCCGAGCCCGACGGGCCGCAGACCACGACCACTTCACCCTTCTGGATGGAGGTCGTGTTGTCGGTCAGCACCTGGAAGCTGCCGTACCACTTGGAAACGTTCTTGATGTCGATCACAGCGTGTTCCCCTGATCAGCGAATGATGGCGATCTTCTTCTGCAGCCGGCGCACGAGCATCGACAGGCTGAAGCAGATGATGAAGTAGACGACGGCGGCGACCAGGTAGGTCTCGACCGGGCGGTTGAAATTCTTGCCCGCCACCTCGAAGCCCTTGAGCAGGTCGTACGCGCCGATCGCGTAGACCAGCGAGGTGTCCTGGAACAGGATGATGGTCTGCGTCAGCAGCACCGGCAGCATGTTTCGGAAGGCCTGCGGCAGCACGATCAACTTCATGCACTGCGCATACGTCATGCCGACCGCGTAGCCGGCGTTGACCTGGCCCTTGGACACACTCTGGATGCCGGCCCGCATGATCTCGGAATAGTAGGCCGCCTCGAACACCGTGAAGGTGATGATGGCCGACAACTCGGCACCCATGGGCCGGCCGATCAAAAGCGGAATCAGCAGGAAGAACCACAGGATCACCATCACCAGCGGGATCGAGCGCAGCGTGTTCACGTAGAACGCCGCCACGGCCACGAGCCACTTCTTGCCCGACAGCCGCATCAGCGCCAGGATCGTGCCGAGGGCGATGCCGCCGATCATCGCGATCAGCGTGAGCTGCACCGAGAAGATCAGGCCCTTCAGGATGAAGTTGGAAACGACAGTCCAGTTGAGGAACGTGAAGTCGAGTGCGGCGATCATTTGCCACCCCCGATCATGCCGGGCACCTGCACCCGCTGTTCGATGAACAGCGCGAGGCGGTTGATGGCGAAGGCGGATATGAAGTACAGCGCCGTGACGGCGAGGTAGATCTCGATGCCGCGCGAGGTTTCTTCCTGCGCCTGCATCGCGAACATCGTGAGCTCGGCAATGCTGACCGCGAACGCCACCGACGAGTTCTTGACGATGTTCATCGACTCGCTGGTGAGCGGCGGAATGACGATGCGGAACGCCATCGGCAGCAGCACGTAGCGGTAGGTCTGCGGCAACGTCAGGCCCATTGCCAGGCCTGCGTAACGCTGGCCCTTGGGCAAGGCCTGGATGCCGGCCTTGACCTGCTCCGAGACCCGCGCCGAAGTGAAGAAGCCGAGCGCGAACACCACGAGCACGATGCTCGGCACCGCGCGCAGGCTCAGAAAGATCGACGGGATCACGTGGTACCAGAGAAAGATCTGGACCAGCAGCGGCACGTTGCGGAACATCTCGGTCCACGTTTCGCCGATGGCCACCAGCCACTTGTTGGGCGTGGTGCGCAGAATACCCATCAGCGAGCCGACGACGAGCGCCACCACCAGCGACATCACCGCGACCGAGAGTGTCCAGCCCCAGGCCGACATCAGCCACTCAAGGTAGGTGCGGCCTCCGCCGGTGTCTTGCAGGAATACCTGCCAGTCCCATTTGCTTCCCACAGCGACCCCCTCTTCCTGTTGTTCTTGGTGCCGCCGTGCAACAAGGCCGGGCAGCGGTCAATGCGGGGCCGCTCGCGCTTGCTCAGCG